>NZ_JBQEOB010000003.1:290647-407766 GCF_052045065.1 Enterobacter sp. 22452 | reverse complement strand
GAAACGCCGTAGCGCCGATGGTAGTGTGGGGTCTCCCCATGTGAGAGTAGGGAACTGCCAGGCATCAATTAGAAGAACCCCGTACCGAAAGGTGCGGGGTTTTTTGCTTTGAGCGTAGAAAAAACCAGTAGTGCTGCGGATTTAGTAGGCCGGATAAGGCAAAGCAGACTGTAAGATGCCACGGCAAAAAGAAACAAGAATACTAAAGAAGGGATTTATAAACGCAGAAAAGCAAAAACCCAGCCATAGGCTGGGTTCTTTAAATAGTGGTGCCCGGACTCGGAATCGAACCAAGGACACGGGGATTTTCAATCCCCTGCTCTACCGACTGAGCTATCCGGGCAACGGAGCGCATTAAACCGCAATCACGCCCGATCGTCAACATTATTTCGGGAAAAGCTGTTCAACTGCTTAAGTTTGCGGCAACCTGTCCGCTTTCGCCGCGAAAATGCACAAATCTTCCAGACAGTACCAGTGTGATACGGCAATGCTGAGAGTAAGAGGAGGACAGTATGACGAATGACTGGCTTGAGCTGCGTCAGCATGCAGATACGGGTATTGAGACGATAAAAGCGCATTTCGAAGGACACGCCTATGATCCACACTGGCACGATAGCTATCTGGTAGGGATAACCCTCTCCGGCACGCAGCAGTTTCACTGCCGCCGTGAGCGTCATCGTAGCCAGCCGGGTGATGCATTTTTGCTTGAGCCCGGCGAGATCCACGACGGCGATGCGCCTGTAGAGGGCGGCTTTACCTATCTGACCTTCTATCTGGAAGAGCGTTGGCTCACCCGTGCGCTACAGGGGCTGTACGAATCGACTCCCGGGCACTATTCACTCCACTTTGCCCAAACGTTGACCCGGGAACCGCAGCTGGTGCGCGCTATAGGTGAGACGTTCTCCACTTTGCATAATGACGAGATGAAAATCGTTCAGCAGAGCACAATGGATAATCTGCTCTCCCGCATGACTGCCCATTGCCACTGGCGTAAGAAGCTCCCGTCGCAGTTACAAAGCGCTGCCGTGGCGCATCGTGCACGCGACTATCTTTATGCCCATATCGACGAGAACGTGGGGCTGTCAGATCTTGCACGCGAGACAGGCACGGATCGCTTTACCCTGACGCGCTGTTTTAAGCGCGAGTTCAACCTGGCGCCGCACGCATGGCTTATTCAGCTGCGTCTGGCAAAGGCCCGACAGCTGCTGGCGCGCGGTGAGCAGCCTGTTGATGTGGCTACGGCAGTGGGTTTTGCCGATCAAAGCCATCTGGGGCGTTGGTTTCAGCGGGCCTACCGTATCTCCCCTGCATACTACCGACGGTTGTGCACAAACCTTCCAGACGTTTCCAAAAAATAACGGCACATTCATGGCTCTAATAAAAAGGAGCCACCTGTGAGTTTGATACCCTTCCTGTTGTTCGCTTTCGTCGCCTCCATTACGCCGGGGCCAACCAATATTCTGGTGCTTACGAACAGCCAGCACTTTGGCGTAAAAAATACCGTACCTGCTATTCTGGGCGGGTGTATCGCGGCCAGTGCGATCGTGCTGGTATCAGGCGCGGGCACAGGGGAAGTGCTGCGTCAGTATCCTTTGATACGTCAGATAATGAGCTGGGTGGGCGTGCTGTGGCTAAGCTGGATGAGCTGGCAGCTGTTTAGCGCCCCGGCTGCCAGTCTCTCCGCTAAAAGTCCTGTCCGATTCACCGCTCAGGCAGCGGCGCTGCTGCAGATTGTGAATCCGAAAACCTGGATGATGGCGCTGGCGGTTGTCAGCCTGTTTGCTCCGGCGGGCGACCATGCATTGCGGGATATCGCGCTAATGGCGCTATGGTTTCTGCAGATCTCGATAGCCTGTTTGATGTGCTGGGCGTGGCTGGGTAAAGCGGTGAACCAAATTTTTCGCACCACCGTGGCGATGGTGCGATTTCAACGTCTGATGGCGCTGTGTCTGCTCGTCTCCGCCTGGGCGGGCATGCTGGCTTAAGTCAGTGCCCCGCCCATACGGCACTGGGCGAAGCGCAGAATGTCCTCCGCCAGACGGTGAGCAGTATCCACATCCGCTTGACTACGGTTCACCAGCATACGGCTCAGGCAACCTTCCAGCACCAGCTCCATCTGCTTCGCCACCATAGCCGGGTCATCCACTTCAAGCGTGGTCAGCAGTTCGTGGGTAAAGTCATGCGCCGCACGTTTTTGCTGATCTGCCAGCTGATGGATGGGGTGGCCTGGATCGGGGAAGTACGTACAGGCGGCGATGAACAGACAGCCCGGATAGCGGTTGTTGCTAACGCATTCCGTCAGGGCGGTATAGCGCGCCAGCAGCTTTTGCTCTGCCGTGAGCTCTTCATTCAGCATCAGCTGCCTGCGCCAGATATCCACCTGCTGGCTGAGGTAGCGCAGGGCGTCATAGAGCAGCGCCTCTTTATCGGGCCAGAAGCGGGTAAGCTCGTCCAGAGGGTAATCGATACGGTCGGCGACCATCTCAAGCGTGGTGCTGGCGATCCCTTGAATCTCAAGTAATTGCAGGGCTTGTCCCAGTACGTCTTCACGTTGCACGGTTTTCTCCTCCGTTATTCCCAACGGTTTGTCCCGTCTAAAGTGTTGTTTACGGTTGGCGATTGCGCAAATGCGCGCTGAACGCCATCGCATCCATAAACCCGGTTACACGCTGCATCGGCTGCTCTTCGCCCTGCTCATTGAAGAACAGAATCGTTGGCAGCCCAAGAACGTTAAGTTGTTTTAGCAGCGCTTTATCCTGCGCATTATTGGCTGTCACATTCGCCTGGAGCAGAACCGTGTCTTTCAGGGCACGTTGTACCTGCGGATCGCTAAAGGTGTATTTTTCAAACTCTTTACAGGCGACACACCAGTCGGCATAGAGATCGAGCATCACCGGTTTGCCTTTTGCTTGCATCAGGGCGGCGTTGAGTTCATCCACGTTATTAATCTGCATGAAATTCAGGTGCGCCTGCGTCTCGCTAACGGGTGAGCCGAACGCCCAATCCTGTAGCGGACGCACGCTCACCAGCGCAGCGGCGAGCAGAATAATTTGCACCAGGCACATCCACGCTTTTTTTGCGCCCAGGCTGACGATAAATGCCCAGGCGAAGAAGGCCACACCGAGCATTGCCCACAGGCGAATGCCCCAGACATCACCGATGATGCGCTCCAGCAGGAATACAGGCAGCGCCAGAATCACAAAGCCAAACGCGGTTTTTACCGTCTCCATCCACGGGCCACTCTTCGGCAGCAGGCGGTTGCCGAATACCGTCACCAGAATCAGCGGCAGGCCCATGCCGAGTGCATAGAGGTACAACGTCCCGCCGCCGAGCCACATGTTGCCGCTCTGGGCGATGTACAGCAGGATCGCGCTCAGCGGCGCGGTGGTGCAGGGGGAGCAGATCAGCCCTGCTATCGCGCCCATTGCAAACACCCCGCCTGCCGAGCCGCCCTGCTGACGGTTACTCATCAGCGTTAAGCGGGTTTGCAGCGAGGAGGGCAGCTGCAGCGTGAACAGGCCAAACATCGACAGCGCCAGCAGGATAAACACCGCTGACAGGCCGATAAGCACGTAAGGGTGCTGAAGCGCCGCCTGGAACTGCAATCCGGCAGCGGCGACGACGAGGCCGAGCGCGGTGTATGTCAGCGCCATACCCTGCACGTAGATGAAGGCCAGCAACAGCGCACGTGCGGTGGAGAGGCGTTGTTTGCCGCCCAGTACGATGCCAGAAATAAGCGGGTACATTGGCAGGACGCATGGCGTAAAGGCGATGCCGATGCCAATCAGTAAGGCCCACAGTGCTGAGAACGGAAGGTCTGACGCGGCTTCGCCTTCGCCTTCACCCCTCACCCTGGCCCTCTCCCCTGAGGGGAGAGGGGGAATAGCGGCGGCAGCATTAACTTCGCTAAGGGGCACGACTTTCGTTTCCGGCGGATAGCAGAACCCGGCATCCGCACACCCTTGATAGGTGACGGCCAGCGTAGCACCCTTGTCGGCCTGATTCACCGTAACGGGCACGCTTAAGCGCTGGCGATAGATTTCACTCTTACCGTAGAACTCGTCCTCGTGCCACTCGCCCGCGGGCATCTGCAATGCGCCCACCTTAGCCTGGGCAGGCGTAATGCTCACCTGCTTGCGGTAAAGGTAATAGCCCTCTTTCACCTGCCAGGTAAGATTGAGATCGTGCTGGTTTTGCTGAAAGTCGAAAACGAACGCCTGGTCGGCAGGAATAAAGTTCGAACGGCCGGGCGCGTCAAACAACCCGGCAAATACTGATGTGCTGCACAGCAGCAGGATCAGCGTAAGGAAGCGTTGAGCCATGAGAGATAGTCGTTATCGCCGTGGACCACTGGCAGCACCAGCAGTTCCGGAGTTTGGTAAGGATGATGAGATTTGAGGCAGTCGAGTAGCGCCTGCTGATTCGCCGGATTGGTTTTGAGCAACATCTGGACTTCGTACTCCTGCTCCAGCTTGCCTTCCCAGTAATAAAGGGAGGTGGCACCGGGGAGGAGCGTCACGCAGGCAGCCAGTTTTTCGGCCAGCACTTTGGCGGCGAGATCCTGGGCAGTGGCTTCATCAGGGGCGGTGCACAGTACGACAACAGCATCAGGCGTGTTCACAAGTCGACCTCCTCATCACGAAAGTCTTCACTATATCACGCAAGGCAGTTGGTCATTAATGAAACGGGCCGCTGAGCGGCCCGATTTTAACTATTTTTACAACGGCAATCCGTTTACAGCACAATGCCGCCGATGATAAAGCCGAGGATCACGCAAAGCGTAATGGCGACGACGCCCGGGATCAGGAACGCATGGTTAAACACGTACTTACCGATACGCGTTGAGCCGGTGTCATCCATTTCAACCGCCGCCAGCAGGGTTGGGTAGGTTGGCAATACGAACAGCGCAGAAACCGCCGCGAAAGAGGCAATTGCCGTCAGCGGCGTCACACCCAGCATCAGTGCCGCAGGCATCAGCGCTTTGGTGGTGGCGGCCTGAGAGTAGAGCAGGGTCGCAGCAAAGAACAGCACGACCGCCAGCAGCCACGGGTAATTGTGCAGCAGGTCACCGGCTACGGTCTGGATGTCGCTGATGTGCGCTTTCACGAAGGTATCACCGAGCCAGGCTACGCCCAGTACGCACACGCAGGCGCTCATACCTGATTTGAAGGTGCTGGCGTTCAGCACTTCGCTGGTGTCAATTTTACAGGTGATGCTAATCAGCGTTGCGATGGTCAGCATGAACACCACAATCGCTTCGTTACGCGGCAGGACCGGGTTCTGGATCAGACCCACGGTGTCGCTGATGGCGGTCGCGTAGAACATCACGGCGACAATACCGATCAGGAACAGCAACACGGAGCGTTTTGCGTGTGGCTTCAGCTCGAAGACCTGGCTGCCGCGCAGCTTCACTTCACCTTTCGCCAGGCGTTCCTGGTAAACCGGATCGTCTTTCAGCTCGGCTCCGAGGAAGTTACAGAGCACGGCGGTGATCATGACCGCAATCAGCGTCACCGGAATACAGATCGCCAGCAGCGTCAGGTAGCTCACGCCCATCGGCTCAAGGATACCGGCGAAGAAGACCACCGCAGCAGAAATCGGCGAGGCGGTAATTGCAATCTGGGACGCGACGACGGCAATAGAGAGCGGACGCGACGGGCGAATACCTTGTTCTTTCGCCACTTCAGTAATCACTGGCAGCGTAGAGAAGGCGGTGTGGCCCGTACCGGCGAGAATGGTCATAAACCAGGTCACCAGCGGGGCAAGGAAGGTAATATATTTTGGATGGCGGCGCAGCATACGCTCCGCCAGGCTCACCAGGTAGTCCATACCGCCTGCGACCTGCATGGCCGCGATAGCCGCAATAACTGCCATGATGATTTCGATAACGTCAAAAGGGATTGCGCCGGGTTTGATCTGAAAGATAAGGGTAAGAACGAGCACCCCGAGACCGCCGGCAAAACCGATGCCGATCCCCCCGAGTCGTGCGCCCAAATAAATCGCCAACAAGACGATGACGAGTTCTGCTCCAAACATAAGTGCCTTCCTTGTTTATTAACAAGTTGATATTGAAATGTTGTGTAATTGGTAATGCTTAAAAAGAAAAAAGGCACGTCACAAGTGACGTGCCTTTCGGAAGCTTAGCCTGAACGGTTACTGTTCGCTTTCATCGGTATATCGTTTCGCTTTATACGCCGGGTGCATCAGGTTCTGGGCCGAGAAGATATCGTCCAGCTCCGCTTCGGTCAACAGTCCGCGCTCAAGCACGACTTCACGCACGCTCTTACCGGTTTCGGCACAAATCTTACCGACGATATCGCCGTTGTGGTGGCCGATGAACGGGTTGAGGTAGGTGACGATCCCGATAGAGTTATAGACGTAACCTTCACACACTTCTTTATTGGCGGTGATGCCGTTGATGCATTTTTCCAGCAGGTTATAGCAGGCGTTGGTCAGGATGTGAATGGATTCAAACATCGCCTGGCCAATCACTGGCTCCATCACGTTCAGCTGCAGCTGACCGGCTTCAGAGGCCATGGTCACGGTGGTGTCGTTACCGATGACTTTGAAGCAGACCTGATTGACCACTTCTGGCACAACCGGGTTAACTTTGGCTGGCATGATGGATGAACCCGCCTGCAGTTCTGGCAGGTTAATCTCGTTCAGACCCGCGCGCGGGCCTGAAGAGAGCAGGCGCAGGTCGTTACAGATTTTGGACAGTTTCACCGCCAGACGTTTCAGGGCGCTGTGAACCATGACGTATGCGCCGCAGTCGGACGTTGCTTCAATCAGATCTTCCGCAGGGACGACGGCCAGGTTAGAGACTTCAGCCAGTTTCTGTACCGCCAGCTGTTGATAGCCGTCTGGCGTGTTCAGGCGTGTACCGATGGCGGTTGCGCCCAGGTTCACTTCCAGCAGCAGTTCAGAGGTGCGCAGCAGGTTTTTGGTCTCTTCATTCAGCAGCACGTTAAACGCGTGGAACTCCTGACCGAGGGTCATAGGGACTGCGTCCTGCAACTGGGTACGACCCATTTTCAGGATATCCTGGAACTCAACCGCTTTACGCTGGAAGCCATCGCCCAGCTGGTTGATCGCGTCCACCAGTTTCACTACAGAGGCATAGACCGCGATGCGGAAGCCGGTTGGGTAAGCATCGTTGGTAGACTGACACTTGTTAACGTGGTCGTTCGGGTTGAGGTACTGGTATTCACCTTTCTGGTGACCCATCAGCTCCAGGCCGATGTTTGCCAGCACTTCGTTGGTGTTCATGTTGACGGAGGTGCCCGCGCCACCCTGGTAGACGTCAACCGGGAACTGATCCATGCATTTGCCGTTGTTCAGCACTTCATCGCACGCGGCGATAATCGCATTTGCAGCGCTTTTAGGAATGGTTTGCAGCTCTTTGTTTGCCAGTGCTGCGGCTTTCTTCACCATCACCATGCCACGGACAAACTCAGGGATGTCGCTGATTTTGCTGTTGCTGATGTAGAAGTTTTCAATCGCTCTCAGAGTGTGAACACCGTAGTAGGCATCCGCTGGAACTTCCCTGGTACCCAACAAGTCTTCTTCGATACGAATGTTGTTTAACATGTGAACCTTCTTTTCAAGCTGCCGATGGATTGTACTAAACACACAGTATATATGTGGTTTTGAATATTTTCTGACCGACGATTATTCCCTCAATCGGCCTGATGTTCGAGATCATATGCTGATGATAGCGAATTGCCGTAAGCTGGATCACTTATTATCGACCCGATTCCATGATAATTATTAATCTGTGAAATGTGTCACCGCTTTAATATTTCCGAAAAAAATATCCGTGCAAACCGATTGAATTTTGGCTAACCGTCGCCATCTCTAAAAAACGCGTTTTGCGAACACATTCAGACAGGGGCCAGATGGCACCTGCCCTACAGGAGATGCCAGTGCGCTGGATACCGTTTATTGCTTTCTTTCTCTATGTTTACATTGAGATTTCGATTTTCATTCAGGTTGCCTACGTGCTGGGCGTGCTGCTGACGTTGATTCTGGTGATCTTCACCTCCGTCATCGGCATGTCGCTGGTGCGTAATCAGGGTTTCAAAAATTTCCTGTTAATGCAGCAGAAGATGGCCGCGGGCGAAAGCCCGGCAGCCGAGATGATCAAAAGCGTGTCGCTGATTATTGCGGGCCTGCTGCTGATCCTGCCGGGGTTCTTCACCGATTTCCTCGGCCTGTTGCTGCTGTTACCGCCGGTGCAGAAGCACCTGACCATGAAGCTGCTGCCGCATTTGCGTTTCAGCCGCATGCCGGGTGGCGGGTTCAGCACCGGGCCGGGTGATACGTTTGAAGGGGAGTATCAGCGTAAGGACGACCAGCGCGACCGGTTAGATCATAAAGACGATCGGTGATTTTTTTGCCCGGTGGCGCTTCGCTTACCGGGCCTACGGATTCTGCTGTTTCGGTAAAAACAGCCACAGCCCTGCCAGCATGACAATAGCGTACAGACTCTTCCATCCCACCATCGCCAGCAGCAGCAGGCAAAGCACACCCCCAACGACCGCCAGGGCTTTATAGCGACCTTTCAGCAGACGGCAGCCCGCGAGCATACACAGCAGGTAGATCATGATGAAAATGCCGTTGGCGTAAACGATCAGCGCGTCCAGATTGATATCCAGCGCGTAAATACACAGCGAACTCAGGACGCAGCAGCCCAGCACGGCATTCAGGGCATTCAGCGGTAGCTGGCGTTTAGACAGGCGCGCGAGGCGATTCTCAGGTTTGTCGAGCGCCTGCGACCACACCAGCCGGGCAAAGCTCTGGATATAAATATTCAGGCTGGCAAAACAGGCCAGATAGCCGATGACGCAGGCGATCCACAGCGCTTTCACACCGAACAGTTCAACCACAATGCCAGGCAGCGATGCCGCGGCAGCGAGATCCGCACCGAACGCGTTGAAGTGTAATACCAGCACGGTACACGCCCAATAGACCGTACCCGCCAGCAGCAGGCCAATCATCAGCGCGCGGGGAAAATCACGTTCAGGCTGCTTAAATTCCGACGCCAAATGGGCAAAGGCTTCCAGGCCCACAAAACACCAGAACATGACGGAGAGGGCGGCGAAAAGCTGTGAATGGTCGACGTCTGTTACCGCGGGAAAGGGAATTTCTTTTATTGTGATATCGCCCGCCCACCAGATAGCAGCAACGAGCGCAACAATCAGCACCGCAACCAGCGTCTGCAGATTGGCGCTGGAGCTGGCGCCGCGCGAGCCCACCCACCAGACGATAGCCAACGTGCCCAGTTCGGCCAGCAACAACTGCGCGTTATGCCAGCCAAACAGCGCCTGACCAAAGCCGGTCGCAATATGCAACGCCGCAGGAAGACCAACCGGAATGACGGAGAGAAAGAGCCAGCCGGTGACGCGCTCAAGGCGCGGACCAAACGCTATGCCGACAAAATGCGCCACGCCGCCCGCGCTGGGAAAATGCCGCCCGAGGATGGCGAAGACAATTGCCACCGGGAAAACCAGCACAATCAACACAGGCCACGCCCACAGACTGTTATTCCCCGCGACCAGCGCGGCCAGGGCGGGTACGGCAAACACGCCCGTGCCTAACAAGGAGGTGGAGAGTAAGCCAACGCCCTGTGCCAGCCCCAACTCCTGCTTGAGTCCACTCATTTCCATCGTCCTGCCACCATCAAAAGAGAGGCGATGGTAACACTTTCGCAAATTTTTTTTCGATTCCCCCTTGAAGGGGGAAAAAGCTATCCCCATCTCTCAGGGCACTAGCCGGAAAACCGCATGCGGCCCGGCGTTATCCATAACTGATAATGACTTTCTCAAAGGAGAGCTATCAATGAGTATTCGTCCGTTACATGATCGTGTGATCGTCAAACGTAAAGAAGTTGAAACCAAGTCTGCTGGCGGCATCGTTCTGACCGGTTCTGCGGCAGCCAAATCAACGCGTGGCGAAATCATCGCTGTCGGTAAGGGCCGCATCCTGGAAAACGGAACTGTGCAGCCGCTGGACGTTAAAGTTGGTGACATCGTCATTTTCAACGATGGCTACGGCGTGAAATCCGAGAAGATCGACAATGAAGAAGTGTTGATCATGTCCGAGAGCGACATTCTGGCAATTGTTGAAGCGTAATTTACGCACGAAACTGTACGAATTTGAGGAAATAAGAACATGGCAGCTAAAGACGTAAAATTCGGTAACGACGCTCGTGTAAAAATGCTCCGCGGCGTAAACGTACTGGCAGACGCAGTGAAAGTGACCCTGGGTCCGAAAGGTCGTAACGTAGTGCTGGACAAATCCTTCGGCGCGCCAACCATCACCAAAGATGGTGTTTCTGTTGCACGTGAAATCGAGCTGGAAGACAAGTTCGAAAACATGGGCGCGCAGATGGTGAAAGAAGTGGCCTCTAAAGCGAACGACGCTGCAGGCGACGGTACCACCACCGCGACCGTACTGGCACAGGCTATCATCACTGAAGGTCTGAAAGCCGTTGCTGCGGGCATGAACCCAATGGATCTGAAACGTGGTATCGACAAAGCTGTCGCTTCCGCTGTTGAAGAACTGAAAGCGCTGTCCGTACCGTGCTCTGACTCTAAAGCGATTGCTCAGGTTGGTACCATCTCCGCTAACTCCGACGAAACCGTAGGTAAACTGATCGCAGAAGCGATGGATAAAGTCGGTAAAGAAGGCGTGATCACCGTTGAAGACGGTACCGGTCTGGAAGACGAACTGGACGTGGTTGAAGGTATGCAGTTCGACCGCGGTTACCTGTCCCCATACTTCATCAACAAGCCAGAGACTGGCGCTGTTGAGCTGGAAAGCCCGTTCATCCTGCTGGCTGACAAGAAAATCTCCAACATCCGCGAAATGCTGCCAGTGCTGGAAGCCGTTGCGAAAGCAGGCAAGCCGCTGGTTATCATCGCTGAAGACGTTGAAGGCGAAGCGCTGGCGACCCTGGTGGTTAACACCATGCGCGGCATCGTGAAAGTGGCTGCGGTTAAAGCACCTGGCTTCGGCGATCGTCGTAAAGCAATGCTGCAGGATATCGCTACCCTGACTGGCGGTACCGTGATCTCTGAAGAGATCGGTATGGAGCTGGAAAAAGCGACCCTGGAAGACCTCGGCCAGGCGAAACGCGTTGTGATCAACAAAGACACCACCACCATCATCGATGGCGTGGGTGAAGAAGCCGCTATTCAGGGCCGCGTGGGTCAGATCCGTAAGCAAATCGAAGAAGCGACTTCTGACTACGACCGTGAAAAACTGCAGGAGCGCGTAGCGAAACTGGCTGGCGGCGTTGCGGTAATCAAAGTCGGTGCGGCGACCGAAGTTGAAATGAAAGAGAAAAAAGCACGCGTTGACGATGCCCTGCACGCGACCCGTGCTGCGGTAGAAGAAGGCGTGGTTGCTGGTGGTGGTGTCGCGCTGGTGCGTGTTGCCGCTAAGCTGGCAGGCCTGACTGCTCAGAACGAAGATCAGAACGTGGGTATCAAAGTTGCGCTGCGCGCGATGGAAGCGCCACTGCGTCAGATCGTGTCCAACGCCGGTGAAGAGCCATCTGTTGTAACCAACAACGTGAAAGCGGGCGAAGGTAACTACGGTTACAACGCGGCAACTGAAGAATATGGCAACATGATCGACTTCGGTATTCTGGACCCAACAAAAGTAACCCGTTCTGCTCTGCAGTATGCGGCTTCTGTTGCTGGCCTGATGATCACCACCGAGTGCATGGTGACCGACCTGCCAAAAGGCGACGCGCCTGACTTAGGTGCTGCTGGTATGGGCGGCATGGGCGGTATGGGCGGCATGATGTAATCGTGCGCTTTACCTCTTAGAATGTGAAAAACCCCCGGGCAGAAATGCTCGGGGGTTTTTCTTTTGGTCATCTTTTAGGTATAAGGTTTACACACGGACAACTACTGTCCAGCTTATTGAAAACGAGGAATAACATGCGCGTAAAAGTCTGTGCAGGGATTGTAGGGGCAGCATTGCTGCTGGCGGGTTGTAGCTCCAGCAATGAGCTGTCGGCAGCGGGCCAGGGCGTTCGCTTTGTGGAAGATAAGCCGGGCAGCGAATGCCAGCTGTTAGGCACGGCAACCGGTGAGCAAAGTAACTGGATGTCAGGTCAGCATGGCGAAGAAGGTGGCTCTATGCGCGGTGCGGCGAATGCCCTGCGTAACCAGGCTGCGGCAATGGGCGGTAACGTGATTTACGGCGTGAGCAGCCCAACGCAGGGTATGCTGTCCAGCTTCGTGCCGACCGCCAGCCAGATGAATGGCCAGGTCTACAAGTGCCCGAACTGAGTTAATTTGCTGATGGCGCTGCGCCCGGACCCCGTAGGGCAGGTAAGCGAAGCGCCACCTGCCTTTTAGCACTGCCGCAGTTGCAAATCCAGCGGCGTCTTGCTCGGCTCACCGCCAATCTCACGCGCCAGCTTCGGCACCATATAGCCTGAAACCAGCGTTAACAGTTCGCGCATAATCTGCCGGGCTTCTTCATCCGTCACCATGAAATGCGCTGCGCCCTGAACGCGATCCAGCACGTGCAGGTAATAGGGCATCACGCCCGCATCAAACAACGCATTGCTCAAATCTGCCAGCACGCGGGCGCTATCGTTTACGCCGCGCAGCAGCACGCTCTGGTTCAGCAGCGTCACGCCCGCTTTACGCAGACGCGCCATCCCCGCCCGAAATTCATCGTCAATTTCGTTCGCGTGGTTGATATGGTTTACCAGCAGCACCTGTAAACGAGACTGCTCAAGGCGAGAGACCAGCCCATCGGTGATCCGCGCCGGAATAACAATCGGCAAACGGCTATGAATGCGCAGACGCTTGATGTGCGGGATGGCTTCCAGCTGCGTCAGCAGCCAGTCCAGCTCGTGATCTTTCGCCATCAGCGGGTCGCCGCCGGAAAAAATAATCTCATCAAGCTCGGGATGGGCGGCGATATAGTCCAGCGCGACCTGCCAGTTGCGTTTATTGCCCTGATTGTCGGCATAGGGGAAGTGCCGACGGAAGCAATAACGACAATTTACCGCACAGCCGCCTTTTACCAGCAGCAGGGCGCGGTTGAGGTACTTGTGCAGTAAACCCGGCACCACGCTGTTCTGCTCTTCCAGCGGATCGGTGCTGTAACCCGGGGCGGTGACAAACTCATCCTGCGAAGTAAGCGTTTGTTTTAATAGCGGATCGTCGGGGTTACCTTTCTCCATACGCGCAACAAACGCACGGGGAACGCGCAGGGCAAAAAGGCGCTTTGCCTCGCGGCCTGCAAGCAACTCTTCGTGTTGATCGAGGTCTAAAAGACGCAGCAATTCATCAGGACTGGTGATTACATCGGCAAGTTGCGATAACCAATCTTCTCTGGACGGGGTGTTTAGGGTTACAATATGCGCCATTTTGTGGCTTAGCTACCAGTTAACAAATTTAGAGGGCCTTATGGCAACGTACTATAGCAACGATTTTCGTGCTGGTCTTAAAATCATGATGGACGGCGAACCGTACGCGGTTGAAGCCAGCGAATTCGTTAAACCAGGTAAAGGCCAGGCATTCGCACGCGTTAAGCTGCGCCGCCTGCTGACCGGCACCCGTGTTGAGAAAACCTTCAAGTCTACTGACTCCGCTGAAGGCGCTGATGTTGTTGATATGAACCTGACCTATCTGTACAACGACGGTGAGTTCTATCATTTCATGAACAACTCTACTTTCGAACAGCTGTCTGCTGATGAGAAAGCAGTAGGCGACAGCGCTAAATGGCTGCTGGATCAGGCTGAGTGCATCGTGACCCTGTGGAACGGCCAGCCTATCGCTGTGACCCCACCAAACTTCGTAGAACTGGAAATCGTTGAAACCGATCCAGGTCTGAAAGGTGACACCGCAGGTACCGGCGGTAAGCCAGCGAAACTGTCTACCGGCGCAGTGGTTAAAGTGCCACTGTTCGTCCAGACTGGCGAAGTGATCAAAGTGGATACCCGCTCCGGCGAATACGTGTCCCGCGTGAAGTAATTTACGTCATGATTGAAGGCGCAGCGCCCGCTGCGCCTGATTTTTGCAGGCAGGGATGATGAAACGTACCGTTAAAATTCTGCTTCTGTTAGCGCTGACCAGCGCAATCCTTTCTGGATGCAATACCGCGCGCGGCGTGGGTGAAGACATCAAAGATCTTGGCCACGTCATTTCTAATGCAGCCAGCTAATTTCGTCTAATTTTCTTAAAAATGCTTCCTGTGCCGTCAAATGACGGGATCTTGTCTATCCTTAAGTTGCTATACACAAAACAACTTTGGCTATAAAAGGAAGATATTATGGTTAAGAAAACAATTGCAGCGATCTTTTCTGTTCTGGTGCTCTCTTCTGTACTGACTGCATGTAATACCACCCGCGGTGTAGGGGAAGATATCTCCGATGGTGGCAATGCTATTTCTGGTGCAGCCACTAAAGCTCAGAACTAATGACGCACTGACGGTACGGCGCACCACTCTTACCGTACCGTCAATTCTCTGCTTCCTGCAGGGATAAAAACGGGGAATAGCGCGTATCCATATGCAGCTTCATCCTGATATTCCGCTTGTAGGTATAAACCGTTTTTCCGTTAATACTTAAATGGCTGGCAATCTTCTGGTTGCTCGCGCCGTCCATCCACAGCGTTAGCACTTTCTCCTCCTGACGAGTCAGCAGCGGGGCGGCAATCTGCGGCATTTCAACGCTTGCGCATGACGTCAGCGCGTCATTAATCACCATCGCCACTTCTTCTAAATCGGCATTTTTCAACAGCGAAGCCCATACCGGGAATTGTGTCAGGTAGTTTGTCATGTCTTGTTCTTCGCCTGACTGGAGTAAAATAAAGGGCTGCGTTTCGCTGGCAATCATCAGGGAAGAGAGTTGCTGAAAATGATGAAAATCGTGTCGAAAACCGTGTAAGTCAGCGATAACCAGCGTCGGTTTCCACTGCAGGATATGCTCTCTGGCGAGGAAGAGGTTATTCAACCCGGTCACGACGAAGTGACCCGGAAAAAGACCAGAATGATTGAGCCATGCTTCAAAACCCGTACGGGTGAAGTGGCAACGGTCAATCAAAAGAATTTTGAACATAGTGGATTCGCAGTCGGCTAGTGGTTTGGCTTCCTGCCATCAGAAAGCACATCATCATAGAGAAGTCGGATGAGTGATAAATGCCTGAACTGCGCGCCATACTGAGGCTATTTCTTGCCTTAACATATTCAGCACAAAGGGATTGAAAAAAAAGCGCACTCTATCCACAATATTGAGCGTAATCTCTGCCTTTCGGGACGACCCGTAAGCGCTTCTTTCACCGGGGACGGCCCCAACTTGTACTTAAGTTAAGGAGCCTGAAATGTCCTGGATTATTCTTTTCATTGCCGGTTTGCTCGAAGTGGTTTGGGCAATTGGTCTGAAATATACCCACGGTTTTACCCGTCTGACGCCCAGCGTCATTACCGTTACCGCAATGATTGTCAGTATTGTCATGCTGTCATGGGCAATGCGTACCCTGCCTGTTGGGACGGCTTATGCGGTCTGGACTGGAATTGGAGCGGTAGGCGCGGCCATCACCGGCATTCTGTTGTTGGGAGAGTCAGCGAGTCTGGCGCGTATTGCCAGCCTCGCCCTGATTGTTGCCGGGATCGTTGGCCTGAAGCTCAGCACGCATTAATGCGGCTGTTCAACCCAAACTAATTTCGCTACATCAAACCCTTGCCGGGTCGCCACGTCCAGCATCTGCTGTTTCATTTCAGGTGAAATGGTCGGGGTGCGGGAGAGTATCCACAGGTAGTCGCGATCCGGCCCGCACACTAATGCGTGACGATATTCTCTGTCGAGTGCAATCACGTTATATCCACCGTAGAACGGGCCGATGAAAGAGACTTTCAAGGCGGCACGGCTCGCGTCGCCGGTGAAGTACGCCTTGCCAACCGACTGTTGCCACATCGCCCGGTCCGGGTTGTAACCACGGTTAACGACCTGAATACCGCCGTCATCCATTGAACTGTAATGGGCTGTGACTTTTTCTAAACCGCGCTCGAACCGATGATCCATTCGGGCGATTTCATACCAGGTTCCAAGGAAACGTTGTGAATCGAAAGGCGTGATGACGGTGACGCCGGGTGGCGGGGTAGGGGAACTGCAGGCAACGACTAAAAACGCGGCTGTCACTGCAGCGATAACAGGCAGAATGCGCATAGGTGTTTCCTTACTGTTTTCTGTTAAGTGTAGATGACAGCAAGGAAAATGTGGCTTTTGTGCGGCGTCACACCGTGGATTTTGTAGGCCGGGTAAGGCGAAGCCGCCACCCGGCAATGTTTTACTGCAGCGCGTCGAGGATACGGTATGCCGCCTCAACGCGTGCCGGGTTCGGATAGTTCTTGTTCGCCAGCATCACGATGCCAAGCTGCTTCTCCGGGATAAAAGCCACATAGCTGCCGAATCCGCCGGTGGAGCCGGTTTTGTGCACCCATGAGGCTTTTACCGGAGGCGCCGGAGGATTCACTTCTCTCGCAGGCAGGGGTGCCAGCGCGACCTTGTTGTCGCTACCTTCAACCACGGTTTTGGCATCGACCGGCCAGTTAAGCATTTCCCAGCCCAGTCCCTGATACATGGCCCCCACGCGCCAGTAGCGCGACTGCGCCAGCGTAATGCCTTGCTTCAGCGATGCATCCTGAACGTTATCCGGAGCCATATTGGCCACCACCCAGCTCGCCATATCCTGCACGTTGGTTTTCACGCCGTAGGCTTCGGCGCCCAGCATCCCCGGTGACACGTGGACCGCTTTACCGTCACGGTATCCCCAGGCGTAATGTGCCTCTTCTGCTTTCGGAACGTTGATCCAAGTATGGTCGAGCCTGAGCGGTTTAAAGACCCGCTTCGTCATGGCCTGTTCAAAGCCCATGCCGGAAGGTTTAACCGCCAGTGCGCCAAACAGGCCGATGCTGGCGTTCGCATACAGTCGCGTGGTGCCAGGTTTCCACTGCGGCTGCCATGTCTGGTAAAAGCGCAGCAGAGAGGCGTTATCAGTGACCTCATCCGGTACCTGTAGCGGCAGACCGCCTGCGGTATAGGTTGCCAGATCCAGCATGCGAATCCCCTGCCACTGCTTGCCCGTCAGCTCAGGCCAGTATTGGGTTACCGGATCGCCCAGCGATATTTCGCCGCGGGCAATGGCATCGCCGCCCAATACGCCGGTGAAAGTTTTACTGATAGAACCCAGTTCGAACAGGGTTTGTGGGGTAACAGGTTTGTTCGCCGCAACATCGGCTTTACCAAAAGTAAAATAGTGCGGCTGACCCTGGTAGATCACGGCAATCGCCATGCCCGGAATGGACTGCGCTTTCATCAGGGGGGTAATGTTTTTTTCCACCACGTCAGCCAGCTGTTTTTCTGACATCGACGCAGCAATGCTGGAACATGAAACGCCGAGCAGCAGGGCGCAGCAAAGGGATTTTTTGATCATCAGTTATCTTCCATAATCGCGGTTCAGGGGAGTGTCCGGGCCCATCAGACGAGCGTAGTCTGTGGGATTTGACTGTGGCTGACAAACGGTTAAATTTAGCATTAGCTGTTAATTTTTCTAACGGAACGACAGATGACGCGAAGCTATCTTCCTCTTAACTCGCTTCGTGCTTTCGAAGCGGCCGCCAGGCATCTTAGTTTTACGCATGCCGCCATTGAGCTCAATGTGACCCATTCTGCCATTAGCCAACACGTGAAAGCGCTGGAGCAGCACCTGCACTGCCAGCTGTTCGTTCGCGTTTCCCGTGGGCTGACGTTGACCACGGAAGGCGAGAATTTACTGCCGGTGCTGAACGATTCGTTCGATCGTATCGCCGGTCTGCTCGATCGCTTTACTCACCATCTTGCCATGGAGAAGCTGAAGATCGGCGTGGTGGGTACCTTTGCGACGGGGTTGCTTTTTCCGCAGCTGGAGGATTTTCGTCGCTGCTATCCGCACATTGATCTGCAGCTTTCCACGCATAACAACCGTGTCGATCCTGCCGCCGAAGGACTGGATTACACCATCCGCTATGGTGGAGGCGCGTGGCATGGTACCGAGGCGCAGTTTCTTTGCCCTGCGCCGCTGGCTCCGCTTTGCACGCCGGATATCGCCTCTGTGCTAAAAAACCCGGCAGATATCCTGAAATTTACCCTGCTGCGCTCTTATCGACGCGACGAATGGGCTGCCTGGATGCAGGCGGCGGGTGAGCATCCTCCTTCACCGACGCACCGGGTGATGGTGTTTGATTCGTCTGTGACCATGCTTGAGGCCGCTCAGGCGGGCGTGGGAATTGCCATCGCGCCTGTTGATATGTTTAGTCATTTGCTGAACAGCGAGCGCATCGTGCAGCCGTTTGCGACGCAGATTGACCTGGGCAGTTACTGGCTGACGCGACTCCAGTCGCGGGCAGAAACCCCCGCAATGCGTGAGTTTGCGCAGTGGCTGGTGGGCAAAATGCAGAAATAACAGGCCCGCCGGATGGCGGGCCTGAAGCGTCAGAGGGTGACTACCGCAATCAGCGTCACCACGGTCAGGATGGTTGCCAGACCGTAGAACACCCATTTACCGCTCGGTACATGGATTTTCAGGTCATGCATCGCATGGTGAATGCGGTGCAGGCCACACCACAGCGGCAGGACGATCATCAGGAAGATGAACACGCGACCGATAAAGCTGCTCGCAAAGGCCAGTACGCGCTCGTAGCTCAGCGCATCGCCCGGGAACAGCCCCAGCGGCAGCATAATGCCGACCAGCAGGATAATGACCGGCGCGATGATGGCGCTCCACATGCCGCCTGCACCGAACAGGCCCCAGAAGACCGGCTCGTCAGAACGTTTTGGATTTGGATTGATCACAGGTGTCTCCTTACCAGAACAATGCGACAAACAGAATGACCACAGTGACCAGAATCGTCACTGCCCAGAGCCCTTTAATCACCGGCTCTGGCCCCATTTTTTCGCCTTTAACGATGATGTTCGCCGCTTTTGGCGCCAGTTCAAACCAGGTTTTGGTATGAAGCAGCGCGGCCGCGAGCACGATCAGGTTCAGCACAACGATGATCGGGTTTTGCAGGAAACCGACAAAGCTGGCCCAGGTTTCCGGACCGTGTTTGAGGGCGAAAACCCCGTACATCAGCTCAAGGCTGAACCAGACCGCAGGTACCGCCGTGCCTTCACGCAGCATATAGAAGCGATAAAACGGCAGGTTTTTCCACCAGGTGGACGGCATTGGCCGCACATAGGCTTTGCGTTTAGTCGTCATCATGCACTCCTTAGCGTGGTTTCAGGGTAGCGATAAGAAAGTCTTTCGAGCTTTCCACTTTACCCTGCTGAATAGCGGCGGCCGGGTCGACGTGCTTCGGACAGACTTCGGAGCAGTAGCCCACAAAGGTACAGCTCCAGACGCCGTTCTGGCTGTTTAGCTGCGCCATACGTTCTTTTTTACCGTGGTCACGGCTGTCCTCGTTATAGCGGTGCGCCAGGGTAATGGCGGCCGGGCCAATGAACTCCTTGTTCAGGCCAAACTGTGGACAGGCGGCGTAGCACAGACCGCAGTTGATGCAGCCGGAGAACTGATGGTACTTCGCCATCTGGGCTGGCGTCTGGGTGTTTGGCCCCTGATCCGGCGTGCGCGGGTTGCCAATGATATACGGCTTAATGGCTTCCAGGCTTTCGATAAAGTGGGTCATATCGACCACCAGATCGCGCTCAATCGGGAAGTTGCCCAGGGCTTCAACCTTGATGCCTTTTGTGTACTCGCGCAGGAAGGTTTTACAGGCCAACTTCGGTACCTTGTTAACCATCATGCCGCAGGAGCCGCAGATCGCCATGCGGCAGGACCAGCGATAGCTCAGGTCTGGTGCCAGGTTGTCTTTGATATAGCCGAGCGCATCCAGCAGGGAAGTTTGCTCGTCATAAGGGACTTCATAGAAAGCGCTGTGCGGTGCGGCGTCCACTTCCGGGTTGTAGCGCACCACTTCAACTTTCAGTTTTTGCATCTCAGCCATTCGCCTTCTCCTTCTTCTCGGCGTCTTCTGCTTCTGCACCGTAAACGCGCTTCGCCGGTGGCAGCGTGGTGATTTTCACGTCGCTGTAGTCCAGACGGGTAGTGCCATCCGCATCGCGCCAGGCGAGGGTATGTTTCAGGAAGTTGACGTCATCACGTTCGGTACAGCCTTCATCAAGGCGCTGGTGCGCGCCGCGGGATTCTTTACGCGCCAGCGCGGAGTGCGCCATACATTCCGCGACGTTCAGACCGTGGCCCAGCTCGATGGTGTAGAGCAGGTCGGTATTGAACACGCTGGAGGTATCGGTGATGCGCACGCGCTTGAAGCGTTCCTGCAGCTCTGCCAGCTTGTCGACGGTTTTCTGCATCAGCTCTGGCGTACGGTAGATACCGCAGCCTTCTTCCATCGACAGGCCCATTTCATCGCGGATCTTGGACCAGTTCTCGTTACCTTCCTGATTCACCAGATCTTTCAGACGTTTTTCAACGTCTGCGACCTGAGCGTCCAGCGCGGCACCGTTGGCTTCACCTGCAGTAGCCGCCCGCTCCATTGCGCGTTCGCCCGCCATGCGGCCAAAGACGACCAGTTCAGCCAGCGAGTTCGATCCCAAACGGTTCGCACCGTGCAGGCCAACGGAGGAACACTCGCCCACGGCGAACAGTCCTTTGATGCGGGTTTCGCACTGCTGATCGGTTTCGATACCGCCCATGGTGTAGTGCGCGGTTGGACGCACCGGAATCGGTTCTTTCACTGGGTCAACGCCCACGTAGGCTTTTGCCAGCTCGCAGATGAACGGCAGACGCTCCAGCAGTTTCTTCTCGCCGAGGTGGCGCAGGTCGAGATAGACCACATCGCCGCGCGGCGTGGAGATGGTGTTGCCTTTGCGCCACTCGTGCCAGAAGGCCTGAGACACTTTGTCGCGCGGGCCGAGTTCCATGTATTTGTTCTTCGGCTCGCCGAGCGGGGTTTCCGGGCCCATGCCGTAATCCTGCAGATAGCGGTAGCCGTTTTTGTTGACCAGAATACCCCCTTCACCGCGGCAGCCTTCCGTCATCAGAATGCCGGAGCCCGGCAGACCGGTTGGGTGATACTGCACGAACTCCATATCGCGCAGCGGCACGCCGTGGCTGAGCGCCATGCCCATCCCGTCGCCGGTGACGATGCCGCCGTTGGTGTTGTAGCGATAAACGCGGCCTGCACCACCCGTCGCCATCACCACGGCTTTCGCGCGGATCTGGACAAGCGTGCCTTCCATCATGTTCATCGCCACCAGGCCGCGCGCCTCGCCGTCATCGACCAGAATGTCGAGAACGAAGTGTTCATCAAAGCGTTGAATTTGCGGGAACTGAAGGGAGGTCTGGAACAGGGTGTGCAGCATATGGAAGCCGGTCTTATCGGCGGCGAACCAGGTGCGTTCAATCTTCATTCCGCCGAAGCGGCGAACGTTGACGCTGCCGTCCGGACGGCGACTCCACGGACATCCCCACTGCTCAAGCTGGGTCATTTCCGTAGGACAGTGGTGCACGAAGTAGTCAACGACATCCTGCTCGCAAAGCCAGTCGCCCCCTGCAACCGTGTCGTGGAAATGGTATTCGAAGCTGTCATGATCCTGCGCAACAGCGGCGGATCCTCCTTCTGCAGCAACCGTGTGGCTACGCATAGGATAGACTTTTGAAATCAGTGCGATTTTAGCGTTGGGATTAGCTTGTGCTGCAGCAATTGCAGCGCGTAATCCCGCTCCGCCAGCGCCTATTACGGCAAGATCGGCTTGAAAAGTTTGCACGACATTCCTCCAGATTTTTGTTTTTCCGCAACGCGTTGAACTAAAGGTAGCTCACCTGTCCGAACGGGAAATTGCGAAAGCGTTTCCACTGCTCCTTTATGGGTAAAACAGTATAACCGTATGGATGTGAGGGAAATTTGACGTGTTCGATTTTTTTGCTGTTCAGTGCGGTGATTTATCATCGTTATTGATGAATTCCGTTACGTTATTTTTCTTCGTTATGAAAAAGGCGCTTTTACCGCGCAAAATTTGTCTCCGCCCCGGCTTACGAGTAGACTTCGTGCCCTTGTCTGAAATCGGAGAATTACTCATGAGCGAAACGGCCACCTGGCAGCCGAGCGCATCCATCCCAAACCTGTTAAAACGCGCAGCAGTAATGGCGGAGATTCGCCGCTTCTTTGCTGACCGCGGCGTCCTGGAGGTGGAAACTCCGTGCATGAGTCAGGCAACGGTAACGGATATTCATCTGGTCCCGTTTGAAACCCGTTTTGTTGGCCCAGGCCATTCCCAGGGTATGAATCTGTATCTGATGACCAGCCCGGAATACCACATGAAGCGCCTGCTGGCGGCGGGATGTGGTCCGGTGTATCAGCTGTGCCGCAGCTTCCGTAATGAAGAGATGGGTCGTCACCACAACCCGGAATTCACCATGCTGGAGTGGTACCGCCCGCATTATGATATGTATCGCCTGATGAATGAGGTGGACGATCTGCTGCAGCAGGTTCTGGACTGTTCAGAAGCGGAGACGCTCTCCTATCAGCAGGCTTTCCAGCGTTGTCTGGAAATCGATCCTCTGTCAGCAGATAAAGCCCAGCTGCGTGAAGTGGCGGCAAAACTGGATCTGAGCAATGTGGCGGATACCGAGGAAGATCGCGATACGCTGCTGCAACTGCTTTTCACCTTTGGCGTGGAACCGCAGATTGGCAAGGATCGTCCGACGTTTGTTTATCACTTCCCGGCAAGCCAGGCTTCGCTGGCGCAGATCAGCACCGAAGACCACCGCGTGGCGGAGCGTTTTGAGGTTTATTATAAAGGTATTGAGCTGGCGAACGGTTTCCACGAGCTGACTGACGCGCGCGAACAGCAGCAGCGTTTTGAGCAGGATAACCGCAAGCGTGCAGCGCGCGGTCTGCCGCAGCAGCCGATTGATACCAACCTGCTGGAGGCGTTAAAAGCTGGTCTGCCGGATTGTTCTGGTGTGGCGCTGGGCGTTGACCGTCTGGTGATGCTGGCGCTGGGCGCAGAGCAGCTTGGCGATGTGATTGCCTTTACGGTCGATCGCGCCTGATAAAATGCCGGGTGGCGCTGCGCTTACCCGGCCTACATTCCTGTCAATTAACCTTTCCATTTCCGTACAGCAACATTAAAAACTGCCAATTCCTCTGTACACGGGTCTTTTTCTTAGTTTGCCTCGCATAGCCACAATTTCTGTCTGGTCATCTGCTACCATCCGCGCAGCTTAATTCTCCTTCGGATGGTTATATGTCTCACTCACTCAAAAAGATGACCCTCACCGGGCTCATCCTGATGATATTTACCTCGGTCTTTGGTTTTGCCAACAGCCCGTCGGCCTTCTACCTGATGGGTTACAGCGCGACGCCGTTTTATATCGTCTCTGCGCTATTCTTCTTCATTCCCTTTGCGCTGATGATGGCGGAAATGGGATCGGCCTATCGCAAAGAAGAGGGCGGGATCTATTCGTGGATGAACAACAGCGTTGGCCCGCGCTATGCGTTTATCGGCACGTTTATGTGGTTCTCCTCTTACGTCGTCTGGATGGTCAGTACGGCCGCGAAGGTGTGGGTTCCGTTCTCGACGTTTGTGTTCGATGCCGATAAAACCCAGGTCTGGTCGCTGGCGGGCCTCAGCTCTACGCAGGTGGTGGGTATTCTGGCGGTCTGCTGGATGGTTGTTGTAACGCTGGTGGCGTCTAAAGGTATCAACAAAATAGCCCGGATTACCGCTGTGGGCGGTATTTCGGTCATGGGGTTGAACCTGGTTCTGCTGGTGGTCAGTATCGCCATTCTGTGTCTGAACGGCGGCCATTTCGCGCAGGAGGTGAATTTTGTTTCATCCCCTAACCCGAGCTATCAGTCCGGCCTTGCCATGCTCTCCTTCGTGGTCTTTGCCATCTTTGCTTACGGCGGTATTGAAGCCGTAGGCGGCCTGGTCGATAAGACCGAGAACCCGGAAAAGAACTTTGCCAAAGGCATTATTTTTGCCGCCATCGTCATCTCGATTGGCTATTCGCTGGCGATTTTCCTCTGGGGCGTCAGCACTAACTGGCAGCAGGTACTGAGCAACAACACCACGAACCTCGGGAACATCACCTATGTTCTGATGAAAAGTCTGGGCATGACGCTGGGGCAGGCGATGAACCTGACGCCGGACGCGGCGACGACGATGGGCGTTTGGTTTGCGCGCATCACCGGACTGTCGATGTTCCTTGCGTATACGGGCGCGTTCTTCACGCTAATTTACTCTCCGCTGAAAGCCATTATTCAGGGCACGCCAAAAGCGCTGTGGCCAGCGCGCATGACGCAGTTGAATACAACCGGCATGCCCGCTAACGCCATGTGGATGCAGTGTCTGCTGGTATGCGTGTTCATTCTTCTGGTGTCGTTCGGTGGAGATACGGCGTCAGCGTTTTACAACAAGCTGACCCTGATGGCGAACGTCTCAATGACGCTCCCGTATCTGTTCCTGACGCTTGCGTTCCCGTTCTTTAAGGCGAAGCAGGGGCTGGAACGTCCGTTCGTGATTTTCAAAACCCGCGCAACAACGCTGCTGGCAACCACGGTGGTGGTTTTGGTGGTGGCGTTTGCCAATATATTCACCGTGATCCAGCCCATCATTGAGGCGAATGACTGGAACAGCGCGCTGTGGATGGTTGGCGGTCCGATCTTCTTCTCGCTGCTGGCGATGGGGATTTATGAGAACTATCGTCGTCGCTCGATGGCGTACATCACGGAAGTGGCTTAGCGGTAAAATGCCCCTCCCGAAAGGGAGGGGAGAAAGATTACAAACTTCCCGCCGGGCGTTTGCGCCCTGCAGATGACAGCGTTCTTGACGTTTTATTCCCGCCGAGGCTTTCCAGACGCATCTGGAACGGTGGGAACGGCATATCAATCCCGTGTTCGCGGAAGCCAGCCAGAATCAGCTGGTGGATCTCATGTCGCAACGGCATACGGTGTCCCATCTCGGCGGCGTAGATACGCAGCTCGAAGATCTGAATACCCTGCTGTAAATCCACAAGGAATACCTCCGGTGCCGGGTTGTCAATCACCAGCGAGCAGCGCTCTGCTGCGGTGTAGAGGATCTGCGTCACCTCTTCGCTGTTGGCATCAGACGGTGCCGGTACGGTCAGCACCACTCGGGTGACGGAGTCTGACAGCGACCAGTTGATAAACTGCTCGGTGATAAACGCCTTGTTCGGGACGATGATCTCTTTTCGATCCCAGTCGCTGATCGTGGTGGCGCGCGTATTGATCTTCGTGACGCTACCGGTCAAATCGCGGATGGTCACCGTATCGCCAATACGGATCGGTTTCTCAAACAGAATGATCAGACCGGAAACGAAGTTGGCAAAAATCTCCTGCAGGCCAAAGCCCAGACCCACGGTCAGGGCGGCGACCAGCCACTGCAGTTTTGACCACTCAATACCAATCATTGAGAAACCTACCAGCCCACCAAACAGCATGATCAGATACTTGGTGATGGTGGTAATGGCGTAGCCCGTGCCGGGGGTTAAATCCAGGTGCTGCAGCAGCGCCAGCTCCAGCAGCGCCGGGAAGTTGCGCACCAGCTGCGTGGTGATGATCAGCACCAGAATGGCAATCAGCACCGCCCCTAAGGTAATCGGCTCCAGACTTTCAACACCCTGTACCGTGGACGTCACATCCCACAACGAGATGTTCTCCAGGAAGCCAAACGCGGAGTGAATTTCCGACCACAGAAAAATCACGGACAACAGCGCAACCAGCATCAGGAGGGAACGCACCAGCCGCAATGACTGGGTACTGATGGTATCCAGATCGATTTCGACATCGTCGGCATCCGTTGTCCCTTCTGTACTGTTGACGTGGTTTGGCTCTTCTTCACCGCGTGCGCGCTGGGCCAGAATTTCGGCGCGGCGATGCTTGGCACGGTCAAACGCCAGACGACGACGCTGGATCAGCATTCCGCGACGGATGACATGGTAGACCACCAGCAGCAGGAACCAGATGGCGACGGAGGTTTCAAGACGTGCCAGCAGCGCCTGCGCGGTCGCCAGATACCCCACGGCTGCGGCCAGAATGGCCACCAAAGGCGCGGAGAGCATCAGGTTCCACAGCATGCGGTTGAGCATGTTATCGCCGCTGCCCGTCTTATCGAGATACAGCGGAATGCCGGCGCGTTTAAGGCTGAGTTTCACCATTGCCAGCGCGCCGCAGATGAGGATAAAGCAGAGACGGCCCAGCGAACCGGAGAACTCCCGGTCATTGAGGTTATCGAACATGATCAGCGCCATAATTAGCGGCACGATCAGGCCGATGCTCATCAGGTAGTAACGCATGCCGCGCGCGACGCGGCTGCGCGGCCAGCCAAAGTGGGCGACAAACAGACCGTTTGGACGCGCGAAGGTGGCACAAATCATCACTACCCACAGCAGCGGCACGGTGGCGGTGACGCCATCGCCAATCGCTACCGCAAGCGGATAGGGCCAGGCCTCGCGCAGGCCGTATCCCAGCGTCATCCACAGCACAGGTAGCGGTGAAGCAACAAGAATCGACCAGAATACGGTACGCAGCGTCAGCCAGAAGTGATCCTGCGTCACTTTCCCGACGCGCGCGCTGGAACGTTCGAGGAAGCGCGTAAAGTGCCTGCGGGAGTAGATACTGAAGCCCACCAGAATCAGCGCGCCCAGTAGCGGGAAGATGGTCTCCTTACTGGTAATCATCATCACGCTGGCCTGGCCCAACTGGCTGAAGGTATCCAGCGAAATCAGGCGGCGCAGATCCTGCACAATCTCTATTGGCCACGAGAAGGTCATTGGCCGCACGTCAGATGTCCAGAAGAGATAACGGTGCGTCGCCTCGTTGACCTCTTTCAGCGCATCTTCCAGCTGGCTGTTTGACACTTTCAGCTTGGTTAGCTCAAGGATCAGCGTATCGCCGCCCTGCAGCAGAGAGTTCAGCAGCTCACGCTGGGTGCGCAGCTGGGCTTCAAGGATGCGGTTCTGCTCAGCGGTAAGCGGTTGTCCATCGGCCTGACGGATCTGGCGGATTTGCGGCTGCTTATTGAGGAGGTCTTCAAAATGCAGGCGCTGGACGCGCAGCTGCGCCATCTCGGTATCAAGCTGCTGCGGCTTTGGCATTTCCGGCAGGCGGGCAACCTGGGCGCGTAAGGCTTCACCCAACAGGTTGGAGGACCCCAGCCACTGGGACTGCTCACGCAGGGTGTTAAGCGCCTGACGTACTTGCAGCGTTTGATTGGTCGCCTGTCGCTGCTGCGACGCAACCAAATCCATACGCTGCGCCTGCTGGTTCAGCGCGGCTGAAAGCTCGCGGTTAACCTTGAATTGATCGACGATGCCGACAGGCAGATTTGCGCTGTTTTCCGCGAGGAGTTCTGTACTTTCCAGCGCGCGTTCGGCTTCGCGCTGGCGCTGGCTATTTAACTGGTTGCGCAGGCTCTGCAGATACGCGTCCAGCTGTTGGCTCTGCTTCTGCGCCAGTTCAGCGCGCATGCGCGACAGTTCCTGGCGGTTGTTGGCAGAAAGCTGCGCCAGCTCCAGCTCATCAACCAGCGCTTTGAGCCTGGCGGATTCCGCCTGTAGCCCAAGATTTTGCGCCTGGCTCTGTGGCGTATTACCGGCTTGCGTGCCGACGCGACGCTCGACCTCGTTCAACTGACGGCGGGCATCGGTCTGCTGCTGCGGTAGCTGGCTGAGCGAGTCGGCGATTTCACGTGCGCGCTCTTGTTCCTGCTGCGCCTGGCGGCTCTTTTCCAGAAGCTGACTGCTAACCTGGAGGATCTCCTGGTTTAGCGCATCCGACGTTAAGCCCACAGGAACCTCGCGCGGTTCATCACGCAGGTTATTCAGCTGTGAGCGCAGCGTTTGAGAGAGTTTCGGGAAGTTGTCGATAACCTGCTGATATTGCTGAGCGCGCTCAAGGGAGCCTTTTCGCTCCTCAAGCGCGTTCAGGGCAGACTGGAGCGACTCGACGGTCTCTGGCTGAGCGGGTTTCGCCGCTTTTGCCTGCTCCAGTTCCTGGGTTATCTGTTTGGCGTCGGGGGCTGTCGCTGCGTACGCCCCCATGCTGAGGCACCAGGCCATCAGTAGAACGATAATCGGGCGCACGTCAGCGATCCTTCTGTTGTTAGCCTTCGTCTTTTTTGTCGTCAACCAGCGGGCTGGCGTCATGCTCGGCGTTGATCTCTTCTTCAGGCAGCGGCGCAGGCTCTGCGTCCGGCGTGATGAAGGTTTCGGTCGACACCGCCAGCGGTTGACCCAGTTTGGTCACCGACAGGCTTTCCAGCTGTTCAACCAGGTTCACTTTACCCGGTGCAAACAAGTTGATCACGGTAGAGCCCAGCTTAAAGCGGCCCATCTCCTGACCTTTCAGCAGGGCCACAGAGCCTTCCTCTTCACCGGCAGGCCAGGTCCAGCGCTTGATCACGCCTTCGCGTGGCGGGGTGATGGTGCCGGCCCAGACGGTTTCGATACTGCCTACAATGGTAGCACCCACCAGAATCTGTGCCATTGGGCCAAATTCAGTATCAAACAGGCAGATGACGCGCTCGTTACGGGCGAACAGGTTCGGAACGTTCTGTGCGGTCAGGTGGTTCACAGAGAACAGATCCCCCGGCACGTAGATCATCTCACGCAGGATACCGTTACACGGCATGTGTACGCGGTGATAGTCGCGCGGCGACAGGTAGGTGGTCGCGAAGGAACCGTTACGGAACAGATCTGCCATCAGGTAGTTACCTGCGAGCAGCGCCTCCAGGGTGTAGTTATGGCCTTTGGCCTGCAGAATTTTGTCGTCTTCGATCTTACCGAGCTGGCTGATCACGCCGTCCGCAGGCATCACCAGCACGTTAGGGTCGGTATTTAACGGGCGCACTTCGTCGCGCAACGGGCGCACGAAGAATTCGTTAAACGTGCGGTAGCTGGCGGTGTCCGGCTTCTGCGCCTCTTTCATGTCGACCTTGTAGAATTTCACGAACAGGTCGATGACCAGTTTGGTCAGCCAGCCCGCTCGTTTGCTCGCGCCCCAGCCCGCCAGGCGAGTGAGCCACAGTTTTGGCAGAATGTATTGAAGCGAAAGTTTGAATGAGTTTAACAAGGTAGCCTCCAGGCCATTGTTTTGTCGTTCCTGATCCGGCGGAAAAGCGCCGGAACCTGAAAAAAGGGGACGATTTTAGCGATGCTTAGCTTAGTTGTCAGTTATCAGAATCAGAAAAGTTTTTACGCGTTTTTACGTCTTCCATGCTCTCAAGAATGCGGTGATAGTTTTCGAAGCGGGTTTCCGCAATCTCACCGTTCTCTACCGCCTCGCGGATGGCGCAGCCAGGGTCGTTGTCGTGCTTACAGTCGCGATATTTGCAAGCGCCTAAATAGTCATGGAATTCGACAAATCCGTTGAAGATTTGTTCCGGCTCAAGGTGCCACAGGCCAAACTCACGTACGCCCGGCGAGTCAATCACGTCGCCACCGTGCGGGAAGTGATAAAGACGTGAGGCGGTGGTGGTGTGCTGGCCCAGACCCGAAACGTTGGACACATCGTTGGTCAGGATCTCTTGCTGGAGGCCGAGAAGGTTGTTCAGCAGGCTCGATTTACCTACGCCAGATTGACCCGCAAAGATACTGATTCGGTCAGTCAGCGCTTCTTCTAACGGCTTCAGGCCATCTTTAGTGTGGCTGGAGACCATTAGCACGCGATAACCGATCTTGCGATAGATATCCATCTGCTCATTCACGAAGGCCATGCCGTCGTCATCCAGCAGATCGATCTTGTTCAACACGATGATCGGTTCAACCTGCAGCGTTTCGCAGGCGACGAGATAACGGTCGATAATATTGAGCGAAAGCTCAGGCAAAATCGCCGAAACGATGACGATCTGGTTAATATTGGCGGCAATGGGTTTAACACCGTCGTAGAAATCAGGACGGGTCAGCACCGACGTGCGTTCATGCACGGCTTCAACGATGCCCTTAACCGTCACCCCTTCAGCGGCTTCTTTACCCGGACGCCAGACGACGCGATCGCCGGTTACCAGTGAACGGATAGTGCGACGAATATTGCAACGGTGGATATCCCCTTCGGCGGATTCGACATCAGCATGCATACCAAAACGGCTAATTACGACGCCCTCTGTCGCTTCACCAAACAGGTTGTCGTCGTAATCCGGCTTCTCCGAAGTGGTTTTAAGACGGCGCTGGTGGTTGGCGTTTACGCGGCGCTGCTGCCCTTTGGAGAGTTTATTTTTACTCAATCGCGCTGGCTCCTGGTCGCCCGTAAGGGGCAAAACCTCTATGATACACTCTAATTAATACTAGTTAACCTGCTACTGCCGGTTATGCGAGAAGGGTGGAAAATAACATGAGCGCGGATGAAAACAACCTGATTTGGATCGATCTTGAAATGACCGGGCTGGATCCCGAGCGCGATCGCATCATTGAAATTGCAACGCTGGTCACTGATGCCAACCTGAATATTCTGGCGGAAGGGCCAACCATCGCGGTACATCAGTCTGACGATCAACTTGCGCTGATGGATGAATGGAACGTGCGCACCCATACCGGTAGCGGGCTGGTAGAGCGCGTGAAGGCCAGCACCCAGGGCGACCGCGAAGCAGAACTGGCAACCATTGAATTCCTGAAACAGTGGGTTCCGGCGGGCAAATCGCCTATCTGCGGTAACAGCATTGGTCAGGATCGTCGCTTCCTGTTTAAGTACATGCCGGAGCTGGAATCGTATTTCCACTACCGCTATCTGGATGTCAGCACCCTGAAAGAGCTGGCGCGTCGCTGGAAACCGGAAATTCTCGACGGCTTTAAAAAGCAGGGAACACACCAGGCGATGGACGACATTCGCGAGTCGGTTGCGGAGCTGGCGTACTACCGCGAAAACTTTATAAAGCTGTGATTTTGCGACCCGGCGCCTTGCGTGGCCGGGTTTTTGTCGTTAAATTGTTCAGCTTGCCGATTAATTAAGCATTTGAACGGATTTTCAAAAAAATCGCTTTAAGGGGGGTTGCAGCTAAAAGGATTTCTCGTATAATGCGCCTCCCGTAACGACAGAGAATTACACGTTACGACAGCAACAAAAGCAGTACAGATTTGCGGGAATAGCTCAGTTGGTAGAGCACGACCTTGCCAAGGTCGGGGTCGCGAGTTCGAGTCTCGTTTCCCGCTCCAAAATTTGAAAGTATCGCAAGATACGCCAGCACCAGAACACCCAAGCGGGAATAGCTCAGTTGGTAGAGCACGACCTTGCCAAGGTCGGGGTCGCGAGTTCGAGTCTCGTTTCCCGCTCCAAAATTTGAAAGTATCGCAAGATACGCACAGCACCAGAACACCCAAGCGGGAATAGCTCAGTTGGTAGAGCACGACCTTGCCAAGGTCGGGGTCGCGAGTTCGAGTCTCGTTTCCCGCTCCAAATTCTTCTTCATATTCAAATTATCCACAGCGAAATGCTTCGTTGGGGACGTTTTCTATTTCATCTGAAATACTCTTGTAAACAGAGTTATCCACAGAACCTGCCGTTTATCTGTGAGTGCCAAACGCTTCGCAGGGTGAATAGTATCTTTGTAATTTTTTGATTTATAAAAAGAAAATATCATTTCAAAATGTTAGTGAGATCACTTGACCTCTTAGCCAGCCCTGATGGCGCCTGAGTTTGTAATTTTATACACAGGCTGTGAATAGTTCAGGCATCCCGCGTTAGCCCTTTTTCAATCACCCTCACCAGCCGCTGTTTCTTGGGTAACTGCACTTCGACCACGCAGGCATTTCGCTTCTCAATTTGCTGTGCAACCGCCCACTCTATGTGTTCATCGAGAAGTGGGTGCTCACCTCTACGGCTCTCGAGTGCCTGAATATTCGCTTCATCCCACGGGGCATTGCCCAGCGCAACGGCAACATTTCGCAGCCAACGCAAATGACCGATACGGCGAATGGCCGAACCTTCCGTCACTTTCAGGAACCAGGCTTCTGTCCAGGCGAACAGCTCAATAAGCGGTGGTGCATGCAGCGCCTTACGCGGGCTGAAATCCTCTTCGTCCGTAAGCTGCGAATAGCGGTTCCATGGGCAGATCAACTGGCAGTCGTCACAACCGTAGATCCGGTTGCCGATAAGCGGTCGAAATTCCTCAGGAATGGCCCCTTCCAGTTCGATAGTGAGATAGGAGATGCAGCGGCGTGCGTCAACCGTATAAGGCTCGACAATAGCGCCTGTCGGGCAGATGGTCATGCAGGCTACACACCGGCCGCAGCCTTCTTCTACCGGGCCGTCTACCGGCAGCGGTAAATCTATCAGCAGTTCACCCAGGAAAAAGAACGAACCGGCGTCGCGGCTAAGGATAAGTGAGTGCTTACCTGTCCAGCCAAGCCCCGCTTTTTCAGCGATCGGACGCTCAAGAATAGGCGCGGAATCCACAAAGGGTCTAAAATTCAGCGAAACACAGTGCTGCTGAATCATTTCCCCAAGTTTTTTTAAACGGTTGCGCAGAAGCTTATGGTAGTCACGCCCCAGAGCATACCGGCTGACGTAACCCAAAGAGGGATTTTTGAGCGTGCGCGCAAAGGCCGCATTGGCGGGCAGGTAATTCATGCGCACGCTGATGACGCGTAATGTGCCCGGCAACAGCTCGTGTGGACGAGCGCGCATCATGCCATGACGCGCCATCCACTCCATCTCGCCGTGGTACTGTTTGTCCAGCCACGCCTGCAGTTTGGGCTCGCTGGCGGAGAGGTCGGTGTCGGTGATGCCCACCTTCTGGAAGCCAAGCTCAGCACCCCACTGTTTTATATTTTGCGCTAACTGATTGAGATCGAGGGGCTGTGACATGACGGACCATACGGTGAAGAAAAACCCCGCAAGTATACCACATTCCATCTGGCATGCGGATGCGCTCCGACGCGCCGAACAAGAGGCTGCAGATAGTCTCGGCATTACCCTTTACGAACTGATGCTACGCGCGGGTGAGGCGGCGTTTAACGTTGCCCGCCGCGCGTACCCGCAGGCCGCTCACTGGCTCATTTTATGTGGGCACGGTAATAACGGCGGCGATGGCTATGTCGTCGCCCGTCTGGCCGTGGCGGCAGGTCTTCGCGTCACGTTACTGGCCGTTGAGAGCGAACATCCGCTGCCGGAAGAAGCCAGTGCGGCGCGAGAGGCCTGGCTGAACGCAGGCGGTGTGATTCATGCGTCAGATATCCTCTGGCCGGAAGATGTGGATCTGGTCGTTGATGGTCTGCTGGGCACCGGTCTGATGTGCGCGCCCCGCGACAACATTGCCGCGCTGATTGAGCGTGCTAACGCGCATCCCGCACCGGTGGTGGCGCTGGACATACCCTCTGGACTGCTCGCGCAAACTGGTGCGACGCCGGGGGCGGTGATTCAGGCGTCACATACTGTCACCTTTATTGCCCTGAAACCGGGTCTGCTAACCGGAAAAGCGCGGGATGTGGTGGGGAAACTGCATCACAACGCGCTGGGGCTTGAAAGCTGGCTGGCGGGACAGGATACGCAAGTTTCACGATATGACGCCTCGCAGTTGACCGGATGGCTGCCGCCGCGCCGTCCAACGTCCCATAAGGGCGATCACGGCAGGCTGGTGATAGTCGGGGGTGACCACGGCACGGCGGGCGCTATCCGCATGACCGGCGAGGCGGCTCTGCGCTGCGGTGCCGGTTTAGTGCGGGTGTTAACGCGTAGTGACAATATCATCCCGATCGTTACCGCCCGACCGGAGCTGATGGTGCATGAACTCACGCCGCAGACGCTGGAAGAGAGCCTCGAATGGGCCGATGTTGTGGTGATTGGCCCCGGGCTTGGGCTGCAGGCATGGGGTAAACAAGCCCTGCAAAAGGTCGAGAACTTTCGTAAACCGATGCTGTGGGATGCCGACGCGCTTAACCTTCTGGCAATAAACCCGGATAAGCGTCACAATCGCATCCTGACGCCACACCCCGGCGAAGCCGCGCGGCTGCTTAACTGCAGCGTGGCAGAAATTGAAAGCGATCGCTTACTTTCTGCCCAGCGTCTGGTAAAACGTTACGGAGGTGTTGCTGTTTTGAAAGGGGCGGGAACCGTTATCGCCAGCGAGGATGCGTTGGGAATTATTGATGCCGGAAATGCAGGCATGGCGAGCGGGGGCATGGGTGATGTGTTGTCTGGCATCATTGGCGCATTGCTCGGACAGAAACTTCCCCTTTATGATGCAGCCTGTGCGGGCTGTGTGGCCCACGGCGCAGCGGCTGACCAGCTTGCTGCATGCTATGGTACGCGCGGTATGCTGGCCACCGATCTTTTTTGCACGCTACGGCGTGTTGTTAACCCGGATGTGATTGACGTAGAAAATGACTAATCGAGCGATTCCTTTACCTGATGAACAAGCCACTTTAGATCTCGGCAAGCGCGTGGCGCAGGCCTGTCAGGGGGCAACCGTCATTTATCTTTATGGTGATTTAGGTGCGGGTAAAACCACCTTCAGCCGGGGTTTTTTGCAGGCGTTAGGCCATAACGGGAATGTGAAAAGCCCAACCTACACGCTGGTAGAACCGTACACCCTTGAAAATCTCATGGTGTACCACTTCGATTTATACCGCCTTGCGGATCCTGAGGAGCTGGAATTTATGGGGATCCGTGATTATTTTGCCAACGACGCCATTTGCCTGGTGGAGTGGCCGCAACAAGGTGCGGGTGTGCTGCCTGACCCGGATGTCGAAATTCACTTAGATTACCAGGCACAAGGGCGTGAGGCACGCATCAGTGCTGTTTCCTCATCAGGCAGTTCCTTACTGGCGCGACTGGCCGGTTAAGCGTAGGGATGACGGGATGAAAAATCGCGTTAAAGGTTGGTTGTTGGCTGCCACGGTGCTGCTGTGCGCGCAGGCCGGGGCGGCGAGCCTCTCAGATATTCAGGTGTCAAACGGGGAAACTCAGGCCCGGATCACGTTTAGCTTTATGGGCGACCCAGAATATGCGTTTTCTCAGCCAGACAGCCACAGCGTGGCGCTGGATATCAAACAAACGGGCGTAATCCAGGGATTACCGCTGCGCTTCAGCGGTAACAACCTGGTGAAAAGTATCCGTTCGGGAACGCCGCAGGATAGCCAGTCGTTACGCCTGGTTGTGGATCTGACCGAAAAGGGCAAAACGAAGGCGGTGAAGCAGCAAAACGGGGCGAGCTATACGGTGGTCTTTACCATCAATGCCGACGCACCGCCGCCACCTCCACCGCCTGCACCCGTGGTGGCGAAGCGCGTGGAAGAACCTGTGTATACCCCGCGTCCGTCTGAACCTGCCCGTAATCCGTTTAAGTCGCAAAACGATCGCATCACAGCGGCAACCAGCAGTAATACGGTGACGCGTCCGGCGGCCAGCGCACGACGCGCGGCGGTCAGCGGTGACAAAGTGATCATCGCCATCGATGCAGGTCACGGCGGGCAGGATCCGGGCGCAATTGGCCCGGGCGGTACGCGGGAGAAAAACGTGACAATCGCGGTAGCCCGCAAGCTCAGGACGCTGTTAAACGACGATCCGATGTTTAAAGGCGTGCTCACTCGCGACGGCGACTATTTTATCTCCGTAATGGGACGCTCGGACGTGGCGCGTAAGCAAAACGCAAACTTCCTGGTCTCCATTCATGCGGATGCCGCGCCGAATCGTAGCGCGACCGGCGCCTCTGTTTGGGTGCTGTCGAACCGTCGCGCCAACAGTGAAATGGCAAACTGGCTTGAAGAGCATGAGAAACAGTCTGAACTGTTAGGCGGTGCGGGTGATGTGCTGGCTAATAGCCAGTCTGACCCGTATCTCAGCCAGGCGGTGCTGGATTTACAGTTCGGTCATTCCCAGCGCGTCGGGTATGATGTCGCGACTAACGTACTGAACCAGCTGCAGGGCATCGGGGCATTGCACAAGCGCCGTCCGGAGCATGCGAGCCTGGGTGTTCTGCGTTCGCCGGATATTCCGTCGATCCTCGTGGAAACGGGCTTTATCAGCAACAACGGTGAAGAGCGCCTGCTGGCAAGCGACAGTTACCAGCAGCAGATCGCCGAAGCGATTTATAACGGTCTGCGTAAATATTTTGAAGCCCATCCGCTTCAGTCCGCGCCGCAAAGCGGTGCAGGCCAGACGGCCAGTGCCGCGCTGCCGGGTGAGATGACCGCCACAAATTAAGGAGAATTCATGCCGATTCAGGTTCTACCGCCGCAGCTCGCGAACCAAATCGCCGCCGGTGAGGTGGTGGAGCGCCCTGCGTCGGTGGTGAAGGAGCTGGTGGAAAACAGCCTCGATGCGGGGGCAACCCGCATTGATATTGATATCGAACGCGGCGGCGCAAAGCTTATTCGTATTCGTGACAACGGCTGTGGCATCAAAAAAGACGAGCTGGCGCTGGCGCTGGCGCGTCATGCCACCAGTAAAATTGCCTCTCTGGACGATCTGGAAGCCATTATCAGCCTTGGTTTTCGCGGCGAAGCGCTGGCGAGCATCAGTTCCGTATCCCGCTTAACCCTGACCTCCCGTACCGCGGAACAGCAGGAGGCCTGGCAGGCCTACGCTGAAGGGCGCGATATGGACGTCACGGTCAAACCTGCGGCGCACCCTGTCGGCACTACGCTCGAAGTGCTGGACCTGTTCTATAACACCCCAGCCCGACGCAAGTTCATGCGTACCGAGAAGACCGAATTCGGACACATCGATGAGATCATTCGCCGCATCGCGCTGGCGCGATTCGATGTCACCATCAACCTCAGCCATAACGGCAAGGTGATGCGTCAGTATCGTGCGGTGGCGGAAGGTGGGCAGAAGGAACGCCGGTTAGGGGCTATCTGCGGCACGCCGTTCCTTGAAAAAGCACTGGCGATAGAGTGGCAGCATGGCGATCTGGCGCTGCGCGGCTGGGTGGCCGATCCGAACGCGAGCAGCGCCGCCTTTGCTGAGATCCAATACTGCTACGTGAATGGCCGCATGATGCGCGACCGCCTGATCAACCACGCTATTCGTCAGGCCTGTGAAGACAAACTCGGTGCGGATCAACAGCCCGCGTTTGTGCTTTATCTGGAGATCGACCCCCATCAGGTGGATGTGAACGTCCATCCTGCGAAGCATGAGGTGCGCTTCCACCAGTCACGTCTGGTTCATGACTTTATTTATCAGGGTGTTGTCACGGTATTGCAGCAGCAGGCGGAGCCAACGCTTCCGCTGGAAAACGACGCCCCGGCACCGCGTCCGCTGCCGGAAAACCGGGTGGCGGCAGGCCGCAACCACTTTGCTGAACCCGCCGCAGCCCGCGAACCGTCGGCTCCGCGTTTCTCAGCGGCGGGCAGCGCGCCTCGCCCTACGGGGGCGAACTACCCCAACGCTCAGCCGGGTTATCAGAAGCAGCAGGGGGCGTTGTACCGCAAACTGCTTGATACGCCCGCCGTGGAACGTAAAGAGCATATCGAGGTGTCGCAACCTTCACTGGATGGGCATAGCCAGAGCTTTGGTCGTGTACTGACGATTGTTGCTCCGGATATGGCATTGCTCGAACGCGAGGGGAAACTGATGCTACTGGCGTTGCCGGTGGCGGAACGCTGGCTTAAACAGGCGCAGCTGACGCCGGGGGAAAACGCCGCCTGCGCACAGCCGTTGCTGATCCCGGTCCGGTTAAAAATAACCCCTGAAGAAACAGGGGTTTTGCAGCGCGCACAGGCGCTTCTTGCCGAAATGGGCATAGAAATCGTGCTGGAAGCGCAGCATGTGACAATTCGCGCAGTGCCTTTACCCTTACGCCAACAAAATTTACAAAACTTGATTCCTGAACTGATAGGCTACCTGGCGCAGCAAACGTCGTTTGATGCCGCCAACACCGCGCAGTGGATCGCTCGCCATCTGGCCAGCGAACACTCACCGTGGAGTATGGCGCAGGCGATTACCGTGTTGGCAGAGGTTGAACGCCTTTGCCCACATCTGGTGAAAACGCCGCCGGGTGGATTATTACAACCTGTTGATTTAAAAACGGCGATGACCGCCCTGAGACATGATTGACGTAAGTAAGGCGAGCCTGCCTAAGGCGATTTTTTTAATGGGCCCTACGGCCTCCGGTAAAACAGCGTTAGCCATTGAGTTACGTAAAGTTTTGCCTGTAGAGTTGATTAGCGTCGATTCCGCCCTCATTTATCGAGGAATGGACATCGGCACGGCGAAGCCAGACGCAGACGAACTGCGCGCGGCACCGCACCGTTTGCTGGATATTCTCGACCCGGCTCAGGCGTACTCCGCAGCAGACTTTCGCCGCGATGCCTTAGCCGAGATGGCCGACATTACCGCTGCGGGACGAATACCGCTACTGGTTGGCGGAACCATGCTCTACTTCAAGGCGCTGCTGGAGGGGTTATCGCCTCTGCCATCGGCAGATCCGGACGTACGAGCCAGGATTGAACAGCAGGCGGCAGAGCAGGGATGGGACGTTTTGCACCAGCAACTGGCGGAGATTGACCCGGTTGCTGCAGCGCGAATCCATCCGAATGATCCGCAAAGGCTTTCCCGGGCACTGGAAGTTTTTTTCATTTCGGGTAAAACTTTAACGGAACTGACGCAAACGTCAGGAGACGCTCTGCCGTATCAGGTGCATCAGTTCGCCATCGCCCCGGCGAGCCGTGAACTGCTCCATCAACGAATTGAGCAGCGTTTTCATCAGATGTTGGCTTCAGATTTTGAAGCAGAAGTGCGGGCGCTATTTGCCCGTGGAGATTTGCATACGGATATGCCTTCCGTTCGTTGTGTGGGATACCGCCAGATGTGGTCGTATCTTGAAGGTGAGATTTCATACGATGAAATGGTTTATCGAGGTGTTTGCGCCACGAGGCAGTTAGCGAAGCGCCAGATCACCTGGTTGCGCGGTTGGGAGGGCGTTCACTGGTTAGACAGTGAAAAGCCGCAACAGGCGTTAAACGAAGTGATTGAGGTTGTTGGTGATATCGCTGACTGAATGTGTACAATTGAGACGTATCGTGCGCAATTTTTCAGAATCGCAAGGTTCTAAGTACAAAACAAGCATATAAGGAAAAGATAGAATGGCTAAGGGGCAATCTTTACAAGATCCGTTCCTGAACGCATTGCGTCGGGAACGTGTTCCAGTTTCTATTTATTTGGTGAATGGTATTAAGCTGCAAGGTCAGATTGAGTCTTTCGATCAGTTCGTGATTCTGTTGAAAAACACGGTCAGTCAGATGGTCTACAAGCACGCTATTTCTACTGTTGTTCCGTCCCGTCCGGTATCTCATCACAGCAATAACGCTGGCGGCGGCACTGGTAGTAACTACCATCATGGCAGCAACGCGCAGGGTTCTTCAACGCCTGCGCAGGACAGCGACGAGACCGAATAAGGTTTCGCACTGTTATCCACACGGGGAGCCAGGGATCCTGCGTTCCCCGCTGATCTTTTTAGAGAGGTTTACGCTTGTTTGACCGTTATGATGCCGGTGAGCAGGCGGTGCTGGTACACATCTATTTTTCGCAAGACAAAGATATGGAAGACCTCCAGGAGTTTGAATCTCTGGTCTCTTCTGCCGGTGTCGAAGCAATGCAGGTGATTACCGGTAGCCGTAAAGCGCCGCACCCAAAGTATTTTGTTGGTGAAGGTAAAGCAGTCGAAATTGCGGATGCCGTAAAAGCAACCGGCGCGTCAGTCGTGTTGTTTGATCATGCGCTGTCTCCAGCCCAGGAGCGCAACCTGGAAGCCCTTTGCGAATGCCGTGTTATCGATCGCACGGGATTGATTTTAGATATTTTTGCTCAGCGTGCGCGTACCCACGAAGGTAAGCTGCAGGTTGAACTGGCGCAGCTGCGCCATCTGGCAACGCGTCTTGTGCGTGGCTGGACACACCTTGAAAGACAAAAAGGCGGGATTGGTTTGCGCGGCCCGGGTGAAACCCAGCTCGAAACCGACCGTCGTTTGCTGCGTGGCCGTATTACCCAGATCCTCTCACGTCTGGAAAGAGTTGAGAAACAGCGTGAGCAGGGACGTCGGGCGCGAACGAAAGCCGATATCCCGACGGTGTCGCTGGTGGGGTATACCAACGCCGGTAAATCCACCCTGTTTAACCAGATCACCGAGGCCCAGGTTTATGCCGCAGACCAGCTGTTTGCGACCCTGGACCCGACGCTACGCCGTATTGACGTTGCAGACGTCGGTGAGACGGTGCTGGCGGATACCGTAGGGTTTATCCGTCATTTACCGCATGACCTGGTGGCGGCGTTTAAAGCGACGTTGCAGGAGACGCGACAGGCGACCCTGCTGCTGCACGTGATTGATGCGGCAGACGTGCGCGTTCAGGAGAACATCGACGCGGTGAACGTGGTGCTCGAAGAGATCGACGCCCACGAAATCCCAACGCTGTTGGTGATGAACAAGATCGATATGCTGGACGATTTCGAACCGCGTATCGACAGAGATGAAGAGAACAAACCGATTCGGGTCTGGCTTTCTGCCCAGACCGGTATCGGTGTGCCACTGCTTTTCCAGGCTTTGACAGAACGTCTTTCCGGTGAGGTCGCCCAGCACACGCTGCGATTGCCGCCACAGGAAGGCAGGCTGCGCAGCCGGTTTTATCAGCTTCAGGCGATAGAAAAAGAGTGGATGGAGGATGACGGCAGCGTGGGGATGCAGGTGCGTATGCCGATCGTTGACTGGCGTCGCCTCTGTAAACAAGAACCTGCGCTGGCGGACTATATCGTCTGATCAGAAAGGGGAAGCCTGAATAATTCGCCCTTGCATAACAAATATGGAGCATATACATGGCGTGGAATCAGCCCGGTAATAACGGACAAGACCGCGACCCGTGGGGAAGCAGCAATAATCAAGGCGGCAACTCTGGGGGAAATGGCAACAAAGGTGGTCGCGAGCAGGGGCCGCCGGATCTGGATGATATCTTCCGCAAGCTGAGCAAAAAGCTCGGTGGCCTTGGCGGAGGAAAAGGTTCTGGCTCGGGTGGTAATTCCACTCAGAGTCCGCGCCCTCCAATGGGTGGCCGCGTAGTGGGCATTGTGGCCGCTGCGGTGGTAATCATCTGGGCAGCCAGCGGGTTCTACACCATTAAAGAAGCAGAACGCGGCGTGGTCACTCGTTTCGGTAAGTTCAGCCATCTGGTTGAACCGGGCCTGAACTGGAAACCGACCTTCGTTGACAACGTCACCGCGGTTAACGTGGAGTCCGTCCGTGAACTGGCGGCATCTGGCGTGATGCTGACCTCTGACGAGAACGTCGTGCGCGTTGAGATGAACGTGCAGTACCGCGTAACCGATCCTGAGCGTTATCTGTTTAGCGTGGCCAGCGCTGATGACAGCCTGCGTCAGGCGACCGACAGCGCCCTGCGTGGCGTGATCGGCAAGTACACCATGGACCGTATTCTGACCGAAGGTCGTACCGTTATTCGTAGCGATACCCAGCGCGAGCTGGAAGAGACCATTCGTCCATACAACATGGGTATCACTCTGCTGGACGTCAACTTCCAGGCTGCGCGTCCGCCGGAAGAGGTGAAAGCCGCATTTGACGATGCGATTGCTGCACGTGAAAACGAACAGCAGTACATCCGTGAAGCTGAAGCGTACACCAACGAAGTTCAGCCGCGTGCTAACGGTCAGGCGCAGCGTATTCTGGAAGAAGCACGCGCGTATAAGACTCAGACCATCCTGGAAGCACAGGGTGAAGTGGCTCGCTTCGCGAAGATCCTGCCGGAGTATAAAGCGGCACCGGAAATTACCCGCGAGCGTCTGTATATCGAGACCATGGAAAAAGTGCTGAGCCACACCCGCAAAGTGTTGGTTAACGACAGCAAAGGCGGAAACCTGATGGTCCTGCCGCTGGATCAGATGCTGAAAGGTGGTTCTGCACCGGCTGCGAAAGACACCAGCGGTGCGAATAACCTGCTGCGTCTGCCACCAGCCTCTTCAGGCAACGCCAGCGCGAACACAACGCCTTCTTCGAACGATGGTGACATTATGGACCAACGCCGTGCTAACGCGCAGCGTAACGACTACCAGCGTCAGGGGGAATAAGGATGCGTAAGTCAGTTATTGCGATCATCGTCATCGTACTGGTCGTGCTGTATACCTCGATCTTTGTGGTGAAAGAAGGCGAGCGTGGGATCAAATTCCAGTTCAGCAGCGTCGTGCGTGATGGTGACAAACGTCCGGTGATTTACGAACCGGGTCTGCACTTCAAGGTGCCTTTCATTCAGTCAGTGAAAACGCTTGATGCGCGTATCCAGACCATGGATAACCAGGCCGACCGTTTCGTGACCAAAGAGAAGAAAGACCTGATCGTTGATTCCTACATCAAATGGCGTATCAGCGACTTCAGCCGTTACTTCCTGGCAACGGGCGGTGGCGATGTTTCTCAGGCAGAAGTGCTGCTGAAACGTAAGTTCTCTGACCGTCTGCGTTCTGAGATCGGTCGTCTGGATGTGAAAGACATCGTGACCGACTCCCGCGGCCGTCTGACGCTGGAAGTCCGTGATGCGCTGAACTCTGGTACCGCGGGCACGGAAGACGAAGTGGAAACGCCAGCAGCGGATGACGCGATTGCTAAAGCCGCTGAACGCGTTCAGGCTGAAACCAACGGTAAAGTGCCGGTGATCAACCCGAACAGTATGGCCGCGCTGGGTATTGAAGTCGTTGACGTGCGTATCAAGCAAATCAACCTGCCAGCAGAAGTGTCCGAGGCGATCTACAACCGTATGCGCGCCGAGCGTGAAGCGGTAGCCCGTCGTCACCGTTCACAGGGTCAGGAAGAGGCTGAGAAGCTGCGTGCTGCTGCGGACTACGAAGTGACCAAGACGCTCGCAGAGTCTGAACGTCAGGGGCGTATCCTGCGCGGTGAAGGCGATGCCGAAGCGGCGAAGCTGTTTGCTGATGCCTTCAGTCAGGATCCAGACTTCTATGCCTTTATCCGTAGCCTGCGTGCTTACGAGAATAGCTTCCAGAGCAACCAGGATGTGATGGTGCTCAGCCCGGACAGCGATTTCTTCCGTTATATGAAGACGCCGACTAACGCAACGCGATAAACTCAGGTCCGTTTGAGTATTCAAACCACCGCTCTCAACGGAGCGGTGGTTTTCTTTTATAAGGACTAAAAATGAATTCAACGATCTGGCTCGCGCTGGCCCTGGTTTTGGTGCTTGAAGGTCTTGGACCGATGCTTTATCCGCGCGCCTGGCGTCGAATGATCGCGACGATGAGCCAACTGCCGGATAATATTTTGCGTCGTTTTGGCGGCGGTCTTGTGGTTGCGGGTATCGTTATCTACTACATGTTGAAGAAAACGATTGGCTGATCAAAAAGTAGGCGCAATCGGCGTATTTTGAGGTCAAAAAGTGCTGTATATCTGAAAAAGCGATGGTAGAATCCATTTTTAAGCAAACGGTGATTTTGAAAAAAATGGGTAACAACGTCGTCGTACTGGGCACCCAATGGGGTGACGAAGGTAAAGGGAAGATTGTTGATCTTCTGACTGAACGGGCTAAATATGTTGTACGCTACCAGGGCGGTCACAACGCAGGCCATACTCTCGTAATCAACGGTGAAAAAACCGTCCTCCATCTTATTCCATCAGGCATTCTTCGCGAAAACGTCACCAGCATCATTGGTAACGGCGTTGTGCTGTCTCCTGCTGCGCTGATGAAAGAGATGAAAGGTCTGGAAGACCGTGGTATCCCTGTTCGTGAGCGTCTGCTGCTCTCTGAAGCCTGCCCGCTGATCCTGGATTATCATGTGGCGCTGGACGTTGCGCGTGAAAAAGCGCGTGGCGCGAAAGCGATCGGTACCACCGGTCGTGGTATCGGCCCGGCTTACGAAGATAAAGTTGCACGTCGCGGTCTGCGCGTGGGCGATCTCTTCGACAAAGCGACCTTCGCTGAAAAACTGAAAGAAGTGATGGAATATCACAACTTCCAGCTGGTGAATTTCTACAAAGCTGACGCTGTTGACTACCAGAAAGTGCTGGATGACGTCATGGCGGTGGCTGATATTCTGACCGGTATGGTTGTGGATGTGTCCGATCTGCTGGACCAGGCGCGCAAGCGTGGCGATTTCGTCATGTTTGAAGGTGCGCAGGGTACGCTGCTGGACATCGACCACGGTACCTATCCGTACGTAACCTCCTCTAACACCACCGCGGGTGGCGTGGCGACCGGCTCTGGCCTGGGTCCACGCTATGTGGATTACGTTCTGGGTATCATCAAAGCGTACTCCACTCGCGTGGGTGCCGGTCCATTCCCGACCGAGCTGTTTGATGAAACCGGCGAGTTCCTGTGCAAGCAGGGTAACGAGTTTGGCGCGACCACCGGTCGTCGTCGTCGTACCGGCTGGCTGGATGCGGTCGCAGTGCGTCGTGCAGTGCAGATCAACTCCCTGTCTGGCTTCTGCCTGACCAAGCTGGACGTACTGGACGGCCTGAAAGAAGTGAAAATCTGCGTAGGCTACCGTATGCCAGATGGCCGCGAAGTGACCACCACTCCGCTGGCTGCTGACGACTGGGAAGGCATCGAGCCAATCTACGAAACCATGCCGGGCTGGTCTGAGACCACTTTCGGTGTGAAAGAGCGTAGCGGCCTGCCGCAGGCGGCGCTGGATTACATCAAGCGCATTGAAGAACTGACCGAAGTGCCGATCGATATTATTTCTACCGGCCCGGATCGTACTGAAACGATGATCCTGCGCGACCCGTTCGACGCATAATCTTCGTGACTGCTGGCCTGCGGGGAGACCCGTAGGCCGGATAAGCGTAGCGCCATCCGGCGACCGCTCCTGGATCTCCGCTTTTTCGCCCCGTCTGTCAAATAAATTAGCCCCTAACTATCTGGCTGGTTTATCATCATTAATGAATATCTCTGCGGTTTAACCGCGTTTTCCCTTTTTCCCTGAGGTTGATGTGCAGTTAACGAGTTTCACCGATTACGGCTTACGCGCCCTGATTTACATGGCGTCGTTACCCGATGGAAAGATGACCAGCATCTCTGAGGTAACAGAGGTCTATGGTGTATCCCGTAATCATATGGTCAAAATAATCAATCAACTTAGCCGTGCCGGATACGTTGCTGCCGTCCGCGGGAAGAATGGTGGGATCCGTCTCGGTAAACCGGCACAGAGTATTCGCGTTGGGGATGTGGTACGTGAACTGGAGCCGTTGTCTCTGGTGAACTGCAGCAGCGAGTTCTGCCACATTACCCCCGCTTGCCGCCTGAAACAGGCGCTTTCTAAGGCCGTGCAAAGTTTTCTCATGGAACTGGATAACTACACGCTGGCCGATTTGGTTGAAGAGAATCAACCGCTTTATAAATTATTGCTGGTGGAATGAAGAAAATTTCCACCGGAGCTGACAACGGAGGAACCGACATGTCACATGATCCTTTCCAGGAACGCGAAGCCGAAAAATACGCGAATCCTATCCCTAGCCGCGAGTTCATCATTGAACACTTAACAAAACGCGAAAAACCCGCCAATCGTGAAGAACTTGCCGTTGAATTAAACATTGAAGGTGAAGAGCAAATTGAAGCCCTTCGCCGCCGCCTGCGCGCGATGGAGCGTGACGGGCAACTGGTCTTTACCCGCCGCCAGTGCTACGCGCTACCAGAACGCCTCGATCTGCTGAAAGGGACCGTCATTGGTCACCGCGATGGCTTCGGCTTCCTGCGCGTGGAAGGCCGCAAAGACGATCTGTACCTCTCATCTGAGCAGATGAAGATGTGTATCCACGGCGATCAGATCCTGGCGCAACCGCTGGGCGCGGACCGTAAAGGCCGCCGCGAAGCGCGCGTGGTGCGTGTGCTGGTGCCAAAAACCAGCCAGATTGTTGGCCGCTACTTTACCGACGCGGGCGTGGGCTTTGTGGTACCGGACGACAGCCGCCTGAGCTTCGACATTCTGATCCCACCTGAAGAGGTGATGGGCGCACGCATGGGCTTTGTGGTGGTGGTGGAACTCACCCAGCGCCCAACCCGTCGCACTAAAGCCGTAGGTAAAATCGTCGAGGTGCTGGGCGATAACATGGGCACTACCATGGCCGTTGATATGGCGCTGCGTACCCATGAGATCCCTTACGTCTGGCCGAAAGCGGTTGAAGATCAGATCGAAAGCCTGCGCGAAGAAGTGCCGGAAGAGTCTAAGGTGGGCCGCGTGGATCTGCGATCCCTGCCGCTGGTCACTATTGATGGCGAAGACGCCCGCGACTTTGATGACGCCGTTTACTGTGAGAAAAAACGCGGTGGCGGCTGGCGTCTGTGGGTTGCTATCGCTGACGTAAGCTATTATGTCCGTCCGCATACGCCGCTGGATAACGAAGCGCGCAGCCGCGGTACGTCGGTCTACTTCCCGTCTCAGGTTGTGCCGATGCTGCCGGAAGTGCTCTCTAACGGCCTCTGTTCTCTGAACCCGCAGGTTGACCGTCTTTGCATGGTCTGCGAGATGACCATCTCTACCAAAGGGCGCTTAACCGGCTTCAAATTCTACGAAGCGGTGATGAGCTCGCACGCGCGTCTGACCTATACCAAGGTCTGGCATATGCTGCAGGGCGACCAGGATCTGCGCGAGCAGTACGCGCCGCTGGTCAAACACATCGAAGAGCTGCATAACCTCTACAAAACGCTGGAACAGGCGCGCGAAGAGCGCGGCGGGATCTCGTTTGAGAGCGAAGAAGCGAAATTCATCTTCAACGCCGAACGCCGCATTGAGCGTATTGAGCAGACCCAGCGTAACGACGCGCACAAGCTGATCGAAGAGTGTATGATCCTGGCGAACATCTCGGCGGCACGTTTCGTTGAGAAAGCCAAAGAGCCAGCGCTGTTCCGTATTCACGATAAGCCGACCACGGAAGCCATTACCTCATTCCGTTCTGTGCTGGCTGAACTGGGCCTGGAGCTGCCGGGTGGCAACAAGCCAGAGCCGCGCGATTACGCCGAGCTGCTGGAATCCATCGGCGATCGTCCTGATGCAGAAATGCTGCAGACCATGCTGCTGCGCTCCATGAAGCAGGCGATCTACGATCCGGAAAACCGCGGTCACTTCGGCCTGGCGCTGCAGTCTTACGCCCACTTTACGTCGCCGATCCGTCGTTACCCTGACCTTTCCCTGCACCGTGCGATCAAGTATCTGCTGGCGCAAGAGCAGGGCCACAAAGGGAACACCACCGAAACCGGCGGCTACCACTATTCGATGGAAGAGATGCTGCAGCTGGGCCAGCACTGCTCCATGGCCGAACGTCGTGCCGATGAAGCAACCCGCGACGTGGCGGACTGGCTGAAGTGTGACTTTATGCTGGATCAGGTAGGCAACGTTTTCAAAGGCGTGATTGCCAGCGTGACCGGCTTTGGTTTCTTCGTTCGTCTGGACGAGCTGTTTATTGACGGTCTGGTGCACGTCTCCAGCCTGGATAACGACTACTACCGCTTCGACCAGGTCGGTCAGCGCCTGATTGGCGAGTCTGGCGGCCAGACATACCGTCTGGGCGACCGTGTGGAAGTGAAGGTCGAAGCCGTGAATATGGACGACCGTAAAATCGACTTCAGCCTGATCTCCAGCGAGCGCGCGCCGCGTAACGTCGGCAAAACCGAGCGTGAGAAAGCGAAAAAAGGCGGTAACGGTAAACCGGGCGGCGGTAAACGTCGTCAGGCGGGCAAGAAGGTAAACTTCGAGCCGGACAGCGCGTTCCGCGGCGAGAAGAAACAGAAGCCGAAGGCGGCGAAGAAAGACGCTCGCTCAGCGAAAAAACCTTCCGCTAAAACGCAGAAAATAGCTGCCGCGACCAAAGCGAAGCGTGCGGCCAAGAAAAAGCAGGCGGAGTAAATTCTCCCCTCACCCTGACCCTCTCCCCAACGGGGGGAGGGGAAATACTTATTACGAGAACCATCAATGAGTGAAATGATTTACGGCATCCACGCGGTGCAGGCCCTTCTCGAGCGCGCACCGGAGCGTTTTCAGGAAGTCTTTATTCTGAAAGGGCGTGAAGATAAACGTCTGATGCCGCTGATCCACGCGCTGGAAGCGCAGGGCGTGGTGATCCAGCTGGCGAACCGCCAGTTCCTGGATGAGAAAAGTGAAGGTGCGGTGCACCAGGGCATTATTGCGCGCGTGAAGCCGGGCCGTCAGTATCAGGAAAACGATCTGCCGGATCTGATTGCCGAACTGGATAACCCGTTCTTCCTGATCCTCGATGGCGTTACCGATCCGCACAACCTCGGTGCCTGCCTGCGTAGCGCCGATGCGGCGGGCGTACACGCGGTGATTGTGCCGAAAGATCGCTCCGCGCAGCTGAACGCGACGGCGAAGAAAGTGGCCTGCGGCGCGGCGGAAAATGTTCCGCTGATCCGCGTGACCAACCTGGCGCGCACCATGCGTCTGCTGCAGGAAGAGAACATCTGGATCGTCGGTACCGCCGGTGAAGCGGATCATACTCTGTACCAGAGCAAAATGACCGGCCGTCTGGCGCTGGTGATGGGGGCGGAAGGCGAAGGTATGCGTCGTCTGACGCGCGAGCACTGCGACGAGCTGATCAGCATCCCGATGGCGGGCAGCGTGTCGTCCCTGAACGTGTCCGTTGCGACGGGTATCTGCCTGTTTGAAGCGGTGCGCCAGCGTAGCTGATTTTCGCCCGGTGGCGCTTCGCTTACCGGGCCTANGTAGGCCGGGTAAGGCGAAGCGCCACCCGGCAAAACAACCTCACTCCTCCAGCGACCGCAAATGGTCATCCTTTCTCAGCGTCATCAGCGCAAAGATACTCACCACTGCCGTCGCCATCACGTAATACGCCGGAATATCTAGGTTGCCCGTCTGCTTAATCAGCCCGGTAATGATTAACCCTGCACATCCCGAGAAAATCGCGTTCGACAAAGAGTAGGCCAGCCCCAGTCCCGTATAGCGCACGCGCGTCGGGAACATCTCAGATAGCATTGCCGGGCCCGGCCCCGCCAGCATCCCGACCAGACCGCCCGCAATCAACACCACAACAGCCTTCACCGCCAGCGTACTCGACTCCGCCTGCAGGATCTTCAGCAGCGGCAGGGCGAGGATCAGCAAAAGCGCGGTGGCGATAATCATCACCGTGCGGCGCCCGATCCGGTCGCTCAGGATCCCCGACGGAATAATCGTCAGCGCAAACCCAATATTCGAAATCACCGCTATCAGCAGCGCCTGGTTAAACCCGGTGTGCAGCGCCGACTGCAGATAGGTCGGCATAATCACCAGGTAGGTATACCCCGCTGCAGACCAGACCATCACGCGGCCAATCCCCATCATGATGGCCCGGAGCGTGGCGGCAGTATCCGCCTGAGCGACAGCCGGTTTATCCTGCTGCTGCACAAAGCTGGGTGTCTCCTCCATGCTGACTCGAAGCCACAGCGCAACGACGCCCATAGGCAGCGCCAGGAAGAACGGAATGCGCCAGCCCCAGTCGTGGAGGGCTTCCGGCGTGAGGAGGGCGGAGAGCAGCGCCACGATGCCTGCCCCCGCCAGCAGCCCCAGCGCCACGGTAAAGGACTGCCACGCGCCATAGAGTCCACGCTTGCCGCGCGGGGCGAACTCCGTCATCAGCGAGACCGCACCGCCGTACTCGCCCCCCGCGAACAGCCCCTGCAGGATGCGAAGCAGCGTAATAATGAGCGGGGCGGCAATCCCGATGCTGGCGTAGACCGGCACTATGCCGATGGCGGCGGTAGCGAGCGTCATCAGCACCAGCACAATGATTAGCGTCGGCTTACGGCCAATCCGGTCGCCGATGCGGCCAAACACCACCGCACCCAGCGGGCGGAAGAAGAAGGCGATGGCAAACGAGGCGTAGGTGAGGATCAGGCTGGTAAGCCCCGCTTCTCCTTCAAGCTGGAAGAAGTTTTTCGCAATAACGGTCGCCAGAAAACCGTAGACCGCAAACTCATACCACTCGATAAAGTTACCAATGGAGCCTGCAATTAATGCACGCTGGTGCGCGTCCCGTTGCATAACGATCCTCACTGAAAGGGGTAAGAATAAATTATTCAACAAAAGCGAAGTGATGAAATAGTTTATTCTTATGTTATGTGAGCTATTTCACGAATGATATCAGCGGGATCGTGAACGTGTGATTCCCCTCCCATGCAGCGTGCGCGCGGTCTGTCCATACTTATCGTCATTGCCACTGAAGGAGGGAGACAGCATGCACTGGCAGACCCACACCGTTTTCAATCAACCGGCACCGCTTTCCAACAGCAACCTTTTTCTCTCGGACTGCGCCCTGCGTGATGCGGTTACGCGTGAAGGCGCCGAGTGGGATATTGAGTTGCTCGCCAGTATCGGGCAGCAATTAGGTACCGCGGAGTCGCTGGAGCTTGGCAGGCTGGCAAACGTCAACCCGCCCGAGCTGTTACGCTATGACCCCACGGGGGAGCGGCTGGACGACGTGCGTTTTCATCCGGCATGGCATCTGCTGATGCAGGGGCTTTGCGCCAACCGCGTGCATAACCTGGCGTGGGAAGAGGAGGCGCGTAAAGGGTCGTTTGTCGCTCGGGCCGCGCGCTTTGTGCTTCATGCTCAGGTGGAGGCCGGCACGCTGTGCCCTGTCACCATGACGTTCGCCGCCACGCCGCTGCTGCAGCAGGCGCTCCCCAAAATATTTCACAACTGGCTCACGCCGCTGCTCAGCGATCGCTACGATCCGCATCTGGCCCCCGGCGCGCAAAAGCGCGGCCTGCTGATCGGTATGGGGATGACGGAAAAGCAGGGCGGTTCAGACGTGCTCAGCAATACCACCAAAGCGGAAAAATGCAGCGACGGCAGCTACCGGCTGGTGGGGCACAAATGGTTTTTCTCCGTGCCGCAAAGCGATGCACATCTGGTGCTGGCCCAGGCTAAGGGCGGTCTATCCTGCTTTTTTGTGCCGCGCTTTTTACCCGACGGACAACGCAACGCCGTCCGCCTGGAACGCCTCAAGGACAAGCTCGGGAACCGCTCCAACGCCAGCAGCGAGGCGGAGTTCCTCGATGCCTCCGGCTGGTTGTTGGGGGAAGAAGGTGAAGGGGTACGGCAGATACTCAAAATGGGCGGTCTGACGCGCTTCGACTGCGCGCTGGGTAGCCACGGACTCATGCGTCGGGCGCTGTCGGTGGCGCTTTATCATGCCCATCAGCGGCAAACCTTTGGCAAAAATCTTATCGACCAGCCGCTAATGCGTGAGGTGTTAAGCCGGATGGCGCTGGTGCTGGAGGGGCACACGGCGCTGCTGTTCCGCCTGGCCCGCGCGTGGGACAAGCGGGCCGATCCCCAAGAAGCTGCCTGGGCGCGGCTCTTCACTCCGGCGGCGAAATTTAGCGTGTGTAAAGCGGGCATCCCATTTGTCGCGGAGGCGATGGAGGTGTTGGGTGGGATCGGATATTGCGAAGAAAGTGAACTTCCCCGTCTGTACCGTGAAATGCCGGTCAACAGCATCTGGGAAGGATCGGGCAATATCATGTGCCTGGACGTGCTGCGCGTGCTGGCGAAGCAGCCGGGGATCCACGATCTGCTTGCAGATGAGTTTGCGCAGGTAAAAGGGCAGGACAGACACTTCGACCGCAGCTGGCGACAGCTGCAGCAAAAACTGCGTAAGCCGCAGGAGGCACAGGGCCGGGAGATTGCTCAACAGCTTTTTTTACTGGGTGCCGGAAGCCAGATGCTGCGACACGCTTCACCGCCCGTGGCGCAGGCGTGGTGCCGCATGATGCTGGATACCCGTGGCGGAACGCTAATGAGCGAACAGGTGCAAAATGACCTGCTACTGCGCGCCACGGGCAGAGTCGGTTAGCCTTTTAGCTGGAACAGGCTGACCAGTTGGGTGAGGTGTGAGCCTTTCTCACGTAGCGTGTGTGCGGTCTGCTCGCTGCGCGAGACGCGGTCGGCGTTGATGTGCGACGCTTCGCCAATGTGCGTCATGGCAAGATTCACCTGCCCAATCCCTGCGGATTGTTCGCGGGAAGCGTGGTTGATCTCGGTAACCAGCTGGCTGATGTTATCAATATGAACAATGATGGCGTCCATAGCCAGACGCGTCTTTTCTGACAGCGCGTGGCCTTCACTTACCTTGTTCAGCGTATCGCCAATCAGGTGTTCAATCTCCTTCACCGCGTTGGCACTGCGTGCCGCCAGGGCGCGAACCTCCTGCGCCACCACGGCGAAGCCTTTGCCATGTTCGCCCGCGCGAGCCGCTTCGACCGCCGCATTCAGCGCCAGAATGTTAGTCTGGAACGCGATGGACTCAATCACGCGGGTAATGTCCTCAATGCGTTTAGAAGCATCGCGGATATCATCCATCGTCGACACCGCGTGGGTGACCGTCTCGCCGCCCTGATGAACCGCGAGCGAGGTTTCACCCACCAGCTGCTGCGTTTGCTCCATGTTAGCGGCATTTTGCTGCACGGTGGCGGCCAGCTGCTCCATGCTGGCGGAAGTCTCTTCCACGCTGCTGGCCTGCTTGTTGATCTGCTCCGAGATTTCTCCGGTGTCGGAAGCCAGCGCATTGGTGCCCAAATGGATCTCGCCCGCGGCCTCACGCACCTGCAGGACAATTTTTTGCAGCCCATCGCCAATACCGTTGATGGCATCAACCAGCTGGCCGACCTCATCCTGACGCGTTACGGGCAGGCTGGCACGCAGATCGCCTGCGGCATACTGGCGGGCCAGCTCGATCACGTTACGCAGCGGGCGGGTCAGCATCCGACGAATGAGCACCACAAACAGGCCCGCGAAGAGCACGGAAAGCACCACGCCCGCCAGCAGGAACCGGTCACGCATGGCGTTGACGCTTGCGAGAAGGACCGATTTATCCACTTCACCCACGATGGTCCAGTTCCAGCCCGGCAGCGGCGTATAGGCCATTTTCAGCGTGCGGCCGTCGTCGCTTACGCGCTCCAGCGTGCCGGAGGAATCGCTCAGCAGCTGCTGTTGGGTGGCGCTGTCCCACTTCGGCAGTTGCCCCTCTTCACTGCCGTGGAACAGGAACTGCCCGCGCGTTTTGCCGTTGCTGCGATCCAGCACATAGAAGTGCCCGCTCTCGCCCAGCCGACGGTTGAGGATTTTCTCTCGCATAACGTTCCAGGAGTGTGTGATATCTACCCCAACAAAGATGATCCCGATAACCTGGCCTTCACCATTCTTAACCGGCTGGTACTGGGTGATGTAGCGTTTACCAAACAGTAGCGCCAGGCCACGGTAAACTTCGCCCCTGGTGACGGCCGCAAACGCCGGGCTGGTGGTATCCAAAAGGGTTCCCATCGCCCGGTTGCCATTCTCCTTGCGCAGCGAGGTGGCAACGCGAATAAAGTCGTTACCGCTGCGAACGAACAGCGTGGAGATTGCGCCCGTACGATTCAGAAAGTCGTCAGAAAAAGCATTGTTTTCATGCAGTTCAGATTCGCCGCCTTTCAGCAAAGGCACATTGATCCCGTTAATGGTACGGGTCTGACTCGTATCGACCGTAAATGGCTGAGGCAGGAAAGTGGTAAACAGTCGGGTATAGCTTTCCACCTCTTCGCTCAGACTGGTATTAAACATCTGCACCATATCGACCATGCCGGTGGACTGGTTATGCAAATCTTCGACGGCAAGATCTTCAAGCTGCTGGCTGGCTTTATGGCTGAGCAGAAAAGTGAAAAGCAGAAACAGAATGGCGACACTCATACCGGTCAGCAGCGATAGCTTAGTGCCCAGACCCGCACGGCGGAAAGAATTGATCATAAATTGCTCATCATTGAAAAGGTATGCCTGTTCAACGGCAGAGCAGCGATAACATTTATGCTATTAATGTAACAAAATGTTATTTGTTTGTTTTTGGATGGTTTTGAAAAAGATAAAAGATTTGCAAAAACGAAAAGCCACTAAAATTAAGTGGCTTTTATCGGGAGGGGCTAAACATAAAGGATGGCTTGTACCCGCCAATGATCGACATGGTTATCTTCCTGCATCTGGATGATGCGATACCAGGAAGCGCCTTGTTCATCGGCTTTTAATGCAACGACACGTTCAACGTCTTGCGGGCTCCCCGAAATGTTATTCACGGAGATTTGGCCTATTTCATTCAGGCCAGTCACGCAATCAGCACTGGCGAATTCAGCTGATTGTGCGGTTGTGCTCACAAGGCCTGCTGAGAGCAACAGTGTGGTCAAGGCAAGAGTTCGTTTCATCGTCAGCTCCATTTCACATGTCTCCGGTATCCGCCGGGCAATCCTTCGCAAATAAACTCACTTCCATTGGTGCAGGCATGGAGTTTATTGTGGACAGGAAAATGTCTATGGACGCAAAGCAGTGTAAATGTCGTTCAAATGATCGCCATTACTTACGGTACAAAATCGCCTGCGAGTACCACTGTCCCGTAATGATGGTTTCGTCGATCATAATGATGACGTAATAATCTGCTTTGGCGGCAGCGGCTTGTGCTTCAATAGAGGCTTCCGCGTCATCCGGGGAACCGCGAACCAACGCGGAGACAGTGCCCATTCGCTGTAATCCTTCAGTCTGATTACGACGAATTTCCTGCGGGTGATCGGCGACCGGCGGAGCGGGTTGCGGTGTCCCCTGCAGCGCGCTACAGCCACTGAGCAGAAACACAAACAATAAAGCAGCAAACCTGCGCATAACCATATCTCGTTTCCTGATAGCCATAGTGTAGTTGCCTGTAAATTTAGTTTTGGGGGAATGTTCCCGAAGTGTTATCTGAGGCGAAGATTTCGAATGAAAATATCCAGAAACCGTAATCCAGCTCTCAAACATTATGAATCATTCATCAGTACAGGACCGACAATGATTGAACTCGAAACGCGGCACCTTGGTGATCGCGAAATATTACATGCTTTCCCCACCGGAAAAAGTGAGCAGCCGCTGCCAGTTGTGGTTTTTTATCATGGGTTTACCTCGTCAAAACTGGTTTATAGCTATTTTGCCGTGGCGCTGGCGCAGGCTGGATTCCGCGTTGTTATGCCGGATGCTCCGGATCATGGCGCGCGATTTTCGGGCAACGAACAGGCGCGGCTCGGCCAGTTCTGGCAAATCTTGCACGGTAGCCTGACGGAATTCGCAGGGCTGCGCGATGCGCTTTTTGAGGCCGGGCTGGTGGAGAACGATCGCCTGGCGGTCGCTGGGGCTTCAATGGGGGGGATGACGGCGCTGGGGATCATGACGCATCATTCGGAGGTGAAGTCCGTCGCTTGTCTGATGGGGTCGGGCTACTTCACTTCGCTCTCGCAGACGCTGTTTCCCTCGCAGAACCCAGAAGATATCGAAGCGGCGCTGGCGGAGTGGGACGTCACCCATGCGTTACCGCACCTGGCCAATCGCCCGCTGCTGCTGTGGCACGGCGATGCGGATGATGTGGTTCCGCCTGACGGAACTTTCCGTTTACAGCAGTCGTTAAAGAATGAAGGGCTGGACGGCAATTTAACCTGCCTTTGGGAGGCGGGCGTTCGTCACCGCATTACGCCGACGGCGCTGGATGCCACGGTGAGCTTTTTCCGCCAGCACCTTTAAACCCGAAGAATTTTGACCCCTTGATCTTCCAGCTTCTGGAGGATCTCCGGGTTGGCATTTTTACCGGTGATCACCATGTCGATTTGCTCGGCACGGCTGAACAGCATGCCTGCGCGCTCGCCCACTTTGCTGCTGTCGACCAGCACAACAAGCTTGCCTACCACATTAAGCATGTTTTGCTCCGCCATGGCGGTCAGCATATCGGTTTTATACAGCCCATCCGTGGTCAGGCCTTTACCGCTGGTGAACATCCAGTGTCCGGCGTAGAGGCTATTTTCGCTGTCCTGTGGGCTGAGCGTAATGGACTGGCTCTTATTGTACTGACCGCCCATGATCACTACGCTTTCATGCTCCTGGTCAATGAGATAGTTGGCCAGCGGCAAATAGTTAGTGATGATTTGCACCGGTTTGCCACACATCTCCCGCCCCAGTAAAAACGCCGTGGAGCCGCAGTTGATCACGACGCTTTCGCCAGGGTTGACCAGCTGTGATGCTGCTCTTGCAATCCGCACTTTTTCATCGTGGTTCTGCGCCTGATGAATGTTCATCGGCGTCCAGCGCGGACGCTGCTGGCTAATGGCTTCCGCACCGTTACGGACTTTTTTCAGTTTGCCGCTTTCATCCAGCTTGTTGATGTCCCGTCGGGCGGTTGCCGGAGAAATGCCTAATCGTTCGATCACTTTCTCAACGGTGATAAACCCTGTTTGCGCCAGGAGTTCCAGTAAAATTTGATGTCGTTGCGCTTCCGTCATGAGCTATTCCGATAAGAATTGATTTGAAAAGATGATATTTGAAATAGCATGAAATTACTAAAATAAATATGACATCGCCAGACACAAGGTCTGGCGATTTGACTTCACAATCAGAGGAAGGACTTGAACGGCAGGTCAGGCTCAATGGTGAAGCAATCATCGAAACCACGTGGGTAGTGATATTCCAGATTATCTTTGTCCAGTGGCCAGGTGAACTTGCCACCAACCTGCCAGATGAACGGCTTGAAGCCATACTTCAGGCGGTCTTTTTTCATTTCCCACAGCACGCGGATTTCCTGCGGGTCTGCCTGGAAGTTTGACCAGATATCATGGTGGAACGGAATAACCACTTTGGTGTTCAGCGCTTCCGCCATGCGCAGCATATCGGCGCTGGTCATTTTGTCGGTGATGCCGCGCGGGTTCTCACCGTAGGAGCCCAGCGCCACGTCGATCTGATGCTCGTTACCGTGCTTCGCATAGTAGTTGGAGTAGTGGGAGTCACCGCTGTGGTACAGAGAACCGCCAGGGGTTTTAAACAGGTAGTTCACCGCACGTTCGTCCATACCATCTGGCAGCACGCCTGCTGCTTTCTGATCGGCAGGCAGGGTGATCAATGCTGTACGGTCAAAAGCATCCAGCGCGTGGATTTCAATGTCTTTAATTTTTACTACATCGCCCGGTTTCATCACGATGCAGCGCTCTTTCGGCACGCCCCAACCGACCCACAGATCCACGCAGGTTTGCGGCCCAATGAACGGCACATCGTCCGCGCAGTTTTGCATTACCGCTGCAGCCACGTTCACGTCGATATGATCGTTATGATCGTGGGTAGAGAGGACGGCGTCGATCTGACGAATCGCAAACGGATCGAGCACAAACGGCGTAGTTCGCAGGTTCGGCTGCAGTTTTTCCACGCCCGCCATGCGCTGCATCTGATGACCTTTTTTCATCAGCGGGTTGCCGTGGCTCTGTTTACCGGTGCCGCACCAGAAATCGACGCAGATATTGGCGCCACCTTCTGATTTCAGCCAGATACCGGTACAGCCCAGCCACCACATTGCAAATGTGCCAGGAGCAACCTGTTCCTGCTCGATCTCTTCATTCAGCCAGCTACCCCATTCCGGGAAGGTGCTCAGAATCCATGATTCACGGGTGATGGTGTTCACTTTACTCATCGTTTTGACTCCTGGTTTAATCAAAAGTAATCACAATGTGATTTGTTGTGATTGATGCTGGCATCATTTGACGCGTTTTGCAATGGTGAAAATGGTGAATTTTATCTGGTCGACTTCACTGATTATGCGCTTTTTACTTGTTAGACTATCCAGTATTAATCATTAATTTCATGAATTATAAAGATTAATTTGTTTTTCATGTACGGTAGTGAAAATCATTACTAACACCATGGAAATAATTTGCGTGATACGTCACAAATAATCAAATCCAATCTTGTGGTGATTATTTGTGATTACTAGAGTGATGGCACCAACCACACAGGGATTGCCCCTCGTGTTCTCATTTCTGGAGAGAGTTATGGAGATCCTCTACAACGTCTTTACCGTGTTCTTTAATCAGGTAATGACCAACGCCCCGCTGCTGCTGGGTATCGTGACGTGCCTGGGCTATATCCTGTTGCGAAAAAGCGTCAGCGTGATTATCAAAGGCACTATCAAAACCATTATTGGTTTTATGTTGCTGCAGGCGGGTTCAGGCATTCTGACCAGCACCTTTAAGCCGGTCGTCGCCAAAATGTCGGAAGTGTATGGTATTAACGGCGCTATCTCTGATACCTACGCATCCATGATGGCGACCATTGAACGCATGGGTGATGCCTATAGCTGGGTGGGGTATGCGGTTCTGCTCGCGCTGGCCCTGAACATCATTTACGTTTTGCTGCGCCGTATTACCGGCATTCGCACCATCATGCTGACCGGCCACATCATGTTCCAGCAGGCGGGGCTGATTGCGGTTTCTTTCTATATCTTCGGCTACCCAATGTGGACCACGATTATCTGCACCGCGGTGCTGGTTTCGCTCTACTGGGGTATCACCTCCAACATGATGTACAAGCCAACCCAGGAAGTGACTGACGGCTGCGGCTTCTCCATCGGTCACCAGCAGCAGTTCGCCTCCTGGATTGCTTACAAAGTCGCGCCGTACCTGGGCAAAAAAGAAGAGAGCGTTGAAGACCTCAAGCTGCCGGGCTGGCTGAATATCTTCCACGACAACATCGTTTCAACGGCGATTGTGATGACCATCTTCTTCGGCGCCATTTTGCTCTCCTTCGGCATTGACGTCGTTCAGGCGATGGCGGGTAAAACCCACTGGACGGTCTATATCCTGCAGACCGGCTTCTCCTTCGCGGTGGCCATTTTCATCATCACTCAGGGTGTACGTATGTTTGTCGCCGAACTGTCGGAAGCCTTCAACGGTATCTCCCAACGCCTGATCCCTGGCGCGGTGCTGGCGATTGACTGTGCTGCTATCTATAGCTTTGCGCCAAATGCGGTGGTCTGGGGCTTTATGTGGGGCACCATCGGCCAGCTGATTGCGGTAGGCATCCTGGTTGGCTGCGGCTCCTCAATCCTGATTATTCCTGGCTTTATCCCGATGTTCTTCTCCAACGCCACCATCGGCGTGTTTGCTAACCACTTCGGCGGCTGGCGCGCAGCGCTCAAGATCTGCCTGGTAATGGGCATGGTTGAAATCTTCGGTTGCGTGTGGGCGGTCAAGCTTACCGGTATGAGCGCCTGGATGGGCATGGCGGACTGGTCAATTCTGGCACCGCCGATGATGCAGGGCTTTGCCTCCATCGGACTGGTCTTTATGGCCGTCATCATTCTGATTGCACTGGCTTATATGTTCTTCGCTGGCCGTTCTCTGCGAGCTGAAGAAGATGCGGAAAAACAAACAGCAGAAGTGTCTGCTCATTAAGGAGTTTCGATTATGACCGTACGTATCCTGGCTGTATGTGGCAATGGGCAAGGCAGCTCCATGATCATGAAGATGAAAGTGGATCAGTTTTTAACCCAGTCAAACATCGACCACACGGTGAACAGCTGCGCAGTGGGCGAATACAAAAGTGAGCTGAACGGCGCAGACATCATCATCGCTTCTACCCACATCGCCGGTGAGATCACCGTGACGGGCAACAAATATGTGGTGGGCGTACGCAACATGCTGTCGCCTGCGGATTTCGGCCCAAAACTGCTGGAAGTGATCAAAGAGCACTTCCCTCAAGACGTGAAGTAAGGACGAAACATGAAATTACGTGATTCGCTGGCAGAAAATAACGCCATCCTTTTGCAGGCGGAGGCCAGCACCTGGCAGGAGGCGGTGAAGCTGAGCGTGGATCTGCTGGTTAAGGCTGACGTTGTCGAGCCGCGTTACTACCAGGCCATTCTTGATGGCGTGGCGCAGCACGGCCCTTACTTTGTGATTGCGCCAGGCCTGGCCATGCCGCACGGCCGCCCTGAAGAGGGCGTGAAAAAAACCGGCTTTGCCCTTGTGACGCTGAAAACGCCGCTGGTGTTTAACCATGAAGATAACGACCCGGTCGACATCCTGATCACCATGGCCGCCGTGGATGCCAACACCCACCAGGAGGTGGGCATCATGCAGATCGTTAATCTGTTTGATGATGAAGCCAATTTTGACCGTTTACGCGCCTGCCGTACCGAGCAGGAAGTGCTGGATTTAATTGATAACGCCACTGCGGCGGCAGTCTAAGAGGAACTGAATATGTCATTACCAATGTTGCAGGTTGCGCTGGATAACCAAACGTTGTCCCACGCTTACGAAACTACCCGTCTGATCGCGGAAGAAGTGGACATCATCGAAGTGGGTACCATTCTGTGCGTGGGTGAGGGCGTTCGCGCCGTTCGCGACCTGAAGGCGCTCTATCCGCATAAAATCGTGCTGGCAGATGCCAAGATCGCCGATGCAGGCAAAATCCTTTCCCGCATGTGCTTCGAAGCGAATGCTGACTGGGTCACCGTGATCTGCTGTGCAGATATCAACACCGCGAAAGGCGCGCTGGACGTAGCAAAAGAGTTTAACGGCGACGTGCAGATTGAACTGACCGGCTTCTGGACCTGGGAGCAGGCGCAGGCGTGGCGCGACGCGGGCATTCAGCAGGTGGTTTACCACCGTAGCCGTGATGCGCAGGCTGCAGGCGTGGCGTGGGGTGAGGCGGATATCAGCGCCATCAAACGTCTGGCGGATATGGGCTTCAAAGTGACCGTCACCGGCGGCCTGGCGCTGGAAGATCTGCCGCTGTTCCAGGGCATTCCAATTCACGTCTTTATTGCCGGTCGTAGCATTCGTGATGCGGCGTCTCCGGTGGAAGCGGCGCGTCAGTTTAAACGCTCAATCGCTCAGCTTTGGGGCTAAGGAGCGGGTATGTTGTCAAAACAGGTCCCGCTTGGCATCTATGAAAAGGCACTCCCTGCGGGGGAGTGCTGGCTGGAGCGGTTGCAACTGGCAAAACAGCTGGGCTTCGATTTTGTCGAAATGTCCGTGGATGAAACAGACGAGCGCCTCTCTCGCCTCGACTGGAGCCGTGAACAGCGGCTCGCACTGGTGAGCGCCATTGCTGAAACGGGAGTGCGCGTGCCGTCCATGTGTCTGAGTGCCCACCGCCGTTTTCCGCTCGGCAGCGAAGATGATGCCATACGCGCGCAGGGGCTGGAGATCATGCGTAAAGCCATTCGCTTTGCGCAGGATGTCGGTATCCGCGTGATCCAGCTGGCGGGTTATGACGTTTACTATCAGGAAGCCAACGATGAAACGCGCCGTCGTTTTCGCGATGGTCTGAAAGAGAGCGTTGAGATGGCAAGCCGCGCGCAGGTCACGCTGGCGATGGAGATCATGGACTACCCGTTGATGAACTCCATCAGTAAGGCGCTGGGCTACGCGCACTATCTCAATAATCCATGGTTCCAGCTTTATCCCGATATCGGCAACCTGTCGGCATGGGATAACGACGTACAGATGGAGCTGCAGGCGGGCGTCGGTCATATCGTGGCGGTGCACGTCAAAGATACCCGTCCAGGCGTATTCAAAAATGTTCCGTTCGGCACCGGGGTGGTGGATTTCGAACGGTGCTTTGAAACGCTCAAACAGACGGGTTATTGCGGGCCTTACCTGATTGAGATGTGGAGCGAAACGTCAGCCGACCCGGCTGCCGAAGTCGTGAAAGCGCGGGACTGGGTGCGCGAACGTATGGCGCGGGCGGGATTGCTGGAGGCTGAACATGCTTAAGCTTAAACAGCAGGTCTTTGAAGCCAACATGGATCTGCCGCGCTATGGCCTGGTCACGTTCACCTGGGGCAACGTGAGCGCTATCGATCGCGAGCAAGGTCTGGTAGTGATCAAGCCGAGCGGTGTGGCGTATGACACCATGAAAGCTGAAGATATGGTGGTGGTGGATCTCGAAGGGCGTGTCGTTGACGGCAAATGGCGGCCTTCATCAGATACCGCAACCCATCTGGCGCTGTTTCGGCGTTATCCGTCCCTTGGCGGCGTGGTGCATACCCACTCCACGCACGCGACTGCCTGGGCACAGGCGGGGCTGCCCATACCGGCACTTGGAACGACGCATGCGGACTACTTCTTTGGCGACATTCCCTGCACGCGCGCGTTAACGCAGGCTGAAGTGGAAGGCGAGTACGAGCTCAACACCGGGAAGGTCATCATCGAAACGTTGGGGGAAAGTGAACCGCTGCATACGCCGGGGATTGTGGTGTACCAGCACGGTCCGTTCGCCTGGGGTAAAGATGCTCACGACGCGGTACATAATGCCGTGGTGATGGAAGAGGTGGCCAAAATGGCGTGGATTGCCCGCGACATCAATCCACAGCTTCAGTGCATTGATGATTACCTGATGAACAAGCATTTCATGCGTAAGCATGGCCCGAATGCCTATTACGGGCAGAAGTGAATAAGTGCTCTGGAATACCAAAAACAGTTGTAACCGGTGGTATTCCGGAGCCATTCACAAAAAAAAGCCCCCGGGCAGGGGGCAAGTCAAACTATGGCTATGTTCTCTTTGTTGGCTTTCCTGGTGCTAGCGTTAAAGCGTTATCGGTAAATATCTGCACTGGCGTGCATGTTGCCGTTGCTGCCGGGCTCACGGGTTAACATCACGTGATAATAGGTTGCGCCCTGGGCATCGGTTTCTTCGTTTAATGCCTGATCTGCTTCACTTTCCGTGGCGAAATTATGATTGATGTAAATTACGCCCAAGCTTTGCACATCATCCATGTTTCTGGCCTGTCGGCTGTCTATCTTGATGGCTGCCATCGCGTTTGCACTGAGCAAAAGCGCCGCCATTATGGCTAATGCGATTTTTTTCATGATATGCGCTCCACGACTGCGTGCTGTGTGACGGTTTGTCCTGCTCCTTCTCGGTTTAGATGGGCTCTGATTAAAGTGTAATCGCTTATCGCTGCGCGATGGGTGACCATTTCTGATGGTGTTGTTCAAAAAAACAACGCTTCTCGGTGTGATTAATTTTAAATCACCGACTTAGACCCGCTTCGCGCTTTGTGCGAATTATTTGTGCAATCAGCTTGAGTTTCCAGGGGCGCGCAAGTATTATGACGCGTCAATTTTTCAGCCGACCTTTAACACGTTCCTTGCCTCCCCGGGCCTCGGCTGACCCAGACAGGAGGCTGAATAATCCGTAAGGAGCAATTCGATGCGTCATTACGAAATCGTTTTTATGGTCCATCCTGACCAGAGCGAACAGGTTCCGGGTATGATCGAGCGTTACTCTGCTGCCATCACTGGTGCAGAAGGTACGATCCACCGTCTGGAAGACTGGGGCCGCCGTCAGCTGGCTTACCCGATCAACAAACTGCACAAAGCACACTACGTTCTGATGAACGTTGAAGCGCCGCAGGAAGTGATCGATGAGCTGGAAACTACCTTCCGCTTCAACGATGCCGTTATCCGCAGCATGGTTATGCGTACCAAAAACGCAGTTACCGAAGCATCTCCGATGGTTAAAGCGAAAGACGAGCGCCGTGAGCGTCGCGATGATTTCGCAAACGAAACCGCAGATGATTCTGATGCTGGGGATTCTGAAGAGTAATTTCTGATGACCAACCGTCTGGCGTTGTCCGGCATCGTATGCAGGGCTCCCCTTCGAAAGGTCAGTCCATCAGGAATTCCGCATTGCCAGTTCGTGCTTGAGCATCGTTCTGTGCAAGAGGAAGCCGGGTTTCACCGGCAGGCGTGGTGCCAAATGCCCGTTATTATTAGCGGACACGAAAACCAGGCCATTACTCACAGTTTAACGGTCGGTAGCGCAGTAATCGTTCAGGGGTTCATCTCTTGCCACAAGGCAAAGAACGGCCTGAGCAAAATGGTTCTGCATGCCGAGCAGATTGATTTGATAGATTCTGGAGACTAGCCATATGGCACGTTATTTCCGTCGTCGCAAGTTCTGCCGTTTCACCGCGGAAGGCGTTCAAGAGATCGACTATAAAGATATCGCAACGCTGAAAAACTACATCACCGAAAGCGGTAAGATTGTCCCAAGCCGTATCACCGGTACTCGTGCAAAATACCAGCGTCAGCTGGCTCGCGCTATCAAACGCGCTCGCTACCTGTCCCTGCTGCCGTACACTGATCGTCATCAGTAATCGGGCACGGTCCATTAATACGACTTTAAGAGGATAAGGTAATGCAAGTTATTCTGCTTGATAAAGTAGCAAACCTGGGCAGCCTGGGTGATCAGGTTAACGTTAAAGCGGGTTACGCACGTAACTTCCTGGTTCCACAGGGTAAAGCTGTTCCAGCTACTAAGAAAAACGTTGAGTTTTTCGAAGCACGTCGCGCTGAACTGGAAGCCAAACTGGCTGACGTTCTGGCGGCTGCTAACGCTCGCGCTGAAGCAATCAACGCACTGGGCACTGTTACCATCGCGTCTAAAGCTGGCGACGAAGGTAAACTGTTCGGTTCCATCGGTACCCGCGATATCGCTGATGCAGTTTCTGCAGCAGGCGTTAAAGTGGCTAAGAGCGAAGTTCGTCTGCCGAACGGCGTTCTGCGTACCACTGGTGAGCACGAAGTTGACTTCCAGGTTCACAGCGAAGTGTTCGCTAAACTGGTTGTTAACGTAGTAGCTGAGTAATTTTTTACTCTGCTCACGTCGAAGCGCCGGCCTTGTGCCGGCGTTTTGCTTTTCTGGGGGATCAGAATTCATCATTTCTTCTTGTATGGTAGCCATTCCTGTCGCATTCTCTGATAATAAATTGAAACGCAATTTTATTTATGAGATTTGTCATGGATACCGCTCTGCCCACGCCTGCCTTTGCTCGCCGAAATGTGGCCTATGCCTGCGCCACGCTCTGCTGTCTGCTCTGGGGTAGCTCCTACCCGGCCATTAAAAGTGGTTATGCGCTTTTCCAGATCGCAACCGATGATATTCCATCGAAAGTGGTGTTTGCCGGATACCGGTTCCTGTTTGCCGGTGTGTTGCTGCTGCTGTTTGCATTGGCCCAGAGAAAACCGATTGGCAGGCTTACGCCCACGCAGTTTGGCCAGCTCACCATCCTCGGCCTGACCCAGACGACTATTCAGTACACTTTCTTCTATATAGGCCTGGCCTACACGACGGGGGTGAATGGTTCAATCATGAACGCCACTGGAACCTTCTTCAGCGTACTGTTGGCGCACTTTATCTACCACAACGACAAACTCAGCTATAACAAAACGCTGGGCTGTATTCTCGGGTTTGCCGGGGTGATGTTGGTGAACTTCCACAGCGGGTTAAGCGATTTCCAGTTTGTCTGGAATGGTGACGGGTTTGTGGTGCTGGCTGCTTTTATTCTCTCCGCTGCCACGCTTTACGGAAAACGCATCTCCCAGACCGTCGACCCCACGGTGATGACCGGCTGGCAGCTGGCTATCGGTGGACTGGTGTTGGTGGGTGGCGGATATGCAACAGGCGGAACGCTGGAAGTGCACAGTATGAAGGCCATCGCCGTGCTGGGGTATCTGACGCTGCTCTCATCCGTAGCCTTTGCGCTGTGGAGCGTGCTGCTGAAAGTAAACCGCGTCAGTATGATTGCGCCGTTTAACTTCGTTGTGCCGGTGGCAGGCACAGTCTTATCCGCCATTTTCCTCGGGGAGAATATCCTGGATATCAAATATGCGATTGCTCTGGTATTGGTCTGTTCGGGGATCTGGTGGGTGAATAAGCGGAGTGCCTGAGAACAGTGTGCCGGGTGGCGGCTACGCCTTACCCGGCCTACAGAGCTAGCGTGCGCGAATAAAACTGCCGTCGGTCTGACGGGTAAACAGCACCTGCTGGCCATTACCGGTATCGATCGTCAGGCCGGTCACCACGCCGCTGGCGTTCTGGCGGATCTGCACCATCTGTCCATTTTGCAGGTTGCTCAGCGGCTTGCCTGCGCCTTCCACCTGCGCCATAGCATAGACATCCGTAGCAGGCAGGTTGTGGTCGCGGAACAGCTGCGCGAGCGTTTTACCCGGCTCAACGCGATAGGAACGCCACTGCTGTTCAATGCCTGTCGGTTGCTGAACCTGTGGCGCAGCGGCCTGCTCCTGCGGTTGTTCTTCCTGAACGGGTTCAGGCTCTACAGGTGCGACCTGGCCCGGATCGTTGGATGGCGTCACCAGCTGCGTCTGCATGGGCTGCGCGTCAGGCTGAGGTCGCGTTTGCGACTGGATATCCAGCTGCGCATTGCGGGTCACCGGCGCGGTATCAACGTCGTCGCCGCCAGAAGGAAGCAGGAAGCCCACGATCACCAGCAGTGCGCCAATGATAATGCCTCTGCGGTGCATAGGGGGCAGCGGGTCCATAATGCGAAAATTGTCTGGCGCCTGCCAGATTTTCGCCAGGGTAGGTTTCAGTTCAAATCGCCCGGGCATGGCTCTCCTCCTGCTCCGCGTCTTTTTTATCCTGTCCTGAGAAGTGTAGTTTGCTAACTGCCTGATGGGCGTAACAAAGCCAGCTTTCGTGACACATATTTGGGAAAATCCTGACTGGCTCTATTGTTTCTGTTTCGCCGCAGTTTGTCACCTTTACTTAAGACAAAGTTTTACCCATAAGGGCATGGCTGATATGCTGCCCGCTACTTTAAATGTGATGGAAGGAAAACCCATGACCACCCCGACTTTTGACACTATCGAAGCGCAGGCAAGCTACGGCATCGGCTTGCAGGTAGGACAGCAGCTGAGCGAATCCGGCCTGGAAGGTCTGTTACCGGAAGCGCTGGTGGCGGGTATCGCTGACGCGCTGGCAGGCAATCATCCGGCTGTTCCGGTTGACGTGGTGCACCGCGCGCTGCGTGAAATTCACGAACGTGCTGACGCTGTGCGTCGCGCGCGCTTCGAAGAGATGGCAGCAGAAGGCGTGAAATATCTGGAAGAGAACCGCGAGCGCGAAGGCGTGAACAGCACCGAATCGGGCCTGCAGTTCCGCGTGATCAACCAGGGTGACGGCGCGATCCCGGCACGCACCGACCACGTTCGCGTTCACTATACCGGCAAACTGATCGACGGTACCGTGTTCGACAGCTCTGTTGCACGCGGTGAACCGGCTGAATTCCCGGTTAACGGCGTTATCGCGGGCTGGATCGAAGCGCTGACCCTGATGCCTGTTGGCTCCAAATGGGAACTGACCATTCCTCAGAACCTGGCCTATGGCGAGCGTGGCGCGGGTGCGTCCATTCCGCCATTCAGCACCCTGGTCTTTGAAGTCGAGCTGCTGGAAATCCTGTAATCGGCTTTTCTTATTTCCTCTCTCCGTCCGGGGAGAGGAAAATAGTGATAAAACCTATAGTTACGACGCAATCAACATTTTATCTTGCAAACGAAACTGTTGCGTGTATTTTTGTGAGCTGTTTCGCGCTGTATGAGTGATATGACACTCACTTTCAACATATTATTAACATAATATTCAAATCATAGTATTCATCCCGCCGATTCTTACCTAATATCGATTAGCCCTTACAAGGGACCGTCATTCTTTGACGTATTTAAAGGCCAGAAGAGCCTTAACAACACAGACAGGCATAAACAGGAAAATATCACATGGTAGATCAGGTCAAAGTCGTCGCCGACGAAGAGGCGTCGTCTGAACAGTCGCTACGGCGCAATCTCACAAACCGTCATATTCAGCTTATCGCTATCGGGGGGGCCATCGGTACCGGGCTGTTTATGGGGTCAGGCAAAACCATCAGTCTTGCCGGGCCGTCGATCATCTTCGTTTATATGATCATCGGTTTTATGCTTTTCTTCGTGATGCGCGCAATGGGTGAATTGCTGCTCTCGAATCTCGAATACAAATCCTTTAGCGACTTTGCTTCCGACCTTCTTGGGCCATGGGCGGGCTATTTTACCGGCTGGACCTACTGGTTCTGCTGGGTTGTCACCGGTATGGCTGACGTTGTGGCCATCACGGCGTACGCGCAATTCTGGTTCCCCGGCCTCTCGGACTGGGTGGCTTCGCTGGCGGTGATTGTCCTGCTGCTGAGCCTGAACCTCGCCACCGTGAAAATGTTCGGCGAGATGGAGTTCTGGTTCGCGATGATTAAAATCGTCGCTATCGTGGGGCTGATTGTTGTGGGTCTGGTGATGGTGCTGACGCATTTCCAGTCGCCAACCGGCGTTCAGGCATCATTTACCCATCTGTGGAATGACGGCGGTTGGTTCCCTAAAGGCCTCAGCGGCTTCTTTGCGGGCTTCCAGATAGCGGTGTTTGCGTTTGTCGGGATTGAGCTGGTGGGCACCACGGCTGCGGAAACCAAAGATCCGGAGAAATCCCTGCCGCGCGCCATTAACTCCATTCCGGTGCGTATCATCATGTTCTACGTCTTCGCACTGATCGTGATTATGTCCGTGACGCCGTGGAGTTCGGTGGTGCCAACCAAGAGCCCGTTCGTTGAGCTGTTCGTGCTGGTGGGTCTGCCGGCTGCCGCGAGCCTGATTAACTTCGTGGTGCTGACTTCAGCGGCTTCATCTGCAAACAGCGGCGTGTTCTCCACCAGCCGTATGCTGTTTGGTCTGGCGCAGGAGGGCGTTGCCCCGAGTGCGTTTGCCAAGCTGTCTAAACGTGCAGTACCGGCGAAAGGGCTGACCTTCTCCTGCATCTGCCTGCTGGGCGGTGTGGTGATGCTCTACGTCAACCCGAGCGTGATTGGCGCGTTCACCATGATTACCACGGTTTCTGCGATCCTGTTTATGTTCGTCTGGACCATCATCCTGTGCTCGTACCTGGTGTACCGCAAACAGCGTCCACACCTGCATGAGAAATCGATCTACAAGATGCCGCTGGGCAAGCTGATGTGCTGGGTATGCATGGCGTTCTTCGTCTTCGTGCTGGTGCTGCTGACGCTGGAAGATGATACTCGTCAGGCGCTGATCGTCACGCCGCTGTGGTTTATCGCGCTGGGGCTGGGCTGGATGTTTATCGGTAAGAAACGGATGGCTGGCGTAAGGTAAAAGCAAAACGGCAACTTCGGTTGCCGTTTTTAGTTTTTGCACCCTCTCCCCGTGGGAGAGGGCCGGGGTGAGGGCATCAGGCCGCAGCGGCCTTTTTTATTCCCCGGCCAATGCCCGCGGGAACAGCACGTTATTCTCAAGACTGATGTGTTCCATCAGGTCGTCGATCATCTCGTTAATGCCGTTGTACATCGCTTTCCAGGTCGTGCACGCTTCTGGCGGCGGCGTGACGTTGTGGGTGGTGTGCTTGATCACCTCCAGCAGTTCGCCCGCGTCATCGTGCTCGCTTTCCATCACGCTGATAGGCCCCATCGCCTGGCTCCCCATGCCCTGTTTAATCATCGGGAAGAGGATCTGCTCTTCTTTCATCATGTGGCTGGAAAGCTCTTCGTGCAGCATGGTCAGGTATTTTGCCAGACCGCGCGGTACGGAAGGTTTGTCGGCGTGAACGCGCTCAACTTTCGTTGCCTGCAGGATCAGCTCCGGCAGCTGTTCACGGTGACGGTCATGGTAACGCACGATGATGTGGTCGATGATTTCCACGAGCGGTGCGGTGCGCCAGTCTTTATCGATGGGCTGCTCGGCCAGCTGTGCCAGCTCGGCTTCAATCACTTCGACATCCAGCTCTTTACGCGACGCTACGCGCGCCAGCGTTTGCTTACCGCCGCAGCAGTAATCCATATCGTATTTACGAAACAGCGCAGAAGCGCGAGGGATGGAGAGCGCCAGCTCGCCCAGGGGTTGGTCGCGGAAAGCCATAGCAGTTACCTCGTCATGAATAATATAAGATGCATATTAAATGCATCTTTAAGGCGAGGCTATAACCCTTTAGAGGGAAGGGAGAGAATGCGATGTGGATCACAAAAAAATGTCTCTTTTAACTCACTGAATGGACATAAGAAAGTGCTTTAGAAAGTTTTTAAAGGTGTAGAAACAGTAAACAACGCGCCGAGCCTGCCGATAGATACACGTCAGACAATACCTGCATATAAAAAAGGCAACGCATGTTTAAACGTATAAAAGTCATTACCCTTCTGATTTCGGTGCTGCTTGTGCTCGGCATCATGCAGCTGATCTCTGCCGGCATTTTCATCAATGCGCTGAATAACGATAAAGAGAACTTCACCGTTTCTCAGCTTTCCAGCCAAAACGTCGCGGAATTTACCGACGCCTGGATCAGCCTGAACCAGGCGCGCGTGACCCTGAACCGCGGGATGCTGCGCCTGCAAAGCAGCATGGCGTCGCAGATCAACGGCGGACAATTGAACGAACTGGTTAACACCGCAAAAAACCTGCTGGCAGATGCCCAGGCCCATTACGACAAATACTATGCTTTGCCAAATACGCCGGGTCTGGATGAGAAACTGGCTGAGCGGCTGGAAGAGCAGTACCGGATTTACTCTGCAACGCTGACGCAAATGAACGTTCTGCTGGGCCAGGGTAATCTGGAAGATATGTTTAAACAGAACGCTGAGCACAAGCAGACGGCGATGCAAAAGGTCTACCGCGAGTGGCGTGAGGCGCAGGCCGCGCTCACTGATAAAGGCATTCAGGATAACGAAAGCGACTATAAGCGCATCCTGTGGATCCTTTCTGCCGTCATGATTCTCGTCATTGCGGTGATTATCTCCAGCTGGATTGCGATGCGTCGCGTGCTGCTGCTGCCTCTGGAGGACGTCATCAACCATATCCGCGCCATTGCTGCAGGGGATTTGACCCAGCCGATTCAGGCACAGGGTAAAAACGAAATGGCGATCCTGGCCCGCAACGTACAGGAGATGCAAACGTCGCTGGCGAACACCGTGGGCGTGGTGCGTGAAGGCGCAGACACCATATACACCGGCGCGGGCGAAATCTCTGCGGGCAGCAACGATCTCTCTTCCCGTACCGAGCAGCAGGCCGCGTCTCTGGAAGAGACCGCTGCCAGCATGGAACAGCTGACCGCCACCGTGAAGCAGAACGCCGATAACGCGCGTCAGGCTTCCCGGCTGGCGCTGGATGCCTCCTCGACCGCGAAGAAGGGCGGCAACGTGGTGGAAGGCGTGGTACGTACGATGGACGAGATCGCCACCAGCTCAAGCAAAATTGCGCAAATTACCAACGTGATCGACGGTATTGCCTTCCAGACCAACATTCTGGCGCTGAACGCGGCGGTGGAAGCGGCGCGCGCGGGCGAACAGGGCCGTGGCTTTGCGGTCGTCGCGGGCGAAGTGCGTACCCTTGCCCAGCGCAGCGCCCAGGCGGCGAAAGAGATTAAGGCGCTGATTGATGATTCCGGCGAGCGCGTGAATGCGGGTTCTCAGCTGGTGAACGAAGCGGGCGCGACGATGGCAGAGATCGTCAATGCGGTCACCCGCGTCACCGACATCATGGGTGAAATCGCCTCGGCCTCTGACGAGCAGAGCCGCGGTATCGATCAGGTCGGTCAGGCGGTGGCGGAGATGGACCGCGTCACCCAGCAGAACGCCTCGCTGGTGGAGGAGTCTGCGGCGGCCGCGGCGGCGCTGGAAGATCAGGCTGCACGCCTGAACGAAGCGGTGGCGGTGTTTAAAATTACCCGCAACCAGGCTGTCAAAGCCGCCCCGGTGAAAACCTATGTACCGAAGGCGCAGCCTGTAGCGACCGCGTCTGAAGCGAACTGGGAAACGTTTTAACGGCTTGCCCGGTGGCGGCTACGCCTTACCGGGCCTACGGTTTTGTAGGCCCTGCAAGCGCAGCGCCGCTGGGCAATGCTCACATCTCCGACGCCGGAACGACCCTCGGTTTTTCCGGCTTCGCTCTTACCGCAATCACCACCCCAGCCACCAGCAATAAAATTCCACAGGCTGTTAACAGCGGCGGTACGCTCTGGCGCATCAGGAAGGTGTACAGCAGCCCGGCCAGGGTTTCGAAGACAATCAGCGGCCCTAAAATCACCGTCGGCAATTTCTGGCTGGCAATATTCCAGCACAGCGCGCCAACCCACGAGCACAGCACCGCAATCGCCACCATCAAGCCTACAAACAGCCACGGTCTTGGACCGAAGGGCTGGGCAAATTCCGGCTGTTGATGGCCTAACCAGATACACGCGCCGACATACCCCACGAGCGAGACGGGCAACGTCACCAGCGCCTGCGCTGTCGCCCACATCATCGGGTGCTTGTCCGGGTTCTCCCGCAGCCAGCGCGCGTTGCGCAGGGCATACCACGCCCAACACACCACGGAAATAAAGGCCAGCATGATGCCGGAACCGTAACGCCACAGGTCGACGTCCTCCAGCCCGTGGCTCAGCTCGGCAACGTTCACACATACCAGCCCTACGGCGATGCATACCAGTGCTGGGGCCATCTTTGACCAGGCCAGCTTGCCATCGCGGTGGCTGTAGAGCAGATTCGCGAACACAGGAATAACGACCGGCAGCGTGCCGATGATCATGGTCGACACCGGTGCACCGGTACGCTGTATCGCGCTTGCCAGGCAAACGTAATAGATGAGATTGCCCATCATGGTCAGCGCCAGCGCGGTCAGCCAGTCCTGGCGGCTAAGCTGGCGCAAGCGAGCCCGCCCCAGCCAGGCCAGAGGAAGGGCAATCAGCCCCAGCGCCAGATAACGTCCCGTGGACTGCAGTATCGCCGGGTATTCCGGCACTATCAGCGGGCCGACAAAAATCAGCCCCCACATCAAACCTGCAAGCAGGGCATACAACACGCCGCTAATCATTTTTCCATCCACATTGATTCACTTTGCACTCAGTGTAGGAGGGCGAAATAGGTGCGTATTGTATGAGATTGCGCATTAGCGCTGCGCAACCTGCTTTTGATAGCGCACCGGCGTAATGCCGTAGCGGCGGGTAAAGGCACGGGTTAGATGGGACTGGTCGGTCAGCCCGGTTGCGGCAGCCACTTCGGCGGCGGGCATGCCGTGGGTGAGGAACGCTTTGGCGCGCCACAGGCGGATCGCCATCAGCATTTGATGCGGCGTGAGGTGAAAATGGGCCTTGAACTGGCGCTGGAAATGGTACGGGCTGAGCGAGACAACATTTGCCAGCTCGTCCAGCGTCAGAGGGTGCATATAGTTATCGTGCAGATACTCGCGAACACGTTCGAACCGGTGCGCGCCTTCCTGAATCACCGGCGCGTGATGGGCTAACGGTCGGAACGTCTCAATCAGATCCAGCAGCATTCCTTTTTGTGCCAGCGGGTCGTTCGTATGCCACAGGCCGTAAATCAGCTGGCCGATTTGCAGCGAGCGCTGCGGGTCGTAGCGGGTGACGTCGCTAAACCACCAGTGACGCAGGCCGGTCACCTCTTCCAGCAGGTCGGGTTCGATATAGACCATCCGGTAGCGCCAGCCGTCTTCAGTGGCGGATTCCCCGGTGTGGATCTCGTCCGGGTTCATGGTGACAACGGATTTCTCGGAGGCGAGGTGCTGGGTACCGCGATAGCGGAAGCGTTCGGCGCCGGTTTCAATGGTGCCAATGCCGAAGGCTTCGTGCGTGTGAGGCTCAAAGGCGTAATCAGAGATATGTGCGTGATAGAGTTCCAGGCCAGGCAACTGCGCCAGATGGCGAAAGCGCGCGCTGTCTCTCTCATCAATGAACTGTTCCGGTACGCCTTGCACGGTGAGCCTCCTCGTGGGTCATCGCTTCATTATCAGAGATGACCCGAGGGGATGCCACAAAAAATAACCAATCCGTAACATTTACAGGATGGATTTGACGCTCTCCGCCAGCGTCGTCGTTGGGCGACCGATAAGCTTGCTCAGGGTACGGCTGTCGTCGAACAGGCCGCCTTTGGATGCGCCGGTGTCTGAATCCGCCAGCATATCCGCCAGCCCGGCAGGCAGGCCAACGCCCTTCAGCGCGGCGGCAAAATCGGCTTCGCTCAGGTTCTGATACGCCACCGGCTTACCGCTCTGCTTGCTCAGTTCAGCCGCCAGTTCGCTCAGCGTCCACGCGCTGTCGCCCGCCAGTTCATATACCTTACCTGCGTGACCTTCCTCAGAAACGACTTTAGCTGCAGCCGCCGCGTAATCTGCACGGGTCGCAGAGGCGATTTTGCCTTCGCCCGCGGCACCAATAAACACGCCATGCTCCAGCGCCGGCGGTGCGCTCGCCAGATAGTTTTCGGTGTACCAGCCGTTGCGCAGCAGGGCATATGGCACGCCAGACTCTGCCAGCGCTTTTTCGGTTTGGACGTGTTCCACGTGAAGACCGAGCGGCGATTTGTCCGCATGTAGTAGGCTGGTGTAGGCGATAAACTTCACGCCTGCCGCTTTGGCGGCGTTAATGACGTTCTGGTGCTGCGTGGCGCGCTGGCCCACTTCGCTGGAGGAGATCAGCAGCAGTTTATCCACGCCGTTCAGCGCAGTCGTGAACGCCGCCTGGTCGGTGTAATCCCCCTGACGAACCACAATACCCTGGTTGCTCAACGCTTCAGCTTTCGCGGGGTTACGCACAATAGCCACGATCTGGCTGGCTGGAACGGTTTTCAGCAGTTCTTCAATAACGAGCTGGCCAAGCTGGCCGGTAGCGCCGGTAATCGCGATCATGATGAATCTCCTTCGTGTTTGTCTGGTGTTGTGGCACACTAACATTGAAGCTAACTTTTAGTAAGTACGTACAAAAAGGTAAGTATGAAAAAGACCATTCCGACACTCAGCGAGCAAATGCGCGATGGCAATCTCTTCGCGGAACAGTGCCCTTCAAGAGACGTGCTTAAGCACGTCACCAGCCGCTGGGGCGTGCTGATCCTGGTGGCGTTACGCGAGGGTACCCATCGCTTTAGCGACCTGCGCCGCAAGATGGGCGGCGTGAGCGAGAAGATGCTGGCCCAGTCGCTTCAGGCGCTGGAGCAGGACGGATTTGTCGATCGCGTGTCATATCCGGTTGTGCCGCCGCACGTAGAGTATAGTCTGACGCCGCTGGGCGTTGAGGTGAGCGAGAAAGTGGCCGCGCTGGCGGACTGGATTGAGGTGAATACGCCGCAGGTGTTGGCTAATCGCGACGATCGTGCGGCGTAAAAGCCGGGTGGCGGCTTCGCCTTACCCGGCCTACCCGCAGTTCGTAGGCCGGGTAAGCGAAGCGCTACCCGGCACAATCACCGCTACTTGCTCAAATCCACCTGATAAATCGCGAACCCGATATCATCCGTTGCGACCTTCTTCATCGGATACTGCGCCTTATCCTTAATGAACGCGGCAGCTTTATCGGACGGCGAGGTTTCAAAGCGGATATCCAGTTTCGTATCGCTGTGGATCGGCGCCAGACGCCAGTTGTTATCCACTGCCGGATGAATTTCGCCCGCCTTCTTCGATTCCGCGCTAATCCACGCCGCCAGCACCGAGCGGTTCTCGTCCGGTGAAGCAAAAGCGATGTGGCTGTCACCCGTTCCGGCAAACTTACCGCCGTAGGCGCGGTAGTTATTGGTCACCACCAGGAAGGTGGCATTCGGGTCGATTGCCTTGCCGTTGAAGGTCAGGTTTTTAATACGTTCAGCCTGCGGATTAATGGTCTGGCACTCGCCGTCGTATCTGGCTGGCTGAGTAACATCAATCTGATACTCCACGCCGTCGATCACGTCGAAGTTGTAGGTGCGGAACCCGTCCCAGTTAATCAGCGACTGCGGCTTGCTGCTGTTCGGGTCAATCTGGTTGAACTGCCCGGCGGAGCATTCCAGCCACTCTTTCACCTCTTTCCCCGTCGCTTTGACGACGACCAGCGTATTCGGATAAAGATAGAGATCGGCGGCGTTACGGAAGGTCAATTGGCCTTTTTCGACTTCCACGTAGCTTGCCGGATCGTTCTTGCGTCCGCCCACCTTGAACGGTGCAGCGGCTGAAAGCACCGGCAGTTTTGCCAGATCCGGATCGCCCTGAACAAAGTGTTCGGCATAGGCTTTTTGCGCCATATTGACCACCTGAACGGTTGGGTCATCCTGCACCAGCGCCAGGACGCTATACATGTTGTCGGCGGATTTCCCAATCGGCTTGCCGACGAATTCACGGGTCGCATCGTGGTCATGCTTCAGCACGTCGACCAGCTTTTTATCTTCACCTGCCAGCGATTTTTTAGCCGCAGCGTCGTAAATCGGGCGCGCTTCGGCTTTTGACGGCGTCACCTTCCAGCTGCCGCCGTCGTTATTTAGCACCAGATCCACCACGCCGAGATGATCGCCCCACATCCCCGGCATCACCGACGGCACGCCGTTGAGCGTCCCTTTCTCGATATCCGCGCCTTTGATGCTGGCGAAATCTTTGCCCGGGAAGACCGCGTGAGCATGGCCGAACAGGATCGCGTCAACGCCCGGCACTTCGCTCAGGTAGTAAACGGAGTTCTCCGCCATTGCCTGATACGGGTCAGCGGAGAGACCCGAGTGGGCGACAACCACCACCAGGTCAGCGCCTTTCTCGCGCATTTCCGGCACATACTTGCGCGCGGTTTCGGTGATGTCGTTAACGGTCACTTTCCCGTCGAGGTTGGCTTTATCCCACGTCATGATCTGCGGCGGCACAAAGCCGATGTAGCCAATCTTCAGCGTCTGCTTATGACCTTCGCTGTCGACAACCTCGGTCTCTTTAATCAGGTAAGGAGTGAACAGCGGCTTTTGGGTCTTAACGTCGATGATATTGGCGTTAACGTACGGGAATTTGGCCCCTGCCAGCGCATCGTGCAGGTATGTCAGACCGTAGTTAAATTCGTGGTTACCAAGGTTGCCAACGGTGTAGTCCAGGGTATTCATTGCTTTATAAACCGGATGGATTTCGCCCTTTTTCAGCCCTTTCGCGGCCATGTAATCGCCCAATGGGCTACCCTGAATTAAATCCCCGTTATCGACCAGCACGCTGTTTTTCACTTCACCGCGGGCGGCGTTAATCAAACTTGCTGTGCGTACCAGTCCGAATTTTTCGGTAGGCGTATCTTTGTAGTAATCGAAGTCCATCATGTTACTGTGAAGATCGGTCGTTTCCAGAATACGAAGATCCACCGTTGCCGCCTGAACGCTGGCGGCCACCAACGTCGCCAGGAGCGTTGCGCTAAACTTAATCATCAGAAGAGTCCTTTTTTCGATCCAAGCCACAAAAGATTATGTATGTATATCGCGTTGCTTACAGAAGTGTGAATCCTGCCAGAAATAAGGGTAGTGAAACCGGAATTGCTTCACAGATAGCAGAATTGTTCACATTACGATATAAATAAAACAACGAGTTATGACCACTGCGTTAACGAAGAGGTGGAGAATGTTAGATAAAATTTGTCAGCTCGCACGGGATGCGGGTGATGCCATTATGCAAGTGTACGACGGCGATAAGCCGATGGACGTTGTCAGCAAAGCGGATGACTCCCCGGTCACGGCGGCGGATATCGCGGCGCATGGCGTGATCCTGAAAGGTTTGCAGGCGTTAACGCCGGATATTCCCGTCCTGTCAGAAGAAGCGCCGCAGGGCTGGGACGAGCGCCAGCACTGGCAGCGTTACTGGCTGGTGGATCCGCTGGACGGAACGAAAGAGTTCATCAAGCGCAACGGTGAGTTTACCGTCAACATCGCCCTGATTGAGAAGGGAAAAGCGGTGCTCGGCGTGGTCTACGCACCGGTAATGAAAGTCATGTACAGCGCTGCGGAAGGTAAAGCCTGGAAGGAAGAGTGCGGCGTGCGTAAGCAGATTCAGGTGCGTGATGCGCGTCCACCGCTGGTGGTGATCAGCCGTTCCCACAGCGACAGCGAACTGCAGGAGTATTTGCAGCAGCTGGGTGAACACCAGACGACGTCGATTGGTTCATCGCTCAAGTTCTGCCTGGTGGCGGAAGGACATGCGCAGCTTTACCCGCGATTTGGGCCAACCAACGTCTGGGACACGGCGGCAGGGCACGCGGTAGCGGCGGCGGCCGGTGCGCATGTTCATGACTGGCAGGGTAAGCCGCTGGACTATACCCCGCGCGAATCGTTCCTCAACCCTGGCTTCCGGGTTTCAATTTACTGAGCCAGCAGCTTGTGCAGCAGAGCAACCACCTGCTGCACTTCCTCTTGTGTCAATCCGCCGTCCTTCACCCACTGCACGCGTCCCTCTTTATCGAGCACCACAATCGCAGAGCTCTCTTCGTCAAGCTGCCACGCCTTACGCGTCACGCCATTGCTGTCGACGATAAATTGCGACCACGGGTAGAGCTTTTTGTTGCTCTCCAGGCTCGAGCGCACAAACATGCCGGAGCCGGGGATGGCATCATCGGTGTTCACAATGGTGGTGGTCTGGTAGCGATCGTGCGGGAATTTTGCGGCCTTGATCGCTTCCACCAGGGTAGCGTTTTTCTCTTTCGCGGATGTACGACCGGCAATATGTTGTACAACTCTCACTTTGCCCGCAAGCTGCGCGCTATTCCAGGCTTTGTAGCTAAACTTATCATTGTCGAGAATCAATTCTCCCCGGTCAGCAATGCCGGCTGGCGGTACGCGTTGTCCTTTTTCAATCGTGTGAGCGCAAGCCCACAGGGGCAGCAGCAGGCAGGCTGCTGCAAGGATATTACGTAGGGTCATGGTGTTTCCTTTTTTGTTAGCAGGTGATCCGACCACTTGGTCTTACGCTTTTAATCATAAGTGCGATCAATGGGGTTTTCCCGCAATCCCGATGCCAGTTTGCGGGTGAACGCACATATCCATGAAAAAACGACGGCTTATACTGCCCTGAGTCACGGTTTGCAAAGATTATTCTGAATAATTGTAATCAAACGGTAAATAAACTTATGCACACTGGGTAACAACGTAGTTCTGGTCTATAGTCATTGGGCAATAAAATTTGCGCTCAGGACAGTCGGGCCGATTGTGGCACCGCAAGAGCGTATGATTCGCAGGAGATACAAGAATGAAAATTTTCCAACGCTACAACCCGCTTCAGGTGGCGAAGTACGTGAAGATCCTGTTCCGTGGACGGTTGTATATCAAGGATGTTGGCGCTTTTGAATTTGATAAGGGCAAAATCCTTATCCCAAAAGTGAAGGACAAACAGCACCTGTCTGTGATGTCCGAAGTCAACCGTCAGGTTATGCGTCTGCAGACTGAGATGGCTTAACCAACGTGCTATGCAGTAGTTAAAAAGACGGCTCCCAATGGGAGCCGTTGATGTATGTGGGGCAGGGACTTTACGCCGACACCTTCTCTTCCGCATCCGGCAGCTTCGGCACCAGCACGGTCGGTTTGTTATCGATGCGCGTCACCAGCAGCTGGTCGATGCGGTAGTTATCAATATCCACCACTTCAAACTTGTAGCCGGAAAACTTCACCGAGTCGGTACGTTTCGGGATTTTACGCAGCATAAACATCATAAAGCCGCCGATGGTCTCGTAGTTGCCCGACTGCGGGAACTCGTCGATGTCCAGCACGCGCATCACGTCTTCAATCGGCGTACCGCCGTCGATCAGCCATGAGTTTTCGTCACGCTGAACAATCTGCTCTTCCAGCCCCTGGCCCACCAGATCGCCCATCAGCGTGGTCATCACGTCGTTCAGGGTGATGATACCCACCACCAGCGCGTATTCGTTCATGATCACCGCGAAGTCTTCCCCGGCGGTTTTGAAACTTTCCAGCGCTTCTGAGAGCGTCAGAGTGTCCGGCACAATCAGGGTATTGCGGATCTGCACACCGCTGTTCAGCGCCAGACTCTGGTTGGCCAGCACGCGGTTCAGCAGGTCTTTGGAGTCGACGTAACCGATGATGTGGTCAATATCTTCATTACAGACCAGGAACTTAGAGTGCGGATGCTGCGCCACTTTGTTCTTCAGGCTCTGCTCATCTTCGTGTAAATCGAACCAGATAATGTTCTCACGGCCCGTCATGGAAGACGGCACGGTACGGGATTCGAGTTCGAAAACGTTCTCAATCAGCTCGTGCTCCTGCTTGCGCAGCACCCCGGCCAGCGCCCCGGCTTCTACAACCGCATAAATGTCGTCGGAGGTGATGTCATCTTTACGCACCATCGGCAGCTTAAAGATGCGGAAAATCACGTTTGCCAGGCCGTTGAAGAACCACACCAGCGGGCGGAACACGTACAGGCAGAAGCGCATCGGGTTGATGATACGCAAAGCCACGGCTTCTGGCGCAATCATACCGATGCGTTTCGGGGTCAGGTCTGCGAAGAGGATGAACAGGCCTGTCACCAGCGAGAAGGAGAGAATAAAGCTCAGCTGTTCGGCCAGTTCAACGGACATGTACTGCACAAACAGGCTATAAAACGCCGGGGAAAACGCCGCATCACCCACGATACCGCCGAGAATGGCGACCGCGTTAAGGCCAATCTGCACCACGGTGAAGAACATGCCGGGGTTTTCCTGCATTTTCAGGATGCGCGTGGCGTTGATGTTGCCTTCATCGGCAAGCAGCTTAAGTTTGATTTTACGGGACGCGGCCAGCGAGATCTCGGATATCGAGAAAAATGCACTGACGGCAATAAGGCAAAGTATTACTAAAATACTGTTTAACATAGTTTATCCGGCTTCTCGCCAGATCCTCAGAAGGGGAGTTGATACCATTTGTGTGAAGACACATTGAACGTCAGCTCGTAGCGTTGAGCCGATTATTTCAGCGGGTAGTATAGCGTAAAGAGATGTAAATCTGCCAGAGGTCACATTTTGGGCAAAAAAAGGCCGGGCAGGTGGGGTGCCTGCCCGGCATATGTCGCTATTTGACGGTCGACAGCGGGACGTTACCCACTGCACGGCGCGTTGCATCGCCTCCCCACACCTGGTCATACTCGTAGCCCGTCAGCTGCTTGATCACCACGCGGGTTTTCTCGTCGCAGTCGCGATAATCGCCGCCCAGCTTGCGGCGGGCAATTTCTTTGAGCAGTACCTTGTGTGTCTCACGGGTCAGCTTGAATTTGTATGTCGTGAAGAAGCTGACGGTCAGCAGGGCTGCCGTGGCGAAAATCATCAGCCCGATAATGGCACCCAGCGCGCTTTCAGGCTGCGCACCGCTGCCCTTCACGAAACCGGACTCCTGCAGCACCAGGCCGATAATCATGATGGCAATCGCCACGGTGCTTTTGCGGGTCAGCACCATCACCCCGGCAAAAATCCCTTCGCGGCGCTGCTGCGTGACCATCTCGTCAATGTCCGGAATAAAGCTGTAAATATTCCAGGGGATGTAATACAGGCCGGAACGTGCCGCACCGAGCAGGATAAAGACCGCTGAGAAGAGCAGCGTCGGCACCTGCGTTTTGGTGAGGTAGACCGTAAACAGAAACGCCAGCACCAGGAAGATACAGCCGTACGAGAGCCGCAGGGCGGCAGAAGGCGTCATGTTTAGCCGGTTCAACAGCAGCATAAACCCATACGTGCCCGGTACCGAGGCAAAGGCCGCAATGCTTAGCCAGCCGGAAACCGCAGAGGCATCCTGGCTCAGGCAATACACCACGTAATAGGTAAAGACTGAACCGAATACATCCATCGCGGTAAAAGAAAAAATATAGATGAGTATATGCAGGCGGAACGCACGGATGCGGAATGACGAAAAGAGATCAAGCACCAGATATTTTAAGTGATTCCCCAGGCCGCCTTTACGCTGATTATCCACCTTGAAGTTCGATTCCTGATGAACATCTTTTGCTTCCCAGGTGGTGTACCAGGTAATAAATACCGCCAGGCAGAATACGCAGGAAAATATCAGTCCGGTGAGGGTATAGGTAAACGGATTATCTTTGCCGGTGAATTGCATAATCACACCGGGGACCGATACAGCAAGAAAACCGCCCAGCTGTGAGCAGATCATCCGCACGCCCGAAAGGCGGCTGCGCTCTTCGTAGCGGTTGGTCATTTCTGCCGCCAGCGTCTCCCAGGGCACCAGCACCATTGCCGACAGCAGTTCGATAGACAGATAGGTGCCCAGGTAGTACCAGTATCCCATGTCCGTCATCCAGAGCAGGGCGTACAGAAACATTAACGGGGAGCTGAGTAATAAAAAGAAGCGGCGACGACCAAATTTTCGTCCAAGCCAGGTATCCCCGAAATTATCGGTGATATAACCCATAATGGGACTTAATAACGCATCAATGACGCGGGCAATGGCAAATATTGAGCCCGCTTCAATCACAGAGAGTCCGCAATAGGTGGTGTAAAAAAATAACAGCCAGGTGCCGATAATGGCGAAAGCGCCTCCGCCAAACAGATCGGTTATGCCGTAGCCAAGCGCTACGCCATAACCAACTCTACGTTCAGTTGGTTTGACCATAATAATATCCAGTGTAGGGTAATGTTTAACCTGTATGTCAGGTCGTGTTTTTATTAACGTCTGGATTGCACATTACGTTCTAGTTATTGATCTCTATCCATTGTCGTAATTGAGATGAGCGATAAATGGCCTCCACAAGGGTGAGTGATTTGCCGGCTTCATGGATATCGGTGTAATCCCTGTTTTCCGGATGAATAAGGGCGTGATAAAAGCGACGGATAGCCTGTTGATGACCCAGACCCCAGTAGCTTTTGACCGAGCCGTCGGGTGAATCGTCGGTTGTCAGTTTGAGGCGTTCACCGGGCGTGATACGCCAGAGAACGTTGTGTTCCAGCAGCAGTGAACCGTGTTCACAGTGGATCTCCAGCAGGAGAGGGGAATCCGTGGTGTGGCAGTTGGTGGCATAAAACAGGCCGCGCGCGCCGTTGGCGAAATGCAGCGTCGCCATCGCGCTGTCTTCCCCTTCGGTCACGTTTGCCAGTTCTCCGCTATCGACTACGCCTTTCAGCCGCGTGACGCCGCCGCCAAACCACTGCATCAGGTCGAGGGTGTGGATTGCCTGGTTGATCAGCAGGCTGCCGCCTTCGGTCGCCAGTCGCCCACGCCACGGGCTGTCGGTGTAGTAGGTGCCGAAGCGTGACCAGGTTAATACCGCCTTGATGCTGAGCATCTTACCCAGCCCGCCATGGGCTAACTCCTGACGCACGCGCAGGCTGGTGGGGTTGAGTCGGTTCTGGTAGCAGACGCCAAGCTGCCCCTCCGCCTGCTCAACGGCGCGGGCGATATCGACCAGTTCACTGCCGTTCATGCCCACCGGCTTTTCACAGAAAACGTGTTTTCCGGCAGCCAGCGCCGCCAGGATCATGTTTTTATGTTCAAAGTGAGGCGTGCAGATATGCACCACGTCGATGCTGTCATCCAGCAGCATTTCCCGGTAATCCTGATAAAAGCGGCACCGATAGTCCATCGCCAGCTTTAGCCCTTTGACGCTGTCGATATCCACCAGCGCGCGTAGCGCCACGTCAGGAATTTGGCGGAGAGCATTCACATGGCAGACGTGGATCGCACCGCCGCCAATAATTGCCGTGTTCAGGATCGTCATCGTTGCCTCCCGTTATTCCGTCGCGTTGGCCAGCATCTGAGCCTTCACGCACAGTTCGGCAGCTTTGAAAGCGTGTGCCTGCGTCATGGCGTTTTCGGTGCGGTGCAGGCAGTCGAGGATCAGCTCGCCAAAGAACGGGAACCCGACCTGTCCGGCCACCGGATAACGGAATTCCCCCTCTTTATTGACGAGATACACCACATCCTGTTCGCCACGGGTGAGATCGACGTATTTGCGGATCTCAATATATCCGTCGGTGCCGAGCAGCGTCAGGCGGCCATCGCCCCAGGTGGAGAGTCCGTCCGGCGTGAACCAGTCGCAGCGGAAATAGCCGCTGGCCCCGTTTTCGCCTTTGATCATCGCATCGCCGAAATCTTCAAACGCCGGATACTGAGGATGGTTGACATTGCGGGCCTGGCTGGCGACCACGCATGCCTCACTGTTGCCGGTATAAAACAGGAACTGCTCAATCTGGTGGCTGCCGATATCGCACAGAATGCCGCCGAAGTAGCGACGATCGTAGAACCAGTCCGGGCGGCCCGTGCCTTCCCGGTGTGGGCCGGTTCCCAGGGTCTGCACGACGCGGCCAATGGCGCCTTGCTGCACCAGCTGCCCGGCAAAAACCGCGCTCTCGACGTGAAGACGCTCGCTGTAGTACACCGCATATTTCCGCCCGGTTTTTTCAACCATCGCTTTGGCGTCCGTCAGCTGTTCAAGGGTGGTGAGCGGCGCTTTGTCGGTGAAGTAATCTTTTCCCGCCGCCATCGCTTTCAGCCCCAGCGCGCAGCGCTCGGAAGGAATTGCTGCTCCCGCAACCAGACGCACCTCGTCGTCGTTGAGGATCACCTCCAGAGACTCAGCCACTTTTGCCTGCGGGTACTGCTGGATAAATTTATCCACTTTGGCCGGATCGGGGTCGTATACCCACTTCAGCGTGGCTCCGGCTTCTATCAGGCCGTTACTCATCCCGTAGATATGGCCGTGGTCGAGCGCGGCGGCGGCGAAGACGAATTCACCCTCGCGGACAACCGGCTGCGGTTTGCCCACCGGGGCGTAGTTCATACCGTCATTCTTGTTCATGGTGTCACTCCTTAATCCAGATCTTTGCCGAGGGGAATCGCACCCACTTCGCTGAAGTTGGCGACGCTTGCGGATTTTTCATAAAAACGGGGGGCGAGGGCGTTGGTCCCGCCGGTACGGTAAAACGGATCGTCGCGGCCAATGGGCAATGAGACGACAGCGCGAGTGATGGCTGATTTATAAATGGCGGTAATCAGCTCCAGCGAGCGTTTGCCCTGCACGCCGTCTACCAGCGGCGCCGTGCCGTGCTCAATGGCATAAAGCAGGTCATTGATCTGCCCGGTGTGCAGCGTCCACTCGAGCTTTGGCGTCTCCTGAAAAACGGCGTTGAGCTGTGCTTCTCGCTGCTGGTCGTGGGTTTCCTGCGGGAAGCCGTTATCGGCGCTGACGCTGGCAAAGGCCTGCCACGGCGCAGAGATGCGCGCCTTATCACCCTGAATGATCATTTTCTGATCTTCGCCGTGGTGCACCACCGAGGCGGTCAACTGCGTGAGCGCGCCGCTGGGGTATTTGAAGATCGCGGCGCTGAGGTCTTCGACTTCAGCGTTGTCGTGCGCCACGTTGGTCATCATCGCCACCACCTCGGACGGGAAGCCGAGCATCCACTGAATGGCGTCGATGTGGTGAACAGCGTGGTTAAGGGTGCAGCCGCCACCCTCTTTTTCCCAGGTGCCGCGCCACCACAGGTCGTAGTAGCAGTGACCGCGCCACCAGAACGAATCCACCTGCGCATGGCAGACTTTCCCGGCAAGGCCGGAGTCCAGCGCCGCTTTTAAGCGCCAGAAGGCATCGGTAAAGCGGTTCTGGGCAATGATGGAGAGCGTTTTACCGCTGGCCTGTTGGGCGGCGATCATCGCGTCGCACTCCTCCAGCGAGGCGGCCATCGGTTTTTCGCACAGCACGTGGCAACCGGCGTTGAGCGCGTCGATACTGATCTCTGCGTGGACGTAGGGCGGCGTGCAGACGTCGACGATGTCGACATTCGGCTCAGATTCCAGCATCTGCCGGTGGCTTTCATACACGCGGGCATCTGCCAGGCCGTAGCGCGTTTTTTTCTCTTCCGCTTTTTCCGGGTAGATATCCACCAGCGCAACGATCCGGCAGCGCGGACCAAACTGCAAATAGCCCTGAATATGGTTATGCGAGATATTCCCCGTTCCCACAATGGCGACATTTAACATCGTTTCTTCTCCGGAGTTACCAGGTGCCAGAGGCATCCAGCGTGACGCTGGCTGTCTCTTTAGCCACTGAGGTGCTGATGCGTTGCTGAAGCAGGCGCAGATACTGTTTTTCGTTGAGCGGCAGCTCGACCCAGTCGTCTGTCCAGGTGGAAAGGTGCATGGCGTTAGAGAGCGTGAGCCCATGGATCCCTTCCAGACCCGGCGCAATCAGCGGTTCGCCGCGCAGGATGGCCGCACAGAAGTTGGCGGTAATGATGTGATGTTCGCTGTATTCAGGGGCGACGGGGATAGAGACTTCCCAGCACTCAGGCTCCCCAAAGCCGTTCTGCCAGCGGGCATTAAAGGCGGTTTCGGATTCGCGCAGTCGCCAGTAGCGCAGTTTCCCCTCCTCGACGACCACTTTGCCACGATCGCCCGCTATTTCCAGGCGGTTGGTGCCCGGCGTTTCGGCGACGGTAGTGATAAATACGCCGGTGGCACCGTTGGCATACTCGGCGTAGGCGGTGACCTCGTCTTCCACTTCGATATCGCGATGCTTACCGAACTGGCAGAACGCGCGCAGGCGGACCGGCATGCCGACCAGCCACTGCCAGAGATCGAGCTGATGCGGGTCCTGGTTGAGCAGCACGCCGCCGCCTTCACCTTTCCAGGTGGCGCGCCAGCCGCCGGAGTTGTAGTAGCTCTGCGAGCGATACCAGTTGGTGATGATCCAGTTTGAACGGCGGATTTCACCCAGCTCGCCGCTGTCGATCAGATCTTTCACTTTCTGGTAGAGCGGATTCGGGCGCTGGTTGTACATGATGCCGAACACCACGTCGCACGCCTGGGCACAGGCGTTCATCTCCTGAACCTGCGCCGTGTACACGCCCGCCGGTTTTTCACACAAGGTATGGATGCCGTTGCGCATCGCCAGCATCGACAGGCGCGGGTGCTCATAGTGCGGCGTGGCGACAATGACCGCATCGATAAGCCCGCTCTGGAGCATCTCCTGCGCATCGCTAAACAGTGGGAGGGTGCCGACCATCTGACGAATGGCAGGATGCTTTTCCAGCGCGTTATCGCAAACTGCCGCCAGGCAGGCGTCGCTGACGGTACCTGCCAGTAAATAGCGCGCGTGGACCGTGCCAATATTACCTATACCAATAATGCCAAAACGTACCTTCTCCATGTCTCACCTTAATTTCAGTCGAAAAGAGTGATGACCGGAAAATAGGAAAGCTCAGGCGCAGCGACAATGTGTTTTTGTGAGAATACTCGCAAGGTCAATAAGTAAACTCTAACCATCTTGAAATTTAGTTTTAAAATCAATGCGCTGTTTCTGCAAATATTTGCAAAAACTGATTGGGAGCGAGGTCACACTATGGCGGGTAAGTTAAAAATGGAGGAAATTTCCTCCCTGACGGGCTATTCCGTTAGCACTGTCTCAAGGGTGCTAAGCGGGAAGTCGTATACCAGCGATAAGGCCCGGGAAGCGATTGTTCGCACCGCGCGGGAATTAGGTGTCCTTGAATCCATGGCAAGCGGGCGGCTATTAATTAACGGTATCGCTGTTTTTGCGCCGGAAAGAACCTTTCAGGGCCGCGGCGATATTTTTTATCTCGAAGTGACCAAAGGAATAACCGAAGCCAGCGCGCCGCATAATGTCTGGGTCAGCTATTGCGGATTAGAAGAACAGCACGCCGATGTAAAACTGTTTCTGGAAAAGGCCAGTCATAAAAATATCAACGCGATAATTATCATTGGCACGGATGATTCCACCATATTTAAACTGGCCAGCACGCTCAATAAACCCTGCGTTTTAATTAATTCCGTCGACAGGGATCGGGTGCTGGACTCCGTTTCGCCCGACCATCGGGCCATTGGTTTTACCGCCATGCAGCACCTTTTTGAGCAGGGACACCGCCGGGTGCTGACCTTAACGTGTCTGCGGCGGGATACGCTCTATGCTCGCCTGGATGGGATCAAAGAGGCGTACCGCCATTTTCACATTGCCTTTGAGCCACGACGTGATTTGTTAGTGACGGAGTGGTTTACCGCGGAAGAGGCCGAACAGGCGCTGGATGAGTGGCTGTCGAGTCACGATAAAGCCCAGTGGCCGGAAGTGATTTTCCCCAACAGTACCAGCATGGTGGAGGGGGTGATCAGAGCGTTGACGCGTCACGGGCTTCGTATCCCGGAAGACATTTCACTCATCACCACCGATTTTGCCTGGAATTTAGCGCACCGCCTGGAAAAACCGGTCACCGGCGTCACGGTGCCCTGTCGTGAACTGGGGATAGAAGCGGTGCATTTGCTGCAAACGCGGCTCAACCGACCTCAGGCGCCGGTTTATAATTTGCTGTTGCAGGGGAAGGTGATGGATTTTGGTTCGGTGAGTAATGCGACGCGCCACGCGGCTCGCGTGGCGCTAGACCAGTGATCAGGCCAGCTGTGGCGGCAGGCAGACGCCGATGCCTCCGATACCGCAGTAGCCATACGGGTTTTTATGCAGATATTGCTGGTGGTCGTCCTCGGCATAATAGAACGGCTTCGCGGTGGCGATTTCCGTGGTCACCTCGCGCGTATCGCCCGCGTCATGCATGGCTTTCTGAAAACGCTCGAGGCTGGCGCGCGCGGCGGCATCCTGCTCGGGTGTGAGCGGATAAATGGCCGAACGGTACTGGGTGCCGTGATCGTTACCCTGACGCATGCCCTGCGCCGGGTCGTGATTTTCCCAGAACACCTGCAGCAGTTGTTCGTAGCTGATGATGGCCGGGTCATACACTACGCGAACCGCTTCCGCGTGACCGGTATCGCCGGAGCACACTTCGCGGTAGGTTGGGTTTGGCGTGTAACCGCCGGTATAGCCTGCTGCGGTACTGTAAACGCCGGGCAGTTGCCAGAACAAACGTTCAACTCCCCAGAAGCAGCCCATGGCGAACAGGGCGATCTCCATTCCATCAGGAACGTTTGTCATTGAATGGTTGTTTACGGCGTGTAAGGTCGCCACAGGCATAGGGGTGTTGCGTCCCGGTAATGCATCTGCTTGTGAAACCAGATGCTTTTTGTCGAATAAACTCACGATGGTGCCTCCCGGGTAGCGATGTTTCGGTTAAGGTTGTCACGAAGCGTTTAATTGAACACAATAAATGCGCTGAATAAGTCTAGATTTAATCATAAGAAATATTTGGGTGTTACACCCATTTTCAACCCACGATTTGGGTTTTTGGCTAACAGGCCGTTTTTTTGCCGCAGAGCGGCATTTCATTTGCTTCCAGGGTGGAAACAGGGATATTCAGGAGAAAACGTGACAAAAATCCGCCAGTTATGTTTGGTCAGTGTATTGCTGACAAGCGGGGTTGCCAGCGCGGCGAATGTCCGTTTGCAGGTTGAGGGGTTATCCGGGGCGCTGGAAAAAAACGTGCGCGCGCAGTTATCGACGATCCAGAGTGACGAAGTGACGCCGGACCGGCGTTTTCGCGCGCGCGTGGATGACGCGATCCGCGAAGGACTGAAAGCGCTGGGGTATTACGAACCCACCATTGATTTCGACCTCCGCCCGCCACCAAAGAAGGGGCGTCAGGTGCTGATTGCCCGCGTCTCAGCGGGTGAGCCGGTATTGATTGGCGGTACCAACGTGGTGCTGCGCGGCGGCGCGCGTACGGATCGGGATTACCTGGATCTGCTGAGTACCCGTCCTAAAGTTGGCACCGTTCTGAATCACGGCGACTACGATCATTTTAAAAAATCCTTAACCAACGTAGCGCTACGTAAAGGCTATTTCGACAGCCAGTTTAATAAAAGCCAGCTTGGCGTAGCGCTGGAGAGGCGTCAGGCCTTCTGGGACATCGACTACGACAGCGGTGAACGCTATCGTTTTGGCGATGTGACGTTCGAAGGATCGCAGATCCGCGAGGGGTACCTGCAAAACCTGATACCGTTTAAAAAAGGCGACTATTACCAGTCGAGCGACCTGGGCGAACTCAACCGCCGTTTGTCGGCAACCGGCTGGTTTAACTCGGTGATTGTCGCGCCGGAATTTGAAAAGTCCCGTAAAACGAAAGTCTTGCCGCTGCATGGCGTGGTCTCTCCGCGCACCGAGAACACCATTGAAACCGGTGTGGGCTATTCGACGGACGTTGGCCCACGCGTGAAAACCTCGTGGAAAAAACCGTGGATGAACTCCTACGGCCACAGCCTGACCACCAGTCTGAGCCTCTCTGCGCCTGAGCAGCAGCTGGATTTCAGCTACAAAATGCCGCTGCTGAAAAATCCGCTTGAGCAGTATTACCTTCTGCAGGGCGGCTTTAAGCGCACCGACCTGAACGACACCGAGCAGGACTCAACGACGCTTGCCGTATCGCGTTTCTGGGATCTTTCAAGCGGCTGGCAGCGCGCCATTAACCTGCGCTGGAGCCTCGACCACTTTACCCAGGCCAACGTCACCAATACCACCATGCTGCTTTATCCGGGCGTGATGATCAGCCGCACCCGCTCGCGCGGGGGCCTGATGCCGACCTGGGGCGACTCACAGCGCTACTCCATCGATTATTCCAACACCGCCTGGGGCTCCGACGTGGACTTCTCCGTCTTTCAGGCGCAAAACGTCTGGATCCGTACGCTGTATGACAAACACCGCTTTGTGATGCGCGGCAACCTGGGCTGGATTGAAACGGGCGATTTCGAACGCGTGCCGCCCGATCTGCGCTTCTTCGCCGGGGGCGACCGCAGCATTCGCGGCTATAAGTTCAAATCTATCTCACCGGAAAACGAAAAAGGCCAGCTGACCGGGGCATCCAAACTGGCGACCGGCTCGCTGGAGTATCAGTACAACGTCAGCGGCAAGTGGTGGGGAGCGATGTTCGTTGACGGCGGTGAGGCGGTAAACGATATCCGCCGCAGCGATTTCAAAACCGGCGCGGGCGTAGGCGTGCGCTGGCAGTCACCCGTCGGGCCCATCAAGCTCGATTTCGCCGTTCCGGTGGGCGACAAAGACGAACACGGTTTACAGTTTTACATCGGTCTGGGGCCTGAATTATGAGTTTATGGAAGAAGATAAGCCTCGGCGTACTGATTTTTATCGTGCTGCTGCTCGGTACGGTGGCGTTTCTGGTGGGCACCACCACCGGCCTGCATCTGCTGTTTAACGCGGCTAACCGCTGGGTGCCGGGGCTGGAAATTGGGCAGGTGACGGGCGGCTGGCGCGACCTGCGTTTGAAGAACATTCGTTATGAGCAGCCGGGCGTGGCCGTTAATGCAGGCGAATTCCATCTGGCCGTGAAGCTGGGCTGCCTGCGGGACAGTAAGCTCTGCGTGAACGATCTGTCTCTAAAAGATGTGAACGTGGCGATAGATTCAAAAAAAATGCCAAAGTCTGCGCCGGTTGAGGAAGAGGACAGCGGCCCGCTGAATCTTTCCACACCGTACCCGATTGCGCTCTATCGGGTGGCGCTGGATAACGTCAATATCAAAATCGACGACACCACCGTGTCCGTGATGGATTTCACCTCCGGCCTGCGCTGGCAGGAGAAAAACCTTACCCTGACGCCAACGTCCCTGCAGGGGCTGCTGATTGCGCTACCGAAAGTGGCCGACGTGGCGCAGGAAGAGATTGTCGAGCCGAAGATCCAGAACCCGCAGCCGGAAGAAAAGCCGCTGGGTGAAACGCTGAAAGATCTCTTCTCGAAACCGGTTCTGCCGGAGATGACCGACGTGCATCTGCCGCTGAACCTCAACATTGAGGAATTCAAAGGCGAACAGCTGCGTCTGACGGGCGATACCGACCTGACGGTCTATAACATGCTGCTGAAAGTCAGCAGCATTGACGGCAACATGAAGCTCGACGCGCTGGATATCGACACCAATCAGGGCTCTGTCAATGCGTCAGGGAATGCCCTGCTGCGCGACAACTGGCCGGTGGATATCACCCTCAACAGCGCCCTGAACATCGACCCGCTGAAGGGTGAAAAGGTGAAGGTCAACGTCGGCGGCGCGCTGCGCGAGAAGCTGGAATTCGGCGTTAACCTCTCCGGCCCGGTGGATATGGTGCTGCGCGGGCAAACCCAACTGGCAGAAGCCGGTTTACCGCTCAACCTGGAAATTGTCAGCAAACAGCTTTACTGGCCGTTCACCGACGAAAAACAGTTCCAGGCCGATGACCTGAAGCTGAAGCTGAGCGGCAAGATGACCGATTACACGTTGTCATTCAGCACCGCGGTGAAGGGGCAGGGCGTGCCGCCCGCGAACATTACGCTGGATGCAAAAGGCAACGAACAGCAGGTTAACCTCGACAAGCTGACCGTCGCGGCGCTGGAAGGCAAAACCGAGCTGACCGCGCTGCTCGACTGGCAGCAGGCAATCAGCTGGCGCGGCGAGCTGAAGCTGACGGGCATTAACACCGCCAAAGAGGTGCCGGACTGGCCGTCGAAACTGGACGGCCTGATTAAAACCCGCGGCAGCCTGTACGGCGGCACCTGGCAGATGGACGTACCGGAAATCAAGCTCACCGGGAACGTGAAGCAGAACAAGGTTAACGTTGAAGGTTCGTTGAAAGGCAACAGCTATCTGCAGTGGATCATCCCGGGGCTGCACGTGGCGCTGGGCCGCAACACGGCGGATATCAAAGGCGAGCTGGGCGTGAAGGATCTCAACCTGGATGCCACCATCGACGCGCCGAATCTGGATAACGCCCTGCCGGGTCTTGGCGGCACGGCGAAAGGGTTGGTGAAGGTGCGCGGTACGGTGGAGGCGCCGCAGCTGCTGGCGGATATCACCGCCAATAACCTGCGCTGGCAGGAACTGTCCGTCGCCCGCGTTCGCGTTGAAGGAGATGTAAAATCCACCGATCAGATCGGCGGCAATCTGAACCTGCGCGTGGAGCGAATCTCTCAGCCGGATGTGAACATCAATCTGGTGACGCTGGAAGCCAAAGGCAACGAGAAGCAGCATGACCTCCAGCTGCGCGTGCAGGGCGAACCGGTATCCGGCCAGCTCCATCTGACGGGAAGTTTCGACCGCAAAGCGGAACGCTGGAAGGGGCAGTTAGATAACACCCGCTTCAGCACGCCGGTTGGGCCGCTGGCGCTGTCTCGCTCGATTGCGCTGGACTACCGCAACGCCGAGCAGAAGATCAGCATCGGACCGCACTGCTGGACCAACCCTAACGCAGAACTTTGCGTACCGCAGACTATTGATGCGGGGGCAGAAGGGCGCGCACAGATTAACCTCAACCGCTTCGATCTGGCGATGCTAAAGCCGTTTATGCCGGATACGACCCAGGCCAGCGGCGTCTTTAGCGGTAAAGCGGATGTCGCATGGGACACCACCAAAGAGGGGCTGCCGCAGGGCAGCGTGACGCTCTCCGGGCGTAACGTGAAGGTGACGCAAGAAGTTAACGACGCACCGCTGCCGGTGGCGTTCGACACCCTGAACCTGAGTGCCGATCTGCGTAACAACCGTGCTGAGCTGGGATGGACGATCCGCCTGACCAACAACGGTCAGCTGGACGGGCAGGTGCAGATTACCGATCCGCAAGGGCGGCGTAATCTCGGCGGTAACGTGAATATCCGCAATTTCAACCTGGCGATGGTGAACCCCATTTTCGCGCGCGGGGAAAAAGCTGAGGGACTGCTCAATGCCAATCTGCGTCTGGCTGGCAACGCGGAAAGCCCGCAGCTGTTTGGGCAGATGCGGCTCAGCGGGCTCGATATTGACGGTAACTTTATGCCGTTCGACATGCAGCCGAGCCAGATTGCACTGAACTTCAACGGCATGAGTTCGACGCTGAGCGGCTCGGTGCTGACCCAGCAGGGGCAAATTAATCTGAGCGGTGATGCTGACTGGAGCCAGCTTGATAACTGGCGCGCACGCATCGCGGCGAAGGGGAGCCGGGTACGCATCACCGTACCGCCGATGGTGCGTCTGGATGTCTCACCTGACGTCGTCTTTGAGGCGACACCGAGCCTGTTCACTCTGGACGGTCGTGTCGACGTGCCGTGGGCGCGTATCGTGGTTCACGAGGTACCGGAAAGTGCAGTCGGCGTCTCCAGCGATGAAGTTATGCTCAATGAAAATCTGAAACCTGTTGAACAACAGAGCGCAGGCATACCAATCAATAGTAATCTTATCGTGCACGTGGGGAATAACGTGCGGTTGGATGCGTTTGGGCTGAAGGCGAGACTCACGGGCGATCTGAAAGTGGCGCAGGACAGTCAAGGGCTGGGCCTCAACGGGCAAATCAATATTCCTGATGGGCGTTTCCACGCCTATGGTCAGGATCTGATTGTGCGTAAAGGCGAGCTGTTATTCTCCGGTCCACCGGATCAGCCGGTGCTCAATATCGAAGCCATTCGTAACCCTGAAGCGACTGAAAACGATGTGATTGCTGGCGTGCGTGTCACCGGCTCTGCCGACGAACCCAAAGCGGAGATCTTCTCCGACCCGGCCATGTCGCAGCAAGAAGCACTTTCTTATCTCCTGCGTGGACAGGGACTGGATAGTGCACAAGGCGATGGTGCTGCGATGACATCAATGTTAGTGGGTCTGGGGGTTGCACAAAGTGGTCAGGTTGTGGGTAAAATCGGCGAGACGTTCGGCGTAAGCAATCTGGCGCTGGACACCCAGGGCGTGGGCGACTCCTCGCAGGTGGTGGTCAGCGGCTATGTACTGCCGGGTCTGCAGGTAAAATATGGTGTGGGGATCTTTGACTCACTGGCAACACTCACGCTACGCTATCGCCTGATGCCTAAGCTATATCTGGAAGCAGTGTCCGGCGTAGACCAGGCACTTGATCTGCTCTATCAGTTTGAGTTTTAGCAATGCGAATATTTGTGTACGGCAGTTTACGAACCAAGCAAGGCAACAGTCACTGGATGACCAATGCCCTGCTGCTGGGGAATTACAATATCGAGAACTACCAGTTGTACAGTCTGGGCCACTATCCAGGCGCGGTTCCGGGGGAAGGAACAGTACAGGGTGAAGTTTATCGTATTGACAATGCTACGCTTGCCGAACTTGATGCCTTGCGCACCAGGGGCGGTGAATACGCTCGCCAGTTGATCCAGACGCCATACGGAAGTGCGTGGATGTACGTTTATCAGCGTCCTGTTGATGGGCTAACGCGGATTGAAAGCGGTAACTGGTTAGACAGAGACCAGTACTGAAAAAAAACAACGCCACCGTGAGGTGGCGTTGTTTTTTTGCGACTCTTGCCGGGTCGCGCTGTGCTTACCTGGCCTGCAATGAACATGTAGGCCCGTGCAAGCGTAGCGCCGCCGGGCAAAACTCTCCAGCCACAAAAAAGCCCCGACATGCGGGGCTTTGTCGATCGGCAGTAAGAATTACTTCTTAGCAGCGCGCTCGAAAGAGGCGATGATTTCTGCTTTCGCCGCTTCAGCGTTGTCCCAGCCGTCAACCTTAACCCACTTGCCTTTCTCGAGGTCTTTGTAGTGCTCGAAGAAGTGGCTGATCTGCGCTTTCAGCAGTTCTGGCAGGTCGTTCACATCTTTAATGTGATCGTACTCTTTGCTCAGCTTGGTGTGCGGTACCGCAACCAGTTTCGCATCTTCACCGGCTTCGTCGGTCATTTTCAGCACGCCAACTGGACGGCAGCGAATGACTGAGCCTGGCTGCAGTGGGTATGGCGTTGGGACCAGCACGTCAACCGGATCTCCGTCCAGAGACAGGGTGTTGTTGATGTAACCGTAGTTGCATGGGTAGAACATCGCGGTAGACATAAAGCGGTCAACGAACAGCGCACCAGTGTCTTTGTCGATTTCGTATTTGATAGGATCTGCGTTAGCCGGGATTTCGATAACTACGTAGATGTCTTCTGGCAGTTCTTTACCCGCAGGGACGTTGAGTAAGCTCATGTCGGTGTCCTTTAAAATGGATGGTAAACAAGTGGCAGGTATTATAGCCAACTCGCGCTGAATGTCTCCGCCTGTTTTCGCCATCTTCCCTCGTTAACCCCACTTTTCAGACCGTTTCCATGACAGGAAAATCCATAAACTCAGCCGCATTTTTAATGGTGAAATGAAAGCGATTACAAACTTGTGATTAACGTTTTATTCACTTTTCTGAAGTGTGATGTAACGCAATTCGTTACATATTTCATTGGCTATAGTCATTTCGCAGAACATCTTTTAACCAACAATAACTCACCCTACGAGGACGTTCATATGTGGAAGCGCTTACTTCTTGTCACAGCAGTTTCGGCAGCCATGTCGTCTATGGCGATGGCCGCACCTTTAACCGTAGGTTTTTCGCAAGTCGGCTCTGAATCCGGCTGGCGCGCGGCAGAAACCAACGTAGCAAAAAGCGAGGCCCAGAAACGCGGGATCACGCTGAAAATCGCCGATGGTCAGCAAAAACAAGAGAACCAGATCAAAGCCGTACGCTCCTTTATCGCCCAGGGCGTAGATGCCATCTTTATTGCGCCCGTCGTGGCGACCGGCTGGGAGCCCGTACTGAAGGAAGCGAAAGACGCGGAGATCCCGGTCTTCCTGCTCGATCGTTCCATTGATGTAAAAGACAAATCTCTCTATATGACCACCGTGACGGCCAATAACGTTCTTGAAGGACAGTTAATTGGTGACTGGCTGGTGAAACAGGTCGACGGCAAGCCGTGTAACGTCGTTGAACTGCAGGGCACCGTCGGTGCGAGCGTGGCCATCGACCGTAAGAAAGGCTTTGCTGAAGCCATCGCCAAAGCGCCAAACATCAAAATTATCCGTTCTCAGTCCGGTGACTTTACCCGCAGTAAGGGCAAAGAGGTCATGGAAAGCTTTATCAAGGCTGAAAACAACGGCAAGAACATCTGCATGGTTTACGCCCACAACGATGACATGGTGATCGGTGCGATTCAGGCGATTAAAGAAGCGGGTCTGAAACCGGGCAAAGATATCCTCACCGGCTCTATCGACGGCGTGCCGGACATCTACAAAGCGATGATCGACGGTGAAGCCAACGCCAGCGTGGAGTTGACGCCGAACATGGCGGGCCCGGCATTCGACGCGCTGGAGAAATTCAAAAAAGACGGCACGATGCCTGAGAAAGTGACGGTCACCAAGTCCACGCTCTACCTGCCTGACACGGCAAAAGAAGAGTTAGAGAAGAAGAAAAATATGGGCTACTGATCCAGTGAAATTGCCGGGTGGCGCTGCGCTTACCCGGCCTACGATACGCTCTTTTGTAGGCCGGATAAGCGTAGCGCCATCCGGCTTGATGCAGGGGGAAAACCATGACCACTGAACAACACCAGGAAATCCTCCGCACAGAGGGCTTGAGTAAATTCTTCCCCGGCGTGAAGGCGCTGGATAACGTCGATTTCAGCCTGCGTCGCGGTGAGATCATGGCGCTGCTGGGCGAGAACGGCGCGGGGAAATCGACGCTGATCAAAGCGCTGACCGGCGTGTATCACGCCGATCGCGGCACCATCTGGCTGGAAGGTAACGCCATTTCGCCAAAAAATACCGCCCATGCCCAACAGTTGGGGATCGGGACGGTGTATCAGGAAGTCAACCTGCTGCCAAACATGTCGGTGGCGGATAACCTGTTTATTGGCCGTGAGCCACGCCGTTTTGGCCTGCTGCGCCGCAAAGAGATGGAAGCGCGGGCGACAAAACTGATGGAATCGTACGGCTTCTCCCTCGACGTCCGCGAGCCGCTGAACCGCTTTTCCGTGGCGATGCAGCAGATCGTCGCTATCTGCCGGGCTATCGATCTCTCGGCAAAGGTGCTGATCCTCGATGAACCCACCGCCAGCCTGGATACCCAGGAAGTCGAAATGCTCTTCACCCTGATGCGCCAGCTGCGCGATCAAGGCGTGAGCCTGATCTTCGTTACGCACTTCCTCGATCAGGTGTATGAAGTGAGCGATCGCATCACGGTGCTGCGCAACGGCAGCTTTGTCGGCTGCCGCGAAACCCGCGAGCTACCGCAGATTGAGCTGGTGAAAATGATGCTGGGCCGAGAGCTGGAAACCAACGCCCTTCAGCGTGCAGGGCGCACGCTGCTGAGCGAAAAACCGGTCGCCGCGTTCAGTGATTACGGCAAAAAAGGGGTGATCTCGCCGTTTAACCTTGAGGTTCGCCCCGGTGAGATTGTTGGCCTGGCGGGCCTGCTAGGCTCAGGCCGAACCGAAACCGCCGAGGTGATCTTCGGGATCAAACCTGCCGACAGCGGCAGGGCGCTGATCAGGGGCAAACCGCAAACCCTGCGATCGCCGCATCAGGCGTCCTGTCTGGGCGTCGGCTTCTGCCCGGAAGACCGGAAAACGGACGGTATTATTGCCGCCGCCTCGGTGCGGGAAAACATCATTCTGGCGCTACAGGCGCAGCGCGGGTGGCTGCGTCCCATTCCGCGTAAAGAACAAAACGCCATTGCCGAGCGCTTTATCCGTCAGCTTGGTATTCGCACCCCGAGCGCGGAACAGCCCATTGAATTTCTCTCCGGCGGTAACCAGCAGAAGGTGCTCCTCTCGCGCTGGCTGCTGACCAAACCGCAGTTCCTGATCCTCGACGAGCCGACGCGCGGCATTGATGTAGGCGCGCACGCCGAAATTATCCGGCTTATCGAAACGCTGTGCGCGGACGGTCTGGCGCTGCTGGTCATTTCGTCCGAGCTTGAGGAGCTGGTGGGTTATGCCGATCGCGTCATTATCATGCGCGATCGCAAGCAGGTGGCAGAGATCCCGCTGGATAAGCTGTCCGTTCCGGCAATCATGAATGCCATCGCGGCGTAAGGAGCTAATCGTGATGCCCCGTTCACTTTCGCAAACCGGTGAGTCAAAGCGCCGCTTTAGCTGGCCGACCGGCACGCCGCAAATCGCGGCGCTGCTGGTGGTACTGCTGGTGGATAGCCTGGTCGCGCCGCATTTCTTCCAGATCATCGTGCAGGATGGCCGCCTGTTTGGCAGCCCGATTGATATCCTGAACCGTGCTGCGCCCGTCGCGCTGCTGGCGATTGGTATGACGCTGGTGATCGCCACCGGCGGGATTGACCTCTCCGTCGGCGCGGTGATGGCGATTGCTGGCGCCACCGCCGCCTCAATGACCGTCGCCGGGCACAGCCTGCCGGTGGTGCTGCTGGCCGCACTGGGCTCCGGGGTATTAGCCGGGCTCTGGAACGGCATTCTGGTGGCGGTGCTGAAAATTCAGCCCTTTGTTGCCACCCTGATACTGATGGTGGCCGGGCGCGGCGTGGCGCAGCTGATTACGTCCGGGCAGATCGTCACCTTTAACTCCCCGAGCCTGGCGTGGCTCGGTAGCGGCAACCTTCTGTTCTTCCCGACGCCGGTGATTATTGCCCTCGTGACGCTGGTTATCTTTTGGCTCTTTACCCGCAAAACGGCGCTCGGCATGTTTATTGAAGCGGTGGGGATCAACATCCGCGCCGCGCGTAACGCCGGGGTCAACACCCGCTTGATGGTGATGCTGACCTACGTGCTGAGCGGCGTGTGCGCCGCCATCGCCGGGGTCATCGTCGCGGCGGATATTCGCGGGGCCGATGCCAACAACGCCGGGTTATGGCTGGAGCTGGACGCGATCCTCGCGGTGGTGATCGGCGGCGGGTCGCTGATGGGCGGGCGCTTTAACCTGCTGCTCTCGGTGGTGGGGGCGCTGATCATTCAGGGCATGAACACTGGCATCCTGCTCTCGGGATTCCAGCCGGAACTCAACCAGGTGGTGAAAGCGGTGGTCGTGCTCTGCGTGCTGATCGTCCAGTCGCCGCGCTTTGTCAGCATCATTAAGGGGATCCGTGGCCATGATAAAACGTAATTTGCCGTTGATGATCACGCTGGGCGTGTTTGTGCTGGGGTATCTCTACTGCCTCACCCAGTTTCCCGGTTTCGCCTCCACACGTGTGATCTGCAATATCCTGACCGATAACGCCTTTTTAGGCATCATCGCCGTAGGGATGACCTTTGTGATCCTCTCCGGCGGGATCGATCTCTCCGTCGGCTCGGTGATCGCGTTTACGGGCGTGTTCCTCGCGAAGGCCATTGGGTTCTGGGGCATCTCTCCGCTGGTGGCATTCCCGCTGGTGCTGGCGATGGGCTGCGCGTTTGGTGCCTTTATGGGGTTGCTGATCGACGCGCTGAAAATTCCTGCCTTTATCATCACCCTCGCCGGGATGTTCTTCCTGCGCGGCGTGAGCTATCTGGTGTCGGAGGAGTCGATCCCGATTAACCACCCCATCTACGACACGCTCTCCAGCCTGGCGTGGAAAATCCCCGGCGGCGGCCGCCTGAGCGCGATGGGGCTGCTGATGCTGGGCGTGGTGGTGATTGGCATCTTCCTCGCCCACCGCACCCGGTTTGGCAATCAGGTCTACGCCATTGGCGGTAACGCCACGTCGGCCAACCTGATGGGGATCTCCACCCGCAGCACCACCATCCGCATCTATATGCTGTCGACCGGGCTGGCGACGCTGGCGGGGATCGTCTTCTCTGTGTATACCCAGGCCGGTTACGCGCTGGCGGGCGTCGGCGTTGAGCTGGATGCGATTGCTTCTGTGGTTATCGGCGGCACGCTGCTCAGCGGCGGGGTAGGCACGGTGCTGGGCACGCTGTTCGGCGTGGCGATCCAGGGGCTGATTCAGACCTACATTAACTTCGACGGCACGCTCAGCTCGTGGTGGACGAAGATCGCCATCGGCATTTTGCTGTTTATTTTTATTGCCCTGCAGCGCGGTCTGACGGTGCTCTGGGAGAACCGCCAGAGCTCGCCTGTTACCCGCGTAAACACATCGGTAACAGAGCCATAACACGCTGAAATTGCTTAAAGTCTAAACATTTTCCGGTAGCGGCCGATACTCTTCTTTTACGCCAAGAAATATCTCGCTACCGGAAATAACATCATGCTGAAAACGCTATCGATTCGTACCGGCTTGCTCTCTTTACTGGCCGTTATGACCCTTCTGCTGCTGATTGTCAGCGGCATTGGTATTTATGCCCTCACACAGAGTTCTTCTTCACTCCAGCGCATCAACCACCTTCAGGGTGAGCAAATGGTGCAGCTTAATTCTGGCTATACGCTGATCCTGCGCGCGCGTAATGAGGCGGGCCAGGCCGTCCGAATGATGGAAATTGGTCTGCTGGACGATGCATCCAAATCGGTAAAAAACATCAATCAGGAAATTGCCCAGGCGCAGAAAACGCTGAAAGCCGTGATCGACGGCGGGGTGGCTGACGAGCAGGGGCAAAAGCTGCTGGATAACGTGGCGGCGAGTCTGGCGGCGTATACCCGGCAGGGCATCAACCCGATGCTGAAAGCCCTGAACGACCAGAGTGCGGACGGTTATTACGACCTGATTGAGAACGCGCTGATTCCAGTGGCCAACAAGTTTGATAACGATATGCAGGCTTTCCAGGCGTGGAGCGAAGCGCGTGGCAAAGCGGAAGTCAGTGCCGTGCAGTCGAGCAAAACCCGCGTACTGATCCTGATCGTTGTCGCCGCGCTGCTGACGGCAGGCATTATCGTCCTCGCCTGGCTGGTGCTGCGCCATATGCTGCTGAAGCCGCTCTCGGCATCGATTGCTCAGCTTGAACATGTCGCGGCAGGCGATTTAACCCATACCCTGGATCCAACGGCCAGCCAGGAATTTAACCGGCTCAACGCGGCCATTGAAGCGATGCGTCAGTCGCTGATGGGATCGGTTCTGCGGGTGCGCGATGCCAGTTCGCAAATTGATACCGGCAGCCGGGAGCTGACGGCAGGGAACATGAACCTTGCCCAGCGCACGGAATCTACCGCCACCTCACTTGAGCAAACGGCGGCCAGCATGGAAGAGATCACCGCCACGGTGAAACTCAACGCCGATAACGCCGAGCAGGCGCACCAGCTGGCGAAGTCCGTTTCCGACACGGCCGATCACGGCAGTGAAATGGTCTGCTACGTGATTGAAAAAATGCGCGATATTGCCGGCAGCTCGGCGCGGATCGCCGACATCCTGAGCGTGATCGACGGCATTGCCTTCCAGACCAACATTCTGGCGCTGAACGCCTCCGTTGAAGCCGCGCGTGCGGGCGAACAGGGACGGGGTTTTGCCGTTGTCGCGGGCGAAGTGCGAAACCTGGCCAGCCGCAGTGCCGACGCGGCGAAAGAGATCCGATCGCTTATCAGCGATTCACAAACTCATGTGAATGAGGGGAGCGAACTGGCACAGCAGGCCGGTGAAACGATGGATGAGATCGCAACCGAAGTGCTGCGGATGACCAGGCTGATGCGTGAAATTGCGACCGCGTCTCAGGAACAGAGTCGCGGCATTGAGCAGGTGAACATCGCGGTGAACCAGATGGACGAAACGGCGCAGCAAAATGCGGCGCTGGTACAGCAGTCATCCGCCGCGACACGCTCGCTGGAAGAGCAGTCGCGCGAACTGATGGAAGCCATGTCCTCGTTTAAGCTGACGGCCCAGACTGCTGCATAATCATATTCATCCCTGGTACGTGCTGTGCCAGGGTTTTATTTGCCGATGAATTTAACGCATTAATATTATCGTGAATATTCCCCATTAATATTTCCAGCGCGCTGGTTAACGCTAACGCTTTTTCTGTGGGTTCAAGATATAAACCTTTACGGTAAAACAGTGGCTCATCAAAAAGTTGATTAAAGCGCTTCAGTGCCAGGCTTACCGCCGGGCGGGACATGTCCAGGCGCACAGAGGCTTTCGCCATGCTGCCGCAGCGAACAATTTCAATAAAGACAGGAATAAGATTTAAATCAATGCCGGTATTGGCACGAGAATAGTTTTTCATCGCGAATATGCTCCAGGAAATAATTGTCAAACTGTTATGGAAATAATGCAGGAGCAGGGATGAAGATTAAAGCGTCTTTTTTATAAACACTTATACGGTAAAATATATAAATGACTGGGAAGCCGGGCGGCTTCCCAGGATAAAGGGGTTACGCGTCCGGATACTCACGGATGAAACGCTCAACGTCTTCAACCATGTGGTTGTTGCCGACGAAGAACGAACGGCGCTGGTGCAGGCTTTCCGGCACGATATCCAGAATACGCTCTTTACCGTCGCTCGCCTTGCCGCCCGCCTGTTCGGCGAGGAATGCCATCGGGTTGCATTCGTACAGCAGACGCAGCTTCCCGTCCGGGTGGCTTGCGGTGCTTGGGTAGAGGTAGATGCCGCCTTTCAGCAGGTTGCGGTGGAAGTCAGCGACCAGAGAACCAATATAGCGGGAGGTATACGGGCGCTGGGTGGCCTTATCTTCTTCCTGGCAGAATTTGATGTACTTCTTCACGCCGCTCGGGAATCGGATGTAGTTGCCTTCGTTGATGGAGTAAGTGTTGCCCTTCTCCGGGAAGCGCATACGTTCCTGGCTCAGGCAGAACACGCCCAGCGACGGATCGTAAGTAAAGGCGTGAACGCCGCAGCCGGTGGTGTACACCAGCATGGTGGACGAACCATACACCACATAGCCCGCAGCAACCTGATTGCTGCCCGGCTGGAGGAAATCTTCTTCGGTGACCGGCGTGCCAACAGGCGTGACGCGGCGGTAGATGGAGAAAATGGTACCGACAGAAACGTTAACGTCGATGTTGGAGGAGCCGTCGAGCGGATCCATCAGGACAACGTATTTCGCGTGTTCGCATCCTTCGAAAACAACAATTTCATCTTCTTCTTCGGAGGCGATACCCGCAACGATGTCGCGCGCGCGCAGTGCAGCTTTCAGTTTTTCATTTGCGAACAGATCGAGTTTCTGCTGAACCTCGCCCTGAACGTTCTCGGCACCGCTGGCACCCAGGATATCGACCAGACCGGCCTTGTTGATATCGCGGTGGATGATCTTAGCGCCCAGCTTTATTGCCGACAGCAAAGCAGTGAGTTCACCGGTAGCATGAGAGAACTCGTGCTGCTTTTCGACAATAAATTCACCTAACGTTTTCATAACACTTTCCCTGCATCTTATGTGAGTAGAGCGATTGTATGTTCACCAAAACGACTAAAGCCCAACAATCTTAACAAATATTCAAATAGTAGCGCACTGGTGAATCGCGCCAGCAAATACGGATTTACCTGAAATGCGTTTCACAGCCGCTAACATGTGAGTAAAATGTGCGCCACATTGAAGAAGGATAGTGACGTATGCGCATTCATATATTGGGGATTTGTGGCACTTTCATGGGCGGACTGGCAATGCTGGCGCGCTCACTGGGCCATGAAGTAACAGGTTCGGACGCCAATGTGTATCCGCCGATGAGCACGCTTCTGGAGAAGCAGGGCATCTCTCTGATTCAGGGCTACGAGGCCAGCCAGCTGGATCCTGAACCGGATCTGGTGATCATTGGTAACGCCATGACCCGTGGTAACCCATGTGTTGAAGCGGTGCTGGAACGTAATATTCCGTTTATGTCTGGCCCACAGTGGCTGCATGATTTTGTGCTGCGCGACCGCTGGGTTGTTGCCGTTGCCGGTACCCACGGCAAAACCACCACCGCCGGAATGGCGACCTGGATCCTCGAAGCCTGCGGCTATAAGCCTGGCTTTGTCATTGGCGGCGTTCCGGGCAACTTCGACGTTTCTGCACGTCTGGGTGACAGCCCGTTCTTTGTGATCGAAGCCGACGAATACGACTGTGCATTCTTCGACAAGCGTTCCAAGTTTGTGCATTACTGCCCGCGCACGCTGATCCTCAACAACCTTGAGTTCGATCACGCGGATATCTTTGACGACCTGAAAGCGATCCAGAAACAGTTCCACCACCTGGTGCGCATTGTTCCGGGTCAGGGCCGCATCATCCTGCCGGAGAACGACATCAACCTGAAGCAAACCCTGGCAATGGGCTGCTGGAGCGAGCAGGAGCTGGTGGGCGAACAGGGTCACTGGCAGGCGAAGAAACTCAACGCCGATGCCTCCGAGTGGGAAGTGCTGCTCGACGGTGAAAAAGTGGGTGAGGTGAAGTGGGGCCTGGTGGGCGAGCACAACATGCACAACGGCCTGATGGCCATTGCTGCGGCGCGTCACGTGGGCGTGCTGCCTGCGGATGCAGCCAATGCGCTGGGCTCGTTCATTAACGCCCGTCGCCGTCTGGAGCTGCGCGGCGAAGCGAATGGCGTGACGGTGTATGACGATTTCGCGCATCACCCAACGGCGATTCTTGCGACGCTTGCAGCGTTACGCGGCAAGGTTGGCGGCACCGCGCGCATTCTGGCCGTGCTGGAACCGCGCTCGAACACCATGAAAATGGGCATCTGCAAAGATGACCTCGCGCCGTCGTTAGGACGTGCCGATGAGGTCTTCCTCTTGCAGCCGCAGCATATTCCGTGGCAGGTAGCGGAAGTGGCCGATGCCTGCATTCAGCCTGCGCACTGGAGTGCGGATGTGGATGTGCTCGCGGATATGGTCGTGAAAGCGGCCCAGCCCGGTGACCATATTCTGGTGATGAGCAACGGCGGTTTTGGTGGGATCCATCAGAAGCTGCTGGACGGTCTGGCGAAGAAAGCGGAAGCGGCCGCGGCCGCAGAGTAAAAAAAAGCCCGGTGGCGCTTGCGCTTACCGGGCCTACATTCTTTTCTCCCTCGGGGTGAGGGGAACAGATTACTCGTCGTTCTCAGACAGCTCGCGCAGATACTGGAAAATCAGGCGCGCAGACTTCGGCGGCTTATTCCCTTCTTTCTCTTTCTTCGCGTTTCGGATCAAAGAACGCAGCTGCTGGCGGTCGGCATCCGGCCACAGGTTCAGCACTTCCGGTACGGCGTCATCACCCTGTTCAATCAGACGATCGCGGATCTGCTCAAGCTTATGGAAAAACGCAACCTGCTGGTTGTGGCGGTTTTTCAGCTTGTCCAGTGCCTGGCGGATCGGATCGACGTCGCGCTGACGCAGCATTTTCCCGATAAGCTGAAGCTGGCGACGACGGCCTTCTTTTTTGATTTTCTGTGCCAGTTCAATGGCATCACGCAGATCCTGGTCGAGCGGGATCTTATCCAGCGCGTTTTTACCCAGTTCTACCAGTTCTCCGCCAAGCTGTTTTAACTCTTCGGCGTCACGTTTAATTTCACTTTTACTGACCCAGATGATCTCATCATCTTCGTCTTCGATGTCATCACCGGGAACGTCGTCGAGCCAGTCTTCGGGCTGCTTAGTCATGTCAGGCTCCTTAAAAAAAGAGGCTAATGTTACCAGTTAAGACGCGCACTGAAAAACGGTTCTCTGTTAGACTTCAGATAACTCTCTCTTACAGTATGGCATTTGCGATGAAAGTAACCTCACAAGTTGAAGCGCAGCGTAAGATTCTGGAAGAAGCCGTCTCCACCGCGCTGATGCTTGCTTCAGAAAAATCAGATGGCGCCGAAGTGGCGGTCAGCAAAACCACCGGCATCAGCGTGAGCACCCGCTATGGCGAAGTGGAAAATGTCGAATTCAACAGCGATGGCGCGCTTGGGATCACGGTCTATCACCAGAATCGCAAAGGCAGCGCCTCATCCACCGATCTCAGTCCGGATGCCATTGCCCGAACGGTGCAGGCGGCGCTGGATATCGCCCGTTATACCTCTCCTGATCCTTACGCAGGCGTGGCCGATAAAGAGCTGCTGGCGTTTGATGCGCCGGATCTCGATCTTTTCCACCCGGCGGAAGTGACCCCGGACGAAGCCATTGAACTGGCTGCACGCGCAGAGCAGGCTTCCCTGCAGGCCGATAAGCGCATCACCAATACCGAAGGCGGCAGCTTCAATAGCCATTATGGCATCAAAGTCTTTGGCAACAGCCACGGCATGCTGCAGGGCTACTGCTCCACCCGCCACTCGCTCTCCAGCTGCGTGATTGCCGAAGAGAACGGCGACATGGAGCGTGACTACGCCTACACCATTGGCCGCGCGCTGGGGGATTTACAGTCTCCGGAGTGGGTGGGTAAAGAGTGCGCCGAGCGCACGCTGTCTCGCCTGTCGCCGCGCAAACTCTCCACCATGAAAGCCCCGGTCATTTTTGCTAATGAAGTGGCAACCGGCCTGTTTGGCCATCTGGTGGGCGCTATCGCGGGCGGCTCGGTGTACCGTAAATCGACCTTCCTGCTCGACTCGCTGGGCAAGCAGATCCTGCCGGAATGGCTGACCATTGAAGAGCATCCGCACCTGCTGAAAGGGTTGGCCTCCACGCCGTTCGACAGCGAAGGCGTTCGCACCGAACGTCGCGATATTATCAAAGACGGTATTCTGACCCAGTGGCTGCTGACCAATTACTCCGCGCGCAAGCTGGGGCTGAAAAGCACAGGTCACGCGGGCGGCATCCACAACTGGCGCATTGCCGGTCAGGGCCTGAGCTTTGAGCAGATGCTGAAAGAGATGGGCACCGGCCTGGTCGTCACGGAACTGATGGGCCAGGGCGTAAGCGGCATCACCGGCGACTACTCGCGCGGCGCGGCGGGCTTCTGGGTCGAAAACGGCGAAATTCAGTATCCGGTGAGCGAAATCACCATCGCGGGTAACCTGAAGGACATGTGGCGCAACATCGTTACGGTCGGTAACGATATTGAAACACGTAGCAATATACAGTGTGGATCAGTTCTTCTGCCCGAAATGAAAATTGCGGGTCAATAAAGATAGCGTTTTGTTAATAATAAAAAAGGAAGTGAGCAATGCGTAAACATCTGTTAGCGATCGTCGCGGCTTCAACGCTGGTTCTTGGCTCGTCTGCGTTTGCCGCCGATCTTGAAGACAACATGGACATCCTCAGTGAAAACCTGAAGGTAGTGCAGAAAACGGACAATGCGGCGGACATGAAAGACGCCTTGACCAAAATGCGTGAAGCGGCGCTGGATGCGCAAAAAGCGACCCCGCCGAAGCTGGAAAGCAAAGCGGCAGACAGTGCAGAGATGAAAGACTATCGCCACGGCTTTGACGTGCTGGTCGGCCAGATCGACGGTGCGCTGAAGCTGGCTAACGAAGGCAAGGTGAAGGAAGCCCAGGCGGCGGCCGACCAGTTTGTGGCGACGCGCAACACCTATCATAAAAAGTATCGTTAATTGGGTGCCTGAGCTGTACGTCCTTCCTCCGTATGCGGAGGCGCATTACGCGCCCCCGCATCTTTGCTCCCTACTTGCCGGAGCGACACTCCATCCGCGCGGTCACTTCAAGCGAGCCGTTTCGAAAACGGATCTCGCACAGTGTTTTCCTCGTCACCAGCGTTAAGATGATTATCGTCAAAGAAATAATCATCAAAACCCCGATACTTGGGTTTCTGCGTTTCATGGATGCCTCCTTGCTGTAAAGCGGGCGAGGTAGCAAACATCACGTGGCTAGACGTGTCGTTTACAGCCCCGTCCTGATTTAAATTCAGGTAGGGGCTTTCCACTTTCCGTCCCATGCCTGAGACGGTCAGTCTCAAGCACCCGCAACCACTCTAGCGAATCCCCATAAGAAAACCTTATCCACGTCACATTTCTACGAGCCCGCTCGGAAACTTTTCCACTTTGCTTGCCTGTTTATTGCCGTTTAATAGCGTGACATTCATCACGTAAATACAGCGGTTTATCCAGATTCACCGCATTTATGTGGCACAGATCACTGCTGCTGCCCGCCTTTCCACTTCGAAGTGGAAAACAACTCGCTACAAACCCTTCCCCCCCACAGTTAGTTTACTTCCAGAGCCATTAACGGGGTAAGACCAGTGATTAACGGAGCGGTAATGAACGACGTTGGGGAACAGGCAGTGCAAACAGAGCAGCTTGCGAACACGATGCTGCAGCAGGTTTATGCCCTGCTGGCCCGGCACGACATCATCCCCAACGCGGTACAGGAACAGATGCTCACCTCCCACGTTCGCGCGATGGCGCACCGGTCCGTGACCGGCGAGCCGCTGCCGGAGGTTGAAGCGGAGCTGTTCGACGAAATTTCACCAGATTCAATGCAACTTGCCCGTGAAGTGGTAGCGCAGTTTGGCAACCTTCCTGATGAAGAAGCCTGGCTGCTCTCCGTTCACTTCGAAGTCGCGAAAGACAACCTTTAAGGAGCAACACATGGAACAGATTACAGTCGTGATTGGCGATCGCCTGGGCAAAGGTCAGAAAGTGGCCGCGGGTGTGGAAAAAGCAGGTGGACGCGCGGTTGTCGTACCGGGTATGGCCGCGGACATGAAGCTTGGCGACATGATGAAAGCGGAAAACGCCACCTTCGGCATCTCCTTCTGCGGCAGCGGCGGCGCGGGTGCCATCACGGCGCAAACCAAATATGGCTACAAAGCGAAATACGGCATGCGTTCCGTGGAAGAGGGCGTGACCGCCATCAACGAAGGCTGCAACGTGCTGGGCTTTGGCTTTATGGATAAAGAAGAGCTGGGCGAGCGTCTGGTACAGGCGTGGCAGAAGAAATACGGCGCATAAGCATGAAAGAACAGTTCACAACCACGGTGAGAGTGAAGGGGAAAGGCGACGCCAAAGCGCGCGCCTTTGCCGACGCGCTCAACCACGTTCAGGCCGCGGTGATGAAAGCCTCACCGCATATCTTACTGCGTATTGAGCCACAGGATGTGCAGGTTGTTCAGGCGCAAGAAGCGGTGCGTAAAGAAGCGTTTCTGTTCTTCTTTTTGCGCCGGGAAAGACGCACCTACAGCGTGGAGCTGGATGTGACCGTCAACGTGACCGCTATCAATCTTGACCAGGTGGATTTCGTCACGCAACGCTGATTATTCATAAAAGGGCAGACTGATGTTCTTAATTATATTAATAAAATCGCTCATCATTGGCGGCCTGGTTGGCGTCGGTGTGGGGGCCGGGGCTGCACGCATGTTTCATGCGCCTACCACACAGGGTATGGGCGCGTTTCGTACGTTGGGGGAACTGAACTCCTGTGAAGGGGATCCGGCGTCCCACTTCTCCTTTGGGTTAGGTTTCTTCTTTAACGCCTGGGCCTCTTCCGTGGCCGCTGGTGCCTTCACACAGGACGTTGACCACCGCATCATCCCGAACTGGGGTGCTGCTGCACTGATGGTTAAAAACCGTAACGTCGGCGAAACGCTGCACGACCCGCGCAAAATGGCGATTGCCTGCGGCGTGATCGGCATGATCGTCGTGACCTTCCTGAACCTGACCGCCTCATCCGTGCCGGCAGCGCTTCAGGTCACCGCCGTGAAGGTGCTGGTACCGGCGGCAAACCTGCTGGTGAACACCGTCATGCCGGTGATCTTCTGGCTGGCAGCCATCGACGCGGGTAAAAAATCGGGCTTCTGGGCCACCATCTTTGGCGGCGCGGCGCAGCTGATTATGGGGAACGCCGTTCCGGGCCTGGTGCTGGGGATCCTGATCGGTAAAGGCGTGGAAGAGAGCGGCTGGAATCACGTCACCAAAGTGATGATGGCGGCGATTGTCCTGCTCTTCGTGCTGAGCGGCTTCTTCCGCGGCTTCGACATGAAGATGATCGAATCCTTCCATCTGACCGTGCCGAACTGGCTCGACATGATCCACAACTCGCTCAGCGGTAAATAACAGGAGCCTCTACATGGAACAGAATAAAGGTTTTTGGTATGCCGACTGGTCGTTCCCGATCTTCGTTGGCCTGCTCTCCTCCGGCGTCTTTGCCGGGACGCACATGTACTACCTCTACGGCATCGGCGCGTTTAACGAAGTGGCCTTCGTGGCGATGCTGAAAGCGGGGATAGATACCGGCGTCTACGGCGCGGTGGCGGCGTTCGGCGCGAGCTTCCTGTTCGCCCGCATTATCGAAGGCTCGCTGGTCGGTATTCTTGATATCGGCGGCGCCATCCAGACCGGCGTGGGCCTCGGCGTTCCGGCGCTGCTGCTGGGCGCGGGGATAATGTTCCCGGTGACCAACTTCATTGCCGCACTGATTACCGGCCTGGTGATTGGCCTGGCGATTGGCTACGTCATCATCCTGGCGCGTAAGTTCACCATCAACCAGAGCAACTCCACCTACGGTGCAGACGTGATGATGGGCGCGGGTAACGCCTCCGGCCGCTTCCTCGGGCCGTTGATTATCCTCAGCGCCATGACCGCCTCCATTCCTATCGGCGTCGGTTCCCTGCTGGGTGCGCTGGTGTTCTACATCTGGCAGAAGCCGATCACCGGTGGCGCGATCCTCGGCGCAATGCTGTTGGGCTGGCTGTTCCCGGTCGCCCTTTAATACCCGCGGGCGCTCAGGCGCCCGCCTTATCAGGAGATCCTCATGTTTGATTTACTCCTGCGCCGTGCGCGCCTTGCCGACGATACCCTGACCGATATCGCCATTCAGGACGGGAAGATCGCGGCGCTGGGCGACATTGACGCCCCCGCGCATAAAACGGTTGAGCTGAACGGCGACGTATTCGTCAGCGCAGGCTGGATTGACTCCCACGTTCACTGCTACCCGAACTCCCCGATTTACCACGACGAACCGGACAGCGTCGGCATTGCCACCGGCGTCACAACCGTGGTGGACGCGGGCAGTACCGGTGCCGACGACGTGGACGATTTCTACGACATCACCCGCAAAGCCTCTACCGAGGTCTTTGCCCTGCTGAACATCTCCCGCGTGGGGCTGATTGCCCAGAACGAACTGGCCAACATGGCGAATATCGACGCCGACGCGGTGAAGCAGGCGGTGAAGCGCCACCCTGATTTTATCGTCGGCCTGAAGGCGCGCATGAGCAGCAGCGTGGTCGGTGAAAACGGCATCACGCCGCTGGAGCGCGCCAAAGCCATTCAGAAAGAGAACGGCGACCTGCCGCTGATGGTGCACATTGGCAACAACCCGCCGAACCTCGACGAAATTGCCGAACTGCTCAGTTCCGGCGACATTATCACCCACTGCTACAACGGCAAACCCAACCGCATTCTGACGCCCTCCGGCGAGCTGCGCGCCTCCATCACCTCGGCCCTGAAGCGCGGCGTGCGTCTGGACGTGGGGCACGGCACGGCGAGCTTCAGTTTTGAGGTGGCAAAACGCGCCATCGCGATGGGCATTCTGCCGCACACCATCAGCTCGGATATCTACTGCCGCAACCGCATCAACGGTCCGGTCGGCTCGCTGGCAAGCGTGATGTCGAAATTCCTCGCCATCGGCATGTCGCTGCCGCAGGTGATTGACTGCGTGACCGCGAACGCCGCCGACGGCCTGCGCCTGGCGCATAAGGGTCGCATTCAGCCGGGTCTCGATGCCGACCTGACGCTGTTCACCCTTAAACGTCAGCCGACGGTGCTGACGGATGCCGAAAACGACAGCCTGCAGGCTGAACACATTCTGGTGCCGCTTGCCGCGATCCGCGCGGGCAAGGGCTACATGACCGAACAAGGGAGCACGGAACATGCCTTCGATTTATGAGAAGTACAACTTAAAGCAGGTTATCAACACCTCCGGCCGCATGACGGCGCTGGGCGTCTCCACGCCGCGCCCGGAAGTGGTGCAGGCGGCAATGGACGGTATGAATGAGTACTTCGAGATGAAGGATCTGGTTAATAAAACCGGGGAATACATCGCGAAACTGCTGGATGTGGAAGGGGCAACGGTGGTCTCCTGCGCGTCGGCGGGCATTGCCCAGTCCGTGGCGGCGGTGTTGGTCAAAGACAGCGACTGGCTGCTGGAAAACCTGCACGTGACCCCGATTGAGAACAACGAAATCGTGCTGCCGAAAGGCCACAACGTGAACTTTGGCGCGCCGGTGGGCACCATGGTGGCGCTGGGCGGCGGCAAGCTGGTGGAAGCGGGCTACGCCAACGAATGTTCTGCCGATCAGCTGGCGGCGGCAATTACTCCACGCACCGCAGCGATCCTCTACATCAAATCGCACCATTGCGTGCAGAAAAGCATGCTCAGCGTCGAGCAGGCGGCGGTGGTCGCGCGTAAGCACGATCTCCCGCTGATCGTCGACGCCGCAGCGGAAGAAGATCTGCATACCTACTATCGATCCGGCGCCGATCTGGTGATCTACAGCGGCGCGAAGGCGATTGAAGGGCCAACCAGCGGGCTGGTGATCGGCAAAACCCAGTACGTAGAGTGGGTAAAACGTCAGTCCGCGGGCATTGGCCGCGCCATGAAAGTGGGGAAAGAGGGCATTCTTGGCCTGACCTGCGCCATCGAACACTACCTGACGGCCACCAAAGAGAGCGGCGCTGAGATGGTGGCGAAGATGACGCCGTTTATCGAGGCGCTTAATACCCTGAACGGCGTCACCGCGCGCGTGGTCTGGGACAGCGCCGGTCGCGATATCGCCCGCACCGAGATTAAGTTTGATGAAGCCACAACGGGTGTCGGCACCGGCGAGCTGGTGAACGCGCTCAAGCAGGGCGAATACGCCATTTATTTCCGCGGCTACAAGGCCAACGAAGGGATTATCGAAGCGGACGTGCGCAGCGTAAACGCAGACCAGCTGAACATCGTCTACCGCCGCATTAGCGAAGTGTTAGGACAGGAGAAAAAAGCATGAAACTGACCCCCAACTTTTACCGTGACCGCGTCTGCCTTAACGTGCTGGCAGGATCGAAAGCCAACGCCAGCGCCATTTACGAGGCGGCGGAAGGTCACGTGCTGGTGGGCGTGCTCTCCAAAAATTACCCGGACGTGGCGAGCGCCGTTGCCGATATGCGCGAATATGCCGCGCTGATTGATAACGCGCTCTCCGTCGGCCTGGGCGCTGGGGATCCAAACCAGTCGGCGATGGTGAGTGAAATCTCCCGTCAGGTGCAGCCGCAGCACGTCAACCAGGTCTTTACCGGCGTTGCGACTAGCCGCGCGCTGCTGGGGCAGAACGACTCCGTGGTCAACGGTCTGGTCTCCCCGACCGGCACCGTCGGGATGGTGAAAATCTCCACCGGCCCGCTGAGCAGCGCGGCGCCGGACGGTATCGTGCCGGTTGAAACCGCGATTGCCCTGCTGAAAGATTTCGGCGGCAGCTCCATCAAATACTTCCCGATGGGCGGCCTCAAGTGCCGCGACGAGTATAAAGCGGTGGCGGAAGCCTGCGCCCGTCACGACTTCTGGCTGGAGCCGACCGGGGGAATCGATCTGGAGAACTTTGAGGAGATCCTGCAGATCGCCCTCGACGCGGGCGTGAGCAAAATCATCCCGCATATCTACAGCTCGATTATCGACAAAGCCAGCGGCGATACGCGTCCGGAGGATGTGCGCACGCTGCTGGAGATGACGAAGAAGCTGGTGAAGTAATAAAAACAACACCCCTCACCCCAGCCCTCTCCCCAAAGGGGAGAGGGTGTAATCGTCCCCTCTCCCCTTTGGGGAGAGGGTTAGGGTGAGGGGGGAACTCCGCACTCAAACCTGAAGGAGCCACCATGCACACCCGTAACCTGCTTGTCGCTTCACTCTCAATGCTCGCCACCGCCGCTATCGCCCAAACGCAATACGCCTGGGTGGGCACCTATAATCCGAACGGTGAAGGGCTGTACCGCTTTACCGTTGACCCGCAAACCGGCGCGCTCGGCAATAAAACGCTGGTCAGCACGCTGCCGAACGCCGCGCAGCTTACCGTCTCGCACGACGGCAAAACGCTGTATCTGGCAAGCGAAGTGGAGCAGGGCGTGGTGCAGGCGCTGCGGGTGGGGGATAACGGTGAGCTGAGCGAGCTGAATCAGGTGGCATCCGGCGGTGCGGGGCCGGTGTATCTTTCCCTGACGCCGAACGGTAAGCACCTGCTGGTGGCGAACTACGTCAGCGGATCGATTGCCGTTTTGCCGGTTAAGGCAGACGGCAGCCTGGGTGACGCCACGGATCAACATCAGGATCAAGGCGAACCGGGCGCGGCGAAGCCGGAAGCGGCTGCGGAGGGCAGCTTTGCCATCAGCGATCACAACGGCCCGCATGCGCACATGATCGCCGCCGAACCGAGCGGGAAATACGTGTTTTCCACCGATCTTGGGCTGGATCGCATCTACCAGTACCGATTTGACGATCGAACAGGGAAGCTGACGCCGAACGATCCGCCGTTTATCAGCGCCTCCTCAAAAGGTGCCGGACCGCGCCACTTTGTCTTTACGCCAAAAGGCGATGCCTTGTGGCTGATTAACGAAGAGGCGTCTACGCTCACCCATTATACCGTGAACGCCAACGGCACCTTAAAAGAGGGCAAAACGCTTTCAGCCCTGCCGGAAGGTTACAAAGGCACCAGCTTTGCTGCCGGGCTGGCATTAAGTGCCGACGGCAAACAGCTGTATGTGGCTAACCGTTTGCATAACAGCATCGGGCACTTTACCGTAACAGCGGAGGGCACGCTGACGCATCAGGACGACGTGTGGACGCGGGGCGACTATCCGCGCACCCTGACGCTCGATAAACAGGGACGCTGGCTGTACGTCATGAACCAGCGCAGCGACAACATTACCCGTTTCCGCGTGGCGCAGGACGGCAAACTCAGCTTCGAACCGGACTATACCCCGGTCGGCAGCCCATCCCAGATGGTCATTTCACCTTAAGCCGTAAGAGGACAAACCCGTGCGATTTCCGAACCAACGTTTAGCGCAACTTTTCGATCTGTTGCAAAACGAGACGCTGCCGCAGGACGAGCTGGCGCAGCGGCTGTCGGTTTCCACGCGAACCGTCCGTGCCGATATCACCGCCCTGAACGCGCTGCTGGCAAGCCACGGCGCGCAGTTTGTTCTGAGCCGTGGCAATGGCTATCAGCTCAAAATTGACGACGCTGAACGTTATCAGCAATTGCAGGCATCCCACCCGCGCGCGTTGCGTATTCCGCGGACCGGACCCGAGCGCGTGCACTATCTGGTGGTACGTTTTCTCACCTCAGCGTTTTCCCTCAAGCTGGAAGATCTGGCCGATGAGTGGTTTGTCAGCCGCGCCACGCTGCAAAGCGACATGGTGGAAGTGCGCGAGTGGTTCCACCGCTACAACCTGACCCTGGAAACGCGTCCGCGCCACGGCATGAAGCTGTTTGGCAGCGAGATGTCCACCCGCGCGTGCCTGACCGACCTGCTCTGGGAGCTGGCGCAGCAGGACAGTCTCAACCCGCTGGTGACCGAAGTTGCTCTCAACGCGGGTGTGCCGGAGCAGATGGTGGCCGTACTGCATGATGCGCTGACGCGACATCACATCCGCCTGACCGACGAAGGTGAGCTGTTCCTGCGTCTGTACTGTGCGGTGTCGGTACGTCGCATCAGCGAGGGCTTTCCGCTGCCGGAATTCCACGCCGAAGATGTAGAAGAGAACGTGCGCGAGGCGGCGAAAGATATCGCGGTCTCTATCCAGCAGCTGGCGGGCAAAGCGCTTTCGCCTTCGGAGGAGAGCTGGCTGTGCGTGCACATTGCGGCGCGGCAGATCCAGGAGATTGCCCCGAGCGCGATTAACGCAGACGACGATGAAGCGCTGGTCAACTACATCCTGCGCTACATCAACACTCACTATAACTACAACCTGCTCAGCGACGAGCAGCTTCACGCGGACCTGCTCACGCACATCAAAACCATGATCACCCGCGTGCGGTATCAAATTATGATCCCCAACCCGCTGCTGGATAACATCAAGCAGCACTACCCGATGGCGTGGGATATGACCCTCGCAGCGGTATCGAACTGGGGCAAATACACGCCGTATGTGATCAGCGAAAACGAGATCGGCTTCCTGGTGCTGCATATCGGCGTCGGGCTGGAGCGTCACTACAACATTGGCTACCAGCGCCAGCCGCGCGTGCTGCTGGTGTGCGACGCCGGTAACGCCATGGTCCGCATGATTGAGGCGGTGCTGCAGCGTAAATACCCGCAAATTGAGGTTACGCGCACGCTCACCCTGCGCGAGTACGAGCTGGCGGAAACGATTGGCGAAGATTTTGTGATCGCCACCGCCCGCGTCAGCGAAAAGTCGAAACCGGTGGTGACGATCGCCCCGTTCCCGACCGACTATCAGTTAGAGCAGATCGGCAAGCTGGTGCTGGTGGACCGTACCCGCCCGTGGATGCTGGATAAATACTTCGATGCGGCCCATTTCCGCATTATCGACACGCCCGTTGATCAGCAAACGCTGTTCCGTGAACTGTGCGCGCAGCTTGAAGGCGAGGGATTTGTCGGCGCGGAGTTCCTGGATTCCGTCGTCGAGCGTGAAGCCATCGTCAGCACCATGCTCGGTGACGGCATCGCGTTGCCGCACTCACTCGGCCTGCTGGCGCAGAAAACGGTTGTCTATACCGTGCTCGCCCCGCACGGTGTCCAGTGGGGCGACGAAACCGCACACGTCATCTTCCTGCTCGCCATCAGCAAAAGCGAGTACGAGGAGGCGATGGCGATATACGATATCTTCGTCACCTTCCTGCGCGAACGGGCGATGTCACGGCTCTGTAGCTGCGGCGATTTTGCCGAGTTTAAGGCGGTGGCGATGGAGAGTTTGAGCCGGTTTTGAGGTAAGGGCGGACGGATAACATCCGCCTTTGATCAACGCAGATGATGCACTACCTGGTTACTGCTGCCGCGCCAGATAAGCGCCGGGTCTTTTAAATCCTGCAGAAACTTGCCGTCGACCAGTACGTTAATCAGATCCACCACTTCCATTTGCTGCGCGTTCAGCTCATCCAGCCTGTAGCCTGTCCAGACCCAGATGTCTTTTCCCGCACACTCTGCCCGAATGCGCTTCACCAGCTTCAGGATATCCGGCACGTTTTGCGGATGCAGCGGATCGCCGCCGGAGAGCGAAATCCCCTGGCGGTGAATGCGGGTGTCGTTCAGGTCGTTGATGATCCGGTCTTCCATCTCAGCGGTAAACGGCATACCGGAATTTAAGCGCCAGGTGCTTTTGTTGTAGCAGCCGGGGCATTCGTGGACGCAGCCTGAAACAAACAGGGTGCAGCGGGTGCCGGGACCGTTAACGATGTCGACGGGGTAGTACTGGTGATAGTTCATCGCGAATAACCACGCCGGGTGGCGCTGCGCTTACCCGGCCTACAAAA
>NZ_JBQEOB010000003.1:0-290640 GCF_052045065.1 Enterobacter sp. 22452 | reverse complement strand
CCACCGGGCATTAACGCGGCAGAGGATTAACCGATCTGCCCATTCCCCAAATGCTTCACGCGGCGCTTCACCTCTTCCTGCTTGCCTGCGTTAAACGGACGCGCATCCGGGCTGCCGAGATAGCCGCACACACGGCGGGTGACGGAGACGCGGGCTGCATCGTGGTTGCCGCATTTCGGGCAGGTAAAGCCTTTGCTGGTGCACTCAAACTCACCGGTAAATCCGCACTCGTAGCACTCGTCGATGGGCGTGTTGGTGCCGTAATACGGTACGTGCTGGTAGCTGTAATCCCACACGTCTTCCAGCGCCTTCAGGTTGTGCTGAATGTTCGGGTACTCGCCGTAGCAGATGAAGCCGCCGCTGGCGATCGGCGGATAGGCCGCTTCGAAGTCGATCTTGTCGTACGGGTTCACCTTTTTCTCCACGTCGAGGTGGAAGCTGTTGGTGTAATACCCTTTGTCGGTCACGCCTTCCACAATCCCGAACTCGGCGGTGTCCAGACGGCAGAAACGGTCGCACAGGTTTTCGCTCGGCGTGCTGTAGAGGCTAAACCCATAGCCGGTTTCCTCTTTCCACTGGTCAACCGCGTCGCGCAGGCGCTGAACGATGGCGATGCCTTTCTCACGCAGCGCGGCGCTGTCGTACATATGCGTATCGCCCGCCAATGCGTTGATGGTCTCGTGTATACCGATATAGCCCAGCGAAATCGACGCGCGCCCGTTTTTGAAGATCTCAGACACGTCATCGTCCGCTTTCAGGCGCACGCCGCAGGCTCCTTCCATATAGAGGATGGGTGCCACGCGGGCCTTGACCCCTTCCAGACGAGCAATACGGGTCATCAGCGCTTTACGCGCCAGCTGCAGGCGCTCGTCCAGCAGCGTCCAGAAGGCATCTTCGTTACCTTTCGCTTCCAGCGCGATGCGCGGCAGGTTCAGGCTGATAACGCCCAGGTTGTTGCGCCCGTCGTGGATCTGCTCGCCGTTTTCATCTTCGTACACGCCGAGGAAGCTGCGGCAGCCCATTGGCGTTTTAAACGAACCGGTGACCTTCACCACCTGGTCGTAGTTCAGAATGTCCGGATACATACGCTTGCTCGCGCACTCCAGCGCCAGCTGTTTTATGTCGTAGTTCGGATCGCCAAACTTGTGGTTCAGGCCGTCGCGGATGGCGAACACCAGTTTCGGGAACACGGCGGTTTTGCGGTTTTTGCCGAGCCCGGAGATGCGGTTACGCAGAATGGACTGCTGGATCAGGCGCGATTCCCAGCTGGTGCCCAGACCGAAGCCGAAGGTCACAAACGGCGTCTGGCCGTTGGCGGTATGCAGCGTGTTTACCTCGTATTCCAGCGACTGGAAGGCGTCGTAGCACTCTTTCTCGGTGCGGGAGTGCGCGTAGCCGTCAGCGTCCGGGATCTGCCACTCTTCGGCCGTTTTACGATGCTTGTTGAAGCTTGCCGTCACGAACGGGGCCAGCACTTCATCAATGCGGTTAATGGTGGTGCCGCCATAAATATGGCTGGCAACCTGAGCGATAATCTGCGCGGTGACCGCGGTGGCGGTGGAGATCGACTTCGGCGGTTCAATCTCGGCGTTACCCATTTTAAAACCGTGGGTCAGCATGCCCTTCAGGTCGATCAGCATGCAGTTGAACATCGGGAAGAACGGCGAATAGTCGAGGTCGTGGTAGTGAATTTCACCGCGTTCGTGCGCAGACACCACGTCGCGCGGCAGCAGATGCTGACGGGCATAGTGTTTGGCGACGATACCGGCCAGCAGGTCACGCTGGGTCGGGATCACTTTACTGTCTTTATTGGCGTTTTCGTTGAGCAGGGCGGAGTTGGTCTGCTCGACCAGGCCACGGATCTCCTGGTTCAGGCGGCCGCGCTTCTCGCGCTGAACGTCACGATCGTGACGGTACTCAATGTAGGCGCGCGCCAGTTGCTTGTAAGGCCCCGCCATCAGCTGGTTCTCAACCGCGGTCTGGATCTCGTTGATATCGACCTGGCTGCGTTCATTCATCTGGCTGCTAACGACTTCTGCGACGGTGGCGCAGTAATCTGCGTCATCGACTCCCGCTGCTTTAGCTGCACGCAGAATGGCTTCCTGGATGCGCTCTGATTTAAACGGCACTTTACAGCCATCACGTTTCATCACATGCGGTGTCATGATCACTCCATTTTTGAAAACAGGTTATCCACAGAGGTGGAGAAGTATTCACCGGGCGTATTTCCCGCCGGGCCAAAGACTTCCCGCGTTCCCAGCTCGTGTTATCCACAATTCCGGCCAGCGTAAGCGCCGTCTTGTTGTTGGAATAGTAGACGATAAATACAAGATGTTGGGTCGGCGTGCATTTTAAGTGCTACATATAGTGATTTGCATCAAACATGTTTGCGTTTTATTTGATGCAGAACAAAGTAAAAAGACGAGAGTACAAACGGCGGGCGCTTCAGCGATTGTAAAGGCGTGCGAGAAAAATCTGATTAATTATTCAACAAAAACAGTAAAATAAGCCGGGTGCTGGGCGGCACCCGACAAGGAACGTTACTGCTGCAGCCACCAGACCGCTTCAAACGGACGGAGTGACGTCGTTTGCGGTGTAGGGTAGTTACTCATCAGCACCTGCGGCTGACCGCTGAGAACGCCCGTTTCCCATTCCTGAGGCGTATGACTCAGGTTTGCCACCACCACCAGCGTCTGTCCCTGCCACTGACGGCGGTAACACCACAGGGAAGGATGTTCCGGCAGGAGATCCTCATAATCCCCCCACGTCAGCACCGGCAGGGTTTTACGCAGGCTAATCAGCGACTGGTAGGTGTAAAACACCGAATCCGGGTCATCGAGCGCCGCGCGGGCGTTCACGGTTTCGTAGTTGTCGCAGACGCCAATCCACGGCTCGCCCTCGCTAAATCCCGCATTGTGCGACGCGTCCCACTGCATCGGCGTGCGTCCGTTATCGCGGGACTTACTCGCCAGAATCGCCAGGAGCTCGTCCGGTTCGCGGCCGTTGGCCCGCAGTTCCGCGAACATGTTCAGGCTCTCCACGTCGCGGTAATCGGTGATGCGGCTGAAGTGCGGGTTGGTCATCCCCAGCTCTTCGCCCTGATAGATATACGGCGTACCCTGCATGCCGTGCAGCACCATGCCGAGCATCTTCGCGGCAGCCACGCGGTGTTCCCCTTCGTCACCAAAGCGCGACACGATGCGCGGCTGGTCGTGGTTACACCAGAACAGCGCGTTCCACGCTTTGTTGTGCATCCCCTGCTGCCAGTGGGTAAACAGGGATTTCAGCGCCACGAAGTCCGGCTTCGCCTTCGTCCACTTTTCGCCGCCGGGGTAGTCCACCTTCAGATGATGGAAGTTAAAGGTCATCGACAGCTCGCTGCCGTCGAGCGACGCGTACTGCTGGCAATTTTCCAGCGAGGTCGAGGACATCTCGCCTACCGTCATCAGGTTGCGCGGGGTGAAGACGTCGCGGCTCATCTCCTGCAGATATTCGTGGATGCGCGGCCCGTCGGTATAGAAGCGGCGGCCGTCTCCGATGTTGTCGTCCGGGAAATCCTGATCTTTTGAAATCAGATTAATCACGTCCAGACGCAAGCCGTCCACGCCGCGATCGGCCCAGAACTCGCACACTTTTTTCAGCTCGGCGCGCACCTCCGGGTTCTCCCAGTTGAGGTCCGCCTGCTCCGGCGCAAACAGGTGCAGATAGTACTGCTCGCTCTCGGCGTGCCAGCGCCAGGCGTTGCCGCCAAACTTGGAGCGCCAGTTGTTGGGAAGCTGCTCCGGCGTGCCGTCGCGCCAGATGTAGAACTGGCGGTACGGGCTCGCTTTGTTCAGCGACTCGCGGAACCAGGCGTGCTGCGTGGAGGTGTGGTTAAACACCATATCCAGCACGATGCGAATGCCGCGCGCGTGCGCCTCGGCAACCAGCTCGTCGAAGTCATCCAGGGTGCCGTAGGCCGGGTCAATGGCGATGTAATTCGCCACGTCGTAGCCGTTATCCACCTGCGGGGAGATATAAAACGGCGTCAGCCAGATGGCGTCAATGCCGAGGGTTTTCAGGTAGTCCAGACGCTGCGTCACGCCGCGCAGATCGCCGGTGCCGCTGCCGGTCGTGTCCTGGAAACTTTTTGGGTAAATCTGATAGATGACGCCGTTCTGCCACCAGTGAGGAAGAGTATTCATAATGCGTTCCTGCAAATGCGAAGGGGCGCAACTGCGCCCCGAAAGAAGACGTTAAACAATCTGCAGCGTGCCCTGACGGAACTTACGCTGGTACACCACGGTAGTCAGCGCCATTGGGACGATAATCGCTACCGCCATGGCAAGGGCAAACACCTGCCAGAAAGCGGGCTGGATGGAAAGGATGCCCGGCAGGCCGCCGACGCCAATCCCGTTTGCCATCACCCCATTCAGGCCGCAGAGCAAACCTGCCAAACCGGAACCGATCATCGCGCAGAGCATCGGGAAGCGGTATTTCAGGTTGATACCGTACATCGCCGGTTCGGTGACGCCGAGGTAGGCGGAGATGGCTGCCGGAACGGAGATCTCACGCTCGTTATGCTTACGGCTAACGATGATGATGCCGGTCACCGCAGAGGCCTGCGCAATGTTAGACAGCGCGATGATAGGCCAGACCGGCGTGCCGCCAAGGCTCTGGATCATCTGCATATCAATGGCCAGCGTGGTCTGGTGTACGCCGGTGATGACCAGCGGGGCATACAGGAAGCCAAACAGCGCGGCACCAATCGGCGCGAAGCTGCCGGTCATCAGGTGACGCACCGCGAAGGCCACGCCGTCGCCAATCATGCGGCCAAACGGACCGATAAACGCATGCGCCAGGAACACCGCCAGAATCAGCGAGCAGACCGGCACGACCACCAGATAGAGGTAATCCGGTACGATGCGCTTCAGGCGCGTTTCAATAAAGCCCAGCGCCAGACCGGCCAGCAATGCCGGAATGACCTGCGCCTGATAGCCCACTTTGGCGATGGTAAACAGGCCGAAGTTCCACACTTCAGGCACCTGCTGACCAAGTAAGTAAGCGTTCATTAACTGTGGAGAGACCAGCGTGACGCCCAGCACGATACCGAGAATCGGCGTGCCGCCCATTTTGCGCACCGCGGACCAGCAGATCCCGACCGGGAGATAGAAGAAGATGGCTTCGCCAATCAGCCACAGGAAGTCGTAGATGCTCTGCAGCGCCGGGTACATCTGCGCCAGGGTTTTGCCGTCGCTCATCGGCACATCGCCGATGACGTTACGGAAGCCTAAGATTAAGCCCCCGCTGATCAGCGCCGGCAGCAGCGGGAAGAAGATCTCCGCGAAGTGGGAAATCAGCTGCTCGTGCCACTTCATATTCTGGCGCGCAGCCTTCTTCGCCTGCTCTTTATCAGCAGAAGAATGCCCGGTTGTCGCCAGCAGAGCCTGATAGTAATCGCCCACTTCGGTACCAATAACGACCTGGAACTGACCGGCGTTGGTGAAGCAGCCTTTGACCATTTTCAACTCTTCAATGGCCTTCGGGTTGGCTTTGGCCGGGTCGTTCAGCACGAAGCGCAGGCGGGTAATGCAATGACTGACGGTTGCGATGTTTTCGCGTCCGCCGACCAGGACGATCAGCCGATCGATATCTGCTTGTTTGACTTTACTCATCATGAAACCTCATGACAGATGGTGAGGGGGGTAATGACCTGAGCGCAAGCCTACTCCTTCAGCGTGACGGCGAAAATGGGAACGTTCCCGAAATCAGGCGAAGATCACAATAATCCGTTGAGCGGGGGTTAAGAGAGGTGGGCGGGAATAACGATCTGACGCGGCTCCGCGCGCCCGTTGATCTGCTCTATCAGCTGCGCGGCGGCCTGCCTGCCGGATTCGGCGTAGCCCGGATCGACGGTGATGATCTCCGGGTGAAGGAACTTCATCAGCGGCGTGCTGCCGACGCTCGCCACCTGCAGGTTATCGATGCGCTGCTCCTGGATATATTTGCTCGCGCCCAGCGCCAGGGTATCCGTGGCGCACACCAGCGCGGTGGTCTGCGGCGTCAGAACGCTGGCGACCTGCTCGTAGCCCTGCTTCATGCCCAGCCCTGGCAGGGAGGCCACGGCGGAGAGATTGTGCTTTTTGCAAAAGGCCAGATACGCTTCGTGGCGGCGTTTGCCGGTGGTGACGTCCGCGTGCGGCACGCCCAGATAGCTAATGTGGCGATGGCCTTGCTCGTACAGGCGCTGCATCAGGGTAATAATGGCGCCTTCATCGTCATAGCAGACGGACGCGAAACCGTGGGCATCGCGCGCCAGCAGCACCAGCGAGGGCTGCCAGGGTTTGAGCATCTCTTCTTTGATGCCGGTAAAACCAAACAGCACCACGCCATCAATATTGCGCCGCTGAAGCATACCCAGATGCTCTTCAACCAGTTGCACCGAGAACTGGCTCTCCATCATGATCGGGTCATAGCCCTGCTCGTAGAAGGCGGGGAGCATGGTCTGCACGGCGAGGTTTTCTGACAGAGAATCCAGACGCGAAACAATAATGGCGACCACCTTGTCACTCTGCCCGCGCATGGCGCGCGCGGAGCGGGAAGGGGAAAACCCGTGCTGATTCATGACCGCCTCAACGCGCTCGCGGGTGCGTTCGCTGACGCCGCTTTCGTTGTTCAGCACGCGTGAGACGGTTGATTTCCCCACGCCGCTTAAACGCGCGATGTCTTTAATCGTAAGGCGGTTCTGCATGCTGTATTCCCTGTAACAACGACAAAGTGGTCAATTGAGCCTAATGCTATAGCGCGATTTCGCTATGGGCAAAGTCTGGTTTACGTTCGGTTTATTTGCGTGGGGTTATAATACCGTCCGATGCGCCACGAACGGTATGGATAAATCCTTATACTGCGTGGCGAAACCTGACTTTTTACTTACCGGAGGCCACATGGATCCCGATCCCACACCTCTCCTGAACGGGAGAAAACGTTCTTTCCGGTAAGCCAGCTTTGTTGCTGTCTCACCGGCGTGAGGCAGTAGCGTCTTAAACGTTCCTGCTTGAAAAATTAAGTGCCTCTCAGGTACGGCTTTGCCACGCCTGAAGGAAATGCTGCGTCCGCCCCTGCGGATGCGGAGGAATGCCTATGTTTAAAAATATCACCCGGCAGCTGCAGGCCTTGCTGAGCCGCCACCTGCCACACCGTCTTGTTCAGCGCGACCCACTGCCCAATGGCAAAAACGTGGCGGGCGCCGCGATCCCCGCGTCTCTGACCGAGCGCTGCCTGAACGCGGCGGCGATGGATGAAAACGAAGTCTGGCGCGCCTTTGGCGGCCACCCCGAAGGGCTGAACGCGTCCGAAGTCGAAAAAATTCGCGCCGTGCATGGCGATAACCAGATCCCGGCGCAGAAACCGTCTCCGTGGTGGGTGCATCTCTGGCTCTGCTACCGCAACCCGTTCAACCTCCTGCTGACCGTGCTGGGCATTATCTCCTACGCAACGGAAGATCTGTTTGCCGCAGGGGTGATCGCCCTGATGGTGGGCATTTCCACGCTGCTGAACTTTATTCAGGAGGCCCGCTCCACTAAAGCGGCGGACGCCCTGAAGGCGATGGTCAGCAACACGGCAACCGTCTCGCGCGTGATTAACGATCTCGGCGAAAACGCCTGGGTGGAGCTGCCTATCGACCAACTGGTGCCGGGCGATCTGGTGAAGCTGGCGGCGGGGGACATGATCCCGGCGGATTTACGCATCATTCAGGCGCGCGATCTGTTCGTCGCCCAGGCCTCGCTGACCGGGGAATCCCTGCCCGTTGAAAAGGTGGCGCGCAGCCGCGACCCGCAGCAGATGAACCCGCTAGAGTGCGACACCCTGTGCTTTATGGGCACCACGGTCGTCAGCGGCACCGCGCAGGCGATTGTCACCGCCACCGGGGGCAACACCTGGTTTGGTCAGCTTGCCGGACGCGTCAGCGAGCAGGAGAGCGAGCCGAACGCCTTCCAGAAAGGCATTGGCCGCGTCAGCATGCTGCTGATCCGCTTTATGATGGTGATGACGCCGATCGTGCTGCTGATTAACGGCTACACCAAAGGCGACTGGTGGGAAGCGGCGCTGTTTGCGCTCTCCGTGGCCGTCGGCTTAACGCCGGAAATGCTGCCGATGATTGTCACCTCCACGCTGGCGCGCGGGGCGGTGAAGCTCTCTAAACAGAAAGTGATCGTCAAACACCTCGACGCCATCCAGAACTTTGGCGCGATGGACATCCTCTGCACCGATAAAACCGGCACCCTGACGCAGGACAAAATCGTGCTGGAGAACCACACGGATATCGCCGGTAAAACCAGCGAGCGCGTGCTGCACAGCGCGTGGCTCAACAGCCACTACCAGACCGGGCTGAAAAACCTGCTCGACGTCGCGGTGCTGGAAGGGGTAGACGAAGAGTCTGCCCGCACGCTCTCCGGCCGCTGGCAGAAGGTGGATGAGATCCCGTTCGACTTCGAGCGCCGTCGCATGTCGGTGGTGGTGAGCGAGCAACAGGGCGTCCACCAGCTGATCTGCAAAGGCGCGCTGCAGGAGATCCTCAGCGTGTCGACGCAGGTTCGCCATAACGGCGAGATCGTGCCGCTGGACGACACCATGCTGCGCCGCATCAAACGCGTCACCGATAACCTGAACCGTCAGGGGCTGCGCGTGGTAGCCGTCGCCAGCAAGTTCCTGCCCGCGCGTGAAGGGGACTATCAGCGTATCGACGAATCCGATTTGATCCTCGAGGGTTACATCGCATTCCTCGATCCGCCGAAAGAGACCACCGCACCGGCGCTGAAGGCGCTGAAGGCGAGCGGTATTACCGTCAAAATTCTCACCGGAGACAGTGAGCTGGTGGCGGCCAAAGTGTGCCATGAGGTGGGGCTGGACGCGGGTGACGTGGTGGTGGGAAGCGATATTGAACATCTCTCCGACGACGAGCTGGCGCAGCTTGCCCAGCGCACCACGCTGTTTGCCCGCCTGACCCCGATGCACAAAGAGCGCATCGTCACGCTGCTGCGTCGCGAAGGGCACGTGGTGGGCTTTATGGGCGACGGCATCAACGACGCGCCCGCGCTGCGTGCGGCGGACATTGGTATCTCCGTCGACGGCGCGGTGGACATCGCCCGCGAGGCGGCGGATATCATCCTGCTTGAAAAGAGCCTGATGGTGCTAGAGGAGGGCGTGATCGAAGGCCGCCGCACCTTCGCCAACATGCTCAAGTACATCAAAATGACTGCCAGCTCCAACTTCGGTAACGTCTTCAGCGTACTGGTGGCAAGCGCGTTTCTGCCGTTCCTGCCGATGCTGCCGCTGCACCTGCTGATCCAGAACCTGATGTACGACGTGTCTCAGGTGGCGATCCCGTTTGATAACGTGGACGACGAGCAGATCCAGAAGCCGCAGCGCTGGAACCCGTCCGATCTCGGTCGCTTTATGCTGTTCTTTGGCCCGATCAGCTCCATCTTCGACATCCTGACCTTTTGCCTGATGTGGTTTGTGTTCCACGCCAACACCCCGGAACACCAGACGCTGTTCCAGTCCGGCTGGTTCGTGGTGGGGCTGCTGTCGCAAACGCTGATTGTGCATATGATCCGCACCCGCCGCATTCCGTTCATCCAGAGCCGTGCCGCGTGGCCGCTGATTGTAATGACGGGGATTGTGATGGCGCTCGGTATCGCGCTGCCGTTCTCACCGCTGGCAAGCTACCTGCAGCTGCAGGCGCTGCCGCTGAGCTACTTCCCGTGGCTGGTAGCGATCCTCGCCGGTTATATGGTGCTGACCCAGATGGTGAAAGGGTTCTATGCGCGCCGGTATGGGTGGCAGTGAGTTATGTTTGCCGGGTGGCGGCTTCGCCTTACCCGGCCTACTCCCGAAACGTAGGCCCGGTAAGCGCAGCGCCACCGGGCAATAGCTTTCCTCCCAAATTCAACAACCTGTGATCTCCGTCGGCGCATTCGCTTGACGACAAAATGAACGCATGTTAACAGAATGTTTTGCCTTTATTTGGCCCGTCAGATAAGGAACATTCATGTTACGGTACAGTCTCTTAACCGCCGGGCTGATGCTCGGCGCCTCAGCCTTTGCCGCCCCGGCAGGCGACCTCCCTTTAATGCCCTGGCCTGCGAAGGTCGAACGCCCGACGACGCAGGGTGCGCTGGCGCTTAACGATAAAATTTCCGTTAGCGTCAGCGGCGACGATCTGGGTGACGCCGTTAACCGTCTGCGCCAGCGTATCGCCCTGCAAACCGGCTGGACGCTGCAGCCGCAGGCCGAAAAGCCAGACAAACCGACCATCCGCATCTCGATTGCGAAAAAGGTCAAGCCGCAGCCGCTGCCTGACAGCGACGAAAGCTATAAGCTCACGGTGGACGCCAACGGTGTGAATATCTCCGCCAACACCCGCTTCGGCGCGCTGCGCGCCATGGAAACCCTGCTCCAGCTGATGCAGAACGGCGCGGAAAACACCTCGCTACCGTGGGTGACGATTGAGGATTCCCCACGCTTCCCGTGGCGCGGGCTGCTGCTGGACTCGGCGCGTCACTTTATTCCGCTGCCGGATATCAAACGCCAGATTGACGGCATGGCCGCCGCAAAGCTCAACGTGCTGCACTGGCATTTAACCGACGATCAGGGCTGGCGCTTCAGCTCGAAGCGCTATCCAAAGCTGACCCAGCTTGCCAGCGACGGGTTGTTCTACACCCCGGAACAGATGCGCGAGGTCGTGCGTTACGCTACCGAGCGCGGCATCCGCGTGGTGCCGGAGATCGACATGCCGGGCCACGCCTCGGCAATTGCCGTGGCCTACCCGGAGCTGATGAGCGCGCCGGGGCCGTATCAGATGGAGCGACACTGGGGCGTGCTGAAGCCGGTGCTGGATCCGACAAAAGACGCAACCTACGCCTTCGCCGACGCTATGGTCAGCGAACTGGCGGCGATCTTCCCCGATCCGTATCTGCATATCGGCGGCGATGAGGTGGACGACAGCCAGTGGAAAGATAATGCGGCGATCCAAAAATTCATGCGCGAGAACAAGCTCTCGGATAGCCACGCGCTGCAGGCGTATTTCAACCGCAAGCTGGAGACGATCCTCGAGAAACACCACCGGCAGATGGTCGGCTGGGACGAGATCTATCATCCCGACCTGCCGAAAAGCATTCTGATCCAGTCCTGGCAGGGGCAGGATGCGCTGGGGCAGGTGGCGCAGAACGGCTACAAGGGCATTCTGTCGACCGGCTTTTATCTCGACCAGCCCCAGTCCACCGCCTATCACTACCGCAACGAAATTGTCCCGCAGGGGCTGAACGGCGTGGATGTGATTGCCGACACCGACAGCGTCCAGAGCTGGGCCTTCACCATGCCGCGCCTGAAGGGCAAGCCGGTTGAGGGGAGCTTCACGCTGGTGAAAGGGGAGTCCGGCTGGCGCGGATTTATTGATTTTGCCGGGAAATCTCGCCGCGCGGTGGAAAACATTGCGTGGCGCGACGACAATCAGGTCACGTTTACCGTCGACACCTGGATGGGCGAAACGCGCCCGGTGGTCTCCGTCGATAACGACACGCTCACCGGCTATTTCCTGGTGGGCAACACCCGCTACCCGATTAGCGGCACGCGTCTGGACGAGGTGCCGAAAGGCATTCCGCCTGTCGTGCCGGACGTGGCGAATCAGGCCAACCTGCTCGGCGGAGAAGCCGCGCTGTGGGCGGAAAACGTGGTGGCACCGGTGCTGGATATCCGCCTGTGGCCGCGCGCCTTTGCGGTGGCAGAGCGGCTGTGGTCGGCGAAGGACGTCAACGACGTCGACAACATGTACACCCGCCTGCAGGCGATGGACAGCTGGTCGACGGTGTCTGTCGGGCTACAGCAGCATACCCAGCAGCAGGTGCAGTTCACGCGGTTGGCGAACAATGCCGATACCCTGCCGCTGCAGATCCTCGCGCAGGCGGTAGAGCCCGCGCAGTATTACACCCGTCAGCACCTGAAGTTCCAGGCGGGAAATTATCATCAGTTCGAACCGCTCAACCGCTTCGCGGATGCGCTGAACGCCGAAAGCGCCACGGTGCGGCAGATGAACAAATGGGCCGATCGTCTGGTGAGCGATGCGGAAGACACGGAAAGCGCCGACGCGCTGCGCCACGTCTTTAACCGCTGGCAGAGCAACACCAGCGACGCGCTGGCGCTAAGCGAAAACAGCTATCAGCTGAAGGCGATGAAGCCGGTGGTCCAGGAAGTGGATAAGCTGGCCTCGATTGGCCTGAGGCTGACGGATCTGGTGGCACGTCAGGGCACGCTGGACGATAAAGAAATAGCATCGATTCAGAGCGAGCTGGATAACGCGGCGAAGGTGCAGGACGAGGTGGTGATTGCGGCAGTGTACCCGCTGGAGACGCTCTTACGGGCTACCCGTAATCAGTAAAAATGCCCGGTGGCGCTACGCTTACCGGGCCTACGTAACGTGTAGGCCCGGCAAACGCAGTGCCGCCGGGCATGAAGGCGTCTCAGTTCTTAAGAACCCACGCCTCTTTCCATGCTGAACCCACGCCCGGCTCAAACTGGGTGGCATGTTTACTCCACTGCACGCAGTAGCCGCTGTACGGGAAAGGCTTACACTGGTAGGTCTTACCGTCTTTCGGCTGCAGCACCACGGTGCCAGTTTTGTACGACGCGATATTATCCGGGAAGATAAAGTCATGTTGACCGGAGTTGTCCGCCGCCGCGTCGCCTTCCAGCATCAGGTTCAGCACGTCCTGGGCGAACATCGTGCCGTCTTTATTGGTCGCATAGTATTTCAGCATGTGGTGGCCCGGCGTCACGTCATTCAGGGTCATGGTCACGTCCTGGTTGGCGTTGTTCATGTCCTGCTTCAGGTAGCCTTTTTCCGCACCGCTGTGGTTCATCACGTGTGCTTCCACATTCACGTCACCTTTGGTGTTGACGTGGAAGGTCACGGTCGCGTTGCCATGCTCGATTTTGCTGTACTGCAGATCGGTGACGGCAATGGTTTCATTCACGTCCGCTTTCTGCTCTTCATACGAAATCGCAACTGACTGCAGCGTGCTGCCGTCTTTCACGAAGACGCTGTTCGCGCCGTGAACCGGGCTGATTTCACCCGCTTCATCCTTCACGCCGACGCGGACGTCGCTGTGCGCCGTGTTGATTTTCTGCGCCAGATCGTAAGACCACTGGTTGGCATCACCCTGGGCGGCGGTGGCGATCGTCATGTCGGTGCGCATGGACGTGACTTCACCGTGAGCGTCGAAGAAGCGGGCAATGACCTTATCGCCCGCATTCAGGTTATTACCGGCAATCTGCCCGCTCAGGGTTTTGCTCCATTCGGAAACCACGCCCGGGTTTTCATCCGGCGTCACGTTGCCGCCGCTCCCAAAATCAACGTCAATGGCCTGGTAGAAACTGTTTGAGGTATCCGCAATTTCCCAGACACCATAAATCACCTGGTAGCCCGTACGTGCCGGCACATTACAGGTCATGGCTTTGCGCATCTCAGGCGCCTGGCCATTTCCATTCACGGTACAGAAAGGGGTTAATTCAAACTGATCGCGGGTCAGGGGCTTATTCGGATCCCAGTTTTGTTTTGTGATGTAGTAACGCCAGTTGGTGGTTTTGTGTGGGGCGGTGTGGTACCAGACGAATTCATGCGCGCCGGCGGTCATCGGCGTTTTCGTCCAGGCATTCATACTCTGTTTATCCAGCTGGGAGTAGTTAGCGATCCCCGCGCTGGCGAGCTGGCCGTCCGGCGGTAGCGCGCCCGCCGGGAAGCCGGAGGTTTTCTCCACGCTCTGCGGTTCATACTGTACGGAACCGCATTCAATATTTTCACCGAGCTTACACATATAAGCGCGGCTGGCAGGAGATTCAATATAACCGTGCGCCAAAGCGGAGGACGCAACGGTCATCGTCGCCACCGCCAGCGCTATTTTTGAAAGTTTCATTGTTAGTCCATTAATAATAAATATGCAGCCCGATGTTATTAATGGCGGGTGGGGAACGTCATGCTGTGGTGAGAGGAAAAATAGCCAAAAAAATGGACGGCCGAAGCCGCCCATTATTTATTGAAATAAATTAACGACGTACGGCAATCGCTTCAATTTCAATTTTCACGTCTTTTGGCAGACGGGCCACTTCCACGCAGGAGCGCGCCGGGAAGGTGGCGTTGTGCTCGGTGAAGAAGGCTTCGTAGGTGGCGTTAACGGTCGCGAAGTCGTTCAGATCTTTCACGAAAACGGTGGTTTTCACGATATCGCCCACTTTCAGACCGGCAGATTCAACGATCGCCTGCACGTTTTCCAGCGACTGACGCGCCTGAGCCGCTACGTCTGCCGGTACTTCACCGGTTTTTGGGTTCACCGGGATCTGACCCGAAGTGATGATCATGCTGCCCAGATCAACGCCCTGAACGTATGGGCCGATAGCCGCTGGTGCATTTTCCGTCGCGAGTACTTTGGTCATGATTTCTCCAGAATAACAGCTGATTTAAGAGTCCCGGCCATTATAGGGAGGCCGGGATCCTTTACCAACCTCAATTAGTTGGCCAGCACCACATAATGAGAAAACTCTTTTTCGCAGTATTTGCATTTGAGCGCGATGTCATTGGCGCGCTTTTTCACTGCAAAGCTGGAGGAAACCGGCTCAGCGTGGCTGATGCAGTTGCTGTTCGGGCAGACCAGCACGCTCTCAATACGATCCGGCAGGCTCGGGCGGGATTTGCCCACCACGTCGTAATCGTCGATGCGGTTAACGGTGGCCTCCGGCGCGTACAGCGACAGCTGGTTGACCTGCTCGTCGGTCAGGAAGGTGTTCTCGATTTTGATCAGGTCCTTGCGGCCCATCTCGCCTGACGGCAGGTTCAGGCCGATGGTGATGCGCTGGTCGGTTTCGGTCAGTTTGAACAGCGTCAGCAGCTTAAAGCCCACCTGCGCAGGGATGTGGTCAATCACGGTGCCACGCTTGATGGCTTCAACCTGGAGTTTGTTATCGTGTGTCATTGTCGTTTCCCCTTACAGTGCCAATTCGCGATTCAGAACCAGTGCCAGTAACGCCTGGCGGGCGAAGATGCCGTTTCCGGCCTGCTGGAAGTACCAGGCGTGCGGCGTTTTATCCACGTCTGTTGTGATCTCATCGATGCGCGGCAGCGGATGCAGCACCTTCATATTGTCGCGTGCGCCCTCGAGGTCGCTGGCGCGCAGCACGAACTGCGCCTTCACATTGGCGTATTCGGACGGATCCAGACGCTCTTTCTGCACGCGGGTCATGTAGAGAATATCCACGTTGCCCATCACTTCTTCTATGCTGGCGTGCAGGCTCCACTGAATGCCTTTCTCGTCCAGCATGTCGAGAATGTACTGCGGCATCGCCAGCGCGTCAGGCGCGATGAAGAAGAAGCGGTTGCCGTTAAATTTCGCCAGCGCCTGGGTCAGGGAGTGGACGGTGCGGCCATATTTCAGGTCGCCGACCATGGCGATGTTCAGGTTCTCAAGCGTGCCCTGCGTCTCCTGAATGGTGAACAGATCCAGCAGGGTCTGCGTCGGGTGCTGGTTGGCACCGTCACCGGCGTTCAGTACCGGAATGCCGCCAGAAAATTCGGTTGCCAGACGCGCCGCACCCTCCTGTGGGTGGCGCATCACAATCGCGTCGACGTAGGTGCTGATGACTGAAATGGTATCCGCCAGGGTCTCGCCTTTTTTACCCAGCGACGTGTTGCTGCTGTCTGAGAAGCCCACCACGCTCGCGCCCAGGCGGTGCATGGAGGTTTCAAAGGAGAGGCGCGTGCGGGTCGAGGCTTCGAAGAAGCAGCTCGCAATCACCTTGTGCTTCAGCAGCTCCGGTTGCGGATTGGCCTTCAGTTTTGCCGCGGTTTCCAGAACCAGTTCCAGCTCTTCGCGGCTGAGGTCGTTTATGGAAATGATGTGTTTTTGATAAAGCGGATTCATGTTTATCTCCTGACGCCGGGCAAAAAAAAGCCCCTCAAATGAGGGGCTCTGGGAATAGGTTTAGCAACGGGAAGAAAAACGGCAGGCCAGCGTCTGATTTCAGACGCGGTAAGACGATATGTCGTACACGCTTGACCATGCTTCCTCCCGGCAAATTGTCGGGCATTATACGCAGCTCGTTTTGCGGATCAAGCGATTTAATGCACGCTTTACTCAATGCAAACGGTTCTTTATGAATATTAATGCGTTCTGAGTAAATAATTAATTTGCTTATGCACCAGCGCGGTGCGCTTCACGACGCGAGGGGCGACCCAGACGATACTGCTTCCGGCTACCACGCCTAAAATTTCCGGTAACTGGTGATAATCCAGAATACGCGCCACCGCGCGGCCATATCCGGCAACGGTATGGATAAGGATAAATTCGCTATTGTGCTCCACGCTCACCACCATTTCGGAGACGGTGCGCGCAGCATCGGGGGCAGGGCGCAGCTGGGGATTCAGCGAATAAATTTTTAGACCTTTGGCATTTCGAATTTTTATGACACCAAGCAACTTGAGCAGACGTGAAACGGTGGACTGGCTGATGGTCTCAAAACCACGCTCCTGCAAATCCCGGCGGATCTCCTCCTGGGAGAGGTAGCTCTTTTCCGCGATCAGACGCTGGCATACCGTTAGCTGTAGTTGCTCTTTGGGAGAGTACTCTTCGTAATCCATCATAGTTCCCATATCAGTTCCCGAAATAACCGGTGGCACCGCACCGATCCGTAGGCCGGATAAGCGCAGCGCCATCCGGCAAATCACAACATGGCACCCAGGCTTAACGCCACCATAATCACCACCGTTAATATCCCCAGCAGCGGCGCCACCCATTTCAGATAACGCACGTAAGGCACGCGGGCGATAGCCAGACCGCCCATCACGACGGCTGAGGTGGGAGTGACCAGGTTAACGATGCCGGACGCCGACTGGTAAGCCGTGACCACCAGGTCGCGGTTGACGTTAGCGAAATCGGCAAGGGGTGCCATGATCGGCATCGTCAGAACGGCAAGGCCGGACGAAGAAGGCACAAGAAACGACAGCACCACTTCCAGCCAGTACATCACGTTGATGAACGCCACCGTCGACAACCCGGTAACCATCCCCTCGGCGCTGTGCAAAATGGTGTGGGTAATCATGCCCTTATCCATGATGACTACGATACCGCGCGCGATGCCGATAATCAGCGCGACGCCCAGCAAATCTCGCGCGCCGTTGATAAACGTCGACGTCAGCTCTTCTTCGCTCATGCGGGCAATCATGCCGACGATAATCGCGCTGGCGAGAAACACCGCCGAGATCTCCGCCATCCACCAGCCCAGCACCGCCACGCCGTAAATCATCACCGCGAAAGCGAGGGCAAAAATCACGAGGATGATTTTGCGCACCGGGGTAAATTCCAGCGACTGTTCGCCTTTGTTGCCGAGGAAATGGGCGCGGTTCTCCTCCTGCTTATCCGCAACGATCGACAGCGACGGATCCTGACGCACCTTACGGGCATAACGCATCACCCACGCCACGCAGATGACCCAGCCGATGACCAGCAGCGCCACGCGCAGGGCGATCCCGTTGGTGAAGGGGATCCCGGCGGCGTTGGCGGCGATCACCGTGGCAAACGGGTTGATGGTGGAACCGAGGGTGCCGATCCCCGCGCCAAGCAGCACGGTGGAGGCGGCGACAACCGGATCGAAACGGGCGGCCAGCATTACCGGCACCAGCAGGGTGTAGAACGGCAGAGACTCTTCGGCCATACCGTAAATCGTGCCGCCTGCGGCAAACAGCGCCATCAGGATCGGGATCATCCACTCTTCGCGTCCGCGCAGCCGGGTGGTGACGCGCTCGATCCCGGCGTCAATCGCCCCAGTTTTGGTGACGATCCCGAGAAATCCCCCGATGATCAGAATAAACAGCGCCACATCGATCGCCCCGGCCTGGCCGGATTCCGGATCGTACAGCCCGGCAATCGGCGCCATCAGGACGGAAACCAGCCCCTGCGGATGCGCCGCCACGTGCGCGTAGGTTCCGGCAACCGGCACTTCTTTGCCGAGCGCCTCGTTCATTGCCATATGGTACTGCCCGGCCGGGACAACCCACGTCAGCACTGCCACGACGGCAATCAGAAAAAAGAGGATGGTGTAAGCGGAGGGAAACTTGAACTTGCCCATGATGTTCTCCTGAACCCGGCGCACCGCACGGCGCGCCGGGCGGTGATTAGTCGCCGAGTGTCGCCACCATGACCGCTTTAATGGTGTGCATGCGGTTCTCTGCTTCGTCGAAGACGATGGAGTTCGGTGATTCAAAGACCTCTTCCGTCACCTCCAGCCCCTTCAGCCCGTAGGCCATCTCGATCTCGCGGCCCACTTTGGTGTGCTCGTTGTGGAATGCCGGCAGGCAGTGCATAAACTTGACGTTCGGGTTGCCGGTGGCCTTCATCACGTCCGCGTTGATTTGATACGGTTTCATCAGGCTGACGCGCTCGGCCCAGGCTTCCTTCGGCTCGCCCATCGAGACCCACACGTCGGTGTAGAGGAAATCGGTGCCCTGCACGCCTTCTTCCACATCGTCGGTCAGCGTGATGCGCGCGCCCGTCTCTTTGGCGATGGCGCGGCACTGCTCAACCAGACCCGCTTCCGGCCAGAAGGATTTCGGCGCGACGAGGCGGATATCCATCCCCATCTTGGCCGCGCCGACCATCAGCGAGTTGCCCATGTTGTTGCGCGCATCCCCGAGGTAGGCAAAGCTCAACTCCGGCAGGGTTTTGCCCGGCGCGTGCTCCAGCATGGTCATCAGGTCGGCGAGGATTTGGGTGGGGTGGAACTCGTCGGTCAGGCCGTTCCACACCGGCACGCCCGCGTATTCACCCAGCTCTTCGACGATGGCCTGCCCGTAGCCGCGGTATTCGATGCCGTCATACATGCGGCCCAGCACGCGGGCGGTGTCTTTCATCGACTCTTTATGGCCAATCTGCGAGCCGCTTGGGCCGAGGTAGGTGACCTGCGCGCCCTGGTCAAACGCACCCACTTCGAAGGCGCAGCGGGTGCGGGTGGAGGTTTTTTCAAAGATCAGGGCGATGTTTTTCCCGACCAGGGTTTGCTTCTCACGCCCGGCTTTTTTGGCCGCCTTCAGCTCGATGGCGAGGTCGATCAGGTACTGGATCTCTGCCGGGGTGTAGTCCAGCAGTTTGAGGAAGTTGCGGTTTTTCAGGTTGATGGTCATGGGTAAATCCTTTTTAAATAAGTGTTCAGTTACGAATCAACGTGCCTTTCTCGCCCGCCAGGATCTCCGCGCCGTCGGCCAGCGCGCCGATCCCGGCAATGCCATTGCAGGCCTCAACAAATTCGCGGCAGGCGGCGACCTTCGGCCCCATCGAACCGGCGTCGAACTGCATACCTCTGAGCAACTCCGGCGTCACCTGCGCCAGCGGGCGCTGGGTCGGTTTGCCCCAGTCGAGGTACACCGCGTCGGCATCGGTCAAAATCAGCAGGGCATCGGCTTCAATCTGGCGCGCCAGCAGGGCGGCGGAGAGGTCTTTGTCGATCACCGCCTCAATGCCGCGATAGCCGTTGGCGTTTTCCACCACCGGCACGCCGCCGCCGCCGTTGCAGATCACCAGGTGGTCGCGCTGGATCAGCGCCGTGATGGCGTCGCTCTCAACGATCCGCTTCGGCTGTGGTGAAGGCACCACGCGGCGGACGTAGCTCCCGTCGGCCTTGAACACCCAGCCTTTCTCCGCGGCCAGCGTTTTCGCCTGGGCTTCGCTGTACACCGGGCCGATGTACTTGGTCGGGTTGTGGAAGGCCGGGTCGGCGGCGTCCACTTCCACCTGGGTGAGCAGGACGCTCACCTCGCGCTGGGGCAGGTTGTTTTTCAGCGCCTGCTGGAGCATGTAGCCGATCATCCCCTGGCTTTCGGCACCGAGAACGTCCAGCGGGTAGGGTGCGACCTTGTCGTAGGCGCTGTTCTGTAGCGCCAGCAGCCCGACCTGCGGCCCGTTGCCGTGCACCAGTACCACGCGCCACTGTTCCGTCAGCCCGGCGATGGTGCGGGCGGCCTGCTCGATGTTCTGGCGCTGGATCTCCGCTTCCAGCGGCTCGCCGCGCTTGAGCAGCGCGTTGCCGCCCAGGGCCACTACCAGAGTAGGTTTTCGTTCCATGATGGCTCCTTTAAATTCCGTCGCGTTCCAGCGGGCAGCTCATGCAGCGCGCGCCGCCGCGCCCGCGTCCCAGCTCGTCACCCGGGATGGGCAGCACGGTGATACCCGCCTTGTCGTACTTCTCATTGGTCCAGACGTTGCGCTCGTAGCCAATCACCACGCCCGGGCGGATGGTCAGGACGTTGTTGGCGTCGTTCCACTGCTCACGTTCGGCTTCAAAGGCATCGCCACCGGTGGTGATCAGACGCACCTGGTTAATGCCGAGCGCCTTCTCGATGGCGTGCAGCAGGTCGGTTTCCTGGGTGCGCAGCAGGCCGCCGCGACCGTCCGGAGTGAGCGTCCAGCACTGGGCGTCTTTGCGCACCACTTCCGGGTAGACGGAGAAGGTGTCCACGTCGATGTGGGTCATGACGGTGTCGAGGTGCATGCAGGAGCGGTGTTTTGGCAGCTCAACGGCGATCACGCGCTCGGCCTGGCGGTGTTTGAACAGGCTGTTGGCGAGAAACTCCACGCCCTGCGGGGTAGTGCGTTCGGACATGCCGATCAGCACCGCACCGCGGCCAATCACTAATACGTCACCTCCTTCTAAGGTGGCGTGGTCGTAATTAATATTTTCGTCGCCGAAATACTTAATAAAATCACCGTCGGCAAACGCCGGGTGCCAGCGATATATTGCCCGCAGGTTATTCGTTTCGCGCTGACGCGCCGGTTTGGCCATCGGGTTAATGGACACGCCGTTATAAATCCAGCAGGAAGTATCTCGGGTAAATAAATGGTTCGGCAGCGGCTTCATAATAAAATCATTCGCCGTGTGGGTATCGACCACCATATTTTTAATGGCTGCCGGAATTTCACCGTAGGTTAATCCGCCGCTTAATCTGCGCGCCAGTTCGCGGTGCGGCATATCCGCCAGCCAGCCGCGGACGTCGCCGGCAAAGGTCGGGCCGAGACGGTAGTCAGAGATTTGCGTATCCAGAAGCCAGGCCTTCGCCTCTGCAATATCAAGGGTTTGTGTCAGAAGGTCGGTCAACAGCAGGACTTCCACACCCTGCTCGCGCAGCGTGTTTGCGAAAATATCATGCTCCTCACCCGCCCGTTCAACCGAGAGCACATCATCGAAAAGCAGCTCCTGACAGTTTGACGGCGTTAAACGTTTCAGACTTAAATTCGGACGGTGCAGCATAACGCTACGCAATTGACCAATTTCAGAACCGACGTAATGCTTTTCCATAATTATTCCTTTAACTGTTTTCAGAATAAAAAGGGCATGCGCCATGTGATGTATTTAATTGCATGGCGGCTAAGCTCAATTGATTTCGTGATTTATACTAGGCAGTTAAATAATCCGTAATGTGATATTGCTCACGCGAAACCGGATATTAAGGGGTTTGTTTTCATTTGCATGATTCGCATCAGATAATGATTAATTTCATATTATTGAGGGGTGAATAGCTAAGCAGGATCCGGTGGCATTATTTGAGGTTGTTATTATTTTGTAGATATTAATCTTTTGAAATATGTTGTTATGTGGCTGATTTTAAATAATAAATATTATGCATAAGAATGGCTATGCAATTAACGTAATTAACTATTTTTGACTTAAGAAAAATCAATAAATAATTATGGTTTTTTAGAGCAAATTATCAAAACAGTAAAGTGTGAGGCGGCAACGGGTTTTGTTAATTAGAGAGCATGATCAAGAGGTTAGAACAGCCGTGCGATAAGCACGGATCGAGGTTATGCATAACCCCTGCATAAATGCCTGGGCAGGGTTAACAGCAATTTAACACCATTCCCGATAAACATGCGCTCGCGCAAACCTCTTCCAAAAAGGGCTGGTATGGCAGCCGGGATTCTCGTATAAAAGATAAAAATGAAACAATGTTTTATATTGAGGGTTAAAACATGATTGTTGGCAACATCCACCATCTGCAGTCCTGGCTGCCTGACGATCTGCGTCAGGCCATTGAGCACGTCAAAGCCCACGTCACCGACGCCACGCCGCTCGGGAAACACGACATCAACGGCAACAGCCTGTTTTATCTGGTTTCTGAAGACACGACCCAGCCGTTCGCCGAGCGCCGCGCCGAGTTCCACGCGCGCTATCTGGACATCCAGATAATTATGAAAGGCCAGGAAGGAATGACCTTCAGCACCCTGCCGCACGGCACGCCGGACACGGACTGGCTGGCGGAGAAAGACATCGCGTTCCTGCCGGAGGGCGAGCAGGAAAAAACCGTGGTGCTGAACGAAGGGGATTTCGTGGTGTTCTGGCCGGGCGAAGTGCATAAGCCGCTGTGCGCGGTGGGAGCGCCTGCGCAGGTGCGAAAAGTAGTAGTGAAAATGCTGGTGAAGTAAGACCCTCCTCTCCCACAGGGAGAGTGTAAAAGTTCCCTCTCCCTGTGGGAGAGGGTTAGGGTGAGGGCACCAGACCGCACCCACGCATAATGTGATCCAGCTTATATTTCCCGCACTCCCTCATCCCTTCCCATTTACCTGCGCTTTTTCTGCGTCATAGTATGATCGTTAAATTAATGAACGCCGTTCTATAATGTAGAACAAAATGATTCAGCAAGGAGATCTCATGCCGCAGTCCGCGTTGTTCACGGGAATCATTCCCCCTGTCTCCACCATTTTTACCGCCGACGGCCAGCTCGATAAGCAGGGCACCGCCGCGCTGATCGACGATCTGATTGCAGCAGGCGTTGACGGCCTGTTCTTCCTGGGCAGCGGCGGCGAGTTCTCCCAGCTCAGCGCCGAAGAGCGTAAAACCATTGCCCGCTTTGCTATCGATCACGTCGATCGTCGCGTGCCGGTGCTGATCGGCACCGGCGGCACCAACGCCCGGGAAACCATTGAGCTGAGCCAGCACGCGCAGCAGGCGGGCGCGGACGGCATCGTGGTGATTAACCCCTACTACTGGAAAGTGTCGGAAGCGAATCTGATCCGCTACTTCGAGCAGGTGGCGGACAGCGTCACGCTGCCGGTAATGCTCTATAACTTCCCGGCGCTGACCGGGCAGGATCTGACCCCGGCGCTGGTGAAAACCCTCGCCGACTCGCGCAGCAACATTATCGGCATCAAAGACACCATCGACTCCGTCGCCCACCTGCGCAGCATGATCCACACCGTCAAAGCCGCCCATCCGCATTTCACCGTGCTGTGCGGCTACGACGATCATCTGTTTAATACCCTGCTGCTCGGCGGCGACGGGGCTATTTCGGCGAGCGGCAACTTTGCCCCGCAGGTGTCGGTGAATCTCCTGAAAGCCTGGCGGGATAAAGACGTGGCGAAGGCGGCTGAGTATCATCAGACCTTACTGCAAATTCCGCAGATGTATCAGCTGGATACGCCGTTTGTGAACGTGATTAAAGAGGCGATAGTGCTCTGCGGCCGCCCGATTTCCACGCACGTGCTGCCGCCCGCGTCACCGCTGGACGAGCCGCGCAAGGCGCAGCTGAAAACCCTGCTGCAACAGCTCAAGCTCTGCTGAGCCGGAAGACAACCATGACCATCGAGAAAATTTTCACCCCGCAGGAAGATGCGTTTTATGCGGTGATCACCCACGCGGCGGGGCCGCAGGGCGCGCTGCCGCTGACCCCGCAGATGCTGATGGAATCCCCCAGCGGCAACCTGTTCGGCATGACCCAGAACGCTGGAATGGGCTGGGACGCCAACAAGCTCACTGGCAAAGAGGTGCTGATTATCGGTACCCAGGGCGGGATCCGCGCCGGGGACGGACGCCCGGTCGCGCTGGGCTACCACACCGGGCACTGGGAAATTGGCATGCAGATGCAGGCGGCAGCGAAGGAGATCACGCGCAACGGCGGGATCCCGTTCGCGGCCTTCGTCAGCGATCCGTGCGACGGGCGCTCGCAGGGCACGCACGGCATGTTCGACTCTCTGCCGTACCGCAACGATGCGGCGATCGTGTTTCGCCGCCTGATCCGCTCCCTGCCGACGCGCCGGGCGGTGATCGGCGTGGCGACCTGCGATAAAGGGCTGCCCGCCACCATGATTGCCCTGGCCGCGATGCACGACCTGCCGACCATTCTGGTGCCGGGCGGGGCGACGCTGCCGCCGACCGTGGGGGAAGACGCGGGCAAGGTGCAGACCATCGGCGCGCGCTTTGCCAACCACGAACTTTCCCTGCAGGAGGCCGCCGAGCTGGGCTGTCGCGCCTGCGCGTCGCCGGGTGGTGGGTGTCAGTTCCTCGGCACAGCGGGCACCTCGCAGGTGGTGGCGGAAGCGCTGGGCCTGGCGCTGCCGCATTCCGCGCTGGCGCCGTCTGGACAGGCGGTGTGGCTGGAGATCGCCCGCCAGTCGGCGCGGGCGGTGAGCGAGCTGGATAACCGCGGCATCACCACGCGCGACATCCTCACCGACAAAGCCATCGAAAACGCGATGGTGATCCACGCGGCGTTCGGCGGCTCCACCAATTTACTGCTGCACATTCCGGCCATCGCCCACGCGGCGGGCTGCACGATTCCGGACGTTGAACACTGGACGCGCGTCAACCGCAGGGTGCCTCGCCTGGTAAGCGTGCTGCCCAACGGCCCGGACTATCACCCGACCGTGCGCGCCTTCCTCGCGGGCGGCGTGCCGGAGGTGATGCTCCACCTGCGCGATCTCGGCCTGCTGCATCTTGATGTGATGACCGTCACCGGCCAGACGGTGGGCGAGAACCTCGACTGGTGGCAAGCGTCCGAGCGCCGGGCGCGCTTCCGCCAGTGTCTGCGCGAGCAGGATGGCGTGGATCCGGATGACGTGATCCTGCCGCCGGAGAAGGCAAAAGCGAAAGGGCTGACCTCGACGGTCTGCTTCCCGACGGGCAACATCGCGCCGGAAGGATCGGTGATCAAGGCCACAGCGATCGACCCGTCGGTGGTGGATGACGATGGCGTGTACCGCCACACCGGCCGGGTGCGGGTGTTTGTCTCGGAAGCGCAGGCGATTAAGGCCATCAAGCGGGAAGAGATTAAGCAGGGCGATATCATGGTGGTGATCGGCGGCGGGCCGTCCGGCACCGGCATGGAAGAGACCTACCAGCTCACCTCCGCGCTCAAACACATCTCATGGGGCAAGACGGTATCGTTAATCACCGATGCGCGCTTCTCGGGCGTGTCGACGGGCGCCTGCTTCGGCCACGTGTCGCCGGAGGCGCTGGCGGGCGGGCCGATTGGCAAGCTGCGCGATAACGACATCATCGAGAAAGCCGTGGACCGCCTGACCCTGACGGGCAGCGTCAACTTTATCGGTACCGCAGAAAACCCGCTGACGCCGGAAGAGGGGGCGCGCGAGCTGGCAGTCAGGCCGACGCACCCGGACCTGCACGCTCACGACTTTTTGCCGGACGATACCCGGCTGTGGGCGGCACTGCAGTCGGTGAGTGGCGGCACCTGGAAAGGCTGTATTTATGACACCGAAAAAATCATTGAGGTAATTAACGCCGGTAAAAAAGCGCTCGGCATTTAATTATTTTCTGAGATAAAACCGTCTGCGAAAAATATTCCGCGGACGGCTTTGTTGTTTTTGTTAGTTAATAATATAAACAATAAGTTGCGATATATCGGTGGCGTCACAAAAGCAAAATAACGTAATTCGGAAATAAGATATGACCATTGCTGGTTAATTGAACAGCTCATTACACTCCATTAACACGATGTTGTAATTCAGCACACTACATAAGGGTGTAATTCTGATGACGCAATTAACCATGAAAGACAAAATTGGCTACGGGCTGGGTGACACCGCCTGCGGCTTCGTCTGGCAGGCCACGATGTTCCTGCTGGCCTATTTCTACACCGACGTCTTCGGCCTGTCGGCGGGGATTATGGGCACGCTGTTTTTGGTCTCCCGCGTGCTCGACGCCGTTACCGACCCGCTGATGGGGCTGCTGGTAGACCGCACCCGCACGCGGCACGGCCAGTTCCGCCCGTTCCTGTTGTGGGGCGCCATCCCGTTCGGCATCGTCTGCGTGCTAACCTTCTACACGCCGGACTTCTCCGCGCAGGGCAAAATCATCTACGCCTGCGTGACCTACATTCTCCTGACCCTGGTTTATACCTTCGTTAACGTGCCGTACTGCGCCATGCCGGGCGTCATTACCGCCGACCCGAAAGAGCGTCACGCCCTGCAGTCCTGGCGCTTCTTCCTGGCGGCGGCGGGCTCGCTCGCCATCAGCGGCATCGCGCTGCCGCTGGTGAGCATCATCGGCAAAGGGAACGAGCAGGTGGGCTATTTCGGCGCCATGTGCGTGCTGGGCCTGAGCGGCGTGGTGCTGCTCTACGTCTGCTTCTTTACCACCAAAGAGCGCTATACCTTTGAGGTGCAGCCGGGCTCGTCGGTGGCGAAAGACCTTAAGCTGCTGCTGGGCAACGGCCAGTGGCGCATCATGTGCGCGTTCAAGATGATGGCGACCTGCTCTAACGTAGTGCGCGGCGGGGCGACGCTCTACTTCGTGAAATACGTGATGGATCACCCGGAGATGGCGACCCAGTTCTTACTCTACGGCAGCCTCGCCACCATGTTCGGCTCGCTCTGCTCCTCCCGCCTGCTGGGCCGCTTCGACCGCGTTACCGCCTTCAAGTGGATCATCGTCGCCTATTCGCTGATCAGCCTGCTGATTTTCGTCACCCCGGCGGAGCACATCGCGCTGATTTTTGCCCTCAACATTCTGTTCCTGTTCGTCTTTAACACCACCACGCCGCTGCAGTGGCTGATGGCCTCTGACGTGGTGGATTACGAGGAGAGCCGCAGCGGACGCCGCCTCGACGGGCTGGTGTTCTCCACCTACCTGTTCAGCCTGAAGATTGGCCTGGCGATTGGCGGGGCGGTGGTGGGCTGGATCCTGGCGTACGTGAACTATTCCGCCAGCAGCAGCGTGCAGCCGGTCGAGGTGCTCACCACCATCAAAATTCTGTTCTGCGTGGTGCCCGTGGTGCTCTACGCGGGCATGTTCATCATGCTGTCGTTTTATAAGCTCACCGACGCCCGCGTGGAGGCCATCAGCCAGCAGCTGATTAAGCATCGCGCGGCGAAGGGTGAAATCGTTCCCGACGCCGCGACAGCCGCATCCCATTAACCGGAGGCAACATGGAAATTACTAACCCAATCCTGACCGGCTTCAACCCGGACCCGTCCCTGTGCCGCCAGGGCGAGGACTACTACATCGCCACCTCGACCTTCGAGTGGTTCCCGGGCGTGCGCATCTACCACTCCCGCGACCTGAAAAACTGGTCGCTGGTCAGCACCCCGCTGGACCGCGTGTCGATGCTGGACATGAGGGGCAACCCGGACTCCGGCGGCATCTGGGCACCGTGCCTGAGCTACGCCGACGGCAAATTCTGGCTGCTCTACACTGACGTGAAGATTGTCGACTCGCCGTGGAAAAACGGCCGCAACTTCCTCGTCACCGCGCCGTCCATCGAGGGGCCGTGGAGCGAGCCGATCCCGATGGGCAACGGCGGGTTTGACCCGTCCCTGTTCCACGACGACGATGGCCGCAAGTACTACCTCTACCGCCCGTGGGGGCCGCGCCACCACAGCAACCCGCACAACACCATCGTGATGCAGGAGTTTGACCCGCAGACCGGCACGCTCTCGCCGGAGCGCAAAACCCTGTTTACCGGCACGCCGCTCTGCTACACCGAAGGCGCGCACCTCTATCGCCACGCGGGATGGTACTACCTGATGGTCGCCGAAGGCGGCACCAGCTACGAGCACGCCGTCGTGGTGCTGCGTTCAAGAAATATCGACGGGCCGTACGAGCTGCACCCGGACGTGACGATGATGACCAGCTGGCACCTGCCGGAGAACCCGCTGCAGAAGAGCGGGCACGGCTCGCTGCTGCAGACCCACACCGGAGAGTGGTACATGGCCTACCTCACCAGCCGCCCGCTGCGCCTGCCCGGCGCGCCGCTGCTGGCCTCCGGCGGGCGCGGCTACTGCCCGCTGGGGCGCGAGACCGGCATCGCCCGCATTGAATGGCGCGACGGCTGGCCGTACGTGGAAGGCGGCAAGCACGCGCAGCTGACCGTGAAAGGCCCGCAGATGGCGGAGCAGCCCGCTACCGCTCAGAACGGCTGGCGGGACGATTTCGACGCCAGTTCGCTCGACCCGGAACTGCAGACCCTGCGCATCCCGTTCGACGACACTCTCGGCTCACTCACCGCGCGGCCGGGCTACTTACGGCTCTACGGCAACGACTCGCTCAACTCCACCTTTACCCAGTCGACCGTGGCGCGCCGCTGGCAGCACTTCGCTTTCCGCTCAGAAACGCAGATGCAGTTCTCGCCGGTCCACTTCCAGCAGAGCGCGGGGCTGACCTGCTACTACAACAGCAAAAACTGGAGCTACTGCTTTGTGGACTACGAGGAGGGGCAGGGCAGAACGATTAAGGTGATCCAGCTCGACCACAACGTGCCGTCGTGGCCGCTGCACGAGCAGCCGATTCCGGTGCCGGAGAGTGCGGAGAGCGTCTGGCTGCGCGTGGACGTGGATACGCTGGTCTACCGCTACAGCTACTCGTTTGACGGCGAGACGTGGCACACCGTGCCGGTAACGTATGAGGCGTGGAAGCTGTCGGACGACTACATCGGCGGGCGCGGCTTCTTCACCGGCGCGTTTGTGGGTTTGCACTGCGAGGACATCAGCGGCGACGGCTGCCACGCGGACTTCGACTACTTCACCTACGAGCCGGCCTGACGGCTCAGGCCGGGTAGCCCAGCGCGCGTGAAAGCTGGAGCCCGGCCTGCTGAAGCTGCTCGCGGAAGTTAGCCAGCTCTGCGTCGTCCACGCGGGAGGTCAGCGTCGACAGGCTCAGGGCGGCAATGACGCGGGACTCGTGGTTCCACACCGGCACCGCCACGCAGCGCACGCCCTGCTCGTTCTCTTCGCTATCCAGGGCATAGCCCTGCTCGCGGGTCTGCGCCAGGGCGCTCATTAAGGCTTCGCGAGAGGAGAGAGTAGCGGGCGTAAAGGCGGTGTACTGATAGCCCTCAAGCAGGGCGTTCAGCTCGGTCTCGCCCAGCCAGGCAATCAACACCTTGCCGATGGCGGTGGCGTGAACCGGCAGGCGGCGGCCGATGCGCGAATAGGCGATAGCGGCCAGCTTGCCTTCAATCTTCTCGATATAGACCCCTTCACGCCCGTCCAGGATCCCCAGATGGGTGGTCTGCCCGGTCCGCTGGGACAGCTCTGTCAGCCAGCCTTTCGCCTTCTGACGAATATCGATGGAGCCCACGACAAAATGACCGCGCTCGACCAGCTTCATGCCGAGGCGATACTTACCGTTCTCCGGGTTCTGATCGATATAGCCGTGAAGCTGCAGGGTTTTCAGCAGCGAGTGGAGGGTACTCTTGCTCAGCCCCATCAGTTTGCTGATGTCGGTGATCTTAAGCTCGGTGGCCTGCTCGTTGAACAGGTCGAGGATCTGCAACGCACGTTCAACAGACTGAATAATCGGCATAATGCTGGCATGTCCACGCTGGAATTAAGGCGAAAACGTACCTTTTTCGGGGTGAAAAATCAATGAAATGGAGCCGGTGTTCTCCCTCTCCCCGTGGGAGAGGGCATCAACGCGCAGAGGACCCAATCACTCCCCAAGTGTCGCCACCATCACCGCCTTAATCGTATGCATCCGGTTTTCCGCCTGGTCGAACACGATGCTCGCCGCCGACTCAAACACCTCGTCCGTCACTTCCATCCCGCCGTGCAGGTCGAACTCCTTCGCCATCTGCTTGCCGAGCGTGGTCTGGTCGTCATGGAACGCCGGCAGACAGTGCAGGAACTTCACGTCCGGGTTGCCGGTCAGCGCCATCATATTCGCGTTCACCTGATACCCGCGCAGCAGCGCGATACGCTCCGCCCACTTCTCCTTGGCTTCGCCCATCGACACCCACACGTCGGTATAGATAAAGTCCGCGCCCTTCACGCCCGCCGCTACGTCTTCCGTCAGGGTAATTTTCCCGCCGTGCTTCTCCGCCAGCGCGCTGCACTCCGCCACCAGGCTCTCTTCCGGCCAGCAGGCTTTCGGGGCCACCAGGCGCAGATCCAGCCCGGTCAGCGCCGCCGCTTCCAGCATCGAGTTGCCCATGTTGTTGCGCGCGTCGCCCGCGTAGACCAGCGTCATCTCGTTAAACGCCTTGCCCGGCAGGTGCTCCTGCATGGTCAGCAGGTCTGCCAGCAGCTGTGTCGGATGGAACTCGTTGGTCAGCCCGTTCCACACCGGCACGCCCGCGTACTGCGCCAGCGTTTCAACCACTTCCTGGCCGTGACCGCGATACTGAATGCCGTCGTACATCCGTCCGAGCACGCGCGCGGTGTCCTTAATTGACTCTTTATGCCCAATCTGGCTGCCGCTCGGCCCTAAATAGGTAACGCGCGCGCCCTGGTCAAATGCGGCAACTTCGAAAGAGCATCGTGTACGGGTTGAGTCTTTTTCGAAGATGAGCGCGATGTTTTTACCGGTAAGCTTTTGTACTTCCTTGCCATTTTTTTTATCGGCTTTGAGCTGTGCGGCAAGGGTCAGCAGAGAAGTGAACTGTGCAGGGGTAAAGTCGAGCAATTTCAGAAAGTGTTTCTTGTACAGATCAGACATTTTATCCTCACATGGCGAACGCCACTTATTGAATTAAAATTCACTTTATATATGTAATTATTCATTTGCAACCCCGTTTCACAAATCTTTCCAACAAAGGTGGAGGCAAACCCGTCCGTGTGTGAAAATAGAAGTATCTGCCGCACTTTAAAGAGGATTGAGCCATGGCAAACCCGGAACACCTGGAAGAGCAACGCGAAGAGACGCGTCTGATTATTGAAGAACTGCTGGAAGACGGTAGCGATCCGGACGCGCTGTACACCATCGAGCACCATTTCTCTGCGGATGATTTCGACGCGCTGGAAAAACTGGCGGTAGAGGCCTTCAAGCTGGGTTACGAAGTGACCGAGCCGGAAGAGCTGGAAGTGGAAGAGGGCGACACCGTCATCTGCTGCGACATCCTGAGCGAAGGCGCGCTGAAGGCGGAGCTGATCGACGCGCAGGTAGAACAGCTGATGAACCTGGCCGAGAAGTTTGAAGTGGAATACGACGGCTGGGGAACCTACTTCGAAGATCCGAACGGTGAAGACGGCGAAGAAGGCGACGACGAAGATTACGTCGACGAAGACGACGACGGCGTGCGTCACTAAGCGTTTCAGGCGGTGGNCCACCGCTTTTTCAAGGCAGAACCATGGATTACCCGCAGATACTCGCCCCCGTACTCAACTTCCTCCAGTGCCCGACCCCGCAAGCATGGATTGATAACGCCCGCGACCCGGCGAACCTGCCGCTGCTGCTTACCGACCACATGGTGTGCGAGCTCAAGGCCGCCCAGACCGCGCTGCTGCTGGTGCGTAAATACGTCGCCGACGAAAGCGGTGCCGACGCGCTGCTCGACTGGCTCAAACCCTACGAACAGTTCACCTTCCGCGACGGCCCGGAGCCGGACTTCATCGCCCTGCACAGGCAGATTGGCAAAAGCATGATGCCCAAAACCGACGACCCGTGGGGCCAGGCGCTCATCGACAGCATGGTACTGCTGATTAAAGAGGAGCTGCACCACTTCTGGCAGGTGCGCGAGGCGATGCTGGCCCGCGACATTCCGTACGTCAAAATTACCGCCAGCCGCTACGCCAAAGGGATGCTGAAGGAAGTGCGCACCCACGAACCGCTGACGCTGATCGACAAGCTCATCTGCGGCGCCTACATCGAAGCCCGCTCCTGCGAACGCTTCGCCGCGCTGGCCCCGTTCCTCGACGACGACCTGCAGAAGTTCTATCTCTCGCTGCTGCGCTCGGAAGCGCGCCACTATCAGGACTATCTGATCCTGGCCCAGCAGGTGAGCGACGACGATATCTCACCGCGCATACAGCATTTTGGCGAAATTGAAGCCACACTTATCTCGACACCGGACAACGAGTTTCGCTTCCACAGCGGCGTGCCGGTGTAAACCGGCACAACTCAAGGATAAGGATGCGAGATGAATAAAACGTGGACCCGTACCGTGATGGTTGTTGTGGTGGCCGCCGCCGTGGCGTTCTGGGTGTTCTTCGACAGGCAGCGCGCCCCGGAACGGCAGATGGATAACGCCCTCAACGCGATGCCCGCCTGGCAGGTGATTAAGGAGCAGGAGCCCGCGCTGCATCAGCGCATCCTTGACCAGATGGCCGCCCTGCAAAAAGCGGGCGAGCCGGAGCAGCAGATTATCGACACCATCCAGCCGCAGATCCTACATCTGCAGATGTCGCGCCTGCAAAACGCCCCGGACGCCAACGTGGTGAACTACATGACCATCAACATGGAGCAGACCGCCGCCATCCAGAAGGTGAGCGATGACGCCTGCTTCCGCTTCCTCTACCCGATGGTGAAGGGCGGCATCAACCCGATGCGCATGCTGGATAAAGACCTGATGGCGCGGCGCATGCAGGCCGACGCCGACATGATGCGCGCGGCCTACGGCAAAAATCGCCACACCGTAACCCCGGCCGAGCGCGAGGCGGCTGTCGAAGATGTGCGACCGGTGATGAAGCAACTTGCCGATAAGTACGGCGAGGACATCCAGCTGCTGCAGACGCCGGAGAAGGCGGCGGGCAAAGAGAAGCTCTCCTGCGATATGGTGCAGGAGATGTGGGCGAAGGTGCTGGCGCTGCCGGAGCAGAAGGCAGCGAGGGTGATTCGGCTGGCGGTGTCTGAGCTGGACTGACGAAGGGCGCTGGTTTTTTGGGCACTTAGCGCGTGTTTAGCGCGTCGTCGCTTGCATGGCGGCGCGCGACAGGTATAATCCACAACGTTTCCGCATCCCCTTCAGTGCCGAAGTGGCGAAATCGGTAGACGCAGTTGATTCAAAATCAACCGTAGAAATACGTGCCGGTTCGAGTCCGGCCTTCGGCACCAAAAGATGCAAATCAAAGTCGCTTAAGGGCGGCTTTTTTTGTGTCCGTTTCCGTCCATATCCGGCTGTAATTTAAACATAATTTACCTCCCAAAAGTAACCGTGATTATTTTGTGATTTTTCCGTTTTATTCATTTTTATCTATCCGCACCTTGGCCACCTGACACGGAATACAGACTCTTTGACTTTAGCGGTCTCGGCATTCAGATGAACCCTGGCGGGTCGTTTCTTGTTGTGTTGTAGATTGCGCGTAATGCTTGTTGACTGTGACAACCGGTGTGAGAAGTTTTGCTGAAACAACTAACCTGAACAGCTTTGAGAACGATGGGCGTTTATTAATTCGCAATGAACCGGATATGAATGCTAAAGAGCCGCTTTTGTATCCAGAGAGAATAAAGGCGTTTTCTGTTGAGTCGTATTGTTATCTGGAATGGCATCGAAGAAATCTATTACGGTAAGAAGACTGCTATGGTTTAAAGGATAAATATTGTTTATTATTTTGTCTGTAAATATTCGCTAGCTGAATTTAAAGTGTGTTTTGAACTGAAATTCTGCCTGCATTAGTTGTCAGCAACGAATTATTATATATTCAGTGTGTTCATCGGTTGATTTTTAATCTGTCGGGGCGGAGAATCTTTATTAATTTTAAGGATAAGGATTTCACATGCTTCGACTTTACCGGTCACACGATTTAACACGGCGATTAGACCCTGAAGATTTTCAATACATTCTGACGCCAGCGGGTTCGCTGAGAGAGGCATGTATACATTACGATCTTTCTTATGAAGCGAACGGTCACAGTCTCTCTTTTGGTCTTCCCAAAAAAAAATACAGCATATCTCCACATCAAAGACCATATGAACGAAGGCAACGCCGCTACGCAGATCCCATTTATGATGAAGTAGAACGCGCACTGCAAATTGGCTGGCTAGTTGGAGTAGATACCTCCAGGCGCTGGAGCAGTGACAGGAATCCATTTTACATCGACGATAATGGTGATTTGATTTTTACACCTACCGCCTCATCGCGGCATTCATGGTTTAAGGGCGAAATTACTAGCGCTTATCGTTACGCAATAGCCGATCGGCAAGGCAGGAAGCCTGCCCCCACCCAACGGATGCATTACGATTATTATGAGCCAATAACTGCGCCATCGGGGAAGACGCTGAATAGTAAAGCTGTTGGTCGACTGCTGGCCGCTGGTGGTGTGTATAACGGCAATATTGAAGGTTTCCATGAAATAGCGCAGCAGCTTGGTGGGGATGCTCCAGCGGGCTACGATCAAATCATGAACAACAAAGGATTAATCATTGCGGGTGCCTCTGTTGCGGCAGGATTAACAATGGGCAGGTTGAACCCTTTAAGCGAAATAGATGAAATATCGGGTCTCAGTAAAATACCAGTACTTGAAAGCCCATATGTAAAAGGCTTCACCTCTGAGAGTGGTACATTAGTGAATGCTGAACACGCCGTTATCGACCCGAAAAAACTCGCGGCTTATGCTTTAGATTCAACACATCCTACAGGGGGGCACAAAGCCAGGGTGTTTGAGTCAGCACTGGGATACAACCCAACTAATGCAGATGTTTTAGCCGCAAGAATTCAGGAAGGCGTATTATCGGCCCCAGCAAAAGTGTTGCAGACAAATAATTACGGCCAAACAATGGCTGTCGATATGCCCATTTTAGGCGTCAACGGTGAAACAGCGATAGTGCGTACAGGCTGGATGTATGAAACAGACGCGCTAGTTCCCCGACTTACAACCATATTCGTTAAATGAGAGAATAAAAATGAAAAGAGCCGAATTAGACGTTGTGGTTTTAGGCGAGGATTTACCGAATGAAGGACTGGTAAAAGGGGCCGTTGGTACGATTGTCATGATTTTCGATACCCCTACACTGGGCTATCTTGTCGAGTTTTGCGACGAGGAAGGAAGAACAATAGCAATGCCTGCTTTGTTACCTGCTCAGCTAAAGAATTATTTCACTCCTGGAGCCCTCAAAAAACTGCTTGTTGAAAATAATTACCCGGTAGTTAACCCAGTAGACCCAGACGTAATGGCAGACTTGATGCGCCAAATAGCCCCTGCTGAATGGAAGGCACAGAAGAGAAAGGTTTTTGAGGATATCCAGCGCCTGATGATCAAACGGCTGGACTACTCAGATATGTTCAAAATCATGGATGGATTTGAGTACAACGGTTTGACGCTGTATAGCGTGGTGCAGGCGGAGAACGGTGAACCCGTATGGTCGAATATCTACATACGCAACTTTGAAACACGTGACAACGAGATGTATGTCGATCCGAACCTTTCTGACAAGGTACTGATTGGGGAGGATGTTTTGTCCTTGTTTGCTTACAACTTCGCAAATGACTGTTTCGAGATCCGCGATAAAGCATCTACGGATTATGTCATTGAAACATACGCTAACTTCAGCACATTGTTGTCCGCGCTGATTGATACGGTGAACTGATATTCGCCACATTGATTGCTGGTTGTATCGGCAACCAGCATACCTGCCTGTTAATTGGATAACCTTTATAAGGTGATGTGGTGTTGTTCTGCCGGATGACTTCTGCGGCCTCATCCAGCGTCAGCCACTCCTGGCGGATTTTGTGTAGGGGTATAGCGTGTTCCTTTTTGTGTTGTTGGTCGCGTGTCGTGCTTGTTGATGGTGAAAACCGGTGTGAGAAGTTTTTGCTAAAACAACTAACCTGATCAGTTTAGTTAACGATCTTTTCAGACATAATCCGGTGATGAATTACGCTGGAAAAACAGGATGTAACATTGAATAGCTCGGAAGACGATTTGCTTGAAGTGGCGTGGTATTTGTCGAAGTACGGTAAATCTCAACCACCCGTGGGACTGGGTGTTCAGAAATGGAAAGAGGCTTATGCCTTGTTTTATCCCTGTTTCGGGGCGGGCAAAACCGCTAGTGAGTTTCGCAATAGCCTGAAAAATAGTCGTGACCGTTTTGATTCCTGGCTTAGTGATGTGCGTGTCGGCTGGCTTGACGAGCAGGGCGCTCCTGCTGCGCTTTCTCATTCAGCGCAGCGTGTGCATCAGCGATTGAGTGTGCTTTCAGAGAGTGTGATTGAGCAGCGCGTTCTTTCGTTAATATCTTCTGATGGAGATGAACAGGCACAACGAGACTGTCTTATTATTCAGCAGGATAAAAGTATTGAAGATACTGTACGCGAGCAACTTATTGCGGCACGGTTGGGGCAGGGTACCTTTCGGAAAAATTGTCTTATGTTGTATCCGGCATGCCCTGTTACGGGAACGACTTTTGCGCCGTTACTACGTGCCAGCCATATAAAACCGTGGGCTGCCTGCGAGAATGGGAATGAACGTCTTGATCCTTATAATGGAATGATATTGGCTGCTCATATTGATATTCTATTTGATCAGGGATGGATTTCGTTTGAAAACGATGGACGTTTATTAATTAGTAAGGAGCTGGATATTAGTGTTAAAGAGCAGTTTTCGTTGCCGGAGAAAATAAAGCAATTTTCTGTTGAATCGTATTGTTATCTGGAATGGCATCGGGAGAATTTACTGAGATAGTTAAGTTTTGACGAGAATGCCTTTGATATAGGATGTCATGATTCGTTTGGTAAGGAGAGAGGTACAAAATGAAGATGGTAAAAATATATTCAACAGGAAGTTGTGATGCTGCAACACGTGAAGGTTCGGCGGAAGTTGTGCTGGAATGTGAAGGAAAAATAAAATATCTGACCTTCTCCTACAGTGATACGACCGCAAATAGATGCATTCTCCAGGGATTAATTGAGGGTGTGAATTGTTTGAAGAAACCCTGTAACGTTGAATTAATCAGTTCATGTGAGCTCGGTGTGAAGAAAGCTCAGAAAGGAAAGGGAGTTAATGTAGATTTGCACAAGGAATTATGTGGAATCTTGATAAAGAAAGAGTGTGAATATTCTTTTTCTGTCATGCATGGTGAAGGCGACATTTTGAATGCTTTTATTCGCAAGCATCGGACAAAACAATAGCTGGAGAGCCTACATACAGAACCACCTTTGACAGCTATATTTTCTGAACTTACAGGTTCCAATATTGCATTGAACGCTGCCAGTAGGGCTCACTGGCTTCTGGAGCGTGCTGTGAAACCGGTAACCCTCTGCTGCTTCGGTTATAAAGCTTTTATGTGCCATGCAGCAGGATATGGTTGCCTCCTGGACTCCGTATAACCTGAGTATTTGTATCGAAGCGTGAACAAAACGTTGCAGCCAGCCTTTCAACGTGGACAATAGTTATCCATACGGTGATTTTATATTCGATAAATCAATGGATTTCATTGAGTCATAGGACTGGTAATGGATGAAAATGCTTTAAGGTTTCCCTCATACTGGCGCAACTCGCTGGCAGATGCTGAATCAGGAAAGGGCAGTTTTGAACGCAAAGACGCCAAAAATTTCACTCACTGGCATGGGATAGCGGCGGGACGTCTTGACGAAGCGATCGTCGATAAATTTTTTGAAGGAGAAAAAGACGACGTCGAAACAGTCGATGTCATCCTGCGGCCAAAGGTTTATTTCCGGTTACTGCAGCATGGAAAGGACCGTTCCGCTGGTGCGCCTGATATTGTTACCCCGATAGTGACGCAAGCCCTGTTGAGCCGTGAAGGTTTTTTATATCCGAATCCAGCGACTTCTATTCCCAGAGACCTGCTTGAACCTTTGCCAAAAGGGGCATTTTCGATTGGTGAGATTGAGCAGTATGACAAATATAAAACGACACATACGTCATTCTCTATCAACTTTGATGACAGCGTTGACAACACTGCCGAAACGGATGAAGAACGAGAAGCACGGTATGCAGCCTGGCAGCAGGATTGGCGTCGATATCTGGATGATTCAGAGAGGCTACTGAAGAACGTTGTCGGCGACTGGATTAAAAATCCCGAGCAATATGAACTCGCTGAGCACGGTTATATTGTTAAAACGGCGCAATCTGGAGGCGCCAGTTTCCATATCCTTTCGCTTTATGACCACCTGCTTGTTTGCAAAAAGGATGTGCCGCTTTTCAATCGTTTCGCCTCGCGGGAGGTTCATGCTGCAGAGTCTTTGCTCGCTCCGGAAGCAAAATTCAGCGACAGGCTTGGACACTCCGGAGATAAGTTCCCGCTGGCAAAGGCTCAGCGCGATGCCTTAAGCCATTTTCTGGATGCCAGGCATGGCGATATACTTGCCGTTAACGGCCCTCCGGGAACCGGGAAAACCACGCTGGTGCTTTCTATCATCGCCACACAGTGGGCCAGAGCGGCTCTCGAAAAAGCGGAGCCTCCGGTTATTATCGCGACTTCAACGAATAACCAGGCTGTAACGAACATTATCGAGGCGTTCGGGAAAGACTTTTCCCAGGGTACTGGTGCAATGGCCGGACGATGGTTGCCAGAGCTGAAAAGCTTCGGCGCTTATTTCCCCTCAAGCACTCGTAAAGCCGAGGCAGCCAAAAAATACCAAACTGAAGATTTCTTCAACCAGGTTGAGTCAAAAGAGTATGTAGAGGATGCACTGCTGTTTTATCTGGAGAAAGCTAAGGCAGCCTTTCCTGAAAAAGATTGTTCATCCCCTGAAAAGGTCATTGAACTCCTGCATGGCCAGTTAGTAGCAAAATCCGAACAATTGGTAAGGCTGAATGCAGCATGGCAAACGTTAAGCCAGGTTCGGGCGGCGCGTGAGCTTATTGCTAACGACATTGAGCAATATCTCGATAATTTAAATAAATTACTCTCCGGGCAAGAACAAAAAGTTACTCTACTGAAGAGTGCTAAAGCGGAATGGAAAAAATATCGCGCCGGTGAATCGCTGATCTATTCATTATTTTCCTGGCTTCCAGCGGTTCGCAGTAAGCGGCAGTACCAAATACAACTGTTTCTCGAAGATAAATTAGGTGCGCTGATTGCGGGAAATCAGTGGTCTGATCCTGAAACCATCGAACGTAATATAGATGGACTGCTCAACACCGCTGAGCGCGAGCAAACAACATACCGGCAGCAGATTGACTCCGCCCATGAAATTGTTCTTAAAGAACAGCAGGCGGCTCAGGAATGGCAGAGGCTGGCACTTGATTTAGGACATGGGGGCAACGAGGAGCTGAGCTTCTCACAGGCAGATGAACTGGCTGATACGCAGATTCGCTTCCCTGCATTCTTACTGACGACCCACTACTGGGAAGGTCGTTGGTTGATGGATATGGCCAGCATTGATGATCTGCAAAAAGAAAAGGGCAAGAAAGGTGCTAAAGGGGTAACAGCTCGCTGGCAACGCCGAATGAAACTTACCCCATGTGTGGTCATGACCTGCTATATGCTGCCCGGCAATATGCAGATAAGCGAGCATAAAGGTCAGCGTAAATTCGAGAAAAGCTATTTATATGACTTCGCTGATTTACTCATTGTCGATGAAGCCGGTCAGGTGCTTCCTGAAGTGGCTGCTGCCTCGTTTGCCTTGGCTAAAAAGGCATTAGTGATTGGTGATACGGAACAGATTCCGCCAATATGGAGTATTGCTCCCGCTATTGATATAGGTAACATGCTGGCGGAAAAAATTCTGTCAGGTAGTACGCAAGAAGAGATTACTGAGAAATATACGGCAATCGCAGAGCTTGGTAAAAGCGCTGCATCTGGTAGCGTCATGAAAATAGCGCAGTGTGCTTCACGCTACCAATATGATCCCGAACTGGCTCGTGGTATGTACTTATATGAGCACCGCCGGTGCTTCGATAATATTATTGGATACTGCAATACGCTCTGCTATCACGGTAAGTTGTTGCCTAAAAGAGGGTGTGAAGAGAGCAATTTAATGCCCGCCATGGGTTATCTCCATATTGATGGTAAAGGAGAGCTGGCAAGTAGCGGAAGTCGATATAATTTGCTTGAGGCTGAAACGATAGCTGCCTGGCTGACAGATAACCAGCAAGATATTGAAGCGCATTACGGCAAATCGCTTCATGAGGTTGTCGGTATCGTGACGCCTTTTAGCGCTCAGGTATCCACCATCAAACAGGCGCTGGGTAAACAAGGCATCAGTACAGGCGCGAATGAAAAGTCGCTCACAGTGGGCACAGTGCATTCTCTTCAGGGGGCGGAAAGAGCGATTGTTATATTCTCGCCAGTCTATTCAAAGCATGAGGACGGTGGGTTTATTGATAGTGATAACAGCATGCTGAACGTTGCTGTCTCCCGTGCGAAGGACAGTTTCCTGGTCTTTGGCGATATGGACCTGTTTGAGATCCAGCCAGCCTCATCTCCACGGGGATTACTGGCAAAATATCTCTTTGAGTCTGAGAAGAATGCGCTCACTTTTGATTATAAAGAGCGTAAGGATTTAAAAACTTCCGAGACCAAAATCTACACACTCCATGGTGTGGAGCAGCATGATAATTTCCTGAATCAGACGTTTGAAAATACCGGTAAACACATCACGATAGTTTCTCCATGGCTGACCTGGCAAAAACTGGAGCAAACCGGTTTTCTTGATTCTATGATTGCGGCGTGTTCACGTGGTATTAACGTCACGATTGTCACTGACAGAAGCTACAACACTGAACATAATGATTTTGAGAAGCGAAAAGAGAAGCAGCAGAACCTCAAAGCGGCGCTGGAGAAACTGAACGCCCTTGGTATTGCGACAAAACTGGTCAATCGTGTTCATAGCAAAATTGTTATTGGGGATGATGGTTTGCTGTGCGTGGGATCGTTCAACTGGTTTAGTGCGACACGTGAAGCGCGATATGAACGATACGATACATCGATGGTTTATTGCGGTGATAACCTGAAGGGGGAGATTGAGGCAATTTATAATAGCCTTGAGAGGCGTCAGGTTTAGGGTAGGAATTTTGACTGGTCATCTTATCGACGGTTTTCCAGAGTAAGATGGCTGAATGGAATGACCATATTCTGGTAGACAGTTTCTGCCCGTACGGTGAGGCATTTTCAGAAGGAATTATTGTGGCGACTAAAATGTGGATGATCCGCGGCGATGGCGGAAAATTGTACGATGACTTCAGGGACAAACAGGTTGTTGCAATCGGCTGGTCGCAGCTCGCTCCCTATGTGAAACCGGGATGCTCAAGAGAGCAGTTGTTTACCCGGTATCAGGAGCTTGAGCCACAGACTAAGCCAGGCACAGTTCGTTCCGGTGCTTCCCAGGTCTGGCGCTTTGTGAATGAGATGCAAAAAGACGACTGGGCTATCACTTATTCACCTTCTAATCGGACTTATTTGATAGGGAAAATCGCCTCAGATTTTGAGTTTCATGCCGAGTGGCTTGAAGATGGCATGGGCATTGCGCGTAAAGTGAAGTGGAATGCGGAAGAGATCAAGCGCGATAGTCTGAGTGATGCAACCAGAAACACCCTTGGCTCAACACTGACGGTTTTTCAGGTGCCTGATTTTGCCGTGAATGAATTAGTGCAGGGCAAAAAGCCTGCCTCAGATGTCGTGCCGGAAGTACCTGTTTCAGGTGAGGAGGATGAGGTTGTTTCTAATCCTCTGCGTGACATGGAGATGATCGCTTTTGAAGGTATCAAGGATCGTATCAACCGTCTCGACTGGGATGAGATGCAAAATCTGGTCGCAGGCGTGTTACGTAGTATGGGATATAAAACTCAGGTATCGCCCGCTGGTGCTGACCGTGGGAAAGATATTATTGCTTCCCCTGACGGCTTCGGGTTCGAAAATCCGCGCATTATTGTGGAAGTGAAGCACCGGCGGGAACAGATGAGCAGCCAGCAAATTCGTAGCTTTATAGGTGGCCGTCATAAAGACGATCGCGGGCTGTATGTCAGTACAGGCGGATTCAGCAAGGATGCGCGCTATGAAGCCGATCGTTCTACAATCCCGTTGACACTATGGACGCTTGACGATCTGGTTCGTGCGTTAGTGGAAAACTATGAGCAAGTGGATATAGAGACTAAGCTATTAGTTCCACTCAAGAAAACGTATTTGCCTGCCTGAAAAATTTGCTACGCCTGTATATACAGGCGTAGCTGTAGCTTGTGGTAAGGTACTAAATATTCACTCGAAATGGATACCCTGAGAGACAGATTTACTCAGATTTGTACCAATAACTTTGATCGAATTCATGATGTAGCCATCTAAAAAAGAGCATCCAACATAGTTGTGCAGGACTTTTGGCTGAGGGGGGCATCCACATCACAACATAATTAGCTTCCCCATGGTTCACTGAGCTTACTTACAATGTCCCTACGTGACAGTACTGTAGCGCAACGTTCCCAGAGATGAGCATCAGGATCGAGAGTACCGCGATACTTAACGGAGAACGCATCTTGAGCTTTCTTTCGTTCATGCATGTATTCATCCATTCGAGTGTTGAGTGCTTCCTCGTTGTCGATCCATTCATCATCAATCGTATCGGGAAGGCTGCCAAAAATGTCGTATGTATCGCGTAAGCGTTCCGACAGCACGTTATAAACTTTCTCGTCTTGTGTTTCGCTGTACACAAGATTGAGCATATCCACAAACTTACGTGTCTGACCAAAACGTTTGATTCGCCCGAGGCGCTGCTCTAAACGGGATGGGTTCCAGGGAAGGTCGACATTGATGAGTGTTCCCAAGGTTTGCAGGTTTAAACCTTCACAGGCGGCATCCGTAGCAACCACTAATAGAATCTCGCGCGTCTTCACTGCGGATTTAATCAATTCGCGTTCAACGTTATTAAACTGTTCGCCCCTGAATAGGCCGCTTTTACCAACGCCAGCATAAACGGCTACCACTTCGCCTTTTAAGGACTTGGCCAGTTCTTTCGCTATCCACTCCGCCGTGTCGTAATACTGGCTGAAAATAATACAGCCGTGTTCCAGCCAAGTTTTTCCATCGGTACGGAATTCCGTTAAGAACCATTTCACAGTGTTCAGTTTTGAGTCAACGGCTTCGGGGCGTGACAGTTGTGTTTCAATCTCTCTTAAACAAGCGACTTCAGCAGGAGTCATTTCTGAAAGCAAGTGCTCAACATCTTCAACTAGATCCTCGTCTTCGTCAGAAACCGTATGTTTCAACATCTTTTGAGCAGTTTTTAAGCCTGATGCGAAACTTGAGCAGATCCGTTGCAACATCAAAGATTTCATGAAGCCTGCGGCTCGAGTGCGTGACTGAAGCAGCTTACTGAACTCTTCCGCTTTTTCGTAAGCGACCTGGAATGGTGTATTGGTCGGAATGCCAAGCCCCACAAACCGCGACTGATACTGAGCTAGGTTGCGCGTAATGGGATGTGTATTCACCCCAACTCGCTCTAACAGACCGTCATCTTCCAGCTGTTTACGCTTACGCAGCACTGTATGGCGTAGGACAGGGTTGTTCTCTTTAAAGAAGCTAGGTGTCATGCATTCGGAGAGCCAAAGATTCTGAATCATATAGTCGAGATCTTCGAAACGATGAGAATATCCAAAGGACTTATTATCAATGGACAGGTAGTCACGAATTTGCTGAACAGTATGGTGCTCATTGCTTGGCGGCAGGGGGTTGCTTAACCAATGCCAAACTTCAGCCTCAGATGTCACCTGAGTCTGGCCGGTTATCAACGGAATCGCTTGTTCATGGTCATGCCATGGCGATAGAGCATCGCCTAGTACAAATTCAGCACCAGAGTTCAAAATACCCAATAAATCCCATAACTCACGCACGTCGGTTTGAATAGGTGTCGCAGTACCCAGTACCAGATGCCGTGTACGCCTGCCGATCTGCAGCATGAAGGCCATGAGATTATTAGGTTCTGAAGCTTGATCTCCTAATCCTCCACGAATACGGGCTTTATGCGCCTCATCCAGAATAACTGTACCGAAACGATTCTTCAGAAGCATTCCTGCTTCTTTAACAAAGTCAGTCTTCTCCCGCTGATGCATAATCAGTCCGGTAGAGATAATGGCAATTCGATAAGGGCATTTTTTGATAGAGGAGGCATCACCTCGAGGTGAGAGTATTTGCCCCTCTACACCCAGCCAAACTTTCTTTTGCGAGGACCATACCGCAGCAGGCACACCGAGCTTGTCCATCATCTCAATTTGCCACTGAATCGTGAGTGTAGAAGGTGCCAGAATCAAAACAGGGCCATCGTCTAGTAAAGCACTGACTAATGCACTTGTTGCCATTGATAGCGTTTTACCAACACCCACCTCGTCAGCCAATAGTAGGCGAGCCTTGCCATAGATCTCCCTATGTTCCAGAAACATAGTCACAAACGAGCGTTGCCAGGGCTGTAACTGCTCCCCTCCACGGTAGATAGGTGCTTCTGCCATGGCCGCCGCTGGGACTTCCTCTGGCTTCAATACATCAACGGTTACTTCCCGGCGATTAGCTACACGGTGGATTTCAGCTAAGATCGCATCAGGCAGCGGGACGCCTTCAGTCCAGAGTGCCCAAAATTCTCTTTCTACCCAGTCCGCACTTTCTTCATCATCGTCTTGCCAAACAAGCTCATAATTGTGAGCGAATGCGCTTTTAGATTCATTCACTGAGCCAATAAAAGATTTACGGCTGCCATCTGCATAATGAATTGAGCCTGCTTTGCCGTGAAGGAATAACCGCTCCCTAGGGACTACGCGAATCTCAACATTACCCGAATGTAATAGCTGATCCAAAATCTGGTAGCGCTCCTTTTTCAGTAGCGCTTCAGCTTCTACATCCACTTCATTCCAGCGCTCTTTGAGCGCTGTATTCCGGCCAGTAGCTACTTGGAAGTCAGCCAGATCAAGCTCGGAATTACAGATGATCTTAACTTCTGGAATCTTTGCAATCTCTTCGCCTACAAGCTCAAAGATGGAGCTCCTGAAATAACCCGCAATCCGGAAATACTTAGCAGCCCCTTTCAACGATTCAGCGAGGAATTCCGTATCTAATCTTTCTGTGCGGGAGGAAAAGCGCTTAATCGCCATAGATTACAACCTCTGGTTTCGAATGGCTTCCGCAAGGACACGCGCGCTGCTTGCTTCCTGCTCAGGATTGAACGTTTTGGTACCTTTTAGACCTTCACGCTTTTCAGCCAAGTAATCCGCCATTTTGGCAAGCAGTTGCTTATTGGGCAGGTAATTCGGGCAGTTTTCCATGAGATGCAAAAGAACATCGTCTACTTCAACTTCTTTCGATATCTCAAATAAGGCATAAAGAAGGGCTCGCAGAGGAGTGCCAGTCATTTCGGCATCACCTGACATCATGGTACTTCTGAACTCGGTAGAAAGCTTTAGCCGAGCAGAATTAGCCTTTGAGGCATCACTCATCAATTGATCAAAATGGTGAACCTTGAACGCCTTGGCGAAGTTCTGATAGTTATCCAAGGTTTTTGCACCCTGGTGTTCCATTTCGGCCATTTTCAGATAGAAGCGTTCAACCGCTTGAAGCTTCTGCCATTCGCTTTTCTCGAAGCCAACCGGCACCAAAAACTGAACTGCCGTTTGCACGGCGAAATCAATTAACTCATCAACAAAAGTTTTTTTGCCTTTTTGGCGTGGTGCCTCGGCTTCAGTCACCATGTCTTTACCGTCGATACGGGAATAAGCTGTCAGTACTTTCAACGCGGCTGCGTAACCAGCCATTTGCAGGTCAGCGTCGGTGTAGAGGCCTTCCGCGCCTTGGGAACGAACCTTCTTATCCAATCCGATTAACGATTCGACTTGCTCTTTAACGGCTTCTTCGATTTCCCAACCTAAATCATCGCGGAAGGTCTCTAATGCCTGATGGCGCTTGCGTAAAATCAGGATGATGGTGCCTTTTACGTTAGAACCACCACGTAATGCAGAGTCAGTTTCAGTAACTACGTACCATGCGGCAGTAACTTGAAGGCCGCTCGCCCAAATGATGTTAGCCATGTCTGCCCAGATAGCGCCACTTTGATGGGTAAACATTAGCACCTGTAAACCATTGTCTGGCATCTTCTGCGCCATCTTCCGATAAGCAGCAACCATGCCTGTACGGAAACCCTCATCTTCTCCTTTTACCGCAAGAGAACGGCGACTATCCCAAGTCCAGTGGGCAAATTCCTTCGGCGGATTTTTCCTCAGCCAGGCAATAAAGAACTCTGTGATTTCTTCATACTTGACAGCATCGCCATATGGGGGATCAGTAATATAAATGTCGTTCTCCACATCTAACTCTGGCGCTGGATGTGAATTAACCACAAAGGAAACATTCTCGCTGATTCCACAGTGGTTGTGCTGAGCAGCCAAGATATTTTCGATAGATCCTGTTGCTCTAACTGGGTAGTTGTACAGAGTATTCAGTGCCTGATTATCAAATGTAGCCGCAGAACCGCCACCACCACCGGCCTGGGGTCGCCAGCGAGTTAGCTTGGACAAGTGATTCATGCACTGCAAGAAGTTAAATTTTCCTTCTGCGAGTGAATATTTGTTCACCAAGCTCAAAAATAGCAACTGCCTTGGATGGAATAAATGGTGCCAATGAGTCCAGCCTCGCGTCCTGATTGGCTCATCCGTTTTATCGCCCGCTTCAATAACCATATCAGGAACAAGACCTTGCTTCTGCCAGTCATCTAATTTGGATGCGACATGTTCTATTACCTTTTTTTCGCGTTTTAAGTCGTCATTGGTTACAGTACGAAATTCGTAGTAATACTGCGATCCTTTAGGTTTTTTTTTCATCCATTGAACGCAAAATAATCTATCCTGAAAAATATCGTCAGGACGAGGAGCAAAGTCCGTTTTCTCCCACATTCGCAGCTTGTTTAGGTTCTCCTTGCCTTCTTTATAGTCACCGCGAATTGTTTTGATATTAACGCGATACTGAGTTTTTCCATCTGGCGAGTGAATTACCTCGCCATCTTGTATAGTGCCTGATTTATAGAACTCCAGTTCCTCATCAGTCGATACTTCACGGATATTAATATCATATCGCCTTTCAGCAGGAACGGGCTTAAGCTCAGCAACAACTCGAAAACTATTGCTAATAATCAAACTTGGAATTAAAGGCACACGCCAACCGGATTCAGGGCAGGTCACTTCAACGCAGTATAGGAATACCTTTGCTCGCCATCCTCGGCCATCGGACTCAATGTCAAGCTCATCAATCTCTTTTTGAACTTTTCTAACGATATCCCGTTGGGCTTTGTCTATTTCTACGCTTTTTTGCGCGCTCGCACCAACAACGTTCAAAGCGCCCCAAGTAAGCATGCAGGAGATCGGGTTTAAGTCAGAGGCATAGACATCGCAACCTAAGCGAGCAGCCTCAAACGGAATTTGACCCGAACCAGAAAATACATCTGCCACTCTTGGCCTATGGCCAAACCGTGCAACACCTATTTCCTCAACTAGTTGCGCAAAAGTGTGAGCGGAAGTACCAAGATGCTTGTTGACCCGCTTCCAAATATGGACGAAAAGAGATTCATCAATTTCTTCCGGGCGCTTAGCAATCCTGATTTGTTCGGCATAGGGTATTACCAAGTAATCGCCGATTGTTTCGTGTTTTGATGCTGGTAGTGAAGCCTCAATTCTCTTTTGCATTGACTCAGAGTCTATGCCCATTAACAGCTCAAATACCTCTAAATCTTCAAGCGGGTTGTCAGTTGCTGGTAACAATGAGCCCAGAATGCACGCTTTGTTTAAGATGAGAGGTTTTCTGCCTTTCCAAAAAGCACCCAACGACACCAGCAACTGACCGTGGCTTGCCATTCGTTCTTTAAAGGTCTCGGCAGATATTTTTTGTACCGGGAACAGGTGCTCAATAAGAGACGGTTTGTCTCTCCATTCAAACGGTTGCAAGGCCATCAAAACTCTCCCTTTTCCATAAACCCAAACAGATCCTGGGTCTCATCTTCAACTTGTAGCTTTTTAGACTTGGGCCTCTTTTTGGTTTCCAATTTGATATTGGCCCCATCCGATAGCGCGCAATAGAGCGCTTTACGCCAGCCTCGTTGTGTTTGGTCATCACGACCTGCTTCAGCTGCGGTTTTACTGTAAAGCCACCATCTTTCTTCTGGGCGTAAAGCCAGCCATTTTTGGCAAATTACCAGACATTCATCGGGTGAGGCATGTTCTGCTGCCCAGCCAAGAACGCACAACTCACGTCCAAGAAAGCGGTCAAGCTTCACTTTACCGGTAGACCAAGTACCGGAGCCTTGCTTCTTTATCTTTAGGCGAGCGTTAAAGTCACGGCGAACGTCATCGCGGATCTTAGTCCAGAGCTCTCTGGCTAATATCAGGCGACACTCTACTGTTTCTCGGCGAGAATCTTCACCGTCAAAGCCATAGTCTTCATAGATCACAACAGCGTCACGGGGCGCTGCGGGAATCTCCACATAGAAGTGATGCATACCGAATTCTGCCGGTGCCCCAAAATCAACGGTTTTATTCATCGTTGTTCCACCTCGCCGTTACCGATTTCAATGCCAAGCTGCTTAACAAATTGCTCAAGATCATGCCCAGTCTGTGTGTAGGCTTTTTTGAAGGTCATGACCACAGGGGCTTCTGGACTTAACACGGTTTGCAAGTGCGTTAATACGGTTTCAATGAATTCTGCGCTGATTTTCATCTCACCTAGCGATATATGAATCACCTTTGGTGCAGATCCAACCATTAAGATAATCTGCTCGAACTCAATACCTTTCTCTTTGGCGATTTTCAAACCCTCGTAGGTTTTTGCCGAGCTATCCATACGTTTGGGTGAGGGGCTGACCAGAGTGGCGGGCTTATCTTTTATGATCGGTATTTCTTTAGAACCTGCTGCCGCAAAGGTGAAGTTTCGCTTCTCTTCTAAGCCATCACATTCAGCAAAGACATAGATAGTGGCTTCCTGATCACCGAGCTGGATTGGCACGGTGTAGGTTTCACCATTACGTGCTTCTGAACCATCTAGGGTGTACTTGATTGTGCCACGGGGGGCAACGAACAATTCGACTGTTCTCGCCACTTCGTCAAACCGATTGCGTAATGTCAGTCGATTTTTCCAAGTGGTTGGGTTTCCAGTAAGGTTTTTACCGGTAGGGTCTACTGCCAAAAACTGCACTCGCAATGCTTTGGTTGCTAGTGTGTTATCACTAAGTACTGGGCTGCTTTCGTTAACTTCGTCATCTTCAGCATAATGAATGCGTGGGCTGTTACCTGCATTAGCCACGCCGATTTTAAGACGAACGGTGCCGGCATCATCCGGTGATGAGTCCTCGCTGATGATTACCTCAGTGGTTTTTGGCTTGGGCTTTTTCGTAATATAGCCATTGCCTAAATCCTCCCATACACCTCGCTGGTATGCCTCGATAGCGAGTTGATCGAAGCCACGGCTTGGCAACCAAGGCATCTGTGTTTTTTGCTTCATCTTATCGAGCAAATCTGTCTTTCTTGCCTCGTCCAAAGTACCGAACAGCAATGACTCTGCTCGGGCTCTCAGTGCGTCGAAATTTTCGTTAATCTGGGTGTAAAGCTTGATGGGGTCGGACGTGAGGGTCTTCACGACTTGGCGTTCACCGTTGTATGGTTCGTTGGATGGATAGGTGCTATCCAGCGCTTTAGGCCGTAAAACGTCTTCACCTCGATTGTTACCGGGGAACAGGAGCTTATCGAATACAGAGAGCACTGTAGTTTGGAAGTCCTGCTCATACTGTGCTTTCTTCTCATCCAACTCTTTGCGCTGCGGATGTGATGCTGTAATTTCGTTGTCTGCCTTGGTAACAGCATAAACATGGCGTGCAGCCTTTTCTATACTGGCAATAGAGGATTTATCGCCCGTTAATACCAGAATGTTGTTTTTGTTTACCAAGCCCTTAAAGAAGTTGCCCACTACACCAGGTGGTGTTTTGCCATCTGGGCTGATTATTAACAGGGCACGACCACTCCTCAGTGTGGCCTGTGCTTCATCCATTTCAGGGAGTGGTAGTACTTTTTCGTATGCTTCTTTCGTGACTGGTCTATACATTTCCTCTAGTCGGTGACGAATTAATTCATCAACCTTGTTTTGAGGTGCTTTGTCGGCATATCCCTGAAGCTTTTTGGTGAGATTTTCTTGGTGACTGAAGTAATTGCGCCCTTCTTGTGTTTGATGCAAATACCAAGCTGATTTAGCAAGTTCAGTGAATGCGTTTCGGTAGTCACTACCCTGATGGTTAGGATCAATCAAACATTCCAGCATTTCGCTCTCGGTTAAGCCCTTAACTGAGTTCACTGCGGTGGAGAGGCTGGCTGTTAGCAATAGCGTACCAACCTGTTGTGCATAGTGGTTGCCATTATTGAGGTCAATGATCTGAGCATGAGCGCTGTCGGTGGAGTCCCAAAGATCTCTTGCGATAACATCGCGCATTTCTGAAATTTCAGCCAGCTTCTCACGAACATCGTGTATCGAAAGATCAAAGTGTTGGGCACCGATCAAATACACCTCTTCATCGCTTTCCCACACCGATTTAAGCAGTCTAGAAACCAACTCCATCAAACCACGGGTTTGTTTGAACTTTTCGTTTTCTTTGAACAAAGCAACGATGCTTTTAAAGCTTGGGTGGAATGGGTAAGTAGATTCGATGTCATTTGCCAGTGCTTCTGCACTGCGCTCTACGGTCTTGGCTTTAGCGGCTTCCGCAAGTCTTGATGCATAGATCGACGCAATTTCAGAGACCTCACTTTTGTCTGGCAGAGACAAAAACAAACGTTTACGCAGAATCTCGTAGATTTCATTGGATTCGAGGTTTACCGGCGTAATGGATACCTCGGCGCGCCCGAGTTCTTGCGTAGCATCATCCAATGCACGCTGAATCAGTTTGCCTCCTGTATCGTAAGCTGCCTCAAGATCGGAAACTACAATACATACATTCTTTTTCTTCTGCGCTGCGGTCAACATATTGGAAAAAGCCCGTGTCACTACATCAGCTATAGTTCCTTGCCCAAGGACTTGGGTGCTGTAGTAGTGGAAGTATGGTGGCATTTCATCCAACAAGATTAGGATGGGTTCCTCACCATCAAAGATATTTATCCATGCTTGTTCATCTGGAGCTTTGGCTCCGGATTCCCAGTACTCCCTGAATACACCCTCTCGACCTAGCTGCCGAGAGATCTCACCCCAGAAATAGGAATGGGGATTATTGCGTCCATTGAATGCTGCTATTTTGGCTGAGCCATAATCTGATTGGTAGGGCATTGATCCTAAGTGGCTATTTCGAAGGGCAGCATCTTTGGCTAATAAACCAAAGCCGACCATCAAGTGGGTTTTACCACCACCCATAGCTTGCTTCAGGTGGAAAACAGTATCGTTTGATTTACCGGCTAAGCGCGCCATACCCTTGGAGAGCAAAGTTTTAAAACCGTCAGTGATGAAGGTCTTTTTAAAGTACTCTTGGCCATTGGTGTCGTTGATGATTTGATCAAGCTGTTCAATCTGGTCGCCGACATTGATTTCCAAGGCCTTCGGTTGCAACTGGCATGCACTACGTACGGTTTTCATTAAACTGCTCCTAAATTTGCTTTTTTATTCTTGATTACTGTTTTCGCCAGCTTTGCCATCGCGTATCCAGCCATCTACTTCATCCTTTTTAAATTTCAAAAGGCGTCCAATCATGTGTGCAGGTATACCCTTCTTTGCGATCTACTTGTATACCATGTCTCGCTTAATCCCGAGGTAATCTGCAATCTCATCAACGGATAACCATCTGTTTTCCGCTTTGTACTTCATTGGGCATTTTTTGGGCAAAAAAGGTTGAGGAACCACATAGTTATAAGGTTACATCGTAACAAACGAGGCTTAAAATTGTCAGGATAGAATAGTAATAGTTATTGTAAGCGTAAAGCCACTGCCGCCTGTGATTCTGGTCCCAATATCGTTAGATTGGAACTCTTTCTAAACCAGATGGAGCTATATTCATGGAAAACGCTGCAGTCTGGCGAACTGAATCACGCACGGTCTACTCCATACGCATCCGCCCACAGTATACCTCGGAAGCTGGCCAGATGGGGCTGTGGATGGACGCCTTTTCTGTCCGGGCTGTACGCTGTTACTAACGGTGCGAAAGTGGGTCTTCCGCAACTTGGGTGGAGCCTTTCAAGCCAGAGGACTCATCACCCGTTGCTTCAGTAACTCGAACCCGGCACGCCCGTACATCTCTGCCGCTTCAGCATTTTCAGGTGATTTACATGCCCTTCAACTACACCGTTACTCCATCTGCTGATAATGGCTTCACATATTGCTGCTGCATCAGCTTCCATCCCGGCAGCAACGCGCTGAAGCTCAACAGAGCCGCTTTCGCTGACATGAGTGAACCACCTACTTAGCAGTGGCTTGTTTTTGGTTTTCAGGATCCGATAGAAGTCCAACGCCAGTTGCTGTGCTATTTTCAGCTGCGGCTCTTTTTCACACATTAGCCCGATGAAGCGGGAGGCATAATTTTCTTCGCCCCTTATTATTCGCCAGGGCAACAAACCAACGGCTCACGCGTCAAGCTGACGGAAGACAGGCTGGCGCACTAACTAGGGCAGCCCCATCGTTATGCCATTTGGCAACCGCTACCCGTGAAGCCATTTCTCGCCAGATCTGGCTGGCATTATGATCGCCACTTTCGCGCCGTTCTTCCAGCCACTCACGCCAGGGATCCAGAAGGCCAGGTTTCGGAGGCCGGGTCGACATTGCAGGGAATGTACCTGACTGGAGCCAGCGATCTGCCACCTGTCTGGCCTGAGGAGCACCTTCACATGCCGCTGTAGCATAGATACCACCGAGATCGCGTGAGACAACCTGTATTTCTGGATATTTTCTGAACCAGGCAGCCAGCGTACGCTGATCGCGGCCAGGGAGCAGGACGAGGGGACGGTGAGTATCAAGATTGACTATTAACGTGCCGTCACGATGGCCTCGATGCCATGCCCACTCATCGATACCGACATGAGGCGTGCCAGGCAGTTTCGTCTCCGGAGTATTGACCACCCTGCGAAGAAGAGTATCTGCGCTGGTCCGGAGACCCGCTGCCGTTGCAGCCCGTCTTCCAGCCTCACCACCGGCGATTAATCCCAGTTGGCGCTGTAAATTTTGCAACGCCTGCGAAGACTGCTGCCGGGAACCGGCGAAGGGGGCCAGCGACTCGGCAAAAATTTTACGTGAAAAATCACGCAACTTTTTGATCTTCCAAGCAGTATTCAATTTTATGTCCCATTCTGGGGGCAAATCCCCTAATTAAAACCTCACAATCCATTAATTTTCAAGAAATTAAACGAAAAGGCGAGTCCGGCCTTCGCACTCATCCTCTAAACACCTCCCTACGATGCCACTCCACATATCCCTCCTTTGGATAGTTCCCTTTCACCACCGGCAGCGCAATTTGCTTTCCTGCAAAATCCCAGAACAACCGCCCAACAATCCCGCTCCCATTTACTGCCTCGGACACCAGCACCCGCATACTCTCATCTAGCCCAATCGATCCCTTATCAAACGCCTTATGATGAATCGCACACAGCGCCAGCCCGTTCGGGATCTCACACGGCCCGCCAAACTGCTTCCATTTTATATGCGCGGCTTCGAGTCCAACGGAGGCGTTATCATGTCGCATGTTGAATCCGCAGATGGCACATTCATAGTTATACGCACGCAACACCTGCTGGCGGAACAGCGGATCGCGAACCTTACGGATCTGCTTAATATCAAAACCCATCTCATCCGCGATCTCTTCCTGAATGCTTTCCGGAAAATGCGCTTCAAGAATCTGCTGCGCAAGCGAGCCGACCAGGTTTTTGTTCTTACTCAGCAGCGCAAAGTGTTCTTCATCAAACCCGCCTGCGACGTTATGTTCCACAAGTTCTTTAACGGGCGGTTGCTTACTGCCATTGGTCGAACAGAACTCAGTATTCTTCAGATCCCAAAATCCATCCCCTTTGAGCCGCCAGAAGGGCATATTTGGGTAATGCGCCTTCCTCTGTGGGCCAAAGCGTTCTAGCAGGCTAAGCAACTGCTCGTGGACCTCTGTTCCGTAATCAAACAGTCGCGCATGCCCCTGCTGATAGTTCGCCAGCACGTAAAGAAGCAATAATGGCTTATGCGGCGCACGCTGTTCGCCTTTGCGCCAGATGGTGATGTCGGCAATTGCCTGTTCGAGAGTTTTGCTGGAAGCCATCGCGTTACGGAAGAAGGTAAATAATTGCGATGATGCTCGCAAAACCCAGACCAATCAACCCACAATCAACAAAAACATGAGCTTACTGCACACAACACTATTTCCTGAATCCCCCTCGCAAATTTCAAATTTACCCCGCACCAAACCGCTGTATTTATATTCAGCCCTGTATAATAAGCACCAGAAATTACGCCGAACGGCGAAGGAAGTATCAAAGAATATTTAACGAGGAATTCGCGATATGAAGGTGCTGCAACACCCCCATACCGCTAACCACAACCAACTTGATAGGAGTTGTATATGGCTGCGACGAATTTTAAGCCAGAGTTTACTGTTTGCAAAACAGAATCAGACTCTTTCACCGGCATGATTGAAAACCGCGAGCTGGTACGCAAAAACAGCGCCCGCCGACTTCACGGCAACCAGCTCAACGCGGCGCCCGTCCATCCCCGCGCCGAAACGCCGCAGGACAGTGCAGCCTGCTGCGAACTCTATTCCCGCATAGATATGAAATACCTTCTTCTGGGCGGCGAGTGGTTAACCCGTGCGGGCTTTATCGACGGCATGCCGGTGAAAATCCGCGCCATGAAAGACTGCATTGTGATTACGCCACAACATACAAGAGAATTATGGGGATGCCTGGAAGGTATGAGTGTGGTGAATATAAATAAACAGAAAATAGCACAGTGGTTAAAAACGTTTCCTGGGGCGTTGAATGATACGGGAGATATACCTATGGTGAAGCGCGGAACTGGTCTGGCAGAATAAGAATAATATCTAAAGTCTCCCTTCATTAATCCTGTAAAAGGATAAGTTAATACGGATGTGAATATACATGTCCGTATTTTTTTCTTTTTTAAATTAATTATCTGTCTACGCTGGTGCACCCAATAAATCGGTTGTAACATTCTCCGCAAAGCAACAGGGAGGATTGCTATGCAGATTTGTAGGATGGATTACAACGATGTCTCCGTAGATGGAAGAAGGCTGAAACTACACGTTTATGGCGTTGGGACGTTTCCCGTTTTTTCAGGGATTGAACCTGTAACCAATATTGCTGAGTGCGCCTTTATCAGGAATGCTGCGTTACCAGTGGGTACGTACTGGATCGTTGATGCACCGGAAGGCAGTATTGCTAATCGGGTTGAGCGGTTTGTAAAAGACTTCAAGAACGGTACCAATCATTCTGAATGGTTCGGCTTGTTTAATGCTTCGACCATGGCTGATAACGTATTTGTGAATGGGGTCGACAGAGGCTCATTTCGACTTCATCCATTGAGGCCGAATGGTGAGGGAGAGTCGTGGGGATGCATAACGTTCTATAATATCCCTGATTTTCAACTGGTCAGACAATCTTTGCTTGCACGTAAGAAGATTCGTGTTCCTGGTGGTAAAGGGTTGATGGCATATGGACGTATTGATGTGACAGGAAGGGCTGATTATGCTTCATGCAAAGTTAAAAAATAATATCCTTATTGGTCTGGCATGCCTCATTGCTTCCTTCTTTATCGTCCTGTTTCCTCTGGGAGGCTTGCTCGATTACTTGTCTCAAACCAGCAACGATTTTTTAAATCGCACCGGTCTGGGGTTTGCTGATGGTGAAGCAGACCCATCATTCCTGTGGGTGTTGGGTGGGATGATGGTCGTCGTTACCGCGCTACTGATGTTCGCCATTCGGAAGATATGCAATCTGAGGCAGGGATAAGACATTTCATAGGCATTTTCTATGACAATCCTTTTAAACGCCCTGAAGTGGTCAGCGCTCACGGTTGCCACCGTTTTTATCCTCGGATGGTTGTTTGTATGGCTTGTGGCATCTGATTCTGATGAGACGACGGTTTACACGGAAAACGATTTTTTCCACTCCCACCTGCTGACAGACAGGGAGATTGAAAACGCCCCAAAAGTAACGGACGACTATTATTTTGAGGCGCATTCGGGCGATGGTTACGAACCTTCAAACAGTATCGTTTTTAAAGGCGCTACCAGTGCTGCGCCGTTGCGCGCTTATCTCGAAATGTTAGGGTATGTGAAGGAAAAGCGTAGCCTGGAAGTGAAGGAGGTCTGGTCGAAACCCGAACGGTTAAACGCAGATTTTTTCTATCTGTACTTTAATACCGCTACGGGTGACATTGAACTGACCAAAGTGATAGGTAACGGGCATGTTATCCCATGCCCGTAGTAAGAAAAAATCACTCGTGCTTTATCTGCTCTTTCACAGCCTTAACCAATACAGCATGGAGTTCGCCAACGGTTAAATCGCGTATCACAGGTTCGGGAATGCCTCGTATCCTGCGAATCAAGCGGCAGATACCAAAGTAATCTATGCCCTCGGTACTAAAGAGAAACTCGTTTTCAGCGAGAGAAAAAGTTTTCTCATAACCATCTTCTTCAGTGACGAGCGTAACGCCAAACGCTGCCTCGCAGTCTTCAATCAGGGCATCGCCATCCATGCCGCATATATCGAGGTCGGCTTCGATTAGGGTGTTCTCATCAATGCGCTTGCGATGATGTCCCGAGGACTGACGTACAACCTCAATGACCTGCGAAAGAGTAGGGTACATTATGTTGGATTCCGTGGGTGAAGAAATGACGTAGACATTGATTAATAGACTGAGTTAACGCTTGGGACTTATTATTGAAGGTACAAAGAAAATCAAAACAATCCACGTAAACATCCCAATAATCTTTATCGGCCAGGGTTCAAACACATCCAGACACACAATTGCGCCAATCACTAATAGCGGACCTTCTATCAGTTCAGCTATCCCCCCTAAAATATGTAACTTATGAGGCAACACCCGATTAAGTAATGTCGCAATAAGTTGTGCACTTCCTAATATGATTGTTATTGCGATTGTACGGTCCTCCCAGTTATCAAAACTAACCAAAGAAATGAGGCATGTAGCCAGTACATAACCACAAAATAATATATTCAGCATGTAAATAATAAACTTGCTCATAGCTTTTGCCGAGACGGTTGAAAAATAAAGAGTCTATGAATATAGCGCTCTCTACAGAATGACAAACGACATTGGCTAATAATGCATTTCAGAATTTATTGCGCCTCGCTGATTTCCGTAATAATCGAGTTAGCGGCATCATGCCAATCCCACGCACTCCACCGCCCAACCTCAATCAACTCACGTAATCAAAACACCGGCACCCCCAGCCCCACCTTCACCTCCCTCAACGTCTCCTGCGTCACCCCCTGCGCCCGTTCCGTCCCGCGCTTCAGCATCGCCATCAACTCGCCCCTGTCACGCATATACATCGCCCTCCGCTCCCGCATTGGCGCAATCAGCTCCTGCAGGCACGCTTCCAGTTCGTTCTTACAAACCCGGTCACCCAGCCCGCCTGCCTGATAGTGCGCCTTCATCGCCGCCACTTTCTCCTTATCCGGGTGAAACGCGTCGAGATACGTAAACACCACGTTCCCCTCAATCTGCCCCGGGTCGCTCACCTTCAGGTGATTCGGGTCGGTGTACATCGCGCTCACTGCGCGATGAATGGTCTCTTCGCTGGCCGAGAGGTGCAGCGCGTTGCCCAGCGATTTCGACATCTTGGCGCTGCCGTCGATGCCGGGCAGGCGGCTGGTGTCGCTCAGCATCGCCTTGCAGTGGCGCAGCACCGGGGCGGGCAGCAGGCTGTTCATCTTGTGCACAATCTCGTTGGTCTGCTCAATCATCGGCAGCTGGTCGTCGCCGACGGGCACGCACTCGGCCTTGAACGCGGTGATGTCCGCCGCCTGGCTGATGGGATAGGCCATAAACCCGACCGGCAGCGAGCGGGCAAAGCCCTTCTGCGCAATCTCGTTCTTCACCGTCGGGTTACGCTCCACGCGGGCGACGGTGACGATGTTCATATACAGCATCGTCAGCTCGGCGAGGGCGGGCAGGGCGGACTGCAGGCAGATCGTGGTCAGGTTCGGGTCGATGCCGGCGGCGAGGTAGTCGGCCAGCACTTCGGGGATGTTGTCGCGGATCTTCTGCGGGTTGCTGCCGTTGTCGGTCAGCCCCTGCAGGTCGGCAATCAGCACAAACTGGCTGTGCGTCTGCTGCAGCGCCACGCGCTGGCGCAGCGATCCGACGAAGTGGCCGAGGTGCAGCGGGCCGGTTGGGCGGTCGCCGGTGAGGATGGTTAGTGCGTTCATAAAGACTCCTTAACGTGGTAATGCCGAAAGGGGTCTTAGAAATGTGAAAGCCGCCTTTCGGCGGCTATCTGAAAATGAGGAAAACTACTCCGTGCCGCCTTTAAGAAGGCAGCCACCAGCGGTTTACGGTGAGCACGGCGTGGTTTATGTTCATGCTTTTACCGTATCACGTCCGGTGCGAAAAACAAAAGGGCACGTCATGCTGCAATCACTCAATCATCTGACCCTTGCGGTCAGCGACCTGCAAAAAAGCGTCACCTTCTGGCACGAGCTGCTGGGGCTAACGCTGCACGCCCGCTGGAATACCGGGGCCTATCTCACCTGCGGCGATCTGTGGGTCTGCCTGTCGTACGACGAGGCGCGCCAGTACGTGCCGCCGCAGGAGAGCGACTACACCCACTACGCGTTTACCGTGGCGGAAGCGGATTTTGAACCGTTCTCGAACAAGCTGGAGCAGGCGGGCGTCACCGTCTGGAAGCAGAACAAAAGCGAGGGGGCGTCGTTCTATTTTCTCGACCCGGACGGTCACAAGCTGGAGCTGCATGTGGGCAGTCTCGCCGCGCGGCTGGCGGCGTGTCGCGAGAAGCCCTATGCGGGCATGGTGTTTACCTCAGACGAGGCTTGAGGCGCGCACCTTCAGCCTGCCCGCCAGCGTCACGTGCGTGGCGGCATCTTCCTGATTGCACAGGTACTCCACCGCCAGCCGTCCCAGCTCGCTGTAGGGCAGCTGGATACTGGTCAGCGGCGGGGTGAGCTGCTCGGAAATCTTCTGGTCGTCGTAGCCCGCCAGCAGCATGTCCTGCGGGATGCGCACGCCGTTCACCGCCAGCGCCTGATAGCAGCCAATCGCCAGCCAGTCGCTGGCGCAGAAGATGGCGTCCGGGCGCTCGGCCAGTTCCAGCAGAGAGGTCGTCGCGGTAAAAGACTCGCTGAACTGCCAGTTGGTCTGGCGCACCAGGCCGTCGTCGCACGCGAGTCCGGCCTGCTGTAATGCCGCCTGGTAGCCCGCCAGACGCTGGCGGGAGGCCTCCATCCAGCTCTCCCCGGTGATGTGGGCGATGCGCGTGGCCCCGCAGGCGATGAGGTGTTTAGTCACCTGGAAGGCGTTAGCGTAGTCGTCCGGGATAAACGACGGCAGCAGCGGCGAGCCGGGGTCGCGCTGGTTGAGCAGCACCAGCGGGATGCGGGTGCAGTCCTGGAATGCCGTCATGTCCACCAGCGTGGTGACCGGAGAGGCGAGAATAATCCCGATGCAGTTGCGCTTCTCCAGCTGGCGGATGATGTTCAGCGCCAGCTCAATGTCGTCGCCGTAGTCGTAGACGGTGAGCAGGGTCTCGTTGCGCCACGCCGCTTCCCGCGCCTGGCTGATGGCGTCGATAAACGGGTCGAAGCTCTGCATGGAGCTGACCAGCAGGGCGATCTCTTCCTGGTTGCGCGGGGCGTGAACGGCGGGGAGGCGGTCGTAGCCGAGCTCAGTGGCAACGCCAATCACCCGCTGCCGGGTGTCGTCGCTGAGCTTGATGTTGCGGGACTGGTTAAGCACCAGCGATACCGTCGCCTGCGACACGCCCGCCGCCCGCGCAATATCGTTCATCGTTACCTTCGTTTTTCGCTTCATCCGTCCTCTCCCTTTCGCGACTTCGCATCATACCCTAACCGCACGCTTTAGCGCCGTCGATCACGTTTCTCATTCATCGAAGCGTGAACTTTGTGAGAGCCGTCGCTTTTCTAAACGCCGCGATTTGCGCATTTATCCCGCAACTAATATTTATTAGCTAAATATTATCAGTAAGAGGACGCGTAATGAAAGAGCAATGGAGCAGGGAGCAGGCACAGGCGTGGTATCAGCAGAAGGGCTGGCTGTGCGGGTTTAACTATCTGCCGTCGACGGCGGTGAACTGGACCGATATCTGGCAGGCAGAGACCTTCGATGCCGCCACCATCGAGCGCGAGCTGGGCTGGGCGGCGGACGCGGGCTATAACACCCTGCGCATCAACCTGCCGTTTATCGTCTGGGAGCACGACCGCGACGGGCTGATGGCGCGCATCGACCGCTTTTTGGCGATTGCCGACGGCCGCGGCTTCAGCACCATGCTGACCCTGATGGACGACTGTGGTTTCTCCGGCGACGAGCCGTACCTCGGCCCGCAAAAGCCGCCGGTACCGGGCAAGCACAACAGCCAGGCGGCGGCCAGCCCGGGGCGCGACAAGGTGTGCGATCCCGACTGCTGGGCAAACATTGAACGCTATATCCGTGACGTTGTCCGCCAGTTCCGCGACGATAAGCGCGTTCTGCTGTGGGATCTCTACAACGAGCCGGGCAACCGCGGCATTTTCGCGACGGGCACGCAGGAGGTGCAGTACGACGCGAAGCTGGAGACCTGCGCCCATAAGCTTATGAAGCTCGCGTTCCAGTGGGTGCGTGAAGAAGACCCGACCCAGCCGCTCACCGTCTGCGCGTGGCGTCTGCCGCCGGAAGAGGAGGGCGAGACGTTCTTTCAGCATCCGCTGGACCAGACCGCGCTGGCGCTCTCGGACGTGGTGAGCTTCCACGCCTACACCCACACGGGGCGCATGACGGCGATTATCCAGCAGCTGCAACAGCTCGGTCGCCCGCTGTTCTGCACCGAATGGCTGGCGCGCCACGTGGGCAGCACCATTGAAGAGCAGCTCCCGCTGATGTACGCGGCGAAGGTCGCGCCGTACCAGTGGGGGCTGGTGCGCGGCAAAACCCAGACGTGGCTGCCGTGGCCGGTGGTGATGAAGGAGTCCACGGACTACTGCCGCCTGTGGTTCCACGACGTGTTCGAGGAGAACGGCATTCCGTTCTCGCGCCGTGAAATCGCCCTGATGCAGCAGCTGCGCAAGATCGCCCCGAAGGTGCAGGGCTAATAATATCGACCCGGNCCGGGCAACCAGGCAGGCATATATCAATGGCAACGACAATGAAAATACCGTCTCGCGAGCTGTGGTCTTATTTTGGTTATGGATTAGGTCAGTGTTTTAGCTTTGGTTTAGTGGGTTCGTTTATTAACTATTTTTACACCGACGTGCTGGGGATTTCGGCGCTGGCGGCGAGCACCATCTTCCTGATTGCCCGCGCGTGGGACGCGGTTCACGATCCGCTGTTTGCCAGCATTATGGACACCATTAACAGCCGGTTCGGCAAGTTTCGCCACTTTTTGCTGATCGCCCCGCTGCTGATCACCGGCGTCACGCTGCTGTCGTTCTATAAAATCGAAGCGGACATGACCACCAAAATCCTCTACGCCGGGGTGACCTACATCCTGTGGGGGACGCTGTACGCCATCTCCGATATCCCGTTCTGGTCGATGTCGTCGGTGATGACCAACGACTCCGCCCAGCGCACCCGCGCGGTGACGGCGGCGATGCTCGGGGTGAACGCGGGGATTGCCTGCGCCAACATCTTCTTCCCGAAGCTGGCGGCGTTCTTCGCCCAGTACAGCAACGATAAAGGCTACTTTATGGCGGCGCTGGTGATGATGCTGGTGGGCCTGCCGCTGATGCTCAACGGCTTTATGCAGATCAAAGAGCGCGTGCCGCCGAGCCCGGAGAAGGTGACCATCCGCGACACCTTCCACAACCTGCGCCAGAACAAGCCGCTGTTTATCGTCCTGCTGTCGTTCTTCTTCTGCGTGTTCCACAACGTGGCGGGCGGTCTCTATATCTACTTCTTTATCAACAACCTGGGCGACGGCAGCCTGCAGATGGCGATTGGCGTGATGGGGATCGTGGCGGCGGTGCTGTGCCTGGTCGCCCCGATGCTGACGCGCCGGATGCAGAAGCGGAAGCTGTTTATGATCCTCTGCGGGCTGGACGTGGCGGTGCGCGTGGTGATGTGGTTTGTCGGGTATCAGCAGGTGACGATGCTGTTTATTCTGCTCGGCCTGAGCACGCTGTTCGTGATGATGACTAACATCCTCACCTCGTCGATGATTGCCGACACCATCGAGTACGCGGAGTACCACACCCACAAGCGCTGCGCGGCGATCACCTTCTCCGGGCAGACCTTTACCGGCAAGATGTCGGTGGCGGTGGGCGGCGGGTTAATCGGCGTGTTCCTGACGATGATCGGCTACGTGCCGCAGGCGCAAATTCAGAGCGAAGGCGTGCTGTCGGGGCTGTTCTTCGGGATTTGCCTGCTGCCGGCGATTGGGTCGCTGATCCGCATCGTGTTTATGTCGCGCTTTACCTTTACCGAGGAGAAGCATGCGGAGATTTGTCGGCTGCTGGCGGAGCGCAACGCGTCTGCGAAAGCGCCGGGTGGCGGCTGCGCCTTACCCGGCCTACAGAAAATTACAGCGACTTCACAAACGCCAGCAGGTCTTCGTTGAGCTGGTCCTGGTGGGTCAGCGCAAAGCCGTGCGGCGCGTTGTCGTACACCTTCAGCGTGGCGTTTTTGATCATCTCTGCCGCCAGCTTGCCGGTGCTTTCAAACGGCACGATCTGGTCGTTGCTGCCGTGGATCACCAGCGTCGGCACGTCGATTTTCGCCATATCCGGGCGGAAGTCGGTTTCACCGAATGCGGTCACGCAGTCGATGGTGCCTTTTAGCGACGCCAGCAGGGCGATGTTCAGCGTCTGGGTCAGGGCACCGGCAGAGACGGTCTGCCCGGCGTTGATGCCGTAGAACGGGGTGGCGAAGTCGCTGATGAACTGGGCGCGATCTTTACGCAGCCCGTCGCGAATGCCGTCGAACACGCTCTGATCCACGCCCTGCGGGAAGGAGTCGGATTTGCCGAAGATCGGCGTTACCGCGCCCAGCAGCGCCAGACCGGCCACGCGCGCGCTGCCGTAGTTGTTGATGTAGCGGGTCACGTCGCCGCCGCCCATGGAGAAGCCCACCAGCGTCACGTCCTGCAGATCCAGGGGGGTGATCAGGTCGTTGATGTCGGACGCAAAAGTGTCGTAGTCGTAGCCGTTCCACGGTTGATCCGAGCGGCCAAAGCCGCGACGGTCAAAGGCGATGGCGCGGAAGCCGCGCTCGGCCAGGTAATTCAACTGGCTGTCCCACATGTCGCCGTCCAGCGGCCAGCCGTGGCTGAAGAGAACCGGTTTGCCCGCGCCGCAATCTTTGTAGTAAATCTGCGTGCCGTCTTTTGCCTTAAACGTTGCCATAGTGTGTTCCTGTGCAGGTGATGGTTATGGTTATACCGGCGCGACCAGGTAGCGAATTGCCGGTGATGTTGTGCCCTGATGAAAAGCCAGAACGCGGCTCTGCAGCAGGAGGTCATTCATGGTGTGGCGCTCCTGCTGGCGCAGATGTTCAATCCACGAGCCCATCAGGAAGGTCTCGATAAACAGACCGGGGCGCTCAATATCTTCGTATACCGCCCAGCTCATCGCCCCGGCGCGGCGGCGCACCCGGCGCAGCTCGTGGACCGCCTCCAGGAAGGCCTTCGCGTTCTGCGGGTCGATGATGTACTCGTGCGACACCAGCACCGGGCCGCGCTCGTTCGGCAGGTCAATCTCCACGCCGTCCAGCGGCTGGCCGCTCAGGTCGAGGTTCAGGTCCGGATCTTTCCCCAGCTTCCAGCGGAACACCGTCGCGCTTGCCAGCACCATCCCCAGCGTGGCGACCACCAGCGAGGTCGGGGTGCCGAACCGGGAAGCGATCTGCCCCCAGATGGCGCTGCCCGTGGTCATCGAGCCGAAGAACACCGTCAGGTAGACCGCCAGCGCGCGGGCCTTTACCCAGCGGGCGGCGCTGCGCTGCGCGCCGAGGTTGAGGGTGGAGAGCACCGCAATCCACGCGAAGCCGGTGAAGAATTCAAACAGGTTGAGCAACCAGACGTGACGCACGAACGCCAGCGCCAGCATAGTGAGAGCAAAGGTCAGGCTGGCGGCCACCATCAGGCGGTCGGCGTTCAGCCGCTGGCGCAGGCGCGGCAGCAAAATAGCCCCGGCAATTGCCCCCAGACCAATGCACGCCAGCATTACGCCGTAGCCCGCCGGGCCTAAGCCCAGCTCGCGGCGTGCCACCAGCGGCAGCAGTGCCCAGCCCGCGCTGGCGAAGACAAAAAAGGCCACCGTACGGACCAGCACGTTGCGCAGTACCGGCGCGGCGTGTACGTAGCGAATCCCGGAGCGCACCGCCGAGAAGAAGTGCTCCGGCGGCAGACGCTGAATGGACGGTGCCGGACGCCAGCGCCACAGCACCCACGCCACGCCGACCACGGACAGCGTGTTCAGGGCAAACACCATCCACGGCCCGGCGAGCGACAGCAAAAAGCCGCCCAGCGCGGGGCCAATCGCCCGGCTGATGTTCACCCCGAGCGAGTTCAGCGCCACGGCGGCACCCAGCTCTGGCTTGCTCACCAGATCGGGCACCACGGCCTGAAACGGCGGCGAGCTCATCGCCGCCCCCACGCTCAGCAGAAACGTCGCCACCAGCAGAACGGTGGGGGTAACGTGTCCGGTGAAGGAGAGCACCGTCAGCCCGGCGGCAGCGATGAACACCCACAGCTGGGAGAAGAGCAGGTATTTACGTCGGTCGACGATGTCCGCCATCACCCCGGACGGCAGGGCGAAGAGGAACATCGGCAGGCTGCTTGCCGCCTGTACCAGCGCGATGTCCAGCGGGTCGGCGCTCAGGGTCAGCATGCTCCAGTTGATGCCGACGTCGCTCATCCATGAGCCGACGTTAGAGACCACCGTGGCGATCCACAGCATGCGGAACACCGGCTGGCTCAGCGGCTGCCAGGGCGAAACCGTCGGTGCGGGCGTCGTCTCGACGTGTGCGTCGCGAACGTCGTTAACCTGGGTCATGCAAACCTCTCCGTTGCCTTACGCTGCAGCCGCCACTGGCCCGGCCCGGTGAGGGCAAGGGTGGTGAAGACAATCAGCAGCAGCCAGCCAAACTGCCCTTCGGCAATCGACCAGTTCGGGTGGACCGCCAGCATCGCCACCAGCAGCACGGCGATAATCGGCAGGCACGCCAGGCGGGTGTAAACCCCCGCAATGATAAACAGCGGGCAAATCACCTCGGCGACAATCGCCGGGATCAGGCTCGCCCAGGGCCCGAAGCCGAACGGATCTTCAATGCGCGTCAGCTCTTCGCTGAAGTGCAGCACCTTCGGCAGGCCGTGCACGTAAAGCAGCAGCAGGCTGCCGGTCAGGCGCAGGAAGAACAGCCCCAGGTCGATCCGGGGCGGCATAGTGGTATTTTTCATCAGAATGCAAAGCAGCTGCAGCCCAGCGCCCCCCAGAAAGCGTTATCGTCGGACACCGGCATCTCTGACGTGCGGGCGAAATCATGCTGGTGGCTGTGAACCCCGCACGGGCCGCTGCAGTGGTGGATAGGGCTCATGCCGACGCGGGCGGCCTGCGGCGGTGCGCTGCGGTAGTGGCCCGGCACCTTGACCACCGGTGACCACTCGGGCAGGACCGGAATGGCAGGCGGGGAAAGCGGGCCAAAGCTGCCTGCGGCGTAGACGATGTCGCCGTTCACCACCGTCAGGACGGACTCGATGCCCTTGATCTCCTCTTCCGGCACGCGGAAGTAGTCTTTGCTCAGCACGGCCAGATCGGCAAGCTGGCCGACCTTGATCTGCCCCTTCTGGTTCTGCTCGCTGGAGAACCACGCGCTGCCCTGGGTCCAGAGCATCAGGGCGGTATCGCGATCCAGACGGGCGCTGTGGTCGTACATCTGCATCCCGCCGACGGTACGGCCAGAGACCAGCCAGTAGAGCGCGGTCCACGGGTTGTAGCTCGCCACGCGGGTGGCGTCCGTCCCTAAGCCCACCGGCACGCCGGTCTCGAGCATTTTCGCCACCGGCGGCGTATGGCGGGTGGCTTCGATGCCGTAACGCTCGGCGAAGTATTCGCCCTGGAAGGCCATGCGGTGCTGGACGGCAATGCCACCGCCCAGTTCTTTGATGCGGTCGATGTTGGCCTGGGTGACGGTTTCCGCATGGTCGAAGAACCAGTGCAGGCCGTTGAACGGAATGTCGCGGTTCACCTTCTCGAACACGTCCAGCATACGGCTGATGGATTCGTTATAGGTGGCGTGCAGGCGGAACGGCCAGCGGTGCTCCACCAGATGGCGCACCACGCGCTCCAGCTCATCCTCCATGCCCGGCGCGAGGTCAGGGCGCGGCTCGAGGAAGTCTTCAAAATCGGCGGCGGAGAAGACGAGCATCTCGCCCGCGCCGTTGTGGCGGAAGAAGTCGCTGCCCTGGCCCGGCGTGAGCATGTCGGTCCATTTTTCAAAGTCTTCCAGCTCGTGGCCCGGACGCTGGGTAAACAGGTTATAGGCGATGCGGATGGTCATCTGCTTTTTCTCGTGCAGCTCGGCAATCACCTCGTAATCTTCTGGGTAGTTCTGGAAGCCGCCACCCGCGTCGATGGCGCTGGTCAGCCCCAGGCGGTTCAGCTCGCGCATGAACTGGCGGGTAGAGTTGACCTGCTGCTCCAGCGGCAGCTTCGGCCCTTTCGCCAGCGTGGCGTAGAGGATCATGGCGTTCGGACGGGCAATCAGCATCCCGGTCGGGTTGCCGTTGGCGTCGCGCTGGATCTCGCCGCCCGGCGGGTTTGGCGTGTCTTTGGTGTAGCCGACTACCTTCAGCGCGGCGCGGTTGAGCAGGGCGCGGTCGTACAGATGCAGGATGAAGACCGGGGTGTCCGGCGCGGCGTCGTTAATTTCGTCGAGGGTCGGCATGCGGCGCTCAGCAAACTGGAACTCGGTCCAGCCGCCCACCACGCGCACCCACTGGGGCGACGGCGTGCGCAGGGCCTGCTCTTTCAGCATCCGCAGGGCGTCGGCCAGGGACGGCACGCCTTCCCAGCGCAGCTCGAGGTTGTAGTTTAGCCCGCCGCGGATCAGGTGCAGGTGCGAGTCGTTCAGGCCGGGGATGGCGGTGTGGCCTTTTAAGTCGACCACTTTGGTGCCGTCGCAGTGGTGTTGCATCACCTCGGCGACGGTACCCACTTCCAGAAATTTTCCGTCGCGCACGGCAACGGCTTCCGCGACAGGGTTCTCGCGATCGACGGTGTGAAACTGGCCGTTAACCAGAATGAGATCGGCTTTACCGAGGGTAACCATAACTGCTCCTGACTGAGAGGGGAATGGTCAGGATTATGGGAACCGGTTTCGGCAAAGATCCAGTTATACAATAGGATAGGTATACCAAAGTATAACTATACCTAAGGTTAACTATACGAAGAGATAATTACGCGCAGGGACGGAAAACCGCAGGATGAGGGTGATTTTATCGTCGCGGCGCTCGCGGCGATTTCACCCTTAACCACTGGAAAATGCTATGACCTCTTCAAAGCTCGAAGTGTTAACCCCTGCGAACTGTCAGATCATCTTTATCGATCACCAGCCACAGATGGCGTTTGGCGTGCAGTCTATTGACCGCCAGGTGCTGAAAAACAACACCGTGGCGCTGGCGAAAGCGGCCAAAGTGTTCAACATCCCGACCATCATCACCACCGTTGAGACCGAAAGCTTCTCCGGCAATACCTACCCGGAGCTGCTGGACGTGTTCCCGGGCCAGGACATTCTGGAGCGTACTTCCATGAACTCCTGGGATGACCAGAAAGTGCGCGACGCGCTGAAGGCCAACGGCAAGAAGAAGGTGGTGGTTGCCGGCCTGTGGACCGAAGTGTGCAACAACAGCTTCGCCCTGTGCGCGATGCTGGAAGGCGACTACGAAATTTATATGGTGGCGGACGCGTCCGGCGGCACCTCCAAAGAAGCCCACGACTTCGCGATGCAGCGCATGATTCAGGCTGGCGTGATCCCGGTGACCTGGCAGCAGGTGATGCTGGAGTGGCAGCGCGACTGGGCGCGTAAAGAGACCTACACCGCAGTGATGGATATCGTGCGCGAGCACTCCGGCGCGTACGGCATGGGCGTGGATTACGCCTACACCATGGTGCACAAAGCGCCGTCTCGCCAGAAGAGCGAGCACCGCACCTTAGCGCCGGTTCCGGCTCGCTAAGCCCCGCTGGCGGGCTGGTCCCTCATCCGGCTCGCCGCTGCCTTTTTCTCTGGAGTTCACAATGAGTATTGGGCTGATATCCCTTGCCGCAGGCGTCTTGATTGGCCTGATGTATGCCGTGCTGAAGGTGCGCTCCCCCGCGCCGCCCGCACTGGCGCTGATTGGCCTGCTGGGGATGCTGGCGGGTGAACAGGCGACGCGGCATCTGTTATCCCGCGACGGCGCGCCGCCGCCTCAGGTGACCGCTCCGCAGGCCAACTCGCAGACGGGAGCGTCCTCATGAAAGCATGGATAATTTCGCTGGTGTGCGGCGTGGTTGCTGGGGTAATTTACGCTCTGCTCGACGTCCATTCCCCGGCGCCGCCGGTTGTCGCCCTGCTCGGCCTGTTTGGCATGCTGGTGGGCGAACAGCTCATCCCGGTGGGACGGCGTTTACTGAGTCGCGAACCGCTTACCCTCGCCTGGTTTCGTCACGAATGCGTGCCGAAAATCAGCGGCACGGCGCCCCCTGCGCCCGCGAAGGACGATCGCGACGTTTAATGATTTACCAGAGGAAAGACAGCATGACGCTGCCGTGGCGCATTGCCATCATTGATGACGAACGTTCCGTCCGCAGCGGGCTGAGTAATCTCCTGGAGTCGGAAGGCTATTCGACCGATACGTTTGATTCGGCAGAGGTGTTTCTGAGCCATCCTCTCGCACTGTCCGGCGCGGCGCTGGTGATCGCCGATATCAAGCTGCGGGGCATGAGCGGTCTGGAGCTGTTTGACAAGCTGCGGCTACTGGCCGTACCGCCGCCGCCCGTGATCTTTATCTCCGGTCATGCTGACGAAAATATGCAGCGGTACGCTCTCGGTCTGGGCGCCGCTGCATTTTTGCGTAAGCCCATTAACATCGATATTCTGCTGGATCATCTTCAGCGGGAGCTGGCCCGCCGACAATAAGGATCGCGGATGAACGAACACGAGCAGCCTGCATTCTGGCCCGCCCAGGGGAATCTTCACCAGGGGCGGGTTTTTGTCCTTAAAGAGGATGTGATTTTTACCGTGCTGGCGCAGGAGGGCGGTATCGCCTGGATGCACGCGCGGCATCCTCATTCCGGCGGCTCGTTCATTATCGCCACCGCGGTGAGCGACGAAGAGGAAGAGCGGGCCACCCGGCTGCTGAAAAACGAGTTTGCGCTGCGCGACGTGCTGCAGGACAGTTGGGCCATCCGCGCCGTTGCTTCCACCCAGTACCGGGGGCGCTTCGCGCTGGTGTATGCCCCGTTTGCGTTTGAGCTGCTGGCGCGGCGCGCGGGCAGGGCGATCTCGGGCATCGCGCGCTTTATCGAAATGGCGATCCAGATCTGCGTTCCCCTGCGCCAGATGCATCTGCAAAACCTGATCCACGGCGATATCAAACCCGGCAGTATTTTTGTTCAGCACGATGCCACCTGCCGTCTGGGCAGCTTTGGCCTTTCCAGCAGCCTTTCCGATGCCATCACCCAGACCCGGCTTGCCGTTTCAGGCGGTACGCCCGCGTATATGTCGCCGGAGCACACCACCCGCACCCAGCGCCCCGTCGACGGCCGCAGCGATCTCTACAGCCTCGGCATGGTGCTGTATGAACTCCTGACCGGGCGCCTGCCGTTTGAACTGGGGGAGGACGATCAGACCCACTGGGCGCACTACCATATTGCCTCGGCGCCGCTGGCCCCGGACGCGATCCGCCCGGACGTGCCGGAAATGCTGTCGACCATCATCCTCAAGCTGCTGGAAAAGCACCCCGATCACCGCTACCAGACGGTCGACGGGCTGATTGCCGACCTCCGCCGCTGCCAGGCGACGCTGACCTGCGAGGGCGAGATTGTCGCCTTTACCCCCGGCCAGCAGGACCGCACCCCGGCGATCCATCTTGCGGACTCCCTGTTTGCGACGCATCCGCAGGCGAACGACGTCATTGCCGCGTTTGAGCGGGTGGGGCAGAACCTGGTGCCGGAGCTGGTAACGATCGGCGGGCCGTCGGGGATCGGCAAATCGTCGATCATCGCGACGGCGCTCAAAGCGCTGCAGCAGCGTACGGTGCTGCTGGCGGTGGGCAAAGTCGACCAGTTTTCACCGTCGCTGCCTTACGGCGTATTAAGCTCCGCGTTCCGCACCCTGACGCTGCACCTGCTGGGGCTGCCCGCAGAGGACGTGGCGAAGTGGAAAATCCGCCTCTCGCGCGCCCTGGAGGGATACGAAGCGCTGGCCGTCAGCCTGGTGCCCGAGCTGGGCCTGCTGCTGGAGAGCAAGCCGCGCTTCTCGGCGGATACGTTTTCCATTGATGCCCGGGCGCGCTTCAGCCATATGGTGCTGGCGCTGGTAAAAACCTTTGCCTCGCAGGGTTGCCCGCTGGTACTGGTGCTCGACGATCTCCAGTGGAGCGACGCCGCCAGCCTGCATACGCTCAAATATCTGCTGATGAACTGCGGCGCTGTTCCGCTGCTGGTGGTCGCGGCCCACCGGGATATCAGTTCCGTGTCCGACGCCGCCCTGCAGGCGCTGCTGGCAGGCCTGCCGGAGGCGGCGCAAAACGCGAGCGAGATTGTCCCGCAGGCGCTTTCCGTGAAAGCGGTGGCGCGCTGGCTGGCGACGGTATTTCGCACCCGCAGCGCGGCGACCGACCTCGCCACGCTGATCCACGAGAAGACGGGCGGCAACCCGCTCTTTGTGCACGAGTTTTTCCGCCGCATCGTCGATGACGGCCTGGTGGTGCACAACAAATATCAGGACAAGTGGCACTACGATCTGCAGGCGATCCGCGCCAGGCATTACACCGAAAACGTCGTCACTCTGGTGCTGGAGCAGCTCGAAGAGCTGCCCGACGAGACGCGCCGCCTGCTGGGCAGCATCGCCTGCCTCGGCGGCACGGGCGAGATGGAGATGATCTGCCGCGTGGTTGGCCTGTCGATGGCGGAAATGCGCTATGCGCTGCACCCGGCGGTGATGGCCCAGCTCATCGTGCTGACGGAAAAAAAGTATGCCTTCACCCACGACCGGGTGCAGGAGGCGGCCTTTGCGCTGCTGGATCGCCATGAGAAAAGCCATATTCACCTGACGACCGCCAGCCTGCTGGCCGACGCCGCGCGTCAGGCGGCGGGGAACGAGCTGCTGTTCCGCGCCGTTCACCACGTCACGGCCGCGCTGGACAGCATCCAGCCCGCACCGCAGCGCCAGATGTTCCGCGAACTGAGCCTGCTGGCCGCGCGACGCGCGAAGCGTTCGGGAGATTACCTTTCGGCGCTCGGCTATATTCAGACCGCCAGAGCGCTGGGCAACGCCGGGACGGTGTCAGACTTTATGCTCGATATCGAAGAGGCGGGCTGCGAGTTTGCGCTGGGGCATCTGGAGCGCACCCGCGAGCTGTGTGACGCCATTCTCGGCTGCCCCGGCGGGCTGACCGAAAAGGCGCTGGCGGCCAACCTGCTGGTGGAGGTGTATATTCGCCAGTCGGACAGCCGTCTGGCGCTGGAGGCGGCGCTCTGCTGGCTGGGGATTTTCGGGATCCAGATTAGCCGCCATCCGGAAGATGCCGACTGCGACGAGGCCTGGGCGCTGTTTTGCAACCGCACGGCCGACGCGCCGCAAAACCTGTTTGCCCAGCTGTCGCGGATGGATAACCCGGAAACCGAAGCGGTGATGAACCTGCTCTACAGCGCCAGCATTTGCGCCAGCTTCATCTGCCCGCGCCTGCACTTTTTGCTGCTCTGCCGCATGATGCACCTGACTCTCGACCACGGCATTACCGGCGCCTCCACCACGGCGATGGCCTGGTTTGGCGTGCTGATGGGCCACCGCTACGCCGAGTACCGCCTCGGGTTCCAGTACGGCACCCTGGCCCGCGAGCTGGTCAATCGCCACGGCTACGATGCCTTCGAAGCCAAAACCCTGCTGCCGCTCGACCAGCTCAGCGTCTGGACCCAGCCTTTATCGTTTACCATCGAGTGCGCGAAGGCCTGCTTCACCTCGGCGGTGACCCACGGTGATATGACGATGGCCTGCTTTGCGGCCTGCCATCAGGTGATTAACTTCCTCTCGCGGGGCGACCACCTGGACGGAGTGTTGACCAGCATCGATCGCGGCCTGGCGTTCGTGCGTAAAACCCACTTCCAGGACGTGGAAACCATTTTGATGGTTCAGCGCGGCTACGTTGAGTTCCTGCGCACGCCGGTCATCGGCACCTGGACCGCGTCGCAGGTATTGCCGGAGGCGCTGCTTCCCGCGTCGCCGGAGCAGGCGCCGGAGAAGAACGCCACCATGCTGTTCTGGTACTGGCTGTATCGCGGCATGGCGCACTTTACCTGCGGGGAATATGCCGACGCGCAGGCGGATCTCGAGATGGCGGGCTGGTACGCGTGGTCTGCGCCGGGGCACATCCATCTGCTGGACTACCATCTTTACAGCGCTCTGGCGCTGTCGCGTCAGCTGACGCCGGAGACCTTCTCGGCGAATCACCGCCGCAGCATTCACGTCCACTACGACAAAATCGCCCTCTGGGCGCGCATTAATCCCGGCACGTTTGCGGATAAAGAGGCGCTGATCTACGCCGAAATCGTGCGTCTGGACGGGATGAACAGCATTGCGCTCGAGCAGTATGAGAAGGCGGTCCGGCTCTCCCGCGAGGGCGGGTTTAATCCGATCAACGCCCTGGCCCACGAGCTGGCGGGGCGCTTTGCGCTGGCCTGCGGCTACCCGACCGCCTCGGACGCGCACTTCCGCGGCTCGATTGCCGCCTGGGGACGCGCGGGCGCGCAGGCCAAGGTGCGCCAGCTGGAGCAGGATTTCCCGCACCTGCTGGCCTCCGGGCAGGCCAGCGCCTACGACACGGTGGCCTTCGCCCAGAACGAGACCATCCGCGATCTGCAAAGCGTCATCAAAGCCTCCCGCGCGCTCTCGGAAGAGATTAACCTTGAGCGCTTAATCGAAAACCTGATGACCATCCTGCTCGAACGCGCCGGGGCGCAGCGCGGCCTGCTGCTGCGCGTGAGCGAGAGCCTCATCCCGGAGATCGAGGCCAGCGCCTGGACCAGCACCGAGGGCGTGCGGGTGCGGATCCTGAAAGACGTGCCGACGGCGACCGACCTGCCGCTGTCGGTGCTGGCAGCGGTGATCCGCACCGGGCAGGAGATCCGCACCGGCAGGCCGGAGGAGTTCCATCCTTTTAGTCAGGACCCCTATCTGGTGACCTCGGGGGCGGCGGTCATGTGTGTCCCGATGTTCAAACAGGCGCGGCTGGTGGGCGTGCTGTACCTGGAAAATCGCCTGATGCCGGAGGTCTTTACCGCCGAGCACTCGCGCGTGGTGAGCCTGCTGGGCGCGCAGGCCGCGGTATCCCTGGAGACGGCGCGGCTGTACGCCGAGCTGCTGGCGGAGAACATCCAGCGCCGACGGGTGGAGAAAGAGCTGCGATCCAGCCAGACCTCGCTGATGCTGGGCGAGCAGATCAGCCACACCGGCAGCTGGCGCTGGGAGCTGGAGCAGGATCTGATGTTTGTCTCGGAAGAGTACGCCCGCATTCTCGGCCTGCCCGAGCAGCAAAAGATGATCTCCATGGCGGAGTTTTTGACCTTCGTTCATGAGGACGATTACGCCCGCATCAGCGCCATCGTCACCCGGAGCGTGCGCGACGGGCTCTCCATGCGCGCGGAGTTTCGCGTTAAGCGTACCGACGGCTCAACCCGCTACATCCTCGGGATTGGCGATCCGGTGGGCGTGGGCAGCGAGGTGAACGAGTATTACGGCATCATCACCGACATCACCAGCCAGCGCGCCGCGGAGGATGCCATGCGGGTCGCGCAGGCGGATCTGGCGCGAGTGTCCCGGGCCACCACCGTCGGGCAGCTGACCTCCTCCATCGCCCACGAGATCAACCAGCCGCTGATGTCGATCGTCTCGAACGCCGGGGCGAGCCTGCGCTGGCTCAACCGCGAGCCCGCCCGGCTGGATAAAGTCCGCGAAGGGCTGGAGGAGATCGCCGCGGAAGGCGCGCGGGCGGGGGAGATCATTCGCAGCATCCAGTCTCTGACGCGTAAGCAGGATCCCACCTTCTCGCGCATCGACATGCACTACCTGATCCACCATATCATCACGCTTTCGCGCAGCGAGCTGGAGCAGCGACACATTAGCGTTGATTATCTGTTAAGGGCGCAGGACAGCTTCATCACCGGCGATAGTGTGCAGATCCAGCAGGTGCTGTTGAATCTGGTGATGAATGCGGTAGAGGCGATGGCCGAGGTCAAGGATCGCGCCAGCACCATTACCCTCAGCACCGCCAACGCGGACGGGAAAGTGATCGTCGAGATCGCCGATACCGGGAGCGGCATTGAGCCCGAGCGGCTGGAGCAGATTTTTGACTCGTTCTACTCCACCAAAGCGCAGGGGATGGGGATGGGGCTGACCATCAGCGCCAGCATCATCGAGCGCCACTGCGGGAAGCTGAGCGCGCGCCGCCGGGAGCCGTACGGCACGGTGTTTGCGTTTGCGCTGCCGCTGGCGGCACAGGAAGGGTAAAGGTTACTCCGCAGGCAGGCTATTGGTCAGGCGCTCAACGGCCCTGACCAGCTCCGCCACGGAGCGCACCTGCATTTTCTCCATCACGCGGCGACGGTGCACCTTAACCGTGATCTCGCTGACGCCAAGCTCGGCGGCAATCTGCTTGTTCAGCATGCCGCTTATCGCCAGCGTCAGCACCTCGTGTTCACGCGGGGTGAGGGACAGATGGCGCTGCTTCAGGGCGTAGTGCTCTTTATTGCGCGCGGCGTTGTGTTCCGCCAGCTGAAGCGCGGACTCGATGGCGTCGATAAGCGCGGTGGATTCGACGGGTTTGGTGAGAAATTCGTACGCGCCGCCCTTAATGGCGCGCACCGACATCGGGATGGTGCCGTGGCCGGTAAGAAAAATAATCGGGATCTCGCGCCCGCTGTCCTTTAGGGCGTCAGCCACCTCAAAGCCCGAGATGGTGGGCATTTGCATATCGAGGACCACGCACGACGGCAGATCCTCAAACCGGTGTTGAAGAAACGCTTCTGCCGATGAAAAGCCGACGGCGTTCAGGTCCGCCGAGTCCAGCAGCCCGATTACGGACTGTCTGACTGCGTCATCGTCATCTACCACATACACAATGTGTTCCATTCACCGCCCCGGTGCTGATTGACATGTCGAGGATGCAAACAGTCCCGACGCTTACGTAAGAGACTGTTTATGCTGACTTTCATCTTAACACATTAACTATCATTATCATTTCACAATATGATAACCGTATGAAGATGAAGTATAGCGATACGTGACCGGGGCGGTTAAGCAACGAAACGCTGATTTTATGCACCAACAAGCTCGATGCGGTTGCCGTCCGGATCCGCGATCACCGCTTCATAGAAGCCGTCCCCGGTCATGCGCGGGGCGCTGAGCAGCGTGCCGTTTGCCTGTGCCCGCTCGGCCATGCCGTCGACCTGCGCTTTGCTGCCGACGTTGATGGCGATATGCGCCCAGCCGATAAACTCCGGGTGAGCAGGGGCGTCGGGCAGATCCGGCAGCGTCATCAGCTCGATGGTCGGCCCGTCATCCAGCGTAATAAAGTGAGATTCGAAACCGGGACGATTTTTACTGACGTAGCGTTCGTTACTGCGGCCATTAAAAACCGTTTCCCAGAACTGAACCTGTGCGTTCAGGCTGCGGGTCCAGAGTGCGACATGTGCAATATTCATATGCTCCCTCGTTATTTGTCTGTGAGGACTTTGATCGGTAAAACAGGCTACACTCTGGTTTTGAGCGCTACAAGCTGAGGAAATAACAATGCACTACACACTGAAAGAAAGCGACAAGGATAAAGCGGAAGGGTCAAACGGCGCGGGCGCTCTGCAGCAAAAACTGCTGGAGTCCCGTTCGATTGTGATCTCCGGTGAGATCAACCAGGAGCTGGCGCAGAAGGTCATCACCCAGATGATCCTGCTGCAAAGCGTCAGCAACGATCCGATCAAGCTGTACATCAACAGCCAGGGCGGCCACGTGGAAGCGGGCGATACCATCCACGACTTCATCAAATTCATCCGCCCGGAAGTGCACGTCATCGGCACCGGCTGGGTGGCGAGCGCCGGGATCACCATCTTCCTGGCGGCGAAGAAAGAGCACCGCTACTCGCTGCCAAATACCCGCTTTATGATCCACCAGCCGCTGGGCGGCGTGCGCGGTCAGGCGACGGATATTGAGATCGAAGCGCGCGAGATCATCCGCATGCTGGATCGCGTGAACAAGCTGATCGCTGACGCCACCGGCCAGCCGCTGGAAAAAGTGAAAAAAGACACCGACCGCAACTTCTGGATGTCTCCGGCAGAAGCGCTGGATTACGGCATCGTGGGTAAACTGATTACCCATTATGACGAGCTGAAGCTGGATTAAGATTTTATCGCCGTGTACGTGTCGGGTGGCGGCTACGCCTTACCCGACCTACACGTCCTCGTTTGACCCATGACAAGTTCCCCTCGTACCGTCTCTTCTATAATCGCGCCTGTTTCCCCTCTCACTGGTGCTACCCATGGCGTATCAACTGAACCTGAACTGGCCGGAATTTCTTGAGAAATACTGGCAAAAACAACCCGTAGTGCTGAAAAATGCCTTCCCGAATTTTGTCGATCCGATTACCCCGGACGAGCTGGCAGGCCTGGCGATGGAGCCGGAAGTCGATAGCCGCCTGGTGAGTCATTTCAACGGCAAATGGCAGGCCAGCAATGGTCCGTTTGAGCACTTTGACGATCTGGGCGAAACGGGCTGGTCGCTGCTGGCGCAGGCGGTAAACCACTGGCATATGCCCGCGGCGGAGCTGGTGCGTCCGTTCCGCGTCCTGCCGGACTGGCGTCTGGATGACCTGATGATCTCCTTCTCCGTGCCGGGCGGTGGCGTGGGTCCGCATATCGATCAGTACGACGTGTTTATCATTCAGGGGATGGGCAGCCGCCGCTGGCGCGTGGGCGACAAGCTACCGATGCGTCAGTTCTGCCCGCATCCGGCGCTGCTGCATGTCGATCCGTTTGAGCCGATCATCGACGAAGATCTGGCCCCGGGCGATATCCTCTACATCCCGCCTGGATTCCCGCACGACGGCTTTACCCATGAGACGGCGCTTAACTACTCCGTCGGCTTCCGCGGGCCGAACGGTCGCGATCTGATCAGCAGCTTCGCCGATTACGCGCTGGAAAACGATCTGGGTGGCGAGCACTACAGCGATCCGGATCTGACCTGTCGCGAACACCCGGGGCGCGTGGAGCAGTACGAGCTCGATCGCATTCGTCAGATGATGATCGACATGATCGGCAAACCAGATGATTTCACGAAGTGGTTCGGGAGCTTTGTCTCCACGCCGCGCCACGAGCTGGATATCGCCGCCGCCGAGCCGCCGTATGCGCCGGAAGAGGTGCTGGACGCGCTGCAGGGCGGCGAAACGCTGTCTCGCCTGAGCGGCCTGCGCGTGCTGAACATCAACGGCAGTTTCTTCATCAACAGCGAACAGCTGGAGACGGTAGACGCGAAGGCGGCGGATGCGCTGTGCCGCTACACCGAACTCGGCCAGGCTGAGCTGGGCGATGCGCTGAATAACCCGGCGTTTGTTGAAGAGCTCACCGGGCTGATTAACCAGGGGTACTGGTACTTCGACGAGTAGTGCGGTCTGTCGCCCGGTGGCGCTGCGCTTACCGGGCCTACAACGGGAGAGGGCCGGGGGGAGGGCATCAGGCCGCACTAGCCCTCCTCCATCGCAATCACAATCGCTTCACCCATCTTCTTCAACGCCTCGCGATTTTTGTCCGTCGGCGGCAGCGCCACGTTGATCCGCAGACAGTTGCGGTACTTCCCGGAGGCGGAAAACAGCGACCCGGCCGCGGCCTGGATTTTCAGCCGGCACAGCTGCTTGCTGACGCATACCATATCCACCTTCTCCGGCAGCTCAATCCACAGCAGGAAGCTTCCCTGCGGGCGCGTGACGCAAATCTCTGCCGGAAAATACTGCCGTACCCAGCAGGTGTAGGTTTCCATATTCTGCTGATAAATCTGGCGCATACGGCGCACGTGGCGATGGTAATGGCCGTCGCGAATAAACGCCGCCACCGCCATCTGCGTGCCCGGCACGTTAAACCCGCCCGCGGCGTATTTCATGTGCATCACCCGGTCGTAATAGCGCCCCGGCACAATCCAGCCGACGCGCAGGCCCGGTGCCACGGTTTTGGTAAACGAGCTGCAGAGGATCACGCGGCCGTCGATATCCATCGAATGAATGGTGCGCGGGCGAGGGTACTCCGCCGCCAGCTCGCCGTAAATGTCATCCTCCACGATCACGATATCGTGCCGCTGGGCGAGGGCTAAAACCTGCTTTTTGCGCGCTTCCGGCATGATAAACCCGAGCGGGTTATTGCAGTTGGGCACCAGGATCACCGCCTTGATCGGCCACTGCTCCAGCGCCAGCTCTAACGCCTCGATGCTGATCCCGGTCTCGGGATCGGTAGGAATTTCAATCGCCTTGATGTCAAACCCGCGCAGCATCTGCATGGTGCCGTGAAAGGACGGTGACTCCACCGCCACGATGTCCCCCGGCTTGCACACCGAGAGCAGGGCGATCGACAGCGCACCGTGGCAGCCGTTGGTGATGACAATCTCGTTCGCTGCCACGGTCGAGCCGCCGTCCAGCATCAGGCGGGCGATCTGCTCGCGCAGCTCCAGGCGGCCGTCGAGCACGTCATAGCTCAGCATTTCGGCAGGGTTATGCTGCGCGATGCGGCTCATCTCGCGCCACAGGGGCTTCAGGCTCAGCTGGTTAATATCCGGCGAGCCGCCGCCAAACGAAATCATCTCTTTGTCGGCGCGGGCGTCCAGCAGCATCATCACCTCATCCCACTGGGTGACGTCCACGGGGCGCTGCACCGGGCGCGTCATGGCCGGAACCGGCGGCTGGGCTTTGCGCTGCGAGACAAAATAGCCGGAGCGCGGCTGAGGGGTGATCAGCTGGAGATTTTCAAGGATCTGATAGGCCTGCTGTATGGTGCTGATACTCACGCCGTGCTCCTGGCTCAGCGTGCGCACCGACGGCAGACGTTCGCCGCTGCGATACAGCCCTTGTTCAATGCGTTCTGCCAGAAGGTTGGCCAGATGTTGATAGCGCGTCATGCTGTATCCTTTGTCTTCACCATACAGAGTGTAAAACCAGTACAGATTGCCGTAAAAATTGGCATTCAGATAATGTTTTAGCGGATCTGTATGTTAAACAAAAGGTGTTTTTGAGTCTGTATTGCACGGGTCCATTTCCAGGATGATAACCCCACTGGTACAGTGAGGAGAGCATCATGGAATTCTATGAGAATCGTTCAAAACGTCCGTTCGTCGTGTTTATCTGGATCGGCAAAACGATCTGCAACTGGTATCGCATCAACCGTACCCGCCGCATATTGAGCCAGATGAGCGACGAGCAGCTTAAGGACGTTGGGTTGTCGCGGCATGATGTATGAGCCGCGTCATCGCCCGGTGGCGCTACGCTTACCGGGCCTACGGGATCGAGTAGGCCGGGTAAAGCGAAGCCGTCACCCGGCGATTTTCAGCTCAACAGCTCAAGCGTCCGCCGCTTCGGCCTTTCCAGCAATTCCACCGCCTCTTCATACGACCGCACGTTGTTATAGCCCATCACCAGCCCGTAGCGTTTGCCCGAACCACGATACCACTCCGACAGCGCATTGACCTGCAGCTGCTGTTCCTGCCAGCAGCTGGCGATCTCCCGGTCACCGCTTCCTCTGGTCAGGAACGCCACGATATGCATCCCGCCGTCGTTTTGCTCGGTGAAAAACAGATCGCCATACACCTCGCGCAGGGCGGCAATCATCCAGTCGCGGCGGGTCTGATACAGGGCGCGCATCTTCTTCAGGTGACGGAAAAAATGCCCTTCGTTGAGAAACGCGGTGAGGATTTTTTGCGTCAGCACTGGCTGTCCGCTGGTGGTGATGTCCGCGCAGTCGGTAAAGGCCCCAACGGTGCTGGCGGGCATCACCACGTAGCCCATGCGCAGCGACGGCATGATGGTCTTACTGAAGGTGCCCATAAAAATCACCCGGTCATGCTGGTCGAGGCTTTTCAGCGACGGCAGCACCTTTCGGGTGTAGTGAAACTCCCCGTCGTAATCGTCTTCGATAATCCACGCCGCGTTCTGGCTTGCCCAGTCGAGCAGCTGCTGCTTGCGCGGCAGGGAGAGCGTGACTGCCAGCGGGCTCTGGTGCGACGGGGTCACGATGGCGAAACGGGCGTCGCGATGGTGATGGAGCAGGTATTCCGTGTCGATGCCGCTGCGATCGACCGGTACGGTGTGCAGGCGAGGCACGATCCGCTTGAGCAGCTGCTGGCCCATAAAATAGCCCGGATCTTCAAACACCACCTTGTCGCTGCGGCTGGCAAGCGTGTCGAGGATCAACCGCAGGCTGCCGCTGTAGCCGCTGGTGATCAGCACCTGCTCGGCGGTGCAGGAGAGCCCGCGCGAGATGTTCAGATAGCGGGCGATGGCCTGGCGCAGCGGATACCAGCCCAGCACCGGCGGGTTGAGCATCTCCTCCTGACGCATGGCGCGCGTCGCCTGGCCTGCCAGCAGCAGCCATTTTTTATAGGGAAAGCTGTCGAGGGCAGGGATGCCGGGACGCAGAAATCCCGCTCTCTCGCGCTGGCTGATAAGCGATGCCGGGAGCGTGCCGGTGGGCTGTTCCGCGGAGACGTTCTGCGCGGGCAGCAGAAGATCCGGATTCACCCGCGTGCCGCGCGCGCCCTGGCTCACCAGATACCCTTCGCCCGTCAGAATGGCATACGCCGTTTCGACGGTTTTACGCGCCACCTTCAGCTCTTCCGCCAGCACGCGGATGGCTGGCACCTTATCGCCCGGCTTCAGCACGCCGCGCGTGATGTTGTCGCGATAGCGGGAATAAATCTCGTGATAGCCCGGCTTCATGTCCTACCTCGTTTCACGCTTTTTGTGTCTTTTTACTATGTCATGAACGGCGTAGATTTGCCTCATCGCATGACACATGCCGCACATAAAAAGAGGAAAGACAATGAGCACTCGCGTCAACCACCATAAAGTCACACCTGCCCTCGCTAACGCGCTGTCTGCCCTGAGCATGGAGGTGGCAAAAACCTCCATCGACCCGGCGCTGAAGCACCTGATCGACATTCGCGTGTCGCAGCTGAACGGCTGCACCTTCTGCCTGGATATGCACTCGAAAGAGGCCAAAATCGCCGGGGAGCGCGAGCTGCGCCTGTACCATCTGGCGGCCTGGCGCGAGTCTCCGCTGTTCAGCGCCCGCGAGAAAGCCGCGCTGGCCTTCACCGAAGCGCTGACCCAGATTGGCGTTCACGGCGTGAGCGACGCGCTTTACCGCAGCGTGGCGGAGCACTTCTCGGACGTTGAGATTTCAGAGCTGAACTTCGCCATCGTGGCGATCAACGCCTGGAACCGTCTGGGGATCACCTCCCGCATGGAACCCGGTTCGCTGGATGCGGCTTACGGGCTGAACAAGGCTAACCTGGAATAATCCCGCGCTCGCGGATCATCGCCACCAGCGCCCGCAGCCCCGGCGGGACGTGGCGATGGCCTGGGTAGTACAGGCGCAGCCCGGCAAAGGGCTGCGCCCAGTCGTTTAACACGCTCACCAGCTCTCCCTTCTCAAGCTCTTCACGGATATACAGTTCTGGCAAAAATCCCACCCCTAATCCCGCTTTCACGGCGCGGATCGAGGCAAAAAGATCGGACGTCGCAAAGCGCGGCGGCACGGCAAGGGCGTACGTTTCCCCTCGACGCGCCAGCTCCCAGCGGTAGATCCCGCCGTGGGCCATGCGCATGCCGATCCCCTGATGTGAAAGCAGATCGTCCGGCGTCTCGGGTATACCGTGGCGTGCAAAATAGTCCGGCGTGGCGGTGACCAGTTGGCGGATCTCCCCGGTCAGCGGCACGGCGATCATGTCCTGCGGCACGGACTCCTCAAGGCGGATCCCCGCGTCATAGCCTTCCGCGACGATGTCGATCATTCGCGCTTCGCTGGCGGTCTCTACGCGCATCTTCGGGTAGCGGATCATAAAGTCGATCAGCAGCTGATCCAGAAACAGGGTGCCGATATGGTTCGGCACGTTCAGGCGCAGCGTGCCAGTAAGTTCCCCTGCGTCACTGTGAACCTCCTCGCCGGCGAGACGGATCTCCTGCAGCGCCGGGCCGATACGCGCCACGTAGCGCTGTCCGGCGTCGGTGAGCGCCACGCTGCGGGTGGTGCGGTTAAAGAGGCGGGTATCAAGGCGGCTCTCCAGCCCGGCGATGGCGTTGCTTACCGCCGTGGCGGACATGCCCAGCTCCTGCGCCGCGGCGCGAAAGCTGCCGCGCCGCACGACGGCCATCACCACTTCCAGCTCTGTCAGACCTGAACGATGCATAGATTATCCTGAAAATCGAAACAACCCTTGCAGCATAGCGTGGATTATCGCAACGGAGAAGCCGTGCCAGACTGTGCTCACACAGCCTGAGGAGGTTTATATGCACAGCATCGAACAGATCTTTATTAACGGCGAATTTGTTACCCCCCACGGCACCGAGTGGTTTGATTTGTACAACCCGGCGACGGCAGAGGTTATTGGTCAGGTTCGTCTGGCGGATGAGGTCGACGCAGAGCGCGCCATTGCGGCAGCAAAAGCGGCGTTTCCGGTTTGGTCGCAGACCACAAAGCAGGAACGCATCGCAGCGCTAAAACGTATGCACGCCGCCGTGGCCGCTCGCCACGACGATCTACTGGAAGCGGTCATTGAAGAGTACGGTGCCCCCGCCTCGCGCTCGGCGTGGATGGCCAGCTACCCGGCGGAGGTGATTGCTCAGGCCATTGAGGCGCTGGAGGCGTTTGCATTCGTCACCCCCGCAGGCGCAGCCACGGTACAGATGACGCCGCTTGGCGTGGCCGGGCTTATCACGCCGTGGAACAGCGACGCGGGGTTTATCTGCGGTAAGCTGACGGCCGCGCTGGCGGCAGGTTGTACGGCAGTCATCAAGCCGAGTGAAATGAGCGCCCTGCAAACCCGGATTATCACCGAAGCGCTGCGCGATGCCGCGCTGTCGCCGGGCGTGTTTAACATCGTCACCGGACGCGGCGAGACGGTAGGTGAGACCATCAGCCGCCATCCGGACGTGGCAAAAATCTCGTTTACCGGCTCCACGAATACCGGCAAGGCGATCCTGCGCAACGCGGCGGAAAGCTTTAAGCGCGTGACGCTGGAGCTAGGCGGTAAATCGCCGACGATCCTACTGGATGATGTGGATCTGGCGCAGGCGATCCCGCTGGTGATTCAGGCCGGGTTTATGAACAGCGGGCAGGCGTGCGTGGCCGGGACGCGCATTCTGGTACCCCGGTCTCGCCAGGCTGAAATTGAAGCCGCGCTGGCGCAGGCCGTGGCGGCGGTGAAATCCGGCGACCCGCGCGATAGCGCAACAGAGGTTGGCCCGATGGTCAGCGAAAGGCAGTGGCAGCGGGTGCAGGGCTATATCCGCAAAGGCATCGAAGAGGGGGCGCGCCTGCTGGCGGGCGGCGAAGGGCGACCAGAAGGCACGCAGGACGGCTGGTTCGTGCGTCCGACGCTGTTTACCGACGTGAACAATCAGATGACCATTGCCCGTGACGAGATCTTCGGCCCGGTGCTGTGCGTGATTCCGTATCAGGACGAGGCGGAGGCTGTCGCCATTGCCAATGACACAGAATACGGACTGAGCGCGATGGTGCTGGGCGGCGATGCGGACCGCGCGCGACGCGTGGCGCAGCAGATTGTTTCCGGTCGCGTGCTGGTGAACACGCTTGCCCATGAACCGAAAGCGCCGTTCGGCGGGTTCAAGCACTCCGGCGTGGGGCGCGAGATGGGTGAGTGGGGAATTCGGGCATTTATGGAGCCGAGGTCGGTTCTGGGTTAAGTCTGCTGAAGGTAAAGCACGCCCCGCTAGCCGGGGCGTTACGTGCAGTATCACTCTTCAAACACGCTCTCAAAGGTTTTCGTCGGTAAGAACAGCGTGAATTCATTCTCGGCCTGGAGCGGTATGAACCCCATTTTGAGGTAAAAATCTTTGGCTTTATGGTTGAGTGCTTCAACAAACAGACCGTGGATGCCGACGGCAAAGGAGGCCAAATAAACGGTCTTCATGGCATGAATAACGAGTAATTCTCCGTGTCCTTGCCCCTGAAGATGTTTATCAATCGCCAGACGGCCAAGGGTGACGCTCGGCACATTTTTATAAGGAATACGTTTTTGCTGAGTTTTTGAGGGCAGGTAAGCCTTTTCAAAACAGCTTCCGGAGAGTGTGTAATAGCCCAGAATACGCGGTTTTGGCTCTTGTGTGGTGAGGACATAACCCCGCAAAAACTTTCCACGATGTTGGCGTTTCAGGTGCTCCGTCAGAAAGGTATTAAGGCTCTCTTCTCCGCAATCGAACTGGCTTAGGTCGTACTCAACGTCTTCTGAAAAAATCCCTATCTTCACGTCGTTCACGTTTTACTCCATATCCCGGAGACGCTTAGCCGCTTGCTTTAGGCGGTCATTTGGCGCAGGCGGATTGCTGATGGCATCCATCACCGTATTCCAGGATGCTTCGCTAAGGACCAGGCGGCGGTGCTGGTCAATTACCTCTGCTGCGCGTTCGGAGGCTGTGCTGACCATGAATTGTGAAATCGACTGGTTTGTCATTGCCGCCGCTTCTTCGATCATGTTTTTGTCATCTTCGGTTAACCGGAGATCGATACGCTGCTTCTTCAGTGCTGACATGGTTTCATTCTCAATCTTTATCCGGGCTTTACGCCTCGTTTAGAGGCAAAAATAATGTACGGCATTTATCCGTACATTAATCATAGGTGCGTCATCACCGGAATTCAACGAGAAGTTGAGCGCAGCGCCATCTGTCTTAACACTTCGCTCCTTACCGAAGCATTGTGCTTTTTCCTCCTGCATTCTCTCCTCACCCTCACAACGGAGAGACACCCATGATTGCAGTCCTTTTCGAAGCCAAAGCGGAGCCCGCGCATCAGGCGCGCTACCTGCAGCTTGCCGCAGAACTCAAGCCTTTGCTGGCGGACATCGACGGTTTTATTGATATCGAACGTTTTCAGAGCCTGACCACCGACGGCAAAATTCTCTCGCTCTCCTGGTGGCGTGACGAAGAGGCTATCCTTCGCTGGAAGCAGAACGCGTTTCACCAGGCGGCGCAGGCCGAAGGGCGCGAGTCGATTTTCGCGTACTACCGCATTCGCGTGGCGCAGGTGGTGCGGGAATATACTTCTGAAACCGGGGGGCATAGCGATGTATGACGTTCATGTGATTTTTAGCGATATCCCCGGTGAACTGGCGCGCTTTGGACAGCTGCTGGGTCGCAGCGGCGTGGGGCTGGAAGGCGGTGGCGTATTTGGCACGCATGCCCACTTCCTGGTGGAAGAGGGGGAAAAAGCCCGTCGCGTGCTGACCGATGGCGGGTTCAACGTGCAGGCGGTAAGCAGGCCGGTCATCAGAAAACTGAAACAGGAGAGGCCCGGCGAGCTGGGCGAGATAGCGGCCGCGCTGGCCGCAAAGGGAGTGTCAATCCTGACCCAATACAGCGACCATGCGAATCACATTATTCTGCTGACGGATGATGATAAGCTGGCCGCAGAGATCACCGAACCCTGGGCGACGAATGTTAAAGACGAGCTTACCCCCTGATAACAGCGCGGCGCTGGAGCAGGCCGTTGCGGCGGTGGCGGCGGCAATGGCCGATCCGTCGCGCGTGAAGATGCTCTGTGCTCTGATGGACGGACGGGCGTGGACGGCTACAGAGCTGAGCGCGGCGGCAGACGTTGCGCCGTCGACAGCCAGCGGGCATCTCGCGCGGCTGGTGGAGGGAAAGCTGATTACCTGCCTGTCTCAGGGGCGGCATCGCTACTATCGCCTGGCGGGGCACGACGTGGCGGCGCTGGTCGAGCAGATGATGGGGCTCTCCTGGAGCCGCATCACGCCGCCGGAAACCTCCGCGCCGAAAGCCATGCGTGAAGCCAGGACCTGCTACGATCATCTTGCCGGAACGGTCGCGGTGCAGATCTATGATTTCATGCAGGCGGAAGGCTGGCTGGAGGCAGACGGTTCAGCGCTCACGCCATATGGCCGCGAGCAGTTTCTGAAGCTTGGTATTGCGTTAAATTCCAATCCCCGTCGCAAGGCCTGCTGCGCCTGTCTGGACTGGAGCGAGCGGCGGTCTCATCTTGGCGGTGAGGCGGGCGCTGCGCTGTTGATTTATCTGGAAAGCAAAGGTTGGATCCAGCGGGTGGCGGGGTACAGGGAGGTGGTGGTGACGGCTTCGGGGAAAAGTGCCGTCAGGAAGTATTTTAGCCGCTAAACTCTGCTGCGGGCTGGTGCCCTCACCCCGGCCCTCTCCCATAGGGAGAGGGAGATATCCTTTCGCAATTCCTGCTCTTTCATCTCTCGTTTCTTGATACTTATCATGATAACTATTATCGTATCCGCGTGTGACGAGAGGTTTCCCCCCATGAGTGAAGAAGAACTGTTCTGCCGCAGGCCGATGGGTATGCGGATGGCGATGATCGTGCGCCAGTGGCGTGCCGTTATCGACGATGCCATTCTCGATACCGGGTTAACCCAGTCGAGCTGGACGGTGATGATGCAGCTTCATCAGCTCGGGGATAACGTCTCCATGACTGAGCTGGCGGAGGTGCAGGGCATTGAACTGCCGCCGCTGATGCGCACCCTGACACAGCTGGAAAAGCAGGGTTACCTGCTGCGCGCCGTATCGCCTTATGACAAGCGCATCCGGCTTCTGACGTTGACGCCTGAGGGAGAAGCCGTATTAAAAAGGCTCACTCAGGTGATTGAGACATATCAGGCGCGCGTATCGCAAAACATCGCGCCGGAACATATCGAGATTTTCAGCGCCACGTTGAATCAAATCGCCTGCAATTTGCGGACAATCCGCGAAGAAGATAACAAGACCGAAAAATAATGACTCCTGAACAAAAGTTTGCCCGCTGGGTAAGGGTGAGTATTGCCTCTTTCCTGCTGATGTTTGTCTACTTTATCATCGCGGATATCTGGATCCCGCTGACGCCGGACTCCACCGTGATGCGCGTGGTGACGCCGGTTTCTCCGCGCGTCTCCGGCTATGTGGCGGCGGTACATGTCCACAACAACAGCCAGGTGAGGAAAGGCGATCTGCTGTTTGAACTCGACAACACGCCGTTTCGCAACAAAGTGGAAGCGGCGCAAATCGCGCTTGAGCAGGCACGCCTGTCTAACGAACAGCTGGATGCGCAGATCGCCGCCGCGCAGGCCAGCCTGAAAACTGCCGTGCTGACCGCGCGTAACGACAAAGTGACCTTCGACCGCTACCAGAAGCTGAGCACCCTGCAGAACGTCTCGCAGGCGGATCTGGATAAGGTCCGCACCACCTGGCAGAGCAGCGAGCAGTCCGTCAGTTCCATTCAGGCCAACATCCATAACCTGCGCATTCAGCGCGGCGAGCGGGACGAGCACCGCAACGTGACGCTGCAAAAATACCGCAACGCGCTGGATGACGCGGAGCTGAATCTCGGCTGGACGAAAGTTTACGCAGAAGCGGACGGCACGGTGAGTAACTTACAGTTAAGCCCAGGCTTTTACGCTTCGTCCGGCTCAGCCGCGCTGGCGCTGGTGAACAACCAGACCGATATCGTCGCCGATTTCCGCGAGAAGAGCCTGCGCCACACCCATCAGGGCACCGACGCCGCCGTGGTGTTTGACGCCTTCCCGGGACAGGTGTTCCGCGCCCACGTGACCAGCAGCGACGCGGGGATCCTCGCCGGACAAGAAGCGGTTAACGGTGAACTCTCCGAACCGGAGACCTCCAACCGCTGGGTGCGCGATGCCCAACGCATGCGCATTCACGTCGCGCTGGACGAGGCGCTGCCGAAGCATCTGCCGACCGGCGCACGCGCCACCGTGCAGCTCTATAACAGCGAGGGGCCGTTTGCGCGCTTCTTCTCCGGGATGCAGATCCACCTGGTGAGCCTGCTTCACTATGTCTATTAGCACCCTGGCGCGGGTGTTTACCCCGCACGGCAACATCGTCTACACGGCAAACGATTTTCGCCAGACCCTGCGCATCGTCTTTGCCGGGATGATTGCACTCAGCATCTCCAGCTTCTACAACACCAGCTACGGCGTGTTTTTTGTGGTCTACCCGATCATGCTGCTGTCGCTGGTGCCGGTGTTTAACCGCCACGTGGCGAAGCAGTTTATCTTCAGCGCCGCGCTTAACTGCGTCGAAATGATCTTCATCATCGGTTATCTGTCGCAATGGCCGGTCATCATGACGCTGGTGGTGTTTGCCCTGTACGTGATGCGTTTTCGCTTTATGAGCAAGGGGCCGCTGTTTCTGTTTGGCTCAATGGGCGTGGTATGCCAGAGCGTGATGCTCAATTTTATGAGCTACCCCACTACCAACTGGCACACGCTGCTGTTTTCCAACATCGAAGCGAGCATCATGGCGGTGTGCCTGAGCGCGCTGATGAACTATCTGCTGCCGGACGTGGAGCCCCGCAAGCCGCCGCCGCTGATTGAGAAAGACGATGCTCGCGTGCGCCACGAATCGCTGCTCTCCGGCACCGTTGCGACGCTGATATTCGTGGTGTTCCAGATTAGCGACTTAAGCGATTCGCTCTCCGCGCTGATGGCGGGGATTTTGATTCTGTTCCCCATGCACTACCGCGGCGCGGTGATGAGCTCTATCTGGCGCGTGGTCGGCGTGGTGCTGGGCTGCCTCTATATTCTGGTGGCGCAGCTGATCCTCTACGATCACAGCAGCCATATGCTATTGATGATGCCCCTGATCGGCCTCGGGCTGGCGTTTGGCGCGCGCCTGCACGTGATGGAGAAGGTGGGCGCGGGCGTGGGGTTTTCCAGTATTACCACCATCGGCATTATGTTCGGGCAGAACATGCATCCGGACACTGACCTGGTGTTCAGCGATCTCTATCGCATCACTTCCGTCACCTTTTCGCTGGTAGCAACGCTGACGATGGTCTTTCTGGTGCACCTGATCCTTAACCGCTTTGAGGCGACGCGTTACCTCATCGCGCCACCTAAAGCAGACTAATGCCCCAGCACGGCAGGCAGCTGCGAGAGTAAAAACAGGATCAGGCCAATCGTCCCGCCCACCAGCGTGCCGTTGACGCGGATGAACTGCAGATCTTTACCGATGTTGAGTTCGATCTGGCGGGACATGTCTTTGGCATCCCAGCTTTTTACCGTGTCGCTGATGTGGCGGGTCAGGAACGCGGCAAAATCCGGTGCGACGCGATGGGCGGCCTGCTCCAGATGTTCATTCAGCGAAGCCTGCAGGTTAACGTCGTTTGTCAGCGTTTCACCGAACCACTGACCGGCATTAGCAACGCGCTGCTTCATGCGGGAATCCTCGCTCTGCATATCCGCCTTCAGCCACTGGCGCAGGTCAGCCCACATCTCACCCAGATAGCGGTTAAACGCCTCATCGTTTTTCAGGTAGTGCTTGATGTTGTCGGCTTTCGCCGCCATCTCCGGATCGGTTTTTAGGTTGTCGATAAGCTTCAGCGTAGCGCGGTCAAACGCCTGGCGGATCTGGTGCGTGCGGTCGTGGCTGATATCGTCCAGCAGCGTGTTGACCGCGTTCGACACCATCTCCGCGCTTTGATCGCCCAGCCACTCGGTGGGCAGCACCATCGCTTTGCGCGGATGTTCGGTCTTCAGCCAGTGGACTATCTGGTCAGAGATAAATTCCCGCGTGCTCTCCCGCTGAATCAAGGTAATCAGGCGGTTGATGATCGCATCCAGCAGTACCTGGTGGCGGTTGTTTTTGGTCATGCTCTCCAGCATGACGGCGCTGGTTTCGGTGAGATCGACCTTATCGATGGCCTTATGCACCGCCCGTTTGAGCAATCGCTGAATGCGCCCGTCGTCGGTGAGTTCCAGAAAACCACTCATCACCTGAATCAAATGCTGCCCGACGCGCTGCGCGTTATCCGGCTGGCTGAACCAGGTGCCGATCATTTTTGCCGGTTCATAGCGGCGGATCAACGCCACCAGCGACTGGGTATCCAGAAACTTCTCCTGCACGAACTGGCCGAGATTGTCGCCAATCCGGTCCTTATTACGCGGAATAATCGCCGTATGGCGCGAAATAAACGGAATGGGCACCCGGCGGAACAGCGCGACGACGGCAAACCAGTCTGCCAGCGCGCCGACCATCGCCGCCTCGGCAATGGCCTTTACGCCGCGCACCCAGAAGGTCTGCGGCAGGAACAGGGTGGTGATAAACGCTGCGGCGGCAATCAGCAGCAGCGACAGTGCCAACAGCTTGGCGCGTTTGAGTTCAGCTATTTTTTCCATGGGTTAAGAATAGAGGGAGACGGGGGGAATGTGCAAAAACCGCCACAACACCCACCCACCAAACCCCATCAGCACCACTCCCGCCGTGCGCTCAATCCACCACAGCGAGCGGCTGAGCCTCTGCTGGACCGCGGGCAGCCCCATCAGCGACACCAGCGCCAGATCCCACACCAGCACCACCATCACCATCCAGACGCCGCAGGTCGCCTGCTGAAGCAGCGTGACGTCCGGCCCCAGCAGCGCCGTCATCAGCGCCAGATAGAACAGCGCATTCTTCGGATTAAGGAGCGCCGAGCCGAGCCCCAGCAGGATCTGCTTACGCAGCGAAGGAAAGCGCTGGCGAGTTTCATTCAGCGCCAGCGCTTGCGGGCGGCTGCGCACCAGATGCGAGCCGATCCACAGCAGGTACAGCGCCCCGCAAAGCTCGATAAGCGTAAACAGCCAGGTAAACTGGCGCAGCGCGCTCCAGCCGATAATCACCAGAAGAATATAAAACGCGTTACCCGCGGCGATGCCGAGGCACAATCCCGCGCTGCCGCGCACCCGATAGCGCGCGGCGTAGCCTACCAGCAGGAAGAAATCCGGGCCCGGGCTTAGCAGGGCAACAAAGTGCGCCAGCGCCAGGGCGAGAAAAGCGGAAGGGACTAACAGTTCCATAGCGACCTCAGTTAACAATCTGAGGTCAGAGTACGGCGCGGCAGAACCTATTTATTGTCTGATATTGATCGGCCCGTGGCGTACTGGCGCGGCGTGGCGGCGGTATAGCTCACGAAGGTCTTATGAAAATGGCTCTGGTCGGCAAAACCGCTCTGGTAGCCAACGTCGACAATATCATCCCCGGCGCGCAGCCGCGCTTTGGCGTATTCCACGCGGGAGATGTTGAGGAAGCTGCCCGGCGTCAGGCCGGTGTCCTGCTTGAAGGTGCGAATCAGCGTCTCCTTGCGCAGCGAGAAGCGTTGAGCAAGCTCGTCAAGCGAAGGTGGTGCGGCAAGGTCGGAAAGAAATGCCGCCTGAACCTGCTGGCTGGTTGAACGAAGCGCATCTGCGTCATCTGTGCTGAGGGGAAGGGCAGAAAGCAGCATGTCCAGGGCTGCTGAAGACAGCGTCTCGACAACGTCCAGGTACTGGGCAAACAGGTCAGGGCTACGAATCACCTGTAGCGCCAAAGGAAGCTCAGTGTCGATATAGAGCATATGGTAGCTGCGCGGTTGCCCGGCGACGGGATTGCAGCTGTGCGGCGCACAGGACGGGATCACAATGAGATCCCCGGGATGAAGGATGTACTCTCTGTCGTGACACACGCAGCAGGTCTGGCCCTCCACAATCGCGCCGATGGAAAGCTGAGGGTGACTATGGCGTTTGTACGCCTGGGTGCTCTGCCAGGTGCTGCGCAGCTCAAGGCCTGAGGCGCGGTGAAAAGTCTGACGGACGTGTCGGGTATCGGTCATGGGCGCTCCTTCTGAAGGTTTTTTATACCACGTCAGCGAACCCTCTGGCAGTGCTTCATTAAGAACCTTCCGGATATACCCAACTTTACGCCCACAGCCAGTCATGTTGACTACCCTTAATACCCTAAGCGGTAAAACAAGGAGATTCGACATGGCTTATCAGACAGTAAATCCTGCCACTAACCAGCTCATCAAAGAATACCCCTCACATACCGATGCGGATATCGAAGCGGCGCTCAAGGCGGCCGATGCGCTTTACCATTCGGACTGGGCGAAAGGCGACATCAACCAGCGCCTGCCGGTGCTGCATAAACTTGCCGACCTGATTGACGCGCGCGTGGAGGATCTGGCGAAAATCGCCAGCCAGGAGATGGGTAAGCTCATCGAACAGAGTCGCGGCGAGGTGAAGCTGTGCGCGCAGATCGCTCGCTACTACGCCGACAACGCGAAGCGTTTCCTTGCCCCAGTGAAGTACGACTCTGAGCTCGGGGAAGCGTGGGTGGAACACCACCCCATCGGCGTGCTGATGGCCGTCGAGCCGTGGAACTTTCCGTACTACCAGTTGATGCGCGTCCTCGCGCCAAACCTGGCGGCGGGCAACCCGGTGATCGCCAAGCATGCCAGCATCGTGCCTCACTGCGCCGAAACCTTTGCCCACCTGGTGCGCGAGGCGGGAGCGCCGGAAGGGGCATGGACCAACCTGTTTATCTCTTCGGATCAGGTGGCAAAGATTATTGCCGACGATCGCGTGCAGGGGGCGGCGCTGACCGGTTCCGAAAAAGCGGGCAGCGTTGTAGCGGCGCAGGCGGCGAAGCACATCAAGAAATCTACGCTCGAACTGGGCGGTAACGATGTGTTCGTGGTGCTGGACGATGCCGACCTTGATAAAGCCGTGAAGATCGGCGTTAACGCGCGGCTCAACAATGCCGGACAGGTTTGTACCGCGGCGAAGCGCTTTATCCTGCACGAGAAGATTGCGGATACGTTCCTGAGCAAATTTACCGAGGCGTTTAAGCAGGTGAAGATAGGCGATCCGCTGGACGAAACCACCACGCTGGGGCCGCTGTCGTCTAAAGACGCGCTCGAAACGTTGACCAAACAGGTTAACGATGCGGTGAAAAACGGTGCGACGCTGCACCATGGTGGCAAGCCCGTACAGCGTGACGGGAGCTTCTTTGAACCGACGATCCTGACGAATATCTCCCGCGACAACCCGGCGTACTTCGAGGAGTTCTTCGGCCCGGTAGCGCAGATGTACGTCGTGAAAAGCGACGACGAGGCGGTCGCGCTGGCGAACGATTCCCACTACGGTCTGGGGGGCGCGGTGTTCAGCCAGGATATCGAGCGTGCCAAGAAAATGGCATCACGGATTGAGACCGGGATGGTGTACATCAACTGGCTCACCGATACCGCGCCAGAGCTGCCGTTCGGCGGCGTGAAGCGCTCCGGTTACGGACGCGAGCTGTCGGATCTGGGGATCAAAGAGTTTGTGAACCAGAAGCTGGTGGTGGTGCGTAAGTAATTTCAACCATAAAAAAACCTGCCGGATGGCAGGTTTTTTATGCACTTTGCGGAGCCTTAGAAGCTCACGCCGCCGCCCACGTACGCACCGTCAATCAGGGTGTGGTTTGGACGACCATCTTTGCCGTCAACGCTCACGTGGCGGTAACCCACTTTCAGCGTAACCGGTTTGATTGGGGTCCAGCTTACGCCGCCGTTAGCTTCAACGTAGTTTTTCACGCTGTTGTTCAGCCCGTCTGGCGCAACGTAACCTTCGCCGAAGACCTTGATGCTGTCGGTCAGAGCAACGTTCACGCCGCCGCCGATTGGGAACGCCACGCCGTTATCGCCTTTTTTCGGGCCAACGTAGAGAGCCTTAGCGCCTGCGTTCAACATCACCGGGCCGACTTCAAAGTTGTAGCCTGCACCTACGCCACCAGTCGTGGTGCCGTCATCGGTATTTTTCAGCCAGTTGCCTTCGGTATACAGGCCGGAGGTAGATTTACCCATTTCCACATTCAGGTTGGTAAAGTTTTTACCCTGCTCAATGCTGCCGCCCATTGCCAGTGCGGAGCCAGATACCGCGGTCAGAGCGGAAAGGATAAGTACGTTAAGCTTTTTCATGAGTGTTCCTCGTTATCAAATTAATCTGAGGGCACCTTAACAACGGATGTTTATGACTGCAAATGTGATATCTATCGCGGTTTTATACTGTTTTTGTTGGGTATTTAATCTTTATCTGTTGCAAAATTGTTTGTTTAGAAGATCGTCAATGGCAAATAAATTCGCGTTTAGGAACAGTTTAGATTTTTGGCTAAACGACAACTGAACGAGGCAAAGAAAGCCATTTGAGATGAATTAATTGAGTTTCTAATAATTTCCAAAAGTGTTTCAGCTGTCACAGATAAAGACAGAGGTTTACATTTCTGGTGGTTGCTATACGTAATGTTGTGCAGATCCGTCGTCCTTTTATGTCATTTTTCTGACACGTTTCTTCATTACGGTGTTGGCTTCACTAACTGGATGCTAACAACATGAAAAGAAAAATCATTCCTGTACTCGTGGGCTGTGCGCTCTCATTCTCTGCCCTGGCGGCACAACCTACCGCAGAGCGCTATATCGTCAGCTTCCCTGAAGGCTCGCATGTGAAATACAGCGGCGCGTTTGCCAGCGCCTTTCCGAACGGACTCCCGGTGGGGATTGGCTCTGGCCTGCTGTTTACCGGCAAGCAGGGCGACGCCCTGACCTTTGCGACCGTGACCGATCGCGGTCCCAACGCCGATGCGCCAAAAAGAGGTAAAAATGAAGCCAAAATATTTGTCACGCCAGATTTCGCGCCGCTGCTGATGACCATTCGCGTCCAGAACGGTAAGGCAGAGGCAACGGATACCCGCCCGCTGCATGACGATAAAGGCGAGATTAACGGTCTGCCGCTGCAAAGCGGCGTGATTGGCTCCACCAATGAAGTGGCATTCAGCGACACGCTAAACATTCTGAAGGGCGACAACCGCGGGCTGGACACGGAAGGCATCACGCCGGACGGCAAAGGCGGCTACTGGCTGTGCGACGAGTATGGCCCGTTCCTGATTAACGTCGACAGCAAAGGGAAGATCCTGGCGATCCACGGGCCGCAGGCGGCGGAAGGGGAGAAATCCATCGCGGATGGTCTGCCAAACATTATCAAATGGCGCCAGGCGAATCGGGGCTTTGAAGGCCTGACCCGCATGCCGGACGGGCGAATTATCGCCGCCGTGCAAAGTACGCTGGATATCGACGGTAAGAGCAAAAAGCAGGCGCTGTTTACGCGTCTGGTGAGCTTCGACCCGGCGACCGGGAAAACCGCGATGTACGGTTACCCTATCGACAGCGCGGCCTACAGCAAAAACAGCGACGCCAAAATCGGCGACATCGTGGCGCTCGATGACCAGCATATCCTGCTGATTGAGCAGGGAAGCGATAAAAACGACGGGATGCGTAACCTGATTTACAAGGTGGATCTCAGTAAGGCGAGCGACCTGAGCGCCTTTGACAAGCCGGGCGAGTACCCGGAGTTTGATGATGAGAAAACCCTGGCGCAGCGCGGCATAACGCTTGCTGCAAAAACGCAGGTTGTTGATTTGCGCGCGCTCGGCTGGCAGCAGGAGAAGGCCGAAGGGCTGGCGCTGATCGACAGCAAACGGCTTGCGGTGGCGAACGATAACGACTTTGGCGTGAAGGTGGCGATGCAACACCCGGTCGAGGGCAAGAAGCTCAAGGATTATCGGGTGAATGCGGAAGGCAAGCTGACGCTGGATGATAAACCGGTGGAAACCACGCTCAGCGTGAAGCCGCTGAAGAAGCCGGAGTCGGACAGCGAGCTGTGGATTGTGACGCTGCCGGAGGCGGTGAAATAAGTATCCCTACGAAATAATGCCTGCACAGACGGCTCCCTCTCCCTTGAGGGAGAGGGTTGGGGTGAGGGGGAACATACGGCTGTGGAGGTAATTCCGTTCACTTTATGTTCCTTGCTACTCTGTAACGGCATGACCGGTGAACGTGCCAGGGTGGCTCAATCGCCACCACCCTGGCGACCCGGGCTCCCGGCGGTAAATCGCCGCTTCGCGGTTCCCTCAGCTTATTCCTTCAGGCTATCGGGTCGGGCATGAGCCTGCATCCCTGCAGGCCACGCCCTCTCGGCGCCTCCCTGCGCCTCGCCCCGGCCTTACGGAAACGCTTCGGCGATTTACAGCCGGACCAGGGCGTCGCTGTAAGTCATTAATTAACCTGAAGCAACGTTCATCGCTTCAGGTTAATTAATTACTGGGCAGAGGGGATGCATAGCGGTTATTTCTTCAGCCCCGCAAACGCCGCGCGAATTTCCTCTTCCGGCAGCTGGATGCCAATAAACACCATCACGCTGTGCGGCGCTTCATCGCCCCACGGCCTGTCCCAGTCGGCGCTGTACAGGCGCTGTACGCCCTGGAACAGCAGGCGGTTCGGCTCGCCGTCAATCCACAGCATCCCTTTGTAGCGCAGCAGCTTGTCGGCAAACGACAGCAGCAGGTTCTCCATCACGCGCGAAACCTCACCGATGTCCACCGGGTAATCCAGCTCCACCACAATCGACGCCACGTCGTTTTGCTTGTCTCCCATAAAGTGGAAGCGCGGTTTTGCGGTGACGTTCTCTTCCAGCATAAAGCCGTGGGTGTTGAACAGCTGAGACAGATCGATGTCGCCATGCGTCACCGTGTAAACCGGCGCGCGGGAGTTAATGCGGGTCAGACGCTCGCGCAGCTTAACGCTTTCGCCCGCCACGTCGGTTTTGGTCAGCAGGATGCGGTCGGCGTAGCCCACCTGAGACTGGGCGATGGTGAACTGGTTCATCTGCTCGTCGGCGTGGACCGCATCGACCAGGGCAATGACGCCGTCCAGCAGATAGCGCTGGCAGAGGATCTCGTGCGAGAAAAAGGTCTGAATAATCGGGCCGGGGTCGGCCATGCCGGTGCACTCGATCACCAGACGGTCAAAGTCGATTTCACCGCGGTCGCGGCTGTCGAGCAGGTCCAGCAGGGCGTCTTCCAGCTCGTTAGAGCGGGTACAGCAGATGCAGCCGTTGGTGAGGGTTTTGATCTGGGTGGCGCGATCGCCAATCAGCTGGTCGTCAACGGAGACTTCGCCGAACTCGTTTTCGATGACGGCGATTTTGAAGCCGTGCTGTTCATTCAGGATGTGGCGCAGCAGGGTGGTTTTACCGGCGCCGAGGAAACCGGTCAGCAGGGTAACGGCAATCGGGGTCATGGTCTCTCCTTTAGCAGCAGCGGACGCCGCCTTCTCCACTTCCGCCGTAGCGCGCTTCCTGACGCTCGCGGAAGAATTCGGTGTAGGTCATGTACGGCTTATCCGGATGGTTGGTCTTCATATGCTCAACGTAGTTGTCATAGTCCGGAATGCCAATCAGCATTTTTGCCGCCTGACCGAGGTATTTTTTTGCTTCGCCTAAGTTACCAAACATTGTGGGTTCCAGACAGAAAAAGCCCGGTGGCGCTACGCTTACCGGGCCTACAGTTTCTGTGTAGGGCGGGTCAGCGTAGCGCCACCCGCCATTTTTTTAATGGTGTGAAGAGGTCTTCACGCCGCCTTCCGGCACCGGCACGTACGGGGTTTCTTTATCCGTACGACCGTCGGCGTTGCGCACGTTCATCCAGGTTTTGATGCCGTAGAAGATGATGCTGTACACCACCACCAGGAACAGAATGCTCAGACCCGCGTTGGTGTAGTTGTTCACCACGATATGGTTCATGTTGGCAATCTGCTGCGCGGTCAGATCCGCGCCGCCTGCGGCAATCTTCTCTTTGTACTGGTTAGCCATGAAGAAGAAGCCTTCCAGTTGCGGGTTGGCGCTGAACAGCTTCAGGCCAAGCGCCCAGGTGGTGCAGAGCAGCAGCCACAGCGCAGGTACCACGGTGACCCAGATGTATTTGGTGCGTTTCATCTTCACGAGGACCACGGTACCGAGCACCAGCGCAACCGCTGCGAGCATCTGGTTAGAGATACCGAACAGCGGCCACAGGCTCTTCACGCCGCCGAGCGGGTCGACAACGCCCTGATACAGCAGGTAGCCCCACAGGCCTACGCAGCCCGCGGTACCCAGAATGCCCGCCACCAGAGAGTCGGTTTTCTTCAGGAACGGCACGAAGTTACCGAGCAGGTCCTGCAGCATGAAGCGGCCCGCACGGGTACCGGCGTCCAGCGCGGTCAGGATGAACAGCGCTTCGAACAGAATACCGAAGTGGTACCAGAAGCCCATGTCCGCCCACGGCAGCACTTTGTGGAACACGTGTGCGATACCCACGGCCAGCGTCGGTGCACCACCGGCGCGGTTCAGCACGGACGGTTCGCCGATGTCTTTCGCGGTCTGCATGATCTGCTCAGGCGAAATCACGAAGCCCCAGGAGCTGACGGTTGCCGCCGCGTGTGCGCTTGCGTCTTTCAACTGCGCCATAATCAGCGCCGCGTTGTCACCGCCCATCTCGTGCAGGTTTGGCATGGTAATGCCGAGGCCAGCAGGCGGGGTGTTCATCGCGAAGTACAAACCCGGTTCGATAATGGAGGCTGCAACCAGCGCCATGATCGCCACGAAGGACTCCATCAGCATGGCACCGTAGCCGATCAGACGCGCATCTTTCTCGTTCGCCAGCAGCTTAGGTGTGGTACCGGAGGCAATCAGGGCGTGGAAGCCAGAGACCGCACCGCAGGCGATGGTGATGAACAGGAACGGGAACAGGGCGCCTTTCCACAGCGGGCCGGTGCCGTCGATGTACTGCGTTACTGCAGGCATTTTCAGATCCGGGTTAATCACCAGGATGCCGATCGCCAGACCGACGATAACGCCGATTTTCAGGAAGGTCGCCAGGTAGTCACGCGGGGCCAGAATCAGCCAGACCGGCAGCAGCGCGGAGATAAACGCGTAACCGATCAGCGCGAAGGTAATGGTGGTGTCCTTGAAGGTCAGCGCCGGGCCCCAGTACGGGTCGTGCGCAATCACGCCGCCGAAGTAGATGGAGGCCACCAGCAGCACGATACCAATCACCGACACTTCACCCACGCGTCCCGGTCTCAGGAAGCGCATGTAGATACCCATGAACAGCGCAATCGGCACGGTTGAGCAGACGGTGAAGACGCCCCACGGGCTTTCGGCCAGCGCTTTCACCACGATCAGGGCCAGCACCGCGAGGATGATGATCATAATCAGGAAGCAGCCGAACAGGGCGATAGTCCCCGGCACGCGGCCCATCTCTTCTTTGACCATCTCACCCAGAGAAGCACCGTTACGGCGAGAAGAGATAAACAGCACCATAAAGTCCTGCACCGCACCCGCCAGCACTACGCCAGCGAGCAGCCACAGGGTACCCGGCAGGTAGCCCATCTGCGCGGCCAGCACCGGGCCGACCAGCGGGCCTGCACCGGCGATAGCGGCAAAGTGGTGACCAAACAGCACGTAGCGGTTGGTTGGCACGTAGTTCAGGCCGTCATTGTTAATGACCGCCGGCGTGGCGCGCGTCGGGTCGAGCTTCATGACCTTCTGCGCGATGTACAAGCTGTAGTAGCGATAAGCCACAAGATAGACGGAAACGGACGCGACCACGATCCACAGGGCGCTTACGTGTTCGCCCCGGCGTAATGCGACAACCGCCAGACAAAAAGCGCCGAGGATCCCGAGTAAGGCCCAGGGCACGTGCTTCAGTAGTTTTTTAGTATCCATAGTAAGACCTGGTTTTTTATGTAAAGAAAAAAGGGTCAGGGTTCGTTGTGAGGAGGTATTGATTAATGCTGGAGCGATCGTGCCAGATCCACGCGCGTGTAAAGGACGGTAAATGAGTGAGTGGTTGAAAGTGATGGGTGAGCGGTCAAAGGTGAGGGCGAGTGGTTCAGGCTCGCCGCCGGTGGGAGAAAATATGTGATTGCGATCACGCAGTTAGCTATGCCGTGCACTCAGCCAGATAGGTTGTCAGGGTCGTCACCAGCTTTTCCCTCAGCCAGGCAGGTTCTAAAATGTGAATATTTGGCAGCCAGTACAAAAGCAGCGGCAAAATTTGGTTCTCGTGTGCTGCCTGACAGCGGAGCGTGACGCCATCGTGATGGTCTTCCAGCAGCTCTTGTTCCGGCAGGAGATCGCGTCGCATAAAGTAATGGGAAATATTATCGTTGATAAATATTTTCACTTCGAAAGTATCTTCAGAGACCCAGGGATCGAGGCTTTTTTCCAGTAGTTCAATCACGCTCTCGTCAGGAATAAATGTTGTGCCCTGAATATCCATCCAGCGAATCTGGCTCAGCGAAAAGGATTTTAACCTGCTATTTTCGGTGGCTTGTAAATACCATATATTTTTTTTGTTAATGAGTTTGTAAGGATTAATCAGACGGGTTTTACCTTTATAAACGATCTGACAAACATTATGGTTTTTAATCGATTTCTCAATTTTCGGTAAATAACGACCAATATCACGGTGTACGGTGTGCTCAGCGTCGTTGCCAAGAATAAGAATATGATTTTCATCAACGCGGTTTTCGAGTTTTTGCCAAAACTCGGCATTACGATCGGGGAAAAAATTATCAGCATTCAAGAAGTTAGCAAGGGTGTGGTGCAGTCCTTGCGAGCCGGGAGATTGCGCTGAATGAATGAGCCGATATAGCCCATTTCCGGTATGTTCAACAATCGGGGAGAGTGCATTTAAATCGCGGTAGACAGTGCGCTCGGTAATTTTAAATTTATCCATGAGCGCACTGCGGTTTACCACACCGTGTAAATGTAGCTCAACCAGAATATCGACCAGACGTTCAGCCGAGCGGCTCCGCGTCGATTTAGCCATAAGGTCTTCCTGTATATTGGGGGCGGCGCTGAATGATGCGGGTAGCACTGACACGGGGTGTCAGTATTCAGGCACAGAAAATTTCTCTTATGGTTATATAACGGCGTGCTTTAGCGGAAACCTTAGGGGTTTTTTGTAGAAAGCCGCGCTGACCGAAGAAAGGTCAGCGCGGGAAGGGATTAAACGGCTGCTTCAAGCTCCATCATCACGGGGTGGAAGCGGCGTTTGAAATAGATCAGGCCGTGGCCCTCTTCACTGAGGATGATGTTTTTAATTTCAACGAGATAAACAAGATGCGTGCCGATGGTTTGCACCTGGCTTATCTCCCCTTCCAGGCTGGCGAGCGCGCCCTTGAGCACCGGCTGCGCCAGCGGGCCTTTCTGCCAGCAGGAGAGGGCAAAGCGCTCCTCCATGGCTATGTCGGTCATTCCGGCGAAATGGCGAGCCATGATCTCCTGCTCATGGTTCAGCACGTTAACGCACAGCCTGCCGTTACCCTGAAAGACCGGGTTCATGGCGCTGTTGGCGTTGATGCACACCATGATCGAGGGCGGTGTGTCCGTCACCGAGCAGACGGCGGTGGCGGTGATACCGCAGCGGCCCGCCTCGCCCTCGGTGGTGACCACATTAACCGCAGCCGACAGGCTGCTCATCGCGTCGCGAAAACGCAGGCGTTGTTCATCTGAATGCATTGCAACCTCCCGCTGCGCTATTTCAGCAGCTTGTCGAGCATGTTGATATCGGTGTTGTTGTGCAGGTGTGGCACCGTCCAGCCGTGCTGATCGTATTCGGACATGCAGCGGTCGACCATTGCCATCATTTTGTCCATGTTGCCGGAGCTCTGCGCCTGGCGCAGACACTGCAGGCGGATCTCATCCTGACTGCCGGAGTAGTTGATTTCGTACAACTCGTGACGACCGCCAAACTCGCTGCCGATGGCATCCCACATCAGTTTCAAAATCTTGATGCGTTCAACGTGATCCATACCGTTGGAGCCGCGCACGTATTTCGCCAGATACTGGTCGATCTGCGGGTTGTTCAGATCCCGGGCGCTGGAGGGCAGGTAGATCAGCCCGGACGTCACGTTACGCTCGATGATGTTCTTGATCTTCGCGTAGGCCATCGGCGCCATCACGCGGTAGGTTTGCAGCGCGGCGTGATCCGGCAGGTAAGCGCCGTTGACCCACGGGGTGGCTTCAGAACACATGGAGTCGCTCAGCGCCCAGAACATGTTGCGCCACGCCACCACTTCGCCGAGATCTGCCTGCACGCCGCGGAACTCCAGGGTGCCGGTGCACTCGAGCGATTTCTTCAGCAGGGCGGTGATGAAGTCGAGCTTCACCGCCAGACGCACGCAGGCCTGCAGCGGGTACATGCGGGCGAAGCCGCCCTCCATCGTCCAGCGACGGCAGCGGTCGAAATCGCGGTAGATGAGCACGTTTTCCCACGGGATCAGCACGTGATCCATCACCAGGATCGCATCGTTCTCGTCAAAGCGGCTGGAGAGCGGGTAGTCGTACGGGGATCCGGTTGCGCCTGCCACCATCTCGTAAGAGGCGCGGGAGATCAGCTTCACGCCTTCGGCATCCATCGGCGCGACGAACATCAGCGCGAAGTCCGGGTTTTCGCCCATCACCTGCGCGGAGCCGAAGCCGATCATGTTGTAGTGGGTCAGCGCCGAGTTGGTTGCCACCACTTTCGCGCCGCTGACGATGATCCCGGCGTCGGTCTCTTTCTCCAGCTTGATGTAGACGTCTTTTACTTCGTCCGCCGGTTTGTGACGGTCGATTGGCGGGTTAACGATAGCGTGGTTGAAGTACAGGCCGGTTTCCTGAATGCGGGTGTACCAGTTACGGGCGTTCTGCTCGAACTGGCCGTAGAAGGCCGGGTTGGCACCGAGCGCGCAGCCGAACGCGGCTTTGTAGTCCGGCGTGCGGCCCATCCAGCCGTAGCTCAGGCGTGACCATTCGGCGATGGCGTCGCGCTGCTGGCGCAGGTCGTCGGCGCTTTTCGCCACGCGGAAGAACTTGTGGGTATAGCCGCCGCTGCCGGTGTCGGTGCCCCAGCAGAGGGTATCCTGCATGTCCGGCTTGTGCAGCGCGTCGTACATCTGCGCGATAGAGGCCGCCGCGTTGCGAAACGCCGGATGGGTGGTGACGTCTTTGACGCGCTCGCCGTAGATGTAAATCTCACGGCCGTCCTGCAGGCTCTTTAAATACTCTTCGCCGGTTAACGGACGTTTGGCATCAGCGCGGAAATCTTCAGGCTTCATAGGGACCTCGTATCGGAATAGAATTGTTAAATTTATGTTTTGTTTTTGTTGTTTAATTGAAGCCTGAGAGGGGCGGAACGTGAAGGGACGTTTGGGACAACGGCGGGTACTTTTCGGGTGGGATGTGGTTTTGTGATCTGTGCGGCTTTTCGGCGGGTGGCGCTGCGCTTACCCGCCCTACGGACCGTAGCCCCGGTAAGCGTAGCGCCACCGGGGAATTACGACACCGGTACTTTCTGCGCCCGGTACGCGCTCGGCGAGCACCCCACTAAACGGTTAAAAAACCGGGCAAAATAGGCCGGATCCTTAAACCCCAGCTGCCAGGCAATTTCGCTAACCGCGCTGTCGGAAAAGAGCAGCAGACGTCTGGCTTCGCGCAGCTGCCGGTCGAAGATCAGCCGCTTCGGCGGGCGGTTGGCGAAGCGGCGGCAGATATCGGTCAGGCGTGATTCGGTCAGGTGCAGCTCGCTGGCGTATTCCGGCACCGTCCAGTGCTGGTGGTAGTGGGCATCTATCAGCTGGGTAAAGCGCTGGAACAGCTTCAGCTCGCCGCGCATTCCGCCTGAAGCGTGGTCGTCGAGCTTCGCGTTGCGCAGCAGCAGGGTAAAAACGGCCTGCGCCAGCAGGACCAGAGTATGCTCGCGACCGGGCAGCTGTTCCGTGGATTCCCGGGCAATGAGCTGCCAGTAGTGCTTCAGGGCCGCCAGCTCGTCCGGCCTGTCGGCCAGCGAGAGGCAGATCCCCGGCAGGCCAAACGCTTCCCGCGTGCCGGGGTAGAGCACCTCCAGCAGCGGCCAGATCAGATCCTCGCGCACCGTCAGCACGTGCCCGTCGCTGTCGGATTCGGTGATAAACGCGTGCGGCACCGACGGCGGCGTGAGGACGAACAGCGGGGCCTGCACCGAGTAGCGGTGATCGTCGAGCTGGAGTTCAATCTGCCCGGTATCGAGAAAGTGCATCTGAAAATACTGGTCGTGACGGTGCGCCTGCATGTCGCGGCCAAAAAAGGCCGCCATGCGGGCGAACGACTGGTAGTGCACATCGTCGGTGCCCAGACTTTCATCGTACTCCTTGCTGATATCAATGTTGGCGATGGGGCTCTGGCACATGATCGTTCCTCTGTTGATCCCGCTGCGACATCGGAATGCGCGTCAGCACCAGCGCGCCGACCACCAGCAGCCCGGCCACGAACCACAGCCCCGAGCTGAAGCTGCCGGTGGCGTCGCGCAGAATACCGATCAGCAGCGGGCTGACGGCGGATCCGACGTTGCCAATAGCGTTGATCACCGCCAGCGCCACGGCGCGCGACTGCAGGCTAATGACCCGATCCGGCGTGGTCCAGAATATCGCCATGGCGGTAAACGATCCGGTTGAGGCCATGATGATGCCAAGCAACTGGATCAGGCTGTGATCGGTGGCTGAGGCCAGCATCCATCCCGCCGCGGCGAACAGGTACGGCAGGATGGTGTGCTTTTTTCGCTCTTTCAGCCTGTCGGAGCGTCGGCTCCACCAGATCATCCCGAGAATGGTACAAAACTGCGGGATCGCCGCCAGCAGGCCGATGACGATATTGCTGCTCCCCGTGTTAAAGCTTTGCAGGATCTGCGGCGTCCAGATGTTGATTGCGCTGAGCGTGTTGGTCAGGCAGAAGTAGGCCAGCGTGTAGAGCAGCACCGCCGGGGTCAGTACTTCGCGCAGCGTCGAGCGCGGCGTGACGGATTGGGCAATGGCGACCTCCTGCTCGCGGGCGATCATGGTTTTCAGCGCCTGCTTTTCGTCGTCGTCCAGCCAGGTGGCCTGATCCGGCGTGTCGTTGAGGTAAAACCAGGTCACCACGCCAAGCACCACCGACGGTAGCCCCTCCAGCAGGAACAGCCACTGCCAGCCCTTCAGGTTCCACAGCCCGTCCATCGCCAGAATATAGCCGGAGAGGATCGAGCCGAGCATCATGGTCACCGGCATGGCGATCATAAACAGCGCGTTGGCGCGGGCGCGGTGATAGGCCGGGAACCACCAGGTGAGATAGACCAGGATCCCCGGCAGGAAGCCCGCTTCGGCAATGCCTACCAGCATGCGCAGGACGTAGAGCGTTTCAGGGCTGGTGGCGAACATGGTGCAGGTGGAGGCGATGCCCCACACCACCATGATCCCGGCGATCCAGCGCCGCGCGCCGATTTTCGCCAGCATGATGTTGCTCGGGATCCCGCACAGTACATAGGTGACGTAAAACAGCGTCGCGGCAAGGCCAAACATGGTCGACGTAAGGCCCAGATCTTTACCCATCGTCAGCCCGGCAAAGCCGATATTGATGCGATCGAGAAACGAAAAGACAAACAGGATAAAGAGAAAGACGATCAGGCGTCGGAACAGCTTGTTAATGGCGCGATGTTCAACAGCTTTATTATCATGGGTTTGCAGGGTAGAGGTCGTCATGGTGCGCTCCAGATCTTACGTTTAGTAGACGGATTTATTGTTATTAACTGACGTAACCGGTTGTTCGATAAAGCGTGCCGCCAGCGCTTCCGCGCCGCGGGCGAGCAGGGTGGTGTCGACGCCGACGGCGACAAACAGCGCGCCGAGGTCGAGATAGCGTTTTGCCAGCGCCTCGTTGGCCATCAGGATGCCGGGGGCTTTACCGGCGGCGCGTATCTGCGCGATCGCCTGCTCAATGGCGGCCTGGACTTCCGGGTGCTGCGGATTACCGGCAAAGCCCATGTCGGCGCTCAGATCCGCCGGGCCGATAAACACGCCGTCGACGCCTTCCACGTCCAGGATCTGCGGCAGATTTTTCAGCGCCTCGCGGGTTTCGATTTGCACCAGCACGCACATGGCGTCGTTAGCCTGCTGGAGATAATCCGGAATACGGTTCCAGCGCGAGGCGCGCGCCAGGGCGCTGCCCACCCCGCGAATGCCCGCGGGCGGGTAGCGGGTGGAACGTACCGCCAGACGGGCTTCTTCGGCGTTTTGCACCATTGGCACCAGCAGGGTTTGTGCCCCCACGTCCAGCAGCTGTTTGATCTGCACCGGATCGTTCCACGACGGGCGAACCACCGGCTGGCTGGGATAGGGCGCGATGGCCTGCAGCTGGGTTAAGACGGTCTGCACGCTGTTCGGCGCGTGCTCGCCGTCGATCAGCAGCCAGTCGAAACCTGCCCCTGCCAGCAGCTCCGCGCTGTAGCTGCTGGTCAGCCCCAGCCATAAGCCAATTTGCGGACGGCCTGCCTTCAGCGCCGCTTTGAATGCGTTTTGCATCGTTCTCTCCTAGACAAAGCGGCAGCTGATGGAGCCCATGCTGCCGTAGTCGACGTGGAAGGTGTCGCCTCTGCTGGCGGGCACCGGGCGGGTAAAGGAGCCGCCGAGGATGATTTGCCCCGGCTCAAGCTGCACGTCGTACGGCGCCAGCTTGTTCGCCAGCCACGCCACGCCGTTCGCCGGGTGGTTGAGCACCCCTGCGGCGACGCCGGTCTCTTCGATTACGCCGTTGCGGTAGAGCAGGGCGGAGATCCAGCGCAGATCCAGCGCGTCGGGCTTAATCGGACGGCCGCCGAGGATTACGCCCGCGTTGGCGGCGTTATCGGAAATGGTGTCGAACACCTTGCGCGGGCGCTGGGTTTCCGGGTCAACGTTGTGGCAGCGGGCATCGATCAGCTCCAGCGCGGGGATGACGTAATCCGTAGCGTTGTAAACGTCGAAGATTGTGCAGTTCGGGCCGCGCAGCGGCTTCGCCAGAACGAAGGCCAGCTCTACTTCGATGCGCGGGACGATAAACCGATCGACGGGGATGTCGCTGCCGTCGTGGAAGAACATGTCGTCCAGCAGCGCGCCGTAGTCCGGCTCGCTGATCTGCGAGCTGGCCTGCATCGCCTTAGAAGTGAGGCCGATCTTGTGGCCTTTCAGCACGCGGCCTTCGGCGATCTTCAGGCTGACCCATTCGCGCTGGACGGCGTAGGCGTCTTCAATCGTGATCTCCGGGTACTCAAGGGAGATCGCGCGGATCTGCTCCCGGGACTGCTCCGCCTGATGCAGACGATGGGCGATCAGGGTATGGGTATGTTTGTCGAGCATGGCGATATCCTGTTTTTGCCGGGTGGCGCTGCGCTTACCCGGCCTACGTTCGGGGCCGTTGTAGGCCCGGTAAGCGAAGCGCCACCGGGCGAGCAGACGGCTACTTAAACAACGCGTGCACGTTGTTTTGTTTGTAATTGAGCGTCGGGTGCAGCTCGTCGAGCTCGAACGACAGCGCCAGATAGCGGGCGGCCATCAGCTCCGCGAAGTGCGTTTTGATCAGCCCAAACAGCATCTCCCCCACGGCTTCCCGGCTCTCCAGGCTGCGCCCGGAACCAATCTTCAGCGTCATATGCACAAAGGCGTAATCGTGCCTGCCGTCGGCCATCTGCCAGCTGTCCAGCCAGTGGGCGCGGCTGCGGATACCGCCGAGGGGGAAGATGCCCGTGGCGGCGAGCGCCTCGTTCACTTTGGCGAACAGCCCCGGCAGGTCGGCCTCTTCGCGGATGTTGTCGGTACATTCAGCAATAAAGTGCGGCATGGTGACTCCTTACGCGGGCAGCGGGAAAACGGCGTTAACCTGGCCGGTGCCGGAGCTGGCGAACAGCTCGGTGAGGAACTCCACCTTGCCGTCGTAGTTGTCCCAGCCGAGCATCCCCAGCAGCATCACCGTGTCGTGCATGTTGCCCTCGCCGTAGCAGTAGTCGGCGTACTCCGGCAGCATGCTGCAAAACTCCTTAAACTGGCCTTCGCGCCACAGCTTCACCACGCGCTCGTCCATCTGACGGTCAAACTCACGGGTGTAGCTGTTCATCCCTTCCTCCGCGCGCTGGTCGTCGATAAAGCGGTGCGACAGCGAGCCGCTGGCGAGCACCGCCACGGTGCCGTCGTATTTCTCAATCGCGCTGACGATGGCCTCGCCCAGCCGGCGGCTGTCGGCGAAGTCGTGAACCGTGCAGAACGCCGAGATGGATATCACTTTGAAGTGCTTATCCGCGTTCATGTAGCGCATCGGCACCAGCGTGCCGTACTCCAGCTTCAGGCTGGGGATGTTGTGCGCTTTGGCGCGTACGCCGAGCTTCACCGCCTCGTCGGCGATCAGCTGGCCGAGCGCCGGGTTGCCGTCGTAGTCGTAGGTCATGTCGCGGATAAAGTGCGGCAGCTCGTTGCTGGTGTAGACGCCCGCAAAATGGTCCGCACAGTTGATGTGGTACGCGCTGTTCACCAGCCAGTGGGTGTCGAACACGATGATGGTGTCCACGCCCAGCTCGCGGCAGCGCTTGCTGATTTCTTTATGCCCGTCGATGGCCGACTGGCGGCAGCCGTGGTTTTTCCCCGGCAATTCGGAGAGGTACATCGACGGCACGTGGGTGATTTTTGCCGCTAACGCTAATTTACCCATGGTCAGATCCCCCATTTTGGAATCGGATGGTCGCCCATGGAGATGCAGACATTCTTCATCTCCGCGAACACCTCGAAGCTGTACTCGCCGCCCTCGCGCCCGGTCCCGGAGGCCTTCACGCCGCCAAACGGCTGGCGCAGGTCGCGCACGTTCTGGGTGTTCACGAACACCATGCCCGCTTCGATGCTGCGCGCCAGGCGCAGCACCTTGCTGACGTCCTGGGTCCAGATGTACGACGCCAGGCCGTACTCCACGTCGTTCGCCAGGCGCAGGCCTTCCGCTTCGTCCTTAAACGGCAGCAGGCAGGCCACCGGCCCGAAGATCTCCTCCTGCGCCACGCGCATGCGGTTGTCGACGTCCGCCAGCACGGTTGGGCGCAGGAAGTTACCGCCCTTCAGGTGCGCGGGCAGATCGGTCGGTTTGTCCGGGCCGCCCGCCAGCAGGGTTGCACCCTCTTCAATGCCGAGGCGGATATAGCCGGAGACTTTCTCCCAGTGCTGTTGGCTGATGAGCGCGCCAATCTGAGTATTCGGATCGGTTGGGTCGCCCACGCGCAGGCGGTTGGCGCGCTCGGCAAAGCGCTTCACGAATTCCGGGTAGATGCTCTGCTGGATGAAGATGCGCGAGCCGGCGGTGCAGCGCTCGCCGTTGATGGAGAAGATGGTGAACAGGGCGGCGTCCAGCGCGCGTTCGATGTCGGCATCTTCAAAAATCAGCACCGGGGATTTGCCGCCCAGCTCCATGGAGTATTTCTTCAGTCCGGCGTTTTTCATGATGTTGCGCCCGGTGGCGGTGCCGCCGGTGAAGGAGACGGCGCGCACGTCGTGATGGCGCACCAGCGCGTCGCCTGCCGTCGCGCCGTAGCCCTGCACCACGTTGAGGACGCCCGCCGGAATGCCCGCCTCCAGCGCCAGCTCGCCCAGACGGTCGGCGGTGAGCGGGGAGAGTTCAGACATCTTCAGTACCGCGGTATTGCCTAAGGCCAGGCACGGCGCGACTTTCCAGGTGGCGGTCATAAACGGCACGTTCCACGGCGACACCAGCGCGCAGACGCCCACCGGCTGCACCAGGGTGTAGTTGAGCATCTTGTCGTCGACCGGGTAGGTTTTGCCGTTCATCTGCTGGCACACTTCGGCGAAGAACTCGAAGTTGTGCGAGGCACGCGGAATGAGCACGTTTTTGGTCTGGTGGATCGGCAGGCCGGTGTCGGCGGTTTCCATGGCGGCGATCTCAGGCACGTTCTGGTCGATCAGATCCCCCAGGCGGCGCATCAGGCGCGCGCGCTCCTTCATCGGCAGGTTGGCCCATTTCGGGAACGCCTCTTTGGCGGCGGCGACGGCCTGGTGAATTTCAGCTTCACCGCCGGAGGCGACTTCCGCCAGCACCTCGCCGGAGGCCGGGTTGGTGGTGTGGAAGTACTCGCTTCCCGCGACGTTTTTACCGTTTATCCAGTGGTTAATCTTTTTCATTTTGCAGTCTCCTCGCTGACAATTCGGTTCACCAGGCGCCCCACGCCCTCCACTTCCACCACCACTTCATCGCCCGGCACCACGTCGGACAGCCCCTTCGGCGTGCCGGTGGCGATCATGTCGCCCGGCTGCAGGGTCATAAAATCGCTCAGGTACGCAATCAGGAACGGAATGCTGAAAATGAGATCGGCGGTGGTCCCTTCCTGGCGCAGCTCGCCATTGACGAAGGTGCGCAGGGTGAGGTTGTGCGGGTCGGGAATCGCCGCTTTCGGCACGATGTGGGGGGAAATGGGCGTCAGCCCGTCGCGGCTTTTCACCCGCAGGTTCGGGCGGTAGTAGTTTTCCAGGTAGTCGCGGATGGCGTAGTCGTTGCAGACCGTATAGCCCGCAACATAGCCCATCGCCTCGGCTTCACTGACCTTGCGCGCGGTCTTCCCGATGACCACCACCAGCTCCGCTTCGTAATGCATATATTCGATATTGTTCGGGCGCACCGACGTCTGGTTGTCACCGTTGAAGGTGTTTGGCGCTTTGATAAATACCAGCGGCTCGGTGGGCGGCTTGAAGTCCAGCTCGCTGGCGTGGTCGGCGTAGTTCAGGCCGAGGGCAAACAGCGTGGCGTGCGGCGGCGTGCTGTTTGCAATAGTGACGTCGCGCTCATCCACCACCGGGTTTTCCAGCGGCGGAAAGCCTGCCGCCAGAATCCGCACGCGATCGCCCGGGCGGATTTCAACGCGGTTTTGCGGGGTACCGAGCAATATCGCATCGCCAGGATTGAGGGTGGCGAACTCGCTCAGGGCGCTCAGCAGTTCGGCAGCGTTACGCTGAAGCTCGGCGGTGTTCCAGTGGTCCGCTTCGCGGCCGTTGATCTCGGTGATGATGGTCAGGTTATCCACGTTGTCCACGGCGGCCAGCTCGCCAAGCGGGCAAAACCCGTCCCGGCACTTGGCCTTGATGGCCGGGCGGTAGAAGCTCTCTTCCGGCAGGCTCACCTCGTTGGCCAGCGCGTATCCCGCGATGTACGCCGCGGCGTCCTCCACGCGCACCTTGCTGGCGGTTTTGCCCACCACCAGCGCCACCGTCGCGCCGCTTAGCACCGTTTCCCCCTGCGGGAAGGGGATCGGCTCGCCGGTGCGAATCACGGTGTTATGCGGCTTGATGAACCACACGGCTGTTTTCGGCGGGGTGTTGTAGGGGGCTTTTTCGAACGCCTCACGCCAGGCGTCACGCTGGCTTTGATGATTCAGCGCCACGGCAAAAACGGTACCTTTCATTCACATACTCCTCACCCCGGCGGTCCGGGTTATGATTTCATTAATATGTTAATGATCTGGTTTTATGCTTTTGCTGTTTATTTCGCAATCAGAAGTGAAAAATTTGTGATATGAATAACAATAAATTTACATATTGATTTTTATTTTTATACAAATCAGAGTGTTAATAAAAATGAATGGTTTCTGTTAGACTTTTTGACGGAAAACGTGTTGTTTATAAAAGCATCTTTTAGTGATTGTTTACTTGTTAATGATGTGAAGGGAGAGGCTATGCATGACTCATTAACCATCGCGCTGCTGCAGGCGCGGGAAGCGGCGATGTCGTACTTCCGCCCGATCGTAAAGCGCCATAATCTGACCGAGCAGCAGTGGCGCATTGTGCGCGTTTTGGCTGAACATCCGTCGATGGATTTTCACGATCTGGCGTTTCGCACCTGCATTTTGCGCCCGAGCCTGACCGGCATTCTGACGCGCATGGAGCGCGACGGCCTGGTGCTGCGCTTAAAGCCGGTGAACGACCAGCGCAAGCTGTACGTGTCGCTGACCAAAGAGGGGAATGCGCTGTATGAACACGCCCAGGCGCAGGTCGAAGAGGCGTATCGGCAGATTGAGGCGGAATACACGCCGGAGAAGATGAAGCAGCTGACGGCGCTGCTGGAAGAGTTTATTGAACTCGGAAACCGGGATAACGCAGCGCGGGAAGAAGAGTAAAAACCACAAATTCCAGGATGATTTTCGTAAAGTTTTCCCTTTCCAGGCCGAAAATTCTGTATCTGTCTGAGGAAGAGAAAACATGTTAAACCGTATCAAGATTGTCACCAGCTTACTGCTGGTTTTAGCGATATTTGGCCTTTTACAACTCACATCCGGTGGTCTTTTCTTTAATGCCCTGAAGAATGACAAAGAGAATTTCACCGTCCTGCAAACCATTCGTCAGCAACAATCTACCCTCAACGGGAGCTGGGTTGCCCTGCTGCAAACCCGTAACACCCTGAACCGCGCGGGTATCCGCTACATGATGGATCAGAGTAACATCGGCAGCGGCGCGACCGTTTCCGATCTGATGCAGATTGCGTCTGCCTCGCTGAAGCAGGCGGAAAAAAACTGGGCGGATTACGAAGCCCTGCCGCGCGATCCGCGTCAGAGCGACGCCGCTGCGCTGGAAATCAAACGTAATTACGAAATCTACCACGGCGCGCTGGCTGAGCTGATTCAGCTGCTGGGTGCGGGGAAAATCAACGCCTTCTTCGACCAGCCGACCCAGAGCTATCAGGACGGTTTTGAGAAGCAGTACGTGAGCTACCTGCAGCAGAACGACAAGCTGTATGAGACGGCGGTGAAAGACAGCAACAGCTCTTACAGCCAGGCTATCTGGGTGCTGATTAGCGTGCTGATTGCCGTGGTGGTGGTGATTGTCGCCGTCTGGCTGGGCATCAAGCAGGCGCTGATTTCTCCGCTGAATCGCCTGATCGACAGCATTCGCCATATCGCCAGCGGCGACCTGGTGAAGCGCATCGATGTTGAAGGTTCTAATGAGATGGGTGAACTGGCCGACTCGCTGCGCCACATGCAGGGCGAGCTGGTGCGTACCGTCGGCGACGTGCGTAACGGTGCCAATGCCATCTACAGCGGCGCGAGCGAAATCTCGATGGGTAACAACGATCTCTCGTCCCGTACCGAGCAGCAGGCCGCCTCCCTGGAAGAGACCGCGGCCAGCATGGAAGAGCTGACCGCTACCGTGAAGCAGAACGCCGAAAACGCGCGTCAGGCGAGCAACCTGGCGCTGAGCGCGTCTGAGACCGCGCAGAAAGGCGGTAAAGTGGTGGATAACGTGGTGCAAACCATGCGTGACATCGCGGGCAGTTCGCAGAAAATTGCCGATATTATCAGCGTGATCGACGGCATTGCCTTCCAGACCAACATTCTGGCGCTGAACGCGGCGGTAGAGGCGGCGCGTGCCGGTGAGCAGGGCCGTGGCTTTGCCGTTGTTGCAGGCGAAGTCCGTAACCTGGCGCAGCGCAGCGCCCAGGCTGCCCGTGAAATCAAAAGCCTGATTGAAGACTCCGTCAGCCGCGTGGAAGTGGGCTCTACTCTGGTAGAGAGCGCGGGGGAAACCATGGGTGAGATCGTGAATGCGGTAACCCGCGTGACGGACATCATGGGTGAAATTGCGTCTGCGTCTGACGAGCAGAGCCGCGGTATCGACCAGGTCGGCCTGGCGGTCGCGGAGATGGATCGCGTGACTCAGCAGAACGCCTCGCTGGTTGAGGAATCTGCCGCAGCGGCTGCCGCACTGGAAGAGCAGGCGAGCCGTCTGACCCAGGCTGTGGCGGTGTTCCGCATTCAGCAGGAGCAGATGAAAGCGCGCGAGTTCGCGTCAGCGAAAAACGTTGTCACCCCGGTGATGTCGCGTAAAGCCGCGACGGCCGACGCGGGTGATAACTGGGAAACGTTCTAATCCAGCGCGTTGTGCCGGGTGGCGGCTACGCCTTACCCGGCCTACGGTTCAGGGATTTGTAGGCCCGGTAAGCGAAGCGCCACCGGGCGATATCAAAGCGGCAGACGCATAGCGCAGCGGGAGTTATACGCTAAGCCGTGCGCTGCTTCTTCTTCACGTTTTTCACCCAGTTCAGGCGTGAGTTCAGTGACGTATTCAAACCCCAGCTTTTCATAGAATGGCGCATTCCACGGCACGTCCCGGAACGTCGTTAACGTCAGCGACGTCAGTCCCTTTTTACGGGCATGCTCAGCTGCACAGGCGATGAGCTGCCGACCTATTCCTTTTCCCTGCCAGTCCAGATCAACCGAAAGCTCCACGATAAACAACGACAAAGGATGGGCTTCTGCGAGGAGAAAACCCACAGGACGATCCGCTGCCAGCGCCAGCCAGCTCAGGCCCTGTTCGACATAGTCGCGATGCTGTTCAACGGAAATGACGTCGCCATCAGCGAGCCATGCCAGTTCAGGCCAGGCTCGAAAACGCTGGCCTGCCGCGCGCTCAATGGCGGGCAGACTGGCAACGTCATGCGCAGTGGTGGGGCGGAAGATGATTTTCATGGCGGCAAGTATAGCCTGATCTGTTTATTCCGAGCAGATTAGCAGTGGCGAGTAGAAATTGCCGATCACCATCGCCTCTTCCGGCGTGCGTTCGATGGTCAGTAGCCTTTTCTGTCCCTGCGTTAAGCCAGCAACGTATTTCTCAAATACCCCATCGGGTAATTCATCGTGGCTAAATCGCTCGACCTTGATAATGGCGATTTCAAAAAGCGTGTCGTGCATGTGCCGCCAGTTAAACGTTTCCTGACGGGAGACTTCCCATCCCTGCCGGATATTCTGCACATTCCCGTTGAGCGTGAAGTAACCCGTGCCGTCGGGGTGAAATCGCATCAGGATCTCGCCGTCGAACGTGAAGTTGTTGTCGTCACGCTGCTGCGTGAAGGTCAGGTTACCTTCGCAAATGACGGGCAGGGGCGGTGTATGTCGGTACCATGCCACGGCCATGATGATTAACAGCAGGTTGAAGGCGATAACCAGCCCTATTTTTTTACGCGTCATGATTCACCATTCGTAGGCATAAAGCGTGCGGCAGGCGCTGGCGGTGTTCTCTTTCGACAGGGAGCATTGCGAAAGCACCATCCTTCCTTCATGGCCGTAGAAGAGCGTGTTCTGAATGTGCAGATAAAAGAGGGAGTTTTTCAGGCACGGCAGGTTGCCGTCGCGCTGTATCGCTTGTGCCAGCGCTATTGCCTTGTTACGAAACACATCTGCCAGCGGTGAGAAGGTGTAGACCGGACATTCACCAAAATGTGTCAGAAGATGCATTTCTGCATGCTGCTGGTTTTGCTTGAGCGCGACTATCCAGATGCACAGCGCCAGTACCACAAGCGTCAGCCCGCTACAGAGCAGCCATTGAGGCTGAAAATGATACGGCCTACTGGCTGAGGCTGGGCAATCAGATTTTTCAGCCAGGGAATGGACCCTGATGTCCGCGCTCAGCATAAAGCCTACTTTGGGGACGGTGACAATAACCACCATGTCGGGCATGAGGCTTGCCAGCATTTTTCGCAGGATACTGATGTACTGATTAAGTGAATTGTTGGAGCCCTGCAGGCCGCGCTCGTCCCACACTTCATGCAGGAACGCCTCGCGTTCGACGACGTTACCGTGATGAAGCAACAGCATTTTCATAATGTTGTTGGCGGTTGCCGTCATCACCTGAGGTTCGACCTCTGGCGTATCAACAAGTGAAACGGAACCGTCTTCGTCGTTATAGACGAGGGTATCAGCGAGCAGGTATTTCATAGAGTATTATCAAAGGAGCAGTTGGAAAAATACAAACGGTGAATAGTACGCGTGCTATTCATCTAAGAAGCTCGCTATTCTAACTGCTTTGTTACCGATAACATTGATCCAGTCGGGCATTCTCGCTGTTTAATAAATGAGCACAATCAGAGGTAAAGCGAGTGCTGTTCCAGCAGGCAGATTTTTCGGTGAAACTCCGCCAGGTTCTGGCAGCGGAATTTGGTCATCGCGTTACGCTTGTGGGTATAGATGGTTTTGGGGGATTTATTCAGCAGTTGCGCAATGCGAACCAGGCTGATCCCTTTACTGAGCAGGGTGCACACCCGCAGTTCAGAGCGGGTGAGGTTAGCATCAGGACGGTAGCGCTGGGTGAAATCGGCGTTTCTCAAATGCTGGCTGAGCTGAATAATCGAGATGTTTCCAGCCAGCACCCTGACGCGCCCGGCAGGCAGATAGACGTTGATGTCGTTCACGCGGCATGCGTCCGTAAATATGAGCCAGCCGTTATCGGTGGTCTCTTTCATGATTTGCTCGCGCATGCGCAAGATGGTTTCCGGGCTGACGCTGTTGATCCAGAAAATATCAGGACGCGGCGTCATCATCATCGAAATCAGCGTTTTCAGGCCAAGCCACAGGAAATAGTTATCGCTCAGAACGATGACGTGAAAGTCGACGTGGGTGCTGCGTGAGAGAGTCATGTCAGGTGTCGCCCGTTAACGTGAGGGAGCCAGAGGGTCCTCATGAAAATCAAAGTAGGGCAATACTCTACATCCTGAGCATAAACTAATATGTATATAGATTGGATTGCGTTAAATATAGTGATTTTATCTGATTTATAATAAGCGCAAAGCTTTTTATAATTTTGAAATTGCCCGGCAGAATGCCGGGCAGAGAGGATATTAACTGTCGCGACGGACAATTTTAATTTCCACCATCCCAATCCCAAGCCGTCTCGGTGAATGGCCGAGGATATTGCCTTCGTTAGTGGACTGCGGGTCTGGCGGAACGATGACGAGCGTGCTGCTGCGCGACGGATTGTCGAAATGCAGCGTGGTGGTGCTTACGTCATTGCCAAGCGTCAGGATCTGTTCTTTATCCCCCACGCGCACCGGGATAGGGCGGTTAGCATTTGGCCCGAACGCTCTGGCCGTGATCACCAGATCGAATTTTTCCGGCAGCGGATGGGCATACTCAATTTTCACTTCGTCACCCAGCTGGGCGTTGGACCAGCGCCCCCAGGATTCCGGACGGGAGATGCCGCTGAACTGTTTGACCTCTTCCGGCGCACCGGCCACGTTAAAGATAAAACTGTCCGCTTTATAGCGAATGTCGTTATCGACAATCTTCAGCATGTCGACGTTACGCTGATAGCGCGCGGTATCGATAACCGTATCGTTAAACGCCGTTTTGCCTTTCCACTGTTTTTTATCAACATGCTGGACGGACTGCTCTCCGCCGAGCTGTCCCTGAGCGACACACCAGTCGGTCGACAGGGCCAGCGGCTGCGACCAGAGCTGGCCCATCTTGTAGCACGCGTCGATCCAGACAAAATTGTCGCGCGGGGCGAAGTCAGCCAGCTGATAACGCAGCGGTGCGGAGTATTCACTTTCCGGCAGCGGTTCGACGCGGTTGTCCGACACGCGCAGCAGCAGCGGCAGGCGGAAGTGACTGCCGGAGAAGGCAATCATTTTTTTATCCTGGTCGATGGTGAAGTCTTTCATCTCTTTCGGGAAGTTCCACAGGCGGATGATATCTGGCTTCCACGCCAGGATTTTCTCCTTCATGTTGAGGAACACTTCAGACAGAGATTGCCCGGACAGCGTACTGCGGCCAAGGCCAATGAAGTTATCGCCGCCCAGTATGTCCAGCACCGTGGCGCCGTTATCCATTGAGTTACGCTTGGTGGCGATCACCTCCTGCTGAGGCTGGTCGCCGCGCAGGATGAAGAACAGGTTGCTGCGGTCATGCTTGTTAAGCTCATCCCAGGCGCTGTTTTTCATCGCCAGATGGTCAGACGACACCACAATCACCGTGTTTTTGAAATACGGCGAGGCTTTGATTTTGTCGATCAGCGCGGCGATATGTTCCTGGCTGCAGGTGACGGCGCTAAATGACGTATTACTCTTGCCATTGATGTCATAATTTTTGCGTTTACAGGTACGAGAGACAAATCCATCCGGATGATGGGTATCCACGGTCAGGGCAAAGAGCGAGAAGCGTTTGCCCGCGCGGGAAAGTTCCTCGAATTTTTGCCAGGTCTCGTCCAGCACCGTATCGTCGTAGAAGCCCCAGTCGTTACGGTAGCTCGGGTCCGCGACGAGGGTTTTTAACTCTTCAGAGCCGTAGAGGTGGTCAAAACCGTGTGATTTCAGGAACACATCTTTGCCAGCGAAACGCAGGTTTGCGCCCTGCATAAAGTAGTTTTCGTAGCCGGAATTTTTCAGGATATCGCCAAGACAGACATTTTGCGGGAAGAAGCTCGACATGGACGCCGAGGCGTTGCCCTCAAAAGGCGCGAACAGCGGGATACCGCACTGCGACGCGACCATACCGGCGATGGTGTAATCGGTGCCGGGTAACTGCATGGTGTGGCTGAAATCGAGACCTTCGTTTTTCAGAGGCCCCAGATCCGGGGTCAGGTTCGGGAAGGCATCGTTATCAAAATAGGTGCGCTCCAGGCTCTCGCCGTAGATATAGACGAGATTGAGCTTCGGATTGTCGATCTTCTTCGCGGGTTCTTTGTAATACGCCACGAAATCGGGGTCACCCTCGCGCGACTGGGATTTCACCAGTTCGGTGATTTGGTGGAATGCCGGGCTGGCGTCAACAGAGGCCAACGCCAGGCACAGCGCCAGCAGACTGTAGCCATGATGGTGCGGGTGATGGCGACGACGACGCAGCACCCAGGCAAGGGAACCAAAAATAGCAACCAGAGCAAATACCACGCCAAGAGCGGGAAGTATGTACTTACCAACCCCTGCGCCCGTCAGGCTATTCGTCAGGGTGTAGAGTACCGCATCATTAATACCGTCACCGGTAAAGTAATCGCTGGCGTATAACGTAATGTTCAAAACAATAAAAATGCCGAGCACCGCCAGCGTGGCAATAAACCACCAGGTGTTTCGGCCCGCTTTCCAGGCGTAAACGCCAACGGAAGCCAGGAAAAGGATAAGGGACATTAACTCTGACAACAGCATATCCTCATGACGCCAGACGCTTTGCTGGCTAACTGTTTATTTTTTGGGTAATACAATGTAATGGCGATGTCGTTTAGCTGCAATTTTAGTGTCACGAAAGTGTGCTGTTGTTAGGATTTGGTTTAGAAAATCGTTTTTTTGAAGGCGGTCGCATCCTGGCATGCGGACGCTGAGACGGTGGTAAGGCAGGAAAATAGTCGTTTAACGCCGCGCCGTAAGACTAACGTAACAAACGCGGCATGTTGTGGCAGAAAATGGGGTCAATCAGGAGATGAAATTAACGCCTTGTTTCAGCACCAGATCGCAGGCTTTGGTTTTCACCTGTTTTGCCAGAGAGGAGTTACCGATGGTGCTCAGGTTCAGCTGCTGACCGTTTTGCGCATTCAACAGGCCCTGAATACCGTCCATATAGTTGGTGTCCGCTTTCTGCTCCTGCGTGTCCAGACCCAGCTTGCCCAGCACCTGGTTTTTTACGTTTTGCGCATCGGTGACGGAAGCCAGCTTCTGCTTCGCACAATATTCCAGGATCCCCGCCGCGTTGTTCATCGTACCCGCGCTCAGGCTCTGGGAGCTGTTACCCAGCAGGCTGGTGAGGGAGGAGGCAGACAGCCCACCCTGCGTGCTGCCGCTCTCTTTGGTCAGTTCGTTGGCCGCGCTGGAAAGTGACTCCTGCCATGACGCTGCCTGCGCCGCGCTGGTTGCCAGCAGTGCACCGAAAAGTGTGCTGATAAGTAACTGTTTTTTCATAATGGCTTTCTCAAAAAGGTCCGTTTAGGGCCGGAAGTGGTTCCAGTATATACCTCCGCGCCGCGCGCGATTCCTGGAACTGTCTTAATACTCTTTGCCGGTGACGCGGCTGCGATAACTTTCCCAGTCAAAGATCACGTACAGACTGTTGCCAAGCTTCATGCGATCCATCACGCGTTCTCCCAGCAGACGGGTCATTTCGTCGATATTGTGGTTTGTCAGCATTCCGGTTGGTCGCTTGGAGGAAGAGCGGCGGTCAACAATCTGGTTGATGATGACTTTTTCATAGCGGGATTCCGTCTGAACGCCAATCTCGTCGATGACCAGCAGGTCAACGTTGCTCAGGTCATTAAGCAACTGTTCTTCGCTGGTTTCGCGGTTGCTGAACGTCTCTTTCATGGCTGACATGATATCGGCCACGGTGATGATCAATACGGATTTGCCCCGGAGCAGCAGCTCGTTGCAGATGGCTGCTGCAAGGTGGTTTTTCCCGGTGCCGGGCTTGCCGCTGAAAATGAAGCTGGCGATGTTGCCATCAAACTCGTCCACGTACTGACGTGCCTGACTCAGCGCATTCATTTGTCCCTGAGACTCGACGTTGTAATTATCAAACGAGCAGTTCTGATGAAGCGGGCGGATACCCGAGCGGTTAAAGGTGCGCTGCATTTTCATCGCACGGTTCTCTCGGGCGAGCGCCGCCGCACGTATTTCACCTTGCTCTTTTTGCCATGCCAACAGCTCTTCACCCGTTGTGAAGGCTGGCTTCACGTTGGCTGGCATCATTTTTTGCAGACGTTTCATCAGGTCGCCGACGTTCTTCATTTCGCACCTCGGAATCCATTAGGGATCTGTTTGTCCGGTTCAGAAAACGCGTTGATATCGCGCTTGGGCTGGCCATTGTTGCTGGCGCGGTTGATTTGAATACTGCGCGCGAGCTTTTGCTGCCACTGCACATGGTGAAACACTTTTCCTTCCGCCTGCCAGTATGCGGTAAACGCGGCCAGCTCTTCGGGCGTGACCGGCTGCGAGAGCGCAATCCCCCACAGTGCCGCCTGGCGCTGAAAATCGGCATCCGGTTGCCAGCCCGCGTACATGGGGAATTTCCCCATCGGTATGGCAACGGGCGCGTTTCCCGGTTCGTCGAATAACTGGTTATCCAGGGTGACATCACTGGCCGGGCGCGACAGCCGCGCTTCGATATCCAACAGCTGCGCCAGACGTTCCGGCGTAATTGCGTAAAACGCCGGGGCGTTGTCGGCAAACACGGCGAGGGTACCGCCTTCGGCATTGGTCAGCACGCCGCGGGGATCGCGCATAAAGGCATCAATGCCAGCAATGCTGGTGGTCAGGATTCTGGAGGACATAACGCTTTCTCTACTGGGTTACTACGGGCGTGATATGGGCTTATGGTAGCACAGAGAGGGGAAAGGAAAGGAGGGGATTTCCCCGGTGGCGCTGCGCTTACCGGGGCTACAGCCGTAGGCCTGATAAGCGCAGCGCCATCAGGCAGTTATCACGCGATGATGTTCAGCGTGACGTCGATATTGCCGCGCGTGGCGTTAGAGTATGGGCAAACGATGTGCGCCGCATCCACCAGTTTTTTCGCTTCCGCAGGATCCATTCCTTCAACGTGAATGTTCAGCTTCGCTTCGATACCAAAACCGGTTGGCAGCGGGCCAATGCCGACTTCACCTTCGATAAACGCCTCTTTCGGCAGCGCGAATTTGTCACGAGCGGCCACAAACTTCATCGCGCCCAGGAAGCAGGCGGAGTAGCCAGCAGCGAACAGCTGTTCCGGGTTGGTCACTTCGCCGCCCATGCCGCCCATCTCTTTTGGCACACCCAGTTTAACGTCCAGGACGCCGTCGGAAGAGGTCGCGCGGCCGTCACGGCCTCCGGTGGCTTTGGCTTTGGCAGTGTAGACAACTTTTTCTAAAGACATGGCAGGTTCCTCATCTTACATTTATGTGTGCTATTAAATAGCGTGCGATATATATAGGTAAAGAAAGACGCGTAAAGTATAGCCTTACGCGTGGTGTAACTGTTGTCGCAAAAGCTCAAGCTGCTGCTTAAGCGCCAGCATTGTGTCGGTATCGCATTGCGCTGCGCACCCAACCGCGTGAGGGATCCCCACGGCCTGTTGCTGGAGTGCACGCCCGGCATCGCTCAGGGTGACCGCAACCTGGCGTTCGTCCTTACGGGAACGGTGGCGGTTGATCAACCCGGCGCTTTCCAGACGCTTTAACAGCGGCGTCAGCGTGGCTGAGTCAAGAAACAGCCGTTCGCCAATGTCCGACACCGTCACGTCATCCTGCTCCCACAGAACCAGCATGACCAGGTACTGCGGGTAGGTCAGGTTCAGCGGTGCCAGCAGTTGCCGGTACAGCTTGTTAAGCGCCAGGTTTGCCGAGTAGAGGGCAAAACAGAGCTGGTTATCCAGCAGCAGCGCCGCATTGGTGTCGTTCGTTTTTGCGTTCATGAGATGAATATAGATAGTGCGCGATATAATTGCAAGCTATTTTATGGGCACGTATAGCGAAGTGCCACCTGGACCGCCATTTTCCGGTAGTGCTGACGCTGCGCGGCTTCGTCTGCTCCCTCTTCGAACAACAGCGTAAAGGTATAGCTGTTGGCGACATAGTGGAAGCTGAAGCTGCTGATCAGGCGGTGAAGGTCGCGCGCGTCTACCGTCTGATTGAACAGCTGCTTCTCTTTTCCACGCTGCAGAATGGCTTCCAGCAGTTCCAGCGCGCTGCGGTTTACCTGGCGCAGGTAGTTGGACTGCTGCATGAAGCGGCCGCGCTGCATGTTCTCCATACAGATGATGCGAATGTAGTCCGGGTGGTCGGCGTGGTAGTCAAAGGTCGCTTCAACAAGATGAACCAGCGCTTCTACCGGCGGCATACCGGCAAGGCTGAGCCGTTTCTCACTGGCGCGGATCTGGGTGTAAACGTACTCCAGGGCCAGAAGATACAGGTTTTCTTTATTCTTAAAATGATACACCACCATCCGTTTGGTCGTGCCGGCTTTCTCGGCGATTTGCTCCATGCGGGCACCGTTTAGCCCATATTCGGCAAACAGCGCAATGGCACTCTGGAAAATGTTTTCCTTCAGGCTGGATCCTTCATTGTGTTCCGGGTTTTCGCTGCCAGGGTTAGCCACATCCTTTCCTTATCGTCACCAAACAGAATGCAGGGATTATTACCATGGCAGCGTGATAACACAAATCTCAAACGCGCGGGCGCTTGCGGTAAAGCCACAAGCCGGGAATCGACAGGCCGATGGAGAGCGCCCCGACAATGGAAGACGCCTTCAGGAAGTTGCTCAGCAGGAGGATCATTTGCGGCTCGGTGTAACCAAAATGGCTGATCTTTACCGCTGAAATCATCGCGGTATAGGCGGAGATGCCCGGAAACATCGGAATAACGGCCGCCACGGTAAAGACCTTTGGATGCGCCAGATACCAGCGCGACCACTGAATGCCAATGCTGCCGACCAGCATCGAGGCCATAAACGTTGACCATTCGATATTGAAACCTGCCGTCATCATGACCATACGTGAACCGTGACCAATGGCACCCAGCAGTGCACACCAGGGCAACGCCCGCTGCGGCACGTTGAACACCATTGCAAAGCCGACGGCGGGAATGGCGGCCAGAAGCATGTCCTGCGCCAGCGCAAGGAGAAATTCGATTATGCCCATCCGCGTAACCCCCACAGCGTCATCGCCATGACCACGCCGATGCAGGTGGCGAGCGTCAGAAGACTGGCAATCGCCCAGCGCGCCAGGCCGGTATTGATGTGCCCTTTAAACATGTCGGCCACGGCGTTAATCAGCGGAAAGCCCGGGACCAACAGAAGCACGCTGGCGGCCATGGCAATCGTCGGGGTGTTTGCAAATTGCGGCAGGCGCAACAGCAGGCCAGAAACCGTGGTGGCAACAAAAGCGGTAACGCAGAAGTTAATTTGCGGGTGCAGTTGCCGGTGGGTCAACAGCTGGCGGACATACATGGCGATACTGCTGGCGAAAAAGGTGATGATGGCACCGTCCCATCCGCCCTGGTTGAGTTTACAAAAACAGGCGCACGACAGCCCAACCATGACCACCACCAGCCAGCGCGGATAGCGTAACGGTTTAATTTGCGCGAACCGTTTCTCAATTTCTCTCAGATCCAGTAGCTTATGCTCAGCAAGAATGACGATGTGCTGCACTTCCGTCACGACGTGCATATTGATGCCGCGATCGTGATTTTTACGGGTGGACGTCAGGCACTGCCCGTCTTTTATGGTGGTCAGTACAATGGCATTCGACGAGATGGAACTTTCGACGCTGTCCATGCCGAGCGCCACGCCAAGACGCGTTGAGAGTTCCTCGACGAGGGCGCTTTCTGCCCCGTGCTGTAAGAGAAAAAGCCCGCATTGAATACATATCCGCGTCGTTGCGCGTTGCGTTGACTGATCTTGCATGTATTGCCCTGAAGAGAGGATGGATAGCTTGCCTGGTGGCCCGAAATGCCTATTTTTAGCACAAAGTGCGGTGCCACTTGCTCTGGGTCAGATCAAGATTTGTGCAAACAGCCTCATGAGCGAGAGTGAAGGAAAGCGATTAATAATATTTATTTTATGAATGTTTAGGGGTTAGAAATATATCTCGCATATATTAAGTATTTCTAATTTTATATTTTCGTTCTTTTCAGGTAACTGTAATTAAATTCGGTTGTTATTTATGAGATATTAACCCTGTTTTGGGCATTTCTTAATCTTGTAAAGATTTTCTTAAAATTTCCATTATTTATGTTGTGTGCACTCAGGGATGAAATAATTTTATCTCAATGCGTTTTATCGCTATTTAGAAAATGAAGAATGGACTCGGAGGTTCTATGTTGCCATTGAAAGGTAAACACGGAGTTGTGATCAGTAAGATACCGGTTATGCAATCCGGGCTTGGTGGGGTGATGGTACGCCATTTCCCCGAGTATGAACTGACCTTTTGCCGCTCGATTCAGGAGCTAACACTGCTGCAACTCCGCCGCGCCAGTGTGGTTGTTGCTGATATTTCTGGTGATTATCGTAATCCTCGCGGTACGCTCGAACAATATTACGGGTTGCTGAATCAGTATCGGGATATCCATTGGATCTTTTTAGTTTCCCGCCCCCTTTACCCTCTGGCGGTAGAATTACTCATGCGTCCTGAAAGCACCTTGCTGTCAGATATGGAACCTATCGACGGGGTCATTAATGCTATTCGTGCCGGAAGTGAACGCGCAGAACGAATTAGCCAGACGTTGTTAATGCCAGACACTCCAGAGCCTGAAGACGAGTCCGAGAGCTTTATCGCGCTAACTCACTCGGAGCGCAAAGTATTGCGACTGCTGGGGAAAGGCTGGTGTATTAACCAAATCGCGACGTTATTGAAGAAGAGTAACAAAACGATCAGTGCACAGAAGAACAGTGCGATGCGCAGGTTGTCCCTGCGAAGCAATGCCGATATGTATGCCTGGATCAGCAGTACACAGGGGATGCGAGAACTGAGTTTAATGTCGGCCTATGGAGAGTTTGAGGAATGGAAGAGACCGCAGCAACAAGACATATCGCCGTCATCGAAAATTGCGTAATGAGTGCTGTTGGGCTGCAGCATATTTTTGCTTTGCCTGCATTCAGCAGCTATCAGGTCCACCTGTTTAGTCGATTCGACAGTTTTAAAGAGGCACTTTCCCAGACCGCGTTTTATTCGGTTATTTACTCATTATCCGACGCGCGTGAGGAGCGTCGTAACTGTCTTGCGAGTCTGCGTGACCTGATGTTCTCACACGGCAATATTCAGCGTATTGTCCTGGCGTCAGATGATGTAGAAGCGAGGCTGATTTGCCATCTTTCTCCGGCACGCCTGCACGGGATTATCAGTAAATCGGTGTCGCTTGAGCAGCTGATCGAAGGAATGGTGATCTTTCTTAACGAAACGCATCGTGTAAATGACAACATGTACAATCACTGGTATGTGAATCAGAACCGCATGTTGAGCCCCACCGAACGGGCAATTTTGCGTTATATGTCGTCGGGCTATTCCATCCCTGAAATCGCCACACAGCTTGAGCGCAATATTAAGACTATCAGGGCGCACAAGTTCAATGCGATGGTAAAGCTCGGGGTCAATTCTGATGTGGGATTACTGGATGCAGCAGATATCCTCGCTCATCTTCCCGCCCGGGAGCCGCGTCGCTCGGCGTTGAGTGTTCCTTCCTTCTCTTAGCCGTTTGTCATGCGCCAGAACGCTTCTGGCGCAACAATCAAATGCAGACATCCACCCATTTTGCTGCAGTCAGTTCTGCCATTCTGTCGGGAGAAATACGTACGGCGCTGTGAATTGCACCGGCAGCAGGCAGCACTTCAGCGTACTGTTTCAGTGAAACGTCGCAGAAAACGGAAAGGGGATTCTCCAGCCCGAAAGGGCAGACGCCACCCACGGGATGACCCGTAACGGTGACCACTTCATCACTGCTCAGCATGCGCGCTTTTGCGCCGAATGCATCTTTCAGTTTTTTGTTATCCAGCCGCGCGTCACCTTTGGCCACCACGAGAATAACTTCGTTTTTAACCTTTAACGATAGCGTCTTGGCGATTTGACCCGGTTCAACGTTATGCGCTGCAGCAGCCAGGGCCACGGTCGCGGTGCTTTGGCTAAGCTCGATGATTTCGACATCGGGTGCGTTGTCGGCAAAAAACTGCTGTACAGACTGCAAACTCATTGTTTCCTCCTGACAAATATCCTGCGTAATCTGTCATAAGCCTTTAGGTTCTGTAAATATCTCTTCAGTAACAATTATCCTGTTGGGCCGATTTATGGATCGCCTTCACATTCACGGAAACCGGTTACAGTAACCGGTTGCAGAGCGTGAATCAGAGATTAATACTGAGAATGTAACGTCCCCTGTATCCAATAATAAGAGCTAATTATGAAACCATTTCTTCTGAGCAGTACCGCTGGTACGCAAGCCGGCAAGGTTGTGAAGCTGATTTATGGAACAACGTGTGGCGCGAATTCGCCCGTAACGAACGTCTGACAGGAGAGCTGCTATGTCTGCCAACCATGCTGCGTTTAATCTGATATTCCGTTTCGTTGAAAATTACGTCAGCCCGATTGCCGGGCGAATCTCTTCCCAGCGTCATGTTATGGCTATTCGTGATGGATTTATCTCTGCGATGCCGTTCATGATTGTGGGGTCATTCTTGCTGGTGTTTGCTTACCCACCGTTCTCACCTGATACGACCTGGGGTTTTGCTCGCGCCTGGCTGGATATGGCGAAGCAATTTGAAGGGCAAATTCTCACCCCGTTTGATATGACGATGGGCATTATGTCCATTTATATCTGTGCGGCCATCGCCTACAACCTGGGCAAGCATTATGTGAAATCTCATCAGCTTGACCCGTTCATGTGCGCCATGCTGTCGCTGATGGCGTTTCTGCTGGTTGCTGCGCCGAAAACCAAAGGCACTCTGCCTGTCGACAGCCTCGGCGGAACGGGGATCTTTACCGCCATTCTGGTGGCGGTTTACTGCGTTGAAATGATGCGTTTCCTGAAATCGCACAACATCGGTATTCGCCTGCCAGACCAGGTGCCACCGATGATCAAAAACTCCTTTGATCTGCTGATCCCGGTGCTGGTGGTTGTGCTGACGCTGTACCCGCTGAGTCTGCTGATTCAGTCTCAGTTTGGTATGCTGATCCCACAGGCTATTATGTCGATCTTCAAACCGCTGGTTTCCGCTGCTGACTCGCTGCCTGCTATCCTGCTGGCGGTATTGATCGGTCACTTGCTGTGGTTTGCCGGTATCCACGGGGCTGCCATTGTCTCCGGGATGCTGCAGATGTTCTGGCTGACCAACCTGGGCGCTAACCAGACCGCGCTGGCGGCAAGCCAACCTCTGCCACACATTTTTATGGAAGCATTCTGGACGTTCTTTATCGTGATTGGTGGCTCTGGCGCAACGATGGGGCTGGTGATCTGCTATCTGCGTAGCCGCTCTGCACACCTGCGTTCAATTGGACGTTTGAGCGTGGTGCCCAGCTTCTTTAACATCAACGAACCCGTCATTTTTGGTACGCCGATTGTAATGAACCCGGTGTTCTTTATTCCGTTCCTGCTGGCACCGATGGTAAACGCCGTGCTGGCCTGGGCGGCGATGACGTTTGATCTGATTGGTCGCGTTATCTCAGTGGTTCCCTGGACAGCACCTGCTCCGATAGGCGCGGCATGGGCGCTGGGCTGGGACTTCCGCGCGGCTATTCTCGTCGTTGTGCTGGCCTGCGTATCGGCCATTATCTACTACCCGTTCTTTAAAGTGTACGAGAAGCAGTTGCTGGAACAGGAAGCGGAAGAAGCGCAGCGTAACGCGGAAGAGGAAAATCAGCAGGTAGCCTGAGTCGTTTGTGCCGGGTGGCGGCTGCGCCTTACCCGGCCTACGTTTTGAGGGTCTGTAGGCCCGGTAAGCGAAGCGCCACCGGGCAATAAACGGCACTACTTCAGCGTGCAATCCCCGCACTGCTGAACGTCAGGCAGGCGATTGCGCTGACAGCAGGTCCGACGCACCAGAAGGCCGTCACGCGGGACGACAGTACGGAATAAAGGGTTATCCCGCCCATCAGAAAGCTGTTTTGCAAAGAAGCAGGACTGGCGCAGGGCATCCACTTTCTCATCGCCCAGCAAGGGTTTCATCTCTGTCAAATACCAGTGGATCAGATAACCGGTATTACTCCAGATAAGCTTTCCATTAATTTCTCCCGTCTGCTCAAGCACGTCAATTACCGGCATCAATGCCTGAGTGATGAGCTGTTCCATGCGCTCCTGAGCTGAGCGTTGCCCGGCATGCATATCTTCGTGAACGTCAATCCAAAAGCAGGCCGCACGCCCGGTTTCGTGGAACTCAACGTGGAAATGTTCCGGGGAGAGATCCATCATCGTGTCCTGGGTCAACAAGGCCACCATGATCGGCGGGACCATCAACCCGATGTACCATTGCGCCCAAAGAGAGAGCAGGGGTTTATTTTCCCGGGCAAGGGTCGGTTGATTGCGATAGATATGGTCGGAATACGCCGCCAGCAGTGACTGGCGTTCTGCCGGACGCTGCCATTCTGCAAGCGTCATGGTGTTATGCGGGTGAGGCTCATCCAGCTTGATAAAATCCAGCAGATGGGCGCGGGTATCGGCAATCCTGTCACGAATAGCATCCGCAAGCGTAGCGCTCCCTGTGGAGAGAGGGGCTCGCCAGAGAAGTGAGTCAACGGCTTGTGCGGTACGTGTCGCCATAAGGATAGGAATCTAAATGATAATGATTGCCAATCCTAACTATAGATAAAAACGATCGCAAGCCTTTTGTCCTGAATGTGGGATGTCGGGCTTAAGCTGTCTGCAACTCTTCGCTGAGCAGGATGTTATTACGCCCCATGTGCTTCGCTTCGTAGAGGGCTTTATCCGCTTTCTCCAGCGCGCCTTCCGGGTCATCGTCATCATAGATGGCAATACCGATACTGATGGTGACGTTTGTTGCCACGCTTTCGTTGAACATATGCGGGATTTTTAAATCGTAGACCTTCTGGCGGATGCGCTCAGCCGTCTGGCGGGCATGATCGAGCGAGATGCTCGTCAGCAATACCATAAACTCCTCACCGCCAAAGCGCGCGACGATATCACGCGAGCGTACGGCATCACGGATCGCCGCTGAGACGCGGATCAGTGCCTGGTCGCCCATCATGTGGCCGTAATGGTCGTTGTATGCTTTAAAATGGTCGATATCCAGCAGCAGAACGAAGTGTTCACCGTTATCGACTCTCGGCAGGTTTTCCAGTCGGCTTTGCAGGCCGCGACGGTTATACAGGCCGGTGAGCGGGTCCATCATGCTGAGATCGGAAAGCGTCTCGCGTTCTTCCAGGAGTTGGGAAAGAAGCGTCTGAGCAAAGCGATCGTTACGTTTTTGCAGGATGTTATGTATGCCAATCGCCGCCACCGGGAGGGCAAAGGAGTAGATCATTCTCAGCCAGCTTTCATGACTGCCTAACCACAGGCAGGCAATAAAGGCGGGTAATGAATGAAGGGTAAATGCCTTGATATTACTGGCAAATGCCAGGGAGCCAATAAAAAGCACCGTTAACAGTGCCATGACTAAATAGGTCGCCCGATCGTGCGTAATTAACGAAAATTTCGAGACAATTTGCCAGGCCCACAAAATACCGAAGATCGCTGAAACGACGGGAATATTGATTTTCCGGGCTCTCTCTTTCCAGTGCCAGGCGAACAATCCCGTGCTGAGAATAAAAATAGCCACCAGGGGGAATGAGAACAGGCGTACAGAATAGAGCGGGTTTGTTACCGAGAACACCGCTGAGGCTGCATTCAGAAAGAGAAATAAACGTAAAGATAATTGATATTTGCTGTTGACCAAAGACCGCCAGGATTGTGATGTCATAGTAATGCTTTTTTATTAATATTTAATTAAAACAAATGAATAGGTGTTGTTAGAAAATAGTAAAAGCAAAAAAAGATGAATAGTAATTATCAGAAAATCTTTATAGGGAGTTAACAGGTGAGCAATTTATCACCTTAGACATTTCCTGTCATTATGGGAAAGGTAAAGTCGATGGATTTTGATGATGAATGCTGACAAATGATAATTGTTATCATATGATATTGGTTATCATTATTGATGCAAAAGGGCAAACCATGTTGAGCAAAGCGCTGGGAAGTGGTTGGGGAGTGTTGCTGCCTGGGGCAATTATTGGCGGTCTGTTGTTTGCCGACCTCTCCATCGATATCTGGAAAGCCATTATTGCTTCAGGGCTGTTAGTCACGTCAGGGATGATCTGGCATAAGCAATTACGGCACTTTGTGCTGCTGCCTTCATGCGTTGCGCTGGTCAGTGGAATATTGGTAATTCTGATGAGTTTGAAATAACAGGAAAAACAAGAGGTACTTCAGAGGAACGTAAGATAATTGGTGCGAGGGGGGGGACTCGAACCCCCACATCCGTAAGGACACTAACACCTGAAGCTAGCGCGTCTACCAATTCCGCCACCTTCGCACAGTCATCTTACTCTTTTTGATATCGCCTCGTTGGTGCGAGGGGGGGGACTCGAACCCCCACATCCGTAAGGACACTAACACCTGAAGCTAGCGCGTCTACCAATTCCGCCACCTTCGCCCAGTGCGAGCAATATCAACGTGATTTATGGTGCGAGGGGGGGGACTCGAACCCCCACATCCGTAAGGACACTAACACCTGAAGCTAGCGCGTCTACCAATTCCGCCACCTTCGCATACCATCGATACTGTAAAAGTATCGTAACCACGGAGGCGCATTCTAGATGTTTTCAGCTTTACGTCAACTGAAAAGTGCGCACCTTTTATTGATTGCTGCAAAAATGGCCGGAACTGAGACGCCTGCTTGCCGGATGGCGCTTGCGCTCATCCGGCCTGCATTGCATGGCGAATTATTTCTTCGCCTGACGCGTCATGACGGTGCGGTAGACTTTGAAGCGACCGGTCTGGGCGATCACTTCATGGAAGCCAAAGGTTTCGTCCAGCACTTTCGGGTACGCCAGGAAGGCGTTCGCAACGATACGCAGCTCGCCGCCGCTGTTAAGGTGACGGGTTGCACCACGGATCAGCGTTTGTGCCGCTTCAAGGCTGGTTTCCATACCGTCGTGGAACGGCGGATTGGAGATAATCATGTCGAAACGACCGGTAATGTCAGAGAAGACGTTGCTAGCAATCACTTCCCCTTCAATGCCGTTTGCGGCAAGCGTTGCGCGGCTGGCTTCTACCGCCGGGGCGCTGACATCACACAGGGTTAAACGCACTTTTGGCGAATGGCTGGCAAGCACTGTTGACAGCACGCCCGCGCCGCAGCCTACGTCCAGCACTTTGCCTTTGGTGTGCGGCGTCAGGGTAGACAGCAGCAGCTTGCTACCCACATCCAGATAGTCGCGGCTGAACACGCCCGGCAGGGTTTTGATGGTTAAGTCGTCTAACTGATATTCGTCCCAGAATGCATCGGCATCAAATGTTGCCTGTTTTTCCAGACGGCCATGGTACAGACCACAGCGACGCGCGCTATCGACTTTATTCAGTGGTGCGAACGCTTCCAGCATCTGTTCAGCGCTGCGCACGCCGCTGCGGTTTTCACCGACCACGAAAATATCGCAGCCAACGGGCAGCAGGGAGAGCAGGTTCATCAGCTGGAACTGGGCTTCCGGTTTGTTCTTCGGCCAGTAGTAGATCAGCGTGTCGCAGTCAGCAACGTCGCTCTGTTCTGCCACCAGGCTAAAGCGCGCACGCTCGCCCATCTGGCGGCTCAGCACCTGCCAGTGGTGGTAGTATTGCGTATGGGCACGGCTTTCAGCACAGTCGAAACGCGCAGGCAGGTCATCCTGCATATCTCCGGCAAACAGAATACGGCTTTGTTCGAAATCATCACTGTGGCGCAGCAAGACTTCACTTGCCGGGGTAAATGCAGACATGAATTGTTCCTCAATAAACTCAGGCGGGGATTATAGTAGGTAGATGGCGCACTTTCGACACATTTGCTATATTTGCGCGCCTGAGAGACAGGAGTTTTCCCTATGACATCCCGACGAGACTGGCAGTTGCAGCAGCTGGGCATCACCCAGTGGGCCTTGCGTCGCCCGACGGCGTTGCAGGGCGAAATCGCCATTTCCATCCCTGCGCACGTTCGGCTGGTGATGGTGGCGGAGGAATTGCCTGCCCTGAATGAACCCCTTATCGGTGATGTCCTTCGCAGCCTGAAGCTGACGGCCGACGAGGTTTTACAGCTGACGCCAGAGCGTGTCGCGATGCTTCCTCCCGAAAGCCGCTGTAACAGCTGGCGCATCGGGGAGGTAAACGACATGCCTCTCCAGGGGAGCCAGATCTGCTCGCCAGCGCTGGACGAACTGAAAGCCAACCCAAAAGCGCGAAGCGCGCTATGGCAACAAATCTGCGAATATGAACACGATTTCTTCCCTCACGACGTCTGACCTGACCACCGCGTTTGCGATTGAAACACGCGCCCACGCCTTTCCGTGGAGCGAAAAAACCTTCGCCAGCAACCAGGGCGAACGGTACCTGAACTACCGCCTGGACGTTGACGGCACCCTGGCCGCCTTCGCGATTACGCAGGTTGTTCTTGATGAAGCGACGCTGTTTAACATCGCCGTTGATCCCGCGTTTCAGCGCCGTGGGCTGGGAAGAGAACTGCTCGAGCACCTCATCCGGGAGCTCGAAACCCGTGACGTTTTCACCCTGTGGCTGGAGGTGCGCGCATCGAATGTCGCCGCCATCGCGCTCTATGAGAGCTTAGGCTTTAACGAGGCGACAATCCGCCGTAACTACTACCCCACCGCAGAGGGACGTGAAGACGCCATCATAATGGCCCTGCCGATTGGATAACGAAAAATAAGGTTGTAACGATGAAATGGGACTGGATTTTCTTTGATGCCGACGAAACGCTGTTTACGTTCGATTCGTTTGGCGGCCTACAGCGGATGTTTCTCGACTATAGCGTGACCTTCACCGCTGAAGATTTTCAGGACTATCAGGCGGTGAACAAACCGCTGTGGGTGGATTACCAGAACGGTGCCATCACTGCGTTACAACTTCAGCACCAGCGCTTTGACGTCTGGGCGGAACGTTTAAAGGTCAGTCCGGGGACGCTGAACGAGGCGTTTCTGAACGCGATGGCGGATATCTGTGCGCCACTGCCGGGCGCGGTTTCTCTGCTTAATGCGTTAAAAGGCAAGGCAAAACTGGGGATCATCACCAACGGTTTTACCGCCCTGCAGCAGATCCGCCTCGAGCGCACCGGCCTGCGCGATTATTTCGACGCGCTGGTGATTTCCGAAGAGGTGGGCGTACCGAAGCCGGACCCGCGTATTTTTGACTACGCGCTGACGCAGGCTGGCAATCCTGACCGCGATCGCGTCCTGATGGTGGGGGATACCGCAGAGTCTGATATTCTTGGCGGCATCAACTCCGGCCTGTCGACGGTCTGGTTGAATGCGCATGGTCGCGTGCAGCCGGAAGGCATCGAGCCGACCTGGACCGTCACGTCATTGAACGAACTGGAGCAGCTCCTGTGTAAACAATGATTGCCTGCCCCCTATTGATGGGTAAAATAGCCGCAATTTTGTATTCCATGATGCGTGGCGTGCTGCCGCGCTTATAAAAGAAGATTTAATTATGACGTTGTCTCCTTATCTGCAAGAGGTGGCCAAGCGCCGCACTTTTGCCATTATCTCGCACCCGGATGCCGGTAAAACGACCATCACCGAGAAGGTGTTGCTGTTCGGACAGGCGATCCAGACTGCGGGTACCGTTAAAGGCCGTGGCTCCAGCCAGCACGCAAAATCTGACTGGATGGAGATGGAAAAGCAGCGTGGTATTTCGATTACCACCTCCGTGATGCAGTTCCCGTATCACGATTGCCTGGTGAACCTGCTGGACACCCCGGGCCACGAAGACTTCTCTGAAGATACCTACCGTACCCTGACGGCGGTTGACTGCTGTTTAATGGTGATCGACGCCGCGAAAGGGGTAGAAGATCGTACCCGTAAGCTGATGGAAGTCACCCGTCTGCGCGATACGCCGATCCTCACCTTCATGAACAAACTCGACCGTGACATCCGTGACCCGATGGAAGTGATGGACGAAGTCGAAAGCGAACTGAAGATCGCCTGTGCGCCAATCACCTGGCCCATCGGCTGCGGTAAGCTGTTTAAAGGGGTTTATCACCTCTATAAAGACGAAACCTACCTGTATCAGACCGGTAAAGGTCACACCATTCAGGACGTCCGCGTCGTCAAAGGCCTGGATAACCCAGAACTGGATACTGCCGTCGGTGAAGAGCTGGCCGCGCAGCTGCGCGACGAGCTGGAGCTGGTGAAAGGCGCCTCCCACGAGTTCGATAAAGAGCTGTTCCTGGCGGGTGAAATCACCCCGGTCTTCTTCGGTACCGCGCTGGGTAACTTCGGCGTTGACCATATGCTCGACGGTCTGGTGGAGTGGGCTCCACGCCCGATGCCGCGTAAAACCGACACGCGTGAAGTGGAAGCGCAGGAAGAGAAGTTCACCGGCTTCGTCTTTAAAATTCAGGCCAACATGGATCCGAAACACCGCGACCGCGTGGCCTTTATGCGCGTGGTGTCCGGCAAGTATGAGAAGGGCATGAAGCTGCGCCAGGTGCGTACCGGGAAAGATGTGGTGATCTCCGACGCGCTGACCTTTATGGCGGGCGACCGTTCGCACGTTGAAGAAGCCTATCCGGGCGATATCATTGGTCTGCATAACCATGGCACCATCCAGATCGGTGATACCTTCACCCAGGGCGAAATGATGAAGTTCACCGGTATTCCGAACTTCGCACCGGAACTGTTCCGTCGTATTCGCCTGCGCGACCCGCTAAAGCAAAAACAGCTGCTGAAAGGCCTGGTTCAGCTCTCCGAAGAGGGCGCCGTGCAGGTGTTCCGCCCAATTTCGAACAACGACCTGATCGTTGGCGCGGTCGGTGTGCTGCAGTTCGACGTGGTGGTTGCGCGTCTGAAGAGCGAGTACAACGTGGAAGCGATTTACGAATCCGTAAACGTGGCGACGGCGCGCTGGGTTGAGTGTTCTGACGTGAAGAAATTCGAAGAATTTAAGCGTAAGAATGAGATCCAGCTGGCGCTGGATGGCGGCGATAACCTGACCTATATCGCCCCAACCATGGTAAACCTGAACCTGACGCAGGAACGTTATCCTGACGTTCAGTTCCGCAAAACCCGCGAGCACTAATTCCCTCTCAGAGCACGGCTACCGCCGTGCTCTTCTTTAATTCCTGTCTTATTAATCCCTTGCGGAATGTTCTTAATTCACGGCAATTTCACGCCTTTTGCTCATTTTCTATCCGATTCTGAAAGCGACACTGTGAGAGTGATCTATATTTAACTCAGTGTTTAGCACCGGGCGTGGATGAATAAACTGTTCAATGCATGACTTTAGGTTCTCCATTTCACCCGTGTGCTTATTCGCGAAATATAAAACTAGTAATAAAGGACGTTTGTCGCTCGAATGACGAGCAAAACACAGGAATACATCGATGAATATGACAAGACTTAAGATTTCTAAAACTCTGCTGGCTGTGACTCTGGGTAGCGTTCTGGTTAGCGGTTCTGCCCTGGCGGAAAGCAGCACCATGGATAAAGCACAGTCCACTGCCAACACCGCAGGGGAAAAAATCGATAGCTCTATGAATAAAGTCGGTAATTTCATGGATGACAGCTCCATCACAGCAAAAGTGAAAGCCGCACTGGTGGATGATGAAGCCATCAAGAGCACCGATATTTCCGTTAAGACCGACAAGAAAGTCGTCACCCTGAGCGGCTTCGTGGAAAGCCAGGCCCAGGCCGAAAAGGCTGTTAACGTGGCCAAGGGTGTCGAAGGTGTCGCATCGGTTAGCGATAAGCTGCACGTTCGCGACGCTAAAGACACCTCCGTGAAGGGTTATGCCGGGGATGCGGCAACCACCAGCGAAATCAAAGCTAAACTGTTAGCAGATGACATCGTGCCTTCCCGCAAGGTGAAAGTGGAAACCACTGATGGTGTGGTGCAGCTTTCCGGCACGGTTGATTCCCAGGCACAAATTGAACGTGCCGAGTCTATTGCGAAAGCGATCGATGGTGTGAAAAGCGTTAAAAACGATCTGAAAGCGAAGTAAATCTTCACCATTCGCCCGTCTGGCTGAGGCCTGCGGGCGAAATAAGAACGACTCTGGAAAAACGCCGGTGAGTGACCTGAGCGCTCACGTTTAGCGGCCGACATTAACTATGGTAAAGGAGAGGCTTATGTTTCGTTGGGGCATTATATTTCTGGTTATCGCGTTAATTGCCGCCGCTTTGGGCTTTGGTGGATTGGCGGGTACAGCGGCATGGGCAGCAAAAATTGTCTTCGTCGTTGGTATTATTCTGTTCCTGGTCAGCCTGTTTACAGGTCGACGCCGTCCTTAGCAAAACGCAATATTTCATAAACAAAGTAAAGCCAGTCCTCGTGACTGGCTTTTTCTCGTTTGAGAACCTGATGGGATGGCGTTACTGTGTCTGAACACAATAATGAAAACAGGAAGGCAGAGGTGGGGCAGCGAATTCCCGTTACGCTCGGCAATATTGCGCCGCTGACGTTAAAACCGTTCCGCACGGGTCAACTTGCACTGGTTTGTGAAGGTGGCGGCCAGCGCGGCATTTTCACCGCGGGCGTGCTCGATGAATTTATGCGCGCGCAGTTCAACCCGTTTGACCTCTACTTCGGTACCTCTGCCGGGGCACAGAACCTCTCCGCTTATGTCTGCAACCAGCCCGGCTACGCGCGCAAAGTGATTATGCGCTACACCACGGCAAAAGAATTTTTTAACCCGGTGCGCTTCGTACGCGGCGGGAACCTGATCGATCTCGACTGGCTACTGGATTCCACGTCCAGTCAGATGCCGCTGGCGATGGACACCGCCGCCCGTCTGTTTGATGCCGGAAAAGAGTTCTGGATGTGCGCCAGTCGGGGTGATGATTATTCGCCGGGTTACTTTTCGCCGCAGAAAGAGAACTGGCTGGATATTATCCGCGCCTCCAGCGCGATTCCCGGTTTTTATCGAACCGGTGCGCTGCTGGACGGCATCAGCTATCTGGACGGTGGGATCAGTGACGCGGTGCCGGTACAGGAGGCTGCCCGACGCGGGGCGAAAACCATCGTGGTGATCCGAACCGTACCGTCGCAAATGTATTACACGCCGCAGTGGTTCAAACGCATGGAGCGCTGGCTGGGCGACAGCAGTCTGCAGCCGCTAGTGAACATCGCGAAGCAGCATGAAACCACCTACGGCGCGATGCAGCGTTTCATTGAAAAACCGCCGGGAAAACTGCGTATCTTCGAAATTTATCCCCCGAAACCGCTGCTGAGCATGGCGCTTGGCAGCCGTATTCCTGCGCTGCGCATGGATTACAAGACGGGGCGGCTGTGCGGACGTTACTTCCTGGCGACGGTGGGAAAAATGCTGGCGGAGCAACCGCCGCTTCATCGGCATAAACGCATTATCACTCCGCCAGCGATTGTCGCCAACGACCCGCTGACTATGCCGCTGGTGGATATTCCCCAGGCGAACGATGTTCCACTGGATAACGAGGATCTGGCGTGACGCACCGCTTTGTCGATACCCATTGTCACTTTGATTTTCCCCCCTTCACCGGCGACGAGGTGCTGAGCATTGATCGCGCCGCACGGGCGGGCGTCGACGCGATTATTGTGCCCGCGATTGAAGCGGCGTATTTCGAACGCGTTCTCGATCTCGCCCGCCGTCACGACGCGTTGTATGCCGCACTGGGTTTGCATCCTATCGTCATCGAACATCATCTGGACGAACATCTCGACAGGCTGGACGCTGTTTTGCAGACGGCGGAGAAAAAACTGGTTGCCATCGGTGAGATCGGCCTCGATCTTTATCGTGAGAATCCGCATTTTGAACGTCAACAGACGATCCTCGACGCGCAGCTCAGGCTGGCGAAGCGTCACGATCTGCCGGTGATCCTCCATTCGAGACGCACGCACGATAAGCTGGCGATGCACCTGAAACGCATCGATCTGCCGCGAAGGGGCGTCGTACACGGTTTCTCCGGCAGCCTGCAGCAGGCGCAGCGTTTTATTGAACTGGGCTATCACATTGGCGTCGGCGGTACTATTACCTATCCGCGCGCCAGTAAAACCCGTGACGTGATGGCACAGCTACCGCTGTCGGCGCTGCTACTGGAAACCGACGCGCCGGATATGCCGCTGAATGGTTTTCAGGGGCAGCCTAATCGTCCTGAACAGGCTGCACGTGTGTTTACTACGCTGTGTGAACTGCGTCCGGAGCCGGCGGCGGTGATTGCCGATGCGCTGCTTGAGAACACGCGTACGCTATTTGGCATCACGCTATAGATAGAGCGACGGGCGGATCACGGCGATCCGCTGTTCTTCCAGCGCCACAGCCAGCGGTTCCACGTCGTCCGGCGTCGCGCTACGCCATGAGGCCGCCTCACCATAAACGCCGTGCGCGTGAAATGCGTTGATTCGCACAGGAATGTTTCCAAGCCCGTGAATAAATGTCGTCAGCGGTTTGAGATGTTCCAGATAATCACATTGCTCTGGGATGACCAATAAGCGGAGTTCCGTCAAACGGTGGCGATCTGCCAGCCAGCGGATGCTCTGCTTAATCTGCGGGTTTTCGCGCCCGGTCAGGAAGCGGTGATGCTCGTTCCCCCACGCCTTGAGATCCAGCATCGCGCCATCCAGTACCGGCAGCAGCTTTTGCCAGCCGGTTTCGCTTAACAGACCGTTGCTGTCGACCAGGCAGGTCAGGTGGCACAAGGCGGGATCGGCTTTGATCGCGGTGAACAGGGCAATCAAAAACGGCAGTTGCGTTGTGGCTTCACCGCCGCTCACGGTGATCCCTTCAATAAAGGGGGCGGATTTGCGGACCCGGGTGAGGATCTCTTCTACGCTGAAGCGTTGCGCCATGGGCGTTGCCTGCTGCTGGCACAGGTGAAGGCAGGTATCACACTGGTGGCAGTCACTCTCCTGCCACCAGACGCGCCCGGCCTGGATGGTCAGCGCATCGTGCGGGCAGTGGAGTACGCAGTCGCCGCAGTCGTTGCAGCGACCGATCGTCCACGGGTTATGGCAGGTTTTGCAGCGCAGGTTACAGCCCTGCAGGAACAGCGCCAGGCGGCTGCCCGGCCCGTCCACGCAGGAAAAAGGAATGACCTGACTAACTAAAGCGCATCTGCTGTTCATGGCTTATCACGCGCGGCTGACGTTCCAGAATACGGGTATTGCGTGCGGCTTCTTCCCCCAGCCACGTGGTGTTGGTTCTCGAACCCGCTTCCCGGTATTTCTCCAGATCAGATAATCGCACCATATAGCCAGTGACGCGCACCAGATCGTTACCCGCCACGTTAGCGGTGAATTCACGCATACCGGCCCTGAACGCGCCCAAACAAAGCTGAACCACCGCCTGAGGGTTGCGTTTGACCGTCTCCTCCAGGGTGAGAATATCGCTGATCCCGGCGTGATAGTGTTTGTGATGCGGCGCAACAGCCAGCAGATGGCTGATAGGATCCGGCTCGTCGCCGTAAGGCAGACGCGCGCCCGGCGTGGTGCCCGAGTCCGAACTGATCCCCGACTGCGCATGCAGCATCGCGCGATGCTTCCAGCCGTGCTTCACCGGCGTGTTTTCAACGAATGCCGCGAGCTGCTCGCTGATGCGATACCCCAGCGCGTTAGCCTGTTCGTCTTTACCGTAACGCCCCTCGATGCCTTCCTTCTCGCAGAGCACATTCACCGCTTCCGCCAGACCGTACATGCCAAACATCGGCACAAACCGATCGGCGTTAATCAGCCCCTCTTTCACCAGGAAGCTATTCTCAAAGAAGCCAGATTGCGCATACAGGAAATCGCAGCGCGCATCGATGATGGCGATTTGCTGCTGGCAGTAGTGCGGGAGCGTGCGGGTAAAGAAATCTTCGGCAGAAGCGCTGTGTTCGGCAATGGCCTTAAGGTTAAGGCGTACAAGGGTGCTGCCACCGCCTGCAAGCGGCAGAGTGTTGTAACAACTCACCACGCCATAGCGACCTTTTGTGAAAATTTTATCATTCACCGGACCATTGGAAACATGCGGTTTACTGCATTCACATATATTTTTCGCCACCTCAAGCAGCAAATCGTCCGGGGTGATATCTGGATCGTAGATAAAGGTCAGATTCGGCGAAACCTGCTTCAGCTCTGCATCGGCTCGCAGAATGGCGCGTGTGACGGGCGTATCCGCCGGGCCGATATTGGCGTGCATAAAGGCATCCGGCAGGGTTCTGTCGAGATAGCGCCAGAAACGTTTTATTCGGCTATCGATCTCTTCTTGTGTTAGAATTCTAACATAAGGGTTCAGAATTGCATCCAGCTGTCCCAGATAGACGGGCATCGATGTGACGGACGGAACATGGTGATAAAGGATGGTTAACAGCGAGAGGGCGTCATCAAAGTCTTTCGCCCCTTCCAGCTCCAGCCATTCTGAACCGTTAGCCAAGAATTTTTCATAATCCGGCAGAACGTAGCGCGGTTTGTAAGGCGCATGGCCTTCGAACATGTCGCAGATAAAACCCTCGTCCAGCGCGGTGCGTGCCGCCTGCGGCAGGGCGGGATAGGGCAGATCGTTTTCCGCCTCCAGCGCCAGAAAATGACGTTTTTGCTCAGGCGTTAACACCGGGCTTGTCACAATGTGCTGGCAACGTTGTTGCAGGGCGTCGAGGCTGGAGTGGGGCATGTGCGCTTCCTTTAGTATTCTGCGGATGATGAACAGATTGTAGAAAGCCAGCCTGTTGGGGCTTTTGATCCGACAGGGGGTATCGCTGCTTTAGTCAGCAGTTAGCGCGATAAAATTTGAAGAAGATCTCATTACAGTAATGCAAATTTGTATGCAGTTTTCATTAACTGTGATGAATGTCGAAGTGTGGATGCGGGTGAATGTTAGAATACTCACAGACCCGCAAGGTAAAATTTATACGGCACAGCCGTTGGAGAATGTTATGACCGATTTAACTGCAAGCAGCCTGCGCGCGTTGAAACTGATGGACCTGACCACCCTGAACGATGACGACACCAATGAAAAAGTCATCGCCCTGTGCCATCAGGCGAAAACGCCGGTGGGTAACACCGCAGCCATCTGTATCTACCCGCGCTTTATCCCGATTGCCCGTAAGACGCTGAAAGAGCAGGGCACGCCGGATGTGCGCATTGCAACCGTAACTAACTTCCCGCATGGCAACGATGATATCGAGATTGCGCTGGCAGAAACCCGCGCGGCGATTGCTTACGGTGCAGACGAAGTGGACGTGGTGTTCCCGTACCGCGCGCTGATCGCGGGCAACGAGCAGGTCGGTTTTGACCTGGTGAAAGCCTGTAAAGACGCGTGTGCGGCGGCAAACGTGCTGCTCAAAGTGATCATCGAAACCGGCGAGCTGAAAGAAGAGGCGCTGATTCGTAAGGCGTCTGAAATCTCCATCAAAGCCGGTGCGGATTTCATTAAAACCTCTACCGGCAAAGTGCCGGTGAATGCGACCCCGGAAAGCGCGCGCATCATGATGGAAGTCATTCGTGATATGGGCGTGTCCAAAACGGTTGGTTTCAAACCTGCGGGCGGCGTGCGTACCGCTGAAGACGCGCAGCAGTTCCTGGCGATTGCCGACGAGCTGTTTGGTGCCGACTGGGCCGACTCCCGTCACTACCGCTTCGGCGCGTCCAGCCTGCTGGCAAGCCTGCTGAAAGCGCTGGGTCACGGCGACGGTAAGAGCGCAAGCAGCTACTAAGTTTGAATTGCCGGGTGGNCCCGCCACAACTCCCCCGATTCCGCATGGAGGTTACCGTGTTTCTCGCACAAGAAATTATTCGTAAAAAACGTGATGGTCATGCATTAAGCGACGAAGAGATCCGCTTCTTTATCAATGGCATTCGTGATAACACCGTCTCTGAAGGGCAGATTGCGGCTCTGGCGATGACCATTTTCTTCCACGATATGTCGATGCCTGAGCGCGTGTCGCTGACCATGGCGATGCGAGATTCAGGAACCGTTCTGGACTGGAAGAGCCTCAACCTTAACGGCCCGATTGTCGATAAACACTCCACCGGCGGCGTGGGCGACGTAACCTCCCTGATGCTCGGCCCAATGGTGGCAGCCTGCGGCGGTTACATCCCGATGATCTCCGGGCGTGGCCTGGGTCATACCGGCGGTACGCTCGACAAACTGGAAGCCATTCCGGGCTTCGATATCTTCCCGGATGACGGCCGCTTCCGCGACATTATTAAAGACGTTGGTGTGGCGATTATCGGCCAGACCAGCTCTCTTGCTCCGGCAGACAAGCGTTTCTACGCGACGCGTGATATTACCGCGACCGTTGACTCCATCCCGCTGATCACTGCCTCTATCCTGGCGAAGAAACTGGCTGAAGGGCTGGACGCGCTGGTGATGGACGTAAAAGTGGGCAGCGGCGCGTTTATGCCAACCTATGAGCTTTCTGCTGCGCTTGCCGAAGCGATCGTTGGCGTCTCCAACGGCGCAGGCGTGCGCACCACCGCGCTGCTGACCGACATGAACCAGGTGCTGGCCTCCAGCGCCGGTAACGCGGTCGAAGTGCGTGAAGCCGTGCAGTTCCTGACGGGTGAATACCGTAACCCGCGTCTGTTCGACGTTACCATGGCGCTGTGCGTTGAGATGTTAATCTCCGGCAAGCTTGCCAAAGACGATGCGGAAGCGCGCGCGAAGCTGCAGGCGGTGCTGGACAACGGCAAAGCGGCGGAGATCTTTGGCCGCATGGTAGCGGCGCAGAAAGGCCCGACCGATTTCGTCGAAAACTACGCGAAATACCTGCCAACCGCGATGCTCAGCAAAGCCGTTTACGCAGATACCGAAGGTTTCGTTTCCGCAATGGACACCCGCGCGCTCGGCATGGCGGTGGTCTCGATGGGCGGCGGACGCCGTCAGGCATCGGACACCATTGATTACAGCGTCGGCTTTACCGATATGGCGCGTCTGGGCGACAGCGTTGACGGTCAACGTCCGCTGGCGGTGATCCACGCGAAAGACGAAGCCAGCTGGCAGGATGCGGCAAAAGCGGTGAAAGCGGCAATTACGCTTGACGATAAAGCACCGGAAACCACACCGACTGTCTATCGCCGCATCACTGAATAACTGTATACTGATCTGATCGCTATTTTTTGAAGCACTACGTACGGAGAACAATTATGAAACGTGCATTTATTATGGTGCTGGACTCATTCGGCATCGGCGCAACCGAAGATGCAGATCGTTTTGGTGACGTGGGTTCCGATACCATGGGTCACATCGCGGAAGCCTGTGCCAAAGGCGAAGCGGACAACGGTCGTAAAGGTCCTCTGACCCTGCCAAACCTGACCCGCCTCGGGCTGGTGAAAGCGCACGAAGGCTCTACCGGTAAAATCGCAGCCGGTATGGACGGCAACGCGGAAGTCGTGGGTGCCTACGCCTGGGCGCACGAGCTCTCTTCCGGTAAAGATACCCCGTCTGGTCACTGGGAAATCGCCGGTGTGCCGGTTCTGTTTGACTGGGGCTACTTCTCCGATCACCAGAACAGCTTCCCGCAGGAGCTGCTGGATAAGCTGGTTAAGCGTGCCAATCTGCCTGGCTACCTCGGCAACTGCCACTCTTCCGGTACCGTGATTCTGGATGAGCTCGGCGAAGAGCACATGAAAACCGGCAAGCCGATTTTCTACACCTCTGCCGACTCCGTGTTCCAGATTGCCTGCCACGAAGAGACTTACGGCCTGGATAAACTCTACGAGCTGTGCGAAATTGCCCGTGAAGAGCTGACCGAAGGTGGTTACAACATTGGCCGCGTGATCGCACGTCCGTTTATCGGCGACAAAGCGGGTAACTTCCAGCGTACCGGTAACCGTCACGACCTGGCCGTTGAGCCACCGGCACCGACCGTGCTGCAGAAGCTGGTTGAAGAGAAAGACGGCCACGTGGTTTCCGTGGGTAAAATCGCGGACATCTACGCTAACTGCGGCATCACCAAAAAAGTGAAAGCCACCGGTCTGGATGCGCTGTTCGATGCCACCATCAAAGAGATGAAAGAAGCGGGCGACAAGACTATCGTCTTCACCAACTTCGTGGACTTCGACTCCTCGTGGGGGCACCGTCGCGACGTCGCGGGCTATGCGGCCGGTCTGGAACTGTTTGACCGCCGTCTGCCAGAGCTGATGGAGCTGGTGGGTGAAGATGACATTCTGATCCTGACCGCGGACCACGGCTGCGACCCAACCTGGACCGGTACCGACCACACCCGTGAGCACATTCCGGTGCTGGTGTACGGCCCGAAAGTGAAGCCCGGCTCGCTGGGGCACCGTGAAACCTTCGCGGACATCGGCCAGACTATCGCGAAATACTTTGGTACGTCTGACATGGAATATGGCAAGGCCATGTTCTGAATGAATTGGGTGCGGCCTGATGCCCTCACCCCAACCCTCTCCCACAGGGAGAGGGAGAACAGAATGTAGGCCGGGTAAGGCGTAGCCGCCACCCGGCAAAAACGACAATGTAAAAGGAACTGAAGATGGCAACTCCTCACATTAATGCAGAAATGGGTGATTTCGCTGACGTCGTATTGATGCCGGGCGACCCGCTGCGCGCGAAGCACATTGCAGAAACCTTCCTGGAAGACGTGCGTGAAGTGAACAACGTTCGCGGCATGCTCGGCTTCACCGGGACCTATAAAGGCCGCAAAATCTCCGTAATGGGCCACGGTATGGGTATCCCATCCTGCTCTATCTACACCAAAGAGCTGATCACCGATTTCGGCGTGAAGAAAATCATCCGCGTGGGCTCCTGCGGCGCGGTGCGCATGGACGTTAAGCTGCGCGACATTGTTATCGGCATGGGTGCCTGCACCGATTCCAAAGTTAACCGCATGCGTTTTAAAGACCATGACTTCGCAGCGATTGCTGACTTCGGCATGGTGCGTGACGCGGTTGACGCGGCAAAAGCGCTGGGCGTTGAAGCACGCGTGGGTAACATCTTCTCTGCTGACCTGTTCTATGCACCGGACGGCGGCGAGATGTTCGACGTGATGGAAAAATACGGCATCCTGGGCGTGGAAATGGAAGCGGCGGGTATCTACGGCGTGGCGGCTGAGTTTGGCGCGAAAGCGCTGACCATCTGCACCGTGTCTGACCACATCCGTACCCACGAGCAGACCACCGCTGCCGAGCGTCAGACCACCTTCAACGACATGATCAAAATCGCGCTGGAATCTGTTCTGCTGGGCGATAAAGAGTAATTCTGTCTCTTCCCTCCCTCTCCCTGTGGGAGAGGGCCGGGGTAAGGGCATCAAACCGCACTTAGCGTACCGCCTGTGCAATCCATGCTGACAAATCCCTTAATTCTTTTTCCTGCTCCGGGAAATCCCCAATCAACGCGTCGCATTCCTGCTGCAGCATATCCGCCCGGTACAAACAGCCCTGCAAACGTGCCGCAAGTGCTTCCAGCGGCGCCGGATTCAGACTGTCCGTAAACACCTGCGTGCGGGTGATATGGCCTTTCTCGACGTCAAAATGCAGCTCCACGCCGCCCCAGGTAAAACGCTCATCCAGCAGATGGGAAAACGCAGGCGCCTGACCGAAGTTCCACTCCCAGCTGCTCTGGCGGGCGAAGGTCTCGGCGAAGTTGGGCAGGTCCGGAGTTTTGTCAGGAGAGATCACTTCTGCTTCCACACGCTCGCCGTAATGTGCAAAGAACGCGTCACGGATCGCATCGCAAATCTGCTGGTGCGTAATCCCCGGCAGCAGTTCTACCAGATTCGCTACGCGCCCACGCACGGAGGTAATCCCTTTAGCCTGGAGTTTTTTCTTGTCCGGGTTCAGGTAGTTTGCCAGACGGCTCAGGTCAGCGTTCAGTAACAGAGTGCCGTGGTGGAAGCCGCGATCCATCGTTTCGCGGTAGGCGGAGCCGGAGACCTTCCGGTCGCCCTCGGGGGTTTTCACTACCAGATCGTTACGCCCGGACGCTTCCGCCGTCACGCCGAGTGAATTCAGCGCGTTGAGCACTATCGAGGTAGAGATGGTTTTGTCGTATTCCGGTTTACCCGCCATAAAGGTAAAACAGGTATTGCCCAGATCGTGAAACACCGCGCCGCCGCCGCTGCTGCGGCGCGCCAGGCGGACGTTATCCTCATCCATACGCCGCGTATTGCACTCTTTCCACGGGTTTTGCGCGCGGCCAATAACTACCGTGTCGGCATTGCGCCAGAGAAACAGCACGCGCTGGGTGGCGGGCATCTGGCGGAAGATGCACTCTTCCACCGCGAGATTAAACCAGGGATCGTAAGAGTCAGAGATAAGCAGGCGTAACGTCGTCATGGCAAAGTTCCTTTTCTGAGTCATTCGCCTACTTTATCATTATTCTTTCTTCTCGCTCTCTTCGTCTTCGGGAACCGACTTGCTGGCGGTCAGCAGGAACGGTGACTGCTGCCAGCGGGTACGCTTGCCCTGAAGCAGGGTACGCGCCAGCACAACGCCAATAGCCAGCGAGAGCAGCAGCATCAGACGCAAAATGTTGGTGGTGTTATCGACCTGTTTGGCTTCGGTCGGCAGAGTATGCGTATCGAGCGTCAGGCGCAGGTAACCCAGCGGGCCATTCTTGCCCTGAATGGGTTCGACGATCTGCTGGTTAAAATAGCCCCCGGCTTTTTTGCCGTCCAGCGCCAGCCTGTCGCGCACATTAACGTGCTCGCCCGCGCGGGCAATAAGGTTGCCTTGCTCATCATAGACGCCGGCATCCAGAATACGACTGTTTTCAGTGAGCTGACGTAAAACCTGGCCTATCCGCTTATCGTCCGGCGTTTCAGTACGCATTGAGGGGGCAACGTTGAGCGTGACCTGACGCGCCAGCGTGCGGGCCAGCTCTTCAAACTGCGGGTTACGTTGCCGTTGATGGTTCTGGCTAAACCACGATGCCCCTTGCATCAGCGCCACCAGAAGTGCGAGACAGATCAGGACAATCACGGCGCGATGAAGCCGGAATTTCAGTTTTGCGCGAGCCATATTCCACCTGCTGAAAATTTACGGCTTAATGTTGCCAGAAGTGATGGTTACAGGGTAGCCTCATGCGTTATTTTCCCTCTGGAACCTTCCGGCGCGAACGAATTTACAGGAGCTTTAATGCCGAACATTACCTGGTGCGACCTGCCAACGGATGTCTCTTTATGGCCAGGATTGCCGCTCTCTTTAAGTGGCGATGAGGTGATGCCTCTGGATTACCACGCCGGTCGTAGCGGCTGGCTGCTGTACGGACGCGGTCTGGACAAGCAACGCCTGACCCAGTACCAAAGCAAACTGGGGGCTGCGATGGTGATTGTCGCCGCCTGGTGTGTGGAAGATTACCAGGTCATCCGCCTGGCGGGTTCCCTGACGCAGCGCGCAACGCGTCTGGCGCATGACGCCGGGCTGGACGTCGCGCCGCTCGGTAAAATTCCGCACCTGAAAACCCCAGGTCTGCTGGTCATGGACATGGACTCTACGGCGATCCAGATCGAATGTATCGACGAGATTGCGAAACTGGCGGGCAGCGGCGAGCTGGTGGCGGAAGTCACCGAACGTGCGATGCGCGGCGAACTGGACTTCACCGCCAGCCTGAGACAGCGCGTGGCGACCCTGAAAGGGGCCGACGCTAACATCCTGCGCCAGGTGCGCGATGTGCTGCCGCTGATGCCAGGGCTGACACAGCTGGTGTTGAAGCTGCAGTCGTTGGGCTGGAAAGTGGCGATTGCCTCTGGTGGCTTTACCTTCTTCGCGGATTACCTGCGGGAAAAACTGCACCTGACCACCGTGGTGGCCAACGAGCTAGAGATCATGGACGGCAAGCTGACCGGCCAGGTGATTGGCGATATCGTGGACGCCCAGTACAAAGCCAATACGCTGACGCGTCTGGCGGAAAAATATGAAATTCCGGTCGTCCAGACCGTCGCCATCGGGGACGGCGCGAACGACCTGCCGATGATCAAAGCGGCAGGGCTTGGCATTGCCTACCACGCCAAGCCAAAAGTGAATGAAAAGACGGAAGTGACTATCCGTCACGCTGACCTGATGGGGGTGTTCTGCATTCTCTCCGGCAGCCTTAATCAGAAATAACGGTCTGCTTTGTAGGCCGGGTAAGCCTAAGCGCCACCCGGCGCGCAGGCCGCACAGAAATAACGAGGTAAACCGTGGCGAAAGCTCCAAAACGCGCATTTGTCTGTAATGAATGTGGTGCGGATTATCCGCGCTGGCAGGGGCAATGCAGCGCCTGTCATGCCTGGAACACCATCACCGAAGTGCGTGGTGTGGCGGCTTCGCCGAGCGTGGCCCGCAACGAGCGCCTGAGTGGCTATGCCGGTAACGCGGGCGTGGCGAAGGTGCAAAAACTCTCGGACATCAGCCTCGAAGAGCTGCCGCGCTTCTCCACCGGGTTCAAAGAGTTTGACCGCGTGCTCGGCGGCGGCGTGGTGCCGGGCAGCGCCATCCTGATTGGCGGTAATCCGGGCGCGGGTAAATCGACCCTGCTGCTGCAAACGCTCTGCAAGCTCGCCGAACAGATGAAAACCCTGTACGTCACGGGCGAAGAGTCACTTCAGCAGGTGGCGATGCGCGCGCACCGCCTGGGTCTGCCGACCGGCAACCTGAACATGCTCTCCGAAACCAGCATCGAGCAGATCTGCATGATCGCCGAAGAAGAGCAGCCGAAGCTGATGGTGATTGACTCCATCCAGGTGATGCACATGGCGGACATTCAGTCCTCGCCGGGCAGCGTCGCGCAGGTGCGTGAAACCGCGGCATACCTGACGCGCTTTGCCAAAACGCGCGGCGTGGCGATTGTGATGGTCGGCCACGTGACCAAAGACGGCTCGCTGGCCGGGCCGAAGGTGCTTGAGCACTGTATCGACTGCTCTGTGATGCTCGACGGCGACGCGGATTCCCGCTTCCGTACCCTGCGCAGCCATAAAAACCGCTTTGGGGCGGTGAACGAACTGGGCGTGTTTGCCATGACCGAACAGGGGCTGCGCGAAGTCAGCAACCCGTCGGCCATCTTCCTGAGCCGTGGCGATGAGATCACCTCCGGCAGCTCGGTGATGGTGCTGTGGGAAGGGACGCGCCCGCTGCTTGTCGAAATTCAGGCGCTGGTGGACGTGTCGATGATGGGCAACCCGCGGCGCGTGGCGGTCGGTCTGGAACAAAACCGTCTGGCGATCCTGCTGGCGGTACTGCACCGTCACGGCGGGCTGCAGATGGCGGATCAGGACGTTTTCGTGAACGTGGTCGGCGGCGTCAAAGTTACTGAGACCAGCGCAGACCTGGCGCTGCTGCTGGCAATGGTCTCCAGCCTGCGCGACAGACCGCTGCCGCAGGATCTGGTCGTCTTCGGCGAAGTTGGCCTCGCCGGGGAAATCCGTCCGGTGCCCAGCGGGCAGGAGCGTATCTCCGAGGCGGCAAAACACGGCTTCCGCCGGGCGATCGTTCCCGCCGCCAACGTGCCGAAAAAAATCCCGGAAGGGATGCAGGTATTTGGCGTGAAAAAACTCGCAGATGCGTTAAATGTCTTTGACGACTTATAATTACGTATTCGATTTTGCAGGAGGCACCGTAATTTATGTCATCATTTGACTACATCAAGACCGCGATCCGCCAGAAGGGCTGCACGCTGCAGCAGGTGGCGGACGCCAGCGGCATGACCAAAGGCTACCTGAGCCAGCTGCTGAACGCCAAAATCAAAAGCCCCAGCGCGCAGAAGCTCGAAGCGCTGCACCGCTTTCTGGGGCTGGAATTCCCGCGTATGCAAAAGAACATCGGCGTGGTGTTCGGCAAGTTTTACCCGCTGCATACCGGGCATATCTATCTGATCCAGCGCGCCTGTAGCCAGGTGGACGAGCTGCACATCATCATGGGCTACGATGAAACCCGCGACCGTCAGCTGTTCGAAGACAGCGCCATGTCGCAGCAGCCCACCGTGTCAGACCGCCTGCGCTGGCTGCTTCAGACCTTTAAATATCAGAAAAACATTCGTATCCATGCCTTTAACGAAGAGGGCATGGAGCCGTATCCGCACGGCTGGGACGTGTGGAGCAACGGTGTAAAAACCTTTATGGAAGACAAGGGGATTGCGCCGAACTGGATCTACACCTCTGAAGAGTCCGATGCGCCACAGTTCCGCGAGCATCTGGGTATCGAGACGGTGCTGATCGATCCGAAACGCACCTTTATGAACATCAGTGGGGCGCAGATCCGCGAAAACCCGTTCCGCTACTGGGATTACATTCCGACCGAAGTTAAGCCGTTCTTTGTGCGTACGGTGGCGATTCTGGGCGGCGAGTCGAGCGGCAAATCAACGCTGGTCAACAAGCTGGCGAACATCTTCAACACCACCAGCGCGTGGGAGTACGGCCGCGATTATGTCTTCTCGCACCTCGGTGGCGACGAGATGGCACTGCAGTATTCCGACTACGACAAAATTGCGCTCGGACATGCCCAGTACATTGATTTTGCCGTGAAATATGCCAACAAAGTGGCGTTTATCGATACCGATTTCGTGACCACGCAGGCGTTCTGTAAAAAGTACGAAGGGCGCGAGCACCCGTTCGTGCAGGCGCTGATTGACGAATACCGCTTTGACCTGGTGATCCTGCTGGAGAACAACACCCCGTGGGTGGCTGACGGCATGCGCAGCCTCGGCAGCTCCGTGGACAGGCGGGAATTCCAGTCCATGCTGGTGGAGATGCTCAACGAAAATAACGTTGAGTTTGTGCATGTGGAAGAGTCGGACTACGACTCCCGTTTCCTGCGCTGCGTCGAGCTGGTGAAGGAGATGATGGGGGAGCAGGGGTAAAAAACTTACCCCTCACCCTAACCCTCTCCCCAAAGGGGAGAGGGGGAACAAACCACTCAGAACTCAACCACCACTTTCCCACGCATATGCCCCTCCAGCACTTTGCGGTGCGCCTCGGTAATGCTTTCCACGCTCAGCCCGTGCAGCGTTTCACTCAGCGAGCTTTCCACCACGCCGTTATCCACCAGCTTCGCGACCTCGTCTAAGATCTCTCCCTGACGCGCCATATCCGCCGTCTGATACATGCTGCGGGTATACATAAATTCCCAGTGCAGGGCGGCGGATTTGGACTTCAGCTTGTCCTGATCCAGCGGACGTTCATTCTCGACGATAGAGCAGATATGCCCCTGTGGCGCAATCAGTTCGCTGACTGCATCCCAGTGCCCGTCGGTGTCGTTGAGGATGAAAATGTAATCCACGAAGGTCAGCCCCTCTTTCGCCAGTTCACCTTTCAGGTCGCGGTAGTTGACGACCACGTCGGCCCCGCGATCGCGACACCACTGGGCGGAATCTTCTCGCGAAGCGGTTGCGATGATTTTCACCTTGCTGTTGTGTTTCGCAAAGGGGATCGCCAGCGATCCCACCCCGCCCGCACCGCCGATGATCAGCAGTGTTTTGTCCGCCCCTGCATCCTGAATGTTCAGCCGTTCAAACAGGCCTTCCCACGCGGTGAGCGCGGTTAAGGGCAGTGCAGCGGCAGCCGCCCAGCCGAGGCTGGCAGGCTTGTGCCCGACAATCCGCGCATCGATCAGCTGATGCGTGGTATTGCTGCCCGGTCGGGTGATATCGCCTGCGTACCACACTTCGTCGCCCGGTTTAAAGCCGGTAACGTTTGTTCCAACCGCTTTGACGATCCCGCTGGCATCCCAGCCGAGCACGCGCGGCTCGTTCAGCCCATTTTGGGCAATGCCTGCATGCACCTTGGTGTCTACCGGGTTTATGGAGACGGCTTTCACCTCCACCAGCAGATCGTGCTCGCCGGGCTGCGGCATCGGCGGGGTGATTTCAATAAAAACAGCAGGGTTCGCTGGGTTAACGGCAATGGCTTTAACAGACATGGTGTGCTCCTCAATGGAATGCGTTTTGTTGAGGCTAGTCTATAAAGTGGACAGCTGCGTGATAAGATGGACAATCAAGAACTCAGCGTTCGTACAGGGTGAACAATCATGTTTAAACAGCTGCAGGATATGGCGCTGTTCGCGCTGGTGGCGGAGATGGGCAGCTTTACGGCTGCCGCTCAGAAAGCGGAACTGCCAAAATCCAGCGTGAGCCAGCGGATTAGTCAGCTTGAACAGCAGGTAGGCATTCGCCTGCTCAACCGCACCACGCGCAGGATCAGCCTCACGTTTGCGGGCGAGCACTATCTGGTGCACTGCCGTGAGATGCTGGCGGCCAGCGAGCGGGCGGAGTACGCCATTCAGCGGCTGCGCGAAAACCCGAGCGGGCGGCTGCGGATCACCTGTCCGGCGGGGATTGGCGCGACGCTGCTGGCGCATATGAATGCCGAGTTCCAGCTTCGCTATCCTGACGTGTCGCTGGACGTGTCGATCTCTGACGACGTTGTGGATCTGGTCGAATCCGGCTTTGACGTGGCGCTGCGTACCGGCAAACCGCAGGACTCCTCCCTGATTGGCCGAATGATCGGGCACTGCCCGCGTTATATGCTGGCTTCGCCGGACTATCTGGCGCGTCGGGAGCCGTTAATTCATCCCCGTCAGCTGGTGGAGCACCGCTGCATTACGCACCGGGCGTGGTCAGAGTGGCTTCTGCGAAGCGAGAGCGAAGATTACCGCTACCTGCCTGATAACGCGCACATGACCGATAATCTGGTGTATGCCCGCGAATGTGCGATTGCCGGCGTGGGGATCACGCTGTTACCCGCATTTCTGCTGGAGGATAAGATCGATAAGGGTGCGCTGGTGAAGGTGCTGCCGGAGTGGAATGTTGAAGGTAACGATCTGTGGCTGGCGTATCCAAGCCGCAAGCTGAATTCACCTGCGCTGATGAGCTATATCGAGTTTGCGATGCAGTTTGATGAGGTGAAGCGGTATTACGTGGGGGGATGATTTTGTGCGGCCTGATGCCCTCACCCTGTCCCTCTCCCACGGGGAGAGGGAACAAACATAAAAAACGGCAACCGAAGTTGCCGTTTTGCTTTTATTTCGAAATACGCTTGTACTTAATACGCTTCGGCTCCAGCGCGTCTGCGCCCAGCGTGCGTTTCTTGTACTCTTCGTATTCGGTGAAGTTACCTTCGAAGAACTCGACTTTACCTTCGTCCTGATAGTCCAGGATGTGGGTCGCGATACGGTCCAGGAACCAGCGGTCGTGCGAGATAACCATCGCGCAGCCCGGGAACTCCAGCAGGGCGTTTTCCAGCGCGCGCAGGGTTTCGATGTCCAGGTCGTTGGTTGGTTCATCGAGCAGCAGTACGTTACCGCCCACCTGCAGCAGCTTCGCCAGGTGCAGACGACCGCGCTCACCGCCGGATAGCTCGCCCACGCGTTTGCCCTGGTCGGTGCCTTTGAAGTTGAAGCGGCCAACATAGGCGCGGCTTGGCATCTCGGTGTTGCCGATACGCATGATATCCAGACCGCCGGAGACTTCTTCCCACACGGTTTTGCTGTTGTCCATTGCGTCACGGAACTGATCAACGGAGGCCAGCTTCACGGTTTCACCCAGGGTGATAGAGCCGCTGTCAGGCTGTTCCTGACCGGACATCATGCGGAACAGGGTCGATTTACCCGCACCGTTCGGACCGATGATCCCGACGATAGCGCCTTTCGGTACGGAGAAGCTCAGGTCGTCAATCAGCAGGCGGTCGCCGTAAGACTTACGCAGATTGCTGACTTCAACCACTTTATCCCCCAGACGTGCCCCAGGCGGAATAAACAGTTCGTTGGTTTCGTTACGTTTCTGGTATTCGGTGTTGTTCAGCTCTTCGAAGCGTGCCAGACGGGCTTTGCCCTTAGACTGACGGCCTTTCGCGCCCTGACGCACCCACTCCAGCTCTTTCTCAATAGACTTACGACGGGCCGCTTCCTGAGAAGCTTCCTGCGCCAGACGCTGATCTTTCTGCTCAAGCCAGGAGGAGTAGTTGCCTTCCCACGGAATACCTTCACCGCGGTCCAGCTCCAGGATCCAGCCAGCGACGTTGTCGAGGAAGTAACGGTCGTGGGTAATCGCCACAACGGTGCCTTCGAAGTCGTGCAGGAAGCGTTCCAGCCAGGCGACAGATTCTGCATCCAGGTGGTTCGTTGGTTCGTCGAGCAGCAGCATGTCTGGTTTTTCCAGCAGCAGGCGGCACAGCGCGACGCGGCGACGTTCACCACCGGAGAGCTTCTCAACTTTTGCATCCCAGTCCGGCAGACGCAGGGCATCAGCCGCGCGCTCCAGCTGCACGTTCAGGTTGTGACCGTCGTGCGCCTGGATAATCTCTTCATACTTGCCCTGCTGAGCGGCCAGCTTGTCGAAGTCCGCATCCGGCTCGGCGTATTTGGCATACACTTCATCCAGACCTTTCAGCGCGTTAACCACTTCGGACACCGCTTCTTCGACGGATTCGCGAACGGTGTGTTCCGGGTTCAACTGAGGTTCCTGCGGCAGGTAACCAATCTTGATGCCAGGCTGCGGACGGGCTTCACCTTCGATGTCTGTATCGATGCCCGCCATGATGCGCAGCAGGGTGGACTTACCGGCACCGTTGAGACCCAGAACACCGATTTTTGCGCCCGGGAAGAAGCTCAGCGAGATATTTTTAAGAATATGACGTTTCGGCGGGACAACTTTGCCGACACGATGCATGGTATAAACGAATTGAGCCACGTTGGACTTCGCCTCTTTTATCGTAATGAGAAGGAATTTCAGCCTCGAAGTGTAGCCTTTTTCATGACCTAATCCCAGTCAGGAACGCCGGGAGTGTTAAAACGCGCAGGAAAGGTAAAAAAGTGTCCATAACGTGGCGCGTTGCAGGATGCCTGGTTAGCATAAGTGAATGCAACATTGACGTGGCAAGACGCTGCAACTAACGAAAAACAATGAGGAAGAGCTTGTGGAAAAAGCCAAACGGGTGGTCTGGCGTCTGCTGGCTGCCAGCGTATGCGTAATGGCGGTAAGCCAGGCGGTGCATGCCGATTCACTGGATGAACAACGTAACCGCTACGCCCAGATTAAACAGGCGTGGGACAACAAGCAGATGGATACCGTGCAGGCCCTGATGCCGACGCTAAAGGATTATCCGCTGTATCCGTATCTGGAGTACCGCCAGATAACCGACGATCTCATGAACCAACCCACCGTCACCGTGAACAACTTCATTCAGGCGAACCCGACCCTGCCGCCTGCCCGTAATCTCCAGTCTCGTTTTGTGAATGAGCTGGCGCGTCGTGAAGACTGGCGCGGGCTGCTGGCGTTTAGCCCGGAAAAACCGGGCACGACGGAAGCGCAGTGTAATTACTACTACGCCAAATGGGCCACAGGACAGCAGGAAGAGGCCTGGGTCGGTGCCAAAGATCTCTGGCTGACGGGCAAAAGCCAGCCTAACGCCTGTGATTCGCTGTTCGGCGCATGGCGCGCATCGGGCAAACAGGATCCGCTGGCTTATCTTGAACGCATTCGCCTGGCGATGAAGGCCGGTAACACGCGTCTGGTCACTGCGCTGGCGGGGCAGATGCCGTCCGACTATCAAACCATTTCGTCTGCCGTCATTGGGCTGGCAAACGATCCGAACAGCGTGCTGACCTTTGCCCGCAGTACGGGCGCGACAGATTTCACGCGACAAATGGTGGCGGTCGCCTTTACCAGCGTGGCGCGTGACGATGTGGAAAACGCGCGGCTGATGATCCCGCAGCTGGTGCAGGCGCAGCAGCTTAATGAAGAACAAACGCAGGAATTGCGCGACATCGTGGCGTGGCGACTGATGGGCACCGATGTGACCGACGAACAGGCGCGCTGGCGTGACGACGCGATCATGCGTTCAAACTCCACCTCGCTTGTCGAGCGCCGCGTGCGAATGGCGCTGGGCACGGGCGATCGTCGTGGGCTGAATACCTGGCTTGCGCGTCTGCCGATGGATGCCAAAGAGAAAGATGAATGGCGCTACTGGCAGGCCGACCTGCTGCTGGAGCGTGGCCGTGACGATGAGGCCAAAGCTATCCTCCACGCTCTGATGCAACAGCGCGGATTCTACCCGATGGCGGCGGCGCAGCGGCTGGGCGAGGAGTACACGCTTAAGATCGACAAAGCGCCCGCCAACGCGAACCCGGCGCTGACGCAGGGGCCGGAGATGGCGCGCGTGCGCGAGCTGATGTACTGGAATATGGACAACACCGCGCGCAGCGAGTGGGCTAATCTGGTCACCAGCCGCACCACCGACGAGAAAGCCCAGCTTGCCCGCTACGCGTTCGATAATCGCTGGTGGGATCTGAGCGTGCAGGCGACGATCGCCGGCAAACTGTGGGATCATCTCGAAGAGCGTTTCCCGCTGGCGTACAAGGATCTGTTCGATCGCTACACCAGCGGCAAAGACATTCCGAAAAGCTACGCGATGGCGATAGCCCGTCAGGAGAGTGCCTGGAACCCGAAAGTGCGCTCCCCGGTGGGGGCCAGCGGCCTGATGCAGATCATGCCCGGCACCGCGACGCACACGGTGAAGATGTTTAATATTCCCGGGTACAGCAGCCCGTCGCAGCTTCTCGATCCGGATACCAACATCAACATCGGTACCAGCTATTTGCAGTACGTCTACCAGCAGTTTGGCAAAAACCGCATCTTCTCTTCGGCGGCGTATAACGCGGGACCGGGACGCGTGCGCACCTGGCTTGGCAACAGCGCCGGACGCATCGACGCGGTGGCGTTTGTCGAGAGTATCCCGTTCTCGGAAACGCGCGGCTACGTGAAGAACGTGCTGGCCTATGACGCCTACTATCGCTACTTCATGGGGCAGAAAGATACCCTGATGAGCGATGCCGAGTGGCAGAGGCGTTACTGATCGTCGCGGGTTGTGTTATGCTGTACTCGCTAATGAGTACAAGAGGCAGCATAACATGACCCAGCATTCCCCGTATTCCTCGGCAATGGCCGAACAACGTCATCAGGAGTGGCTTCGTTTTGTAGAGCTGCTTCGCCAGTCTTACGAGCAGGATTTGCACCTACCCCTCATGCAGCTGATGCTCACGCCGGACGAGCGTGAGGCGCTGGGCACGCGCGTGCGGATCATTGAAGAGCTGCTGCGCGGTGAGATGAGCCAGCGCGAGCTGAAAAATGAGCTCGGCGCGGGCATTGCAACGATCACCCGCGGCTCGAACAGCCTGAAGTCTGCGCCGGTTGAGCTGCGCCAGTGGCTGGAAGCGGTATTGCTGAAAAACGCCGGATGACGGCTACGCCTTATCCGGCCTGGACACTTACCGATAAATCGCGTTATGGAACGGGCTTAACGCCAAAATCACCGCCTGGTGGTAAACGCCAGAACGCGTCAGCGCGCCTGCGGTAAAGACGCCAATCGCCCCTTCTTTACGGCCAATCTCATCGATGCCGGTGTACTGCGACATCACAGGCCCGAGCGCTTCACCCGCACGCACTTTTTCCAGAATGACTTCCGGCAGCGGCAGGGTGGCCGAGCGCGCTTCACCGCGCTGCTCGCGGCTTTCGATGACCACCCAGCTAAAGGTTGCGCCTTCGTCGATACCTGCTTCAATCGCTACCCAAAAGTCAGCATCCGGTGCTGCGGCCCTGGCGTTTGCCACGCGATTTCGTGCGCCAGCGCGCGTTTCCTCGCTGCCAAACGGCTGTTCAGGAACGCCACTCTCGACGCCGATGGCCTCAATATGGCAGGATCCTGCGCCGAAGATCTCGTCAAATGCCCTTAGAATTGCCTGAATTTTGGCAGGATTAGTGGTAGCAGAGACGACATGGTGCATAATTAAGCTCGATTCAAAAAAAACTCATCGCAGTATAACGGAAAAAAACATGTTACAGGTTTACCTTGTTCGCCACGGTGAAACGCAGTGGAACGCCGAGCGACGTATTCAAGGCCAGTCAGACAGTCCTCTCACCGAAAAGGGTGTGCAGCAAGCGTGGCAGGTGGCAGAACGCGCCAGAACGCTGGGCATTACTCACGTGATTACCAGCGATTTAGGTCGCACACAGCAGACGGCGCGCATCATCGCAGATGCCTGTGGCTGTGATGTCATGCTGGAGCCGCGCCTGCGCGAGCTGGATATGGGCGTGCTGGAAAAACGCCATATCGATACGCTGACGGAAACGGAAGAGGGCTGGCGTCGCACGTTGGTGAACGGTACCGAAGATGGCCGTATTCCAGAGGGGGAATCCATGCAGGAGCTGAGCGTGCGTATGCATGCCGCACTGGCGGAATGCCTGAAGCTCCCGGCGGGAAGCCGTCCGCTGCTGGTGAGTCACGGGATTGCGTTGGGCTGCCTGGTGAGCACCATTCTGGGGTTACCGGCTTACGCTGAGCGCCGTTTGCGTCTGCGCAACTGCTCCATTTCCCGAATTGATTATCAGGAAAGCGCATGGCTGGCGTCGGGCTGGGTAGTGGAGATGGCAGGGGACATTTCGCATCTCGATGCCCCTGCGCTTGACGAACTGCAGCGTTAACGGCGGATAGGAATCAAGAATTCCATACGCAGATTGATTGGGCCTTCTTCCGGTTTGGCATCCTGCGCCGGGTAGTAGCGCTCAATGTCCTGACCTTTACGGCGATTAAGATTCAGCATTGGCATGCAGGTCCCGTAAACGGTCAGGATGAACTCCTGAACCCCCGTTCCCAGCCCTTCATACGAGAACATCACGTACTCGCCGCCTTCCAGCACGACCGGTTTCGAACCCTGAATATAACCATTCGCCATCTCTGGCGTCAGCGCGGTGGTGTAGAACACCTCCTGCTCGTCGTCTTTTTCCTGGCTTGGGCGCGTTTCGTTCAGACCGTACAGAATTGGCGGGATTGCCGGTGCATGGCTCAGGAAGTCGCGCCAGAACTGGACGCGCATCTGATGACGGAACTCAGAAATCTGCTCCAGAGAACAGGAGTAGCTCTGGGTTGTGCCGATCAGATGGGTTTCCGGCAGCGCGACAATTTCATATTTCGGCATCGCGAACTCGCCCAGACGCAGCGGCGGACGCATGCCAAACGAGCTCCAGTCAGGCGAACGACGATAAAGCGCTGGCGTCAACGAGAACTGTTTTTTAAAGGCGCGGGTGAACGTTTGCTGCGAATCAAAACGATACTGCAGGGCAATATCCAGAATCGGCCGCGCGGTCAGGCGCAATGCCACAGCAGATTTAGATAAACGACGTGCGCGAATATAGGCACCGATAGCATGACCGGTGACATCCTTGAACATCCTTTGCAGATGCCACTTGGAATAGCCTGCTTTAGCCGCCACATTATCCAGTGACAAAGGCTGGTCGAGATGACCTTCCAGCCAGGTGAGCAGGTCGCGAATAATTCCAGCCTGATCCATATACTATCCTCATCCTTAAAACAGCAGGTGCCTGATAACAGGTTAGCGGATAATAGCATTTTTTGATGTTTTAGCATTCAGTGTTTTTTTTGCGCATTAATGCCTTTTACGGCTCGTTTTGGGCGAATATATTCTAATCCTGTGATCTTGCTACATTTTTGTCTAAAGTGTTGAATAATCGCCCAGTGCAATTTTAAAGAATGGTAACAATATGAAATACAAGACTTTGATCTTCACCGCGTTGCTGCTGATGGTCGGCCGCGCCGCGCAGGCGGAACAGATTGGTTCCGTCGATACCGTGTTCAAAATGTTTGGTCCGGACCACAAAATCGTGGTGGAGGCGTTTGACGATCCGGACGTGAAAAACGTCACCTGCTACGTGAGCCGCGCGAAAACGGGCGGTATCAAAGGCGGGCTGGGGCTGGCGGAAGATACTTCCGATGCGGCGATCTCCTGCCAGCAGGTGGGCCCGGTTGAATTGAGCGATAAAATTAAAAACGGTAAAGCGCAGGGCGACGTGGTGTTCCAGAAACGGACCTCGCTGGTATTCAAAAAGCTGCAGGTGGTGCGTTTCTACGATGCGAAACGCAATACGCTGGCTTACCTGGCCTATTCCGACAAAGTGGTGGAAGGCTCGCCGAAAAACGCGATCAGCGCGGTGCCGATTATGCCGTGGCATTAATTCAGGGATGAACCATGCAACAACCTGTGGTCTGGCTGGTTGAAGACGAAACCAGTATCGCCGATACGCTGATCTACATGCTTCAGCAGGAAGGATTTGCGGTAAAGGCGTTTGAGCGCGGTTTACCGGTGCTGGAGGCGGCGCGGCAGCGGGCTCCGGCACTGGCTATTCTGGACGTCGGGCTGCCGGACATCAGCGGCTTTGAGCTGTGCCGCCAGCTGCTGGCCCAGCATCCGTCACTGCCGGTGCTGTTTCTGACGGCCCGCAGCGATGAAGTGGATAAACTCATCGGCCTGGAAATGGGCGCTGACGACTACGTTGCCAAGCCTTTCTCCCCACGGGAAGTGTGCGCCCGGGTAAGGACAATTTTACGGCGGATGCAAAAATCGGCTGCGCCTTCTGACATCGTCCGAATCGGGCAGTTTGAGCTGAATGAGCCAGCCGCGCGGATTAGCTGGTGCGGTGAAGCACTGCCCCTGACCCGCTATGAATTCTTGCTGCTCAAAACCTTGTTACAGGCCCCCGGACGGGTCTTTTCTCGTCAGCAGCTCATGGACATGGTATGGGGTGAAGACGGCGACAGTTTCGACCGCACCGTGGACACCCACATCAAAACCCTGCGCGCCAAGCTGCGGGCGGTAAACGAGGAACTTTCACCCATCAGCACCCATCGCGGTATGGGCTACAGTCTGGGCCTTTACTGATGCGCATTGGGATGCGGTTATTGCTGGGGTACTTCCTGATCGTGGCCATCGCCGCGTGGTTTGTGCTGTCGATCTTTGTTCAGGAAGTAAAGCCCGGCGTGCGCAGGGCAACCGAGGGTACGTTAATCGATACTGCGACCTTACTCGCCGAAGTCGGGCGTGAGGATCTCCTTTCGGGCAATGCGCAGCAGGGCAAACTGGCACAGGCCTTTTCTCAGCTTCATCAGCGCCCTTTCCGCGCCAATATCGGCGGCATTCATAAAGTGCGTAACGAGTATCACGTCTACATGACCGATGCGCAGGGCAGAGTAGTGTTTGATTCCGCCGGTCTGGCCGTGGGGAAAGATTACTCGCGCTGGAACGATGTCTGGCTGACGCTTCGCGGTGAATACGGCGCGCGCAGTACCCAGAGCCATCCCGACGATCCGGAGAGCACGGTGATGTATGTTGCCGCGCCAGTTGTGGAGCAGGGCAAGATTATCGGCGTGCTGTCGGTCGGGAAACCTAACAGCGCGATGGCACCGGTTATCCACCGCAGCGAGCGAAGGATCCTGTGGGCAGGCGGAGCGCTGCTCGGCATTGCCCTGCTGATCGGTCTTCTCGTCGCCTGGTGGATCAATCGTTCTATCAGTACGTTATCGCGCTATGCCGACTCGGTGACCACGGATACGCCTCTCCCGCTGCCTAATCCAGGCAGCAGCGAACTGCACAAGCTGGCCCAGGCGTTGGAGAATATGCGCATTCGCCTGGAAGGGAAAAACTACATTGAACACTATGTCCATGCGCTGACCCACGAGCTGAAAAGCCCCATCGCCGCGATACGCGGCGCGGCGGAAATTCTCGCCGAGCAGCCGCCGCCGCAGGTGGCTGCGCGGTTTATCGATAATATTCTGGTGCAAAACGCGCGCATGCAGTCGCTGGTCGAAAAGCTGCTTACCCAGGCGCGGCTTGAAAATCGGGTCGAGATCGTGCCGGTCAGCGTCGACGTCGACACGCTATTTACCCGCCTGGCCGACGCGCGTTCGGCGGTTCTGACAGCGAAAAATATCACGCTGACGATCCAAAGCACCTCTCTGTGTGTTGCGGGCGATCCCGAACTGCTCGAACAGGCTCTGGGTAATTTGCTGGATAACGCCATCGATTTCACGCCGCCCGGTGGGGCTATTGCACTGGCCGCGTATGAAGCGCAAACGCAGGCCCTGCTCACGGTGACCGATAGCGGAAGCGGTATCCCGGATTATGCGCTGGAGCGTATTTTTGAGCGCTTTTATTCCCTGCCGCGCGAGAACGGGTTGAAGAGCAGCGGACTCGGGCTGGCGTTTGTCCAGGAGGTGGCGCGTCTGCATCAGGGAGCGATTACATTGCGTAATCGCGATGAAGGTGGCGTGATGGCCACGCTGGCACTTCACCGTCCCTTCACATAGCTTCAAACTGACCCCACACAGCCTGGTTACGCTCTCCTCATCACAAAGGAGACGTAATGATGAAATCCCCCCTGTTCTGGAAAGTAAGCACCCTGTTGGGGTGCATCCTGCTGCTGTTAGTCCCGCTGTTTATGGTCAGTAACCTCATTTCAGAGCGTGAAAGCTATCGTAACGATGTCGAAAATACGCTTCGGCAGAGCACCAGCGGACCGCAAAAACTGGTCGGCCCGCTGATTGCCATTCCGGTGACGGAGATTTTTTACAAGCTGGAGGACGAGAAGAAGGTCGAATACAAGAAAAGCTATATGCATTTCATTCTGCCGGACTCTCTGGTTGTGGTAGGGAACCAGCGCGTGGAGTCCCGAAATATTGGCATCTACGACGGGCAAATCTGGAACACTGACCTGAAGATAAAAGCGCAGTTTAATACCGAAGAGCTGAAGCAGTTGAGAGGGGAAACGATAACAACAGGGCAGCCGTTTATCGTGACGGGCGTTGGCGACGCGCGGGGTATTGGCACGGTCAGTATCTCTAAAATCAATGGTGAGACGCTAAGTGTGGAACCCGGTTCAGGTGTCTACGGGGCGCTTGCAGGGATCCACATCCCGCTGACCGACAACGCGCTGGAAGCTAAAACGTTTGCACTTGAGATGTCACTCAATCTGGCGGGAACCGGCAGTTTTGCAGTGGTACCGGTAGGGCGTAATAGCGAAATGACGCTCAACAGCAACTGGCCGCATCCGGGCTTTATGGGCAACTATCTGCCGGTTAAGCACAAAATTGGCGAGTCTGGTTTCCAGGCGAACTGGAAGAGCAGCTGGTTTGCGAACAACCTTGAGAGTTGGTTCAGCGGGAGCGAATCGCCATCGTGGGAGTCGATCCCCGCCTTTAGCGTTACGGTAGCCACGCCCGCCGATCAGTATCAGCTGACTGACCGGGCGATCAAGTACGCCATTTTGCTGATTGCGCTGACGTTTATGGCCTTCTTTGTCTTCGAAACCTTAACCGGGCTGCGTCTGCACCCAATGCAGTACCTGCTGGTGGGGTTGTCGCTGGTGCTGTTCTATCTGGTGTTGCTGGCACTGTCTGAACACGTTGGGTTTACGCCAGCCTGGGTTGTTGCAAGTCTGGTGGGCGCAGCGATGAACGGAATGTACCTGCAGGCCGTGTTGAAAAGCTGGAAGCGCAGCGGGCTATTTGTGCTGGCCTTGTTGGGGCTGGACGTGGTGATGTGGTTCCTGCTGCGCTCGGAGGACAGCGCGCTGCTGTTGGGGTCAGCGGTTCTCGCGCTGGCGCTGTTTGCCGTCATGTACCTGACCCGTCATTTCGACTGGTACTCGCTCTCTCAGCCGAAGCAACCTGAGCCACCCGCAGCACCGGATGACGATACGATGCGGATCTGGAAATAAAAAAAACGGCGCAAATGCGCCGTTTTTAATGCGTTAACTGCGGGATTACTCCTGCAGATCGCCGCAGAAACGGTACCCTTCGCCGTGGATCGTGGCGATGATTTCCGGCGTATCTGGCGTAGATTCGAAATGCTTACGAATACGACGGATGGTCACGTCTACGGTACGGTCATGCGGCTTCAGCTCGCGACCGGTCATTTTCTTCAGCAGTTCTGCACGGGACTGAATTTTGCCCGGGTTTTCGCAGAAGTGCAGCATCGCGCGGAATTCACTGCGCGGCAGTTTATACTGCTCACCGTTCGGGCTGATCAGTGAACGGCTATTGATATCAAGTTCCCAGCCGTTGAATTTGTAGCTGTCTACGCTACGACGCTCTTCGCTGACCGTTCCCAGGTTCATGGTGCGGGACAGCAGGTTACGTGCACGAATGGTTAACTCGCGTGGATTAAACGGTTTGGTGATGTAATCATCCGCACCGATTTCCAGGCCAAGAATTTTATCAACTTCGTTGTCACGGCCTGTCAGGAACATTAACGCGACGTTCGCCTGTTCACGCAGTTCGCGCGCCAGAAGAAGGCCGTTTTTGCCTGGCAGGTTAATGTCCATAATGACCAGGTTGATATCATTTTCAGAAAGGATCTGATGCATCTCTGCGCCATCGGTCGCTTCAAAGACATCGTAGCCTTCTGCTTCGAAAATGCTCTTTAACGTGTTGCGTGTTACCAACTCGTCTTCAACGATAAGAATGTGCGGGGTCTGCATGTTTGCTACCTAAATTGCCAACTAAATCGAAACAGGAAGTACAAAAGTCCCTGACCTGCCTGATGCATGTCGCAAATTAACATGATCGGCTTAACGTGACTAAAGTACGTAATTGCGTTCTTGATGCACTTTCCATCAACGTCAACAACATCATTAGCTTGGTCTTGGGTACTTTCCCTTTGGACCCGACAGTGTCAAAAACGGCTGTCATCCTAACCATTTTAACAGCAACATAACAGGCTAAGTGACACCGGACACCCAATAAAACTACGCTTCGTTGACATATATCAAGTTCAATTGTAGCACGTTAACAGTTTGATGAAATCATCGTATCCGAATGCTAGCCTTTGTCACAAATTTTCAATAAACCAACTAGTTGCGGACATTGATTGATAAACAATACGAATCCAATTAAGAATAGGCATTCACACAGTCATTATCATTATAAAACATAGGGATAATACCTGTCTGTTAACATTCTAACTGATTGTTCAGCCACAAAATAGTTTAGCGTTTTTAATTTGTTATGAAACGCTATTTCGGTGATTTGTGTTGCAATTTTGTAAATTCGTGCTGCGTAATATGTTGAGGCGCATCACATTTTTACCCGCTAACTGCTTAAAAAGAGAGCATAAATGCATCTGTCGATTGTGCTGGTGGCCCCAGCAAGACCCGAAAACATAGGCGCTGCGGCGCGTGCCATGAAGACCATGGGTTTTACCGATTTACGTATTGTGGACAGCGCCGCGCACCTGGAACCTGCGGCGCGTTGGGTCGCGCACGGTTCGGGAGATATTCTCGATAATATAACCACTTACGCTACGCTTGCCGACGCGCTGCACGACATCTCCTTTACCGTTGCGACCACGGCGCGCAGCCGGGCGAAGTTCCATTACTACGCCACGCCCGCGGAGCTGGTGCCGATGCTGGAAGAGAAAAGCCAGTGGCTGGAGAAAGCCGCGCTGGTGTTTGGGCGTGAAGATTCCGGGCTGACCAATGAAGAGCTGGAACTGGCGGATGTGCTGACAGGCGCGCCGATGGTTGCAGATTATCCTTCTCTCAATTTAGGCCAGGCGGTGATGGTCTATTGCTATCAATTAGCATCCTTAATACAAATTCCGCAGCCGCCTGTTACAGGTACCGATGAAAACCAGCTGGCTGCACTTCGCGCGCGCGTGGAAAACCTGCTCATGCAGCTGGGTGTGGCTGACGATCAAAAAATGGTCGACTGGCTACAGCAGCGTTTGGGCCGTCTTGAGCAACGCGATACGGCAATGCTGCACCGTTTGCTGCACGATATTGAAAAAAAATTGGCCGAGTAAAGTGCTGTCATACATTTTTATTATGGTGTAATCATCTGATGCTAAGGGTTGCTTTTGGGGTATTCGGATGAAAATAAATCCGACGGCAGCGGGACGTGAGAGTCCTCCGAATTGTGATCAAATTAAAAATTCGTTGACTTAAGGTGCCCGATCCTTTAACCCTAAAAGAATACAGCACAGACAGATAATAATGACAGAGTACACAACATCCATGAAACGCATCAGCATCACCACCATTACCACAACCATCATCATTACCACGGGTAACGATGCGGGCTGACGCGTACAGGAAAAACAAAAAAAAGCCCGCACCTAGACAGTGCGGGCTTTTTTTTCGGCTAAAGGAAACGAGGTAGAACCATGCGAGTGTTGAAGTTCGGCGGTACATCAGTGGCAAATGCAGAACGTTTTCTGCGTGTTGCCGATATCCTGGAAAGCAACGCCAGGCAGGGGCAGGTTGCTACCGTGCTCTCTGCCCCGGCAAAAATCACGAACCATCTGGTGGCGATGATTGAAAAAACCATCGGTGGCCAGGATGCACTCCCGAACATCAGCGACGCCGAACGTATCTTCGCTGACCTTCTGCAAGGGCTTGCAGAGGCGCTGCCCGGCTTCCCGCACGCTCAACTGAAGTCCTTCGTTGAGCAGGAATTTGCACAAATCAAACACGTCCTGCACGGCATCAGCCTCCTCGGTCAGTGCCCGGACAGCATCAACGCGGCGCTGATCTGCCGGGGCGAAAAACTCTCAATCGCCATCATGGCGGGCGTGCTGGAAGCGCGCGGCCATAACGTGACCGTGATCGACCCGGTTGAAAAACTGCTGGCGGTGGGCCACTACCTCGAATCCACCGTTGATATTGCCGAATCAACCCGCCGTATCGCCGCGAGCAAAATCCCGTCTGACCACATGATCCTGATGGCAGGCTTCACCGCCGGTAACGAGAAGGGCGAGCTGGTGGTGCTGGGCCGTAACGGCTCCGATTACTCCGCCGCCGTGCTGGCCGCCTGTTTACGCGCAGACTGTTGTGAGATCTGGACTGATGTTGACGGCGTCTATACCTGCGACCCGCGCCAGGTTCCGGACGCCAGGCTGCTCAAGTCGATGTCGTACCAGGAAGCGATGGAGCTTTCCTACTTCGGCGCTAAAGTGCTTCACCCGCGTACCATCTCCCCGATTGCCCAGTTCCAGATCCCTTGCCTGATTAAAAACACCGGTAACCCGCAAGCTCCGGGTACGCTGATTGGCGCGAGTACCGATGAAGACGGTCTGCCGGTGAAAGGCATCTCCAACCTGAACAACATGGCGATGTTCAGCGTCTCCGGTCCTGGGATGAAAGGGATGGTCGGCATGGCGGCGCGCGTCTTTGCGGCCATGTCCCGCAACGGAATTTCTGTGGTGCTGATCACCCAGTCCTCTTCCGAATACAGCATCAGCTTCTGCGTGCCACAGGCGGATTGCCTGCGTGCCCGTCGCGCGCTGGAGGAAGAGTTCTATCTGGAGCTGAAAGAGGAACTGCTGGAGCCACTCTCCATTCAGGAGCGTCTGGCGATTATCTCTGTGGTCGGCGACGGCATGCGCACGCTGCGCGGTATCTCCGCCAAGTTCTTTGCCGCGCTGGCGCGCGCCAATATCAACATCGTGGCGATTGCGCAGGGCTCGTCTGAGCGTTCAATTTCCGTTGTCGTGGACAACGATGACGCCACCACCGGCGTGCGCGTGGTTCACCAGATGCTGTTCAACACCGACCAGGTGATCGAGCTGTTCCTGATTGGCGTGGGCGGCGTAGGCGGCGCGCTGCTGGAGCAGGTGAAGCGTCAGCAGGCGTGGCTGAAGAAGAAACATATCGATCTGCGCGTCTGCGGGATTGCGAACTCAAAAGCGCTGCTGACCAACGTTCACGGGCTGAACCTGGAAAACTGGCAGGCCGAGATGAACGAGGCGAAAGAGCCGTTCAACCTGGGCCGCCTGATCCGTCTGGTGAAAGAGTATCACCTGCTTAACCCGGTGATTGTTGACTGTACCTCCAACCAGGCGGTGGCCGATCAGTACGCCGACTTCCTGCGCGAAGGTTTCCACGTGGTGACGCCAAACAAAAAGGCCAACACCTCGTCGATGGATTACTATCACCAGCTGCGTCTGGCGGCGAGCAAGTCGCGCCGCAAGTTCCTGTACGACACAAACGTGGGGGCGGGGCTGCCGGTAATCGAGAACCTGCAAAACCTGCTCAACGCGGGCGATGAACTGCAGCGTTTCTCCGGCATTCTTTCCGGCTCGCTGTCGTTTATTTTTGGCAAGCTGGATGAAGGGATGAGCCTGTCGGAAGCCACTCGCGCCGCGCGCGATCTGGGCTATACCGAGCCGGATCCGCGTGACGATCTCTCCGGGATGGACGTGGCGCGCAAGCTACTGATCCTCGTGCGTGAAACGGGCCGCGAGCTTGAGCTTTCAGATATCGTGATTGAGCCGGTGCTGCCAGCAGAGTTTGATGACAGCGGTGACGTCAGCGCCTTTATGGCGAATTTGCCGCAGCTTGACGATGCTTTTGCCGCCCGTGTGGCGAAAGCCCGTGATGAAGGTAAGGTATTGCGCTATGTTGGCAACATTGAAGAAGATGGCGTGTGCCGGGTGAAGATTGCCGAAGTGGATGGCAACGATCCGCTGTACAAAGTCAAAAACGGCGAGAATGCGTTGGCGTTCTACAGCCACTATTATCAGCCATTGCCGCTGGTGCTTCGCGGCTATGGCGCAGGGAACGATGTTACGGCGGCGGGTGTGTTTGCCGATCTGCTGCGTACCCTGTCATGGAAGTTAGGAGTTTAACATGGTCAAAGTTTATGCCCCGGCTTCCAGCGCCAATATGAGCGTCGGATTTGACGTGCTGGGCGCGGCGGTCACGCCGGTGGATGGTTCGCTGCTGGGCGATACGGTTACGGTGGAAGCGGCAGACAGCTTCAGCCTGAATAACGTGGGCCGCTTCGCCAGCAAGCTGCCGTCTGAGCCGCGCGAAAATATCGTTTATCAGTGCTGGGAACGCTTCTGTCAGGAGATCGGCAAAAACGTGCCGGTTGCCATGACGCTGGAAAAAAGTATGCCGATTGGCTCAGGCCTGGGCTCCAGCGCGTGTTCCGTGGTCGCCGCGCTGGTGGCGATGAACGAGCACTGCGGCAAGCCGCTGAACAACAGCCGTCTGCTGGGGCTGATGGGCGAGCTGGAAGGGCGTATCTCCGGCAGCATTCATTATGACAACGTGGCGCCGTGCTTCCTTGGCGGCATGCAGCTGATGATCGAAGAAAATGGCATCATCAGCCAGCAGGTGCCAGGGTTTGATGAGTGGCTGTGGGTGCTGGCCTATCCGGGTATTAAGGTCTCTACCGCGGAAGCGCGTGCGATCCTGCCTGCACAGTATCGTCGTCAGGACTGTATCGCCCACGGGCGTCACCTGGCAGGCTTTATTCACGCCTGTTACACCCGTCAGCCGCAGCTGGCGGCGAAGCTGATGAAAGACGTCATTGCCGAGCCGTACCGTACGAAGCTGCTGCCCGGCTTTAACGAGGCGCGACAGGCCTCGATGGATATCGGCGCGCAGGCGTGCGGCATCTCCGGCTCCGGCCCGACGCTGTTCGCCCTGTGCGACAAGCCAGACACCGCGCAGCGCGTGGCGGACTGGCTCTCTAAACACTACCTGCAAAATCAGGAAGGCTTTGTTCATATTTGCCGTCTGGACACGGCTGGCGCACGAGTACTGGGATAATTAATGAAACTCTACAACCTTAAAGATCATAACGAGCAGGTCAGCTTCGCGCAGGCGGTAACGCAGGGGCTGGGCAAAAATCAGGGGCTGTTTTTTCCCCATGACCTGCCGGAATTTCAGCTGACCGACATCGACGAACTGCTGAAGCAGGACTTTGTCACCCGCAGCACTAAAATTCTGTCGGCGTTTATCGGCGACGAAATCCCGCAGGAGCTGCTGGAAGAGCGCGTGCGTGCGGCGTTTGCTTTCCCGGCACCGGTGAAGCAGGTTGAGCCTGACGTTGGCTGCCTGGAGCTGTTCCACGGCCCGACGCTGGCGTTCAAAGACTTCGGTGGCCGCTTCATGGCGCAGATGCTGACCCACATCAGCGGCGACAAACCGGTGACCATCCTGACCGCGACATCCGGCGATACCGGTGCGGCGGTGGCTCACGCGTTCTACGGACTGAAAAACGTCCGCGTAGTGATCCTCTACCCGAAAGGCAAAATCAGCCCGCTGCAGGAAAAACTGTTCTGTACGCTCGGCGGCAACATTGAAACCGTGGCGATTGACGGCGATTTCGATGCCTGCCAGGCGCTGGTCAAGCAGGCCTTCGACGACGAAGAGCTGAAGGTCGCCCTGGGGCTGAACTCAGCTAACTCCATCAACATCAGCCGTCTGCTGGCGCAGATTTGCTACTACTTCGAAGCGGTGGCGCAGCTGCCGCAGGAAGCACGTAACCAGCTGGTGGTTTCCGTACCAAGCGGTAACTTCGGCGACCTGACGGCGGGCCTGCTGGCGAAATCTCTGGGTCTGCCGGTGAAACGCTTTATCGCCGCCACCAACGCCAACGACACCGTGCCGCGCTTCCTGAAAGATGGGAAGTGGGCGCCGAACGCCACGCAGGCGACACTCTCTAACGCAATGGATGTATCGCAGCCAAACAACTGGCCGCGCGTGGAAGAGCTGTTCCGCCGTAAGATCTGGCGTCTGGGTGACCTGGGTTACGCTGCGGTGACGGATGAAACCACCAAAGCGACCATGCGCGAGTTAAAAGCGGTGGGGTACACCTCTGAACCGCACGCGGCGATTGCTTACCGCGCGCTGCGCGATCAGCTCAATCCAGGTGAATATGGCCTGTTCCTGGGCACTGCGCATCCGGCGAAGTTCAAAGAGAGCGTGGAAGAGATCCTGGGCGAAACGCTGTCGCTGCCGAAAGAGCTGGCCGAGCGTGCCGACCTGCCGCTGCTGTCTCATGAATTGCCGGCAGATTTTGCCGCGCTGCGTAAGTTGATGATGGTTCGAGCGTGATTTTTGTCGGGTGGCGGCTACGCCTTACCCGACNGGCCGGGTAAGGCGTAGCCGATACCCGGCTTTTTTATGGAGAAATTAAGGAGAAAAAAAGCAGGAAAAAAGTAGAAATTCCCAATAAATGCGGTCACTTAGCGTTTAGGATTGCAGAGAATAACATCCCCCGTTCCCCTCGCGTAATCTCCTTACATCGGCCCACGTTGGGCAAGTATAAGAAGGAGTCACCTATGTCTACCCTGAAACCCGCACTCATCGCGCTTTCACTGATGCTGGTCGCTCCCATGGCGGTACAGGCATCCGAAATCACCCTCGTCCCTGCGGTAAAACTGCAGATTGGCGACCAGGATAACAACGGACATTACTGGGACGGCGGTCGCTGGCGCGACCACGACTGGTGGAAGGCGCACTATGACTGGCGCGATAACCACTGGCGTCCGCATGATGAAAAGCGTAAGCATGACAATCGCCATGATGACCATCACCACGATGACCGCCGCGACGACCGCGGCCCGGACTGGAAACACCATTAATGCAAAACCCCGCCATCTGGCGGGGTTTGTTTTTACTGCTCGTGGCGTTTAAACACCAGCTCGCCTTTCCCTGACGCGTCTTCGTCAAAGAAATAACCTTCGCTGTTAAATCCGGTCAGCTGCTCCGGCTTCGTCAGGCGGTTCTGGATGATGTAGCGGCTCATCAACCCGCGTGCTTTCTTGGCGTAGAAGCTGATCACTTTGAACTTACCGTTCTTCTCGTCGAGGAACACCGGTTTGATGATCTCTGCATCCAGCTTTTTCGGTTTCACTGACTTGTAGTATTCGTCGGAGGCCAGGTTAATTACCACGTTATCGCCCTGGGCGCGCAGCGCCGCGTTCAGCTTGTCGGTAATGATATCGCCCCAGAAATGGTACAGATCTTTGCCTTTGGTGTTTTCCAGGCGGATACCCATCTCCAGACGATACGGCTGCATCAGGTCCAGCGGGCGCAGTACGCCGTACAGGCCTGACAGCATACGCAGATGCTGCTGGGCAAAATCGAAATCGGCTTCGCTAAAATCTTCCGCCTGCAGGCCGGTATAGACATCACCTTTAAAGGCCAGAATCGCCTGGCGAGCGTTAGCCGGGGTGAAATCCGGGTGCCATTCGTGAAAGCGGGTCGCGTTCAGATCGGCCAGCTTGTCGCTGATGCTCATCAGCGAGGCGATTTGCGGCGCAGAGAGTTTACGCGCTTCGTGGATCAGCTGTTGCGAGTAGTCCAGCAGTTCTGGCTGGGTATAGCGCTCGGTGGCGAGCGGGCTCTGGTAATCGAGCGTTTTTGCAGGTGAAATCAGAATCAGCATATCCAGTCCTTGCAGGAAATTTAGAGCGACTTTAGCAAAAAATCGCCCTGAATTGATCGATAGCTGTTATTGCCGCGGCAAATCATCCCAGGAGCCGGGGGCAATTTGCGCCTCAATTTCGGGGTAGCGGGTGGGATCAAACACGGGTTTAAGGCCCAGCTTGCGCTGACGCAGATAGTCCTGAGCAATGAGCGTCACCACCGGAGAAAGCAGCAAAATTGCCGTCAGGTTGGTGATCGCCATCAGCGCCATAATCACGTCCGCCAGTTGCCAGACCACCGGCATGCTGAGCAGGGCGCCCGTCATTATCATGGCGATGACACCTACGCGAAGCACGTTGCGCGAATGTCGCGAGTCAAGCTTCAGGAAGATCAGGTTGTTCTCCGCGTAGAGATAGTTCACCGTGATCGAACTAAACGCAAAAAGACCCACGATCAATGAGACAAAACCGGCTCCCCAGCCACCCACAAGATTGACCAGCGCCTGCTGAACCAGCTGTATCCCGACGGTGCCAGAGGGATGGGGAAGGGGCCCCGACAGCAGAATGATCATCGCGCTGGCGGAGCAGATAATAATGGTGTCCGTGAACACACCAATCATCTGCACAATGCCCTGCGCCGCAGGATGGGGAGGCCAGGACGCCGCCGCCGCCGCTGCGTTGGGCGTTGAACCCATACCGGCTTCGTTCGAGAACATGCCCCGCTGAAACCCTGCCGTGAGTGCCTGACTGACGGTGTAACCCAGCGCGCCCGAGGCCGCTTCGCGCCAGCCGAACGCGCTCTTAAAGATAGCGGCGATAACGTCCGGAAACTGATCGATGTGCAGTACGGTCACGAACAGACTGGCGGCTACCCACAGGAGGGCCATAATCGGAACCAGCCACTGCATCAGGCGGGCCACGCCTTTGAGACCGGCATATATCGTCAGCAGGGTGAGAAGCGCTAAAACGGCACCGGTTATCCATTCCGGGCAGGCAAAGGCATATCGCATGGCATGCGCCACGGAGTTTGCCTGGACGGTGTTAAAAATCAGGCCATAGGCGATCAGTAAGAAGAGCGAAAACAGGACGCCCATCCAGCGCATTCCCAGTCCACGGGCCATATACCAGGCCGGACCGCCGCGAAACTGACCGTTTTTGTCTTTCTCTTTATAGAGTTGAGCGAGCGAGCATTCAGCGAACGAGGTCGCCATGCCGATAATCGCCGTGGCCCACATCCAGAATACGGCGCCAGGCCCCCCCGCACTGATGGCCAGCGCAACGCCCGCCAGATTACCGCTTCCGACCCGCGCGGCGAGACTGGTGCAGAGCGCCTGAAATGAGGTTAATCCGCCCGGCTGTGGGGTGAGGCTATTTTTCAGACTTCTGCCAAATTTGCGAATATAACGAAACTGGATAAAACCACTGCGCAGCGTGAACCAAATACCTGCTCCCAGGAGCAGATATATCATTATCGAACCCCAGAGAATTTCGTTAATAAAGAACAGGAAATCAGGCATTAACGTCCCTCTTGTTGATGCCAAAGTGAATATGTAAGCGCTACCACTGATTGGACATGCTGTTGATTAGCAGCCTGTTAATATTCTGAGTTTATCATACTCTGCCTAAGCGCACTGTCTGCGGTTGCGCTGCCTCTCACTCGTGTTATCATCAGGGCAGACCGGTTACATCCCCCTAACAAGTAAACCTGTCATTTTTCCGCTGCAGGCATGCTGTCGGTAGCGTGAATTATCCAGGGCACGTTAAAAGAGAAACACTATCATGACGGATAAATTGACCTCCCTTCGTCAGTTCACCACTGTCGTAGCTGACACCGGAGATATCGCGGCAATGAAGCTGTACCAGCCGCAGGATGCCACAACCAACCCTTCTCTGATCCTTAACGCCGCACAGATCCCTGAGTATCGCAAACTGATTGACGACGCTGTGACCTGGGCGAAAGCACAGAGCAACGACCGCGCGCAGCAGGTTGTGGACGCTACCGACAAGCTGGCAGTGAACATCGGTCTGGAAATCCTGAAACTGGTTCCTGGCCGTATCTCTACCGAAGTGGATGCACGTCTCTCCTACGACACCGAAGCGTCTATCGCGAAAGCGAAACGTCTGATCAAAATGTACAACGATGCTGGCATCAGCAACGACCGTATCCTGATCAAACTGGCTTCTACCTGGCAGGGCATCCGCGCTGCAGAGCAGCTGGAAAAAGACGGTATCAACTGTAACCTGACCCTGCTGTTCTCCTTCGCGCAGGCGCGCGCATGTGCAGAAGCAGGCGTATACCTGATTTCTCCGTTCGTGGGCCGTATTCTGGACTGGTACAAAGCCAACACCGACAAGAAAGAGTACGCACCGGCTGAAGATCCAGGCGTGGTTTCTGTTACTGAAATCTACGAATACTACAAACAGCACGGCTATGAGACCGTGGTTATGGGCGCAAGCTTCCGTAACGTCGGTGAAATCATCGAGCTGGCTGGCTGTGACCGCCTGACCATCGCCCCTGCGCTGCTGAAAGAGCTGGCAGAGAGCGAAGGCGCGCTTGAGCGTAAACTGTCCTACACCGGTGAAGTGAAAGCACGCCCAGAGCGCATCACTGAATCCGAGTTCCTGTGGCAGCACAACCAGGATCCAATGGCAGTAGACAAACTGGCGGACGGTATCCGTAAGTTTGCTGTTGACCAGGGCAAACTGGAAAAAATGATCGGCGACCTGCTGTAATCATTCCGCGTGACCGGGCTCCCGGTCACGCCTCTTACCCCCGCTTCTGTCTGAATTTCCTCTCTGCGTGTATCATTCCCTTAAACAGTACTTTTTGAATGGAATGGATATGAATACCTTACGCATCGGCCTGGTGTCGATTTCTGACCGCGCCTCCAGCGGTGTTTATCAGGATAAAGGCATCCCCGCTCTTGAAGAGTGGCTGGGCAGCGCGCTGACCACCCCGTTTGAGATCCAGACTCGCCTGATCCCGGACGAGCAGCCGATCATCGAGCAGACCCTGTGTGAACTGGTGGATGAGATGAGCTGTCATCTTGTGCTGACGACGGGCGGTACCGGCCCCGCGCGCCGCGACGTGACGCCGGACGCGACGCTGGCGATTGCCGATCGCGAAATGCCGGGCTTCGGTGAACAGATGCGGCAGATCAGTCTACACTTTGTTCCGACGGCCATTCTTTCCCGCCAGGTGGGGGTGATCCGCAAGCAGGCGTTGATCCTGAACCTGCCGGGCCAGCCGAAGTCGATCAAAGAGACGCTGGAAGGGCTGAAAGCAGAAGATGGCAGCGTCATTGTGCACGGTATCTTTGCAAGTGTACCGTATTGTATACAGCTGCTTGACGGTCCCTATGTGGAAACCGATGAAAAAGTGGTAGCAGCTTTTCGTCCTAAAAGCGCTCGCCGCGAAACAATCTCCTGAAAATAACGAAAGTGTGACATTAGCGTCAGCCGCAGTAGCGTGTAAACGGATTTACGATATAGTAATTTTTTCTTTACGATTGCTGTAAAAATAAATCCACAACACACGCATAATGGTTCGCTATGTCACATAACACCCGACCTCTGAATCGACAGGACTACAAAACCCTCACGCTTGCGGCCTTAGGTGGCGCGCTGGAATTTTACGATTTCATCATCTTTGTCTTCTTCGCCGCCGTGGTGGGGGAACTCTTCTTCCCGGCGGATATCCCGGAATGGCTGCGTCAGGTGCAAACCTTCGGCATTTTTGCCGCCGGGTATCTGGCGCGTCCGCTGGGTGGCATTGTGATGGCGCACTTTGGCGATCTGGTCGGGCGTAAGAAGATGTTTACCCTCAGTATCCTGCTGATGGCCGTGCCCACGCTGGCTATTGGTCTGCTGCCCACCTATGCCTCGATGGGTATCCTTGCGCCGTTGCTGCTATTGCTGATGCGTATTCTTCAGGGGGCGGCCATCGGGGGTGAAGTTCCAGGAGCGTGGGTATTTGTGTCCGAGCATGTGCCTGCCCGTCGCATCGGGATCGCCTGTGGAACCTTAACCGCGGGGCTCACCGTCGGGATCTTACTGGGGTCGGTGGTGGCGACGATTGTGAATACCAGCATGACGCAACAGGCCGTTCATGAGTGGGGCTGGCGTCTTCCGTTCCTGCTGGGCGGGGCGTTTGGCCTGGTGGCGATGTACCTGCGCCGCTGGCTGCAGGAGACGCCGATATTCCTGGAAATGCAGCAGCGCAAAGCGCTGGCGGATGAGCTGCCGGTGAAGGCGGTTGTGGTGCGCCATAAAAAAGCGGTGGTGGTGTCGATGCTGCTCACCTGGCTGCTCTCGGCGGGCATTGTCGTGGTGATATTAATGTCCCCGGTGTGGTTGCAAAAGCAGTACGGTTTCGCCCCTGCCGTGACGTTACAGGCGAACAGTATCGCGACAATCATGCTCTGCTTTGGCTGTCTTGCCGCCGGGCTGGCGGCGGATCGGTTTGGGGCCAGCGTTACCTTTATCGTCGGCAGCCTGTTGCTGGCCGCGTCGAGCTGGGCATTTTACCATCTGGCGGGCAGCCATCCAGAACAGCTGTTCCTGCTGTACGGCGTGGTAGGGCTGTGCGTGGGCGTCGTGGGTGCGGTGCCTTACGTGATGGTGCGAGCCTTCCCGCCGGAAGTTCGTTTCAGCGGTATCTCTTTCTCTTACAACGTGTCGTATGCCATTTTCGGTGGACTGACGCCGATTGTGGTGACGGTATTGATGGGCGTGTCTCCCATGGCTCCGGCCTGGTACGTGCTGGCGCTCTCGCTGATGGGGCTGGGATTAGGGATTTGGCTGAGGCAGACGCGGGGATGTCGTGCCCGCGAGGCGGGCACGACAGAGGGATCAGTGTTTTTCACCAATCGGTAGAATGGTGCGGCCGAACTGTTCGTTCAGCACTTCACCCATAGCCAGGTAGATAGCGCTTGCGCCGCACACCAGGCCAATCCAGCCCGCAACGTGTACGATGCCTTCGTTATCCACCAGGTGGCCGATGGCCAGCAGGGCGAACAGCACGGTCAGGCTCAGGAAGACGAACTGCAGCGCGCGGTTACCTTTCAGGGTGCCGAAGAACATGAACAGGGTGAACACGCCCCACAGACCCAGGTAAACGCCCAGGAAATGCGCGTTTGCCGCATCTGCCAGGCCCATTTTAGGCAGCAGCAGAATGGCAACCAGCGTCAGCCAGAAAGAGCCGTAAGAGGTAAAGGCGGTTAAGCCGAAGGTGTTGCCTTTCTTATATTCCAGCAGGCCCGCGAAGATTTGCGCGATACCGCCGTAAAAAATGCCCATCGCCAGAATAATGCCATCCATCGGGAACATCCCGATGTTGTGCAGGTTCAGCAGGATAGTGGTCATGCCAAAACCCATCAGGCCCAGCGGAGCCGGATTAGCCAACTTAGTGTTGCCCATAAGTCCTCAAAAAAATCATCATTTATATGGTGAAATGGTTAAACCCGCGTCAATACTCCCTGACGGGGCGCGGCATAATAAGGGGCGCAATCGATGCCGTCTATGATCTCATCAGGGGGAAATTAAAATTTTTTTTATACGTCCCCCTTGATGGATGCCGTTGCGACCCCATCTTGTAAGCAACCGCAGTGTGTGGACCTGAAAAAAATCAAATCTGGGCAGTTGAAAAAGCACGTTCTGCCCTTATTACAGGTACACAACCACATGTTGACTGAATTTTTAGTGGAGACGTTTAGATGGGTAAAATTATTGGTATCGACCTGGGTACTACCAACTCTTGTGTAGCGATTATGGATGGCACTACTGCACGTGTGCTGGAGAACGCCGAGGGCGATCGCACCACGCCTTCTATCATTGCTTATACCCAGGATGGTGAAACTCTGGTTGGTCAGCCGGCTAAACGTCAGGCAGTGACAAACCCGCAAAACACCCTGTTTGCGATCAAACGCCTGATTGGCCGCCGCTTCCAGGACGAAGAAGTTCAGCGTGACGTTTCCATCATGCCTTACAAAATCATCGCAGCAGATAACGGCGATGCATGGCTTGATGTGAAAGGCACCAAAACTGCACCACCGCAGATTTCTGCTGAAGTGCTGAAGAAAATGAAGAAAACCGCTGAAGATTACCTGGGTGAGCCGGTAACTGAAGCTGTTATCACCGTACCTGCCTACTTCAACGATGCTCAGCGTCAGGCAACCAAAGATGCTGGCCGTATCGCAGGTCTGGAAGTAAAACGTATCATCAACGAACCAACCGCCGCTGCACTGGCTTACGGTCTGGATAAAGAAGTTGGCAACCGCACTATCGCGGTTTACGACCTGGGTGGTGGTACCTTCGATATCTCTATTATCGAAATTGACGAAGTTGACGGCGAAAAAACCTTCGAAGTTCTGGCAACCAACGGTGATACCCACCTGGGTGGTGAAGACTTCGATACCCGTCTGATCAACTACCTCGTTGACGAGTTCAAGAAAGATCAGGGCATTGACCTGCGTAACGATCCGCTGGCGATGCAGCGCCTGAAAGAAGCCGCTGAGAAAGCGAAGATCGAGCTGTCTTCCGCTCAGCAGACCGACGTGAACCTGCCGTACATCACTGCAGACGCGACCGGTCCTAAACACATGAACATCAAAGTGACCCGTGCAAAACTGGAAAGCCTGGTAGAAGACCTGGTGAACCGTTCCATCGAGCCGCTGAAAGTTGCCCTGCAGGACGCTGGCCTGTCCGTGTCTGACATCCAGGACGTTATTCTGGTGGGTGGTCAGACCCGTATGCCAATGGTTCAGAAGAAAGTGGCTGAGTTCTTCGGTAAAGAGCCACGTAAAGACGTTAACCCGGACGAAGCGGTCGCAATCGGTGCTGCGGTTCAGGGTGGCGTACTGACCGGTGAAGTGAAAGACGTACTGCTGCTGGACGTTACCCCGCTGTCTCTGGGTATCGAAACCATGGGCGGTGTGATGACTGCGCTCATCAACAAAAACACCACCATCCCAACGAAACACAGCCAGGTGTTCTCTACCGCTGAAGACAACCAGTCTGCGGTAACCATCCATGTGATTCAGGGTGAGCGTAAGCGTGCGGCGGATAACAAATCTCTGGGTCAGTTCAACCTGGACGGTATCAACCCGGCACCGCGCGGCATGCCGCAGATCGAAGTGACCTTCGATATCGATGCTGACGGTATCCTGCACGTGTCTGCGAAAGACAAAAACAGCGGTAAAGAGCAGAAGATCACCATCAAGGCATCTTCTGGCCTGAACGAAGCGGAAATCGAAAAAATGGTTCGTGATGCCGAAGCTAACGCGGAATCCGACCGTAAATTCGAAGAGCTGGTTCAGACCCGCAACCAGGGTGACCATCTGCTGCACAGCACCCGTAAGCAGGTTGAAGAAGCAGGCGATAAACTGCCAGCGGAAGACAAGACTGCTATCGAAGCTGCACTGACTGCGCTGGAAACCTCACTGAAAGGTGAAGATAAAGCGGATATCGAAGCGAAGATGCAGGAGCTGGCACAGGCTTCCCAGAAGCTGATGGAAATCGCTCAGCAGCAGCACGCTCAACAGCAGGCGGGCGCTGATGCATCTGCGAACAACGCGAAAGACGACGACGTTGTCGACGCTGAGTTCGAAGAAGTGAAAGACAAAAAATAATCGCCCTTTGAACGGGTAATTACTGGCACGGGCGAAGAGGTTTCCTCTCCGCCCGTGCACGCATGTTAGGGGCAGATAAAAAAGATGGCTAAGCAAGACTATTACGAGATTTTAGGCGTTTCCAAAACAGCGGAAGAGCGTGAAATCAAAAAGGCGTATAAGCGCCTGGCCATGAAATTCCACCCGGACCGTAACCAGGGTGACAAAGAGGCTGAAGCCAAATTTAAAGAGATCAAAGAAGCCTACGAAGTCCTGACCGATGCACAAAAACGTGCGGCCTATGACCAGTATGGTCACGCAGCCTTTGAACAGGGTGGCATGGGTGGCGGTGGATTCGGTGGCGGCGGCTTTGGCGGTGGCGCTGATTTCAGCGATATCTTTGGCGATGTGTTCGGCGATATCTTCGGCGGTGGGCGTGGTCGTCAGCGCGCAGCGCGCGGCGCGGACCTGCGCTATAACATGGATCTGACGCTGGAAGAGGCCGTTCGCGGCGTCACCAAAGAGATCCGCATCCCGACGCTGGAAGAGTGTGATGTGTGCCACGGCAGCGGCGCGAAAGCGGGTACGCAGCCACAGACCTGTCCAACCTGTCACGGTTCCGGTCAGGTGCAGATGCGTCAGGGCTTCTTCGCGGTACAGCAGGCCTGTCCGCACTGTCACGGTCGCGGTACGCTGATTAAAGATCCGTGCACCAAATGCCACGGCCACGGTCGCGTTGAGAAAACGAAAACCCTGTCCGTTAAAATCCCGGCTGGCGTTGATACGGGCGACCGCATCCGTCTGGCAGGTGAAGGCGAAGCGGGCGAGCATGGCGCACCGGCAGGCGATCTGTACGTTCAGGTTCAGGTGAAGCAGCACGCAATTTTTGAGCGTGAAGGCAACAACCTGTACTGCGAAGTGCCGATCAACTTCGCGATGGCGGCGCTGGGCGGTGAAATCGAAGTACCGACGCTGGATGGTCGCGTAAATCTGAAGGTACCAGGCGAAACTCAGACCGGCAAACTGTTCCGCATGCGCGGGAAAGGCGTTAAATCCGTTCGCGGTGGTGCGCAGGGTGACCTGCTGTGCCGCGTCGTCGTGGAAACGCCGGTTGGCCTGAACGACAAGCAGAAACAGTTGCTGAAAGAGCTGCAGGAAAGCTTTGGCGGCCCGACGGGTGAGAAAAACAGCCCGCGCTCCAAAAGCTTCTTCGATGGCGTCAAAAAATTCTTCGATGATTTAACGCGCTAATCCGTTAGCTGTTAAGTGTCCTTAAAAAGCCCGGAAGCGATTCCGGGCTTTTTCTATTTGAAGGTATAGCTCGGTAAAACTGAATCTATACTCAATATTAATCTGTTTTTGCCGAGTTGTTTGGCTTGGTATTATGGTTTTATCGAGGTATTGTTGTAAAAGAGAGAACTTAAATGAAATTACTACACCGTTTCTTTAGCAGTGAAGCGTCCGGTGGCGTGATCCTGATTATTGCTGCAGCTGCCGCGATGGTGTTGGCGAATTTAGGATTAACGCGCGATCTCTACCATGCATTTCTGGAAACGCCCGTTGAGCTGAAGGTCGGGGCGCTGGAAATCAACAAGAACATGCTGCTGTGGATCAACGATGCGCTGATGGCGGTGTTTTTCCTGCTGGTGGGGCTTGAGGTCAAGCGTGAACTGGTGTTGGGCTCGCTTGCCAGCCGTCAGCGTGCCGCATTCCCGGTGATTGCCGCGCTCGGTGGGATGGTCGTTCCGGCGCTGCTCTTCCTGGCCTTCACCTGGCAGGATCCGATGGCGCGCCACGGCTGGGCTATTCCGGCTGCGACGGATATTGCCTTTGCCCTCGGGGTATTAGCCCTGCTGGGTAGCCGCGTGCCGGTGGCGCTAAAAATCTTCCTGATGGCGCTGGCGATCATCGATGACCTGGGCGCTATCGTGATTATCGCGCTGTTCTACACCAGCGATCTGTCAATCCTGTCGCTGAGCGTGGCTGCTGGGGCGATTGCGGTGCTGGCACTGCTGAACATCTTTAACGTCCGCCGCATTGGTATCTACATCCTGGTGGGGATGGTGCTCTGGACGGCGGTGCTGAAATCGGGCGTGCATGCCACGCTGGCGGGTGTAATTGTGGGCTTCCTTGTGCCGCTTAAGCCGCAGGAGGGCAAATCTCCGGCAAAACAGCTGGAGCATGTGCTGCATCCGTGGGTCGCCTTTATGATCCTGCCGCTGTTTGCGTTTGCCAACGCGGGCGTTTCCCTCGGCGGCGTGACGCTGGACGGGCTGACATCCGTGCTGCCGCTGGGCATCATTGCTGGTTTGTTTATCGGTAAGCCATTGGGGATCAGCCTCTTTTGCTGGCTGGCGATTAAACTGAAGCTGGCGTCTTTACCGAATGGCACTACGTTTAAGCAGATTATGGCCGTGGGCGTGCTCTGCGGAATCGGGTTTACCATGTCGATCTTTATCTCGACGCTGGCGTTTGGGGCGCATGCGCCTGAGCTTATCGTCTGGGCAAAACTCGGCATTCTTATCGGGTCATTACTGGCTGCGGTCATCGGTTATACCTTGTTGAAGGCAAAATTGCCCGGACAGGCTGTTCAGGCATAACAGGAAACCGGGAGGAGGGGCTCCTTCTCCCGATACACAATCAGGGAGAGAACACGCGATGTCTCATTTAAATTACAACCATCTGTACTACTTCTGGCACGTCTATAAACAGGGCTCGGTGGTGGGGGCGGCAGAGGCGCTCTACCTGACGCCGCAAACCATCACCGGGCAAATCAAGGCGCTTGAAGAGCGTCTGCAGGGCAAGCTGTTCAAGCGTAAAGGTCGCGGCATTGAACCCAGCGAACTGGGCGAGCTGGTGTTTCGCTATGCGGACAAGATGTTCACCCTGAGCCAGGAGATGCTGGACATCGTCAACTACCGCAAAGAATCGAACCTGCTCTTTGACGTGGGTGTGGCGGATGCGCTGTCGAAACGGCTGGTGAGCGGCGTGCTGGATGCGGCGGTGGTAGAAGACGAGCAAATCCACCTGCGCTGCTTTGAATCCACGCACGAGATGCTGTTGGAACAGCTGAGTCAGCATAAGCTGGACATGATTATCTCGGACTGCCCGATCGACTCCACCCAGCAGGAAGGGCTGTTCTCAGTAAAAATTGGCGAATGCGGCGTCAGCTTCTGGTGCATTAACCCGCCACCGGAAAAACCGTTCCCCGCGTGCCTTGAAGAGCGTCGCCTGCTGGTGCCGGGAAGGCGCTCCATGCTCGGACGCAAGCTGTTAAACTGGTTTAACTCGCAGGGGCTGAACGTGGAAATACTCGGTGAGTTCGACGACGCTGCGTTAATGAAAGCCTTTGGCGAAGCGCATAACGCGATCTTCGTTGCGCCAACGCTGTACGCGCACGATCTCTATTCAGACGACAAGATTACGGAGATTGGCAGGGTAGATAACGTGATGGAGGAGTACCACGCGATATTCGCCGAAAGAATGATTCAGCACCCGGCGGTGCAGCGTATCTGCAACCGTGATTACTCGGCACTGTTTACGCCACCGGCAATCTGAAGGCATAAAAAAACCCGCGTTAAGCGGGTTCTTTAAACAAGCAACAACAAGTAGCGATTAAGCCAGTTTGTTGATCTGCGCGGTCAGGTTTGCTTTATGACGCGCTGCTTTGTTTTTGTGGATCAGACCTTTAGCAGCCTGACGATCCACGATTGGTTGCATTTCGTTAAATGCGTTCTGCGCTGCAGCTTTGTCGCCAGCTTCGATTGCTGCGTATACTTTCTTGATGAAAGTACGCATCATAGAGCGACGGCTTGCGTTGTGCTTACGAGCCTTTTCAGACTGAACGGCACGTTTCTTAGCTGATTTGATATTAGCCAAGTCCAACTCCCAAATATGTTCTATGTGGACAATTCAAAGGCCGAGGAATATGCCCTCTTTGCCTTCTTTTGTCAATGGATTTGTGCAAATAAGCGCCGTTAATTAGCGACGCTACGTTACGTAGTGATGGCGCAGGATTCTACCAGCTTGTCTTCCGTGAATACAGCCTTTCGGCATAAAAATCGCAGTTCCCGGACAGATTTTTTCGCTGTGAAAGGTCAGCCTGATGAAATCATTACGGCTTTCTGTTTTGCGTGAACAATCGCCGGTTAACCTTAACCGCTGTACAAGGTATACTTTGGCGATTTTCACTGTTTTGAGCCAGACATGAAGCTGATACGCGGCATACATAATCTCAGCAAAGCCCCGCATGGGTGCGTGCTGACCATTGGTAATTTCGACGGCGTGCATCGTGGTCATCAGGCGCTGTTGCAGGGATTGCGTAAAGAAGGGGAGGCCCGTGGCCTGCCCGTTGTGGTGATGATTTTTGAGCCGCAGCCGCTTGAGCTGTTTGCGGGCGAAAAGTCTCCCGCCCGTCTGACTCGCCTGCGCGAGAAATTGCGCTACCTGGCAGAGTCCGGCGTGGACTACGTATTGTGCGTGCGTTTCGATCGCCGCTTTGCCGCGCTGACAGCACAAACGTTTGTCAGCGACCTGCTGGTGAAGCGTCTTGGCGTGCAGTTTCTTGCCGTGGGTGATGATTTCCGCTTTGGCGCTGGTCGTCAGGGCGATTTCTTGCTATTACAGAAGGCTGGTCTGGAGTACGGATTTGACGTCACCAGCGCAATGACTTTCTGTGAAGGCGGCGTTCGCGTCAGCAGCACGGCGGTACGCCAGGCGCTGGCCAATGATGAACTGGACACCGCAGAAAACTTGCTGGGTCATCCGTTCACCATCTCTGGCCGCGTGGTGCATGGCGATGCGCTGGGCCGCACGATAGGTTTCCCGACGGCGAATATACCGCTGCGTCGTCAGGTCTCCCCGGTTAAAGGGGTGTATGCGGTAGAAGTGGCAGGACTGGGCGATAAACCGTTTTACGGCGTCGCCAATATCGGCACGCGTCCTACCGTTGCCGGTGTGCGTCAACAGTTAGAAGTGCACCTGCTGGACGTTGTAATGGACCTTTATGGTCGCCATATAGATGTAATACTGCGTAAAAAGATACGCAACGAGCAGCGATTTGGTTCGCTGGATGAACTCAAAGCGCAAATTGCGCGAGATGAATTGACGGCCCGCGAGTTTTTTGGGCTTTAGAACCGGCTTAACTGCCTACGTGATAAATACGGAACCGAGAATCTGATGAGTGACTATAAATCAACCCTGAATTTGCCGGAAACAGGGTTCCCGATGCGCGGCGATCTCGCCAAGCGTGAACCGGGAATGCTGGCGCGTTGGACCGATGATGACCTGTACGGCATCATTCGTGCAGCCAAAAAAGGCAAAAAAACCTTCATTCTGCATGATGGCCCTCCATATGCGAATGGCAGCATTCATATTGGTCACTCGGTTAACAAGATTCTGAAAGACATTATCGTGAAGTCCAAAGGCCTCACGGGATATGACTCGCCTTACGTTCCGGGCTGGGACTGCCACGGTCTGCCGATCGAGCTGAAAGTGGAGCAAGAGTTTGGCAAGCCGGGTGAGAAGTTCACCGCCGCCGAGTTCCGTGCGAAGTGCCGCGAATACGCCGCGACGCAGGTTGACGGTCAGCGCGCTGACTTCATCCGTCTGGGCGTGCTGGGCGACTGGTCGCACCCGTACCTGACCATGGACTTCAAAACCGAAGCCAACATCATCCGTGCGCTGGGTAAAATCATCGGTAACGGACACCTGCACAAAGGCGCGAAGCCGGTGCACTGGTGCGTGGACTGCCGCTCTGCGCTGGCAGAAGCGGAAGTGGAGTATTATGACAAAACCTCTCCATCTATCGACGTGGCGTTCCATGCCGTCGATCAGGATGCGGTGAAGGCTAAATTTGGCGTCTCCTCCGTTAACGGCCCGATCTCTCTGGTGATCTGGACCACCACCCCGTGGACCCTGCCTGCAAACCGCGCGATCTCCCTGTCCGGTGAGTTCGAATACGCGCTGGTGCAGATTGACGGTCAGGCGGTTATCCTGGCGAAAGATCTGGTTGAAAGCGTGCTGAAACGCGCGCACATCGCCGACTACACCGTGCTGGGCACCGTGAAAGGCGACGCGCTGGAGCTGATGCGCTTCAAGCACCCGTTCCTGGACTTCGACGTTCCGGCGATCCTGGGCGACCACGTAACGCTGGAAGCGGGTACCGGTGCAGTACATACCGCCGGTGGCCACGGTCCTGACGACTACAACATCAGCCTGAAATACGGTCTGGAAATCGCTAACCCGGTTGGTCCGGACGGCTCTTACCTGCCAGGCACCTACCCGGCGCTGGACGGTATCAACGTCTTCAAAGCGAACGACATCATCGTTGACATGCTGCGCACCAGCGGCGCGCTGCTGCACGTTGAAAAAATGCAGCACAGCTATCCGTGCTGCTGGCGCCACAAGTCGCCGATCATCTTCCGTGCGACCCCGCAGTGGTTCGTCAGCATGGATCAGAAAGGCCTGCGCGAGCAGTCTCTGAAAGAGATCAAAGGCGTGCAGTGGATCCCTGACTGGGGCCAGGCGCGTATCGAATCCATGGTGGCTAACCGTCCTGACTGGTGTATCTCCCGTCAGCGTACCTGGGGCGTGCCGATGTCTCTGTTCGTACATAAAGAGACGCAGGAGCTGCACCCAAACACGCTGGAACTGATGGAAGAAGTGGCGAAGCGCGTCGAAGTTGACGGCATTCAGGCGTGGTGGGATCTCGACTCGCGCGACATCCTGGGCGCTGACGCAGACAGCTACGAGAAAGTGCCGGATACCCTGGACGTGTGGTTCGACTCCGGGTCTACCCACTCCTCCGTGGTTGATGTGCGTCCTGAGTTTGCCGGTCATGCTGCCGACATGTATCTGGAAGGCTCTGACCAACACCGCGGCTGGTTCATGTCATCCCTGATGATCTCCACCGCCATGAAAGGTAAAGCACCTTACCGCCAGGTACTGACTCACGGCTTCACCGTGGATGGTCAGGGCCGTAAGATGTCCAAGTCCATCGGTAACACCGTTTCTCCGCAGGATGTGATGAACAAACTGGGCGCAGACATTCTGCGTCTGTGGGTGGCATCCACCGATTACACCGGCGAAATGGCGGTGTCTGACGAGATCCTGAAACGTGCTGCCGACAGCTATCGTCGTATCCGTAACACCGCGCGCTTCCTGCTGGCGAACCTGAACGGGTTCGATCCGGTGAAAGATATGGTGAAACCGGAAGAGATGGTCGTGCTGGACCGCTGGGCGGTAGGCTGCGCGAAAGCGGCGCAGGACGATATCCTGAAAGCCTATGAGTCTTACGACTTCCACGAAGTGGTGCAGCGCCTGATGCGCTTCTGCTCCATTGAGATGGGCTCGTTCTACCTCGACATCATCAAAGACCGCCAGTACACCGCGAAAGCGGACAGCGTGGCGCGTCGTAGCTGCCAGACCGCGCTGTTCCACATTGCAGAAGCGCTGGTGCGCTGGATGGCACCGATCATGTCCTTCACCGCGGATGAAATCTGGGGCTACCTGCCGGGCGATCGTGAGAAGTATGTCTTCACGGGCGAGTGGTACGAAGGTCTGTTCGATCTCTCCAGCACTGAAGCAATGAACGACGCCTTCTGGGACGAGCTGCTGAAAGTGCGCGGCGAAGTGAACAAGGTTATCGAGCAGGCGCGTGCTGACAAGAAAGTCGGTGGCTCTCTGGAAGCGGCAGTGACCCTGTACGCGGAACCGGAGCTGGCGGCAAAACTGACCGCGCTGGGCGATGAATTACGATTTGTCCTGTTGACCTCCGGTGCGAAAGTTGCGGATTATGCCGACGCTACTGCTGATGCTCAGCAGAGCGAACTGCTCAAAGGCCTGAAAGTCGCACTGAGCAAAGCCGACGGTGAGAAATGCCCGCGTTGCTGGCATTACACCACCGATGTTGGCCAGGTGGCGGAACACGCAGACATCTGCGGACGCTGTGTAAGCAACGTCGCCGGTGACGGCGAAAAACGTAAGTTTGCCTGATGAGTAAAACTCTCTGTTCAACAGGACTGCGCTGGCTGTGGCTGGTTGTGGTGGTGCTGATTATCGATCTGGGCAGCAAATTCCTGATCCTCCAGAATTTTGCTCTGGGGGATACGGTTCCGCTGTTCCCGTCGCTTAACCTGCACTACGCCCGCAACTACGGCGCGGCGTTCAGTTTCCTTGCCGACAGCGGTGGCTGGCAGCGCTGGTTCTTCGCGGGTATCGCTCTCGGTATCTGCGTGATCCTGGCGGTGCTGATGTACCGCTCGAAGGCCACGCAAAAGCTGAATAACATCGCCTACGCGCTGATCATTGGCGGCGCGCTGGGTAACCTGTTTGACCGCCTGTGGCACGGCTTTGTGGTCGATATGATCGACTTCTACGTCGGCGACTGGCACTTCGCGACCTTTAACCTGGCCGATACGGCAATTTGTATCGGTGCGGCGTTAATCGTGCTGGAAGGCTTCTTGCCTAAACCCGCCGCGAAAGAGCAGGCGTAACAAAACCAGCCGGGTGGCGCTGTGCTTACNGCGCAGCGCCACCCGGCACACAGGCGAGACAACATTAAAGAGCAATGTGTATGTCTAAATCCGTACAGAGCAACAGCGCGGTTCTCGTTCACTTCACGCTGAAGCTGGATGACGGCTCCACGGCTGAATCCACCCGCAATAACGGCAAACCGGCCCTGTTTCGTCTTGGCGATACCTCACTTTCTGAAGGTCTTGAGCAACAGCTTCTGGGTCTGAAAGAGGGCGAGAAAAAAGCGTTTTCGCTGGAGCCGGATGCGGCATTTGGCGTGCCAAGCCCGGACCTGATCCAGTATTTCTCGCGCCGTGAGTTCATGGACGCGGGTGAACCGGAAATCGGGGCGATTATGCTCTTTACTGCTATGGACGGCAGCGAAATGCCTGGCGTGATCCGCGAAATCAACGGCGACTCTATCACCGTCGATTTCAACCATCCGCTTGCCGGGCGTACCGTTCATTTTGATGTCGAAGTGCTGGAGATCGATCCGGCACTGGAGGAGTAAAATGCAGATCCTGTTGGCTAACCCGCGCGGCTTCTGCGCCGGTGTAGACCGCGCTATCAGCATTGTTGAAAACGCGCTGGAGATTTACGGCGCGCCGATTTATGTGCGTCACGAAGTGGTGCATAACCGCTACGTGGTCGACAGCCTGCGCGAGCGCGGCGCAATCTTTATTGAGCAGATCAGCGAAGTGCCGGACGGTGCGATCCTGATCTTCTCCGCGCACGGCGTCTCTCAGGCGGTACGCAACGAGGCGAAAAGCCGCGATCTGACCGTATTCGATGCCACCTGTCCGCTGGTGACAAAAGTGCATATGGAAGTGGCGCGCGCCAGCCGTCGTGGTGAAGAGTCGATTCTGATTGGCCATGCCGGTCATCCGGAAGTTGAAGGCACCATGGGACAGTACAGTAACCCGGAAGGGGGGATGTATCTGGTCGAGTCGCCTGAAGATGTCTTTACGCTGAACGTGAAAAACGAAGCGCGACTGTCGTTTATGACCCAGACCACGCTCTCCGTAGACGATACCTCTGACGTGATTGACGCCCTGCGCCAGCGCTTCCCGAAAATCGTCGGGCCGCGTAAGGATGACATCTGCTACGCCACCACTAACCGTCAGGAAGCGGTGCGTGCGCTGGCTGAACAGGCGGATGTGGTGCTGGTTGTCGGCTCCAAAAACTCCTCTAACTCTAACCGTCTGGCCGAACTGGCGCAGCGGATGGGGAAAGCAGCGTTTCTGATTGACGATGCGACGGACATTCAGGAAGCGTGGGTCAAAAATGCGGCCTGCGTTGGCGTTACCGCAGGCGCTTCCGCGCCGGATATCCTGGTGCAGAACGTGATTACCCGTCTGCAGGAGCTGGGCGGTGGCGACGCGGTTCCGCTGGAAGGGCGCGAAGAGAACATCGTGTTTGAAGTTCCGAAAGAACTGCGAATTGATGCCCGCGAAGTGGAATAATCCCTCTTCTGATGAAAGGCCAGCACCTCCTGTGCTGGCCTTTTTTTTACCCGTTACTTTATCGTGACCACAAAATCATGTCTTTTACTGATATTTAAGTCGGTTTCACGTTAAATTCTAATTATCGGTGTTTTCAGTTGGCAGCCTCAGCGAAGGCTGGTTAATCTGAAAACGGTTTACATCATTTTAACGTAAGAGAATAACTATGCATGATGCACAGATCCGTGTCGCTATTGCGGGCGCGGGTGGACGTATGGGCCGTCAGCTGATTCAGGCGGCGCTACAGATGGATGGTGTGGCACTTGGCGCGGCGCTGGAGCGTGAAGGTTCATCACTACTTGGCTCCGATGCGGGTGAGCTGGCGGGCGCAGGCCACACGGGCGTAACCGTGCAGAGCAGCCTGGATGCGGTAAAAGGTGACTTTGATGTGTTCATCGATTTCACGCGCCCTGAAGGCACATTGAACCACCTTGCGTTTTGCCGTCAGAACGGTAAAGGGATGGTGATTGGCACTACCGGTTTTGACGACGCGGGTAAACAAGCCATTCAGGAGGCATCAAACGAGATTGCGATCGTCTTCGCTGCCAACTTTAGCGTAGGTGTTAACGTGATGCTGAAGCTGCTGGAAAAGGCGGCGAAAGTGATGGGCGACTATACCGACATTGAAATTGTTGAAGCGCATCACCGCTATAAAGTCGACGCGCCATCAGGCACAGCGCTGGCAATGGGCGAAGCGATTGCTTATGCAATGGATAAAGATTTAAAAGACATCGCGGTCTATTCTCGCGAAGGTCATACGGGCGAACGCGTTCCGGGAACCATTGGCTTCGCAACTGTGCGAGCAGGCGATATCGTCGGCGAACATACCGCGATGTTCGCCGATATCGGCGAACGCGTAGAGATCACGCATAAGGCATCTAGCCGAATGACATTTGCAAATGGCGCAGTGCGCTCCGCGTTGTGGTTGAAAGGCAAACGTAATGGTCTTTTTGATATGCGAGATGTGCTCGATCTCAACAATTTGTAAGCATTATTACCCATCGTGATGTGGTTATTGCAGTCGTAATGTATTGATTGCATAGGGCAATAATTTATTGCCCTTTTATTTTATCTTCTTTGTTTGTGTTTTTCTGTTAAAGCTTTAAAATACTGTCTCTTCTCTCTTTTTTGCGTTGCGTAATTGTAAATTTTGACCATATGGTCCACTTTTTATTAGCCCGCGCACGAAATTCCCATTAAACTTACCGCGCAAGCGTTTTCCAGAATGATTTGCCTGATCTTTTTGCCCCTTAAATCGCATTCCAGCCGCCAGGCTCGCAAAAGAATAAACAAAATATCCGTTTTGAGTTGACTTTTACCCACCAAATCCCCAGAATGCCGCCGTTTGCCAAAAATCCGCTGGCAACACATTTGCATTGATTTATGACGTGGTTGTGAATTAATATGCAAATAAAGTGAGTGAATATTCTCTGGAGGGTGTTTTGATTAAGTCAGCGCTATTGGTTCTGGAAGACGGAACCCAGTTTATCGGTCGGGCCATAGGGGCAACAGGTTCGGCGGTTGGGGAAGTCGTTTTCAATACTTCAATGACCGGTTATCAAGAAATCCTCACTGATCCTTCCTATTCTCGCCAAATCGTTACTCTTACTTATCCTCATATCGGCAATGTCGGCACCAATGCTGCTGACGAAGAATCTTCTCAGGTACATGCGCAAGGCCTGGTCATCCGCGACCTGTCGCTGATTGCCAGCAACTTCCGCAATACCGAAGACCTCTCTTCTTACCTGAAGCGCCATAACATTGTGGCGATTGCCGATATCGATACCCGTAAGTTAACGCGTCTGCTGCGCGAGAAGGGTGCACAGAACGGCTGCATCATCGCGGGTGACAACCTCGATGCGACGCTGGCGCTGGAAAAAGCGAAAGCCTTCCCGGGCCTGAACGGCATGGACCTGGCGAAAGAAGTGACTACCGCTGAGGCCTACAGCTGGACGCAGGGTAGCTGGACGCTGGAAGGCGACCTGCCGGAAGCGAAAAAAGAGAGCGAGCTGCCGTTCCACGTGGTGGCCTACGATTTCGGCGCCAAGCGCAACATCCTGCGCATGCTGGTTGACCGCGGCTGCCGCCTGACGGTGGTTCCGGCACAAACGTCTGCCGAAGACGTGCTGAAGATGAATCCGGACGGTATTTTCCTGTCCAACGGTCCTGGTGACCCGGCGCCGTGCGATTACGCCATCGCCGCCATCAAGTCCTTCCTGGAAACCGACATCCCGGTATTCGGCATCTGCCTTGGCCATCAGTTGCTGGCGCTGGCGAGCGGTGCGAACACCGTTAAGATGAAGTTCGGCCACCACGGTGGTAACCACCCGGTGAAAGACATCGATAACAACACGGTGATGATCACCGCGCAGAACCACGGCTTTGCCGTTGATGAAGCCTCTATGCCGGCTAACCTGCGCGTGACTCATAAGTCGCTGTTCGATGGCACCCTTCAGGGCATTCATCGTACCGATAAGCCAGCTTTCAGCTTCCAGGGCCACCCTGAAGCCAGCCCGGGCCCACACGACGCCGCGCCGCTGTTCGATCACTTCATCGAACTTATCGAGCAATACCGTAAGACCGCTAAATAATCAGGAGCCGAGAAGACAATGCCAAAACGTACAGACATAAAAAGCATCCTGATCCTTGGCGCTGGCCCGATCGTCATCGGCCAGGCCTGCGAATTCGACTACTCCGGTGCGCAGGCGTGTAAAGCCCTGCGCGAAGAGGGTTACCGCGTTATCCTGGTCAACTCTAACCCGGCAACCATCATGACCGACCCGGAAATGGCTGATGCAACCTACATCGAGCCGATTCACTGGGAAGTGGTGCGCAAAATCATCGAAAAAGAGCGCCCGGACGCGGTGCTGCCAACCATGGGCGGCCAGACTGCGCTGAACTGCGCGCTGGAGCTGGAGCGTCAGGGCGTGCTGGCCGAGTTCGGCGTGACCATGATTGGCGCGACAGCCGACGCGATTGATAAAGCAGAAGACCGTCGCCGCTTCGACGTGGCGATGAAGAAAATCGGCCTCGACACCGCGCGTTCCGGTATTGCACACAACATGGAAGAAGCGCTGGCCGTCGCGGCTGACGTGGGCTATCCGTGCATCATCCGTCCATCGTTCACCATGGGCGGCACCGGCGGCGGTATCGCCTACAACCGCGAAGAGTTCGAAGAGATTTGCGAACGCGGTCTGGATCTCTCTCCAACCAAAGAGCTGCTGATTGATGAATCGCTGATTGGCTGGAAAGAGTACGAGATGGAAGTGGTGCGTGATAAAAACGACAACTGCATCATCGTCTGCTCCATCGAAAACTTCGATGCGATGGGTATCCACACCGGTGACTCCATCACCGTTGCGCCAGCCCAGACCCTGACCGACAAAGAGTATCAAATCATGCGTAACGCCTCGATGGCGGTACTGCGTGAAATCGGCGTGGAAACCGGTGGTTCTAACGTGCAGTTCTCCGTGAACCCGAAAACCGGCCGTCTGATTGTTATCGAAATGAACCCGCGCGTGTCCCGTTCCTCCGCGCTGGCCTCTAAAGCGACCGGCTTCCCGATTGCGAAAGTGGCGGCGAAACTGGCGGTGGGTTATACCCTCGACGAGCTGATGAACGACATCACCGGTGGCCGCACGCCTGCCTCCTTTGAACCGTCCATCGACTACGTTGTGACCAAAATTCCTCGCTTTAACTTCGAGAAATTTGCGGGCGCTAACGACCGTCTGACCACCCAGATGAAATCTGTCGGTGAAGTGATGGCGATTGGCCGCACGCAGCAGGAATCCCTGCAGAAAGCGCTGCGCGGCCTCGAAGTGGGCGCGACCGGCTTCGACCCGAAAGTGAGCCTGGACGACCCGGAAGCGCTGACCAAAATCCGTCGCGAGCTGAAAGACGCGGGCGCAGAGCGTATCTGGTACATCGCCGATGCCTTCCGTGCCGGCCTCTCCGTCGACGGCGTGTTCAACCTGACCAACATCGACCGCTGGTTCCTGGTGCAGATTGAAGAGCTGGTGCGTCTGGAAGAACAGGTCGCAGAGCTGGGCATCACCGGTCTGGACGCTGACTTCCTGCGCGTGCTGAAGCGTAAAGGCTTCGCCGATGCGCGTCTGGCTAAGCTGGCGGGCGTGCGTGAAGCGGAAATCCGCAAGCTGCGCGACCAGTACGACCTGCACCCGGTCTACAAGCGCGTGGACACCTGTGCGGCAGAGTTCTCAACTGACACCGCCTACATGTACTCCACCTATGAAGACGAGTGCGAAGCTAATCCGTCCGTCGACCGCGACAAGATTATGGTGCTGGGCGGCGGTCCAAACCGTATCGGCCAGGGCATCGAGTTCGACTACTGCTGCGTGCACGCCTCCCTGGCGCTGCGTGAAGACGGTTACGAGACCATCATGGTCAACTGTAACCCGGAAACCGTATCGACCGACTACGACACCTCTGACCGCCTCTACTTCGAGCCGGTGACGCTGGAAGATGTGCTGGAAATCGTGCGCATCGAGAAGCCAAAAGGCGTTATCGTGCAATACGGCGGCCAGACCCCGCTGAAGCTGGCGCGCGCGCTGGAAGCGGCAGGCGTGCCGGTTATCGGCACCAGCCCGGACGCGATTGACCGTGCGGAAGACCGCGAGCGTTTCCAGCAGGCGGTTGACCGTCTGAAGCTGAAGCAGCCTGCGAACGCCACCGTGACCGCCATTGAAATGGCCGTTGAGAAGGCGAAAGAGATTGGCTACCCGCTGGTGGTGCGTCCTTCCTACGTGCTGGGCGGCCGCGCGATGGAAATCGTTTATGACGAAGCCGACCTGCGCCGCTACTTCCAGACTGCGGTAAGCGTCTCCAACGATGCGCCAGTGCTGCTCGACCGCTTCCTCGACGACGCGGTGGAAGTGGACGTTGACGCTATCTGCGACGGCGAAATGGTGCTGATTGGCGGCATCATGGAGCACATCGAGCAGGCGGGCGTGCACTCCGGTGACTCCGCTTGTTCTCTGCCAGCGTACACCCTGAGCCAGGAGATTCAGGACGTGATGCGTCAGCAGGTGCAGAAGCTGGCCTTCGAGCTGCAGGTTCGCGGCCTGATGAACGTCCAGTTCGCGGTGAAAGACAACGAAGTCTACCTGATTGAAGTGAACCCGCGTGCGGCACGTACCGTACCGTTCGTCTCCAAAGCCACCGGCGTACCGCTGGCGAAAGTGGCGGCGCGCGTAATGGCGGGCCAGACGCTGGCGCAGCAGGGCGTGACCAAAGAGATTATCCCACCGTACTACTCGGTGAAAGAAGTGGTGCTGCCGTTCAACAAATTCCCTGGCGTTGACCCGCTGTTAGGGCCAGAAATGCGCTCTACCGGGGAAGTGATGGGCGTGGGCCGCACCTTCGCAGAAGCGTTCGCGAAGGCGCAGCTGGGCAGTAGCTCCACCATGAGAAAATCAGGCCGTGCGCTGCTCTCCGTTCGCGAAGGCGACAAAGAGCGCGTGGTTGACCTGGCCGCTAAGCTGCTGAAACAGGGCTTCGAGCTGGATGCAACCCACGGTACGGCGATTGTGCTGGGTGAAGCCGGTATCAACCCGCGTCTGGTGAACAAGGTGCATGAAGGTCGTCCGCACATTCAGGACCGTATCAAGAATGGCGAATACACCTACATCATCAACACCACCGCAGGCCGTCAGGCGATTGAAGATTCCAAGCTGATTCGCCGCAGCGCGCTGCAGTACAAAGTGCACTACGACACGACCCTGAACGGCGGTTTCGCAACGGCCATGGCGCTGAACGCGGATGCCACCGAGAAGGTGATTTCAGTGCAGGAAATGCACGCACAGATTAACAAGTAAGTTAAAATGCCCGGCGACGCACCGTTGCCGGGCATTCTCCCATCTTCAGAACCTTCTGGTTTTCCATCCGCTTTCAGTCAGTTAGCCTAAAATGGTTAAGTCGATAATGAAATTAAACTGAGCGCAGGGGAAAACACCATGCAAAATAAACTACTGATCGCTTCCGTTCTGGCCGCTACTGCAATGTTCACCGTTGCGGGGTGTTCGTCTAATCAGGCAGTTAAAACCACCGATGGCCGCACCATTGTCACTGACGGCAAACCGCAGGTGGATGATGATACCGGTCTGGTGTCGTATAAAAACGCCGAAACCGGTCAGACTGAGCAGATTAACCGTGATCAGGTTAAATCCATGGGCGAGCTGGATAACTAATTCAGAATTCTGACCTAAGCCCGTCAATAATATTCACTATTAGCCTGTTGAATTACTGACTACACTCTTTTGTTAAAAGAAAGCAGTAACAACAGGCTAATCAATGATACTCATAATTTACGCGCACCCTTATCCGCAGCACTCGCATGCGAATAAGCGGATGCTTGAGCAGGTAAGGACGCTTGATAACGTAGAGATACGTTCCCTCTATCAACTTTATCCCGATTTTAATATCGATATCGCCGCCGAACAGGAGGCGCTTTCTCGTGCCGATCTGATTATCTGGCAGCATCCGATGCAGTGGTACAGCACGCCTCCGCTGTTGAAGCTGTGGATCGATAAAGTCTTCTCTCACGGTTGGGCATATGGTCATAACGGTCATGCGCTGAAGGGGAAAAGCCTGATGTGGGCCGTGACGACCGGCGGCGGTGAAAGCCACTTTGATATCGGCTCCTTCCCCGGATTTGAGGTGCTGGCGCAGCCGCTACAGGCGACCGCGCTCTATTGTGGTCTGAACTGGCTCCCGCCTTTTGCCATGCACTGCACGTTTGTCTGCGACGATGAAACGCTGCAGGCGCAGGCTCGCCACTACAAACAACGCTTACTTGAGTGGCAGGAGACGCACAATGGATAGCCATACGCTGATACAGGCACTGATTTATCTCGGCGCGGCGGCACTGATTGTCCCTGTGGCGGTTCGACTGGGGCTGGGGTCAGTGCTCGGCTATTTGATTGCCGGGTGCGTGATTGGACCGTGGGGCCTTCGTCTGGTCACCGATGCTGAAGCGATACTGCATTTCGCTGAAATTGGCGTGGTGCTGATGCTGTTTGTAATTGGTCTGGAGCTGGATCCGCAGCGCTTATGGAAATTGCGTGCTTCCGTGTTTGGCGGCGGCGCGCTACAGATGGTGGCGTGTGGCCTGCTGCTGGGCGGGTTCTGCATCCTGCTGGGGATGGACTGGAAAGTGGCCGGACTGATCGGCATGACGCTGGCGCTCTCCTCGACGGCCATTGCCATGCAGGCGATGAATGAGCGTAACCTGACGGTCTCCCGGATGGGCCGCAGCGCGTTCTCGGTGCTGCTGTTCCAGGACATTGCCGCCATCCCGCTGGTGGCGATGATCCCACTGCTGGCCGCCAGCGGAGCATCAACGACGCTTGGCGCATTTGCACTGTCGGCGCTGAAAGTCGTCGGTGCTCTGATGCTGGTGGTCCTGCTTGGCCGATACGTCACCCGTCCACTGCTGCGCTTTGTTGCGCGCTCGGGCCTGCGCGAAGTGTTCAGTGCCGTTGCGTTATTCCTGGTGTTTGGCTTCGGTCTGCTGCTGGAAGAAGCCGGGCTGTCGATGGCTATGGGCGCCTTCCTGGCAGGCGTTCTGCTGGCAAGCTCCGAATACCGCCACGCGCTGGAAAGCGATATCGAGCCGTTTAAAGGCTTGCTGCTGGGGCTGTTTTTCATCGGCGTCGGGATGTCCGTCGACTTCGGCACGCTGGCCACGCATCCGCTGCGGATTGTTATCCTGCTGGTGGGTTTCCTGGTCATTAAAATGGCGGTACTGTGGCTGGTTGCCCGTCCGCTGAAGGTGCCAGGTAAACAACGTCGCTGGTTTGCCGCGCTGCTGGGACAGGGGAGTGAATTCGCATTTGTAGTGTTTGGTGCCGCGCAGATGGCGAAGGTGCTCGATCCCGAATGGGCCAAAGCGTTAACGCTGGCCGTGGCATTATCGATGGCCGCCACGCCGATCCTGCTGGTGCTGCTGACGCGTCTGGAGAAATCGGACAGCGAACAGGGGCGTGAAGCCGATGAGATCGACGAAGAACAGCCTCGGGTGATCGTCGCCGGGTTCGGGCGCTTCGGGCAGATCACCGGCCGTTTGCTGCTCTCCAGCGGCGTTAAAATGGTCATTCTCGATCACGATCCTGACCACGTAGAAACCCTGCGTAAATTCGATATGAAAGTATTCTATGGTGATGCTACCCGCGTCGATTTGCTCGAGTCGGCCGGGGCTGCGAAAGCCGAGGTGCTGATCAACGCCATTGACGATCCGCAAACCAGTCTGCAGCTGGTTGAGCTGGTCAAAGAGCATTTCCCTGACCTGACGATTATCTCCCGCGCGCGCGATGTGGATCACTACATCCAGCTGCGTCAGGCTGGCGTCGTAGCGCCGGAGCGTGAAACCTTCGAAGGTGCGCTTAAATCTGGTCGAATGGCACTGGAAAGCCTGGGGCTGGGGGCGTATGAGGCGCGTGAGCGTGCCGATCTGTTCCGCCGCTTTAACACCGGGATGGTCGAGGAGATGGTGGAGATGGCGAGCAGCACAGCTTCTGACCGGGCAGCCGTGTTTAAACGTACCAGCGCGATGCTGACGGAAATCATTAACGAGGACCGCAATCACCTGTCGCTTACCCAGCGTCACGGCTGGCAGGGAACGGAAGAGGGCAAGCACACCGGGGATCCTCAGGATGAACCGGAAAGTAAACCGTCCGCGTGAAGTGGAGTTGCCAGCAATATTAAAAAATTTCTGTTTCTTTACCCTGCCGCCAGTCGACGAAAGATTAAGCTTTCCGTATAGTGGCGGCAATTTTTTGCATCCGGGAAATTTTCAATGATCAGTCTGATTGCAGCGCTGGCGGTAGACCGCGTTATCGGCATGGAAAATGCCATGCCGTGGAACCTGCCTGCCGATCTCGCATGGTTTAAACGTACGACGTTAAACAAGCCGGTAGTGATGGGCCGCCTGACCTGGGAGTCGATTGGTCGTCCATTACCGGGCCGTAAGAATATTGTGATCAGTAGCCAGCCAGGCACTGACGATCGCGTGCAGTGGGTGAAATCCGTTGATGAAGCGATTGCCGCCTGTGGTGATGCTGAAGAGATCATGGTGATCGGCGGCGGACGCGTGTATGAGCAGTTCCTGCCGAAAGCGCAGAAATTGTATCTGACCCACATTGATGCGGAAGTGGAAGGGGATACCCATTTCCCGGATTACGATCCGGACGAGTGGGAATCCGTTTTCAGCGAATTCCACGACGCGGATGCACAGAACTCACATAGCTACTGCTTCGAGATTCTGGAGCGTCGTTAAGTGATGTACCCCTCACCCTAACCCTCTCCCCACAGGGGAGAGGGGACTGTTCGGTGCGGTCTTTTCCCCCTCGCCCCTTCGGGGTGAGGGGCAATTTTCAGGAGGCTACAGCCTCACCTTCTCCTAAGTCCAGCTGTCGGTTGGATGGCTGTACGAAGTACGTTTTATCTTCCCACCGTAAGCAGGTTAACTCCCCACCCCAGCAGCATCCGGTATCAAGACCGTAGATCCCCTCCGGCGTCCCTTTACCTTCCAGCGCCGCCCAGTGACCAAACACGACGCTGTACTCGCTTGTCACCGGTCCCGGAATGGCAAACCACGGTTTCAGCGGTGCAGGCGCGCTTTCCGGCGTCTCTTTGGAATACATGTCCAGCTGTCCGTTCGGGAAGCAGAAACGCATGCGGGTGAAGGCGTTGGTGATAAAACGCAGACGGGCCAGACCGCTGAGATCCTCGCTCCAGTGGTTCGGCATATCGCCGTACATGGCATCGAGGAAGAAAGGATACGAGTCGCTTGCCAGCACTGCCTCAACATCGCGCGCGCAGGCTTTTGCCGTCTCGAGATCCCATTGTGGCGTGATCCCGGCATGGGCCATGACCAGCTTTTTCTCTTCATCGATCTGCAGCAGCGGCTGACGACGCAGCCAGTTGATCAGATCGTCCGCATCCGGTGCTTCAAGCAGGGGGGTAATACGATCTTTCGGTTTATTGCGGCTGATCCCGGCGAATACCGCCAGCAGATGCAGATCGTGATTGCCCAGAACCATGCGTACGCTATCGCCCAGTGATTTAACGAAACGTAAAACCTCAAGGGAGCCCGGGCCACGCGCCACTAAATCACCCGTCAGCCACAGCATGTCCTGTCCTGGCGTAAAGTCGACCTGCTTTAATAATGCGATCAGTTCATCGTAGCAACCGTGAACGTCGCCAATCAGATATGTAGACATTGGATTAATGAATGAATGTTGTAACGGCGAGACGGAATACGGGAATGGCAACGCGGAAGCTATTGCCATCGACGTCGACCATTTCATAATGGCCTTGCATGGTACCCATTGGCGTTTCGATCACCGCGCCGCTGGTGTACTGATATTCTTCGCCAGGAGCGATATGCGGTTGTTCACCCACCACGCCTTCGCCCTGGACTTCAATTTCACGACCATTGCCGTTTGTGATAAGCCAATAGCGCCCGCGCAGCTGCACGGGCATCCGCCCCAGATTGCGGATGGTCACGGTGTAAGCAAAGACAAAACGTTCTTCATCCGGTGAGGATTGCGATTCAACATAGACGCTTTGTACATGGACACATACGCGGGGCGAATCAATCATGGCTTAACTCTCCTTCGGCGGCGCATTTTCGCTGATGTAATTAGCCAGCTTGCAGTACTGCTCTACGGAAATGTTCTCCGCTCGCATTGCCGGGTCGATCCCCAGCTCGGCTAACACCTCAACGGTAAACGAGTTGCTCAGGCTGTTACGGATCGTTTTACGACGCTGGTTAAAGGCCTCGGTGGTGACGCGGCTCAGTACACGCAGATCTTTTACCGGGTACGGTTTCGTTTTGTGCGGCACAAGGCGCACAACCGCAGAGTCTACTTTCGGTGGCGGTGTGAACGCTGACGGCGGTACTTCGAGTACCGGGATCACGTTGCAGTAATATTGTGCCATCACGCTTAAACGACCATACGCTTTACTGTTCGGGCCTGCAACCAGACGGTTAACAACCTCTTTTTGCAACATGAAGTGCATGTCGGCAATGGCATCAGTATAGCTAAACAGGTGGAACATCAGCGGGGTGGAAATGTTGTATGGCAGGTTACCGAAGACGCGCAGCGGCTGGCCCATTTTCTCTGACAGTTCGCCAAAGTTCATGGTCATGGCATCTTGCTGATAAATGGTCAACTTCGGCCCGAGGAACGGATGTGTTTGCAGGCGTGCGGCCAGATCGCGGTCCAGCTCGATAACCGTGAGTTCGTCAAGGCGTTCGCCTACTGGCTCGGTCAGTGCGGCAAGGCCCGGGCCGATTTCGACCATCGCCTGACCTTTTTGCGGATTAATAGCCGAGACAATGCTTTCGATCACGAACTGATCGTTAAGGAAGTTTTGCCCGAAACGTTTACGGGCTAAGTGGCCCTGATGGACTCGATTAGTCATTGAGTATTAACAATCATTTTGATGGCGAGATTAAGCGCCGTAATAAAACTGCCGACATCCGCTTTCCCCTGGCCTGCCAGATCCAGCGCAGTACCGTGGTCAACGGACGTTCGAATAAAGGGTAAACCGAGGGTGATATTCACGCCGCGGCCAAAGCCCTGGTATTTTAGCACGGGGAGGCCCTGATCGTGGTACATCGCGAGCACGGCGTCGGCATTATCCAGGTATTTGGGCTGGAAAAGGGTGTCCGCAGGCAGTGGCCCGCTGAGGTTCATCCCTTTTTCCCGCATTTCGTTGAGCACCGGAATGATGGTGTCGATCTCTTCGGTGCCCATGTGTCCGCCTTCGCCCGCATGCGGATTCAGGCCACAAACCAGCACGTGCGGCTGCGGGATACCGAATTTCGTCTGCAGATCGTGATGCAAAATCCCGATGATCTCACGCAGGAGCTCAGGGGTGATGGCATCAGGAATGGCTTTGATGGGCAGATGGGTCGTCACCAGCGCGACGCGCATCTCTTCCGTCGCCAGCATCATCACCACTTTCGGACTGTGCGAACGTTCTTCAAAGAACTCGGTGTGTCCGGTAAAGGGGATCCCCGCGTCGTTGATAACGCCTTTATGCACCGGACCGGTGATCAGCGCCGCGAACTCGCCGTTCAGGCAGCCGTCGCAGGCGCGCGCCAGCGTCTCGACAACGTAGCGCCCGTTTTCTGTGCTGAGTTGACCGGGGACGACAGGGGTGCGAAGAGGAACCGACAGAAGCGTGAGGGTGCCCGCTTGCTGCGGAACGGGTTGCTGGCCTTCAACATAGGGGAGGAGCGTTAAAGGCAGACCGAGCAATGTTGCCCGGTCTTGTAACAGTGTTGCATCTGCGCAGACAACCAGTTCCACCGGCCAGCTGCGCTGGGCGAGCTGGACGACGAGGTCAGGCCCAATCCCGGCGGGCTCGCCGGGCGTGATCACAACACGATGCTGTTTCATCAGTTGCTCAGCACTTTCACGTAAGCGCTGGCGCGTTGTTCCTGCATCCAGGTTGCCGCTTCTTCAGAGAATTTGCGGTTGAACAGCATACGGTAGGCTCTGTCTTTCTGGGCCGCATCGGTTTTATCGACATTGCGGGTATCCATCAGTTCAATCAGATGCCAGCCGAAGGAAGAGTGCACAGGTGCGCTCAGCTGACCTTTGCTCATTCTCTTCAACGCGTCGCGGAAAGCCGGATCGTAGATGTCGGCCGCAGCCCAGCCCAGATCGCCACCCTGGTTAGCAGAGCCTGGATCCTGAGAGAACTCTTTTGCCGCATTCGCAAAGGAGGTTTTGCCGCTCTTGATGTCAGCTGCAATCTGTTCCAGCTTCGCACGCGCCTGATCGTCAGTCATGATCGGAGACGGTTTCAGCAGAATGTGGCGAGCGTGAACTTCCGTGACGGAAATGCTCTGGCTCTGACCGCGCAGATCGTTCACTTTCAGAATGTGGAAGCCAACACCTGAACGGATTGGACCGACGATGTCCCCTTTCTTCGCCGTGCTCAGCGCCTGGGCAAAGAGGGATGGCAGTTCCTGAATACGGCCCCAACCCATCTGGCCGCCTTTCAGCGCCTGCTGGTCAGCGGAATAGGTGATGGCCAGCTTGCCAAAGTCACCGCCGTTACGCGCCTGCTCAACGATAGAACGCGCCTGGCTTTCTGCTTCAGCCGCCTGATCGGAGGTTGGGTTTTCCGGAAGCGGGATCAAAATGTGGCTCAGGTTCAGTTCGGTGCTGGCATCGTTCTGGTTACCTACCTGCTTAGCCAGCGCGTCCACTTCCTGAGGCAGGATGGTGACGCGGCGACGTACTTCGTTGTTACGCACTTCTGAAATCAGCATCTCTTTACGGATCTGATTACGGTAAGTGGCGTAGCTGATGCCATCGTAGGCCAGACGGCTGCGCATCTGGTCCAGGGACATGTTGTTCTGTTTCGCAATGTTCGTGATCGCCTGATCGAGCTGCTCGTCAGAAACCTTCACACCCATTTTTTGACCCATCTGCAGGACGATCTGATCCATGATCAGACGTTCCAGGATCTGGTGGCGCAGCGTTGCGTCATCCGGAAGCTGCTGACCTGCCTGGCCCGAATTGAGCTTTACAGACTGCATTAAACCGTCAACGTCACTTTCAAGCACGACGCCGTTGTTAACCACAGCGGCGACTTTATCAACAACCTGGGGGGCCGCGAAGCTAGTATTCGCAACCATGGCGACACCGAGCAGCAGCGTTTTCCAGTTCTTCATACTTTTTCCATTTCAATTAACCGCAAAGCGGATTATGTTGCAAATCAAGCACATTACAAGGAACTGCGGTAAGGCAGAATGTTCGAGCGCAGCATCTGCTGCGTGCCCAGACCGTAGTTGGAACTCAGGCCGCGCAGCTCGACATTAAAGCCAATCACGTTATCGTATTTGCCCTGACTGTTTTGAGTATCCCAGCCGTTAAGTTTGCGTTCGTAGCCGACACGCAGCGCGTAACAGCAGGAGTTATATTGCAGACCTAGCATCTGGTCAGCGGGTTTTTGGGCATTCGTGTCATAGTAGTAGGCTCCGACGATTGACCAACGATCGGCGATTGGCCAGCTCGCGGCGCCACCTACCTGCGAAATACCATCTTTGTACTGGTCAGCATTGGCGTAGTTCGGCAATGTCGCCTGAATATATTCCGGGCTGGCATAACGGTACGTCAACTGCACCATACGGTCTTCATCACGACGGTATTCAATGGCAGCACTGCCCGTCGCGATGTTATCCAGTCGAGTATCGTACTGAACACCACCGCGCAGACCCCAACGATCGGTCATGCGCCAGTAGGTATCACCTGCCCACACCAGTGAACCCGTTTTGTTGTCTTTCTCCCAGTTAATGTCGTCATCACCGGTACGAGACTCGGTGAAATAGTAGATTTGACCAACAGAAACGTTAAAACGTTCAACGGCAGATTCATCATAAACGCGCGTTGTGACGCCGGTCGTTAACTGGTTAGCGGACGCAATACGGTCGAGACCACCATAGGTCCGGTCACGGAACAGGCCGCTGTAGTCAGACTGCAGGAAAGAGGAGTCGTAGTTCTGAATTTTGCTCTGATCGCGATAAGGCACATAGAGATACTGCATACGCGGTTCAAGCGTCTGGGTATACCCATCAGACAGCAGGCCCATATCACGTTCGAAAATCAGCTTCCCGTCCATCTTGAACTGAGGAAGCGTACGGTTTACCGATTCGTCAAGATCGGTGCCATAGCGATTGTTGTACCAGTCGACATTTTTCTGCTGGTAATGGGTCGCCATCAGTTTGGCTTCGGTGTTCAGGCTTGCCCAGTCGTTCGACAAAGGTAAGTTAATGGTTGGTTCGAGGTGAAGACGCGTAGCCTCTGGCATATCCGAGTTGGTGTTGACGAAGTGCACCGCCTGGGCGTAGACGCGGGTGTCGAAAGGACCGACATCGTTCTGATACCAGTTGACGTCCAGCTGCGGTTCAGCACCATAGGTACTGGCCGTTTGGGTGTTAAAGACCTGGAACTGCTTGGTCGACACCGTGGCGTTAAAGTTCTCAATGGCGTAGCCCACGCTGAATTTCTGCGTGGCGTAGCCGTCCGTACTGGAACCGTATTTAGAGTCAAAGTCGTTGAAATAATACGGATCGCTAACTTTGGTATAGTCGACGTTGAAGCGCCAGACCTGATCCATCACCCCGGCATGCTGCCAGTAATACATCCAGCGGTGTTTATCACCTTCGCTTGGGTGCTCGTCCTGGAAGACTTTGTCCGATGGCAGATAATCAAACTCCATCAAACCGGCACCCGCTTTGGTCAGATAGCGGAACTCGTTTTCCCACATGATGTTACCGCGCTTATGGATATAGTGCGGCGTGATCGTCGCATCCATGTTTGGCGCGATGTTCCAGTAATACGGCAGGTAGAACTCAAAGTAGTTCGAGGTGCTGTATTTGGCATTCGGGATCAGGAAACCGGAACGTCGTTTGTCGCCCACGGGAAGCTGCAGGTAAGGGCTGTAGAAAACAGGGACCGGGCCGAGCTTAAAGCGGGCGTTCCAGATCTCCGCGACCTGTTCTTCACGATCGTGGATAACTTCACTGCCCACCACGCTCCAGGTATTCGAGCCCGGCAGACAGGAGGTGAACGATCCGTTTTCCAGAATCGTATAGCGGTTTTCACCGCGCTGTTTCATCAGGTCAGCTTTACCGCGCCCCTGACGACCCACCATCTGGTAATCACCCTCCCAGACGTTGGTATCTTTTGTATTCAGATTTGACCAGGCTTTCGGACCTTTCAGGATGACCTGGTTGTCGTCATAGTGCACATTACCCAGCGCATCCACCGTACGTACTGGCGCAGCCGCACCTTCTGGTTGCTTCTGATGCAATTGCACTTCATCTGCCTGCAGACGGCTGTTGCCCTGGTTAATATCGACATTGCCCGTAAAGGTGGCATTGTCAGGATAATTACCTTTCGCACTGTCGGCATTGATGGTAACCGGCAAGTCATTCGTATCGCCCTCAACCAGTGGACGATCGTAACTTGGGACGCCAAGCATACATTGCGAGGCGAGATCGGCTGCCAGCCCCTGTTGGCTGTACAGAGCGGCGCCAATCATTGTGGCCAGGAGGGTGGGGATACGTTTTTTCATACGTTGTATTTTATTGTTCCGTCATCAGTGGCTACGGCTTACAAACGCTCAGAGACTATCTTACTCATCAGCGCAGTACCAGCGTTAATCCTGCCCGTTTGCGTGCCAGAGTGTTAGGCTCGCTATCGAATGACGAGTATGATAATGCAAATTATAGGCGATGTCCCTCAATTGACCGTGGCGCGACCACTGTAATGATGGCGTTGCGTCGAACCAGGAACATGACTATTCGGGGAGTATATGCAGTATTGGGGTAAAATCATCGGCGTTGCGTTCGCATTAATCATGGGCGCTGGCTTTTGGGGCGTGGTACTGGGCCTCATTATCGGCCATATGTTTGATAAGGCACGCAGCCGCAAAATGGCCTGGTTCGCCAACCAGCGCGAGCGTCAGTCGCTCTTTTTCTCCACCACCTTTGAGGTGATGGGGCATTTAACCAAATCAAAAGGGCGCGTCACCGAAGCCGATATTCAGATTGCCAGCGTATTCATGGATCGCATGAATCTGCACGGTGAATCTCGCGTGGCAGCGCAAAATGCGTTTCGTATCGGTAAAGCGGATAACTATCCGCTGCGTGAAAAAATGCGTCAGTTCCGCAGCATCTGCTTCGGACGTTTTGATTTAATTCGGATGTTTCTGGAGATCCAAATTCAGGCGGCCTTCGCCGATGGCTCCCTTCATCCCAATGAGCGGGACGTTTTATACGTCATTGCTGAAGAGCTGGGGATCTCCCGCATGCAGTTCGACCAGTTCCTGCGCATGATGCAGGGTGGCGCGCAGTTTGGCGGGGGTTACCAGCAGCAATCCTCCGGCGGCGGCTGGCAGCAGACGCAGCGTGGCCCGACGCTGGAAGATGCCTGCAACGTGCTTGGCGTAAAGCCTTCTGACGATCAGACCACAATCAAGCGTGCCTATCGTAAGCTCATGAGCGAGCATCATCCGGACAAGCTGGTTGCGAAAGGTTTACCGCCAGAGATGATGGAGATGGCGAAGCAGAAAGCGCAGGAAATTCAGAAAGCCTACGAGCTGATAAAAGAGCAAAAAGGTTTTAAATAAAAAAGTGGCCCGATGATATCGGGCCATTTTTTTTAGAAGTCCACGGGTGCCTTAAAGGTCATCGCATTGCCGAAAACCGGATGGGTAATGGTGAGGGTCTGCGCATGCAGCTGCAGGCGCGGAGCCAGCGCAAGCGCTTCTGGCGGCGCGTAAAACCGGTCTCCCAAAATCGGGTGGCCCAGGGCGAGCATATGCACGCGCAGCTGGTGAGAGCGCCCGGTAATCGGCTTAAGCAGGACGCGCGCGGTGTTATCCTGCGCGTACTCCAGCACTTCATACTCGGTTTGCGCCGCCTTGCCGGTTTCATAGCACACCTTCTGCTTTGGCCGGTTCGGCCAGTCGCAGATCAGCGGTAAATCGACCAGACCCTCTTCGCTTGCCGGATGGCCCCAGACGCGCGCGACGTACTGCTTTTTCGGTTCGCGCTCGCGGAACTGGCGTTTCAGCTCGCGTTCCGCCTCTTTATGCAGAGCCACCACAATCACGCCGCTGGTGGCCATGTCGAGGCGATGGACGGACTCCGCCTGCGGATAATCGCGCTGAATACGCGTCATCACGCTGTCTTTGTGCTCGTCCAGACGCCCCGGCACGGACAACAGGCCGCTTGGCTTGTTGACCACCATAATATGCTCATCCTGATAAAGGATGACCAGCCAGGGATCCTGAGGGGGATTGTAGGGCTCCATCACCATCTTGCGCTCCGTTTACTGATGCGTCACAACGATGAGACGCAGGGCGTCCAGACGCCAGCTTGCCTGATCCAGGCTCTCCAGCACCTGCTGACGATTGCTTTCAATCGCCGCCAGTTCATCGTCACGAATGTTCGGGTTAACCGCTTTTAACGCTTCCAGACGCGAAAGCTCTGCTGAGAGCTTCTCGTCGGCTTCGCTGCGTGCCGCATCAATCAATGCTCGAGCCGCTTTTTCAACCTGGGTTTCACCCAGTTGCAGAATAGCATGCACGTCCTGCTGAACGGCGTTGACCAGCTTGCTGCCGGTGTGACGGTTAACCGCGCTCAGCTGACGGTTGAAGCTCTCGAACTCGACCTGCGCGGCCAGGTTAGTACCGTTTTTATCCAGCAGCAGACGCACCGGCGTCGGCGGCAGGAAGCGGGTGAGCTGCAGCTGTTTTGGCGCCTGCGCTTCCACAACGTAGATCAGTTCAACCAGCAGGGTGCCCACTGGCAGCGCCTTGTTTTTCAACAGGGAGATGGTGCTGCTGCCGGTATCGCCGGAGAGGATCAGATCCAGACCGTTACGGATCAGCGGGTGCTCCCAGGTAATGAACTGGGCGTCTTCGCGAGACAGTGCCACATCACGTTCGAAGGTGATAGTGCAGCCATCTTCCGGCAGGCCCGGGAAATCCGGAACCAGCATATGATCCGACGGCGTGAGGACGATCATGTTCTCGCCGCGATCGTCCTGGTTGATCCCGACGATGTCGAACAGGTTCATGGAGAAGCTGATTAAACTGGTGTCGTCATCCTGCTCTTCGATGCTTTCCGCCAGCGCCTGCGCTTTTTCGCCGCCGTTGGAGTGGATCTCCAGCAGGCGGTCGCGGCCCTGCTCCAGCTGCGCTTTCAGCGCATCGTGCTTCTCACGGCAGGACTTGATCAGCTCATCAAACCCTTCCGCGTTTTCCGGCGCGGCCAGGTAGCCGATCAGATCGCCATGCACCTGATCGTAAATCGTGCGGCCCGTCGGGCAGGTATGTTCAAACGCATCCAGACCTTCGTGGAACCAGCGTACCAGCACGGACTGCGCGGTTTTTTCCAGGTAAGGAACGTGGATCTGAATATCATGCGCCTGACCGATACGATCCAGACGACCGATACGCTGCTCCAGCAGATCCGGGTTAAACGGCAGATCGAACATCACCAGGTTGCTGGCGAACTGGAAGTTGCGGCCTTCAGAGCCGATTTCCGAGCACAGCAGCACCTGTGCACCGCTGTCCTCTTCCCCAAACCAGGCTGCCGCGCGGTCGCGCTCGACGATGGACATGCCTTCGTGGAACACGGCAGCGCGAATACCTTCACGCTCGCGGAGGACCTGCTCCAGCTGCAGCGCGGTGGCCGCTTTGGCGCAGATCACCAGCACCTTCTGGGATCGGTGGGCGGTCAGATAGCCCATCAGCCACTCCACGCGTGGGTCAAAGTTCCACCAGGTGCCGGTATCACCTTCAAATTCCTGGTAGATTTGTTCCGGATAAAGCATGTCGCGGGCGCGCTCTTCCTGAGTTTTGCGGGCGCCCATAATCCCGGAGACTTTAATTGCCGTCTGATACTGCGTCGGCAGCGGCAGTTTAATCGTATGCAGTTCGCGTTTCGGGAAACCTTTGACGCCGTTACGGGTGTTGCGGAACAGCACGCGGCTGGTGCCGTGGCGGTCCATCAGCATGTCGATCAGCTCTTTGCGCGCGGATTCCGCGTTGTCGCTGTCGCTGTTGGCAGCCTGCAGAAGCGGCTCGATATCCTGCTCGCCAATCAGATCGCTCAGGGTGTTCAGCTCATCGTTAGAGAGACGATTGCCCGCCAGCAGCAGGGCGACGGCATCGGCAACCGGGCGGTAGTTTTTCTGCTCTTCGACAAACTGCTCGAAATCGTGAAAACGGTTTGGATCGAGCAGACGCAGACGGGCGAAGTGACTCTCAAGACCCAGCTGCTCCGGCGTTGCGGTCAGCAGCAGAACGCCAGGCACGCGCTCGGCAAGCTGCTCGATAGCCATATACTCGCGGCTCGGCGCGTCTTCGCTCCAGACCAGATGGTGCGCTTCGTCGACCACCATAATGTCCCACTCGGCATCGCACAGGTGCTCCAGGCGCTGCTTGCTGCGGCGCACGAAGTCCAGCGAACAGATGACCAGTTGTTCGGTTTCAAACGGGTTGTCGGCGTCGTGCTGCGCTTCGGCATAACGTTCGTCGTCGAACAGGGAGAAGCGCAGGTTGAAGCGGCGCAGCATCTCAACCAGCCACTGGTGCTGCAGCGTTTCCGGAACCACGATCAGCACGCGCTCGGCAGCGCCAGAAAGCAGCTGTTGGTGCAGGATCATGCCCGCTTCGATGGTTTTTCCCAGGCCCACTTCGTCGGCCAGCAGCACGCGAGGCGCGTGGCGACGGCCCACGTCATGGGCGATGTTCAGCTGGTGAGGGATCAGGCTGGTGCGCTGGCCGCGCAGGCCGCTCCACGGCATGCGGTACTGTTCGCTCTGGAACTTACGCGCGCGATAGCGCAGAGAGAAGCGATCCATACGGTCAATTTGTCCGGCAAACAGGCGGTCCTGCGGCTTACTGAACACCAGTTTGCTGTCGAGCAGCACTTCACGCAGGATGACATTGGCCTCATCCGTATCAAGACGAGTACCAATGTAGGCGAGCAGTCCATTCTCTTCTTTTACGTCTTCAATCTTGAGCTGCCAGCCGTCATGGCTGGTCACGGTGTCGCCCGGATTGAACATCACGCGGGTAACAGGGGAGTCATTGCGAGCGTACAGACGGTTTTCACCGGTGGCAGGGAAGAGGAGGGTAACCATGCGCGCATCGACGGCAACGACGGTTCCCAATCCAAGTTCGCTTTCTGTATCGCTGATCCAGCGTTGACCAAGTGTAAAAGGCATAGTTGTTCGGCTCTAATCTTTAATTGCAGGCAATAGTTCGACCACCGTCAAAAAGACGGTCATCGAAAAATGGGTCCGGGAATGGAAAGGGCGCTATGGTACTGGATGGCAGCCATTTCGTCACGCGTCAAAATAGGCCAAGTTGCCCTGTCACTAGTGTAGCAAAATCATCGTTGATGAAGGGCAAAATTCCCTCCGCGACCGGCTGAAGCTGGCGCGTCAGATAATGATCGTAATCGAGCGGCGATTGCTGGTAATCAACCGGTTCCGGGCCGCTGGTGGTCCAGACATATTTGATTGTGCCACGGTTTTGATACTGCGGCGCGCGGCCCCGCCGCACATTCTCTTCATCCGCCAGTCGCGCGGCGCGCACATGGGGCGGCACATTACGCTGGTACTCCGCCAGCGGGCGGCGCAGGCGCTTGCGATACACCAGCTGTGCATCAAGTTCGCCCGCCATCAGGCTGGCGATGGTTTCGCGGATGTAGTCCTGATACGGCTCATTGCGGAACACCCGCAGGTAGAGGGTTTGCTGGAACTGCTGCGCCAGCGGCGTCCAGTCGGTGCGCACCGTCTCCAGCCCTTTAAAGACCATCCTCTGCGCGTCGCCCTCCTGAATCAGCCCGGCGTAGCGCTTCTTGCTGCCCTGATCGGTGCCGCGAATGGTGGGCATTAAAAAGCGGGCAAAATGGGTTTCAAACTCCAGCTCCAGCGCGCTGGTTAACCGCTCTTTTTGCAAATGTTTGCCCCACCAGTCGTTCACAAAGGCCACAAGCTCTTTGCCGATGCGGGCGGCGTCGCCTTCCGAGTGCGCGCCTTTCAGCCACACAAAGGTGGAGTCCGTGTCGCCGTAAATAACGTCATAGCCCCGGGATTCAATCAGCGCTTTGGTCTGGCGCATAATCTCGTGTCCGCGCATTGTGATGGAGGATGCCAGCCGCGGGTCGAAGAAGCGGCAGGCGCTGGTGCCCAGCACGCCGTAAAAGGCGTTCATGATGATTTTCAGCGCCTGAGAAAGGGGCTTATTGCCGTGGCGCTTGGCCTCATCGCGGCCGTGCCAGATGTTGCCCACGATTTCAGGCAGACAGTGTTTTTCCCGCGAGAAGCGTGCGCCGAGGAAACCTTCGGTGCTGCGTTCATCGTCCGGCTGCGCCATGCCCTCAACCAGCCCAACGGGATCGATCAGGAAGGTGCGGATAATCGACGGGTAGAGGCTTTTGTAATCCAGCACCAGCACCGAGTCATACAATCCCGGCCGGGAGTCCATCACGTACCCGCCGGGACTGGCCTGCGGCGGCACGTCCCCGAGGTTGGGGGCAACGTACCCTGCCCGGTGCATTCGCGGAAAATAGAGGTGGCTAAAGGCCGCCACGGAGCCGCCGTGTCTGTCAGCCGCGAGTCCGTTCACCGTCGCGCGCTCCAGCAGGAACGGCATGATCTCGGTTTTGTGGAAAATCTGCGTCACCAGCTCGCAGTCTTTCAGGTTATAGGTGGCGAGCGCAGGTTTGTCTTCGTTAAAGCGCCGGTCGATCTCGTCCATTCGGTCCCAGGGGTTGTCGATGGATTTGCCTTCGCCAAGCAGCTCCTGCGCGACCGCTTCAAGGGAGAATGAAGAGAAGTTCCAGAAGGCGGACTTAAGCGCCTCGATGCCGTCGATGATCAGGCGACCGTTAGCCTGTGCAAAGAAAACACCGTTCTTAAAACCGTGCTCGCGCCATTCCAGCTCGCTGTTTCCGCGCCCCAGCATCAGCGGGATGCGGTAGCGCTCGGCGTGTTTTTGCAGCACGCGCAGGTCAAACTGCACCACGTTCCAGCCGATCAGAACATCGGGATCGTAGTCGGCAAACCACTGGTTAAGCTTCTCCAGCAGCTGCGGGCGGCTGTTCACGTACTCAAGCCGGAAATCCAGCGCGGACGCATCGCCATTCGGCGGCCCAAGCATATAGACAACCCGATCGCCGCAGCCTTCCAGGCCAATGCAGTAAAGCTCGCCGTGGCGGGTGGTTTCGATATCCAGGGAGACCCACTTCAGCGGTGGGCGATAGTGTGGGTTAGGTTTCAGGCGAGCATTCACGACGCTGCCGTTTTGTTCGATGCCATCAACCCAGACAGGGGCGGTAATGAACCGCTCCATCAGAAAGCGTTCTGGTGGGCGAATATCCGCTTCGTAAAGCGTCACGCCCGCTTCGCGGAGCAGCTTTTCGTAGCGCATTAATTGACGATGGGCGCGGCAGTAGAGGCCGTAGACCGGCTGATGATGGAAATCTTTCAGTTCAAGCGGCGTCAAACGCCAGCCGTTTTCGCCGCGCAGCAGCTGCTTTACCTTCTCGACGTGGGCTTCAGGAATAAAGGCCACGGATTCCTGCGGCGGCAGCGTAACGTGCAGCGGACCGTTATCCGTCGCCAGCCAGAACGCAACCTCGGTGCCCTGAGGGGTATCCCGCCAGTGTCGGGTCAGTAAAAAGCCTTCTTGCGCCTGCGCCACGCCGTTATCCCAGAAAACAAAACCAGGCCTGATTATAGCCTGGTTGAGGTGGGTTTGCTGGGGTTTTATACAGTGCCTTTTTTGCCGGATGACGCTGCGCTTATCCGGCCTACAAGCTACTGCCCGTAATACGCTTTCGCGCCGTGCTTGCGCAGATAATGCTTATCGAGCAGGGTCTGCTGCATATCCGGCAACTGCGGTGCCAGCTGGCGACAGAAGATCCCCATATAGGCGACCTCTTCGAGCACGATGGCGTTATGCACCGCGTCTTCCGCGTTTTTACCCCAGGCAAACGGGCCGTGGGAGTGCACCAGCACGCCGGGCATTTGCGCCGCGTCGATACCCTGTTTTTCGAAGGTTTCAACAATCACGTTACCCGTTTCCCACTCGTACTCACCGTTAATCTCCGCATCGGTCATCAGGCGCGTGCAGGGAATGGTGCCGTAGAAGTAGTCCGCGTGGGTGGTGCCGGTCGCCGGGATGGACTGGCCCGCCTGCGCCCAGATGGTGGCATGGCGCGAATGGGTATGCACAATGCCGCCGATGGTCGGGAATGCCTGATACAGCAGGCGGTGGGTGGGCGTGTCGGAGGAGGGCTTTTTGCTGCCTTCCACCACTTCACCCGTTTTGATGCTGACCACCACCATGTCTTCTGCGGTCATTACCGCGTAATCCACGCCGGAAGGCTTGATCACGAACACGCCTTTTTCCCGGTCAACGGCGCTGACGTTGCCCCATGTCAGGGTCACCAGGTTATGTTTCGGCAGCGCCAGGTTGGCTTCGAGCACCTGACGTTTGAGATCGTCTAACATTATTGTCTCCTGCCGGATGGCGCTTCGCTTATCCGGCCTACGGAACCGTAGGCCCGGTAAACGCAGTGCCACCGGGCATTCAGGGCTTAGCGTTTTGAACCGTAATAGACTTCGTTCCAGCGCAGCGCGTCCTTGAAGGCGGGCAGGCGGGTATCGTTATCAATGACGGTCAGTTCGATATCGTGCAGTTCCGCGAACTGACGCATATCGTTCAGATCCAGCGCGTGGCTGAACACCGTATGGTGCGCGCCGCCGGCCAGGATCCAGGCCTCTGAGGCGGTTGGCAGGTCAGGCTGTGCTTTCCACAGGGCGTTGGCGACCGGCAGTTTCGGCAGAGAATGTGGGGTTTCAACCGCATCGACGCAGTTCACCAGCAGGCGGAAACGATCGCCGAGGTCGATCAGGCTGGCGTTGATGGCCGGGCCGGTGCGGGTGTTGAAGATCAGGCGCGCCGGATCGGCTTTACCGCCGATGCCGAGATACTGCACGTCGAGGATCGGTTTCTCTTCGACGGCGATTGTCGGGCACACTTCCAGCATGTGGGAGCCGAGCACCAGGTCGTTGCCGTTTTCGAAGTGGTAGGTGTAGTCCTCCATAAAGGAGGTGCCGCCCTGCAGACCGGTCGACATCACCTTCATGATGCGAAGCAGAGCGGCGGTTTTCCAGTCGCCTTCGCCCGCAAAGCCGTAGCCCTGCTGCATCAGACGTTGTACCGCCAGACCCGGCAGCTGTTTCAGACCGTGGAGGTCTTCAAAGGTGGTGGTAAAAGCGTGGAAGCCGCCCTGTTCCAGGAAGCGCTTCATGCCCAGCTCGATGCGCGCCGCGTCCAGCACGTTCTGGCGCTTGTCGCCGTTGATTTGTGCCGCAGGCGTCAGGCGGTAGCTGCTTTCGTACTCGTCCACCAGCGCGCTCACGTCGCCATCGCTGATTTCATTCACCACCTGCACCAGGTCGCCCACGGCCCAGGTATTCACGGAGAAGCCGAACTTGATCTGCGCGGCGACTTTATCGCCGTCGGTGACCGCAACTTCACGCATGTTGTCGCCGAAACGCACCACTTTCAGGTGGCGGGTGTCCTGCTTAGAGACCGCCTGACGCATCCAGGAGCCGATGCGTTGTTGCGCCTTGCCATCCTGCCAGTGGCCGGTGACCACCGCGTGCTGCTGACGCATACGCGCGCCGATGAAGCCGAACTCGCGGCCGCCGTGCGCGGTCTGGTTCAGGTTCATAAAGTCCATGTCGATGCTGTCCCACGGCAGGGAGGCGTTGAACTGGGTATGGAACTGCAGCAGCGGTTTGTTGAGGATAGACAGACCGTTGATCCACATTTTTGCTGGCGAGAAGGTGTGCAGCCACACCACCAGACCGGCGCATTTGTCGTCATAGTTGGCGTCGCGGCAGATGTGGGTGATTTCGTCCGGCGTTGTGCCCAGCGGTTTCAGCACCAGTTTGCACGGCAGTTTCGCTTCTGCGTTCAGCGCGTTAACCACGTGCTCAGCGTGTTTCGTCACCTGCTGCAGCGCTTCCGGTCCGTACAGATGCTGGCTGCCAATCACAAACCACACTTCATAGTTATTAAAAATGGTCATCATCGTGTCCTTAATGGGTCAGGGTTGCCGTAGTGTCCGCGGTGCTTTTAGCCGGGGCGGCGACAGGGAGATAGTGAAGTTCGGCGCTTTTTGCCCATTGCTGGTAGCGCTGATAAAGCTGTTCGAAGCGTTGCGCCTGTTGGGCACGCGGCTGAAGAGTGTTTTCGACGGCACTCGCCATATGCTGCTGCGCGGTCGGGATGTCGGCATGGACGCCTGCGGCCACGGCGGCAAAAATCGCCGCGCCCAGGGCACAGCACTGATCGGAGGCCACAATCTGCAGCGGACGGTTCAGCACGTCGCAGCAGGCCTGCATGATCACCGGGTTTTTACGGGCGATGCCGCCCAGCGCCATCACGTTGTTCACGTCGATGCCCTGCCCGGTGAAGCACTCCATAATGGCGCGGGCGCCGAAGGCCGTTGCGGCAATCAGGCCGCCAAACAGCGCAGGCGCGTCGGTTGCCAGGTTGAGATCGGTAATCACCCCTTTCAGACGCTGGTTAGCGAACGGCGTGCGACGACCGTTAAACCAGTCCAGCACCACCGGGAGGTGATCGAGCGAGGGATTTTTCGCCCAGGCTTCGGTGAGCTGCGGCAGAAGCTGCTTTTTGCTGTCGGCTATCTGGGTTTTCAGTTCAGGATGCGCCGCCGCCAGCTGGTCCAGCGGCCAGCCCAGCACGCGGCCAAACCAGGCGTAGATATCGCCAAACGCGGACTGACCGGCTTCGAGGCCGATAAAGTCCGGCACCACGCTGCCGTCCACCTGGCCGCAGATGCCTTTTACCGCACGGTCGCCGACGGTGGCTTTATCCGCCGTCAGAATGTCGCAGGTGGAGGTGCCAATGACTTTTACCAGCGTGTTTGGCTGCGCGCCTGCGCCGACGGCGCCCATATGGCAGTCAAAGGCGCCGCCGGAGATCGCCACGTTCTGCGGCAGGCCGAGGCGTTTCGCCCACTCTTCGCAGAGCGTGCCGACCGGAATATCGGCGGTAAAGGTGTCGGTAAACAGCGGATATGTCAGGTTCTTGTTGATAATCGGGTCGAGCTCATCGAAGAACGCGGCTGGAGGCAGGCCGCTCCAGCTTTCATGCCATAACGATTTATGCCCGGCGCTGCAGCGGCCGCGGCGGATATCCTGTGGACGCGTGGTGCCGGAGAGCAGGGCAGGCACCCAGTCGCACAGCTCAATCCACGATGCGGCTGCCTGCGCAACGGAGGCGTCGGCGCGGGTAACGTGGAGGATCTTGGCCCAGAACCATTCACTGGAATAAATCCCGCCGATGTAGCGCGAGTAGTCGGTTTTGCCCGGCTGATGGCACAGGCGCGTGATGGCTTCAGCCTCTTCCACGGCGGCGTGGTCTTTCCACAGCACGAACATGGCGTTCGGGTTGTCGGCGAACTCCGGACGCAGCGCCAGCACGCGGCCTTCGGCATCCACCGGGGCAGGCGTTGAGCCGGTGCTGTCGACGCCAATCCCGACAATCTCCGCCCGCTGGGCGTCCGTCAGTTCAGCCAGGACGGTTTTGATCGCAGCTTCCATCGACTCGATATAGTCACGCGGGTGGTGGCGGAACTGGTTGTTTGGCGCATCGCAGTAGCGCCCCACTTGCCAGCGCGGGTACCACTCTACGCTGGTTGCTATCTCCTGACCGGACGTACAGTCCACTGCCAGCGCGCGAACCGAATCGCTGCCAAAATCGAGGCCAATCGCAATTGCCATGGTGTTGCTCCATCAAAAAACAGGTATGGAAGAACATTAGAGACTGGGGGCGAAAATCGTCAGGCAGGATCCGCTAATCTTATGGACTAAATTGCTGTTACGATTGAAAGTGTGACGCCGTGCAAATATTCAATGTGGACATTTCTGCCGCGCTTATAGACACTTTTGTTACTGCTTATCTGCTCATACTGGCGGAGAAATCAGAGAGAAAGGCTGAAACATGGCGGACGTAAAAGAGACATAATGCTTTTTGGATCTTTTTGCGGGCCATTTTTATACTGCTTTTAACGATATGGACAATTGGTTTCCTTCAGGACCGTTGGGAGTATTGAAATTATGGCTGAACCGCAAAATGATCCCCTGCTGCCGGGCTACTCGTTTAATGCTCACCTGGTGGCAGGGTTGACGCCCATTGAGGCTGAGGGCTATCTCGATTTCTATGTCGACCGACCGCTCGGAATGAAAGGGTATATTTTGAACCTCACCGTGCGCGGTGAAGGGGTCATCAAAAACGGCGATCAGCAGTTTATCTGCCGCCCCGGCGATATGCTGCTGTTCCCACCAGGGGAGATCCACCACTACGGCCGCCACCCGGATGCCAAAGAGTGGTATCACCAGTGGGTCTACTTCCGCCCGCGCGCCTACTGGCAGGAGTGGCTTTCGTGGCCCGCCATTTTTGCGCATACCGGCTTTTATCGCCCGGATGAGGCGCATCTGTCGCAGTTTCGCGAGCTGTTTGCCCAGATTATTGAGGCGGGACAGGCGGGCGGACGCTACGCCGAACTGCTGGCGATTAACCTGCTTGAACAGGTGCTGCTGCGCCGGATGGAAGCGATCAATGAATCGCTTAACCCGCCGCTGGATAACCGCGTCCGCGACGCCTGCCAGTACATCAGCGATCATCTGGCCGACAGCCAGTTTGATATTGCCAGCGTCGCCCAGCACGTTTGCCTGTCCCCTTCGCGCCTGTCGCATCTGTTCCGCCAGCAGCTTGGCGTGAGCGTGCTGAGCTGGCGCGAAGATCAGCGCATCAGCCAGGCGAAGCTGCTGCTCAGCACCACTCGAATGCCTATTGCCACCGTGGGGCGCAACGTGGGCTTCGAAGATCAGCTCTATTTCTCTCGCGTATTTAAAAAATGCACCGGGGCCAGCCCGAGCGAATTCCGTGCGGGATGTGAATAAACGGTAAACATTCAGGTGAACTTCAGGAGCATCTTGTAAACTATTCAGACAATTGATGCCTTGACGCGGTGCGGGGCGCTAAGCAGAATCGCTGATTCGTTTTCTGACCGGAATAGTTATGCAGGCATTGCTGGAACACTTTATTACCCAGTCCGTTATGTACTCGCTCATCGCCGTGGCGCTGGTGGCGTTTCTGGAATCGCTGGCGCTGGTTGGGCTGATCCTGCCCGGCACCGTGATGATGGCGGGGCTTGGCGCACTTATCGGCAGCGGTGAGGTTAATTTCTGGCAGGCGTGGATGGCCGGTATCGTCGGCTGTTTGCTGGGCGACTGGATCTCCTTCTGGCTGGGCTGGCGCTTTAAAAAGCCGCTGCACCGCTGGTCATTTATGAAAAAGAACAAGGCGCTGCTGGATAAAACCGAGCACGCGCTGCATCAGCACAGCATGTTCACCATCCTCGTCGGCCGCTTTGTTGGGCCAACGCGTCCGCTGGTACCGATGGTGGCCGGTATGCTTGATCTGCCCGTTGCGAAATTCGTGGTGCCGAACATTATCGGCTGTGTCTTCTGGCCGCCGTTTTACTTCCTGCCCGGCATCCTGGCCGGAGCGGCAATTGATATTCCTGACGGAATGCAAAGCGGCGAGTTTAAGTGGCTGCTGCTGGGCACGGCGGTACTGCTGTGGCTGGCGGTCTGGCTCTGCTGGCGGCTATGGCGCAGCGCGAAAGCCAACGTCGATCGCCTGACGCGCTATCTCCCGCGCACTCGCCTGCTCTGGCTGGCCCCGCTGACGCTGGGTGTGGCTGTCGTGGCGCTGGTGGCGCTGATTCGCCACCCGCTGATGCCGGTGTACGGCGAGATTTTATTAAAAGTGGTGAGCCGTTAAGGTGCTTTCCCTCTCCCGGTGGGAGAGGGTGAGGGCATCAGACCGCACAAGGTAGAAGCAAAACGGCAACGGGTTGCCGTTTTTGATGTTTGTACCCTCTCCCTGTGGGAGAGGGCCAGGGTGAGGGCATCAGACCTCACGAATACCTAAAAGTGAAGACGCCCCCGCTTTACCACTCAGCAGTTCTTCTGTTTTTCCATCCCACAAAATACGCCCTTCGGCAATGACCACCGATCGCGGCGCAATCCGCGCGGCATCCTCAATACTGTGCGACACCATCAGCATCGTCAGCTGCTGGCGCTGGCAGACGTCCTGCACCAGGGCGAGCATCTCCTGACGCAGCGCAGGATCGAGCGCAGAGAAGGGTTCATCCAGCAGCAGCACCGGCTGCGCGCGCACCAGACAGCGTGCCAGCGCCACGCGCTGACGCTGGCCGCCGGAAAGCTCACCCGGCAGCCTGTCGATGAACCCGGTGATCCCCATTTGCGCGGCAATACTCTCCAGCTTTTGGCGCTGGGCTTCGTTCAGCTTGAGTCTCGGATGCATCCCCAGCGCGATGTTTTGTCGCACCGTCAGATGGTTAAAGAGGTTGTTTTCCTGAAACAGCATCGAGACCGGACGCTTTGCCGGCGGAGTTCGGGTATGGTCCCGGTTTTCAATCACTATCGATCCGCTCGCCGGTTGCAGAAAACCGGCAATCAAATTAAGCAGCGTACTTTTCCCCGCGCCGCTTGGGCCAAGTACGGCGATCATCTCCCCCTGACGCACGGAGAGCGTGAAGCGCATCGGCAGATGCTGATAAAGCCAGGTTACATCAGTCAGTTCTAACATCACGCCCCGGAAGTTTTTCGATAACGGTGAATAACGCAAAGCACAGCAGCAGCAGTAAGAGTGCCGTGACGGCCCCATCCTGGCTGCGGTAGGAGCCAATTTGCTGGTAAAGCCAGAACGGCAGGGTGCGGAAGTCTTCATTACCGAAGAGCGCCACCACGCCAAAATCCCCAATCGACAGCACGCAGGCAAAGGCCAGCGCCTGGGCGAGCGGTCGTTTCAGGGCGCGGAGTTCCACCACTTTCAGCCGCTGCCAGCCCTGCATGCCCAGCGACTGACACAGCAAACCGTAGCGGCTGTTCACGTCGCGCATCGGGTTTTCCAGCACTTTGAGCGCGTAAGGAATAGCCATCAGTGCGTTGGTGAAAATCACAATGCCGTCGGCGCTTTCCGGCAGGCCGATGGTGCTGTTGAACAGCAGGAAGAAGCCCGTCGCGAGCACGATGCCCGGCATCGCCAGAATCAACATACCCGTCAGCTCCAGCATTTGACCGGCTTTACGGGCCTGACGCGCGTAGAGTTCGCGGCTGCTCCACAGCAGCATCATGGTCAGCATGACGCAGACCAGCCCGGCAGCCAGCGCTATGCGTACCGAGGTCCAGGTTGCCTGCCAGAGCACGGGCTGTTGCAACACGGACACAAGATTGAGGTTCAGTCCGTCAACGATAACGGCCAGAAGCGGCGGCAGCAGTAGCAGGAGCGCCAGCGCAATCAGGATAAAATCGATGACGCGGCTGTGCAGGCTATCCTGCGGATCGCGCCAGCCTGCTATCTGATTACTGCCGGGAGGAAGGGTTTTACTCAGCCGCTGGCTGAGTAGCACCAGTGCGAGACAGCAAATCATCTGCACCATCGCCAGCAGCGCGGCGCGGCCCGGATCGTAGTCGTAACTCAGCGCCTGGTAGATCGCCAGCTCGATGGTGGTGGCCTGCGGCCCGCCGCCGAGAGACAGCACGGTGGCAAAGCTGGCAAAGCAGAGCATGAAGATTAATGCCGACACGGGCGGGATCTGGCGGCGCAGCCACGGCCATTCTACGAAGCGGAAGAAAGACACGCCGCGCATGCCTAGCTGGGCGGCAATCTGGCGCTGTTCGCCGGGTATGTTTTCCAGCGCCTGCAAAAAGAGGCGCGTCGCCATCGGCATATTGAAAAAGACGTGCGCGAGCAGAATGCCCTTCAGTCCGTAGGGCGAGAAGGTCCACTCTAGCCCTGAAATCGCAAAAAGCGAGGCCAGCCAGCCCTGACGGCCATACACGCTCAGGATGCCAAATACGGCTACCAGCACCGGCAGGATCAGCGTCATGGCGCACAGGCGCAGCAGCGCCTGCCTGCCGGGAAAACGCCGCCGATACAGTGCTCGCGCAAGAAAAATGGCCGGGATCACCGAGAGCAGGGCAGAAAGAAACGCCTGCCAGAAGGAGAATCGGATCACGTGCCAGAGGTAGCTGTCGTGCCAGAGGGCGAGCAGGTCACTCTCCGGCGCGTTAAACCACAGCGCAAGGAATGCCCCCAGGCTGACCGCCACCATCAGCAGGGCGGCGAGCAGACCGGGGATTAACCAGCCGGGAATCAACGGCTGACGGCGCGTTGCCATTCACTTACCCATGCGGCACGCTGCGCGGCGACCTGCTGCGGCGTAAATTCCAGCGAGGTTGTTGGTTTGGTTAGCTGCTCGAAACCTGCTGGCAGCGCAACGTTCGTGACGGGATACATCCAGTTACCTGCCGGGATGGCGTTCTGGAACGCCGGTGAAACCATAAATTTCAGGAACTTTTCGGCCAGTTCCGGCTGTTTGCTGGCAGCGGTACGCGCTGCCACTTCCACCTGCAGGTAGTGACCTTCAGCAAAATTCGCTGCGGCGTAGTTGTCTTTCTTCTCGGCAATGATGTGATAGGCCGGAGAGGTGGTGTAGCTCAGCACCAGATCGCTTTCGCCTTTCAGGAACAGGCCATAGGCTTCGCTCCAGCCTTTGGTCACGGTGACGGTTTTGGCGGCCAGTTTTTGCCACGCTTCCGGCGCTTTATCGCCATAGACCTTTTGCATCCACAGCAGCAGGCCCAGCCCCGGCGTACTGGTACGCGGATCTTCATAAATCACGCGCCACTTTTGCTCGCTCTCGACCAGCTCTTTCAGGCTTTTCGGCGGGTTTTTCAGCTTGTTTTTGTCATAAACAAAAGCAAAGTAGCCGTAATCGAACGGTACAAAGGTGTCGTTTTCCCAGCCGCCCGGCACGTTAACGGTATTTGCCGCGACGCCGCTTTTGGCAAACAGTTTGGTTTGCGAGGCAGCGTCCAGCAGGTTGTTATCCAGCCCGAGCACTACGTCAGCCTTGCTGTTTTTCCCTTCCATACGCAGGCGGTTGAGCAGTGACACGCCATCTTCCAGCGCGACGAACTTCAGCTCGCAGTTGCAGTCGGCTTCAAAGGCTTTTTTGACTACCGGGCCAGGGCCCCAGTCGGCAGAGAAGGAGTCATAGGTGTAGACCGTCAGGACGGGCTTCGCAAAAGCAGGCAGCGCAAACAGCGCCAGCAGGGGAAGAACTTTTTTTAACACTTTGCACCTCAAAGTTGAGTGGCAAAGGATTTTGAGCGACAGCCTCAAATCCCTTCGCCGGCGTTATCCGGATCAGGTTCGACGGGTATTATCTCAGCGCACATCAGTGATGCAGCACCCCGTTGAGAACGGCGCTATTGTAATGATTTGGTGAATATTACGAAAGCGTTATGGCTCCGGCGGTGCAAACCAGGCGGATTTAAAATCAAACCAGCCCAGGGTATTCATCCGCAGGCCGCGCATGCTGCGCTGTCCCTGGATCATCAGCCAGTGGTGTATCAGCGGCACGATCGCCTGTTCGGCAAGTAACGCCTGGCACCACGTGGCTAAATTCATCTCGCCCGCGCGCCACAAGGCGGCGTCCTGCTGCCAGTCTCGATCGATGCAGTGCTGGATCAGCGGGACTTCATACAGGTGCGAGAAGAGCGAGAAATCGAGCGGCAGGGTGAAGTTGGCGCTGTTCAGCCAGATATCACTGGTGATATCTCCCTGGTGCCATTCATCATAGTCAACTTCTTTGACCTCCAGCGTTACCCCTTCGGCCGCCAGCAGTCGGGTCATGATTCTGGCGATAAAACGATGCTCCACATGCTCGCGGTAGTAGGTTAGGGTGATGGACTCCAGCCCTGCGGGCTTTTCGCTACGCGCTGGACGAGCGTGGTGCCAGCGTGGAAGCAGGCCGTAGGCCGGGAACCACCAGGCCTGATACTGAACGTCGGCATGATAAATCAGATTCGCAGGGGCCAGAATGTGGCTGATCCACTCACGCACCTGAGGATTTGCGCCGCGATGGGTGCGGCGGTCAAACAGCAGATAATAACAGCCCTCTTCAAGGCGGCTCTCGACGGCCTTTTCGCCTGTCGTCGGCCCTTCCAGCGTCAGCCCGGCGCTCAGCTCTTCATTGAGATCCGGCAATACCCACACGTTCACTTCGTCGATCAGCGCCCGATAGCCAAAATAGTCATCAAAGGCGCGGATCTTCAGCTGGTTGCTGTTGTTTCGGGAGACGGCATAAGGGCCGGTACCAATTGGCTGGCTGGCGAAATTATTCAGCGATTCCCACTCGCCGGGCAAAATCATCGACGGCACATAGCCCAGCAGCCAGGGGAGCCACTTATCCTGCTGCGACAGTTCAATATCAAGCGTCCACGCCGTAGGGGAGTGGACGCGCGAAATATGTGAGTAGAGGGGGAGCTTGCGGGCGCGTTCCAGAGAAGAGATGACGTCGCTCATTTCCAGCTCGCGGCCATGATGAAAATGGATGCCGGGGCGTAAAAAGAAGCGCCAGTGGAGTGAAGAGAGTTGCTGCCAGTGGTGCGCGATATCGGCTTCCAGTTCCCCGTTTTCCTCATTTATCCGCGTCAGCCCGCTGAAGATTTGCCGGGCCATATGGGTTTCAGATCGCCGTAACGCCGTGCCGGGCAACAGATTTTTCATTGGACGGTAGTAAAGCACCCGCAGAATATGGCGGCCCTGACGAAAGCTGCGCCCCAGATGGGAAACCAGCATCTGGCGCACGGCGGCTTTGTCGCCCACCAGCTGTACCAGCTGCTCGATGCGGTCCTGTTCCAGCAGGTCTTCCGCCCGCTGCTGCTGCAGCGCCAGGCCGGTGTAGAGGAACGTCAGGCGCGAGCGCTTGCCGCGTCCCGCTTCGGCTTCCCAGTTTAGCCAGCCCTGCTGCTGCATGGTGTTGAGCAGCGTGCGCATGTGTCGGCGCGAACAGTTGAGCAGATCAGCCAGCTCGTTCAGCGTGGTCTCCTGCGATTGCCCCTCGCAGCACTGCCAGAGGCGGATAAATTGTTGTTGCAGACGACCAGAAGGCATAAAAGGGGAACTCCTGACAAAAAACCAGCAATTTATTAATCCCTATATTAGGACAATAATCCTTCCCGATGAAGTGAGGAGGTAAATTATGAAGAGGTCTACCGCACGTCAGTTTTACCAGCAGTACTTTTCAGCGACAAAAGGATTGTCCTGGCTGGCCCGCCAGTGTGCAGAGCAACGGCTGAAAACGTTAGAAGAATTGATGCAGTGGGACGTTACGAAACCGACCTCTTCTCGCTAACTCGCCTCGATCATGTGTGACTGAGTATTGGTGCTAATCACCCGCCAGCAAAATGTTTTTGCTGGCTTTTTTCGTTTACTATTTCACCCAATTTCGATTCGCTTTCACAAGGACTTGCGCATGCTGTGGTTGATGACGATGGGGCGACGCCTGAACGGCGTGTATGCCGCTTTTATGCTGGTCGCCTTTATGATGGGCGTGGCGGGGGCGCTTCAGGCACCGACGCTGAGCCTGTTTCTCAGCCGCGAGGTGGGGGCGCAGCCGTTTTGGGTGGGGCTGTTTTATACCGTCAACGCCATTGCCGGGATCCTGGTCAGCCTGTGGCTGGCAAAACGATCCGACAGTCAGGGTGACAGGCGCAAGCTGATCCTCTTTTGCTGTGTGATGGCCGTAGGCAACGCGCTGCTGTTTGCCTTTAACCGTCATTATTTGACCCTCATTACCTGCGGCGTGCTGCTGGCGTCACTGGCGAACACTACCATGCCGCAGCTGTTCGCGCTGGCTCGCGAATACGCCGATAGCTCGGCGCGGGAAGTGGTGATGTTTAGCTCCGTGATGCGCGCGCAGCTCTCGCTGGCGTGGGTCATTGGACCGCCGCTGGCCTTCATGCTGGCATTGAACTACGGCTTCACCACCATGTTCTCCATTGCCGCCGGGATTTTTGTCATCAGTCTGGCATTGATTGCCTTCGCACTGCCGTCTGTGGCGCGTGTCGAACAGACGACGGATACACCTGTCACCCAGGTGAGCGGCTGGCAGGACAAAAACGTCCGCATGCTGTTTATTGCCTCCACGCTGATGTGGACCTGCAACACCATGTATATCATTGATATGCCGCTGTGGATCAGCAGCGATCTGGGTTTACCGGACAAGCTCGCGGGGATCCTTATGGGGACCGCCGCCGGGCTGGAAATTCCGGCAATGATTCTGGCGGGATACTACGTTAAGCGCTTCGGAAAGCGTCGGATGATGATTGTCGCCGTGGCGGCCGGGGTGCTGTTCTACGCGGGGTTGATTCTTTTCCATTCACGTGAAGCGTTGCTGGCGCTGCAGCTGTTTAACGCCGTGTTTATTGGGATTGTTGCCGGGATCGGCATGCTCTGGTTCCAGGATTTAATGCCGGGCCGCGCTGGCTCTGCAACCACGCTTTTCACCAACAGCATTTCAACGGGCGTTATTCTGGCAGGGGTGATTCAGGGCGCGCTGGCGCAAAGTTACGGGCATGGCTCAGTTTACTGGATGATTGCCGCGATTTCGGTGGTTACGCTTGGGCTGACCTGCCGGGTTAAGGATGTCTGATTCTGGAAGGCGGCTTCACGAAATGAAACGACTTTCTGACAGGTACCAGGAAGGAGAATAGAGTGCGTGGCGGGTGCTTGAGGCTGTTTGCCTCAGGCTTTCGCAAGAGGCAAACAGTGGAGAGTCCCACATCAAAAAACTGATGGGGAGACTAACTTCACGACCGACATTGCGAGGTTAGTCTCTTCATTGCCGAAAAGCAATAAGGAGGCTGGAATGCCAAAACGTACTCTGCTGTTAGGTTTGTTTCTGATCTGTACGACGTTGTTGATCTTCACCTGGATGGTGCGTGACTCGCTGTGTGAGCTGCACTTCAGACAGGAGAAAACAGAGCTGGCGGCAGTGTTGGCTTACGAAGCAAAACGTTAGCGGTATTGGCGGGGAAGTTTCCCCGCCTCTCCAGAGTGGTTGAGCCTCAACGCACCCTTATCAATGGCCCGCGCCCTGCGGGCCATTGCCTTTAGCCCATAAACGCAGGCTGTTTTTTCTCGTACGCAGAGATAGCGTCTTCGTGCTGGAGAGTTAAACCAATACTGTCGAGACCGTTCAGCATGCAGTGACGGCGGAACGCATCAATGCTGAAGCTGTAGGTCTTATCCCCGGCTTTCACCACTTCCGCTTCCAGATCCACTTCAAACGATATGCCCGGATTTGCCTGCACCAGCGCAAACAGCTCATCGACCTGTTCATCGCTCAGCGTGACCGGCAGCAGCTGGTTGTTGAAGCTGTTGCCGTAGAAGATATCCGCGAAGCTCGGGGCAATGACCACTTTAAAGCCGTAGTCCGTGAGCGCCCACGGCGCATGTTCACGGGATGAACCGCAGCCAAAGTTTTCCCGCGCCAGCAAAATGGAGGCGCCTTTGTATTCCGGAAAATTCAGCACGAATTCCGGATTAGGTACTTCGCCTTTATCGTCCAAGAAACGCCAGTCGTTGAACAGGTGTGCACCAAAACCGGTGCGGGTGACTTTCTGCAAAAACTGCTTAGGAATGATCGCATCAGTATCGACGTTAGCGGCGTCCAGCGGGACAACCCGGCCTGTATGTTGGGTAAATTTCTCTGCCATGATTGTCTCCTTATTTGAGGCTGCGAATATCGGCGAAATGACCGGTAACTGCCGCAGCGGCGGCCATTGCCGGGCTGACCAGATGGGTGCGCCCACCTCGGCCCTGACGGCCTTCAAAGTTACGGTTGCTGGTGGATGCGCAGCGCTCGCCCGGATTCAGGCGGTCGTTGTTCATCGCCAGACACATGGAGCAGCCAGGCAGACGCCATTCGAAGCCTGCTTCAATGAAGATCTTATCCAGACCTTCTGCTTCCGCCTGCGCCTTCACCGGACCGGAGCCTGGAACCACCAGCGCCTGCACGCCTGGTGCTACTTTGCGGCCTTTGGCAATCTCGGCGGCGGCACGCAAATCTTCGATACGGGAGTTGGTGCAGGAACCGATAAAGACTTTATCAATGGTTACGTCGGTCAACGGAACGCCAGGTTTCAGCCCCATATAGGCCAGCGCTTTTTCTGCACTGGCACGTTCGACCGGATCGGCGAAAGACGCCGGATCGGGGATGCTGTCGTTGACGGAAATCACCTGACCCGGGTTGGTGCCCCAGGTAACCTGCGGCGCAATCTCTTCTGCCTGCAGCGTGACAACGGTATCAAAGCTCGCACCGTCGTCGGTTTTCAGGGTCTTCCAGTATTCGACGGCATCGACATAATTCTGTTCTTTTGGCGCGTGCAGACGGCCCTTGACGTAGTTGAATGTGGTTTCGTCCGGCGCGACCAGACCGGCTTTGGCGCCCATTTCAATGGCCATATTGCACAGGGTCATACGCCCTTCCATGCTCAGCGCCTGAATGGCTTCACCGCAGAACTCAACAACGTGGCCGGTACCGCCCGCGCTGCCGGTTTTGCCGATGATCGCCAGCACGATGTCTTTCGCGGTGATGCCCGGCGCGGCTTTACCTTTTACCTCAATCTTCATGGTTTTGGCGCGACCCTGCTTCAGGGTCTGCGTTGCCAGAACATGTTCCACTTCGGAAGTGCCAATCCCGAACGCCAGCGCGCCAAACGCGCCGTGGGTCGCGGTATGGGAGTCACCGCACACGATGGTCATGCCCGGCAGGGTGATACCCTGTTCTGGCCCCATCACGTGGACGATGCCCTGATAGGGATGGTTCAGGTCGTACAGCTCAACGCCAAACTCGTTGCAGTTCTTAATCAGCTCCTGCATCTGAATGCGGGCCATCTCACCTGAGGCATTAATGTCTTTGGTCTGGGTGGAAACGTTGTGATCCATCGTCGCGAAGGTTTTACCCGGCTGACGTACCGGGCGCTTGTGCGCGCGCAGGCCGTCAAATGCCTGAGGTGAGGTCACTTCGTGCACCAGGTGGCGGTCAATGTACAGCAGCGGGGTTTCGTTTGGCGCCTCGTAGACAACGTGCGCATCAAACAACTTTTCATATAACGTCTTAGCCATGATTACACCCCTTCAGCGACATAGCGGGCAATAATGTCGCCCATTTCATCGGTACTGACTGCTGCCGTGCCGCGTGCCAAATCACCGGTACGGACGCCTTCTTCTAACGCCCGGTTAATGGCGTTTTCAATTGCGGTTGCTGCATCGCCAGCATCGAGACTGTAGCGCAGCAGCAGGGCCAGGGAGAGGATCTGCGCAATCGGGTTGGCAATGTTTTTGCCTGCGATATCCGGTGCGGAGCCGCCCGCAGGCTCGTACAGGCCAAAGCCTTCTTCATTCAGGCTGGCTGACGGCAGCATGCCCATGGAGCCCGTGATCATCGCGCACTCGTCAGAGAGGATATCGCCGAACAGGTTGGAGCACAGCAGCACGTCAAACTGGGACGGATCCTTAATCAACTGCATGGTCGCGTTGTCGATGTACATGTGCGACAGCGCGACGTCCGGGTACTGCTTAGCGACTTCGCTGACGATCTCGCGCCACAAAATGGACGACTGCAGCACGTTCGCTTTGTCAATGGAGGTCACTTTATGGCGGCGTTTGCGCGCCGACTCAAACGCGATATGGGCGATACGTTCGATTTCGAAACGGTGATACACCTCGGTGTCGAACGCTTTCTCGTGTTGTCCGCTGCCTTCGCGTCCTTTAGGCTGACCGAAATAGATACCACCGGTCAGTTCACGCACGCACAGAATGTCGAAACCGTTGGCGGCGATATCCGCGCGCAGCGGGCAGAACTCTTCCAGACCCTGATACAGCTTCGCCGGACGCAGGTTGCTGAACAGCTTGAAATGTTTACGCAGCGGCAGCAGCGCGCCGCGCTCTGGCTGCTCTGCTGGCGGCAGGTGTTCCCATTTCGGGCCACCGACGGAACCAAACAGCACGGCATCGGCATTTTCACAGCCTTCCACGGTCGCTTTCGGCAGTGGCGTACCGTGGTTATCAATCGCAATACCGCCCACGTCGTAGTGGCTGGTGGTAATTTTCATCGCAAAACGCGCGCGAACGGCTTCCAGTACTTTCAGCGCCTGTGCCATCACTTCCGGACCAATACCGTCGCCCGGTAACACAGCAATATGGTAATTCTTCGACATTACACGGTTTCCTTGTTGTTCTCTTTATTCTGAGCTTTGCGTTGCAACTCTTTTTCGACTTCGGCGGCGCGCCAGATGTTGTTCAGAACATGCACCATCGCTTTCGCGGAGGATTCAACGATATCGGTCGCCAGGCCAACGCCGTGGAAGCGTCGGCCGTTGTAATTCACCACGATATCCACCTGACCCAGCGCGTCTTTACCGTGCCCTTTAGCCGTCAGGTCATATTTCACCAGCTCAACGTCGTACTCGGTAACGCGGTTAATCGCCTGGTAGATGGCATCGACGGGGCCGTTACCGTTAGCGGCCTCTGCTTTAATTTCATCACCGCAGGCCAGTTTGACCGAGGCGGTGGCGATGTCGCTGGAGCCGGACTGCACATTGAAGTAATCCAGACGGAAGTGCTCAGGCTCTTCCTGCTGCTTGTTAATAAAGGCCAGCGCTTCCAGGTCATAGTCGAACACCTGACCTTTTTTGTCGGCCAGCTTCAGGAACGCGTCGTACAGCTGATCCATGTTGTAATCGCTCTCCTGATAACCCATCTCTTCCATGCGGTGCTTAACCGCAGCACGGCCAGAGCGAGAGGTCAGGTTCAGCTGCACCTGGTTCAGGCCGATGGATTCCGGGGTCATGATTTCGTAGTTTTCACGGTTCTTCAGCACGCCATCCTGATGAATACCAGAGGAGTGCGCGAAGGCACCGGTGCCGACAATCGCTTTGTTGGCCGGAATCGGCATGTTGCAGATCTGGCTGACGGTCTGGCTGGTGCGCCAGATTTCATTGTGATTAATGCGCGTATTCACATTCATAATGTCTTTGCGCACTTTGATCGCCATGATCACTTCTTCCAGCGAACAGTTACCTGCACGTTCACCGATACCGTTCATCGCGCCTTCTACCTGACGCGCACCGGCGTGAACGGCCGCAATGGCATTCCCCACGGCCAGGCCCAAATCATCATGGGTGTGAACTGAGATAATAGCTTTATCAATATTTGGTACGCGGTCATACAGGCCGGTGATGATGTTGGAGAACTCAAACGGCATGGTGTAGCCGACGGTGTCCGGGATGTTGATGGTTTTTGCGCCCGCATTGATCGCGGCTTCGACGACGCGCGCCAAATCCTCGATTGGTGTACGACCCGCATCTTCACAAGAGAATTCAACGTCATCCGTATAGTTACGTGCGCGCTTGACCATATACACCGCACGTTCGATAACCTCATCCAGCGTGCTGCGCAATTTGGTTGCGATATGCATAGGCGAGGTCGCAATAAAGGTGTGGATACGGAAGGCTTCAGCCACTTTCAGCGACTCGGCAGCAACGTCAATGTCTTTCTCTACGCAGCGTGCCAGGCCACATACGCGGCTGTTTTTAATGGTGCGCGCAATGGTTTGTACAGATTCAAAATCACCCGGTGAAGAGACGGGGAAACCCACTTCCATCACGTCGACGCCCATACGTTCGAGAGCCAGCGCAATCTGCAGTTTCTCTTTTACACTCAGGCTCGCCTGTAATGCCTGTTCACCGTCACGTAAAGTGGTATCGAAAATAATGACTTGCTGGCTCATGGGTTAGGTCCTTGTCAGTCTTAGGGCGCCTTGCTACGAGCATAAAAAAACCCGCGCAATGGCGCGGGTTTTTAGTCTTACTGGTGACGATTCAACGCTGAATTTCGCCCGCCAGTCTACCGCGCACAGTGGATGCGTTTAGTAGTAGTAGACCGGTGAAACGAATGATGCGTGTCATGAATCGTGCTCCGTTAAATTCAATATGCTTTTAGTGGTACTGGATACGACTGTTCATGTCAACCCTTGGTGACAAATTTACACCTGCTGGCACGATCGCACTGATTATTGCATTTAGCTAATTGTGCTGGCTTTCTCGTTTACGACCTCTTTAATTGTCTATTTTTGGACTTGAAATTTATCACCGGAATGATTTCAATATATTTAGTATCAATTGAACATACTTTGTTTGTCATCGCGCCAGGGATTGAAATGTGTGTTATTTCATTAATTTATGCGCGTGGTGAATGATTCGGAAACGAATGCGTTAGGCGTATTGATAGAAGTTTGTTAACTAACTCAGCGGTGTTGGCGTTAATAGTTTAATGAAACTTAAGTTATTATTAATCTGAGGGGTGATTGTTTATTCACATGAACTATGGTTTCATGCCAATCCTAATGTAATTGATATCAATTCACGGTGGTTTTTATCCCTGCGTCAATGAGATGCATCTGTCCTCTATTGATGAGTTTGCCTTTATATTTTCCGAATTTTTAATAATTCTCTTTCGCTGGTCGTATATGCATGGTAAATCATATTTTTCGAACTTATTACAATGCTTTGGCAGAGGGAGTTTAGCGTGACAGTGGAGTCAGGAATGTCATTAAATAATATTAATCAACCTCAGGTTTATGACGGGGTTAAACCTCAGTTACGCACTGTGGATCTCAATCTGTTAACCGTTTTTGACGCGGTAATGCAGGAGCAGAATATCACGCGAGCAGCTCAATCCCTTGGCATGTCTCAACCTGCGGTAAGTAATGCGGTGGCCAGGCTTAAGTTAATGTTTAACGACGAATTATTTGTACGTTACGGGAGAGGGATCCAACCCACTGCCCGCGCATTTCAACTGTTTGGCTCCATTCGTCAGGCGCTGCAACTGGTACAAAATGAACTGCCTGGTTCAGGCTTTGAACCCTTAAGCAGCGAGCGAGTATTCCATTTATGCGTTTGCAGTCCGCTAGACAATTATTTGACCTCTATTATATATAATAAAGTTGAAACAATTGCGCCAAATATTCATCTCGTTTTTAAGTCTTCATTAAATCAGAACACTGAGCACCAGCTTCGTTATCAGGAAACGGAGTTTGTCTTAGGATATGAAGAGTTCCGTCGCCCGGAGTTTTCCTGCGTACCGCTATTTAAAGATGAAATGGTCCTGGTCGCCAGTAAAAAACACCCGAGAGTGAATTCTCCGCTGCGTGAAAACGATGTCTATAATGAGCAACATGCCGTTGTCGCCCTCGACAGGTATGCTTCATTTAGTCTGCCGTGGTATGACACTGCGGATAAACAAGCGAGCGTTGCTTATCAGGGCATGGCAATGGTCAGCGTATTAAACGTCGTATCCCAGACGCACCTGGTCGCTATTGCCCCGCGTTGGCTGGCGGAAGAGTTCTCTGAACAGCTTAATCTGCAAATTTTGCCATTACCGCTCAAGCTTAATAGCCGTACTTGTTACCTTTCATGGCATGAAGCCGCTGGCCGGGATAAAGGGCATCAGTGGATGGAAGAGTTGCTTATCAGCGTCTGCCGTCGATAAGCGCGTCAGGATAAATCGCATTAAAGCATGCGGTTTATCCTGGTATTTTCAATGTTAATGATATTTTGTTCTGAATGATTTTTTTCTGGCCGTTGTCATACCGTCAAAAATAGATGATTTCCTGAATCATCTCACTTTTAAGCGATGATTCATTATCCCAACCTCTGATTACAGATGAATTCACCATAACCTTCCTGACTGGCTCTCTTTTCTGCTCCGGAAGGCTTTTCCCCCGCCTTGTTTGCCAATTGCCTGCCTTATAACGAGCGGTTAAGGTAACGATCACTCTGCATTATATAAGATGGGTTAATCCCTATCATAAGACGGGGCGGAAATGAATTCTGCTTTCTGTCTATAACAAAAAGCCTGGAGGCAAAGCATGGAGATGTTGTCTGGCGCGGAAATGGTCGTTCGATCGCTGATCGATCAGGGCGTGAAGCAAGTGTTCGGCTACCCGGGAGGCGCAGTCCTCGATATTTATGATGCGCTTCATACGGTAGGCGGCATTGACCATGTTCTGGTTCGTCACGAGCAGGCGGCAGTACATATGGCTGACGGGCTGGCCCGTGCGACGGGTGAAGTGGGCGTGGTATTAGTCACGTCTGGGCCTGGTGCGACCAACGCCATTACCGGTATCGCGACAGCGTATATGGACTCCATTCCGCTGGTCATTCTTTCCGGTCAGGTTGCGACCTCCTTGATTGGCTACGATGCTTTTCAGGAATGCGACATGGTGGGGATTTCACGCCCCGTGGTGAAGCACAGCTTCCTGGTGAAGCAAACCGAAGACATTCCCGGCGTGCTGAAAAAAGCTTTCTGGCTGGCAGCAAGCGGGCGTCCAGGCCCGGTCGTGGTCGATCTGCCAAAAGATATTCTGAACCCGGCGAATAAGCTGCCTTATGTCTGGCCGGAATCGGTGAGCATGCGCTCCTACAACCCAACGACGCAAGGCCACAAAGGCCAAATTAAGCGCGCGCTGCAGACGCTTGTGGCAGCGAAAAAACCGGTGGTCTATGTGGGTGGGGGGGCCGTTAACTCCGCCTGCGAAACGCAGCTGCGTGAGCTGATTGAAAAGCTGAATCTTCCTGTCGCATCGTCGCTGATGGGGCTGGGGGCATTCCCGGCTACGCACCGTCAGGCGTTGGGGATGCTGGGTATGCATGGCACCTATGAAGCCAACATGACGATGCATAACTCGGATGTGATCTTTGCTGTTGGCGTTCGGTTTGACGATCGCACCACCAATAACCTGGCGAAATACTGTCCGAATGCGACCGTGTTGCACATTGATATCGATCCCACCTCTATTTCGAAAACGGTCCCGGCAGATGTGCCTATTGTCGGGGATGCGCGTCAGGTTCTGGAGCAAATGCTGGATCTGTTGGCGCAGGAAACGGTCTCTCAGCCGTTGGATGAGATCCGCGACTGGTGGCAGCAGATAGAACAATGGCGTGGGCGTCAGTGTCTGAAGTACGACACGCAAAGTGAGCATATTAAGCCGCAGGCGGTGATCGAAACGATCTGGCGTCTGACCAAAGGCGGGGCGTATGTGACGTCTGACGTCGGTCAGCATCAGATGTTTGCTGCCCTCTATTATCCGTTTGATAAGCCGCGCCACTGGATCAACTCCGGGGGCTTAGGCACGATGGGCTTCGGTCTACCAGCCGCGCTGGGAGTGAAGCTGGCGCTGCCAAATGAAACCGTGGTCTGTGTGACCGGTGATGGCAGTATTCAGATGAATATTCAGGAGCTGTCTACTGCGCTGCAATATGAGCTGCCGGTCCTGGTGCTGAACCTGAACAATGGCTATCTCGGCATGGTGAAGCAGTGGCAGGATATGATCTATTCCGGCCGCCACTCTCAATCCTATATGAAATCGCTTCCGGACTTTGTCCGTCTGGCGGAAGCCTATGGGCATATTGGCATGCGAGTGACCGATCCGGCAGAGCTTGAAACGAAACTCGGTGAAGCGCTTGAGCACGTGAAAAACAACCGCCTCGTGTTCATGGATGTCATTGTGGATGGCACCGAACACGTTTACCCGATGCATATTCGCGGTGGTGGTATGGACGAAATGTGGTTAAGTAAAACGGAGAGAACCTGATATGCGCCGGATATTATCTGTATTACTGGAAAACGAGTCTGGCGCATTGTCACGCGTCATCGGGCTATTCGCTCAGCGCGGTTACAACATCGAAAGTTTGACCGTTGCGCCGACGGACGATCCCACGCTGTCGCGCATGACGATCCAGACCGTCGGCGACGCCAAGGTGCTTGAGCAGATTGAGAAACAGCTACATAAGCTGGTTGATGTGCTGCGCGTGAGTGAGTTGGGGCAGGGCGCTTATGTTGAGCGTGAGGTGATGCTGGTAAAAATTCAGGCCAGCGGCTACGGACGTGAAGAGGTCAAACGCAATACGGATATTTTCCGTGGGCAGATTATTGACGTCACGCCTTCTATTTATACGGTTCAGCTGGCGGGGACGAGTGATAAGCTGGATGCCTTCCTGGCCTCCGTGCGGGATGTGGCAAAAATTGTAGAAGTTGCGCGCTCTGGCGTGGTTGGCCTTTCGCGCGGCGATAAAATCATGCGTTAGTTGTCAAAAAGGTTCGCCTCTTTCTGCCCGGTTACCAAAGCCGGGCTTTTTTTTGTGTAATCAGCCGACAACGCAGATAAAAGCGGTTGCCGCGAAGGCTTTTCTGCGTTTAGATGTTAAAAGATTTAACCATAACCTTGACAGGGCCATGGACTCTTTTCTTTTTTTAAGGGGCAATTGTGAAACTGGATGAAATCGCCCGGTTAGCCGGCGTGTCACGAACTACGGCCAGCTATGTGATTAACGGTAAGGCAAAGCAGTATCGTGTCAGCGATAAGACCGTTGAAAAAGTCATGGCGGTGGTTCGTGAGCATAACTACCATCCGAATGCTGTCGCAGCCGGTCTCCGCGCTGGGCGCACCCGCTCGATTGGTCTGGTGATCCCAGACCTGGAAAACACCAGCTACACCCGTATCGCCAACTATCTCGAACGTCAGGCACGCCAGCGTGGCTATCAATTACTGATTGCCTGTTCTGAAGATCAGCCCGACAACGAGATGCGCTGTATTGAGCATCTGCTCCAGCGCCAGGTGGATGCCATCATCGTTTCAACCTCATTACCGCCAGAGCATCCTTTTTACCAGCGCTGGGCAAACGATCCGTTCCCGATTGTCGCACTCGACCGTGCCCTTGACCGGGAGCATTTCACCAGCGTCGTCGGCGCCGATCAGGATGATGCGGAAATGCTGGCGGCCGAGCTAAGAACCTTCCCGGCCGAAACCGTGCTGTATCTTGGCGCGCTGCCAGAGCTTTCGGTGAGCTTCCTGCGTGAGCAAGGTTTCAGGACTGCCTGGAAAGAGGATCCGCGCGAGGTTTACTATCTCTATGCCAACAGCTATGAACGCGAAGCCGCCGCACAATTGTTCGAAAAATGGCTCGAAACGCACCCAATGCCTCAGGCGCTGTTCACGACTTCATTTGCGCTGCTGCAGGGGGTGATGGATGTGACGCTGCGTCGTGACGGGAAGTTGCCCTCGGATCTGGCCATTGCTACCTTTGGTGATAACGAACTGCTCGATTTCCTGCAGTGCCCGGTACTGGCCGTGGCTCAGCGCCACCGCGACGTGGCTGAACGCGTGCTGGAGATTGTACTGGCGAGCCTTGATGAGCCCCGCAAACCGAAGCCAGGCCTTACCCGCATCAAACGTAATCTTTATCGTCGTGGCATTTTAAGCCGTCATTAATCAATTCCTGGGGGCGTGAAAACAGCCCCCCTTTTACAGAATTAATAGTTACCTTAATTCCCGCAGTAAAATTAGGATAATTCCTTAGGAATCATAGCCTGCTATTATTCTTAATTCGTTTGAGCGTTTAAATTGCCTTTAAAAGAATACTGATACGTTTTTAAAAGGCTAATTTTGTATTGTTTTGTTACAAACCTGCTTCGGGTGATGAATATTCAAACGTTTTTTCTCTCTCCCTTCTGGCTAGCCTGCCCGCCGTTGAACGCTCAGGATGCCGCGATGAATCTGGCGCTGTTATCCCCTGGCAATATGTCTTAAAATGCTGCCCGCGTCGCAAACTGACACTTTATATTTCCTTGCGATGATATTGAGTGAGCTTTAACGCTAGTGTGCATATTCGGTTTTTTTCTTACAAATATTCATAACGTTAATTTTGCCTCGCCAGTTGTGCAGTTATTAACCAGGTCTGTTTATCTCTGTAAATAGAGGGCTTTCGGGTCCGTATAGAGAGAGTCCTGGCTTGACAAGCTTTTCCATCGCTCCGTAAACTCCTTTAGGTGGGAATTTGTGGGTTAAAGTGGTGAGGAGGGGTGAGGCTGGCATGTTCCGTGGAGCTACGTTAGTCAATCTCGACAGCAAAGGGCGCTTATCGGTACCAACCCGTTACCGCGACCAGCTGATTGAGAACGCTTCAGGTCAAATGGTTTGCACCATTGACATCAACTCCCCCTGCCTGCTGCTTTACCCTTTACCCGAATGGGAAATTATTGAGCAAAAGCTGTCGCGACTGTCGAGCATGAATCCGCAAGAGCGCCGCGTACAGCGGTTGTTATTGGGACATGCCAGTGAGTGTCAGATGGACAACGCAGGACGACTACTGATTGCGCCTGTGTTGCGGCAACATGCGGGTCTGACAAAAGAAGTGATGCTGGTCGGGCAGTTCAATAAGTTTGAACTGTGGGACGAAACGACATGGTATCAACAGGTCAAGGAAGATATCGACGCTGAGCAGTCCGATTCCGCAACATTGTCGGAACGGCTGCAGGACTTGTCTCTATAAATATGATGGAAAATTATAAACATACAACGGTGTTGCTGGATGAGGCCGTTAACGGTCTGAATATTCGTCCAGACGGCATCTACATTGATGGCACTTTTGGTCGCGGTGGCCACTCGCGTCTGATCCTCTCCCAGCTGGGAGCGGAAGGACGTCTGCTGGCAATCGATCGCGATCCGCAGGCGATTGCCGTTGCGCAAACCATCGATGACCCACGCTTTTCCATCGTGCATGGACCTTTTTCTGCGCTGGCGGATTACGTAGCTGAGCGCGGCCTGACGGGCAAGATCGACGGAATTCTTCTCGATCTTGGCGTCTCTTCACCTCAGCTTGATGATGCAGAGCGCGGATTCTCCTTCATGCGCGACGGTCCACTGGACATGCGCATGGATCCGACGCGTGGCCAGTCTGCCGCAGAGTGGTTACAAACTGCTGACGAAGCGGATATCGCCTGGGTCATCAAAACCTTCGGCGAAGAGCGTTTTGGTAAACGTATCGCGCGCGCCATCGTTGAACGAAACCGCATTGAGCCGATGACGCGTACCAAAGAGTTGGCCGAGGTGATTGCAGCGGCAACACCGGTGAAGGATAAGCACAAACATCCCGCGACCCGTACCTTCCAGGCGGTTCGTATCTGGGTAAACAGTGAACTGGAGGAAATAGAGCTGGCGCTAAAAAACTCGCTCGACGTGCTGGCCCCGGGTGGGCGGTTATCCATCATCAGCTTCCATTCGCTGGAAGACCGCATTGTGAAGCGCTTTATGCGTGAACAGAGCCGCGGTCCTCAGGTGCCAGCGGGGCTGCCGATGACGGAAGAACAACTCAGGAAGCTGGGTGGCCGTCAGTTGCGAGCATTAGGCAAGTTGATGCCGGGCGAAGAAGAGGTGGCAGAGAATCCACGTGCCCGTAGTTCAGTGCTGCGAGTTGCAGAGAGGACGAACGCATGATCGGCAGAGTGACAGAGACCCTAAGCAAAGTTAAGGGATCGTTAGGAAGCAACGAGCGCCATGCCTTGCCTGGCGTGATCGGCGACGATCTTTTGCGGTTTGGGAAGCTGCCACTCTGCTTGTTCATTTGCATCATTGTGACGGCAGTAACGGTGGTGACAACAGCCCACCATACACGTTTATTGACTGCGCAACGCGAGCAGCTGGTACTGGAACGCGATGCGCTGGATATTGAATGGCGAAATCTGATCCTTGAAGAAAACGCGCTCGGCGATCACAGCCGGGTTGAACGGATCGCAACGGAAAAGCTGCAGCTGCAGCATGTTGATCCATCGCAGGAAAATATCGTAGTACAAAAATAAGGGAAAACGCGACGCATGAAAGCAGCGGCAAAAACGCTAAAACCAAAACGTCAGGAAGAACAGGCCAACTTTGTCAGTTGGCGTTTTGCGTTGCTTTGCGGCTGCATTTTACTGGCGCTGGGTTTCCTGCTGGGACGTGTGGCGTGGTTGCAAATCATCGCTCCTGACATGCTGGTGCGTCAGGGTGATATGCGCTCTCTTCGCGTGCAGGAAGTGTCTACGTCTCGCGGGATGATCACCGATCGCTCCGGTCGCCCGCTGGCGGTAAGCGTGCCGGTGAAGGCCATCTGGGCCGATCCGAAAGAGCTGCATGATGCTGGCGGGATCACGCTTGATAACCGCTGGAAGGCGCTTGCGGACGCGCTGAAGATGCCGCTTGACCAGTTAGCTTCACGTGTGAATACAAACCCGAGAGGGCGCTTTATCTATCTGGCGCGTCAGGTGAACCCTGACATGGCGGACTACATCAAAAAATTGAAGCTGCCGGGAATCCATCTGCGTGAAGAATCCCGCCGGTACTATCCATCCGGCGAAGTGACTGCTCACCTCATTGGCTTTACTAACGTTGATAGCCAGGGGATTGAAGGCGTTGAAAAAAGCTTTGATAAATGGCTCACCGGCCAGCCCGGCGAGCGCATTGTGCGCAAAGACCGCTATGGTCGCGTGATCGAGGATATTTCCTCAACCGACAGCCAGGCCGCACACAACCTTGCACTGAGTATCGATGAGCGGCTACAGGCGCTGGTTTACCGCGAGCTGAATAATGCCGTGGCCTTTAACAAAGCGGAATCGGGCAGTGCCGTGTTAGTTGATGTCAACACGGGTGAAGTGCTGGCGATGGCCAATAGCCCGTCCTACAACCCTAACAATCTTACCGGTACGCAGAAGGATGTTATGCGTAACCGTACCATCACCGACGTGTTCGAACCGGGTTCGACCGTGAAGCCGATGGTGGTCATGACGGCACTTCAGCGCGGTATCGTCAATGAAAACACCGTACTGAATACCATTCCTTACCGAATTAACGGCCACGAAATCAAAGACGTGGCGCGCTACAGCGAATTGACCCTGACCGGGGTGTTACAGAAGTCGAGTAACGTCGGTGTTTCAAAGCTGGCGTTAGCGATGCCGTCCTCAGCGTTAGTAGAAACTTACTCACGTTTTGGGCTTGGAAAGGCGACCAATTTGGGGTTGGTCGGAGAACGCAGTGGCTTATATCCTCAAAAACAACGGTGGTCTGACATAGAGAGGGCCACCTTCTCTTTCGGCTACGGGCTAATGGTGACACCGTTACAGTTAGCGCGAGTCTACGCAACGATCGGCAGCTATGGTGTTTATCGCCCGCTGTCGATTACCAAAGTTGATCCACCGGTTCCCGGTGAGCGTATTTTCCCGGAATCGACCGTCCGTACTGTTGTTCATATGATGGAAAGCGTGGCGCTGCCCGGCGGCGGTGGCGTGAAGGCGGCGATTAAAGGCTATCGCATCGCCATCAAAACCGGTACAGCGAAAAAAGTGGGGCCAGACGGCCGCTACATCAACAAATACATTGCCTATACCGCAGGCGTAGCGCCTGCAAGCAATCCGCGTTTTGCGCTGGTGGTCGTTATTAACGATCCACAGGCGGGTAAATACTACGGCGGCGCCGTCTCCGCGCCTGTGTTCGGGGCCATCATGGGCGGCGTATTGCGCACCATGAACATTGAACCGGATGCGCTGGCGACGGGCGACAAAAGTGAATTTGTAATTAATCAAGGCGAGGGTACAGGTGGCAGATCGTAATTTGCGCGACCTTCTCGCTCCGTGGGTGCCAAATGCACCGGAGCGAGCACTGCGAGAGATGGTACTGGACAGCCGTGTGGCTGCTTCCGGCGATCTTTTTGTGGCGGTGGTCGGTCATCAGGCGGACGGGCGTCGTTATATCCCGCAGGCGATTGCGCAAGGTGTTGCTGCCATTATTGCTGAGGCCAAAGATGAGGCAACCGACGGTGAAATCCGTGAAATGCACGGTGTGCCGGTTATCTATCTCAGCCAGTTAAATGAGCGTCTCTCTGCGCTGGCAGGGCGTTTCTATCACGAACCTTCCGACCAGTTACGTCTGGTTGGCGTGACGGGTACCAACGGTAAAACCACCACCACACAGCTGATGGCGCAATGGGCGCAACTGCTGGGTGAAACCGGTGCCGTCATGGGGACCGTGGGTAATGGTCTGCTGGGTAAAGTGAGCCCGACGGAAAATACCACCGGCTCGGCAGTTGACGTACAGCATGTGCTTGCCGGGCTGGCAGAGCAGGGGGCGACCTTTGCTGCGATGGAAGTCTCTTCACACGGTCTGGTACAGCACCGCGTGGCCGCGCTGAAATTTGCGGCTTCGGTGTTTACCAACCTGAGCCGCGATCATCTTGATTACCACGGTGATATGGAGCACTACGAAGCCGCGAAATGGCTGCTCTATTCAACCCACCATCACGGTCAGGCCATCATCAATGCCGACGATGAGGTCGGTCGCCGCTGGCTGGCGAAGCTGCCGGATGCGGTTGCGGTGTCGATGGAAGACCATATCAATCCGAACTGCCGCGGCCGCTGGCTGAAGGCCGTTGAGGTGAATTACCACGACAGCGGGGCGACAATCCGCTTTGCCTCTTCCTGGGGTGAAGGCGAAATTGAAAGCCGCCTGATGGGCGCGTTTAACGTCAGCAACCTGCTGCTGGCGTTGGCGACACTACTGGCGCTCGGCTATCCAATGGTCGACCTGCTGAAAACCGCTGAGCGACTGCAGCCTGTTTGCGGCCGTATGGAAGTGTTCAGCGCGCCGGGTAAACCGACGGTTGTGGTCGACTACGCCCATACGCCGGATGCGTTGGAAAAAGCGCTGGAAGCGGCTCGCCTGCACTGTGCCGGTAAGCTCTGGTGCGTGTTTGGCTGCGGTGGCGATCGCGACAAGGGCAAACGACCGCTGATGGGCGCTATTGCCGAGCAGTTTGCGGATATTCCGGTAGTGACCGATGACAACCCGCGTACCGAAGAGCCGCGCGCCATCATTAACGACATTCTGGCGGGCATGCTGGATGCGGGTCGTGCTCGCGTGGTGGAAGGCCGCGCGGAAGCGGTGACCAACGCCATCATGCAGGCTAAGGAAAACGACGTGGTTCTGCTGGCCGGGAAAGGCCATGAAGATTATCAGATTGTCGGCAATCGTCGTCTGGATTACTCGGATCGTGTAACGGCAGCTCGTCTGCTGGGAGTCGTGGCATGATTAGCCTCACGCTAAGCCAGGCCGCTGCGGTACTGCACGGCGAATTGCTGGGTCAGGATCTGACCATTGACGCCGTGACCACGGATACCCGCAAAGTGACCGCGGGTTGTCTGTTTGTGGCGCTGAAAGGCGAGCGTTTTGATGCGCATGATTTCGCACAGCAGGCCAAAGAGCACGGCGCAGGTGCGCTGCTGGTCAGCCGCAGGCTGGATATCGATTTGCCGCAGCTAGTGGTGAACGATACCCGTCTGGCATTCGGTGAATTGGCGGCATGGGTTCGTCAGCAGGTTCCGGCTCGCGTTGTCGCGCTGACGGGGTCGTCCGGAAAAACGTCCGTAAAAGAGATGACGGCGGCGATTCTCGGCCAGTGCGGAAACACACTTTATACTGCGGGCAACCTAAATAATGACATCGGCGTGCCGATGACATTACTCCGCCTGACCAAAGAACATGAATTTGCGGTGATCGAGTTAGGGGCAAACCACCAGGGCGAAATCGCCTGGACTGTGAGCCTGACTCGTCCGGAGGCGGCGCTGGTGAATAACCTGGCCGCCGCGCATCTCGAAGGTTTCGGGTCGCTGGAAGGCGTGGCGAAAGCCAAAGGTGAGATCTACACCGGCCTGCCGGTTGACGGTATTGCCATTATGAATGCCGACAACAATGACTGGCTGAACTGGCAAAGCATTATTGGTTCCCGTAAGACCTGGCGCTTCTCACCGAATGCCGCCAACAGTGACTTTACGGCGACCAATATCCATGTAACGTCCCATGGCACGGAGTTCACCCTCAACACCCCAACGGGTGGCGTGGATGTGCTGCTGCCTCTGCCGGGTCGTCATAACATCGCCAATGCGCTTGCGGCGGCGGCGTTGTCCATGGCGGTTGGCGCGTCGCATGATGCGATCAAAGCTGGGCTGGCGAATCTGAAAGCCGTGCCGGGGCGTCTGTTCCCGATTCAGCTTTCGGAAAACAAACTGCTGCTGGATGACTCCTACAACGCGAACGTTGGCTCGATGACGGCGGCGGTGCAGGTGTTGTCAGAAATGCCGGGCTACCGCGTGATGGTGGTTGGCGATATGGCCGAGCTGGGCGATGAAAGCGAAGCCTGTCATACCCAGGTCGGTGACGCGGCGAAAGCGGCGGGCATTGATTGCGTGCTGAGCACAGGAAAACTGAGCCAGGCAATTAGCCATGCCAGCGGTGTCGGTGAACACTTTGCCGAAAAAGCGGCGTTGATTGAGCGCCTTAAAGCATTAATTACAGAAAAACAAATTGTGACAGTGTTAGTGAAAGGTTCACGTAGTGCCGCCATGGAAGAGGTTGTGCACGCATTACAGGAGAACGGGACATGTTAGTTTGGCTGGCCGAACATTTGGTCAAATATTACTCAGGCTTTAACGTCTTTTCCTATCTGACGTTTCGCGCCATTGTCAGCCTGCTGACTGCGCTGTTCATCTCGTTGTGGATGGGCCCGCGCATGATTGCCCGTCTGCAAAAGCTCTCTTTCGGCCAGGTCGTGCGTAACGACGGTCCGGAATCTCACTTCAGCAAACGCGGCACCCCAACGATGGGCGGGATCATGATCCTGACCGCGATCGTTGTTTCCGTGCTGCTGTGGGCGTATCCGTCCAACCCGTATGTCTGGTGTGTACTCACGGTTCTGGTGGGTTACGGGATCATTGGCTTTGTCGATGACTATCGCAAAGTGGTACGCAAAGACACCAAGGGCCTGATCGCCCGCTGGAAGTATTTCTGGATGTCGGTCATCGCGCTGGGCGTGGCCTTTGCGCTGTATCTGGCAGGCAAAGACACGCCAGCTACCGAGCTGGTCGTGCCGTTCTTTAAAGACGTGATGCCGCAGCTGGGGCTGTTCTATATCCTGCTTGCGTACTTCGTGATTGTCGGCACCGGTAACGCGGTGAACCTGACTGATGGTCTGGATGGCCTGGCGATTATGCCGACCGTCTTCGTGGCGGGCGGTTTTGCGCTGGTGGCCTGGGCGACCGGTAACATGAACTTTGCCAACTATCTGCACATCCCTTACCTGCGCCACGCGGGTGAGCTGGTGATCGTCTGTACGGCGATTGTCGGCGCGGGGCTGGGCTTCCTGTGGTTCAACACCTATCCGGCACAGGTCTTCATGGGCGACGTCGGTTCACTGGCGCTGGGTGGCGCGTTAGGCATTATTGCCGTGCTGCTGCGCCAGGAGTTTCTGCTGGTGATCATGGGCGGCGTGTTTGTGGTTGAAACCCTGTCGGTGATTTTGCAGGTCGGGTCCTTCAAGCTGCGCGGCCAGCGCATCTTCCGTATGGCGCCGATTCACCACCACTATGAACTGAAAGGCTGGCCGGAACCGCGCGTGATTGTGCGCTTCTGGATTATTTCGCTGATGCTGGTGCTGATTGGCCTGGCAACGCTGAAGGTACGTTAATCATGGCAGATTACCAGGGTAAAAAAGTCGTTATCATCGGGTTGGGCCTCACGGGCCTTTCCTGCGTGGACTTTTTCCTTGCGCGCGGCGTCACGCCACGCGTGATGGATACGCGTGTCTCTCCGCCGGGTCTGGACAAACTGCCGGAACAGGTTGAACGCCACCTTGGTGGTCTGAATGATGACTGGCTGCTGGCCGCCGATCTGATTGTTGCCAGTCCGGGTATGGCGCTGGCGCACCCATCGCTCAGCGCCGCATCCGATGCGGGCGTAGAGATTGTCGGGGATATCGAACTGTTCTGCCGCGAAGCGCAGGCTCCGATTATCGCCATTACCGGCTCAAATGGTAAAAGCACGGTCACTACGCTTGTCGGCGAGATGGCAAAAGCGGCGGGTAAGAACGTTGGTGTTGGCGGCAATATTGGCCTGCCAGCCCTGATGCTGCTGGATAAAGGCTGTGAGCTGTACGTGCTGGAACTTTCCAGCTTCCAGCTTGAAACCACCTCCAGCCTGCACGCGGCTGCCGCGACGATCCTCAACGTGACTGAAGATCATATGGACCGGTATCCCTTTGGTCTGCAGCAGTACCGCGCGGCTAAGCTGCGCGTTTATGAAAATGCGAAAGTCTGCGTAGTTAATGCCGACGACGCGCTGACCATGCCGGTGCGCGGTGCAGATGACCGCTGCATCAGCTTTGGGATCACCATGGGTGATTACCACCTGAACCGTCAGCAGGGTGAAACCTGGCTGCGCGTGAAGGGTGAAAAAGTGCTGAACGTGAAAGAGATGACGCTTTGCGGTCAGCATAACTACACCAACGCGCTGGCAGCACTGGCGCTGGCGGATGCCGTTGGCCTGCCTCGCTCTTCCAGCCTGAAAGCGCTGACCACATTTACCGGTCTGGCGCACCGCTTCCAGTTAGCGCTGGAACATAACGGCGTGCGCTGGATTAACGACTCCAAAGCCACCAACGTGGGAAGCACGGAGGCCGCGCTGAACGGTCTTCACGTTGAGGGTACGCTGCATTTGCTGCTGGGTGGTGATGGAAAATCTGCAGATTTCTCCTCTCTGAAACAGTATCTCTCCGGAGATAACATCCGCCTGTACTGCTTTGGTCGTGACGGCAGCGAGTTGGCTGAACTGCGCCCGGAGATTGCCGAGCAAACTGAGACCATGGAACAGGCGCTGCGCCTGATCGCGCCGCGCGTGAAGCCAGGCGACATGGTGCTGCTCTCTCCGGCTTGCGCCAGCCTCGATCAATTCAAGAATTTCGAACAGCGTGGTGATGTCTTTACCCGCCTGGCGAAGGAGTTAGGCTGATGCGTTTATCTCTCCCTCGCCTGAAAATGCCGCGCCTGCCAGGATTTGGAATTCTGGTGTGGCTGTTTGCGGCACTGAAAGGCTGGGTGATGGCTTCCCGGGATAAGGATTCCGATAGCCTGATCATGTATGACCGCATGCTCTTCTGGCTTACGCTGGGCCTGGCGGCGATCGGCTTTATCATGGTGACCTCGGCCTCCATGCCGGTCGGGCAGCGTCTGGCTAACGATCCCTTCCTGTTTGCCAAGCGTGACGGGCTGTACATCATTCTGGCGTTCTGCCTGGCGCTGGTGACCTTACGTCTGCCGATGTCGTTCTGGCAGCGGCACAGTACAGCCATGCTGATTGCGTCCATTATCATGCTGCTGATCGTACTGGTTGTCGGGAGCTCCGTTAACGGGGCATCGCGCTGGATCGCCTTTGGTCCACTGCGTATTCAGCCTGCGGAATTTACCAAGCTGTCCCTGTTCTGCTACCTGGCGAACTACCTGGTGCGTAAGGTTGATGAAGTTCGTAATAACCTTCGCGGCTTCTTAAAGCCGATGGGCGTAATTCTGGTGCTGGCGATCCTGCTGCTGGCACAGCCTGACCTTGGTACTGTGGTGGTACTGTTTGTCACCACGCTGGCGATGCTGTTCCTGGCGGGTGCAAAGCTGTGGCAGTTCATCGCCATTATCGGGATGGGGATTTCGGCGGTTGTGCTGCTGATCCTCGCCGAGCCTTACCGTATCCGCCGCGTGACCTCGTTCTGGAACCCGTGGGAAGACCCGTTCGGCAGCGGTTATCAGCTGACGCAGTCGCTGATGGCGTTTGGCCGCGGTGAAGTCTGGGGGCAAGGCCTGGGCAACTCGGTGCAAAAACTGGAGTATTTGCCGGAGGCACACACCGACTTCATCTTCTCCATTATTGGGGAAGAACTGGGTTATATCGGTGTGGTATTGGCGCTATTAATGGTATTCTTCGTCGCTTTCCGCGCCATGTCGATTGGCCGAAAAGCGCTGGAGATCGATCACCGCTTCTCAGGTTTCTTAGCCTGTTCAATTGGTATCTGGTTTAGCTTCCAGGCATTGGTTAACGTCGGGGCCGCAGCGGGTATGCTGCCGACTAAGGGCCTGACGTTGCCGCTGATCAGTTATGGTGGTTCGAGTCTGTTGATCATGTCGACGGCCATCATGTTTTTGTTGCGCATAGATTATGAGACGCGTCTGGAGAAAGCCCAGGCGTTTACACGAGGTTCACGATGAATCAACCGAAGCGGTTAATGGTGATGGCAGGCGGTACCGGCGGACACGTGTTCCCGGGGCTGGCGGTTGCGCACCATTTAATGGATCAGGGCTGGCAGGTACGCTGGCTGGGAACCGCAGACCGCATGGAAGCCGATCTGGTACCGAAGCACGGTATTGAGATCGACTTTATTCGTATTTCTGGCCTGCGAGGCAAAGGCCTCAAGGCAATGCTGCTGGCACCGGTGCGTATTTTTAACGCCTGGCGTCAGGCCCGCACCATCATGAAGCAGTTTAAGCCTGATGTGGTGCTGGGAATGGGCGGGTACGTGTCTGGTCCCGGTGGGCTGGCGGCGTGGTCCCTGGGCATCCCTGTTGTGCTGCATGAGCAGAACGGTATCGCCGGGCTGACCAACAAGTGGCTGGCGAAAATTGCCACAAAAGTGATGCAGGCATTCCCCGGCGCGTTCCCGAAAGCAGACGTCGTCGGAAACCCGGTGCGCGTCGATGTGCTGGCGCTGCCGCTGCCTGACGCTCGCCTGAATGGTCGTGAAGGTCCGGTACGCGTGCTGGTCGTCGGTGGTTCTCAGGGGGCACGCATCCTGAACCAGACGATGCCGCAGGTGGCCGCAAAGCTGGGCGATGCCGTGACCATCTGGCATCAAAGCGGTAAAGGTGCTCAGCAGACCGTTGAGCAGGCTTACGCCGAAGCGGGGCAGCCGCAGCACAACGTAACGGAATTTATTGACGATATGGCCGCAGCCTATGCCTGGGCCGATGTCGTAGTCTGTCGTTCTGGCGCATTAACGGTGAGCGAAATCGCTGCCGCGGGTCTGCCAGCGCTGTTTGTGCCGTTCCAGCACAAAGACCGACAGCAGTACTGGAATGCGCTGCCGCTTGAGAAAGCCGGTGCCGCGAAGATTTTTGAGCAGCCACAATTTACCGCCGATGCGGTCGCCACCACTCTGGCGGGCTGGAACAGAGACGCATTGCTGGAAATGGCACAGCGCGCGCGCGCGGCGGCTATCCCGGATGCAACGGAACGAGTGGCAAAAGAAGTGAGCCTGGCAGCCCAGGCTTAACCCTCGCAGCGCGTGTTGCGCTGCACGAATTTTTAAGTAGTCGATGGCGTTTAGAGAATGAATACACAACAACTGGCAAAACTGCGTTCTATCGTGCCCGAGATGCGTCGCGTCCGGCACATTCACTTTGTTGGCATCGGTGGTGCTGGCATGGGCGGTATTGCCGAAGTGTTAGCTAACGAAGGTTATCAGATCAGCGGGTCTGACCTGGCGCCAAACCCTGTAACGCAGCAGCTGGCGTCGCTTGGGGCGACTATCTATTTCAACCATCGCCCGGAAAACGTGCGCGATGCGAGCGTGGTGGTGGTGTCGAGCGCCATCTCCTCAGACAACCCGGAAATCGTTGCCGCACATGAAGCGCGCATTCCGGTGATCCGCCGCGCTGAGATGCTGGCGGAACTGATGCGTTTTCGTCACGGTATCGCCGTTGCGGGCACGCACGGTAAAACCACAACCACGGCGATGGTATCCAGCATTTATGCGGAAGCGGGTCTGGACCCGACGTTCGTTAACGGTGGTCTGGTGAAAGCGGCAGGCGTTCATGCGCGTCTGGGCCACAGCCGTTACCTGATTGCGGAAGCGGATGAGAGCGATGCGTCGTTCCTGCACCTGCAGCCGATGGTGGCGATTGTCACCAATATCGAAGCTGACCATATGGATACTTACCAGGGCGACTTCGAAAACTTAAAGCAGACGTTTATTAACTTCCTGCACAACCTGCCGTTCTATGGCCGTGCGGTAATGTGCGTTGACGACCCGGTGATCCGCGAGCTGCTCCCGCGCGTCGGGCGTCAAATCACCACTTATGGCTTCAGCGAAGATGCTGATGTTCGTGTTGAAGAGTACAAACAGATTGGTGCGCAGGGGCATTTCACCCTTGCACGTCAGGACAAAGAATTGCTGCACGTGACGTTGAATGCGCCAGGTCGCCATAATGCCCTGAATGCGGCGGCGGCGGTTGCGGTAGCGACGGAAGAAGGCATTGATGATGATGCGATCCTGCGCGCGCTGGAAAGCTTCCAGGGGACAGGCCGTCGCTTCGACTTCCTTGGTGAATTCCCGCTGGACGCAGTGAACGGTAAATCGGGTACCGCGATGCTGGTAGACGATTACGGTCACCACCCAACGGAAGTGGACGCCACGATCAAAGCGGCTCGTGCGGGTTGGCCGGACAAAAATCTGGTGATGATTTTCCAGCCCCACCGCTACACCCGTACCCGCGATCTGTACGACGATTTCGCCAACGTGCTGTCGCAGGTCGATACGCTGCTGATGCTGGATGTTTATTCTGCGGGTGAAACAGCGATTCCGGGCGCGGACAGCCGTTCGTTATGTCGAACCATTCGCGCACGCGGTAAAGTGGACCCTATTCTGGTTTCGGACCCGGCGCAGGCAGCAGAAATTCTCGCGCCGGTGCTGACGGGTAACGATTTGATTCTGATTCAGGGTGCGGGAAATATCGGCAAAATCGCCCGTACCTTAGCCGAAATCAAACTGAAGCCGCAAACTCCGGAGGACGAGCATCATGGCTGATAAGATTGCTGTCCTGTTTGGCGGCACCTCCGCCGAGCGCGAAGTGTCCCTGAATTCAGGCGCTGCCGTTCTGGCGGGCCTGCGTGAAGGTGGCGTTGATGCGCATCCGGTCGATCCGAAAGAGATTGATGTGACCCAGCTGAAAGCGATGGGCTTCGATAAAGTTTTCATTGCGCTGCACGGCCGTGGCGGTGAAGACGGTACATTGCAAGGGCTGCTGGAGTTAATCGGCCTGCCGTACACCGGCAGCGGCGTGATGGCGTCTGCCATCTCCATGGATAAACTGCGCAGCAAATTGCTCTGGCAGGGCGCGGGTCTCCCCGTTGCGCCATGGGTTGCTCTGACGCGTACTGAATTTGAATTGGGCCTGTCGGACAGCGTTAATACACGCATTGCCGCGCTGGGCTTACCGGTTATTGTGAAGCCGAGCCGTGAAGGGTCGAGCGTCGGGATGTCTAAGGTGGATAAAACTGAGGATTTATCTGCCGCGTTAACATTGGCATTTCAACATGATGAAGAAGTTCTGATTGAAAAATGGCTCAGCGGGCCGGAATTTACTGTTGCGATGCTTGGCGAAGAAATTTTACCGTCAATTCGCATCCAACCCGCCGGAGTCTTCTATGATTATGAGGCGAAGTATCTCTCTGATGAGACGCAATATTTCTGTCCAAGTGGTCTTGAAGCAGAACGTGAAGCCGATTTACAGTCTCTGGTGCTCAAAGCCTGGAATGTTTTAGGCTGCCGCGGCTGGGGACGCATTGATGTCATGCTCGACGGTGACGGGCAATTTTATCTGCTGGAAGCCAACACCTCACCAGGTATGACGAGCCATAGCCTTGTGCCGATGGCAGCGCGTCAGGCGGGGATGAGCTTCTCGCAGTTAGTCGTACGTATTCTGGACCAGGCGGGCTGATATGTCTCAGGCTGCATTGAACACGCGCAACCGCGATGAAGAGGAAGAATATACGTCTTCACGCCGGAGTAATGGAACGCGTCTTGCAGGGATTATCTTCCTGCTCGGGGTGCTGTGCACCGTGTTTATCAGCGGCTGGATGGTGCTGGGCTGGATGGAAGATGTGCAGCGTTTACCGCTCTCTAAGCTGGTGGTGACCGGCGAGCGTCACTACACGCGTAACGATGATATTCGCCAGTCTATTCTGGCCCTGGGCTCACCTGGCACCTTTATGACCCAGGACGTCAATATTATCCAGAGCCAGATTGAACGTCTGCCGTGGATAAAACAGGCGAGTGTAAGAAAGCAATGGCCTGATGAATTGAAGATTCATCTGGTTGAATATGTGCCCATTGCGCGTTGGAATGATCAGCACATGGTAGACGTAGACGGAAATTCCTTCAGCGTCCCAGGCGATCGCGTCAACAAGCAAAATTTACCGATGTTGTATGGCCCTGAAGGCAGCGAAAACGAAGTGTTACAAGGTTTCCGCGAGATGGGGCAGGTGCTGGCTAAGGATCGCTTTACGTTAAAAGATGCCGCAATGACGGCGCGCCGCTCCTGGCAACTGACGTTAACGAACGGGATCAAGCTCAACCTTGGCCGCGGCGACACAATGAAACGTCTGGCGCGATTTGTAGAACTTTACCCGGTTTTACAGCAGCAGGCGCAGACGGACGGCAAACGGATAAGCTACGTTGATTTGCGCTATGACTCAGGCGCAGCAGTCGGTTGGGTGCCGGCTCCGGTCGAGGAACCTAATCAGCAACAGAATCAGGCACAGGTACAGGCAGAACAACAATGATCAAGGCGACGGACAGAAAACTGGTAGTTGGACTGGAGATTGGCACCGCGAAGGTTGCCGCTTTAGTAGGGGAAGTTCTGCCCGACGGTATGGTCAATATCATTGGCGTGGGGAGTTGCCCATCCCGTGGTATGGATAAAGGTGGGGTAAACGACCTTGAGTCGGTGGTGAAATGCGTTCAGCGCGCCATCGATCAGGCTGAATTAATGGCAGATTGCCAGATTTCTTCTGTCTATCTGGCCCTTTCTGGCAAGCACATCAGCTGCCAGAACGAAATCGGTATGGTGCCGATTTCAGAAGAAGAAGTGACGCAGGAAGATGTAGAGAATGTTGTGCATACGGCGAAGTCCGTGCGCGTCCGCGATGAGCATCGCGTACTGCATGTGATCCCGCAGGAATATGCGATCGACTACCAGGAAGGGATTAAGAACCCGGTGGGTCTTTCCGGCGTACGTATGCAGGCAAAAGTGCACCTGATCACATGTCACAACGATATGGCGAAGAACATCGTTAAAGCCGTTGAACGTTGTGGACTGAAAGTTGACCAACTTATTTTCGCCGGTCTGGCCGCAAGTTATTCCGTGCTGACCGAAGATGAACGTGAACTGGGCGTCTGTGTGGTCGATATTGGTGGTGGTACAATGGACATGGCTGTCTATACCGGCGGCGCGTTGCGCCACACCAAAGTGATCCCTTACGCAGGGAACGTTGTGACCAGCGATATAGCCTACGCCTTTGGTACGCCACCGAGCGATGCAGAGGCAATTAAAGTCCGCCACGGTTGCGCACTGGGTTCTATCGTGGGCAAAGATGAGAGCGTTGAAGTGCCGAGCGTAGGTGGTCGTCCACCGCGCAGCCTGCAGCGCCAGACGCTGGCAGAGGTGATTGAGCCGCGCTATACCGAGCTGCTCAACCTGGTCAACGAAGAGATTTTGCAGTTACAGGAACAGCTTCGTCAGCAGGGGGTTAAGCATCATCTTGCGGCGGGGATTGTATTAACCGGCGGGGCAGCGCAAATTGAAGGTCTTGCGGCCTGCGCTCAGCGCGTGTTCCATACGCAGGTGCGTATTGGTGCGCCGCTGAATATCACCGGTTTAACGGATTACGCTCAGGAGCCGTATTATTCAACGGCCGTGGGCCTGCTGCACTACGGGAAAGAATCCCATTTGAGTGGTGAAGCAGAAGTGGAAAAACGCGTCTCGGTGGGGTCGTGGGTCAAACGACTTAACACCTGGTTGCGAAAAGAGTTTTAATTTTTTTAAGAGACCGGAGAGAATTAGCGGTCTCGGGCGACAGGCACAACGGAGAGAGAAATTATGTTTGAACCTATGGAACTGACCAACGACGCGGTGATTAAAGTCATCGGCGTCGGTGGCGGCGGCGGTAACGCCGTAGAGCATATGGTGCGTGAACGCATTGAAGGTGTTGAATTCTTTGCAGTTAACACCGATGCGCAGGCACTGCGTAAGACGGCAGTTGGCCAAACTATCCAGATCGGCGGTGGTATCACCAAAGGGCTGGGCGCTGGGGCTAACCCGGAAGTCGGTCGCAACGCGGCTGAAGAAGATCGTGAAGCCCTGCGTGCTGCACTGGAAGGTGCGGATATGGTCTTCATCGCAGCGGGCATGGGCGGCGGTACCGGTACCGGTGCAGCACCTGTAGTGGCTGAAGTGGCAAAAGATTTAGGTATCCTGACCGTTGCTGTCGTGACCAAGCCTTTCAACTTCGAAGGCAAGAAGCGTATGGCCTTCGCGGAGCAGGGTATCACCGAGCTGTCCAAACATGTGGACTCTCTGATTACCATCCCGAACGACAAACTGCTGAAAGTTCTGGGGCGCGGTATTTCCCTGCTGGACGCCTTTGGCGCAGCAAACGACGTGCTGAAAGGTGCGGTTCAGGGTATCGCTGAACTGATTACCCGCCCTGGTCTGATGAACGTTGACTTTGCAGACGTTCGTACCGTGATGTCCGAAATGGGCTACGCGATGATGGGCTCTGGCGTGGCGAGCGGTGAAGACCGTGCAGAAGAAGCGGCTGAAATGGCGATCTCTTCTCCACTGCTGGAAGATATCGATCTGTCTGGTGCGCGCGGCGTGCTGGTCAACATTACCGCTGGCTTTGACCTGCGTCTGGATGAGTTCGAAACCGTGGGTAACACCATCCGTGCGTTCGCCTCTGACAACGCTACCGTGGTAATCGGTACCTCCCTTGACCCGGAAATGAACGACGAACTGCGCGTCACTGTTGTTGCCACCGGTATCGGTATGGACAAGCGTCCTGAGATCACGCTGGTCACCAACAAACAGACTCAGCAGCCGGTGATGGATCGTTACCAGCAGCACGGTATGTCTCCACTGACTCAGGAGCAGAAACCGGCCGCGAAAGTGGTAAACGACCCGACTCCACAAACGGCAAAAGAGCCAGATTATCTGGATATCCCGGCGTTCCTGCGTAAGCAAGCTGACTAGGAATTGGCTGGAATTTGGGGATTTTCGCTCTTTGTGCTAAACTGGCCCACCGTTAGTGATATACACTCTCGGTTGGATAGTTAATTTGGCGAGATTATACGATGATCAAACAAAGGACACTTAAACGTATCGTTCAGGCGACTGGTGTCGGTTTACATACCGGCAAGAAAGTCACCCTGACGCTGCGCCCTGCGCCGGCCAATACCGGGGTCATCTATCGTCGCACCGACTTGAATCCACCGGTAGATTTTCCGGCCGATGCCAAATCTGTGCGTGATACAATGCTCTGTACTTGCCTGGTGAACGAGCATGACGTGCGGATTTCTACCGTAGAGCACCTGAACGCCGCCCTGGCGGGTCTGGGTATCGACAACATTATTGTTGAAGTCGATGCACCAGAAATCCCGATCATGGATGGTAGTGCTGCACCGTTCGTCTATCTGTTGCTGGATGCCGGCATCGAAGAACTGAACTGCGCGAAGAAATTTGTTCGCATCAAAGAGACCGTTCGTGTCGAAGATGGCGACAAGTGGGCTGAATTCAAACCGTACAATGGTTTCTCGTTGGACTTTACCATCGACTTTAACCACCCGGCGATTGACTCCAGCACCCAGCGCTATGCGATGAACTTTTCTGCTGATGCGTTTATGCGTCAGATCAGCCGTGCTCGTACGTTCGGCTTTATGCGTGATATCGAATATCTGCAGTCCCGCGGCCTGTGCCTGGGCGGTAGCTTCGATTGTGCCATCGTTGTTGACGATTATCGCGTACTGAACGAAGACGGCCTGCGTTTTGAAGATGAATTCGTTCGTCACAAAATGCTGGATGCGATCGGCGACCTGTTTATGTGTGGTCACAACATCATTGGTGCATTTACCGCGTTTAAATCCGGTCATGCGCTGAACAACAAATTGTTGCAGGCTGTCCTGGCAAAACAGGAAGCCTGGGAATATGTGACCTTTGAAGACGAAGCTGAACTGCCGCTGGCCTTCAAAGCACCAAACATGGTTCTGGCGTAACGGTCTATACCGTTCGTAAAAAATCGACTGGTTAACCTGGTACTCTCTCCGACCAGGAAGGCCAGTCGTTTTTATTTTTACTCTTCTTTGTTTTCCCCGGTTTATCCTCACGCCCGTCTGGCGTAGAAAATCTGTGCGTTAGCTGCATTCTTGACCGTTTTTCCCTGCTGCATTACGTCATTCCTGCTGCTGCGCATTGGCTTTAGTGGTAATATCTGGGCGCTAAAAAGAATAACTGAACTCAGCCTCTGCAAGGCTGGCTTATTGGGTGGAGCAGGTGAGCGGAATACTGACGCGCTGGCGACAATTTGGCAGACGTTACTTCTGGCCGCATCTCTTATTGGGGATGGTCGCGGCGAGCCTCGGCTTGCCTGCGCTCAGCAACAGTGCTGAAGCGGCAACACCGACAAAAACCTCTACCACCAAGCACGATCTCACCACGCGGGTTAATTTTACCAACCTCGCACTGCTTGAAGCGAATCGCCGCCCAAACTTCTCGGTTGATTACTGGCATCAACACGCCATCCGCACGGTTATCCGCCATCTGTCCTTCGCGATGGCACCGCAGACCATGCCAATTGCTGAAGAGACGCTGCCGGTTCAGGCTCAGCATCTTGCTCTGCTGGACACGCTCAATGCGCTGCTCACGCAGGACAGCCAGCCGCCGGTCATGGTTCGTCAGACGGCGCAATTTGCATTCATTCCGCCTGCCACATTTTCTGTCTCGACATGGATAAGCCAGGTTCACGGCATCCGTGCCGGACCGCAACGCCTCAGCTAAATTAACCTTATTTCAATACCTTAATTTATCTGCCCATCTGGGGCGTTTGAGAATTTATTATGTTAATCAAATTATTAACCAAAGTTTTTGGTAGTCGTAACGATCGTACCCTGCGCCGTATGCGTAAAGCTGTTGCCGTCATCAACGGTATGGAACCGGCGATGGAAAAGCTGTCAGATGACGAGCTGAAGGCGAAAACGGCGGAATTCCGCGCGCGTCTGGAAAAAGGCGAAACCCTGGAAAGCCTGATCCCGGAAGCGTTCGCTGTCGTGCGTGAAGCGAGTAAACGTGTTTTCGGTATGCGTCACTTCGACGTGCAGCTGCTGGGTGGTATGGTGCTCAACGAGCGCTGCATCGCGGAAATGCGTACCGGTGAAGGTAAAACCCTGACCGCGACGCTGCCCGCTTACCTGAACGCACTGACCGGCAAAGGCGTTCACGTCGTTACCGTCAACGATTATCTGGCACAGCGTGACGCCGAAAACAACCGTCCGCTGTTTGAATTCTTAGGCTTGACCGTGGGCATCAACATGTCCGGTCTGCCTGCACCAGCCAAGCGTGAAGCGTATAACGCAGACATCACCTACGGCACCAACAACGAATACGGCTTCGACTACCTGCGCGACAACATGGCGTTCAGCCCTGAAGAGCGCGTACAGCGCAAGCTGCACTATGCGCTGGTGGATGAGGTGGATTCCATCCTGATCGATGAAGCGCGTACCCCGCTGATCATCTCCGGCCCGGCCGAAGACAGCTCTGAAATGTACCGTAAAGTCGACAAAATCATTCCGCACCTGCTGCGTCAGGAGAAAGAAGACTCCGATACCTTCCAGGGGGAAGGTCACTTCTCTGTTGATGAAAAAGCGCGCCAGGTTAACCTGACCGAACGTGGTCTGGTTCAGATTGAAGAACTGCTGGTGGCTCAGGGCATTATGGAAGAGGGTGAGTCTCTTTACTCTCCAACTAACATCATGTTGATGCACCACGTGACGGCCGCACTGCGCGCGCACGCGCTGTTCACTCGCGATGTTGATTACATCGTTAAAGACGGTGAAGTGATCATCGTTGATGAACATACCGGCCGTACTATGCAAGGGCGTCGCTGGTCTGACGGTCTGCACCAGGCGGTTGAAGCGAAAGAAGGCGTTGATATTCAAAACGAAAACCAGACGCTGGCGTCTATTACCTTCCAGAACTACTTCCGTCTGTACGAGAAGCTGGCAGGGATGACCGGTACTGCAGATACCGAAGCGTTTGAATTCAGCTCCATCTACAAGCTGGATACCGTGGTCGTTCCAACCAACCGTCCGATGATCCGTAAGGATATGCCGGACCTGGTGTACATGACCGAAGCGGAAAAAATTCAGGCGATCATCGAAGATATCCGCGAGCGTACCGCGAACGGCCAGCCGGTGCTGGTGGGGACCATCTCGATTGAGAAATCTGAAGTGGTTTCTAACGAGCTGACTAAAGCGGGCATCAAGCACAACGTGCTGAACGCCAAATTCCATGCCAAAGAGGCGGACATTGTTGCGCAGGCGGGTTATCCGGGTGCCGTGACCATCGCCACCAACATGGCGGGTCGTGGTACCGATATTATGCTGGGCGGTAGCTGGCAGGCCGAAGTGGCGGAGCTGGAAAACCCAACACCAGAACAAATTGCGCAGATCAAAGCCGACTGGCAGGTGCGTCACGATGCCGTGCTGGCATCGGGTGGTCTGCACATCATTGGTACCGAGCGTCACGAATCTCGTCGTATCGATAACCAGCTGCGTGGCCGTGCGGGCCGACAGGGTGATGCCGGTTCTTCTCGCTTCTACCTGTCTATGGAAGATGCGCTGATGCGTATTTTTGCCTCCGACCGCGTGTCCGGCATGATGCGTAAACTGGGTATGAAGCCTGGCGAAGCGATTGAGCACCCATGGGTCACCAAAGCGATTGCTAACGCGCAGCGTAAAGTGGAAAGCCGTAACTTCGATATTCGTAAGCAGCTGCTGGAATATGATGATGTTGCCAACGATCAGCGTCGTGCGATCTATACCCAGCGTAACGAACTGCTGGACGTGTCCGACGTGAGCGAAACCATCAACAGTATCCGTGAAGACGTGTTCAAAGCGACGATCGATGCGCATATTCCTCCGCAGTCTCTGGAGGAAATGTGGGATATCGAAGGTCTGCAGGAACGTCTGAAAAATGATTTCGACCTTGAACTGCCAATCAAAGAGTGGCTGGACAAAGAGCCTGAGCTGCATGAAGAGACGCTGCGTGAACGTATCTTCGAAACTGCGCTGGACGTCTACAAGCGTAAGGAAGAAGTCGTTGGCGCAGAGATGATGCGTCACTTCGAAAAAGGCGTGATGCTGCAGACGCTCGACTCCCTGTGGAAAGAGCACCTGGCGGCGATGGACTACCTGCGCCAGGGTATCCACCTGCGCGGCTATGCGCAGAAAGATCCGAAGCAGGAGTACAAGCGTGAATCCTTCTCCATGTTTGCCGCTATGCTGGAATCGCTGAAGTATGAAGTCATCAGCACCCTGAGCAAAGTTCAGGTGCGTATGCCGGAAGAAGTAGAAGCGATGGAGCAGCAGCGTCGTGAAGAAGCTGAGCGTCTGGCACAGATGCAGCAGCTGAGTCACCAGACTGACGAAAGCGAAGCCGCAGCGGCGATCGCAGCGCAGACTGGCGATCGTAAAGTGGGCCGTAACGATCCGTGCCCATGTGGTTCCGGTAAAAAGTACAAGGCGTGCCACGGCCGTCTGAGCTAAGACGTTAACAACTCGAAAAGGCGCAGATTACTGCGCCTTTTTTATGGAAGTCACAATATGAAAACACTGCAAATTGCCGTCGGGATTATTCGCAACCCGCAAAACCAAATTTTCATCACCCAGCGCGCTGCCGACGCCCATATGGCGAACAAGTGGGAGTTTCCTGGCGGAAAAATCGAGTCGGGTGAAACGCCGGAACAGGCGCTGGTTCGGGAGCTTCAGGAAGAGGTGGGGATCACCCCGTTTGGCGCAACGCTGTTTGATAAGCTCGAATACCAGTTCCCGGACAGGCACATCACGCTGTGGTTCTGGCTGGTGGAAAGCTGGGAAGGTGAGCCATGGGGGAAAGAGGGACAGCCGGGTAACTGGGTTGAGCTAAAGGCAAGTGATGCCGACAAATTTCCTCCGGCAAATGCGCCCGTCATATCCCGCCTGACGGGCAACCTGTAGGCCTGCTAAGCGAAGCGCCAGCAGACATTAAAGGCTATCGCTGCTCTTCGCTCCAGTCATCACTGTCAGAGAAATCGCCTTCGCTTGGAATGCGTTTCTCTTCCGCGGCCCATTCGCCCAGGTCAATGAGCTGGCAGCGCTTGCAGCAGAATGGGCGAAATGGGCTCACTTCGCCCCAGACAACGGTTTTGCCACAGGTCGGGCAGTTTACGGTGGTTACGTCAGACATCGGCACTCCTTAACAACAGGCCAGTTCAAAATCGAGGCGTTCCGGCACGGTGCCATTTTCACTGTCCAGCGGCATAAAGCGAATCGCAAAACGACTCTTATGCCCCGAAATTTGCGGGTAAAGCTGCTCACCCAGCGATAAATTCAGGCGTAACAGATCGGCATCATCCCCGTTATCCTGGTAGAAACCGTTCAGGCTGGTTTGCTTGCGGAACGGGGCTGAGTTACGGATAAGATCGAGGATCAGCGAGAGCGTTTGATTCATTGGCTCCAGGCTTGCCAGCCAGCTATTCACCTGCGCGTCACGCTGTGCCTGCGGCATATGTAGCCACATGTGCAGGGTCGGCAGGTCGAAGCTGCAGCAACCGCCAGGGATGCTGAGACGCTGGCGCACCAGAGCGATCAGGCGATCTTCACGCAAAAACTGTCCGACGCGCGGCGCGGCCATCAAAATGGCACTGCTGCTTTTCAACTGCTGGCGGAGCGCGTCGATACGGCTCTGGTCTACGCCTGGCACTTCTGTCCATGCCTGTAATTTACGCTGCTGGCGCTCCAGCTCTTTGAGCAATTCTGTGCGGACATCGCCGCGTTCAATCACATCCAGCAGATCGCCAACGTTGCGGAAGAAATGCAGGGCGGTGGCATGATCGTTAACAGGCAGATGATGCGAAAGCTGTTGAATGAGAAATTCGATGCGCAGCCAGGTACGCATTTTTTCGTTAAGCGGATGCTCAAAAAGGATGTGGGTCGACATTATGGTTTTTCCTGTGCAACGGCCTGCGCGGCGAACGTCAGATACTGCGCGTGCAGACGGGCAACATCCGATGCAATGGCATCTGGTGCGCCGTTATTATCAATAACATCATCCGCAACGGCAAGGCGCTGAGCGCGCGTGGCCTGTGCGGCAAGAATGTGTTCAGCATGTTCACGTGAGACCCGATCCCGCGCCACGGTTCGTTGGATTTGCGTTTCGGGGGAGACATCTATCACCAATACCCGATCGGCTTTATGTTGCAGCTGATTTTCTACCAACAGTGGAACGACCCAGAGCACATAAGGCGAACGTGCTGCGGCAATCTGACGCTGGGTTTCCTGGTGGATAATGGGATGCAGCAGGGCATTAAGCCAGGCTTTTTCTGCAGAATCAGAAAAAATGCATTCACGAAGCTGGCGGCGATTGAGCGTGCCATCCGCATTAAGGATGACGGGACCAAAGTGTGCCTCGATGGCCTTGAGTGCGGGTGTATTTGGCTCTACCACCTGACGGGCAATGATATCGGCATCAATAATCGTGATACCCAGACGAGAAAACGCGTCCGCAACGGTACTTTTTCCACTACCGATGCCGCCGGTTAATGCGACGATATACCCCATTAAATCGAATCCTGGGAATTATTCATTATTAAAATCAATTGGTTGAAATTCAAACTTTCTACCGCGAGTGTTTAGCTCTCGTTACCTGCTTTTTACCAGGTAAATTTATAGGATTGTAGCGTAAAAAAAGAGAATTTCGCAGTCTTGCGGAGCAGGTATTAGTGCGTATGATAACGTCACTGGAGTTGTGCTTTTAACATATTTGCCTCTAACCCCAGGAATCCGCACATGCGTATCGAAGAAGATCTGAAGTTAGGTTTTAAAGACGTTCTTATCCGCCCTAAACGCTCTACACTGAAAAGTCGCTCAGACGTTGAACTCGAACGTCAATTCACCTTTAAACATTCCGGTCAGACCTGGTCTGGCGTGCCGATTATCGCTGCCAATATGGATACGGTCGGTACCTTTGAGATGGCAACGGCCCTGGCACAGTTCGATATTCTTACCGCGGTTCACAAACACTACAGCACCGAAGAGTGGAATGCGTTTGTCGCCTCTGCATCCGCGGATGTGGTGAAGCATGTTATGGTCTCTACCGGCACCTCAGACGCGGATTTCGAAAAAACCAAACAGATCCTGAACGCTAACCCGGCGCTTAACTTTGTTTGCATTGATGTGGCGAATGGTTATTCCGAACACTTCGTCCAGTTTGTCAGCAAAGCGCGTGAAGCCTGGCCGACTAAGACCATCATTGCGGGCAACGTGGTGACCGGTGAAATGTGTGAAGAACTGATCCTCTCCGGTGCAGATATTGTAAAAGTAGGCATTGGTCCGGGTTCCGTATGTACTACGCGCGTGAAAACCGGTGTCGGTTATCCGCAGCTGTCTGCCGTGATTGAATGCGCTGACGCCGCGCACGGCCTGGGCGGTCAGATCATCAGCGATGGTGGTTGCACCATGCCGGGTGATGTGGCGAAAGCCTTTGGCGGCGGTGCGGACTTCGTGATGCTCGGCGGTATGCTGGCAGGCCACGAAGAGAGCGGTGGTACCGTCGTTGAAGAAGATGGCGAGAAATTCATGCTGTTCTACGGTATGAGCTCTGAATCCGCGATGACCCGTCACGTCGGTGGCGTGGCAAAATACCGCGCGGCGGAAGGCAAAACCGTGAAGCTGCCATTGCGCGGCCCGGTTGAATATACCGCGCGCGATATCCTCGGCGGTCTGCGCTCGGCCTGTACCTACGTGGGAGCATCCCGCCTGAAAGAGCTGACGAAACGCACAACGTTTATTCGCGTTCAGGAACAGGAAAACCGCGTTTTCAATAGCCTGTAATACCGCTGGCTGGCGCATGTCCGTGCGCCAGCACTATTCTGTGCTATCCCGCACTCATGGCATCCCCCAGATGGAATATCGGCAGATACATTGCGACCACCAGCGTGCCGATAATCAACCCTGTCACAATCAACAACAGTGGCTCCAGAAGCGCAGCCAGATTGTCTGCTTGTTGAAATGTCTGTTCCGTATGGTGGCGGGCAAGGTTCGCCAGCATCACATCAAGCGCACCCGCGATTTCACCGGTTCGAATCAGCTGTATGCACAGTGGTGTAAAGACAGATGCCTGCTGAAAGGCTGACCACACGGGCATTCCTTGCTCGATATGTTCGCGTACCTCCCGCATTTTGGTTTGCCAGTACCCGCTTTCAACCGTCTCTTCCACACTTTCCAGCCCCTGCAAAAAGGCGATCCCGGCTTGCTGGGTTAATGACAGTACGGTAAATATCTGCCCCAATTTTTGCCCGCGCGCCAGTACGCCCATCACGGGCAGATGCAGCAGCATGCGCTGCCAGCGCGGATGCCGTCGTAGTTTACAGGCGGCAACAACCAAAATAAGAAGCAGGGCAAAAAGCGTGACAATATGCCCCTGAATAGCGGCGGCTAGCCCCATGACAGCCTGCGTGAGCCAGGGCAGGGGAATATTAAACGTTTTATAGATCGCGGCGAACTCGGGCAGCACCAGCGTCACCATCGCCAGCACTACCAGTGCTGCAAGGGTCAGAATGATCGTGGGATAGCGCAGCGCCTTTTTGACTTTTGCACCGAGCTGCTCCTGGGCTTTTTGTTGCTGTGCGAGCTGGCGACAGCACTCCTCCAGCTTCCCCGTCAGCTCGCCTGTCTTTACCATGGAGACATAAAGCGGGCTAAACACCTCCGGCCATTTATTCATTGACGCAGAAAAGGAACAGCCTCCACTGAGATCGTCAGCAAGGCTGTGAAGCAGAGCCTGCCAATGCTTTAATGGATGCTGTTCCGCCAGCATTTGCAGGCCGTGAGACAACGTCAGGCCAGCCTGCAGCAGCGTCGCGAGCTGGCGAAAGATATCGTAGCAGTGATGACGCTGCCATCGAGGACGCTGCAATGACCGATTGAGCGCCAGCGGATGAAGATGCCGTTGTTCTAAGCTGCTGCAAGCGGCTTCTCGACTGATAGCCCACAGCGTGCCCGTGCGGATTTCACCCTCCGCAGTAAGCGCCCGCCATCGCCAGAGTTGATTAACAGCCATCGGGCATTCCCATGACGCGAACTACCTCTTCGATCGTGGTGAGCCCTTCTTCTACAGCCATACAGCCATGCTCAAACAGCGATGTCATTCCCGCCTGACGGGCGCTGCCCTCTATCACTTCTATGGTTGCTCCGCTGGCAATCGCCTGCCGAAGCGTGCTGTCGATTGACAGCACTTCAAAAATCGCCACGCGGCCATAAAAACCGTGATAACAGCGATCGCAGCCTGTAGGTTGCCAGCGCGGAAGCGGCCTGGGCCAAAGGGCGCGAGGTAATTTTTCACGGCCGCTGGCTTCATGGCGACAGTGGGGACACAGGCGGCGAACCAGCCGCTGGGCGATCACCAGCGAAAGCGCTGAGGAGATCATCCACCGGGCGACCCCCATTTGTTGAAGACGAATAAGCGTCTCTGCTGTTGAATTGGTATGGAGCGTAGACAGCACCAGATGCCCGGTTTGCGCGGCCTTGATGGCGATCTCTGCGGTGTCGCCGTCACGGATTTCACCCACCATGATGATGTCGGGATCCTGACGAAGCAGCGCCCGCAGCACACTCTGGAAGGTTAATCCTGCTCGGGGATTAATCTGCGTCTGGTTCAACCCGGCAAGCGGTATCTCAATCGGATCTTCCACGCTGCAGATATTGACGTCCTGAGTGTTACGCGCCTGCAACGCGCTGTAAAGCGATACGGTTTTCCCGCTGCCGGTGGGGCCCGTCACCAGGATCAAGCCTTGCGGGCGATGAAGGGCCTCGTTAAAGCAGGCCAGCTGTTCGGCATTCATTCCCAGCCTGGCGGGTTCCAGCGCCTGTTGAACCTGATGCAGCAGGCGCAGCACAATTTTCTCACCACCGCTACAGGGGAGCGTAGAGATACGGAAGGAGACCGGCTCGTTGGCTACCTCAACCGTAAACTGACCATCCTGAGGCAAACGGCGCTCCGCAATATCCAGATTGCCCAACACCTTTAAGCGCGCGATGAGCATGGTCGCCAGCGCCGCGGAAAGCGGCGGCTGCGGGCAAAGCACGCCGTCGATGCGTAAACGAATCTGGCAGGCGTGCTCCATCGGTTCAATATGAATGTCGGATGCGCGTTGGCTTATCGCCTGCTGCAGCGTGTGGTTGAGGATATCTACCGCAGAGTGCGGTGCTGATACGACGGGGAGATGAGATTGTGATGCCATCTGCCGGTGCTTTTCCATGCGTTCAACGCTCCAGCATTCGATATCAATCCGTTTTTGCGTCGCGAAACGCAATGCTTCCATCAGTTCCTTGCCGGGATTTCCCGCTACGGCAATGCTGATCGTGTCGGTATCGTTGGTCAGTAGCACGGCGTGATGACGCAGGCATAGTGCGACGAGTTGCTCAGTATTCATCATCCGCTCCCGTTAGTGAGTGTCGAAGCGGAAAACGTCTTCACAGGCCTGCTTGAGTGCGCTGTCAGAGTCGATCTTGCAGTCACGCGTCCAGCCCGTCATGCCATTGCCGTCGCTCCAGAGCGGCGTCATGAGAACCTCCAGCCCGTTCAGGCTCTCCTGCCCCGTTAACGATACGACGCCTTTAGCCACGCTCATCGCTGAAACATAACGTGTCGTCGTCGGAGAGGGGATGCCGTTCGTCCCCGCATCACAACGCTCCACGCCACCGTGGTCCAGCGCGCAAAGCTCGATAGCAGTGCGATAAGGGACAAACGTTTGCAGCATATCGGTGAGTGCGGCTTTTCGCAGGTAGTTCTGGTACGCGGGTATGCCGATGGCGCTCAGGATGGCAATAATGCCAATCACCACCATTAGCTCAATGAGCGTGAATCCTTTTTGTCTGTTCATGTCTGCTCCTTAGGTTAGGTGCCGCTACTCTGGCAGGGAGAGGGAGCAGAAACGAGGGGCAAAAAAGGAAACGTGAAGGGGCTTTCAGGAATTTAACGTAGCGTTTCAGGGGAGGGCAAAAGTTTTGCGATGCAGTCTGTAATTCCCCCTTCGCGTGAAGGGGGAGAACGGGATTACTTAAAGCGCATGGAGAGATCGAGAGCCCGCACATGCTTGGTGAGGGCACCTACGGAGATAAAATCAACGCCGGTTTCCGCGAATTCACGGAGGGTATCGAACGTCACGTTGCCGGATACCTCAAGCTGCGCCTGTCCGTTCGTCCGTTTTACCGCCTCACGCATCTGCTCGGTTTCAAAGTTATCCAGCATGATGATGTCAGCCCCGGCCTTAATCGCCTGCTCAAGCTCTTCCAGATTTTCCACTTCCACTTCAACCGGCACGTCCGGGTGGAGCCAGAAGGCTTTCTCCACCGCCTGGCGCACCGAGCCAGAGGCAATAATGTGGTTCTCTTTAATCAGGAAGGCATCTGACAACCCCAGACGATGGTTTGCGCCGCCGCCGCACAGCACCGCGTATTTCAGCGCGGTACGCAGGCCCGGCAGGGTTTTGCGGGTATCCAGCAGCTGCGTGCGGGTACCGGCCAGCAGGTCAACGTAGCGACGTACTTCGCTTGCTACCCCGGACAAGGTCTGGACGAAGTTCAGCGCGGTGCGTTCGCCGGTGAGCAGCACGCGGGACGGGCCATCGAGCTCAAATAGCGGCTGGTTCGCCGTGACGGTGTCGCCGTCCTCCACGTGCCAGGTTACCTGCACATCATCGCCTGCCAGCTGGGTAAAGACCTCTTCAACCCAACGCTTGCCGCAAAAAACACCGTCTTCACGCGTGATGATGACCGCGTGGGAGCGTGTCTCTTTTGGTAACAACTGTGCGGTAATATCGTTGTCGGCGCTGACGTCACCGCCCAGGTCTTCTTTCAACGCATGGGCAACGCTTGCCGGGATATCCATGTTAATACGTTCCAGAAGGGCTTCACGTCGGTGGTCGGGGTTGTAGCGGCGAGGCGGCATGATAAAACTCCAAATTGGTAACGAATCATAATATTGAAACATGCTACTCTGAACCGAGTCATTGCACCATACAGAAGGAGTTCCAGCATGTTGTTAGAAGACGGATGGCTGGTGGATGCGAGGCACGTGCCCTCGCCGCACCACGATTGCCGCCCGGAGGATGAAAAGCCCACACTGCTGGTGGTTCATAATATTAGTCTCCCGCCGGGTGAGTTTGGCGGTCCGTGGATCGATGCGTTATTCACGGGAACGATTGATCCCGATGCTCATCCCTTTTTTGCTGAAATTGCTCATCTGCGCGTATCGGCACATTGTCTGATCCGTCGCGACGGAGAAGTGGTTCAATATGTTCCTTTTGATAAGCGCGCCTGGCATGCCGGAGTGTCGATGTATCACGGGCGCGAACGGTGCAATGATTTCTCCATTGGGATCGAACTGGAAGGCACGGATACCACGCCCTACACCGATTCACAGTATCAACAGTTAGCGGCCGTGACCCGAACGCTTATCGGGCTCTATCCGGCAATCGCTGAAAATATTACCGGACACAGTGATATCGCCCCGGTGAGAAAAACCGATCCCGGTCCGGCTTTTGACTGGTCCCGGTTTCGCACCATGCTCGCCGCGTCGTCAGAATAAGGAGATACCATGACGTTATTTACCATGCTGCTGGTAATGATTGCTGAACGCCTGTTTAAACTTGGCGAGCACTGGCATCTGGATCACCGGCTGGAGGTGATTTTCCGCCGCATTAAGCATTTTTCCATGCTGCGTACGCTGTTGATGATGGCGGGCGTCATGCTTATTACCTTCCTGCTCCTGCGCTCGCTGTACGGGCTGTTTTTCAACGTGCCGCTGCTGGTGGTGTGGATCCTGCTTGGGGTACTGTGCATTGGTGCGGGCAAAGTGCGTATGCACTATCACGCTTATCTTAAAGCCGCCTCCCGTGACGATGCCCATGCGCGCGGGGCCATGGCGAGCGAGCTGACGATGATCCACGGCGTGCCGCCGGACTGCGACGAGCGCGAGTTTCTGCGCGAGCTGCAAAATGCGCTGCTGTGGATTAACTTCCGCTACTATCTGGCACCGCTGTTCTGGTTCGTGGTGGGCGGTCCGTGGGGGCCGGTACTGCTGATGGGGTATGCATTCCTGCGCGCCTGGCAGACCTGGCTGGCCCGTTACCTGACGCCGCATGAACGCTTGCTGTCAGGTATTGATGCCATCCTGCACGTGCTCGACTGGCTCCCGGTTCGTCTGGTGGGCGTGGTGTACGCGTTAATTGGTCACGGTGAAAAAGCGCTGCCTGCATGGTTTGCCTCGCTTGCTGACCGCCATACGTCGCAGTACCAGGTGTTAACGCGTCTGGCGCAGTTCTCGCTGGCGCGTGAGCCGCACACCGACAAGATTGAAACGCCGAAAGCCGCTGTCTCCATGGCGAAGAAAACGTCGTTCGTGGTGGTTGTGGTCGTGGCGTTGCTGACTATCTACGGCACGCTGGTGTAAGCCAGCGCGCCGCAAAGACTAAAGCTTATCCGCGGGCGGGATGCCGAAATCAGGCATCCCGTTTTCGTCCCAGCGGACAAGCTTCAGGCGGGTGTGGCGGTTCGGATCGTACAGCGGGTCGCCCTCAATTTCGGTGTAATTACGCGCGTGATACACCAGCACATCCTCCCCTTCCGGCGTTTGCGTAAAGCTGTTGTGTCCCGGACCGTACTGGCGGTTTTCGTAACTGGTGACGAACACCGGGCGCGAGGATTTTTGCCAGTTTGCCGGGTTTTGCGGATCGGCATTCAGGTCTATCCACAGTAGCCCCATGCAGTAGTTCTCGTCGGTGGCGCTGGCGGAATAGCTGATAAACAGCTTATCGTCGTGAACCAGCACCGCCGGACCTTCGTTGACCCAAAACCCCCGACACTCCCAGTCATACTCCGGCTTGCTGAGCATCACCGGCTCGCCTTTCAGCGTCCAGGGGTTTTCCATTTCACACAGATAAAGATTGGAGTTCCCGGAGATGTCCGGCGCTTTTTGCGCCCACAGATACCAGCGTTTTCCCTGATGAACAAAGGTGGTGGCATCCAGCGCGAAGGTGTCGAACTGCGTTTTTATCTGACCTTTTTCCGTCCACGTACCGGTGAGCGGATCGCTGTCGGTACACTCCAGCGCAAACATGCGGTGCTGGAACATCCCAAGTTCGTCGAGCGCCTGGGTGTGCGTCGCGGCAAAGTAGATGTACCACTTGCCGTCAATGTGGTGCAGTTCCGGCGCCCAGATCAGCTGGCTCATCGGGCCGGTCTCGGGTTTGCGCCAGACCACAACTTCTTCAGCATTACGTAAGCCTTCCAGCGACGCTGCGCGGCGGATCTCCAGCCTGTCGTACTGCGGCACGGAGGCGATAAAATAGTACTGCCCCTCATGGCGTAAAATATACGGGTCGGCACGTTGTTCGATAAACGGGTTTGGCCACTGATGCATTTGGCTCTCCTTATTTTGTCTCTGCGGCTTTCAGTTCCTGATAGTCGCTCAGTTCACGGTAATTGGTGCGACGTTTTTCCAGGTCTTCCTGAATGCGTTTCATCGTTTCACGGTCTACCTTCAGCAGGCGTACTACGCCCGCGGTAATTAAGTATCCAATGCCGGGAATAACGGTAAAGAGCAGCACGATCCCGTTAATGGCGTCCGCGCTCTGCGCTTTTGCGCCCGCGTCATAACCGTACCAGGAGAGCAGGAAGCCGACCATCGCTCCGGCAATCGCCAGCCCCAGCTTCAGGAAGAAGATGTTGCCGGAGAAGCTGATCCCGGTAATGCGTTTGCCGGTCTTCCACTCGCCGTAGTCGTCCACGTCGGCCATAAGCGACCAGTGCAGCGGTGACGGGATCTGGTGCAGGATGTTCAGCAGGAAGTAGAGCACCACGATGGTGACGGTGGCTTTCGGGTCGAAGAAGTAGAAGGCGCAGGAGAAAATCGCCAGCACGATGTTGGTCCAGAAGAAGACCTTCAGCTTACACCAGCGGTCGGTCAGCACTTTTGCCAGCACGCTGCCGAGCATCATGCCCACGACGCCCAGGCTGATAAACAGCGTGGCGAAGTGGGTGCTCTGGCCCATCACCCAGGTGACGTAATACATGGTGGCCGCCATGCGGATAAAGCCCGGGCAGACGTTGCACAGGGTCAGGAGCAGAATACGTACCCACTGGTCGTTCTTCCACACGTCTTTCAGATCGTTTTTCAGCTCATCGTTGGTTTGCACCGCCGGGCGCACGCGCTCGCGCACGGTAGAGAAGCTGAACAGGAACATACAGGTCCCAATCAGGGCCAGGACGGTCATTGCCATCTGGTAGCCTTTGGCTTTGTTGTCCCCGCCAAACCAGTCGGCCATCGGCAGCAGCGTTAATGAGAGCAGCAGCGTGGCGATACCGACCATCACAAAACGATACGACTGACAGGCGACGCGCTCTTTCGGGTCGTTGGTGATCACGCCACCCAGCGAGCAGTAAGGAATATTGATCGCCGTGTAGGTCAGCGACAGCAGGAAATAGGTGACAAACGCATAGATAACTTTGCTGTTATAGCTCCAGTCTGGCGTGGTGAACATCAGGATGCTGAACAGCGCGTAGGGGAAGGCAATCCACAGCAGCCATGGACGAAATCGGCCATATTTACTGCGGGTACGGTCGGCAATCGCCCCCATGATTGGGTCCGTTACGGCGTCAATCACGCGGACGGACAGCAGCAGTACGCCGACCAGCGCAGGCGCCAGGCCAAAAATATCCGTATAAAAATAGTTAACAAACAGCATGATGGCGCCGAAGATGATGTTACATCCCGCGTCGCCCATCCCATAGCCGATCTTTTCTTTTACTGACAGTTTGTTGTTATCCATCGACAGCTCTCCGGTTTACGGTATGGAGAGAATTATTCGCTGGCTCATGAATATATGCGTTGCAGGATAAAGGCGGTGATATGGATGAAACGGCTGAAGGCCTGAATTTGTGAGGAAGGTAACAACACGCTGTACCCGCAAAAAACGGGTACAGCGCAGAGAGGCTTAGTGTGCTTTCACGGCTTTCTGGTTCTTCTGTTTCACCATATAGCCCACGCCGAGGATCGCAATCCAGACCGGGATCAGGTAAACGGAAATCGCCATGCCCGGGGTTATCAGCATGATCACCAGTACGGCCGCCATAAACACCAGGCACACCCAGTTACCCAGCGGGTAAAGCAGGGCAGGGAAGCGCGTGGTGACGCCTTGCTGCTGCTTGGCGCGGCGGAACTTGATGTGCGCGAGGCTGATCATCGCCCAGTTAATCACAAGAGCAGAGACCACCAGCGCCATCAGCAGGCCGAAGGCTGACTCCGGCGCCAGGTAGTTGATCAGCACGCACAGCGCCGTGACAACTGCAGACACAATAATGGTGTTCACCGGCACGCCGCGCTTATCAACGTTGAGCAGCGCTTTCGGGGCGTTGCCCTGCTGAGCCAGACCGAACAGCATGCGGCTGTTGCAGTAGACGCAGCTGTTATAAACAGACAGCGCCGCGGTCAGAACAACCACGTTGAGTGCGTTTGCCACAAAGGTATCGCCCAGCTCGTGGAAGATCAGCACAAACGGGCTGGTGTCAGCGGTTACGCGGGTCCACGGCAGCAGGGAAAGCAGCACGGCCAGCGAGCCCACATAGAAGATCAGGATGCGGTAGATAACCTGGTTGGTGGCTTTTGGAATGCTCTGCTCCGGGTTGTCGGCTTCCGCGGCGGTGATGCCCACCAGCTCAAGGCCGCCGAAGGAGAACATAATGATAGCCATCATCATTACCAGGCCGGTCATGCCGTGAGGCAGGAAGCCGCCCTGTTCCCAGAGGTTGCGCACTGTCGCCTGCGGGCCGCCATTGCCGCTGAACAGCAGCCAGCCGCCGAAGATGATCATCGCCACTACGGCAATCACCTTAATAATCGCAAACCAAAACTCCATTTCACCGAACACTTTTACGTTGGTCAGGTTAATGGCGTTAATAATGACGAAGAAAGCCGCTGCGGAAGCCCAGGTTGGGATCTCGGGATACCAAAACTGAATGTACTTCCCGACGGCGGTAAGCTCAGCCATGGCAACCAGGACGTACAGCACCCAGTAGTTCCAGCCAGAGGCGAAACCGGCAAAGCTGCCCCAGTATTTGTAGGCAAAGTGGCTGAACGAGCCTGCAACCGGCTCTTCAACGACCATCTCACCCAACTGACGCATAATCAGAAAGGCAATAAAGCCTGCGATTGCGTACCCCAAAATAATGCCCGGACCGGCTGACTGGATAACGGACGCGCTACCGAGAAACAGGCCAGTACCGATAGCACCACCCAGTGCAATGAGCTGTATGTGGCGGTTCTTAAGCCCGCGCTTTAGCTGATCGCCGTGCTGTTGAGCTTCCATTTGAAACCTCGTGTGTGGTTGTTATGTTCACGCTGTGCGTGTGTAATTATGAAAATCCATATTCTGTATTTATTTCTTTACGGTTAACGAGACCGAAAAAAGCGGAGATGACTTCCGTAAGCGCAAGAATAGTGGTAAGCGCCTGTGAATGCACCTGCTTTATGAAGGGCTGATGACGACTTGAATAAAAAGAAAGCATTTGTAAATCGGCCCGCTCAGTCTTCCTAACCCAACCTATAGAATAGAAATGCGCCAGAAGTGGGCGAATTTTCGTTATTTGCCTTGTTGAATCGCTTCAGATTGCAAAAACCCTCGTTTCATTAAGGTTAAAACTGCCTCTTTGGGAGTAATCAACTCATTTGTGCAAAGTTACATTTCTGAAACGTTATTTCTGTAAGGTTGTTAAAATGTGCAGGGTTTACTGATTTCAATCAAAACCAATATGGACAGAAGGTGAATACTTTGTTACTTTAGCGATACGAACTTGAAATTGGTAAGACCAATTGACTCCGGGCAAAAAGGCGTAAGACAGGGAATATGGCCTACAGCAAAATTCGCCAACCAAAACTATCTGATGTGATTGAGCAGCAGCTGGAGTTTTTAATCCTCGAAGGGACTCTGCGCCCGGGTGAGAAACTTCCGCCAGAACGCGAGCTGGCAAAACAGTTCGACGTTTCACGTCCCTCTCTGCGTGAGGCGATTCAACGTCTCGAAGCAAAGGGCTTGCTGCTTCGTCGCCAGGGCGGCGGAACCTTTGTGCAAAACAGCCTGTGGCAGAGCTTCAGCGATCCGCTGGTAGAACTTCTCTCTGACCACCCAGAATCCCAGTTTGATCTGCTTGAGACCCGTCACGCGCTTGAAGGTATTGCGGCCTATTACGCCGCCCTTCGCAGCACTGATGAAGATCGCGTGCGTATCCGCGAACTGCATCAGGCCATTGAACGGGCACAGCAGTCCGGCGATTTAGACGCCGAGTCCAGCGCCGTTGTCCAGTATCAAATCGCCGTCACCGAAGCGGCCCACAACGTGGTGCTCCTCCATCTGCTACGCTGCATGGAGCCGATGCTGGCCCAGAACGTTCGTCAGAATTTTGAATTGTTGTATGCCCGTCGGGAGATGCTCCCACTGGTAAGCAACCATCGCACCCGAGTATTCGAGGCGATAATGGCCGGGGAACCGGAGCAGGCGCGTGAAGCGTCGCACCGCCATCTGGCTTTCATTGAGGAAATCTTGCTGGACCGCAGCCGTGAACAATCGCGTCGCGAACGTTCATTACGCCGCATACAGCAACGAAAGGATTAAGCGCCAGGTACTTTTAGAGCGCGGCAACTAAACGCAGAACCTGTCTTATTGTGTTCTTGCCCAAGAGCACAATGGGACAGGTTCCAGACAAATCAACGTATTAGATAGATAAGGAATACCCCCATGTCAGAACGTCTCCAAAATGACGTGGATCCGATCGAAACTCGCGACTGGCTACAGGCGATCGAATCGGTCATCCGTGAAGAAGGTGTTGAGCGCGCTCAGTATCTGATTGATCAGCTGCTTTCTGAAGCCCGCAAAGGCGGTGTGAAGGTTGCTTCAGGTGCAGGGGCTAGCAACTACGTAAACACGATTGCCGTCGAAGACGAACCGGAATACCCGGGCAATCTGGATCTGGAACGTCGTATCCGTTCTGCAATCCGCTGGAACGCCATCATGACCGTTCTGCGCGCATCCAAGAAAGACCTGGAACTGGGTGGACACATGGCGTCCTTCCAGTCTTCTGCTACCGTTTACGAAGTGTGCTTCAACCACTTCTTCCGTGCAGCTAACGAGAAAGACGGCGGCGATCTGGTGTACTTCCAGGGCCACATCTCTCCGGGCATCTATGCACGTGCATTCCTGGAAGGTCGTCTGACTGAAGAGCAGATGAACAACTTCCGTCAGGAAGTTCACGGTAAAGGTCTGTCTTCTTACCCGCACCCTAAACTGATGCCTGAATTCTGGCAGTTCCCGACCGTATCTATGGGTCTGGGTCCAATCGGTGCGATCTATCAGGCTAAATTCCTGAAATACCTGGAACACCGTGGTCTGAAAGACACCTCCGAGCAGACCGTTTACGCCTTCCTGGGCGACGGCGAAATGGATGAGCCAGAATCTAAAGGTGCGATCACCATCGCGACCCGTGAGAAGCTGGACAACCTGTGCTTCATCATCAACTGTAACCTGCAGCGTCTGGATGGTCCGGTAACCGGTAACGGCAAGATCATCAACGAACTGGAAGGCATCTTCGCAGGTGCTGGCTGGAACGTGATTAAAGTCATGTGGGGCGGTCGTTGGGATGAGCTGCTGCGTAAAGACACCAGCGGTAAACTGATCCAGCTGATGAACGAAACCGTTGACGGTGACTATCAGACCTTCAAATCCAAAGACGGTGCCTACGTTCGTGAGCACTTCTTCGGCAAATACCCTGAAACCGCAGCACTGGTTGCAGACTGGACTGATGAGCAGATCTGGGCCCTGAACCGCGGTGGTCACGATCCGAAGAAAGTCTACGCTGCACTGAAAAAAGCGCAGGAAACCAAAGGTAAAGCGACCGTAATCCTGGCCCACACCATCAAAGGTTACGGCATGGGTGATACCGCAGAAGGTAAAAACATCGCTCACCAGGTTAAGAAAATGAACATGGACGGCGTGCGTTATATCCGCGACCGTTTCAACGTTCCAGTGACCGATGAGCAGGTAGAAAACCTGTCTTACATCACCTTCCCGGAAGGGTCTGAAGAGCATAAGTACCTGCACGAACGTCGTCAGGCGCTGAAAGGCTACCTGCCAGCTCGTCAGCCTAACTTCACCGAGAAGCTGGAACTGCCAGCGCTGGAAGACTTCTCTCAGCTGCTGGAAGAGCAGAACAAAGAGATCTCTACCACTATCGCTTTCGTTCGTGCCCTGAACGTGATGCTGAAGAACAAGTCGATCAAAGATCGTCTGGTTCCAATCATCGCCGACGAAGCGCGTACTTTCGGTATGGAAGGTCTGTTCCGTCAGATCGGTATCTACAGCCCGAACGGCCAGCAGTACACCCCGCAGGACCGTGAGCAGGTTGCATACTACAAAGAAGACGAGAAAGGTCAGATCCTGCAGGAAGGTATCAACGAGCTGGGCGCAGGCGCATCCTGGCTGGCTGCTGCGACCTCTTACAGCACCAACAACCTGCCGATGATCCCGTTCTACATTTACTACTCCATGTTCGGGTTCCAGCGTATCGGTGACCTGTGCTGGCAGGCAGGCGACCAGCAGGCTCGCGGATTCCTGGTAGGCGGTACCTCCGGTCGTACGACCCTGAACGGTGAAGGTCTGCAGCACGAAGATGGCCACAGCCACATTCAGTCTCTGACTATCCCTAACTGTATCTCTTACGACCCGTCTTACGCGTACGAAGTGGCAGTCATCATGCATGACGGTCTGCAGCGCATGTACGGTGAAGCGCAAGAGAACATTTACTACTACATCACCACCCTGAACGAAAACTACCACATGCCGGCAATGCCAGCAGGTGCCGAGGAAGGTATCCGTAAAGGTATCTACAAACTCGAAACCCTCGAAGGTAGCAAAGGTAAAGTTCAGCTGCTGGGCTCCGGTTCTATCCTGCGTCACGTCCGTGAAGCGGCTCAGATCCTGGCGAAAGACTACGGTGTGGGCTCCGACGTGTACTCTGTGACCTCCTTCACTGAGCTGGCGCGTGATGGCCAGGATTGTGAGCGCTGGAACATGCTGCACCCAATGGAAACTCCACGCGTTCCGTACATCGCTCAGGTGATGAACGATGCACCAGCGGTGGCGTCTACTGACTATATGAAACTGTTCGCAGAGCAGGTTCGTACTTACGTTCCAGCTGATGATTATCGCGTTCTGGGTACTGACGGCTTCGGTCGTTCTGACAGCCGCGAAAACCTGCGTCACCACTTCGAAGTTGATGCTTCTTACGTGGTTGTAGCAGCACTGGGCGAACTGGCTAAACGTGGCGAAATCGATAAGAAAGTGGTTGCGGACGCAATCACCAAATTCAACATCGATGCAGAAAAAGTTAACCCGCGTCTGGCGTAAGAGGTAAAAGAATAATGGCTATCGAAATCAATGTACCGGACATCGGGGCTGATGAAGTTGAAATCACCGAGATCCTGGTCAAAGTAGGCGACAAAGTTGAAGCTGAACAGTCGCTGATCACCGTAGAAGGCGACAAAGCCTCTATGGAAGTCCCGTCTCCTCAGGCTGGCATCGTTAAAGAGATCAAAGTCTCTGTTGGCGATAAAACCGAGACTGGCAAACTGATCATGATTTTCGATTCCGCCGACGGTGCAGCAGCAGCTGCACCTGCGCAGGAAGAGAAGAAAGAAGCCGCTCCGGCCGCCGCTGCTCCAGCCGCTGCCGCAAGCGCGAAAGAAGTGAACGTGCCTGACATCGGCGGTGACGAAGTTGAAGTCACTGAAATCCTGGTGAAAGTGGGCGACACCGTTGCCGCTGAGCAGTCACTGATCACCGTAGAAGGTGACAAAGCCTCTATGGAAGTGCCAGCGCCGTTCGCCGGTACCGTTAAAGAGATCAAGATCAACACCGGCGACAAAGTGTCTACCGGGTCGCTTATCATGATCTTCGAAGTGGCGGGTGCTGCACCTGCTGCCGCGCCAGCACAGGCCGCTGCTCCGGCTCCGGCTGCTGCACCAGCAGCTGCTGGCGGCGCGAAAGACGTTAACGTACCGGACATCGGCGGTGACGAAGTTGAAGTAACCGAAGTGATGGTGAAAGTGGGCGACAAAGTTGCCGCTGAACAGTCACTGATCACCGTTGAAGGCGACAAGGCTTCTATGGAAGTCCCTGCGCCGTTCGCGGGTACCGTTAAAGAGATCAAAATCAGCACCGGCGACAAAGTGTCTACCGGCTCTCTGATCATGGTCTTCGAAGTGGAAGGCGCTGCGCCTGCCGCAGCTCCGGCACCTGCTGCTGCACCGGCTCAGGCGTCTAAACCTGCTGCGGCTCCTGCTGCAAAAGCGGAAGGCAAATCTGAGTTCGCTGAAAACGACGCTTACGTCCACGCTACCCCGCTGATTCGTCGCCTGGCGCGCGAATTCGGTGTGAACCTGGCGAAAGTGAAAGGGACCGGCCGTAAGGGTCGTATCCTGCGCGAAGACGTTCAGACCTACGTGAAAGACGCGGTGAAACGCGCCGAAGCTGCACCTGCTGCAGCCGCCGGTGGCGGTATCCCGGGCATGCTGCCATGGCCAAAAGTGGACTTCAGCAAGTTCGGCGAAATCGAAGAAGTGGAGCTGGGCCGTATCCAGAAAATATCTGGTGCTAACCTGAGCCGTAACTGGGTGATGATCCCGCACGTTACGCACTTCGATAAGACCGATATCACCGATCTGGAAGCGTTCCGTAAACAGCAGAACGCCGAAGCTGAGAAGCGCAAGCTGGACGTGAAATTCACCCCAGTGGTCTTCATCATGAAAGCCGTTGCCGCTGCCCTTGAGCAGATGCCTCGCTTCAACAGCTCCCTGTCCGAAGACGGTCAGAAGCTGACGCTGAAGAAATACATCAACATCGGTGTTGCGGTTGATACGCCAAATGGTCTGGTTGTTCCGGTCTTTAAAGACGTGAACAAGAAGAGCATTACCGAGCTGTCCCGTGAACTGACCACCATCTCCAAAAAAGCGCGTGATGGTAAGCTGACTGCCGGCGAAATGCAGGGCGGCTGCTTCACTATCTCCAGCATCGGCGGCCTGGGTACCACCCACTTCGCGCCGATTGTGAACGCGCCGGAAGTGGCTATCCTCGGTGTGTCCAAGTCCGCGATGGAGCCAGTGTGGAATGGCAAAGAGTTCGTGCCGCGTCTGATGATGCCAATCTCTCTGTCCTTCGACCACCGCGTGATCGACGGTGCTGATGGTGCGCGCTTCATCACCATCATCAACAACACCCTGAGCGACATTCGCCGCCTGGTGATGTAATCGAAAAGCCGGCCAGTCGGCCGGCTTTTTTCTGATAATCTCATGGTGTTTGTGAGGTTATTGGCGAAAGCGACAATTCGTGAGCCGTTTGTTGTTTCAAAATTGTTAACAATTTTGTAAACTGCGGGCGGATAGAACGACCCGGTGGACGACGGGTATAAATTAAGAGGTCATGATGAGCACAGAAATCAAAACTCAGGTCGTAGTACTTGGGGCAGGCCCGGCAGGTTACTCCGCAGCATTCCGCGCCGCGGATTTAGGTCTGGAAACCGTCATCGTAGAACGTTACAGCACCCTCGGCGGTGTTTGTCTGAACGTCGGCTGTATCCCTTCTAAAGCGCTGCTGCACGTAGCGAAAGTTATCGAAGAAGCCAAAGCGCTGGCTGAACACGGTATCGTCTTCGGCGAGCCGAAAACCGATATCGACAAAATTCGTACCTGGAAAGAGAAAGTTATCACTCAGCTGACCGGCGGTCTGGCGGGTATGGCCAAAGGCCGTAAAGTGAAAGTGGTAAACGGTCTGGGTAAATTCACCGGTGCGAACACCCTGGAAGTGGAAGGCGAAAACGGTAAAACCGTGATCAACTTCGACAACGCGATCATCGCGGCAGGCTCTCGCCCAATCGAACTGCCATTCATTCCGCATGAAGATCCACGCGTGTGGGATTCCACCGATGCCCTGGAGCTGAAAACCGTTCCTAAGCGTCTGCTGGTTATGGGCGGCGGTATCATCGGTCTGGAAATGGGTACCGTGTACCATGCGCTGGGTTCAGAGATCGACGTGGTTGAAATGTTCGACCAGGTTATCCCGGCAGCCGACAAAGACATCGTTAAAGTCTTCACCAAACGTATCAGCAAGAAATTCAACCTGATGCTGGAAACCAAAGTGACTGCCGTTGAAGCGAAAGAAGACGGTATTTACGTTTCCATGGAAGGCAAAAAAGCCCCTGCAGAAGCGCAGCGTTACGACGCCGTGCTGGTGGCTATCGGCCGCGTGCCGAATGGTAAAAACCTCAATGCTGGCGCAGCTGGCGTGGAAGTGGACGACCGTGGCTTTATCCGCGTTGATAAGCAGCTGCGCACCAACGTGCCGCACATCTTTGCTATCGGCGACATCGTCGGTCAGCCAATGCTGGCGCACAAAGGTGTTCACGAAGGTCACGTTGCCGCTGAAGTTATCGCTGGCATGAAACACTACTTCGATCCGAAAGTGATCCCATCTATCGCGTACACCGAGCCAGAAGTTGCCTGGGTGGGTCTGACCGAGAAAGAAGCGAAAGAGAAAGGCATCAGCTACGAAACCGCCACCTTCCCGTGGGCTGCTTCTGGCCGTGCTATCGCTTCCGATTGCGCAGATGGCGTGACCAAACTGATCTTCGACAAAGAGACTCACCGCGTGATCGGTGGTGCGATTGTCGGTACCAACGGCGGCGAGCTGCTGGGTGAAATCGGTCTGGCTATTGAAATGGGCTGTGACGCGGAAGACATCGCGCTGACCATCCACGCTCACCCGACTCTGCACGAGTCTGTGGGCCTGGCGGCAGAAGTGTTCGAAGGTAGCATCACCGACCTGCCAAACGCGAAAGCGAAGAAGAAATAAGTTTCTCTGCGCTTGATAAACGCCTCTTCGGAGGCGTTTTTTTTTGCCTGGCACTACCGGATTTAGTAGTCATCCTGTTGATATTTCCGCTAAAAATTTCCCTTCATCTGCCGATACTTTTTTCACCATTGTGTGGCTACTGGCCACGCGGTTTAGGGGTTCTGGACTCTTTTATTACACGAAAAAAGGAAAATACATGTCTTTGAAGAAAGTGGCGGTAATTGGCTTAGTGGCGGCAGCGCTGACGCTGACAGGGTGCGGTGCGGTAACGACGGCGGTGAAGAAACGCAACCTGGAAGTGAAAACCCAGATGAGTGAAACCGTCTGGCTTGAGCCATCCAACGAGAAAACGGTCTACATTCAGGTTAAAAACACCTCCGATAAAGACATGAGCAACCTGCAGACCCTGCTGGCGAACGACTTGATTGCCAAGGGCTATAAAGTGACCAGCTCCCCTGACGGCGCATATTACTGGGTGCAGGCAAACGTCCTGAAAGCCGACAAAATGGACCTGCGTGAAGCTCAGGGCTACCTGAAAACCGGGTATGAAGGTGCGGCTGTGGGCGCTGCACTGGGTGCCGGGATCACCGCTTATAACAGCAACTCTTCCGGTGCAGCGCTGGGCGTGGGTCTGGCGGCGGGTCTGATCGGCATGGCGGCAGACGCCATGGTGGAAGATGTAAACTACACCATGGTGACTGACCTGCAGATCTCTGAGCGCAGCAAAGCAAAAGTCACAACCGATAATATCGCTGCCCTGCGTCAGGGTACCTCTGGCGTGAAACTGCAGACCAGCACCGAGCAGGGCGATCGTGCGAAGTATCAGACCCGCGTGGTGTCTAACGCCAACAAGGTGAACCTGAAGTTCGAAGAGGCGAAGCCGGTTCTGGAAGCGCAGCTGGCGAAATCGGTCGCGAATATTCTGTAGGAAAACAGCCGGGTGGCGACGTCGCCTTACCCGGCCTGCCTGCATTACGGGGCGACGGGTTGCCAGGTCTTATCCAGAGGGTATGCGGTCAGGGCATTTGCTTTCTTCGCGGAATCACTGCCGAGATCGCTCTGGTACACCTTGTCGTCCTGATTGATGGTGAAGCTCATCACCCCCGTCTGACCGTAAGTGACTGGCCAGGCGATCATTGCGAAACCGTTATTATCCGGCAAAATGCGGAAACGATAGCCGTGATAGCCTGCTCCTGGCTCTTTCGGACTGAACGCCGGACCCAGCGGGCTTGGCGCTTCGCCTGGCGAGACGGGCCAGTACAGACCGTCCTTTTTCTCCTCAGAACTGACAATTTTCTGCGCATACTTCTGGTTCAACGCAAAATAGCTCTGCTGAGCATCGACATAGGCATGCAGCGCCTCGATGACACCGAGTTCGTTACGCCCAATCTCGCGCGAGAGGATCGCTTCGGCGCCTGCTTTAATGTCAAATTGCCAGCCGGTAGCGGTTTTCATCACCGGGATCGGCAACTGCCAGTCGCTCTCTCCAACAACCAGATGCGCCACATCGCCCTCGATGGCGGTATCATGGCGAACTTTCCAGTCTCTCAGAAAACGATCAACGGCATCCGGGTCGACCCCTTCAGGCGGCAGGAAGTCGCGCCAGTTCTCCCCAAGCAGAACGCTCATTGCACGTTCATCATGCTTACTGATGGCGCTCACCAGCGCGTCGGTTGCCTGGCCTGGCGTGCTGAACGATTGCTGTGCCATCGCGGTGGCCGAAAGCATGAATAACGCCATTCCACAGAGTAGTTTACTTTTCATGTCGGCTCCCTTAACGGTGACGGAATTCACGGTGTTCTGCGCGTCCGGCTGAGGCCTGACGGGGCTGCTGATGGCGGGCAGCGACTTGTCTGCTCTGCTCGCCCCGACGCTGCTGGGCTTGCCAGTTGGCGGAGCGGCTATCGTTGCCGCTCAGCGCATTAGCGCGATGCTGGCTGGTTCGCTGCTGAACATTTCTCTGCTGGGCCGTGCGCTGCTGTGAGGGTTGCGAAACCCGTTTTTCCTGTCGTTGTGTGGCCGTACGGTTGTTCTCAGTTCGCTTCGCGATTTGCGGTTTGGTGTCGTAGCCGCGGTAGTTATTGCGCTGTGAAATCTGCTTCAGCTGTTGGCTGGAAGCCTGACGCTGTGCCGGGCGCGTTGCCTGAGGGAACGTTTTTCCTGTCGATTTTTCCATTTGGCTCAATGCGGCCTGACGCTGGCTGTCCCGATTGACCGGTTTTTGCTGCGTCGCACTGAGCCCTGTCGCCGCGTTCGTGGAGTGGAAACGGGTATTGAGCTGGTTGGTCGGGTACGGCACGCCCTCCCGATAGGCCGGGTTGTGCTGCCAGGTGCGGTTGGCGTCCGTCAGACGCTGCCCACTGATTTTATTGAAGTTATCAACGTTGATATTAATGTTGTTATCGCCGTTGCGGTTATAGCCGCCATGATTATCCCAGTCATCATCGTGATGGTGGTGGTCCCAGTCATCGTCGTCATCCCAGTCGATGTTGCTGAAGATGGCATAGGTTGTCGCCACCCCCAGACTGAAGCCGAGACCCTTGACCAGGCTGTCGGTAAATTGCTCCCCGGGTGAGGGCGGTAAATAGGTGGGCGGGTAGGCCGCGTTTGGCCAGGTACCGTAAACCGTATTGGGGTTATAGGTCGGAACGTAAACCACCTGCGGATCGGCGGATTCAATTTTGATCACCGTCGGGCTTGTGGTGGTGGTGTTTGTTGACTCGCTGGTGGTGGTTTTTGCAGGGGCAGGTTTCGTCACGGTCGTGACCGTTTGCTGTGGCGTTGATTGCAATGCACCGGTTTGTTGCGCCAGCAAGCGCAGGCGTTGAACGGAATCCATTACGTCTTTCGGTTGGGCGAGGAAGGCATCGCCCAGATTTTGGACCCAGGGCGGATTTTCACCCATCAGCGACATCAACTGCGGAAACGCCACCAGCGACTTTACGCTCGGATCCCACGGCTGACCAGCAACGGCCTGAATGGCGGCATCGCCCTGCATTTTGGGATTATCTTTTGACCACTGTGCCGCCTGGATAACGTTTGACGGGTAGGTCGAGGCCATTAAAATTTGCGACAGCAGGGCATCCGGGTAGAGCGCAACTGGGGCAACCCACTGATCGATCTGCGCGGCCGTGTACGTGGGTGCAACGACAGGGGCGGGCTGGGCTGCGGCGGGTGCCACCGGTTGTTGCGTGACAGGAGCAGGGACGACCGACTCCGTTGCCCGGCTTTTGACAAACATAACGCCTGAGGCGGCAAACAGCCCGGCACTGCAGAGAAGGACAAGCTGGTGTGGCTTAAAGGGCAACTTCATAAAATGACTCCAACGAGACAAGCGCTGTGCCGTGAGGCGTTCTTGTTGCCGCGAGTATTATTCACCCGTGTTTGACAGTTTTGACTTTTCTTGGGAAACCACCGAAGCGTCCGGATAAAGAGTGTGTGCATTTATTACACAATTATATGCGATGCGGGAAAAGGCGCCGGGAATTCAGAAGGCCGCTCTTGCGAGCGGCCAGCAGCTAGTTGCCGAGGTTGACGACAAACAGCACTGTGATGTCGGATATGTTCCAGCCACCGTGCAGCGCGGTAAGCAGTAAACCGATTACAACGATCAGCGCAGTAATTCGCATCTCCATTGCGTGCGTTCCTGTACAGGCTACGCGGGTTCATTCTCCACCGGGAAAGGCAGAACCAGGCAAGTTGGGATTGCCGCGTAGGTTACGGAACTGCTCCCGGGCCCGGTGACTGGTTGCTACACCAGCGAAGCAGGCCGAGAAAAAGAGTAATCGACTCAGTCGTCATTCTGAAGGCGAAAAATGAAGTGAAACGAATTTTCATTTGAAACAGGAAGGCGCTACGCAAAATTGACATAATGGCTTGCAAGCCCGCGGGGCGTGATGCAAAATTCATTTCGTTGGGGTTGCCGCAAATCTGCCAACACGGTGTGCTACCACCGCAAGGCAACAAATAAACCGCCACCAGGCGGTTTTTTTGTACCCAAAATTCGTCCCGTCTCCCCGCTACACCATGCTTAACGATTCAGCAAATTTTTTAATGTTGCTTTTTTGTAAACGGATTAACACTGTGCAGAAATCCTGCTATGCTGCCCGACGCGGTATCGGGCATTTACCCTACAAACTGCTGTCTCACAGGAGCGTGAAGAGAACGCCCGCCGCATATGACAATGAGAGCGAGGAGAACCGTCGTGCTAGAAGAATACCGTAAGCACGTAGCAGAACGTGCCGCCGAGGGAATTGTACCCAAACCTTTAGATGCAACCCAAATGGCCGCGCTCGTCGAGCTGCTGAAGAACCCGCCTAAGGGCGAAGAAGAATTCCTGTTAGATCTGTTGATCAACCGCGTACCGCCTGGCGTAGATGAAGCTGCCTACGTAAAAGCCGGATTCCTTGCTGCTATCGCCAAAGGCGAAGCCACCTCCCCACTGGTTACTCCTGAAAAAGCCATTGAACTGCTCGGCACCATGCAGGGTGGTTACAACATTCATCCGCTGATTGACGCGCTGGATAACGACAAGCTGGCACCGATTGCCGCTAAAGCGCTCTCTTCCACGCTGCTGATGTTCGATAACTTCTACGATGTAGAAGAAAAAGCCAAAGCGGGCAACGTCTATGCGAAGCAGGTGATGCAGTCCTGGGCGGATGCCGAATGGTTCCTGAACCGTCCAGCACTGGCTGAAAAAATCACCGTTACCGTCTTTAAAGTGACCGGTGAAACCAACACCGATGACCTCTCTCCGGCACCGGACGCGTGGTCTCGCCCGGATATCCCTCAGCACGCCCTGGCGATGCTGAAAAACGCTCGTGAAGGCATTGAGCCGGATCAGCCGGGCAGCGTCGGCCCGATCAAACAGATCGAAGCCCTGCAGGAGAAAGGTTTCCCGCTGGCTTACGTGGGTGACGTTGTGGGTACCGGCTCTTCCCGTAAATCCGCAACCAACTCCGTGCTGTGGTTCATGGGCGACGATATCCCTCACGTGCCTAACAAGCGCGGCGGTGGCCTGTGCCTCGGTGGCAAAATTGCGCCGATCTTCTTCAACACCATGGAAGATGCGGGCGCGCTGCCGATTGAAGTGGATGTGTCCAACCTGAACATGGGCGATGTGATTGACGTTTACCCGTTCAAGGGCGAAGTGCGCAACCACGAAACCAACGAACTGCTGGCAAGCTTCGAGCTGAAAACCGACGTGCTGATCGACGAAGTGCGTGCCGGTGGTCGTATCCCGCTGATTATCGGTCGTGGCCTGACCACCAAAGCGCGTGAAGCGCTGGGTCTGCCGCACAGTGACGTGTTCCGTCAGGCGAAAGATGTGGCGGAGAGCAGCCGTGGTTACTCTCTTGCGCAGAAAATGGTGGGCCGTGCGTGCGGCGTAGCGGGTGTTCGTCCGGGCGCGTACTGCGAGCCTAAGATGACCTCCGTGGGCTCTCAGGACACCACCGGTCCAATGACCCGTGACGAACTGAAAGACCTGGCGTGCCTGGGCTTCTCGTCTGACTTGGTGATGCAGTCCTTCTGCCACACCGCGGCGTATCCGAAGCCGGTCGACGTAACCACGCACCACACGCTGCCAGACTTCATCATGAACCGCGGCGGCGTCTCTCTGCGTCCGGGTGACGGCGTCATCCACTCCTGGCTGAACCGCATGCTGCTGCCGGATACCGTGGGTACTGGCGGTGACTCTCACACCCGTTTCCCAATCGGTATCTCCTTCCCGGCGGGCTCTGGTCTGGTGGCGTTTGCTGCTGCGACCGGCGTGATGCCGCTGGATATGCCGGAATCGGTGCTGGTGCGCTTCAAAGGTAAAATGCAGCCGGGTATCACCCTGCGCGACCTGGTTCACGCGATCCCGCTGTATGCGATTAAACAGGGCCTGCTGACCGTTGAGAAGAAAGGGAAGAAAAACATCTTCTCTGGCCGCATTCTGGAAATTGAAGGTCTGCCAGATCTGAAAGTGGAACAGGCGTTCGAGCTGACCGATGCCTCCGCCGAGCGCTCTGCTGCAGGCTGTACCATCAAGCTGAACCAGGCGCCAATCGAAGAGTACCTGACCTCCAACATCGTGCTGCTGAAGTGGATGATTGCGGAAGGCTACGGCGACCGTCGTACGCTGGAGCGTCGTATTCAGGGCATGGAAAAATGGCTGGCGGATCCGCAGCTGCTGGAAGCCGATGCTGACGCAGAGTACGCGGCGGTGATCGACATCGATCTGGCAGATATTAAAGAGCCGATCCTCTGTGCACCGAACGATCCGGACGATGCGCGTCCGCTCTCTGAAGTTCAGGGCGAGAAAATCGACGAAGTGTTCATCGGTTCCTGCATGACCAACATCGGTCACTTCCGCGCTGCCGGTAAGCTGCTGGATACCCATAAAGGCCAGCTGCCGACCCGTCTGTGGGTGGCACCGCCAACCCGTATGGACGCGGCGCAGCTGACCGAAGAGGGCTACTACAGCGTGTTTGGTAAGAGTGGTGCGCGTATTGAAATCCCTGGCTGTTCCCTCTGTATGGGTAACCAGGCGCGCGTGGCTGACGGTGCGACGGTGGTATCCACCTCTACCCGTAACTTCCCGAACCGTTTAGGTACCGGTGCGAACGTCTTCCTGGCCTCTGCGGAGCTGGCGGCGGTTGCGGCGCTGATTGGCAAACTGCCAACGCCGGAAGAGTACCAGACCTTTGTGGCTCAGGTGGATAAGACAGCGGTGGATACCTATCGCTATCTGAACTTCGACCAGCTCTCTCAGTACACCGAGAAGGCTGACGGGGTTATCTTCCAGACGGCAGTATAAACAGCAAAACCGTCTCCACGAGACGGTTTTTAGTGTTTGCACCCTCTCCCGTGGGAGAGGGACGGGGTGAGGGCATCAGGCCGCAGGGTCTTGCTCTCACCTTTTTATTTTCATTCCTCCCACCTCTCACGCTTTTTTTCTTCCCCGCTGCTGCGATAATTACCCTAATGGCTTTGCAGAGGAAAACACTATGGATTACGAATTTCTGCGCGACATCACCGGAGTGGTGAAAGTGCGTATGTCGATGGGCCACGAAGCCGTAGGACACTGGTTTAACGAAGAGGTGAAGGAGAATCTCGCACTTCTTGATGAAGTGGAAGAGGCGGCGAAGACGGTAAAAGGCAGTGAGCGCTCCTGGCAGCGCGCCGGGCATGAATACACCCTGTGGATGGATGGCGAAGAGGTGATGGTGCGCGCCAACCAACTTGAGTTTTCAGGTGACGAGATGGAAGAGGGGATGAGCTACTACGACGAAGAGAGCCTGTCGATGTGCGGCGTAGAGGATTTCCTTCAGGTGGTAAATGCGTACCGCGACTTTATGAAACAGAAATAACAGACCGGAGCATCCCTGCTCCGGCTTACTCTTACACGGCCGGAATATTGCGGCCGTAGTAGATCTCGCGCATCTCTTTCCAGAGCAGGTCAGTAATCGCCTTACGCTCTTGTTCGCTCAAATCTTCCGGTTTGGTATGGAACATGTAGTGCTTAAGGTCGAACTCCTTAAGTAACATCTTGGTATGGAAGATGTTCTCCTGATACACGTTCACGTCCATCATGTCGTACAGCGATTTCATGTCTTCAGACATAAAGTTCTGAATAGAGTTGATCTCATGGTCGATGAAGTGCTTCATACCGTTGATATCACGGGTAAAACCACGCACGCGATAATCAATCGTGACGATGTCCGATTCCAGCTGGTGGATTAAATAGTTCAGCGCGTTTAGCGGCGAGATCACGCCGCAGGTCGACACTTCTATGTCCGCGCGGAAGGTGCATAGCCCGCCTTCAGGGTGGCTTTCCGGGTAGGTGTGTACGCAGATGTGGCTCTTATCGAGATGCGCGACGACCACTTCCGGCAGCGGGCCCGGATGCTCGGTTTTGTCGATAAGCTTCGGGTCTACCGGCTCTTCGCTCACCAGAATGGTGACGCTCGCGCCCTGAGGTTCATAATCCTGACGCGCGATGTTCAGAATGTTGGCGCCAATGATTGAGCAGGTTTCTGACAGGATCTCCGTCAGGCGGTTAGCGTTGTAGAGTTCATCGATATAGGCGATGTAGCCATCGCGTTCTTCTGCAGTTTTGACGTAGCAGATATCGTAAATACAAAAACTCAGGCTTTTGGTCAGGTTGTTAAAGCCATGCAGTTTCAGCTTTTTCAATTAGCTCACCCCCTTAGAGGACAGTGCGTCTTGCAGATATTGTGGCAAGGCAAACGCCGCGGTATGGACGGCTGGGTTGTAATAGCGACATTTAAGACCCGCCTGGTGGAAGCGCGCCTGAATGATTTCGGTAGAGAGATGACGCAGCACCTCGTTGTCGGTCGCCCACGCAAAGGTCATGATCCCGCCGTAATAGGTCGGGATCGCGGCCTGGTAGAAGCTGACGTCGCTGAAGTAGGTGCTCAGCTTGCGGTGGCTGTCGAGGGCTTCATCCTGCTGCAGGAAGCAGACGCCGTTTTGCGCGACGAAGATCCCGCCGGGATTCAGGCAGCGCTTGCAGCCTTCGTAGAACGAGGAGGTAAACAGCGACGCGCCCGGACCGATCGGGTCGGTGCAGTCAGAGATAATTACATCAAACGTTTGCGTGGTCTGGTTAACAAAATTGACGCCGTCATCGATAACCAGATTAAAGCGCGGATCGTCGTAGCTGCCGGCATTATGGTTGGGCAGGTACTGACGGCAGAACGAAACCACACCCGCGTCGATTTCCACCATCGTGATGGTTTCGACGGACTGATGTCGGGACACTTCACGCAGCATCGCGCCGTCGCCGCCGCCAATAATCAGAACGTGCTTTGCGTGGCCGTGGGCCAGCAGCGGAACGTGGGTCATCATCTCGTGATAAATAAACTCATCGCGCTCGGTAGTTTGGACCACGCCGTCCAGCGCCATGACGCGGCCAAAGGCGGCGTTCTCGAAGATGATCAGATCCTGATGATCGGTCTTCTCGTGATAAAGCACGTTATCAACGGCAAAGTACTGACCAAACTGATCGTGCAGCGTTTCTTGCCATACCGTTTTCTCGGTCATGGGCTGTCCTCTCCATCGTTTACATCCTGACAATCAGCAGAAGGGGCGCAACACATCACCGCCGTGAAGCGGTTAACGAGTCAACAAGGGGCGTCGGGAAGGTTACTTCACGTAGGCGAGCAGGCTGAGTGAATCACGAGCCAGCGCTTTGCATTTTTTAGCAGTGGGAATACCGATACCGCTCAAATCGCGGTAGCTGTCTTCACCGAGCGCCTTCATGTCGAAGCTGTCGTAGTTGCTGAGATCCCATTGGTTCTGCTGGGCAAAAAAGACCAGTGCGCGACGAATCTGCCCGTTGGGTAAATTCTGGTAACCACAATCGTTTTTCAGAAACACAAACACTGCCGTTAGATCGGCCATATCTTCTGCTTCGTTTTCACTCAGCGCGTAACTGTTCGCACACATCGCCATCAGGCCACTGAACAAAATTGTTCTGAAAAACGTCTTCATTGCTTCTACCACTGCATCACGGAAAATTAACGTTAGCATACTTGATGCCAGGCCGACGACCTTTATTATTGCCGCTTTACTTGACCTTCCGGTAAGGGGAGGGTTTATGCTCAAAAGATCGCCGGCTGGAAATAAGGAAATGAACATGCAACGTCGTGATTTTTTAAAATATTCCGCTGCGCTGGGGGCTGCCAGCGCATTACCACTCTGGAGTCGCGCCGTTTTCGCGGCTGACAGACCCGCCTTACCCATTCCTGAATTGCTGACTGCTGATGCCCGCAGTCGTATCCAGCTTGTGGTGCAATCAGGCAAAACGACCTTTGGTGCGAATACCGCCGCAACCTGGGGCTATAACGGAAATCTCCTCGGCCCGGCGCTCCAGTTACGCAAAGGAAAAACCGTCACCGTTGATATCCACAACACGCTGTCGGAAGAGACCACGCTGCACTGGCACGGGCTGGAAGTGCCGGGCGAAGTGGACGGGGGACCGCAGGGCGTTATCAAGGCGGGTGGTAAACGCAGCGTGACCTTTACCCCTGACCAACGTGCGGCGACCTGCTGGTTCCACCCGCATCAGCACGGCAAAACGGGCCATCAGGTGGCGATGGGGCTGGCGGGGCTGGTGCTGATTGAAGACGATGAAAGCCGCCTGATGCGCCTGCCGAAACAGTGGGGCATCGACGACGTTCCGGTGATTGTGCAGGACAAGAAATTCAACGCTGACGGGCAAATCGACTACCAGCTGGACGTGATGAGTGCGGCGGTGGGCTGGTTTGGCGACACGCTGCTGACCAACGGCGCGATCTACCCTCAGCATGCCGCGCCGAAAGGCTGGCTGCGTTTACGTCTGCTTAATGGCTGTAACGCCCGTTCGCTGAACTTCGCCGCCAGCGATAAGCGCCCGCTGTACGTGGTGGCAAGCGACGGTGGACTCCTGCCGGAGCCGGTAAAAGTGAACGCGTTGCCGATGCTGATGGGCGAGCGCTTCGAGGTGCTGGTGGACATCAGCGACGGCAAGGCGTTTGACCTCGTAACCCTGCCAGTCAGCCAGATGGGGATGGCGGTTGCGCCATTTGATAAGCCGCATCCGGTGCTGCGTATTCAGCCTTTACTGGTGACCGCTTCCGGCACGTTGCCGGATACGTTAACCACCCTGCCAGCGCTCCCGTCGCTTGACGGGCTTACGCAGCGCAAGCTGCAGCTCTCCATGAACCCGATGCTCGACATGATGGGCATGCAGGCGCTGATGGCGAAATATGGCGATCAGGCAATGGCGGGGATGCACCACGGGCAGATGATGGGCCATATGAATATGGACCACGGCAAAATGGGCGGCATGGGGAACATGAATCACGGCGACCACGGCTTTGATTTCCACAACGCCAATATGATCAACGGCAAAGCGTTCGACATGAACACGCCGATGTTCGCTGCGACAAAGGGGCAGTTTGAGCGCTGGGTGATTTCGGGCGAAGGGGACATGATGCTGCATCCGTTCCACATCCACGGCACCCAGTTCCGCATTCTCTCAGAAAACGGCAAAGCGCCGGATGCACACCGCGCGGGCTGGAAAGATACGGTGAGGGTGGAAGGTGGCGTCAGCGAGGTGCTGGTGAAGTTTGACCACGATGCGCCGAAGGCGTTTGCCTATATGGCGCACTGCCATCTGCTGGAGCATGAGGATACGGGGATGATGCTTGGTTTTACCGTATAAAAAAGCCGGGTGGCGGCTTCGCCTTACCCGGCCTACATTTCGCAGGTGCGGCCTGATGCCCTCACCCTGACCCTCTCCCATGTACGGTCCGGGGACATAGTGAACACTTGTTCGGGGACATGGTAGACACTTACAACTAAGGCATAAGAACCCGTTTATGGAGTCGCTTATGCCCTGGGATGCGAGAGAT
>NZ_JBQEOB010000002.1:198137-982510 GCF_052045065.1 Enterobacter sp. 22452 | reverse complement strand
CCAGGGCATAAGCGACTCCATAAACGGGTTCTTATGCCTTAGTTGTAAGTGTCTACCATGTCCCCGAACAAGTGTTCACTATGTCCCCGGACCGTACAGTGGGAGAGGGCTGGGGTGAGGGCATCAGGCCGCCGTGCAGCCTAATCGCCCGGTGGCGCTTCGCTTACCAGGCCTACGGGCTGGGTGTCCTCCCTCTCCCTGTGGGAGAGGGCTGGGGTGAGGGTATCAGGCCGCCGTGCAGCCTGATCGCCCGGTGGCGCTTCGCTTACCGGGCCTACAGGCTGGGTGTTCTCCCTCTCCCTTGAGGGAGAGGGCGGGGTGAGGGGGAACAGACGGCCGTGAGCGTAGCAGAGCGGCACAGTAGCCACCACCCGGCGCAAATCTGGAAGACGCCTCGCAATCACACAAGTAACCCGATGTAATTCAGGGATCACCCTGTTTTTTGTTTTTAACCCATCGTAAAGTGCCCGCGTTGCGGCAATCACCGCAACCGGGCGTGAGAACCTGAAAATACAAGGCGATACCGGAGCAACCCTTTGAGGGGGTTGCTCACTTGTACTTAGATTCTCATCTCTCCGGAGGCTTTCATATGCCGATTCTGTCCACTCTCTCTTCTTTCTCTCACGACAATTTTCTCCAGCAACTCATCGCGTTACCGCTTCCCGCCTCTGCCGATCTGTTTGACGTGGCGGATCTCTGCGCCGCGTTTGCCAGCGCGCTGGTGGAAACTGATGAAGTGAGCGAGCGCAACGCACTTTGCGGGCGCTTGCTGCATGCCCTTGGTGAACTGGAACGCCGTTGTGAGGGCGATCTTCCTGCGCACCTTATTGAGCAACTCATTGCCGGTGACGCCGCGCCGTCATGCATGCCGGACTGCTGGCAGGAGACGATTACGTCGGTTCACTATGCGCAGGCGCTGGCACAGGCGATACTGGGAAATACCCTGCCGCAGAGCGTGAACATCGCGTTGACGGGGTTATTGCATGACCTGGTGTACCTGCTGGCGGATTATGTGAAGGAACCTTACCTGCCGTCTTAAAACCCTTGCCGGGTGGCGGCTTCGCCTGACACGGCCGACGTTTGCAGTGACCATTGTAGGCCCGTGCAAGCGCAGCGCCGCCGGGCAATGTTCACTGCGCACAAAACAAAAAAGCCCTCCGGGGAGGAGGGCAACCGCGCGTGAGGCACGCGCGTAATCACAATGTAAGGTGGTTTTGTCCGGATTAACGCAGCAGAGACAGCACGTTCTGCGGAACCTGGTTGGCCTGGGCCAGTACCGACACACCAGCCTGCTGCAGGATGTTCGCACGGCTCATGGCGGACACTTCAACCGAGAAGTCAGCGTCCTGAATACGGGAGCGCGCTTCGGTGGTGTTGATGATGTTGGTGTTCAGGTTCGCAATGATGGAGCTGAAGCGGTTCTGAACGGCACCCAGGTCGGCACGGAAGTCGGCGACTTTAGTTATGGCTTTGTCTAACTGATCGATAAGATTATCAGCAGCCGCCCCTGAGTGCGCCTTAGCGAAAACATAAGCATCACGTGCGTCTGGATCGTTAACGTTTTCAACAACACCAGTGGTTGCATTCAACTGGAAGGATTTAACCACACCTGACTCACTCACCGCATAATACGTGTTAGCGGCACCACCAGAGAAGATTTGGATTCCGGTATTTTCTGCTGTGTCAGTAAATGCTGCCTGAGAAATCTCTTCCAGCTTGGCATCATCAAGTGGAACATCATTTGCACCACCGCTACCCTTGAGATTTTCACCCAGTTTAACAACGACAGGAGTATATGTACTCAGACCATTAATCAGAACATCAGCATCCAGATCGCTCAGTTGATCTCCCTTTGTTGGGCTTAATGTCAGATTAGCGCCTGTTGAATCAATTGTGCCTGGGTCGATTTCAAAGATCTTATCTTTCTCGGCACCTGCATTCAGTACTCCATATATTTTGGTATCAGCACCAGTACCCGTTGTATAGACGGTCAGCTTACTTTCATCAGTCTGCGTAGTATCAATTGCTTTGGCAATTTTAGTTAATTCAGCAGCATTTGCTTCCCAGGTCTTACCACTGGCATGACCAATATTAATATTCTGACCTGCAGTAACCACTGTCCCCTTTTCAACGGTAGGATCTTCAATAGTTGCCTTAATTTTGGCAAAGTCGTCGCCGAATTTATCAAGACCCAGTTCTTTTAGATTCAGTTCGTTCAGGTCGATATCAATGGTATCGCCATCTTTATCGCCAATTTGAATAGTGATTTTATCTTTTGAGCCGTCGAAAACTTTTACACCGTTGAAATTGGTCACTTCAGCTACTCGCTGGATCTCTTCCAGACGTGATCCAATCTCTTTCATGATTGATTTACGGTCATCTTCGGAGTTAGTGCCGTTTTTCGCCTGTACGGTCAGCTCACGGATACGCTGCATGTTTTCGGTCACTTCTTCCAGCGCACCTTCGGTGGTCTGCGCCAGGGAGATACCGTCGTTGGCGTTACGCGCCGCCTGGGTCATACCGCGAATAGAGGAGGTGAAGCGGTTAGAGATGGCCAGACCCGCTGCATCATCTTTTGCGCTGTTAATACGCTTACCGGAAGAGAGACGCTGAATGGCGGTGCCGAGATCGGTCTGGGATTTGTTCAGGTTATTTTGAGCCATTAAGCTCAGTGCGTTGGTATTAATGACCTGTGCCATTATTTTATCCTTCTAGTTGATAACGGTGGTATGAGATATGCGTTCGTTGTTGCGCATACTTCTTTCATCGGGGGGAATAAAAAAGACTGAATTATTTTTTTGAGTTTTTTATTGATGATGGGAATTGGCAACAACAATGTCGCCAATTAGGGTAATCGCATGAGTTAATGTCGTAATAAACGGTTAAAACTGGTTTTGCTTTTATATCGCATTGTTGTTGTGGCTATGAAAAATTAAACTTCCTTCTCTATTACCCGATGAAAATAGTGTTAGCTATCTCATTACAGGAGGAACAATATTATGGCTTCAACCAATTTCTTAGGTATCGGTTCCGGGATGCCGTTCGATCAGTGGCTGGCGGACGAGCGTAAGGGGCTGTCTATGCAGCTCAACCCTTATCTGCAAAAGCAAAGCAGTTATAAAGGGCAAATCTCAGCCTGGGGATCCATCTCCAGTTCGCTGAGCACGCTGAAAGATAACCTCAGTAAGCTGGAAGACGAAGGATTTAACGGCGTAAGCGTGAGTGAAAACAAAACATTCAAGGCGACAGCTGGTAAAGGCGCGATACCCAATAGCTATTCTATGGCGATTGAACAACTGGCGAAAGCGCACCAGCTAGGGGTTACAAAGGACACGCGTGACAAACCGATCGGCAACGCTGGTGCAACGATAACTATCACCATGAACGGTGCTGAAAAACCGTTAAAAGTGGAACTCACAGAGAGAGCGGAAACCTCGCTCGATCAAATAGCCAAGAAGATTAATGCGCAAAATGGTGACGTGGTTGCTGAAGTGGTCACTTTGAAAGACAACGAGCACAAGCTGGTGTTGACCTCAAAAAAAACCGGCGATGCCGGTGAGATGAAGATTTCAGTTAACGGTGATGCAAATGTTAAAAGTGCGCTGGAGGGGGCAGCTGAAGTAACAAAACCTAAAAATGCTGCCGTCTGGTTTAATGGAGAAAGGATTGAGCGCTCTTCGAACACCATTAGTGATTTGATTTCTGGTGTCACGCTTGAACTGCGTGAAGTATCGGAAAAAGACCCAAATGCCGATCCAACCGCTCCTCACCCGTTCAAAGAAGAATCTCTCACTATTACCGAAGATAAGTCTAAGGTGAAAACGTTAATTGAGGAGTTCGTCAATAATTACAACAGTTACCTCAGTACCGTGGCCAGCGCAACAAAATATACGCCGCCTGAGAACAACAGTAATTCTGAAGCACTGCCTCAGCCTGACCCTTCCAATGGCGCATTGTTTACTGACGGCAAGCTGCGTCGCCTTACCAGCCAGCTCAAGTCCACTGTCGGTGGTAATTATCCGGAAGTGAACGATGTGATTCAGACACTGGGCAGTATCGGAATTACCGTGAAGTTTGACGGCAAGATCGGTGATGAACGCAGCGGCGCACTAGGGACGTTATCTATTGACAACAAAAAGTTAGATGCTGCCTTGAAAGATAACCCAAAAGAAGTTGAGGCGCTGTTTCTCGGTAAAGGGGGGAAAGAGGGTATTAAAGATCGCATGGAAGGGATTTTCGATACTTACCTCGGCGATAAAGACAGCATTAAGAAAACGGAAGGGGTTATTGAAACCGCGCTTGAGTCTCTGCGTGAACAGGAAACCCGAATTAAAAAGCAGATTACGGCGGTCGAAAAACGTATCGAAGAGACCATGCTACGCCGGGAAAAAGAGTATCAGCGCATCGATAAGTACCTGAGCGACATGAAACAGATTGAGAACCGGCTGGTATCGTCGCTGAATGAGCTTGCCGCGAGTATGTAAACCCTTTAACACTATTTTCCCGGGCGGCAGGGCTGCCCGGCAGGATCGCATGATGTACACCAAAACAGGCAACAGTGCCTACACCGCTGTCTCTCTCGACAGCCAGATTAACGGCGCCACCCCGCACCAGCTGATTGTGCTGCTGTATGACGGGGCGATTAACGCCATGAAGCGGGCGGAAATTTATTTTCAGTCCGGGAATATCGCCCGCCGGGGCGAGATGCTCTCCCGCGCCATTAATATTATCGACAATGGCCTTCGCGCCGGGCTTAACCACGAAAAAGGCGGAAAAATTGCCGCCGAGCTGGAGAGCCTGTACGAGTATATTTCGCGCACGCTGCTGGAGGCGAATTTAACCAAATCGGGCGAAAAGCTGCCGCATCTGATCGCGTTGATGACCGAGATGTCAGAAACCTGGCAGGCGATTGCCCCACAGAACAGGCAGATGAAACATGGATAACAACGTCATTGCGTTGATTGAAGAGCTGCTTCTCAGCAACACCAAACTGCAGCAGTTGGCCGAGGCCGATGAATGGGATGCGTTTCTTGACGAAGCTGAGGCTTATAGCATGGGAAGGAGAACGCTGGGGGAAATTGATTTGACCCAACTGGCGCAGCACAATAAACCGCAGGTCAGCGCCCAACTGACCACCCTGCTGGAGAACGATGCCATCCTGACAGGCCTCATCCAGAGGCGAATGGCCACCATTCGCAGCGAACTCTCCGGTATGCGCAAATCCAATACGATGAAAAAAGCCTACACGGCGGTTTAATTCCTTTCCCCTCACCCTAACCCTCTCCCCAAAGGGGCGAGGGGACTGTTCAGTGCGGTCTTTATCTCTGGCGCAGGTCTGCCTTTTTCCCACTCCCTAAAGGGAAGAGGGGACTGTTCAGTGCGGTTTTTATCTCTGGCTCAGGTCTGCCTTTTTCCCTCTCCCCTTTGGGGAGAGGGTCAGGGTGAGGGGTGTCTTTATTCCAAAAAAAAAGCCCACCAGAGGCGAGCAAAAGAGGACAACGCAGACAGGAACGATCAGATGCTGATGTTGTATTTGCGGCCAGTGGGCATCACGCTGGATTCTCCCGCCGGACCGTAAAGCGCGTTGGCGTGACCTACGTTCTCGATAGCTTTCTGGATGTGCTGATTTTTCTTCATATGGCTTTGCAGCAGCGACTCCACTTTCTGATTCAATTCTTTGGTGCTGCGCACTTTCTCATTCACCAGCTGCCAGCTCGCGAAGAGCTTGCCGAGCCCCGGATAGGGGGCTTCGGTGCCGGAGGTCTGCTCCTGCTGGCGGCGCATGTCGTCGTAATACTGAAGGGTCGACAGCAGCTGGTTTTTGTTATCCGCCAGCACCTGCAGCGACACCGGGTTGATCTGCGCGCGGTTGAGCTGATTGACCTCTTCAATCATGATCGCCTCCAGCTCATCCAGAGACGTTTTCATCTGCGCAAGTATCGGGTAAAGCTTGTCCATAACGGTCCTGCTCTCGGTTAAAACTGAAACATATCCTGCACCATGGCCTGAGCAATTTTCTCAGGCTCGATGCGCAGGGTACCGGCCGACAGCGCGGCGCGAAGCTCGTTGACCCGCGCGTAGTCCACGTCGCGGCTGTCATCGGTCTGGATCTTTTTCGTCAGCTCGCTCAGGGTGACGTTGGTCTTATCACTCTTATCTGAACGTTTTGCCGTAGCGTCGTGTTCCTGAGGCTGCGTGCGGGCGCGCAGATCCTGAGTCGGGGCGATTTTCGCAATCGGCGCGGTGTTCTGGCTGCTGTTGATGCTCATGGGTGTCCTCGCAAATCAATTTATGTACTCAATACTTCTTTCATCGGTGATTCACAGAAAACCTAAAATTTATTGTTGGGAAATAATCATCACCTGTCCGTCAGCCCCCACTTTGCCGCTGACGGTGCGCCCGCCCGTGGTTTTCACCTTCAGCACGTCATCCACCGCCGCATTGTTCAGCGCCTTGCCCTGGCTGCGAATGCGAAAGCCGGAACCGGCGGTGACCAGATCCACCGTCTGCCCGGCGCGCAGCCGCCACTGCTGTCGCAGCTGGTTCTCCAGCAGCGGTTTCCCGGCGTCGATGGCGCGGGTCAGGCGCTGGCCAATAATCTCGTCGGCGTTGAAGATTAACCCTGAAGGCTGATGGTCGAGCGCGCCGGTCACCGGTTCGATGTCGCTGCGCTGCACAATGGCCCCGCCGGGCAGACTCTGGCTGGCAACCCACCAGGTCCCTTCGGCACTGATGCGCACCGGCAGGAAATGACGCCGTGCGCCGCACTGGGCCAGCACCGTGCGCTTGCCGGTCAGGCGGCTGTCGCGCCCCACCAGGCTCAGTTCGGGGTTTTCGCACACGGCGGCCAGCTGGGCAGGCGTGGCGAGCAGGGTCGCGGTGCGCACAATGTCGCTGCCGCTCTCCGGCTGTTTGATCAGCGCATCCAGCTTGAGCATCAGGCGCTGCTTCGCCGTCTGGTCAGACGGTACGCTCGCTGCGGCAGATGCAGAGCACAGCAGTGCGGCCACCGCCGCACTGAATAATCGGAGTTTCATCTTATTGCCTTAATATATAAAACGTGGCTAAATTATATACGTGGAGGCAGGGTTTTTATTGCCACAAATAATGACGCTTTTGTCGCTATTTATATTCTTCGTTTTTTTAACGCTCCCCTCATTATTTCTATTTCCCTAAATAGGCTTATTTCTGTCGGGTCTTCGCAGTGTGATATTTCAACAGCGCTGACTACACTATCGCAGTTTAAATAACGCGAGACAGGAGTCCTGTTGTCATGAATAAACTCGATGACGCCTTTCGCTTTCAACAGCAAGCGCTAGGTTTGCTTTCGCGCCGTCAGGATATTCTGGCATCGAATATTGCGAATGCCGACACGCCTGGCTACCAGGCGCGAGATATAGATTTTACTCAGCAGTTAAAAAACGCCATGGAAAATAACACCATGGCGAAATCACCCGTATCACTGGCTTTAACGTCAAATAAGCACATTGAAGGTAAAGCGCTGCCGTTTGATGACGGTCAGTTGCTGTATCGCATACCGGATCAGCCGAGTGCGGATGGCAATACCGTGGATATGGATCGTGAGCGCGTCAATTTTGCGGATAACGCCGTGAAATATCAGTCGGGACTGACGTTCCTGGGCGCGGATATTAAGAAAATGATGACTGTGCTCAGTCAGGGGTAATCAACGATGTCGCTCTTTAGCGTATTTGATATTTCAGGTTCGGCGATGGCGGCTCAATCCCGCCGCCTTAACGTCAGCGCCAGCAATATGGCCAACGCCGACAGCGTGGCGGGGCCGGATGGGCAGCCGTACCGCGCGCGTCAGGTTGTTTTCCAGGTCGACAGTTCTGTTGGCCAGGATATTGGCGGCGTACAGGTCAGCGAGGTGGTGGAGAGCAGCGCGCCGGATCGTCTGGTCTATGAGCCAGGTAATCCTATGGCGGATGAACAGGGCTACGTGCGCATGCCCAACGTCAACGTGATGAACGAGATGGTGAATACCATTTCGGCCTCCCGCAGCTACCAGGCCAACGTGGAAGTGATGAACTCCGCCAAAAGCCTGATGCTGAAAACATTAACCCTTGGGCAGTAAGGACGCATATGGCGGTCTCTTCAATTAACAACAACAGCGGCACGGGCGGTACCGGTACGGGCAACAGCGCGGCGGATTTGTCGAACCAGTTTATGACAATGCTGGTGGCGCAGATGAAAAACCAGGATCCCACCAACCCGATGGACAACAACCAGCTCACCACGCAGCTGGCGCAGTTCAACATGGCGGCAGGAGTCGAAAACCTCAACAAATCGGTCGCGGGCGTGCAGGCGATGATGATCAATCTCAGCAGCATGAGCGCCTCCTCCTGGATAGGGCGCAGCGTGCTGATTGAGGGGGATCCGAAAGTCTCCTTCGGTAATTCTGACATCGGTATCCATCAGGTCGGTGTAGAGCCTGAGGTCTCGGACGACTTCCAGTTCGCGCTGGTAGGCGATGCCGCAACCGTCACCGTGACGCTGGAAGATGCTGAAGGCAATGCGTACACCGCAGAGATTAAGAACGTGAAGTCGGGGATGAACAAATTCAATCTCGACGATCTGGAAAACTTCAAGCCGGAGCCGGGCCCGCCGCGCGATCGCGAATACACCCTCTCCTTTGACGCCAGCAACCCGGAAGGTGAGAAGCCACAAATCTTCGGGCTGGTTCAGGAGCAGGTCCAGGGGGTCACCATGAGCGAAAACGGGCCGATCCTGCATCTGCTCAATCACGATCCGATTGACCTGAGTCAGGTGTTTGTTGTTCAAAAATAGTCATTACTTACTTCTGGAAATAAATTATGGGTTTTTCACAAGGTCTTAGCGGTCTCAGCGCCGCGGCAAAAGCACTCGATGTGGTGGGTAACAATATCGCCAACTCGCAGACGATTGGTTTTAAAGCTGGCTCCGTCTCCTTCTCCGATATCTTTGCCGGTTCGGTGGGGATGGGGGTGCAGGTAGGTGGCGTGAGCCAGAACTTTTCTCAGGGTGGTCCTGGGATGGGCGGTTCTGCCCTGGATATGATGATCAATGGCCGGGGCTTTTTCCGCATGACGGATGAGGCCGGCAGCGTTTTCTACGGGCGTAATGGCGAGTTCGCCGAGAACGAAAACGGCGCCATTATTAATCAAGTGAATGGCATGTTTTTAACCGGCTATCAGGCCACCAACGGGGTCATTAACCCGGGTTCCCAGGTGGGGCCGATCCGTATTCCGAAGGACGATATGCCGCCAGCGGCCTCGACCAAAGGGTCGGTGAATGGCAACCTGAAGTCGGATGATAAGATCATTCCTGCGGGGACTGTTTTTGACCCTACCAATAAAGAAACCTATAACCATATCAGTGAAGTGACCGCCACCGACAGCCTGGGCAATAAGCACACGATTAAGATGTACTACGTGCATACTGAACCAGGTAAGTGGGAAGTGTATGCGGAAGACTCCACCTCGCCAGGCGGACGCAAGAATGTGACAATTGAGTTCAAAGCCGATGGCTCGATGAAAACGCCGACAACATTGACCGTTGACGGCGCGGGGTACAACGGTTCTGACCCGCTTGCAGTGGATATCGATCTCAGCGCGCTCACCCAAAACGCCGGCGATACCCAGGTGATGCTGGGTGAAATTGACGGCCAGGCACCGGGCAAATTCAACAGCTACCAGGTCAGCGACACCGGTGAAGTCATCGCTATCTACAGCAACGGCAAGCGTCAAACCGTGGCGCAGGTAGTTCTGGCTGACTTTGCCAACGTGGGCGGCCTGGCGCAGCAGGGAAACAACCTGTGGGCAGAGACTGTGCAGTCCGGCCAGCCGTTTTTCGGCACCTCGGGTTCTGGCAGCTTCGGTAGCATGAAAGGCGGTATGCTGGAGACCTCCAACGTCGACCTCGGCGAAGAGATGGTCAACATGATCGTCTATCAGCGCAATTATCAGTCCAACTCACAAACCATCAAAACCCAGTCTGAAGTTCTGCAGACGCTGGTTAACCTGCGTTAAGGCTGAGTCATGGATCGCGCTATCTATACCGCCATGAGTGCCGCCAACGCGGCGCTCAACCGCCAGGCGGTCACCTCAAACAATCTGGCGAACAGCTCCACCGCGGGCTTTCGCGCCCAGCTGGCGGCCTTCCGCTCGGTACCCATCGAAGGGGAAAGCCTGCGTACCCGTGCGCTGGTGGCGGAGACCACCCCGTTTCACGACACCACCATGGGGCCGATTACCCATACCGGCCGCAGCCTGGACGTGGCGCTGCCGCAGAACGGCTGGCTGGCGGTGGCGATGGACGACGGCAGCGAAGGCTATACCCGCAACGGCGCCATTGATGTGGATCAGGACGGGGCGCTTAGCGTCAACGGCCGTCCGCTGATGGGCGACGGCGGACCGCTGGAAGTCCCGCCGCAGTCGCAGGTCACCATCGGCAGCGACGGCACCGTTTCGGCGCTCGGTATGGGTGATGACCCAACGGCGCTGGTGCCGGTGGGCCGCCTCAAGCTGGTCAACGCGGAGATGAACAGCATGGTTCACGGCGACGACGGACTGTTTCGCACCGCAGGCGGCGAGATGCTGGCGCAGGACGAAACCCTGCGCCTGACGCCGGAGGCCATCGAAGGCAGTAACGTCAGTCCGGTGCAGATGATGACCCAGATGATCGCCAACTCCCGCGGCTTCGACATGAACATGAAGGTGATCCGCACCGCCGACGAAAATGCCCAGAAGGCCAACCAGCTATTAAGCGTGAGCTAAGCCCGCGCAAGGAGTCACTATGATTCGTTCTTTATGGATCGCAAAAACCGGGCTGGAAGCACAGCAGCTCAATATGGACGTCATCTCCAACAACCTGGCGAACGTCAACACCAACGGCTTTAAGCGTCAGCGCGCCGTGTTTCAGGACCTGCTCTATCAGAACATGCGCCAGCCCGGCGCGCAGTCGACCGAGCAGAACACCCTGCCGAGCGGTCTGCAGCTGGGTACCGGTGTGCGCCCGGTCTCTACCCAGCGCATTCATACTCAGGGTGTGCCGAACCCAACCGGTGATGAATACGACGTAGCCATAGAAGGGGAAGGCTTTTTCCAGGTGCAGATGCCGGACGGCAGCACGGCGTATACCCGTGACGGTAAGTTAGGCAAAAATGCTGACGGACAGCTGGTCACTGCGGAAGGTTACCCCATTCAGCCGGGGATCGTTATCCCTGATGACGCCACGAGCCTGACCATTGGCAGCGATGGCATTGTCAGCGTCAAGGTGCCAGGCCAGGCGCAAGAGCAGCAAATTGGTCAGCTTACGGTCACCACCTTTGTGAACAACTCCGGGCTGGAGAGCATCGGCGGCAACCTCTACAAAGAGACGCAGTCCTCTGGTGCACCGAATGAGCTGAATCCGGGCATGGAAAGTGCGGGTACGCTGAAACAGAAGTATGTGGAAGGCTCCAATGTCAACGTGGCGGAAGAGCTGGTGACCATGATTCAGGTGCAGCGCGCTTACGAAATCAACAGTAAGGCGGTGTCGGCATCTGACCAGATGCTGCAACGTCTTTCCCAGCTGTAATCCTCTCTGGCCGCTCGCGCGGCCAGACATTTTATCGACACTGACATGAAAATACTTTCTATGCACATTCCGGCGGCCGCGCTGCTGGCAAGCACGCTGCTGCTCGGCGGCTGCGCGCACATCATGCAAAAGCCCCTTGTTGAAGGTCCGACAACGGCAACACCATTACCGATGGCACCGGCAGCGACCGGCGGCTCACTGTATCAGGCAGGGCAGGGGATGAACTACGGCTATCAGCCGATGTTTGAAGACCGCCGTCCGCGTAACGTGGGCGACACGCTGACCATCCTGCTGCAGGAGAACGTGAGCGCCAGCAAAAGTTCCTCCGCCAGTGCCAACCGTAATGGATCGGCCGGTATGGAGCTGCTGGCCGTCCCGACCGGGGCCGGGAGCTGGCTCGGTGACGGGAAAGCGGATTTTAAAGCCGAAGGCAAAAACGATTTCGCGGGCAAGGGCGGCGCGGCGGCGCGCAATACCTTTACCGGGACCATCACCGTGACCGTGAACGAGCTGTTGCCCAACGGCAACCTGCGGGTGGTGGGCGAAAAGCAGATCGCCATTAACCAGGGCACCGAATTCATCCGCTTCTCCGGCGTAGTGAACCCGCGCTTTATCAGCGGCGGTAACACCGTGCCGTCCACCCAGGTGGCGGACGCGCGTATTGAGTACGTCGGCAACGGCTACATCAACGAAGCGCAGAACATGGGCTGGCTGCAACGCCTGTTCCTGAACCTTTCTCCTTTCTGATATGACCATGAAAAAAGAATCTATCCTGTTTTTTCTCAGCATCCTGCTCTACGGCATGACGCTGGCGGTACCCAAAGTGGTACACGCGGAACGTATCCGCGATCTGGCGACGGTGCAGGGCGTGCGTTCCAACTCCCTGATGGGCTACGGCCTGATTGTCGGTCTTGACGGTACCGGTGACCAGACCATGCAGGCGCCGTTCACCGGCCAGAGCCTGAACAACATGCTCTCGCAACTGGGGATCACCGTTCCGGCGGGCACCAATATGCAGCTGAAAAACATCGCGGCGGTGATGGTCACCGCCGAGCTGCCGCCGTTTGCCCGTCCGGGCGACAAGCTGGACATTGTGGTCTCCTCGGTGGGTAACGCCAAAAGCCTGCGCGGCGGCACGCTGCTGATGACCCCGCTGAAAGGGGCGGATAACCAGATCTACGCCATTGCCCAGGGCAACATCCTGATCTCCGGCGCAGGGGCGCAATCGGGTGGTAGCCGCGTGCAGGTCAACCAGCTTAACGGCGGGCGCATCAGCGGCGGGGCGACAGTAGAACGGGAAGTACCGAACGATTTCAGCACCCAGAGCATTGTGCGCCTGCAGTTGAACGAGACCGATTTCTCGCTGGCGCAGCAGATCAGCGACGCCATTAACCAGCGCTACAGCGGCGGGGCGGCGTTGCCGGAAGATGCCCGCACCGTGCGCCTTTTCGCGCCGCCGGACGGTCCGTCCCGCGTACGCTTCCTCGCCAACATTCAGGATATCCCGGTGAAGGTAAACGTGCAGGACGCGAAGGTAATTGTGAACTCGCGTACCGGCTCGGTGGTGATGAACCGCCACGTCTCGCTCGACTCCTGCGCCGTGGCGCACGGTTCTCTGACGGTAGAAGTAATGCAGAACAACATCATCAGCCAGCCCGATACCCCGTTCGCGGGCGGCGAAACGGTGGTGGTGCCGCAGACCGATATCTCGGTGCGCGACAGCGGCGGCTCGCTGCAGCACGTGCGCAGCAGTACCGATCTGAACGCGGTGATCCGCGCCCTCAACAGCCTGGGCGCCACGCCAAACGAGCTGATGTCGGTCCTGCAGGCGATGAAGAACGCCGGCTGTCTGCGGGCGAAGCTGGAGGTGAACTGATGAATGCCTTCGACAAGCTCGATCAACCCGCCTTTGACGTCCGCTCGCTGGATACGCTGAAACGGGAGGCCGGGCGGCAAACGCCCGGCGCACTGAAAGCGGCGGCGAAGCAGATGGAAGGCATCTTCGTGCAGATGATGATGAAGAGCATGCGCGATGCCACCTTCAAGGACGATCTGCTGAGCAGCCAGTCGTCTGAGATGTACACCGCGATGCACGATCAGCAGGTTGCACAGAATATTGCCGGGAGTGGTCAGCTCGGCTTTGCCGATCTTATCGTCCGCCAGTTGGGTGGTGAGAGTGAGCCGCCTGCCACAACCGTGAGCACGCCGGGACGCGACTTTATACGACCGGGGCTCTCTTCGGCTCCCGCCACCGGCCCGCTGCGCCTGCCTGCGCCGGTGTCGTTCGCTAAACCGGCGGAAGGGGCGCATCCGTTTATCGCCCGTCTGCTGCGTCCGGCCCAGGCGGCCGCGCAGCAGAGCGGGTTGCATCCGCATTTGATTCTGGCGCAGGCGGCGCTGGAGTCCGGCTGGGGCAAGCGCGAAATCCCGGCGGCGGACGGCCGCCCGAGCCACAACCTGTTCGGCATCAAAGCGACGGGCGACTGGCGCGGCAAAACCACAGAGATCACCACCACGGAATACATCAACGGCGTGAAGCAGAAGGTGAAAGCCGCTTTTCGCGTGTACGAATCGTACGAACACGCGCTGGCGGATTACGCGAAGCTGCTGACCAAAAATCCGCGCTATCGTGGGGTGGTGCAGTCCGGTTCACCAGAGCAGGGGGCGAAGGCGCTGCAGGCGGGCGGCTATGCCACCGATCCGGCCTACGCCAAAAAGCTCATCACCATTATTCAGAAGGTGAAAGGCGATATTCAGCAGGGCGTGAACGCCTATAAAAACGATATCGACACACTTTTCTGACAAAGAAGTTTTAGAGAATTTTTGAATCACCGATGAAATAACCAGAGCCATGAACTTTCTGGCCCGGAAAGAGAGACCGGGCCTGCAATCAGGAATGTCTATCTTATGAATAATCTTTATAACTTAGCGAGAAACGGCCTGAGCGTCGCGCAGGCCGCATTACGGGTGACGGGTGACAACCTGACCAACGGGATGTCCGCTGGCTACAGCCGCCGTAATTTGATCATTGGTGAGAGTGGCGGCATGTCGACAGGGCAGGGCTTTTTCGGTTACGGGGCGAAAGCTGTCGGCGTGGAGCGTGCGTACGATGCTTTCGCCAATAACCAGCTGCGCGGCTCGCTGTCGAGCTGGTCCGCGTTGAAGGGACGCATGGAGCAGTTGTCGGATATCGACAACATGCTTGCTGATGAATCCGATAACGTGTCGGTATCCATAAACGACATGTTTAAAGCCATGGCGACACTCAGCGGTGACCCGTCTGACGGTCCCGCCCGTGCGGCGGTGTATAACTCGCTCGGCACGCTGAGCAATCGTTATAACGCCAGCGCCAAGCGTCTGACCGGGCTGGAAAAGAGCACCAACACACAGATTGAACGCAGTGCAAAGGACATTAACACTGCGACCCAGCAGCTCGCTGAGATCAACAGGCAGCTGGAGCGTGCCCTGGGCAACGGTGCGCCGCCTGCCGATCTTCTCGATCAGCGCGACATGCTGCTGGAAGACCTGAGTGCGCAAATGGGGATTAGCGTTAACGAAGACCCAAACTCCGGGCGTGTCGATGTGACGCTGGCGGACGGACGTCCTCTGGTTTCTGGCACGACTGCCTATAAATTACAAACCTCTCCGTCCGATGCCGATCCCAATAAAATTATCGTCTCCTACGTGGATGCCAGCGGTAACGCCACGCCGCTTGATGAAAGCAGCATAACCAAAGGGCGTCTGGGCGGGCTGTTTAAATTCCGTAATGAAGACCTGACGGTAGCGCGCCAGGAGCTGGATCAGATGGCCTTTATGATGGCGCATCGTATGAATGAGCAGAACTGCGCGGGTTTTAAGCAGGATGGAACGCCGGGTGAAGATCTCTTCTCACTGTCGGATATCAAAGCCATTGCGAATGCGAAAAATCAGGGTAGCGATCGCTTAGAGCAGATAACGGTAGCCGACTATAAAAAGGTGAAATCCGAAGATTACACCCTCACCTATAAGGCTCCTGACTGGGAAGTGACCGGGGCTGATGGGCGTACGATCACGGTGGACACCAGCGAACTGGGTAAACTTAAGTTTGACGGCATTGAAATTGTGCTGCCGATTCCATCTAAGGCCGCTGACGGAGACACGTTCACCCTGAACCCCATGGCGGGTGCCGCAGAAGGCCTGGCCCGTAAGATTACCAGTGCGGAAGGGTTTGCCGCTGCGGGTAAAGATGATCAAGAGCCAGGCGATAACGACAACCTTCAAAAGATGTTGGAGATTCAGAATGAAGCGCTGATCGGCAAAAACACCCTTAGCGAAGCCTATGCCAGCCTGGTCGGTACCATCGGCGATCGCGCACGAGTGGCGAAATCTGACGCGGCCAGTGCGGAAACCGATTTAAGAAGCAAATATGAAATAAAGCAAGGCATCTCGGGCGTGACGATGGACGAGGAGTACATCAATCTCGATATGTTTAAGCAGTATTACAACGCCAATGCGCAACTCTTACAAACCGCAAACTCAATGTTTGATGCGCTGTTGTCGATCAGATAAGGAACGGAAGATGCGATTAAGTACACTTTATATGTACAAGCAAAGCGCTGAGTCGATGGCAAAGCGCATGAGCCAGAGCAATGATGCTTATATGCGGATGTCTGCCGGGAAAACCTTATTAAAGGCCTCTGATGACCCTGCCGCGGCAACCGATGCGGTAAAACATCAGGATGCGCTGGCAAAGCTGGAGCTTTATAGCGGTGTGCGTACTCGCGCACGTAATTCACTGGAATATCAGGACCATATTTTGAGCGGTGCTGGCGACCTGTTAACCACCACGCTGAAAGAGAAACTCGTTGCTGCGAATAGTGATGCCTACTCGGATGAAGACCGCCGGGCCCTTGGCGAAGAAATTAAAGGGATCCGCGAAAATCTGCTGGATTTAGCGAACAGCCGTGACAGCAGTGGCCGCTATATTTTCTCCGGCTATAAAACCGATACTCCGGCATTTGATGAGGCAGGTAACTACCGGGGTGGGAACGACGTCCGTAAGCAGACCGTTGCGGATGGTGCTGAAATGCAAACCAGCCATCTGGGGAGTGAGATCTTCGGAAATATTTTCATGGTGTTGAATGATGCAGTAGCGGCATTATCCATGGATCCTATCGATAAAGACACACTGGATGACGCGCTCAAGGCTGCCAATGAGGCGGTTGAGGCAGGAATTGATAGTCTGGGGAAAGTCCAGGCCGAACTGGGGACCAACCTGCAGCAGATTGCCGCCCTGGATACAACCGGCGCTGTGATGATTAACGACACCATTATTAAAGTTCAGGATGCGATTGGGTCTGATACCGGCATGCTGGTCTCCATGGTGGCCGAATCGCAGATGTCAGAGCTAGCCTTTAATGCCTCGATGTTCGTCTACAAAAATATGCAGAAGATGAACCTGTTTAATATGTGAAGCGAATTACCGCTTAAATAATGATCCTTCAGACGCTACCGCGTACGGTTAATTCGTACGCGGCAGGTGAGAAACTATGTTAAAGAAACTTAAAATTTACAGCACAGTCACGCTTATTATCGGACTGTTTGCCGTCATGCTGTTCGGCGTCACGGCCTATTCGGTTTATAACGCCGTCGCGAATAACAGCAATTTTAAAAGTATTGTTGTCGCCGCTGAAAATAACGATCAGATGCGCGATGCCGCCTATAACATCAGCGCAGTCATGGCGAATACGAACGGCCTGATGCTGCAGGCGGCGCTGGGTAACCCGGTATCGGAAACGGTGGCAAAGCACACTCAGAACGTGGTGAAAATGGCACGCCGCAACATGGATGACTTTATGGCCTCGCCGTTTAATACCCCGGAAGAGGAGCGTCTGGCCGCCGAGGTGAACGCGGCGTTTAACGCCGTGTATAAAGTCGCGGAAGTAAAGCTGGGTTATCTGCATAATCCGACGGGCTATACCGGTTCTCTGGAACAGGATATGGAGCTGCGTACCACCCTGCGTAATAAGGTCGAGCAATATACAGACGCCAGCGCCCGCGTCAGCGAAGGCTTTATTCATGCCTCAGAGCGCGGCTACAAGATTATGGTCGGCGTGGGGCTTGCGGTCGTGTTGCTGGCCATTGGCCTGCTGTTCGTGATCCGCTTCTGGCTGCGCCAGACTCTGGTTCAGCGTATGGCAATGACGGTTGGCGTATTGAAGCGTATTTCCGGCGGTGACCTCAGTAAAGCGATTGAAGCTGGCAGCGAGAATGAAATCGGCAACATGCTTAACGAGATGGAAAAGATGCGTACTTCCCTGGCGGAAACCGTGTCCGGGATTCGTGAGAGCGTGTTACGCATCCACACCAACGCCCAGGAAATTGCCCACGGCAATAACGATCTCTCCTCCCGGACGGAAGAGCAGGCGACCGCGCTGCAGGAGACGGCGGCCAGCATGGAACAAATCAAAACCACCGTACGTCAGAATGCTGACAACGCCCATGCGGCGCGTGAACTGGCGGAAAGTGCCAGCAACAATGCCCATAACGGCGGGGAAGTGATGCAGAGCCTGGAGCAAATCATGGCCCAGATCACCACCAGCTCGCGCCAGATTGCCGATATCAACGGCGTGATCGACAGCATTGCCAATCAGACCAACATCCTGGCCCTGAACGCGGCAGTTGAAGCAGCGCGTGCCGGTGAGCAGGGACGTGGCTTTGCGGTCGTTGCTGAAGAAGTGCGTAACCTGGCGAAACGCAGCGCCGATGCGGCGAAAGAGATCAACCAGCTGATCAACACCAGCGTGAACAATATTGATATCGGTTCACGTCAGGTCGGGCAGGCCAGCACGGTGATGCAGGAGATTGTGACCTCGGTTTCGCAGGTGACGCAGATCATGGGCGAAATCACCTCGGCATCGGATGAGCAGAGCGCGGGCATCAACCAGATTTCACAGGCCGTCAATGAAATGGATCTGGTGACCCAGCAGAATGCGGCGATGGTGGAAGAGGCGGCGCTGGCGGCGAGCGAACTGGAAGCACAGTCTGACGCCCTGGAAAAACTGGTCGCGCAATTCCAGCTTAATCAGGAAAGCGTGAGGGTGAAAACTGCCGCAGAACCGAATAACGTTAAGCGTCAGAAAGAGCCGGACCTGGCCCAGTGGGAAACCTTTTAATCCCGTTAATTAGCTGCATTAATATCGCTATATTTCAGCAGCGATTATTAATAAAAGCGAAGTAACAGAAAGCGCATTTTTATACAGGCTTATTGCACTATTTGAATGCACCATTTCACCGGATAATTCTTAAAGAGAATAGCAGGTGGAATGCAATCGTGGATGGTATTTATACGGCCGAAGGGCTGGAAGATAAATCGGTAGTCTGGTCTAAGTATCATTATCTGGTGCGGCAGGAAGCATTACGTTTACATAAGCGACTTCCTGCCAGCGTCGAGCTGGATGATTTAATTCAGGCGGGTTCAATCGGTTTTTTAAGTGCAGTCGAAAGCTTTGACCCGAAAAAAGGGGTGGCGCTCACAGCGTGGATTACCCAGCGGGTGAAATGGGCATTATTAGATGAGCTGAGAGAAAATGACTGGGTTCCGCGTCGGGTACGAACCCATACGCGGGAGATTGTCGCCCTTATTCAGCAAATCGAGCAGGAAAAAGGCGGAGAAGCTACCGAAGCTGAAATTGCAGAGCGCATGGGTGTCTCATTGCAGGAATTTCAGCAGATGCTGGCGGATAATAACTCCAGCCAAATGTACTCGGTTGATGAGTTGCAGGAAAATTATGCCGACAGCTGGGAAATGAATGATGAAGAGAACGCGCTGCTTAATCCTCTGAATGATGCCGTTAAGCAGAACCTGATCGAGAAGATTACCGAGCATATTGCCTTTATTCCCGAGCGGGAGCAGGTTTTGCTGCAGCTCTATTATCTTCAGGATCTGAATATGAAAGAGATTGGACTGGTTCTGGGGATTACGGAAACACGGGTCAGTCAGTTGCACAGTCTGGCAGTAAAAAGATTGCGCAGCCGAATGGATGTGAAAGCAAAATGATAACGTCAGGTTAACATTAACAATGTTAATAACAGCATTAACAATGGGTTATGGCGTTTAATCTCAGGTTTAAGAACGTTTAATAACTTAATTAAGTTTTTTAAATCATGTAGTTAACAGCAATTCGTGGATTTGCGGAAACTTTTGCGGGTTGTTCGGGAAATTTTTAATGAATATGATTTCGTCAGTTTCTTGATGCGTCCATCCTTTGGCATTGAACAGTTGTCAATCATTTACCGAAGCCATTAGATCGTGCCTGGTGAATATCAATGCCAAAAGACTCTCTGCATCAGTGTGGTCATTGTAATGCACTTACATGAAATGCCATTTCTGGCTGATTAAAATTGGGAGTTTTCGCCTGTGTCTAATTTCGACGAGTACCTGCAAAATATTCATGATATCAACCTGTCTTATTTGCTGTTGGCTCAACAGCTGATCCGTCAGGATAAATTTGCCGCTGGTTTTCGCCTTGGCTTATCCGAAGGAACGATTAATAACCTGAAAGATCTTTCATTGCCGCAGTTAATGAAGTTGGCGACCACCAATCAATTGATTTGTCGTTTGCGCGTTGACGATGAAGTGGTGATTGAAAATCTGACTAAAGATTCACGTATTGAAGCGCTGCAGCAAATTCACACCGGCATTATTTTGTCGACCAACCTTCTTAACGCCTTAAGCGAAGAAGAAACCGTCGCGGCAGAGGAGGCATAATAATGTGTGGTGAAAAAAGTCTGCTGCAGGAAATTGATGAAGTGAATATCGCCATGGGATTAATTTCTCTGGGCGCGAGAATGCAGGTGCTGGAATCGGAAACATCGCTCAGCCGCCGTCGCCTGCTTCGTTTATATAAAGAGTTACGCGGCTGTCCGCCGCCAAAAGGCATGCTGCCGTTTTCAGAAGACTGGTTTATGTCGTGGGAGCAGAATATTCACTCTTCCATGTTCTACAACATCTACCTGTATTTGAAAAAGACCGAGCAGGGGCGTTCCATTGAAATGCTGATGAAGACCTATCGCCTTTATCTGGAGCAGTGCAGCTCATGTGCGGATGAGAAGCCGGTGCTGGGTCTGACGCGTGCCTGGACATTATTACGTTTTATCGACTGCGGCATTATTTCGCGTAAAGCCTGCAGCGTCTGTGGCGGCGGTTTTGTCGTCACCACGGAATTTATTAAAAACCCATTTACCTGCAGCTTGTGCAGTCCGCCGTCGCGCGCGCTGAAAAAATCCCAGGTGAGCAATACCGGACTCCTGGGTAAATTCGCCGCGCCGGAAATTCTGACGGCTTAACCCAGATGGACGGCAGTGCGCAAGATGGCGTTTACCTGATGCCGGGAGAACCGGCATCGGTCAAAAAAGTTAAAGGAGAGAGTGTGTTAGTTATTGTTGGCTATCTTGTTGTCATACTGACCGTTTTTGGTGGTTTTATTTTGTCTGGTGGTAATCTAATGGCGCTGTTTCAGCCACTGGAGCTGCTGATTATCGGCGGTGCCGGGGTCGGGGCCTTTATCGTCGGCAACAACGTCAAATCCCTGAAGGCAACGGGGAAGGCGCTGGTTAAGGTCTTTGCCGGCAAGCGTTACAACAAAGAGGTCTATATGGATCTCATGGCCCTGATGTTCCTGCTGCTCTCCCAGAGCCGCGTTCACGGGTTGATGTCGCTGGAAAAGGACATTGAAGACCCGCAGAACAGCGATATTTTTAGCGCTTATCCTCGCCTGATGAGCGACCCGATGCTCGCCAACTTCATCCTCGACTACTTCCGCCTGATGATCGGCGGCAGCATGAATTCCCATGAAATCGAAGCCCTGATGGACGAAGAGATCGAAACCTGCGAAGAGGAGCTGGAAGTGCCTGCTCACAGCCTGAACACGGTGGGCGACGCGTTTCCGGCGTTCGGTATTGTGGCCGCGGTGATGGGCGTCGTGAATGCCCTGGGGTCGGCGGATCGCCCGGCGGCGGAGCTGGGGATGCTGATTGGTCACGCGCTGGTGGGCACCTTCCTCGGGATCCTGATCGCGTATGGTTTCGTGTTACCGCTGGCGACGTTGCTGCGCCAGAAGAGTTCTGACCAGGTCAAAATTATGCAGTGCATCAAAGTGACGCTGCTCTCCAGCCTCAACGGCTATGCGCCGCAGATCGCCGTGGAGTTCGGTCGTAAAACCATCTTTACCAGCGAACGTCCGTCGTTTGCCGAGCTGGAAGAGCATGTTCGCGAAGTGAAGTCTAATGCCACGCTGAAAACCAAATCGGCGGACAACGTAGCATGAAAAACATCGCGCCGGTCATCATCTCGCGTAAGCGTAAAAAGAAGAAACATGCCCATCATGGCGGTACCTGGAAAATTGCCTACGCCGATTTTATGACGGCAATGATGGCCTTCTTTCTGGTGATGTGGCTGCTGTCGCAGTCCACCGACATGGAAAGGGAGCTGATTGCCGATTACTTCCGCATGCCGCTGAAACCCTCCATGGCTAACGGCAATAAGACCAGCCTGAGCGACAGCGTCATCCCCGGCGGCGGGGACGATGTGATCAAGCAGGACGGCGAGGTGTTTAAAGGGCAGTTCAGCCGTATTGATAAGCTTAAGCGGGCCGAAAGCCTGAAGCAGGCAAAAGAGAAGCTGCAGAAGATGATCGAAACCGATCCGCGGCTGAACAACTTTAAATCCAACATCCTGCTGAACCTCACCAACGACGGTCTGCTGATCCAGATCACCGACTCGCAGGACAGACCCATGTTCCGCGTCGGCAGCGAGCTGCCGGAATCTTACATGAACGGCATTCTGCAGGCGCTGGTGCCGCTGCTGCAGGAACTGCCAAACGCGCTGAGCCTGACGGGACACACCGATTCGCTGCCGTATGCCGGTGGCGACGGCGGCTACAGCAACTGGGAGCTTTCTGCCGGGCGCGCGAATGCCGCTCGCCGGGTGCTAGTCCGTGGCGGGCTTAACGATGAGCGCTTCTTGCGCGTGATCGGCACCGCCAGCCGGATGCCGCTGGAGAACACGCCGCCGGAAAGCGCGGTAAACCGCCGCATCAGCATTCTGGTCCTTAGTCGTTCGAAAGAGCAGGAGATCCGTCTGGAAGATACGCAGGCTCAACGTGCAGGCAGCGTGCTGAGCGATATCAATCTGCAAAACGTGCAGGGTTATACCGATGGACATGAATGATTTTTCGCAGATCTTTTTTACCGAGGCGGAAGAGCTGCTGGCCGAAATGGAGCAGGAACTGCTGCAGCTTGACGTGGTAGCGCCGGACCAGGAACAGCTAAACGCCATCTTTCGTGCCGCACACTCGCTGAAAGGCGGCGCGGCCACCTTTGGATTTACCGCATTACAGGAGACGACCCACCTGCTGGAGAACCTCCTCGACCAGGCGCGGGCAGGGGAGAGAACGCTCAGTCGCTCAATCATCAACCTTTTTCTGGAATGTAAGGACATTATGCAAGCGCAGCTGGAAGCCTATCAGTCTTCGCAGGAGCCTGATGAAGCACGTTATCGCTATATCTGTGAAGCCCTGAGAGAGATTGCCCTTGAAGGTCAGCAGCCCACGACGCCAGCGGCGGCACCGGCCCCCGCGCCAGAGCCTGCCAGCATGGCTCCGGAGACGGACGCCACGCTGGTGGTGACCCTGCGTAACGTCGAGGCGCGCGAGCAGACGATGCTGCGCGACGAGCTGACCAACATGGGCGAGATAACAGACGTTGAGGCGACGTCAGACAGCATGACCGTCACGCTGCGCACGACCGTCACGGCGGACGATATCACCGCCGTGCTCTGCTTTGTGCTCGACAGCAAGCAGATCGAGGTCCGTCCTGCACAAGCCACACCGCCGGTACAGACGCCGGTTGCGGTGCCTGAGACCGTTGTCAAAAAAGCGCCGACTGCGCCGCGTGCGGCGAATCAGGAGTCGGGCAGCATTCGCGTGGCGGTGAGTAAAGTCGACCAGATCATCAACCAGGTCGGTGAGCTTATCATCACCCAGGCAATGCTCTCCCAGCTGTCGCGTACCCTCGATCCTGCCAGTTATGATCTGCTCTCCGGCTGCGTGGCGCAGATGGAGCGCAACACCCGCGAGCTGCAGGAGTCGGTGATGTCCATTCGTATGATGCCGATGGATTACGTCTTTAGCCGCTTCCCACGTCTGGTGCATGACCTGGGGGCGCGCCTGAATAAAGAGGTCGAACTGACTCTGAAAGGCGGTTCCGCCGAGCTGGACAAGAGCCTGATCGAGCGCATTATCGACCCGCTGACCCACCTGGTACGTAATAGCCTTGACCACGGCATTGAAGAGAAAGAGGTGCGCGTCGCAAAAGGCAAACCGGTGACCGGGAACCTGACGCTCTCGGCCGAACACCACGGCGGCAATATCGTGATTGAGGTCAGCGACGATGGGGCGGGGCTGAACCGGGAGAAGATCCTCGCCAAAGCCCGTTCTCAGGGCATGACCATCAGCGACACCATGAGTGACGACGATGTGTGGATGCTGATCTTCGCCGCCGGTTTCTCCACCGCCGAAAGCGTAACGGACGTCTCCGGGCGTGGCGTCGGCATGGACGTGGTGCGACGCAACATCCTGGCGATGGGCGGCCACGTGGACGTGCTCTCGACGCCGGGGGGCGGGACGACCATCCGTATTATTCTGCCGCTGACGCTGGCGATCCTCGACGGCATGCTGGTGAAAGTGGGGGAGGAGATTTATGTCCTGCCGCTGGGCGCGGTGATGGAGTCGCTGCGACCGACCGACGAGATGCTTTGCCGCTTTGTTGGTGAAGAGCGTCTGCTCCAGGTACGCGGCGAATATCTGCCGCTGGTGCTGCTGCGCCAGCGTCTTTCGGTGGCGGGTGAAGCCCCTGCTGACGACGGTATTGTGGTTATCGTGCAAAGCGCGGGCTGCCGCTATGCGCTGTGGGTCGATCAGCTTATCGGCCAGCAGCAGGTGGTGGTGAAGAACCTTGAACATAACTATCGCAAAGTGCCTGGCGTCTCTGCTGCCACCATCCTCGGCGATGGCAGCGTGGCGCTGATCCTTGACGTGGTTGAGCTCTCAACGCTCAACGCACCACAACCCCAGAGGGAGGGGGTAAACGCATGACTGTAGCAACCGCCAGTAAACCCGCCGCAACCGACGCCATCGCGCAGGAGTACCTGGTATTCCGCCTGGGCGACGAAGAGTACGGCATCGATATTCTTAAAGTGCAGGAGATCCGCGGCTGCGATCGCCTGACGCGTATTCCGAACGCGCCGAATTTTATTACCGGCGTGACCAACCTGCGCGGCGTGATTGTGCCGATTGTCGATCTGCGCGTGCGCTTTGACCTGCCCGACCCGTCGCAGGACGACAAAACGGTGGTGATTGTGCTCAATCTGAACGACCGCGTGGTGGGTATTGTGGTTGACGGCGTGGCGGACGTGCTGTCGATTGACGTGGATAACATCAAGCCGACCCCGGACGTGGCCTCGGTACTTTCTGGCCGTTACCTGCTTGGCCTGGGGGTGCTCGACAGTCGAATGATTATTCTGGTGAATATTGAGATGCTGCTGAGCCGCGAGGAGATGGCGCTGGTGGACGCGGTGACGGAGACATATAGCGATTCCCACTGAGGCAGGGCATACATCAGCGGCAGAGGTTGCCGCTGATTCATAAGTCGCTATTATGAATGTCCGAGTTTCCAGAAAGCGCTAAGGATTGCCAGAAAATATGCCCGTCAATTTCGACCTCAACGATCTTTACGCCTTCAGAGCTCTGGTAGAGTACGGTAACTTCCGTATCGCCGCGGAATCTATCTGCATCTCCCAGTCCGCCTTAAGCCGCCGCATTGAAAAGCTGGAAACCGCAGTCGGCGCGAAACTGTTCGACAGAACCACCCGGCGCGTCACCCTGACGCTTTTTGGGCAAACTTTTGCTGACCGCTGCGGGCAGCTTCTGGAAAACGTGGAGTCGATGCTGGCGGATATCGACAAGGTAAGCGAGGAGCGCACCGGGCTTATCACCGTCGCCACCGTGCCTTCGGCGGCCTGTCATTTTATGCCGGAGGTGATCCGCCAGTTTCACAGCCGCTATCCGCGCGTGCGCATCAAGCTTATCGACAGCAGCGCGGGCAACGTCATTGAGGCGGTGGCCAGCGGGCAGGCGGATTTTGGCATCTGTTTTGCGAGAAGCCTGCAGCCGGATATCACCTTTATTCCGCTGGTGGAGGATGTGTATGTCGCCGCGTGTCGTCGCGATAGTCCGCTGGCGGGGCGCAAAAGTCTGACCTGGGAGGCGTTTTATCAGCAGGATTACATCAGCCTGGATATTACGTCGGGGAACCGGAATTTGCTCGATCAGATGCTCGGTCACATTAAGCCGGAGCGTCCCGGGATTTGCGAGACGCGCCACGTCACCACGATGCTGGGAATGGTCGAGGCGGGAATAGGTATTGCTGCCGTCCCCGCCATGTCAATGCCGCGGGCTGAGCATTCCATTCTGACGCATATCCCGCTGACCGAACCCGAAGTGAAACGCACTGTCGGGCTGATCCGGCGCAGCGGGCGTATTCAGTCGTGGATTGCCGCTGAGCTGGAAACCCTCATTACTGCACGTTATCGCGCGGCGTAGCGACGGGGATCATCCCGGTGGCGGTGATGGTTTCCCGTGCTTTCGCTGACGCGAGGTAATCAAGCAGCGCTTTCCCCTCGGAAGGGTGCGCCGCGTGGGCGGTCACTGCCCCGGCAAAACGGGTGATGTACTGCAGATTATCCGGCAGTTTGCCGACAAAGGTCACGCCGGGCACGGGCAACAGCTCGCTGACCTGCTGGAAACCCACGGCGTATTTCCCTTTCGCCACCTCAGAGGCGACCGGGATCCGCTCCACCTTATGCGCTTTTCCCTCTACCTGCGCGTCGATCCCCAACTTTTTGAACAGCTCTGTTTGCACATACCGGCCGCTGGCGCTGTCGGAGTAGGCGATAGCGCTGGCCTGAAGCAGGGTCTGTTTTAGCGCGCTATCGGTGGCGATATCCGGTACCGGCGAGCCGGCTTTCACCACCACGCCGATGGGGGAGTCCGCCAGTTCAACGCGCGAGCCCGCTTTGACCATCTGGTCCTTCTCCAGGTGCGCCAGCGCATCGCCGACCATAATCACCACGTCCGCTTTTTCACCGCGCGCCAGTCGGTTGGGGATCGCCTGCGGCGTCTTTCCCATCGACGGCCCCGGGATCAGCACGATGCGATCGCCCGTCTGGGCTTCATACTGAGGGGCGAGCTTCTCCAGCGCGGCCTTGAAGCCGCCTGAAATCATGACCGTCACCTTCTCGGCCAGCGCGCCTGCGCTGGTCGCCATCAATACCAGCCCGGCCAGTCCTGAGCGTAAAAATGTGTGCATGTTATCCTCTCTGTACTTGCAGATTCATCGCGCTGCGGCGATAGAGATAAAGCGTTGCCAGCAGTGCGCAAATCGCCGCGAAGCTCATCCAGTAGCCAGGAGAGGCTTTATCGCCGGTGTACTCAATCAGGGCCGTTGAAATGACCGGCGTAAACCCGCCGAAGACGGCGGTAGCCAGGCTGTACGCCAGTGAGAAACCGGCCACACGCACCTCAACCGGCATGATCTCCGTCAGTGCCGGGATCATCGCGCCGTTGTACAGGCCGTAGAGTAAAGAGAGCCACAGCAGCACGCTCAGCATCATCGAGAAGCTGGGGGCCTGCGCCAGCAGCGTCAGTGCCGGATAGCTGGTGGCGACCGCCAGCAGCGTCATGGCAATCAGCACCGGTTTACGACCGAAGCGGTCCGACAGGGCACCGCCTACCGGCAGCCAGATAAAGTTAGAGATCGCCACCAGCAGCGTGACCAGCAGGCTGTCGGAGGCGCTCAGCATCAACACCTTTTTGCCGAAGGTCGGTGCGTAGACGGTGATCAGATAGAACGCAGTGGTGGTCATCGCCACCATCAGCATGCCTGCAACCACAACCGGCCAGTTCGCCAGCAGGGTAGTAAAGACCTGACGCATCGCCAGCGTGTGGCGGCGCGCGCGAAACTCTTCGGTCTCTTCCAGCTTGCGGCGCAGGAAGAAGATAAACGGCACAATCAGACAGCCGAACAGGAACGGGATCCGCCAGCCCCATTCACGAATGGCGCTCTCTTCCAGCATCGCGTTCAGGGCAAAGCCCATTGCAGCGGCCACCATAATCGCCACCTGCTGGCTGCCGGACTGCCAGCTGGTGTAAAAGCCTTTGCGGCCCGGCGTGGCAATTTCTGCCAGATAGACGGAGACGCCGCCCAGTTCTGCACCGGCGGAGAATCCCTGCAGCAATCGCCCCATTAGCACCAGCAGCGGCGCCCACAGGCCGATGCTTTCATAAGAGGGGATAAGCACAATCAGGAAGGTGCCGGCCGCCATAATCGACAGGGTGGTGATCAACCCTTTGCGACGACCGACCTTGTCGATGTAAGCCCCAAGGACAATCGCGCCAATGGGGCGCATTAAGAAGCCTGCGCCGAAGACGGCGAAGGTCATCATCAGCGACGCAAATTCACTGCTCGCCGGGAAGAAGGTATGCGCGATGTAGGTGGCATAGAACCCGAACAGGAAGAAGTCGAATTGCTCAAGGAAATTGCCCGAGGTGACGCGAAGTATCGCGCCCGCTCTTGCACGAACGGTTGCAGGTGGGGTCGAGGAAATCATGATTGTCTCCAGTTTTATCGTGACGTTATGCTCGTCTGTTTCTGAAAACTGGCTCAATAAAGGGAATTTAATAAGCGCAAATCGCGCATGAACTGATGCGTGCTGTGCATCAATGACAGGGCGTTGACCAGGATTTACAGTTCCAACAATAACTTAACAATTCATTGATTTTTCATTCACCATATTCCACTAAGGGGCTGATATCGCTGTTTTGTGACATCGCGCAGAAGGGAAGCCAGGCAGGCCTGGCTGAGAAGGATGGCGAACCCGTTATCAACACCTTAGCCGTCTTTCTTGTCGGGTGGCGCTATGCTTACCCGACCTGCAAAACCCGTAGGCCCGTGCAAGCGCAGCGCCGCCGGGCGAAACGCGCAGAGTGCATATTATCAACAACTTAGCCGCCTTCTTGTCGGGTGGCGCTGCGCTTACCCGACCTACAAAACCCGTAGGCCCGTGCAAGCGTAGCGCCGCCGGGCGAAACTCGCAGAGTGCAGTTTATCAACAACTTAGCCGTCTTTTTTGTCGGGTGGCGCTACGCTTACCCGACCTACTTGTAAAAAGGCTGCACACGGAAGTGGGCAGCTAGGGGACTAGTCAGACGATGGTGACTATCACTCAGCGCTGTGAACAGCCTTTACACTGCTTGTTCTGGATCTGCTGGAAGAAATCGTTGCCTTTGTCATCCACGAGGATAAACGCCGGGAAGTTCTCTACTTCAATTTTCCAGATGGCTTCCATACCCAGCTCCGGATACGCGATGCACTCCAGGCTCTTGATGCTGTTTTGCGCCAGTACCGCTGCCGGGCCGCCGATGCTGCCGAGGTAGAAGCCGCCGTGTTTATGGCAGGCGTCCGTCACTTGCTGGCTGCGGTTGCCTTTCGCCAGCATGATCATGCTCGCGCCGTGGGATTGCAGTAAGTCCACATAGGAGTCCATGCGTCCCGCGGTGGTCGGGCCGAGTGAGCCAGACGCGTAACCTTCCGGCGTTTTGGCCGGACCTGCGTAGTAAATCGGGTGATCTTTAACGTACTGCGGCAGTTCTTCCCCGTTGTCGAGCAGCTCTTTCAGCTTCGCGTGGGCGATATCGCGCGCCACGATGATGGTGCCGTTCAGCGACAGGCGGGTGGAGACCGGGTGCGCGGAAAGCTGGGCGAGGATCTCATTCATCGGCTTGTCGAGGTTGATGCTTACCACATCGCCTTCACCCTGTTGACGCAGGGACTCAGGAATATACTGGCCCGGATTGTGTTCCAGCTTCTCAATCCAGATCCCGTCGCGGTTGATTTTCGCTTTGATATTACGGTCAGCGGAGCAGGAGACGCCCATGCCGATTGGGCAGGAGGCACCGTGGCGCGGCAGGCGGATTACGCGGATGTCGTGGGCAAAGTATTTGCCGCCAAACTGCGCGCCCAGACCAAGGTTCTGCGCTTCTTGGAGCAGTTCCTGTTCGAGCTGAACATCGCGGAACGCCTGACCGTGTTCGTTGCCTTCGGTTGGCAGCGCATCGTAGTAGCGGGTGGAAGCCAGCTTCACTGTTTTCAGCGTAGCTTCCGCCGAGGTTCCGCCGATAACAAAGGCAATGTGGTACGGCGGGCAGGCTGCAGTGCCCAGGGTGCGCATCTTCTCAACCAGGTAGTTTTTTAGCTTCGCCGGGGTGATCAGCGCTTTGGTTTCCTGGTAGAGATAGGTTTTGTTGGCAGAACCGCCGCCTTTCGCCATGCAGAGGAACTTGTACTCATCGCCGTCGACGCTGTAGAGGTCAATCTGCGCGGGCAGGTTGGTGCCGGTGTTCACCTCTTTATACATATCCAGCGCCGCATTCTGGGAGTAGCGCAGGTTGTCTTCAATGTAGGTGTTGTACACGCCCTGGCTCAGCGCGGATTCGTCACCGCCGCCGGTCCAGACGCGCTGGCCTTTTTTGCCCATGATGATCGCGGTGCCGGTATCCTGACAGGTTGGCAGCACGCCTTTTGCGGCAATTTCAGAGTTACGCAGGAACTGCAGGGCAACGTATTTATCGTTCTGGCTGGCTTCCGGGTCGTTGAGAATGGCGGCAACCTGCTTCTGGTGGGAAGGACGCAGCATAAACGCGGCATCGTGGAAGGCCTGCTGCGCCAGCAGGGTCAGGGCTTCTGGCTCCACTTTCAGCACTTCCTGACCGTCGAATTCGGCAACGGAGACGTGCTCTTTGGTCAGCAGATAGTATTCGGTGTCATCGTGCGCGAGAGGGAAGGGGTTCTGGTAGATAAACGGTTTGTTTGACATAGCGTATTGCTCCACAAAAATAAAACCGCCGGAGGAGAAGTCCGGCGGTCAGGAATCAGAACATCATGGACATCCACGGATAACCAATCAGCAGCAGGGCCGCCAGGAAGATGGCACCGAAGATGGTGCCGAGGCGCCAGTAGTCTTTGGTTGGCAGGTAGCCGCTACCGTAGTAAATCGGGCTTGGGCCAGTACCGTACGGGGTGATGATCCCCATCACGCCCAGCGAGGTCACCATCAGCAGAACGAACACTTCCATATTCATGCCCGGGATGGTGGAGGCGATGGTCAGCATCGCTGGCAGCAGCGCGGTAGTGTGCGCGGTGGTGCTGGCAAACAGGTAGTGCAGCAGGTAGAACGCCAGCAGCAGGACGATGGTGGCTACACCCGGCGAGATACCGCTCATTAACAGACCGCCTTCTTTACCCAGCCAGCTAATAAAGCCGGTGGAGGAGAGGCCATCTGCCAGCGCTACCAGCGTGGCGAACCAGACGAAGGTGTTCCATGCGGCTTTGTTACCGGTGATATCGTTCCACTCCAGTACGCCGGTCCACAGCATCAGACCTACGATAAGCAGGGCAGCCATTGCCGGTTCAATCCATGCGGCAGCGAAGATCCACATCAGCAGCGCACAGCATACGAACACCAGCAGCAGGATTTCGTTGCGGGACAATTTGCCCAGTTTTTCGAGTTCACGGGTCGCCCACAGCGGTACTTCGTCGTTCACTTTTACTTCAGGTGGATAGAACCAGTAAGCCAGCAGCGGCATGGTCAGAATCAGCAGCACGCCCAGCGGCAGGAAGGCGATGAACCAGGTGCCCCAGGAGATGTTGATCCCGACAGTGCTTTTCACCAGCGCCAGCGCCAGCAGGTTAGGAGCCAGAGCAGAAAGGAACATCGAACTGGTGATACAGGCCGCGGTGATCGCCACCCACATCAGGTACGAACCAATCTTACGCGCGCTTGGGTCATTAGGTTTTGAACCGTACAGCGGCGGCAGGTTAGCGATGATTGGGTAGATAGTCCCGCCGCTGCGCGCGGTGTTGGACGGGGTAAACGGTGCCAGCAGCAGGTCCGCGAAGGTGATAGCGTAACCGAGCGTCAGGCTGCGACGGCCCAGGTACTTCACCAGAATCAGCGCCAGACGGCGGCCGAAGCGGGTTTTGTCATAGCCTGCGGCAAACATGAAGGCACCGAAGATCAGCCAGACGGTTGAGTTACCAAAACCGCTCACCGCCCACTTAAAGGAGGCACCTGCCAGCTTGAATTTCGGGTCAGCCAGCTGTTCCGGGCTGAAGAGTACCCACTGGCTGCAGAGGGCAATGGCGACCACACCGGTCAGACCGATCACCGCACCCGGCAGCGGTTCGAAGATCAAGCCGACGATCACGCCGACAAAGATGGCGAAGTAGTGCCATGCGTAAGGCGGCAACCCTTCAGGAACGGGAACAAACAGCAGCAGTACGGCGACAACAATGGGCAGCGCCATCATAAGCAGTCGTTTTGCTTGTCCATTTGATGCCTGATTCGCCACAGGAGGCGTTACAGCAGTTTTTGTATTCATAGTTTCACGTCTTAAGTTGTTAAGAATGCTTTTTATACTGAAATAACAAATTCGCTTTCTTTAGTTTCTTTTGCTTTATTTAGTTATTTAAGATGCGTTTTTGTCGTTTCTGGAATAATGGTTTAACGCATATTGGTGTGCGTTAAATTAAAAAATATGATGTTTATATATTGCGCCTTTGGATGCCATAACTATTGATCGCGATCAAAAAAACAGAATTGCCGTCTTATTTTTATTCTTTTTTTAATAACCACTCAGGCGTATGTGGGTATTATGCTTTTTTAAGATTAAATTTATCAATCTGATAACATGGTAAAAGTGTTTTTTAAATTAAGTTATTGATATTGTTCGCTTTATGTTGTTACTGGCTCCATGGTAAGACCATTATTAATTTAACGAATTTTAAATTATTGTGAACGGGTGAATTATTGTTGCTAACACCAATGTGTTATTAATGTTATTGAAGGGATTAAATAGTTTTTTAACTAACGTAATAACTTTAGAAACTAAAAAAATCATTATATTACTATCATGACATCGGCATAAAAACGCGAAATAAAACTGAGCCCGATAACGAATTCTTAATTTTTAAAGTTTGGAGTTTTTATTATGAGCACTAACGAACGTATTCTAAGCCCCTTCACATTACCGAATGGCACTGAACTGAAAAACCGTTTGTTAATGGCACCCATGACAACCTGCACGGGCTACTATGATGGCACGGTCACCAGCGAGCTGGTGGAGTACTATCGGGCGCGTTCTGGCAGCATCGGGACCATTATTGTCGAGTGCTGTTTTGTTGACGATCTCGGCCTTGCCTTCCCGGGCGCAATCGGCATCGATAACGACGAAAAAATCGCCGGGCTGGCGAAAATCGCGGAAGCGATTAAATCTAAAGGCTCTAAAGCCCTGCTGCAGATCTACCACGGCGGCCGTATGGTCGACCCAAAACTGATCGGTGGCCGCACGCCGGTTGGCCCAAGCGCCGTTGCCGCGCCGCGTGAAGGTGCCGCGACGCCGGTTGCCCTGACCGCTGCAGAAGTGGAAGGCATGATCGGTAAGTTTGGTGAAGCCGTGCGCCGCGCCATTCAGGCCGGTTTCGACGGTGTGGAGATCCACGGGGCAAACACCTATCTGATTCAGCAGTTCTACTCACCGAATTCAAACCAGCGTGACGACGAATGGGGCGGCAGCCGCGATAACCGCGCGAAATTCCCGCTGGCGGTTCTGGATATCACCCACAAAATGGTGCGCCAGTATGCCGATGATGCGTTCATCATTGGCTATCGTTTCTCGCCAGAAGAGATGGAAGTCCCCGGCATTCGCTTTGACGACACCATGTACCTGCTGGAAAAACTGGCGGCGCGCGGTGTGGACTATCTGCACTTCTCCGTCGGCGCGACCCTGCGTCCTTCCATTGTCGACACCCAGGACCCAACGCCGCTTATCGAAAAATACTGCGCGATGCGTTCTGACACGCTGGCGCAGGTTCCGGTCATGGGCGTGGGCGGCGTGGTGAATGCCGCTGACGTCAATGAAGCGCTGGACCATGGTTACGATCTGATTGCCGTTGGTCGTGCGACCATTGCGTATCCTGACTGGACCGACCGCATCGCAGCGGGCGAAAGCCTTGAGCTGTTTATGGACAGCACCAAACGCGAAGAGCTGAGCATTCCTGAACCGCTGTGGCGCTTCTCGCTGGTGGAGGCGATGATCCGTGACATGAGCATGGGTGAATCTAAATTCAAACCAGGCACCTTCACTGAGAAAGTGCAGGACGACGCCAACGAGCTGGTGATTAACGTCAGCCTCGAAACCGACCGCATTGCAGACATCGAGCTCGCGTCTGGCCCGAGTGAAGACGTTGAGTTTGTGACCAGCTTTGAAGAGATCCGTACCCGCATTCTGGACGCTAACACCCCGCACGTGGATGCCATCACCGGCGCAACCAGCCAGAGCGAAGCGGTGAAGAAAGCCGTATCCAAAGCGATGCTGAAATCCAGCAAAGCGCTGGCGGCAGAAGAGGGCGTTGACCCGAACGAAAGCAAATGTGTGGACGTGGTGGTGATCGGTAGCGGCGGCGCAGGTCTGGCGGCAGCGATTCAGGCTCACGACGAAGGCGCAAGCGTGCTGATCGTCGAGAAAATGCCAACCATCGGCGGGAACACCATCAAAGCCTCTGCCGGGATGAACGCCGCCGAAACCCGCTTCCAGCGCGTGAAAGGCATTCAGGACAGCAAAGAGCTGTTCTACCAGGAAAGCCTGAAAGGCGGCGGTAACAAGAACAATCCGGAACTGCTGCGTCGCTTTGTGGAAAATGCGCCAGAAGCCATTGAGTGGCTAGCAACGCGAGGCATTATGCTTAACGACATCACCACCACCGGCGGGATGAGCATTGACCGTACTCACCGTCCAAAAGACGGCTCTGCGGTCGGGGGTTACCTGATCAGCGGCCTGGTGCGTAACGTCAACAAACGCAACATCGAGGTGATGCTGGATACCTCCGTCAGCGACATTATCTTCGAGAACGGTGAAGTGACCGGCGTGCGCCTGACGACCGAAGAGAACGAAACGCTCACCGTAGCCACCAAAAGCGTGATTGTGGCGACGGGCGGCTTCAGCGCTAACAGCCAGATGGTGGTCAAATACCGTCCGGACCTGGAAGGGTTCGTCACCACCAACCATAAAGGGGCAACGGGTGGCGGCATCGCGTTGCTGGAACGTATCGGTGCAGGCACCGTGGATATGGGCGAAATTCAGATCCACCCAACCGTTGAGCAGAAAACGTCGTACCTGATTTCCGAATCTATCCGCGGCGGTGGGGCGATTCTGGTGAACCAGAAAGGGGAGCGCTTCTACAACGAAATGTCGACCCGCGATAAAGTCTCGGCGTCAATCATCGCCCTGCCGGAGAAATATGCCTACATTGTCTTTGATGAGCATGTCCGCACGAAAAATAAAGCGGCGGATGAGTACATCGCGAAAGGTTTCGTGACCAGTGCCAGCTCGCCAAAAGCCCTGGCTGAAGCGCTGGGCATGGATCACCACGCTTTCCTGGCGACCCTGGAACGTTACAACGGTTTCGTTGAAAAACAGCACGATGATGATTTTGGCCGTACCACCGCGCTGCGTGCGCCAATCAATGAAGGGCCGTTCTATGCCATTCAGATTGCGCCGGGCGTACACCACACCATGGGCGGCGTGACCATCAACACCGAAACCTGCGTGCTGGACAGCAACCACAACGTGCTGCCAGGGGCGTTTGCGGCCGGTGAAGTGGTCGGCGGGATCCACGGCAGTAACCGTATCGGCGGTAACGCAGTGGCAGATATCATTATTTTTGGTACGCTTGCAGGACATCAGGCGGCTATGCGTTCGAAAAAGCAGTAAGACCCCTGTGTTGTATGCCGGATACGCGCAGCGTTATCCGGCATTTTCCCCGGCGGCGCGGTGCTTGCCGGGGCTACATCTGAGGACTCATGCTATGCCTGATGACCATCGCGTTTACAGTTATTCCGCCGTCCTGATGGGATCGCCCATCCTCCTCAAACTCTTCTCCCATGACGAAGCCCTCGCGTCCCGCGTATTTCGCCTGATCAAACAGTACGAAGACCTGCTTACCGTTAACCGTGCGCATTCGCAGGTGATGGATATCAACCATGCGGCCGGTCAGCATCCGGTTGCCGTCAGCCGTCCGGTGTTTGAGCTGATTCGCTGCGCGAAAGCGGCAAGCGTGCTTAAAGACAGCGCGTTTAACCTGGCCATCGGCCCGCTGGTGAAACGCTGGAAAATTGGCTTTCAGGGCGATAGCGTTCCGCCTGCCGATGAAATTACGGCACTGCTGGGCATAACCGATCCTGCGGATGTGGTGCTGAATGAACCGAACAGCAGCGTCTTTCTGGTGAAAGCGGGAATGGAGATCGACCTGGGGGCCATTGCGAAAGGCTATATTGCCGACAGGGTGCGGGATTATCTGCACAAAGAGGGCGCCGGGCTGGGGCTGATCAACCTCGGCGGAAACATCCAGACGTTAGGCTCACCGGAAGGGGGCTGGAGCGTCGGGTTGAAAAAACCGTTCGCCGGTGATGCGCTGATTGGCGCGATGGCGGTAGAGAACCGATCCGTCGTGACCTCGGGAACGTACGAGCGCTACTTCGAACAAAACGGCAGGCGCTATCACCATATTCTTGACCCGCGTACCGGGTATCCGCTGGACAACGAACTGGACAGCGTCACCATCGTGTCGAAAGATTCCATCGACGGCGATATCTGGACCACGCTGATGTACGGCATGGGCGTTGAAAAGGGCTGCGCTGCGCTGCGCGCTCGTCCTGATATTGAAGCGATTTTTGTGACCAAAACAAAAGAAGTGGTGATCTCCTCGATGCACCACTTCCGCTTCACGCTGCTGGATAACGGCTATCGCGTTACTGACAATACTGTTTGAGTAACCCCGTTTGCTCCGGCTGCAGCCGATAGCGATACACCGGACGCCCGGTCGCGCCGTAGTGAATGCTGGTGAACAGAATGTTGATTTGCGCCAGCCAGATTAAATACTTACGGCAAGACACCCGCGAGATATTAACCGCGTTCGCCAGGTCATCGGTGGAAAACTCCATCTCCGGGTGTGCGTCGATCCACTGGCAAATCGTGCGCAGCGTTTGCGGCGTTAACCCTTTCGGCAATTTCTTGCTGTCGGCGAGTTCCGGCGCCCCGCCGTGGATCAGTCTGTCCACGTCTGCCTGCTCATAATACTGGTGGGATCCCATCAGGCTGTGCTTTGCCTTCCAGCCGTTCAGCGCCTCTTCAAAACGCGGGAACTGGAACGGTTTGATCAGGTAATCCACAACCCCGTAATGCATGGAGGTCTGGATAGTGGTCGCATCGGACGCTGACGAGATCATAATCACATCAATCGGACGGCCTGACGCACGGATGATCGGCAGGAGATCGAGCCCGTTATCCTGCTGCATGTAGACATCCAGCAGCACCAGATCGACGGGCTGGTTCGGGTTATTGATAATGGCCTCGGCCTGGTTGAGCGTGGAGGCGACGCCGCAGCAGCTAAAGCCTTCAACACGGTTAACGTACAGACGGTTGAGGTCGGCTACCATGGCGTCATCATCGACAATTAATACATTTATCACGCGATATTCCTCTCGCTATCCCAGGGGATGTGAACAAAAAATTGGGTAAATACGCCAGGCTCAGATTCGACGGTGATATCGCCGCCCAGATTCTGGATTTGCTGACGCGCAAGGAACAGCCCAACGCCCCGGTTTTCACCTTTTGTTGAGAAGCCCTTCGTAAAAATAGCCTCCAGCTGAACCGGATCGATACCGGGGCCATCGTCGCTGACTTCACAGCTGAGCCAGCCATTTTGATAGTGTAACAGCAGAGTGATTTCGCCTTCCGGCTGTCCTTCCATTGCGTCCAGTGCGTTTTCAATTAAGTTACCGAGCACGGTGACCAGCACCGCAACCTGCTCTTCATTGGCGGTATCCGGTATCTGGCACTCATCTGCCAGAGTGAGCGTGATGCCCGCTTCTTTGGCACGGTGAATTTTACCCAGCAAAAAGCCTGCGATAACCGGTGATTTGACTTTGCTCTGGATGGTGCCAATGTCTGTCTGGTAATTATGCGCCGTCTGGAGGATGTACTCCTCCAGTTTGTCATAGCGCTTAATATTCAGCAGGCCAAGGATCACGTGCAGTTTATTCATAAATTCATGGGTGTGGGCGCGCAGGGCATCAACATAGTTGACCATCCCATCGATGCGCTGCATCAGCTGGCTGATTTCCGTTTTATCGCGGAAGGTGCTGATCGCCCCGATCACCCGATTCTGACTTTTAACGGGCACCATATTACAGAGCAGCAACCGTCCGTTGCAGCTGATCTCCTGATCCTGACGCGCCACCCCGGTTTTCGACACGTCGCGCAGGCTTGCCAGCAGCGGTTCGCTGGCGTTTTCGGTCTGTTTGCCCGACGGCAGAAGCAAAATCTCTCTGGCAGCGTGGTTAATCATCGTCACGCGGCCGTGAATGTCGACCGCCAGAACCCCTTCCCGGAGCGACTGCAGCATCGCCTGACGTTGTTCAAACAGCGCGGAGATCTCGTACGGCTCCAGCCCAAACAGGATGCGTTTGAGCACGCGGACCAGGCCCCAGATCGCCAGAGAGCTCATTAAGATGCTGAATAACACGGTCCAGAGGGCGTTAAGCCGCCCGCGGGTGATTTGCTCTTCAACTTTTTTGAGGGAGATGCCTACCACCACCACGCCGATCTGCTCTTGCTGCGCGTCATAGACGGGCGTAAAAACGCGCAGCGCTTCGGCGAGCGCGCCCCGGTTGACGGAGACATTCTCTTTACCTTCCAGCGCGGGTGTTAAATCGTCGCCGATAAAATGCAGCCCCAGCAGCGCTTCGTTCGGGTGAGAGTAGCGGATCCCGCGCATGTCAGTGACCACCGTAAACAGCAGATCGTTACGCTTTGTCACCGCCTGGGCGAGAGGCTGAATAATATCCGCCTGGGGCGCCTGCATCAGGCCGCGTTTGACTTCAGGGCTGTCCGCAAGGGTGCGGGCAATGCCGAGCGCGGTGTCTTTGACATCATCGCGGGTCGCACGGGTGATTTGCACAGAATAGAGCGCAAAGACCAGCAGCAGCACGGAACCGATAATCGCGCACACCATCAACGTGACGAGGGTGTTCAGTTTCATAGGGCGCTTGCGCGTCAGGGGGAAGGGCTGCAAATCGCTCATCAACACTCCGCGATGATTATAAAGAGGTAATTATCGCTGATGACGCGCTTTTCTTAAAGCCATGTAAAAGCATGTGTTTGGTCCTCTTTTCGTGACCCTCCTCTCATGTGACCCATATAAAACACTTTATAGTGTGGGGGTACTCATAATAAGGAGGCTGTTTATGAGCATTATGCTTACCGGTTCGGTCAAGGAAAGACGGCACGCCAGCACGATGAATATCGACAGATTGTCCACGCTGGATATGCTGAACGTCATTCACCAGGATGATGCACAAATCTCTTCTGCTATTACCCCATTCTTAACAACGATTGCGCGCGTGGTGGATAACGCTGCGGCGACGCTCAGTCATGGCGGGCGTCTGGTGCTTGTCGGCGCGGGGCCTTCAGGACGTATAGCAAGGCAGGCGGCTGATGAGTATGCGCCGGGTAAACATCCCGTTATCGCCATTACGACGGACGGTGAAGCGGCAAGCTACGAGCGCGGCGTCGCCGACCTGCAGGCGCTTAAGTTTGGCGAGCACGACATGATGCTGGCGGTGACCGTCAGCGGAAAAACGCCGTGGGTATGGGGGGCCATGCGACATGCATGGTCGCTGGGTTCACCGGTCGCGGTGATGACAGGTGATGCGCAAAGCGAGGCGGCACAGTTAGCAAGTATGGTGATTGCGCCTGAACTGGGGCCTGATGTTGTGGCGGGATACGCCAATGCCAAAGCGGGGATCGCGCAAAAAATGATCCTCAATATGGTGACCACAGGGCTGGCGGTGAGGTCCGGGCGCGTCTACAGCAACCTGCGCGTGGATCTGGAGGCAACCAGCACCAAATGGTCTGAACGACAAATCGCGATAGTGATGGAGGCGGGGGGATGCACCCGGGCGGAGGCAAAAGCCGCGCTGGAAAGCTGTAATCACCATTGTAAAACGGCGGTACTGATGGTGCTGACGGGGCTGGATGCCTGGAAGGCGCATGAACTGCTGGCGCAGAATAACGGGTTTATTCGCGTGGCGCTGCAGGAAGCGCCGTAGTATCGTAATTGAATAAATAAAAAAGGCCGCGATAGCGGCCTTTGATATTTTTGATGATTAGAACTGGTAAACAAGACCTACCGCTACGATGTCATCGGTGCTGATGCCATTTGCTTTGTAGAAGTTATCATCTTCATCCAGCAGGTTGATTTTGTAGTCAACATAGGTGGACATGTTTTTGTTGAAATAATAGGTCGCACCAACGTCCGCATATTTCACCAGGTCTTTATCGTTTCCGTAGAAGGAATGCAGGTCCTTACCTTTAGACATCAGGAAAGAGACCGCTGGGCGCAGGCCAAAATCAAACTGATATTGCGCGGTTACTTCGAAGTTCTGGGTTTTGTTTGCTACAGCAAAGTCACCGTAAGGCGTCATATTGCGGGTTTCAGCATACATGGTCGCCAGATAGATATTGTTGGCATCATATTTCAGACCCACGGTCCAGACGTCAGCCTTGTCGCCACCGGCAGTTGTTTTGGTGACCTGATCGTTGGTACGGTCAGAAGATGCGTACGCTGCTCCGGCGCTGAAGCCCATGCCGAAATCGTAAGATGTAGAAATGCCCCAGCCGTCGCCGTTTTCTTTGCGAATATCACGTCCGTTGTTGGTACCTTCCTGATCGTTAGACGCGCTTTCATTATTACCCTGGTATTGCAGAGCAAAATTCAGGCCATCTGCCATACCGAAGAAACCGTTGTTGCGGTAGGTAGCAACACCGTTTGCACGACCAGTCATAAAGTTGTCGGTGTTGGTGTAGGTATCGCCGCCGAACTCTGGCAGCATATCGGTCCAGCTTTCAACGTCATAAACCACGCCGTAGTTACGACCGTAGTCGAATGAGCCGTATTCACCAAGTTTCAGGCCAGCGAAACCAAGACGAGTCCAGGACTGATTGCTTGATTTCTCTGTATTGTTAGCCTGAATGTTATATTCCCATTGACCGTAGCCAGTGAGTTGGTCGTTGATTTGCGTTTCGCCTTTAAAGCCCAGACGAACGTAGCTCATGTCACCATCAGAACCCGTGTCGTCAGAGAAATAGTGCAGGCCATCGACTTTACCGTACAGGTCGACTTTGTTGCCGTCTTTGTTGTACATCTCAGCTGCATTTGCTGCGCCAGCCATTAATAATGCGGGTACAAGAATTGCCAGAACTTTTCTTTTCATTATATATTCCCTTTAAAGATAATTTATATGAATATATGTAATCACCCTCCGTAATTACGTGCTTGATACTATTCTATGGTTAGATAATTTGGTTCAAAAATAAATGTAATTAAATTAGTAAAAACATTGCAAAATATTTCCATTAATCTCTTTATTTTTCATGTGAATTAATTAATTGAAAATATAGTGGGTAATTATTATTAAGTATTTCGTGTGTCTATTTTTTAATTGATTAAATTTGTCTATGTTATAATTCACTCTCAATTTTGGTAACAGGAAAGAAAGATGGAACTCACTCAGTGGCAACAGCGCTTCGAATCCTGGCTTGATCAACATCACGCTACCGACGACGCTGCGCACGATATTTCACACTTTCGTCGCGTCTGGATGACGGCGCAGAAAATCATGCCTCATCACCACGCTGACCCGCTGGTGGTCATGACGGCCTGTTACTTTCACGACATTGTCAGCCTGCCGAAAAATCATCCCGAACGCAGCCACTCCTCACGGCTGGCGGCGCGTAAAACGCGTGATATTTTGCAGCGCGATTTCCCGGATTTTCCGCCAGAGAGGTATGCCGCGGTTGAACACGCCATTGAAGCGCACAGCTTCAGCGCCGGGATTGCGCCACAAAGTCCCGAGGCAAAAATAGTCCAGGATGCCGACCGGCTGGAAGCCTTAGGCGCTATTGGTCTGGCGCGCGTTTTTGCCGTATCCGGTGCGCTGGGTGTTGCACTGTTTGATGCGCGCGATCCGTTTGCGGATTCCCGTGATGTAGACGACAAGGCCTTCGCCCTCGATCACTTCCAGACGAAGCTGCTGCGCCTGCCTGAGACGATGCAAACCGAAGTGGGGCGTGAGCTTGCCCGACATAACGCCGATTTTCTGATCCAGTTTATGGCGAAACTGAGCGCTGAACTGCAGGGCGACTGCCTGGGGCTGGACGGTAAGGTATTGAGCCGCTTCCGTCGGAGTGTGAGCCGGTAAACTGTGGTAATCTGTCTCCAGTCTTTATTGCCCGGTTAAGAGAATGCAGGAAATACGATCAGTGATTGAGCCCGCGCCAGCGCAGGCTGAGAAATCAACGGCAGCCGTGCAGGCATTACTGCGGCAGCTGCTGGATATCTATGATGTTAAGACCCTTGCCAACCAGCTGGCGACCCATGGCGAGAGTCACTGGAGCCCGGCAATACTCAAAAGACTGCTGATAAGCGACAGGGCAGGGCACCGCATGAGCGACGGCGAGTTCCGTTATCTGCAAACTCTGCTGCCGCGTCCTCCCGCCGCGCATCCAGACTATGCGTTCCGCTTTATCGATCTTTTCGCCGGTATTGGCGGCATCCGCCACGGTTTTGAAGCCATTGGCGGGCAGTGTGTTTTTACCAGCGAGTGGAATAAACACGCGGTGCGTACCTATAAGGCTAACTGGTATTGCGATCCTGATGAACACCATTTCAACGCTGACATCCGCGATGTGACCCTGAGCCACAAAAGCGGCGTCAGCGACGAAGAGGCCGCAGAGCATATTCGGCAAACCGTGCCTGAGCACGACGTGCTGCTGGCGGGCTTCCCGTGCCAGCCTTTTTCGCTCGCCGGGGTGTCGAAAAAAAATGCCCTGGGACGCGCCCACGGGTTTGCCTGTGATACGCAGGGCACGCTGTTTTTTGACGTGGTCCGAATTATTGATGCCCGTCGTCCGGCTATTTTTGTGCTGGAAAACGTCAAAAACTTAAAAAGCCATGATGGCGGGAAAACCTTCCGCATCATTATGCAAACGCTGGATGAGCTGGGCTACGACGTGGCCGATGCGCAGGACATGGGCGCAGACGATCCGAAAATCATCGACGGTAAATATTTCCTGCCGCAGCATCGCGAACGTATCGTGCTGGTAGGTTTCCGCCGGGACCTCAATCTGAAAGGCGACTTCACCCTGAGGGATATCCCGTCGCTGTATCCGGCGCGCCGACCGAGCGTGGCCGATCTGCTGGAGCCCGCCGTTGACGCCAAATTTATCCTGACGCCGGTACTGTGGAAATACCTCTACCGCTATGCCAAAAAGCACCAGGCCAAAGGCAATGGGTTCGGTTTTGGCATGGTGAACCCAACAAATCCAGACAGCGTGACCCGCACCTTGTCGGCGCGTTATTACAAAGACGGCGCAGAGATCCTCATCGACAGAGGCTGGGATAAAGCGCTGGGTGAAAAAGACTTTGACGATCCGCAGAATCAGCGCCATCGCCCACGTCGCTTAACCCCGCGTGAGTGTGCGCGGCTGATGGGGTTTGAGTCGCCGCAGGGCTACAGTTTCCGTATTCCGGTGTCAGACACCCAGGCTTACCGTCAGTTTGGTAACTCGGTGGTCGTGCCCGCGTTTGCGGCGGTGGCGAAACTGCTGGCCTCACGCATTAAACAGGCTGTGGCGCTGCGTCAGAGCGAGGCCGTCAATGACGGACGTACACAATAAAGCGACGCGCAGTAAAAACATGCGTGCCATCGGCACGCGTGATACCGCCATCGAAAAACGGCTGGCGGAATTACTGACGCAGGCCGGTTTTGATTTTCGCGTCCAGGATGCCTCGCTCGCCGGGCGTCCCGATTTCATCCTCGACGCGTATCAGTGCATTATCTTTACCCACGGCTGTTTCTGGCACCATCACAACTGCTACCTGTTCAAGGTTCCCGCAACGCGAACTGATTTCTGGCTGGAGAAGATAGGCAAGAATGTAGAGCGGGATAAACGCGATATTGCGACGTTGCTTTCTCAGGGCTGGCGGGTATTAGTCGTGTGGGAGTGCGCCCTGCGCGGCAGGCTAAAACTGAGCGATCTGGACCTGACAGAGCGGCTGGAAGAGTGGATCTGCGGCGGCGCTGAGGCCGCGCAGATCGATACGCAGGGGATTAAGGTTTCTCCACCTCGCACGGCGTGACGACCGGTTTCGCAGGCAGCAAATATTTGCCCAATGTTACCAGCACCACCGCAAAAACAATCACACCCAGCGCCAGCCATTCCACCGTCGATAACACTTCTCCCGCAAAACCGGTACCGAGCAGGACGGCGACCACCGGGTTCACGTAGGCGTAGCTGGTGGCGACGGCCGGGGAGACATTGCGGATCAGGAACATATAGGCGTTAATGGCAATAATGGAGCCAAAGAGCGCAAGATACCCCACGGCCAGGAAGCCAGACAGGTCCGGCATCGTTGTCAGCTTCTCACCCATCAGCGTCGAGGCAATCAGCAGTATGATTCCCGCTGCGAGCATCTCAATCGCGCCTGCCATCATGCCGGAAGGCAGTTCAATCCGCGAACCGTAGACGGAGCCAAACGCCCAGCTCATGGAGCCAACCATGATCAGCAGCGCACCCCATGGGTTTCCACTCAGATTGCCACCACTGTTGAGCAGGATGATCCCCGCAAGCCCGATGCCGATCCCCAGCCATTCCAGCTTGCGGGTGCGGATACCGAACAGGCGGCTAAAGCAGAGGGTAAACAGCGGGACGGTGGCGACCACCACGGCGGCGATCCCGGACGGGACATTCTGGTGCTCCGCCACGGTCACGGCACCATTCCCAACGGCCAGCAACAGAAAGCCAATCAGTGCCGCGTTGAGCAGCGGGCGGAGTGGGGGAAGCTTGTGGCCACGCAGCAGCAAAAACGTTATCAACAATACGCCCGCAGAGAAGAAGCGGATCCCTGCCATCATCAATGGAGGCCAGCTTTCCACACCGATTCGAATGACAAAATAGGTGGATCCCCAGATGATATACAGCGAAAAAAGTGCTCCAATGAGCGGTAATAGTTGCCGGAAACGCATAGTCCCTCACGTCGAAATAAAAAGTTCGCTCATAGTAAACGCCAAAACTATCGGTCTGGCGAGTGCTTTAATTGTGGTCTGGATGTGAATTTTTTGTTGACGTCAGGTGCCTGTTTCCGGGTGTCCGGTTTTGTTCCATACTATTCACTTAATTAGCAAAAAAAGAAGGATAGAGATTTTGGCAGGAAGTAGCTTATTAACATTACTGGACGACATTGCCACCTTGCTGGATGACATTTCGGTCATGGGAAAACTGGCGGCCAAAAAGACGGCTGGTGTACTGGGGGATGATTTATCGCTGAACGCGCAGCAGGTCACTGGCGTAAAGGCTAACCGGGAGTTGCCGGTGGTATGGAGCGTGGCGAAGGGGTCCTTTATCAATAAGGTGATCCTCGTTCCGCTCGCGTTGTTGATCAGCGCCTTTATCCCCTGGGCCATCACGCCACTGCTGATGATTGGCGGCGCGTTTTTGTGCTTCGAGGGGGTCGAGAAAGTCCTGCACTCTTTTGCCTCACGTAAGGAGAGCGACACGCCAGAGGTGCGCCAGCAGCGACTGGAAGCCCTGGCCGCTCAGGATCCTTTGGCGTTCGAACGTGATAAAGTGAAAGGGGCCGTCCGCACTGACTTTATTCTCTCGGCCGAAATCGTGGCGATTACGCTGGGGATTGTGTCAGAAGCGCCGCTGGTCAATCAGGTTATGGTGCTTTCCGGCATTGCGATTCTGGTGACCGTGGGCGTTTACGGCCTGGTGGGGCTTATCGTCAAGCTGGATGATATCGGCTACTGGCTGGAGGAGAAATCGAGCGCGGTAGCACGCGGTATCGGTAAAAGCCTGCTGACGCTGGCCCCCTGGCTGATGAAAAGTTTGTCGGTCGTGGGTACGCTGGCCATGTTCCTCGTCGGCGGCGGGATTGTCGTGCACGGTATTGCGCCGCTGCACCATGCGATTGAGCATTTTGCCTCGGCGCAGGGGGCGGTTGTCGCCGCTATTTTGCCGACGCTGTTGAATCTGGTGCTGGGCTTTATCATTGGCGCTATCGTGGTCGCCGCCGTAAAAGCAGTCGAAAAAATGCGTGGAGCCTCGCACTAATTGCTACCCGAACAGGGATGCAAAAAGGCCATTCCTCGTCTAAATTGAAAAAGTTTCACCCTGATACAGGAGGCGGGTATGGTCTTTTTGGTCAGTGATGAAGTTAAGCCGAAGAACGGTGGTCCGCGTATGATTGTCACAGGTTATTCCAGTGGTATGGTGGAGTGCCGGTGGCATGATGGTTATGGCATCAAGCGGGAAGCGTTTCGTGAAGACGAGCTTCAGCCGGGGGACGGACGGCAACATCGCGAGAAGGCTTAATCACTCTAACGCCCGGTTCGCCGGGCGTTTTTATGTGACATTCAGGGAGTGTGTGTGCAGCGCGATACCTATGTTGTAAAACGATCTCTTCAGCAATGGCTGCATCAGCGTAGCAATCCCGGCCTGATTGTTAATCTCTGTTTTATTATTGTCCTGGTCTTTTCCACGCTTCTCACCTGGCGTGAAGTGGTGGTACTGGAAGATGCCTATATCTCCAGCCAGCGTAACCATCTGGAAACGGTCGCAAATGCCCTGGACAGGCAGTTGCAGTACAACGTCGATAAAATGCTTTTCTTCCGTCACAGCATGCGCGATGCGCTGCAAACACCGCTGGCATTCGGCGTGCTGCACAATGCGGTGACGCGTTTTAATACCCTGCGGAACACCACAAACTGGCAAATCGCGGTGGACGAAAATCGCACGTTACCCATCAACGGGGTGTCCGATGCGTTTGTTGAAAAAACCACGCTGCTCAACCGTGATAACGATCGCCTGGCAAACGAACTCTCTGCAGCCCTCGAAGTAGGGTACCTCCTGCGTCTGGCGTCATCGCACAGCAGTAACGTGGAGCGGGTGCTGTATGTTTCCCGCGCAGGGTTCTTTATCGCGACCGATACGCCTGCACAACCGAGAGATATTGCCCCCCGCTATTATCAGCTGGTCACGCAGCCCTGGTTTTCACAGCAGTCTGAGCGTGAAAACCGCGCACGTGCCGTTCGCTGGTTTATTTCACCACCGTCGTCATTTATCGGGAACAAGCGGCTTATTACCGCCAGCGTGCCGATTTATTACGACCATTTCTGGTATGGCGTGGTGGCGATGGATATCAGCGTTGATACGATGAAACAGCTGCTGGAGGAGGCCATGGACAACCATACAGAAGGCGAATACCAGCTTTACGACACGCGCCTCAATATGATTGCGACCTCAGAATCACCTGAAAGCTCGGTTAACCACTTCGATGAAAGCGAGCTGGCGCAGATAGCTCACGCTATCGAGTCCGACACGGAGGGGGGGATTCGTCTGGGTAGCCGCTTTATCAGTTGGGAACGGCTCGATCATTTTGAGGGCGTTGTCCTGCGCGTGCATACGCTACATGAAGGGGTGCGAGGGGATTTCGGCAGCATCAGTATTGTGCTGGCGTTACTCTGGGCGCTCTTCACCGCCATGCTGCTGATCTCCTGGCTCGTGATCCGACGCATGGTCAGCAATATGTATACGCTTCAACACTCGCTTCAGTGGCAGGCCTGGCACGATCCGCTGACCCGCCTGAATAATCGCGGGGCGCTGTTTGAACGGGCGAATGTCCTTGCGAAGCAATGCCAGCAGCAGTCCCTGCCGTTGTCTGTCATCCAGATCGATCTGGACCATTTCAAGGGTATCAATGACCGCTTCGGGCATCAGGCAGGGGATAAAGTGTTGTCGCACGCCGGAGGATTGATTGCGAGTGCGCTGCGCGCCAATGACGTGGGCGGCCGTGTGGGTGGCGAGGAGTTCTGTGTCGTGCTCCCTGGCCTGACGCTTGAGGAAGCGGCAAATGTTGCTGAGCGGATCCGCGCGCGTATCGACAGCAAAGAGATTCTGGTTAAGAAGAGCGTCACTCTGCGCATCAGTGCCTCACTGGGCGTCAGCAGCGCGCAGGAGACGGGTAACTACAATTTTGAGCAGCTGCAGTCCATTGCCGATGCGCGGTTGTATGAGGCAAAGCAGGGGGGACGCAACTGCGTCGTCTGGCGCGATCACAACAAGAAGTGATCGAGCCCTTCGCGCCAGCCCGCAGGGCCGGGACGCTGCGTGTGATAAACCCGTTCCGGGTTATCGTTCTGCAGCGAAATGCCCTGGCGGTTAATGCCTTTGACCACCACCGCAAAGTCGACGCTGTCTAACAGCGGGGCGTCGTTGGGACCATCGCCCAGCCCAAGGGATGTCCACGCAACACGCTCCTGCAGACAATACTGCTCAGTCAGCCATTTTACCGCCACATCCTTGCCGCAGCGCGCGTCCAGGACGTGCCAGAATCTCGCCCCCTGTACAAACTGCAAGCCATGCGGTTCCAGCGCCTCTTCAAAGCGGGTCATTTGCGCATCGCTGTCGCGCCAGATTAACGTCAGGGACGCTTCCTGCCTGCGCGCAAGCAGCGAACGGGAAGGCGTCAGTCCCGTCCATTCACTGATTACCCGTTCATTCACGTCATCAAAGGTGGTGAATTTAACGTGCGTTTGCAGTCTGACCTGTTCGATGATTTGACGAATCGTATGATGCGAGATCCCCGTGATGCGCCGGGCAGGTGGGTCCCAGCGAACATCAGGCTGAATGACCGCCCCGTTTTCCGCAATGAACGGCAGACCTTCCAGGCCTAACTCCTGCTGGATGTCGAGCATCTCAGCCGCCGTCTTGCTACTGCAAAGGATAACGGGGACCTGTTTATCCTGTAGCCGCTCCAGCCATGCGGCGGCAGGCTGCCAGTCATAGGTATGAATATCCAGCAGTGTCCCATCCAGATCGGTGAAAATCAGCAGTGGATTCTGAAGCGAAGGCATAACGGCTCCTGATGGCTGATGCGCGCTTATCTAAGATTATTCCTAAAAAATGACAGTGCCGGGAGAGCGGTTTGACGGAATCGTTCCTGCGTAACCCATACGCGGCGCATGTTGCTGCTCATAACTAAAATTCACATGTATAAAATATTATATTCGCCAGGAGAATATATGCTTGTCAGACAAATCCGTTGGGGATAGTGTTGTTTCTACATCAGATTTCCTGGTGTAACGAATTTTCAAGTGCTTCTTGCATAAGCAAGTTTGATCCCGGCCATCCCCATGACCGGGATTTTTTTCTTCTTACCGATTCGCTTCAGACACGCTGAAGTCATGAATATCAAGCTCGAAGGCTTCGGCCAGCTCGCGGTAAGTGTGATAGTCCCTTCCGTTCACAATTACTTTGTCTGACTCATCGTCTGAGCGGCGAACTTCGGACTCACTGATCTCATTGATAGCGGCCAGCAGGGCATCGACATCCACCTCCACCTCACGCTTGATGGTGTCGCTGTACTCTTTATCGGTCTTCATTACGGGGTCCTCATGCAACCGTGTCCATCCATAAGTATAGACCGCACACAAAAACACCATTCGCGCCGGGGGGCGGTGCCAGTTAATGCGTTTTGTTCTACACTGGCTCAAAACCACAGGAGGAATGTATGAAGGTCAACGATCGGGTAACCGTTAAAACGGACGGTGGACCGCGCCGCCCGGGTGTGGTGCTGGCAATAGAAGAGTTTAGCGAAGGTGTAATGTACCTGGTTTCTCTGGAAGATTACCCGCTCGGTATCTGGTTCTTTAACGAACTGGGACATGAGGATGGTATTTTTGTGGAAGCAGCAGAATAGCGTGGTGTCGGGCGGCGTTCCCGTCCCCGGCCCATGCGGCTGAAAATGCAAAAATCTCTGGCCAGGCCAGAGATCGCAGGTAGGGTACAGAAGGTCTTGCGCGGATCAGCGCATATTAACGAAAATTCCGTTTGTGACATTATCGGTCAGGCGAACGACGTGGTAGATCACTTGCTTATTATGCGTTTTAATTTTCCTTTTAATATTTCCTTTGTGTGACGAAACCGTTTTTGCCTTGATATTCATCTGGTCCGAGATCTGAATTGTCCCTTGTCCAGCCATCCACATTCTGAGCATACTTGATTCAGTTCTGCTTAATGATAGGGTGGGTAAGTTAACCGCTCCTACATTCTTAACTTCTTTATTCAAATAATCACCCAAAATGTCATCCAGCGACTCGGGTTTAATCGATTTAGAACTGATCAATAAATTTTTACGGACCAACAAGTATTCGTCGAAATGAATATTGGCGATCGCCATAAAAACAATAAACAACGTTTTAGGATGCTGATTAATGATTTGCTTAATGTGCTGACTGTTGGCTGGATCGTGAATGAAACAGTCCTCATTAATAAACACCACGCCGGGCTTGTGTGCTTCACAAGCGGCTTCGAGTTCGTCAACGGTGTGTGCATCGTTGATGTCTCTCTTTCTTACCCCTCTGCTTGCCAGATACCCGGTTAACCCTAGCCGGGTGTAGCTGCATAAATCCATAATGATCGTTGACATGGCATACCCTCACTCAATGCGTAACGATAATTCACCATCTGCCTGAGAGCTCATAAACAGCCATACGGGATGGAAAAAACCAAATAAAACCTGTGAGCATGACAAAGACTTTCAGGCGAACTCACTATCCCGTAAAGTTACTTATAATTTGCCAGGAATCTTCTTAAAGTAAAGTAAATATTAAGTATTGTGAGATGGTTAGAAACATTTAAACCGCGTCAGATATATCCTGGAAGATGTTTTTCGCGTTTTATTTTAGGAATATCCTCAGAAAGACAATATGGAGTGTGAGGACTATTATTTGCGAGGCAGTTCGCTGACAATATCCGCTAACAGGTTGAATATCTCGCTGAATAAATGTTCACAGAAGGGGGCGATAAGTGGCATTAGCAATGACATTAATAAAAGACCGACCGTCAACGTCACGGGAAAACCAATGACAAACACGGAAAGCTGCGGTGCCATTCTGTTCAGTAAGCCTAATGCCAGGTTAACGGTCAGCAGTAGGGTGATGATCGGCAGCGCCAGCATCAGCCCGTTGAGAAAAATCAGCCCGGCGGCACGCACCAGCGCCAGAAACGCGTTGCTGTTAACCGGATTTTCGCCAATCGGCAGCGTGTGGAAGGTGTCCACCAGCATTGAGATAAGCCATAAGTGGCCGTTAAACGACAGGAACAGCAGCATCGCCAGCAGATCGATGATACGCGCCAGCACCGGCATGTTGAGGTGGCTGCCGGGGTCGACGAAGGTGGCGAAGGATAACCCCATTTGCAGGCCGATCAGCTCACCCGCAGTACGCACTGCCGCAAACGCGAGCTGCATGGTAAACCCAACGGCGACGCCGATCATCACCTGCTGAAGCGCCACCCATACGGCGTTAGCGGAAAATACAGGGATAACAACCGGCGGCAGGGACGGGGCGACAATAATCGTGATGACGATCCCCAGCCCCACTTTGATGCGCTTGGGTATCGATTTCTCGCTGAGAATAGGAGCGGTTGAGATGAGCGCCATAATGCGCAGCATCGGCCAGAAGTAGACGCCCAGCCACTGGACGTATTGATCGCTGGTGAAGTGCAGCATCGTGATATCAGCCGATGATGTACGGCAGATTGGTGAACAGGTTGCGCATATAGTCCAGCAGCAGGTTCAGCATCCACGGCCCGGCGACGATAATCGCCACGAACACGGCAATGATTTTCGGGATAAACGACAGCGTCATTTCGTTAATCTGCGTGGCGGCCTGCAGGATACTGATGATCAGACCGGTCACGAGGGCAACAAGCAGCAGCGGGGCGGCAACGGCAATCGCGACTTTCATCGCTTCCGTACCCATCATCATGACCGATTCTGGCGTCATTGCGCGCTCCTCAACTGTAGAAACTCTGCGCCAGCGAACTGACCAGCAGCTGCCAGCCATCGACCAGCACAAAGAGCATGATCTTAAAGGGCAGAGCGATGGTCGCAGGCGGTACCATCATCATCCCGAGCGCCATCAGGACGCTGGCGATCACCAGGTCGATAATCAGGAACGGAATGAAAATAGTGAAGCCAATCTGGAACGCGGTTTTTAGCTCGCTGGTGACATAGGCTGGCAGCAAAATGCGCATCGGCACCGCTTCCGGTCCCTGAAGCTCGCCGGTGTTGGAGAGGCGGGCAAAGAGCGCTAAATCCGCTTCACGCGTCTGGCGCAGCATAAATTCACGCAGCGGCTGCGCGCCTTTCTCCAGGGCAACCTCCATCGAGATTTTATCTTCGCTAAACGGCTGGTAGGCGTCGGTGTAAATCTTGTCGATCACCGGCGACATAATGAAAAAGGTCAAAAACAGGGCCAGACCCAGCAGCACCTGGTTGGGCGGCGCGGAAGGCGTTCCCAGGGCGTTTCGCAGCAGGCCAAAAACAATGATGATGCGGGTAAAGCTGGTCATCATCAGCAGAATGGCCGGAATAAAGGTCAGCGAGGTGATGAACACCAGCGTCTGAACCGAAAGCGACCAGCTTTGACCGCCTCCGGCAAGCGGGGTCGAGACCAGACCGGGCAGTTGCGCATAGACCGCGGGAGCAAACAGGCCAACACCCGCAAGCGTAAGGGATAACAAACGGCGCATCAGGATCTCCCGGAACGCTTAAGCAAACTCTTCATAACGGACTGGAAATCCGCTGGGGCTTCTGCGCGCTCGTCACCCGTGACAGGGGCGGGCGGCAGTTTATGTAATACATTGATGTTTGAGGCGGTGATCCCCAGCACCAGACGCGCATCTTCCACGTCGACGATGACCACGCGCTCGCGTGGCCCCAGCGTGGTACTGGCGCTGACCTTCAGGCCGCGCGTTCCGGCGGTTTTACCCGCCAGACCAAAACGCTTTGCCAGCCAGGCCGCAATAAGAATGAAGGCAATAATACCGAACAGGGCACCGCTCACCTGGAGCAGCGGTGAGCCAGGTACCGCGGAGGGTTGGGACATTGTTGCCTGGGTTTTCATGCTTAACGGCTCAGACGACGCATACGTTCGGATGGCGTAATGATGTCGGTGATGCGCACGCCGTACTTATCAGCAACCACCACCACTTCACCCTGAGCAATCAGATAACCGTTGATCAGAATATCCAGCGGTTCACCGGCCAGGCCGTCAAGGGCGACCACGGAACCCTGCGTCAGGCGCAGCAGCTCTTTAATGGTCATGCGGGTGCGGCCCAGCTCAACCGTCAGCTTAACCGGGATATCCATGATCAGGTCGATATCCTGCAGCGTGCCGCTGACGTCGCCGCCGCCCAGCTGCTGGAATACCGCGTCCGCCGCGCTTTTCGTCGGGGTCGTCTTTTGCTCGTTTAACGCGTCAGCCCACAGATCGTCCAGTGCTCCGCTGTTCTCATCGGACGGATTGTTCATGTCACTCATTTGGGCTGTTCCTCATTCAGCGAATTCAATATCGGGTTGATCAAGTGCTCAACGCGTAACGCATACTGGCCGTTAATTGTGCCGTACTGACTGGTCAGCACGGGGACACCATCCACATGGGCAATAATGCGGTCGGGTTTTTCTATCGGCAAAACGTCGCCGGGTTGTAATTTCAGGATCTGAGATAACCGCAGCGGAATATCGGCAAAGCTCGCTACCAGCTCAAGCTGCGAATGCTGAACCTGGCGAACCAGGTTTTCACGCCAGTTCTGATCTTCGTGGCGCGAGTTCTCCAGCGGCGGGTTCACCAGCAGCTCGCGCAGCGGTTCAATCATGCTGAACGGCAGGCAGATGTTGAACTCACCGGTCAGGTTGCCGATTTCAACGTGGAACGGCGTGTTAACGACGATATCGTTCGGAGAGGTGGTGATATTGGTGAACTTCACCTGCATCTCGGAACGGACGTACTCCACTTCCAGCGGGTTAATCGCCTTCCACGCGTCGCTGTAAGACTCCAGCGCCAGCTTCAGCATGCGGTTAATGACGCGCTGTTCGGTGTGGGTGAACTCACGACCTTCTACTTTGGTCGGGAAACGCCCGTCGCCGCCGAACAGGTTATCCACCGCAATGAACACCAGGCTTGGTGAAAACACCACCAGACCGGTGCCGCGCAGCGGCTTCAGATGGATCAGGTTAAGGTTGGTTGGCACCGGCAGGTTGCGGGCAAACTCATGATACGGCTGAATGCGGATCGCGCCGACGGTGATATCCGGGCTACGACGCAGCAGGTTAAACAGCCCCATACGGAACTGACGCGCAAAACGTTCGTTGATGATCTCCAGCGCCTGCAGACGTTCACGTACCACGCGACGCTGGGTATTCGGGTCATAGGGGCGAATATTGTCGTCGCCGCTCAGTCCCGGTTGTGGATCATCACTCTTATCGCTGTCGCCGTTGAGCAGCGCATCGATTTCTGCCTGAGAAAGAATACTGTCGCCCATGTCGTTACCGCAGAATGAAGGCTGTATACAGAACGTCAGTGACTTCCTGCTTCGGTTGGCCGTTTACCAGCGGGGTCGACAGCGTCTGTTTGATGGCGTCGACCAGTTTTTGCTTACCGTCATCGGTAGCGAGCGTCGAAGCGTCCTGACGAGAGAACAGCAGCAGCAGACGGCTACGCACTTCAGGAAGATAATCGTTCAGACGAGAACGGGTAGCTTCGTCTTTCAGGCGCAGCGTAATGCCAACATAAAGCACACGATCCGCATCACCCAGGTTGACGGTGAAGGTGTCCAGCGGGAAGAACACGGGAGCCGGAGGCGGTGGCGCTTCAGCTTTGGCAGCAGCGGCAGTCGGTTCCTGCTGCATACGCCAGTAACTATAGCCCGCGGTAGCGCAGGCGGCGAGCGTGATCAACACCAGCAGCGGGATCCAGATGGAGCGCTTACTTTTTTTGGTGATAGCGGAGTCAGTCATCTGATACGAGCTTCCTGTTTCGGTACAGCTTAATAGGGTGATTATCCCGTGTCCGCCTTATCTCAAAGCGTGGAAAAGACGGGAATAATCACGCTACCTCTGGCGTTTAGGCGAAGATATCCACTGCGCCATTTCCCCGCGCGGCGGATTGCAGGGCGGCAGGGGTCGGCAATAACTCATCACTCTCTTCATTGAACGCACCGTGCTGGCCCGAACGGGAAGCCTGCTGTTGCTGCTGTGATGAGGATTGCTGCTGTCCGGCGAAGCTCTCACTGCTGACGCTGCTCTGCGAAAGCTGAATGCCGCTTTCCGCCAGAGAAGTGCGTAAGACCGGCAGAGCAGCCTCCAGCGCCGCGCGCACGTGGCTGTGCGGAGACACCATCTGCAGCTGCGCCTGGTTATCATCCAGTTTAAGCGAGATTTGCACCTGGCCCAGGTCTTCCGGGTGCAGACGCAGCTCAGCGGTCTGCTGGCCTTGCTTCGTGAACAGCGTGATGTGCTGACTCAGCGTCTGCTGCCATTCGCTGGTGCCGAGCGGCTGGCTCAATACCGGCGCGGTGGCAACGGTTGCAGCGGGCTGTGAGGTCGCGTGGCTGCTGAGGATTGGCGCCAGGCTTGCGGTGGGCGAGGTTGACGACGCGCTGCTCGCGATGTCCTGTTTCTCAGCCGCCGCCGCGACCGCAGGCGTCACGGGTACGCTGGCTGGCAGGGCAGCGTCAGCCGTTTGTGCCACAGGCTGAGACGCCGCCTGAGGCTGGTTATTCTCTTTGCCCGGCAGCGCGTTTTTCAGCGTTTGCGGAAGCGCGGAGGTGAGGGACGTCTGAGCGGTAATGCCGTCGACGTGGGTTGCCTGCGTCGTCACCGGTGTTGCCGTCTGCTGGTGCGGCAACATCGCCATCAGCGCGCTAAGCCCCGCGAGTTCGTCTTCGCTTAGGTCAGTTTTGCTGTCATCTTTTGCGGACGCGTGCGTCAGCGTCTTTAACGCATCACCGTGGGTCGTCGGCATCAGCCCGGACACCAGCGTTTGCAGCGCAGTGGTTTTCGCCGCGTCATCGTCGGCAGTCAGCGTCTCCTGGCGTGAGAGCAGGTCGGCAATTTTCGCCTGCAGGGTGGTCTCGCCTGCGTCCTGTTGCGCCATACTGGACAGCTTGCTGCCAGCGGCTTTCAAATCAGCCAGGGTCAGCGGCGCATCTTTGCCCTGACCAGGCGCATCGGTCAACGCGCCCGCCAGCAGAGAAAGAAAGTCTTGCGCACCCTCGGCGCCTTTCCCCGTTTGCGTGCCGCCTGACAGGTCGCTGTCGGTCATCAGCAGTTGTTGCAGTGTGATCATTCCGGTTTCCTCATTGATGCGCGCTGGGCAAACTCATCCATTTTTTTCTGATCCAGGCGGTTTTCCGCCAGGGTTGACGCCGCGACCTGTCGGTCCTGTAGCGTTTGCCAGGCCTGCAGCCGCTGTTTTTTCTCGCGCCAGAAGTTGAGCGCGGTATCCACTTTTTCGGTCCACTGGTTAAGCTGCAGGCGGTGTTGCTCAATCGCCTTTTCCAGCGTCTGGATAAACTGCTGATAGTTGATCCAGCGCTGGCTGCCAATGCCCTGCGTCATATCGGTATTCAGGTTGGTGCGATATTCATGCTGATAGTCGATTAACATCTTCAACTGCTCTTCAGCCTGCTGGCACCCGCGTCGCATTGCGCCGAGCTGCAGTGCGGCATCATCAACTTCCTTTTCAGCCAGATCTTTTAGCGTTGATAACGCGCTGTTTTGCGCCATGACCTTCGCCCTCCACCTGTGTTACACCTGCGGGAAAATCAGATCCAGAGCCTGGATTGAGTCTTCCCAGTCGGCGCGTTCAAAAATACCTTGTTGCAAAAACGCCTCCAGCTGCGGCCAGAGCGCAATCGCTTTGTCGAGCATCGGGTCGCTGCCTTTGGCATACGCCCCAACGCTCACCAGATCGCGGTTGCGCTGGAAGCTGGAGAGCAGTTGTTTGAAGTTACGCACGCGGGCGTAGTGCTTCTCGGTTATCAGCGCCGTCATTGCGCGGCTGATGGATGCTTCAATATCAATCGCCGGGTAATGCCCCGCTTCGGCCAGACGGCGCGACAGCACAATGTGACCGTCGAGGATCGCACGCGCGGAGTCGGCAATCGGATCCTGCTGGTCATCGCCCTCGGTCAGCACAGTATAGAATGCGGTGATCGAGCCGCCGCCGCTGATGCCGTTCCCCGCGCGTTCGACCAGCGCCGGAAGCTTGGCAAATACCGAAGGCGGATACCCTTTGGTGGCCGGAGGCTCACCGATGGCGAGCGCGATTTCACGCTGCGCCATCGCGTAACGGGTCAGGGAGTCCATGATCAGCAGGACGTGCTGGCCGCGGTCGCGAAAATCTTCGGCGATGCGGGTCGCGTAGGCAGCACCCTGCATACGCAGCAAGGGGGACACATCCGCCGGGGCGGCGATAACCACCGAGCGGGCGCGGCCTTCCGCACCCAGAATGTTTTCGATGAAGTCTTTGACTTCGCGTCCACGCTCGCCAATCAGCCCCACGACGATCACATCGGCCTGGGTATAGCGTGCCATCATGCCGAGCAGGACGGATTTCCCCACGCCGGACCCGGCGAACAGGCCCATACGCTGTCCGCGTCCCACGGTCAGCAGGGCGTTAATCGGGCGCACGCCGGTATCCAGCACGTGCTCGATCGGGGTACGCTGCAGCGGGTTGAACGGCTGGGTGATCAGCGCCCCGGTTTCGGTGGTGTCCGGGGAGGGCAGGCCGTCGAGCGGCTTGCCGCTGCCGTCCAGCACGCGCCCAAGGAGCGCTGGCCCAAGCGGTAACTGCTTGCCGCTTTGCAGACCGTCGCCTGAACTGTTTTTCGCGTAGACGCGCGCGCCGGGCAGAATGCCTTCAACTTCTTCGAGCGGCATCAGGAACAAGCGCTGGCCGTTAAAACCGACCACCTCACTTTCGACCTCACGCATTTCCAGTCCGTCCTGACGCTCAATAACGCAGGTGGCACCCAGCGGAAGCTGCAGGCCCGTCGCTTCCAGCACCAGGCCGGTGGCGCGGGTCAGACGGCCATAACGACGAACAGATGGCAGTTGTGCCATCTTCGTTTCAAAGTTATCGAGCGTGTTGAGCCAGCGGGTAAGGCGTGCGGTCATCAGACAACTCCCGGTGCTGCCAGGCGGCACAGTTCTTGCCAGCGGGTAGCCACGCTGGCATCCAGATCGCCCTCATCCGCAGAGACTTTGCACCCGCCGTGGTGTAACGAGGGATCGCCCCGCAGCCGCCAGCCGTGCAGGCTGAGCGTCGCGCCAAGACTCTCTTCCACGCGCTGGAGATCGTCCGGGTGAACGCGCAGCTGCGGTTTGCCGCTGAACAGCGGCTCCTGCTGGAGCAGACACTGAATCTGTTTAATCAGCGCCGAGTTATCGACGGTTGGCGTCTGGCCAATCACCTGACGCGCGGCTTCCAGCGCCATCTGCATCAGGCGCGACGCAATCACGCTGTCGAGCGCGTCCAGCGTATGCTGGAACTCGCTCACCAGCTGCTGCATACGGGCATTGAGGGGCGCCTGCTGCTGACGCGCCTGTTCGATGCCTTGCTCCAGCCCTTTTGCCAGCCCTTCCTGATAACCCTGCTCCTGGCCTTTCTGCCGCCCTTCGTGCAGACCGGCGTTGAAGCCCTGTTCGTGCGCCTGCATTTGCATCTGAGCCAGCATCTGCGCACGCTGCTCTTCTTCGCTCAGCTCGGGCACCGCGGCATCGATATCGCCCTCATCGGACGGGAGGGCGGCCGGGATAAATTCGGAGAGGGGAGGCGCCAGATCGTCGGGCGTCCAGCGCGTCCACGGCAGCTCATTAGACATAGGTGTCGTCTCCGCTGCCAATCACCATCTCGCCGGTTTCGGCCAGTCGACGAACGATAAGCAGGATCGCCTTCTGTTCGTTTTCCACCTGAGACAGACGCACCGGACCACGGTTGGCCAGGTCGTCGCGCAGGATATCGGCTGCACGCTGGGACATGTTGCGCAGGAACTTCTCGCGCAGCGGCTGCTCGGCACCTTTGAGGGCGATAAGCAGCGATTCGGAGTCCACTTCCTGAAGCAGGCGCTGGATGCTGCGATCGTCCACTTCGACCAGGTTTTCGAACAGGAACATTTCGTCGATAATTTTCTGCGCCAGCTCGCCGTCGAACTCGCGTACCGCCGTGATGACCGCTTCTTCCTGCTGCGTTTTCATCAGGTTGATGATCTCGGCCGCCGTTCTCACGCCGCCCATTTTGCTGCGCTTGAGGTTCTGGCCGTCGAGCAGGTTGTTCAACACTTCGGTCAGCTCCGCCAGCGCGGCTGGCTGGACACCGCCAAACGTGGCGATACGCAGCATCACATCGTGACGCAGACGCTCTTCGAACAGCGCCAGAATATCGGCTGCCTGGCCCCGTTTGAGGTGAACCAGAATGGTCGCGATAATCTGCGGGTGCTCGTCGCGAATAAGATCGGCGGCGCTCTGCGGCTCCATAAAGTTGAGCGTTTCGATACCGCTGGCGGTATCGCGGGTTTCCAGAATATCTTCCAGCAGGCTGGCGGCACGCTCTTCGCCCAGCGCCTTGACCAGCACGGAGCGCAGGTATTCGTTGGCGTTGACGTTGAGCGCGGCAAACTGTTCGGCTTCCTGCTCAAATTCCGCCAGCACTTCGGTCAGCTGCTTGTTGGAAATTTGCCGCACGTTGGCCATGGCTGCAGAGAGGATTTGCACCTCTCTTTGCGAGAGGTGTTTGAACACCTCTGCCGCGCGGTCTTCGCCAATGGTCATCAGCAGGATGACGCTTTTATCGGTACCTGTAAGCGTATTACTCATGTTCATTACCCATCCAGCTGCGGATGACCAGCGCGACGACGCGCGGATCGTTGTCTGACATTTCGCGAATGCGCTGGCTCATGACCTCTGCGCCCATGCGCTGGTTAGCGCGGCGCTGCTGCACCTGCTCGTCTTTGCTGAGGCGCACTTCAACCGCTTCTTCCACTTCCTGGCGATTATTCATCTGTTCCAGCGCGGCTTTCTCGGCTTCAGCACGGCGCTGGAGCTGAGGACGTACGCCCTTACGCCACAGCAGCCAGGCAACAATCAGCACCAGTAACCAGCGGCCTGCGGACATCAGCTGATCGATAAACGACTGCTGTTGCCAGAACGGCAGTTCGCCACCGCTTTCATCAACCGAGTTGAACGGTGAGTTCACCACGTTCAGCGTATCGCCACGTTTTTCGGAGTAGCCCATCGCTTCACGGGTCAGATCTTCAATCTGCTTCATCTGCTCGGCCGTCAGCGGCAGAGGCTTGCCGTCCGGCAGGGTTTTGTAGTTCACCACCACGGCAACAGACAGACGCTGAATATCCCCCACGTTCAGTTTGGTGTGGCGGATAGTACGGTCCACTTCGTAGTTCGTGGTTTCGTTACGGCTGCTGGTACGCGGTCCCGCGTTGTTTGCCGTTGAAGTTGTCTGCTGTGCATTCTGCTGGTTGGCCGGAGGCGTTGAAATCGGTGCCGCGTTAGCCGGAGCAGGCTGGTTAGACAGCGCGCCCGGCACGCCGCCAGGGTAGGGGCCGCCCACCTGCTCGTTCGAGTTAATCTGACGAGAACGCATCACCGCCTGAGACGGATCGCCGTTCGGGCTGTATTGCTCTTCCGTTTGTTCTTTATTCGCAAAATCGATCTGCGCGGTAACCTGAGCATGCACGTTGCTGTTACCGACGACCGGGCCCAGGATCGCTTCGATACGGCGCTGAAGACGACCTTCCACATCGGCCGCGTACTTCAGCTGCGCGTCGTTCAGATCGCGACCGGCGCTGTTGTTTTGCGTCAGCAGATGACCGCCCTGATCCACCAGCGTCACGTTGCCCGGCGGTAAGCCTGCAACCGCGCTGGAGACCAGATGCGTGACCGCGCTGATTTGCCCTTCGTCCAGCGCGCGGCCAGGCTCAAGGTTGACGGTCACGGAGGCAGAAGGGGATTTCTGTTCACGAACAAATAAAGAGGGCTTAGGCATGGCAAGGTGCACACGCGCACTCTTCACCGGGCCTAAGGTTTCAATGGTACGGGCCAGTTCACCTTCCAGCGCGCGCTGGTAGTTCACCTGCTCGCTGAACTGGCTGATACCGAATTTTTCCTGATCCAGCAGTTCGAAACCGACCGCGCCGCCTTTCGGCAGACCCTGCTGCGCCAGGCGCAGACGAAGCTCGTGCACCTTGTCCGCTGGCACTTCAAGCGCGCCGCCGTTATCGGCAAAGCGATAAGGGATGTTCATCTGGGTAAGCTGGGTGACGATGGCACCGCCATCCTGATCGGAAAGGTTACTGTAAAGCGTGCGGTAATCAGGGCTTTTCGCCCACAGGACCATCGCAACAAGGATCGCAATGGCGGCAGCGCCTGCCACGATCAACGGGATTTTAGGGTTCGCGCGAAGGCGGTTCATCCACTCGAGTGATTTATTCTGTGGCGCTGTCGATGCTGTTGCACTCATTGCGCACCTCTTAAATCCTGGTGGTTTACGTTATTCGTGTAGAGAAACAAAACTGACTCCCGGGTCGGCAAACACGACAAAAGTTCCATATTGATGGCCCTGCCATTATTTGATGATTCGTGATTTTCTATGCGTCAAATAACCTGGTTTTTTAACGCTATTTACCGCCATTATCTGATTGACAAGCTGTTAGTCTTGACCGCGTAAAAATCCATCCAGGGGAAAGTCATGGCTATACAGGGCATTGAAGGGGTAATCAGTCAGCTGCAGGCAACGGCAATGACGGCACGTAATCAGAACGTGATGGACGAACCTTCAACCATCAGCTTTGCGGGGCAACTGCACGCCGCGCTTGACCGTATCAGCGACAAGCAGAACGCCGCCCGGACGCAGGCGGAAAAATTTACGCTCGGTGAGCCGGGCGTGGCGCTTAATGATGTGATGGCCGATCTGCAAAAAGCGTCGGTGTCTCTGCAGATGGGCCTCCAGGTGCGTAATAAGCTGGTATCGGCCTATCAGGACGTGATGTCGATGCAGGTGTAAAACCTGCCGATCTTACGCTGGCACCCATACGGCTTTAATGCCACAATATTTTTTTCTTCCCACGCAGGAAAGATGATGAAAAAAATAGCAATTGTGGGTGCGCTTCTGGCGTTAACCGGCTGTGTTCAGGTTGATAATTATCAGGAAGTCATCAAGCATCCTGTGCCGTCGCATCTGGCAGGGTACTGGCAGTCAAAAGGGCCGCAAAGCAAGATGGTGAGCCCGGAGGCGATTGCCACGCTGGTGGTGACGGAAGAGGGCGATACGCTGGATTGCCGTCAATGGCAGCGCGTGGTGGCGGTGCCGGGCAAGATTATGCTGCGTTCGGATGATTACTATAACGTGACCCGCAAGCTGGATATCTATCCGCTGGAGCGTGATGGCGCAACGCTTGAGTATGATGGTATGGAGCTGCAAAAAGTGGATCGTCCAACGGTAGAGTGTGCGAATTACCTGAGCAAAAATCCGCTGGAGAGTAAACTACCGTAGCTTTTTTTTGCCGGGTGGCGGCTTCGCCTTACCCGGCCTACAAAACCGCCGCACCGTAGGCCGGGTAAGCGTTAGCGCCACCCGGCATTGTTTCTACAGCGCATCCTCTATGACCCACACGCTGACGCTTCCCCCGTTACAGAAGAATGTCCCTTCACCATCCGCCGCCGTGGTCACGGTTTCCTCGCGATTGCCCAGAAAATCACGCCAGGTTTTATTGCCGTAATTCTCTCCCAGACAAATCACTTTTTCCCCGTCATCGCCATTGGAAAGGACCACCACGCAACCCGGCGCGTCGTCGGTCCCGCTGCGGCTGAACGCGATACAGTTAGGATGATCAAAAAACAGCGTATGAATGCCGTGGGCAAAACGCTGGCGGGCGAGGATCAGCTCATGCAGTTGTTCAATCACGGGCATATCAATATGGTACGTGTTACCGTCGCCGCCCGTATCGTCGTAGCTGGCACCGAAGAGGTCCGGATAGAACACGCTCGGCACGCCGTTTTCGCGCAGCAGAATTAACGCATAGGCGAGCGGTTTAAACCAGGCTTCCACCGGGGCTTCCAGCGCCTGCAGGGGTTGGGTGTCGTGGTTGGCAACCAGCGTGACCGCATGGAACGGATCGGCTTCCACCAGCGTGCCGGTGAAGATCTGGCTCATGTCGTAGTCGCGCCCCTGACGCGACGCCTCGTGGAACTTCATCTGCAGCGGCGCATCGAACAGCATGGTTTTGCCCTCGACCTGATTAATGTAGTTCTGCAGTTTATCCACCTCGTGCGACCAGTATTCCGCGACAACAAACAGCGGCTGCGGCGCCACCTCCTGCACGTGCTCAATCCACTCCTTATAAAACCAGGCCGGAATATGTTTTACGGCATCCAGACGAAAACCGTCACACTGCGTTTGCTCCATCACCCAGCGCGCCCAGTATTTGATCTCCTCGGTCACGGCATGATTGCGAAAATCGATGTTCTCGCCCATCAGGTAGTCGAAATTGCCCATCTCGTCGTCGACCTGATCGTTCCAGCCTTCGCCGGTGTAGTCGTTGACGATTTTGAAGATATTATCTTCATTGGGGTTTTCAATGTGGTCGATGCCGCTAAAGCATTTGTAATCCCAGATAAACTGCGAATATTTCCCCGCGCGGGCAGGGAAGGTGTAGCGCGTCCAGGCTTCACACTCGATGATTTCATCGTCGATTTGCGTACGGTCTTGTTCATTGACGCGCTGCACGCGGATCGGCTCTTTCTCGTCCGCCCCCATTTTGTGGTTGACCACCACATCCAGCAGCACGGCGATCTGGTTGCTTTTGAGCGCGTCGATGGCCTCCAGCAGCTGTGCTTTGTCGCCGTATTTGGTGGCGACGCCGCCTTTTTGATCGAATTCACCGAGATCGAACAGATCGTAAGAGTCGTAGCCCACCGAATATCCCCCCGATGCGCCTTTGTACGCCGGAGGTAGCCACACCATGTTAATGCCGATTTCGTTGAGGTTGGGGGCTAAAGCCGTGACTTCTCGCCACAATTCACCGCCAGCGGGGTAATACCAGTGAAAGCATTGCAGTAAGGTTGGATTGCGCATGCACCGTCTCCATGAGGTCGCGAAACTCAAGTATGGAGTACGTTTTGCAGAAATGCCTGGCGAACGAAGCGGGAAACGTTCGTTCGCCAGCTACATGGCTAATTGAGATCGCTACTACTTTGCGGGACCAGGACATGACCGCCCTGGTTGCTGTAGGTGGAAAGAACGGTTTTCTGAATGGAGGATTGCCCCACCATTTTCGCCAGTTCATTCATTCTGGACTGCAGCAATGTTTTCACCTGGCTTTCATTGTCGAGGATCACGCGCAGAGTCGGTCGAAGTTGCTCCTGCATTTGTGCAGAGGGTTCCGCTTCCTGCGTAAGACGAGCCAGCGAGTGCACCGCGTTGACATAATCGGTTTCACAAGTAATGAGATCATCCCATAAACCCTGGCGAGCCAGGCGCAACATCAACTGGCTCTGCTCAAGGAGTTGCTGATAAAGGGTATAGAGTTGCGGTGCATTACTCATTAGACGGCGTCCTGCATCAGTTGTGGCGTACCCGCAACCTCCTTCCACCCGTCAGCGATATTGCGCAGCAATGTTTCCACCTCTTCGATGGCGCTGGCGTCGTTATTCACGTTGGCGTGCAGGAGGCGACGTACCATATAGGCATAAAGGGCAATCAGGTTTTGCGTAAGCTCATCACCGTTATTGTCCACCAGGCCAACCTTCAACCCGTTTTCAATAATGTTGATGGCTTTCGAGAGTGCCAACCCCTTTGCCGGAATATTACCGTCTTGCAGGAACAGACGCGCGCGAACCAGCGCGCTGAGGGCTCCATCAAATAGCATGATAACCAGCTGTTGCTGGCTGGCGCTCATCACCGCGCTTTCAACCTCTATTTTTGCGTAGGCTTGCGTGCCTTTTGCGCCGTACATGTTATCCCCCTCGGGTTCGTTTAGCGGTTACTACTTGCTGCTGGACGTATTTTCAAACTGCTGCGTCAGGTAGCTGCTGGTGTTGTTCAGCGAGGTCATCAGTACGTCCAGCTGGGTAAACTGGGCTTTGTACTGTGCCACGCGTGCGTCAATACGCTCGCTCACGGCGTTGTACTGGTCGGTGAGCTTGTTCAGCGTTTTGCTGACGCCATCTTTGGCTGCCTGGATAATCCCTTTGCTGGAGAGCCAGTCAGTCAGTTGGGTGGCCATAGTGGTGGTGATGCCGGTGGTTTTACCGTCACCCACAACCAGATCTTTAACGGCAGTCGGGTTGTCCGTCAGCGCTTTTTTCATTTTATCGCTGTCCAGCTCCAGTTTTCCTGAGCTTGGGTCAGTGGTAATGCCCAGTGACGACAGTGTTTTATAGGTGGTACCACCCACGGTATTGCTCAGCATGGTTTTCAGCTGGGTCTGGATCGTACGCAGCGTGCTGTCACCCAGCAGGGCGCCGTTGCTGGAATCCTGTGCATCTGTGCCTGCATCCACCGCCGTATATTTGGTTAAGGTTGCAAAGCTGTCCTGCAGCGTGTTGTAAGCATCCACCCAGGCTTTCATCGCCGTTTCGGCTTTAGACGTATCTTTGGTGATCGTCAGCGTCTGGTTACCGGTGGTGACGTCGTTCAGGTTCAGGGTGATATCTTCCAGCGCATCGCTGATGGTGTTGCTGCTGTTTTCGATATCAACGTTGTTGACCTTCAGCTTGGCGTTCTGCGCGGTGACGCTTTCCGTCATGCCGTTGCTGGCGTCGGTGCTGGTGCCGTTGTAACCCATAAAGGATTGCAGGGCGCTGTCGCCGCTCACGCTGATGCTGACCGCGTTATCTGCACCGGTTTCGGTTGAGGTAATAGACAGACGATACTGACCATTACCGACGTTAATAATACTGGCGGTCACGCCCGCATCCGCTTTGTTGATGGCATCACGAATGCCGGTCAGCGAGGAGTTTGCCGCGCTGATATCAACCGTCACCGGATCTTTACCGTTGCCCGCGGTAAAGGTAATTTTGCTGTCCGCAGTGGCAATGGCGGTTTTGGTATCCGCCTGGGTATTTTTTGTGGTCAGCGTCTGCGCCTGCGCCAGCTGAGAGACGCTAATGGTGTATTTACCCGCAATCGCGCTGCCGGTCGTGGTCGCGCTGAATGCCGTGGTGCTGCTCGCCGTGCTGGTGGCCGTAAACAGGTCAGCTTTATTCAGCGCGGTGTTGGCGGTCTGAAACGCTTCCAGCGAACTCTTTAACGTGCCGTAAGCGCTAAGCTTGGCGGTATAGGATGTCTGTTGCTTGGAAATCGGCGTCAGCTGCGCTTTTTCGGCCGTGGTGAGACTATCCAGAATGTCTGCTAACTTAAGACCCGAACCAATCCCCAATGATGAAATACTTGCCATATTTATTCCTTAATCTATCGACACGTAGAACGAATAGTGGGGTTATCGGCCTTTATGCGTGAAAGTTTACGGTTAATTTCTTTTTTTTAATGGCGGGAATAACGGTAATAGAGAAGAGTATTTCCGTGGCTAAAAAAATTATCGAGATCCTGAAAAAAAATCTAAAGGTTGTTTTGGACCAGACGATAACACCTTTGACGGCGATGAAGCCGAAGGGTGGAAACCCAAATCTAACCAAACAGATTTGATGAACAACAGGAATCGAAATCATGGCACAAGTCATTAATACCAACAGCCTCTCGCTGATCACTCAGAACAACATCAACAAGAACCAGTCTGCTCTGTCTTCTTCTATTGAGCGTCTGTCTTCCGGTCTGCGTATCAACAGCGCTAAAGATGATGCTGCGGGCCAGGCTATCGCTAACCGCTTCACGTCTAACATCAAAGGTCTGACTCAGGCTGCACGTAACGCTAACGACGGTATCTCTCTGGCACAGACCACTGAAGGCGCGCTGTCTGAAATCAACAACAACCTGCAGCGTGTTCGTGAACTGACCGTTCAGGCAACTACCGGTACTAACTCTGATTCTGACCTGACGTCAATCCAGGACGAAATCAAATCCCGTCTGTCTGAAATCGACCGCGTATCTGGTCAGACTCAGTTCAACGGCGTGAACGTACTGGCTAAAAACGGTTCTATGGCGATTCAGGTTGGTGCAAACGACGGCCAGACTATCTCCATCGACCTGCAGCAGATCGACTCTTCTACTCTGGGTCTGAACGGCTTCTCCGTTTCTAACAACGCACTGAAACTGAGCGATTCTATCACTCAGGTTGGCGCGAGCGGTGCTCTGAAAGATGTTGACCTGAGCGCGGTTGCTACTACTCTGGGCGTGGACGCGAAGAGCCTGACTCTGCACAACGTGCAGACTCCAGCTGGCGCATCTACTGCGACCTACGTGGTTTCTTCTGGTTCTGACAACTACGCTGTGTCTGTTGACGATGCAACTGGCAGCGTGAAAGTGAACACCGCTGACATCACCTATACCGATGCTAACGGTGGTACCGGTACTCTGACTGGTGTTGCAGTTAAAGTTGGCGCAGACGCTGCTGGCGCTGCTGCAGGTTACGCTGAAGTTCAGGGTAAAAACTACTCCCTGACTGCTGCTGCTATCGCTGATGGCGGCGCGGGCGGTACCCTGAACAACGCACAGACTGTTACCCTGAACGCAGCGGGCGAGTTCAAAGGCGTGTCTACTGCAGATCCACTGGCTCTGCTGGACAAAGCTATCGCGTCCGTAGACAAATTCCGTTCTTCTCTGGGTGCGGTACAGAACCGTCTGAGCTCAGCTGTAACCAACCTGAACAACACCACTACCAACCTGTCTGAAGCGCAGTCCCGTATTCAGGACGCCGACTATGCGACCGAAGTGTCAAATATGTCTAAAGCGCAGATCATCCAGCAGGCCGGTAACTCCGTGCTGTCCAAAGCTAACCAGGTTCCTCAGCAGGTTCTGTCTCTGCTGCAGGGCTAATCGCCTGATAATGCGTAAACCCCGCTTCGGCGGGGTTTTTATTTAGCGCTATTTGCATAACCCCCCAAATAACCCCTCATTTCACCCACTATTCACCCAATTGAAACCCCTGCAGAATCGGATAATCATGCCGATAACTCAATTAACGCAGGGCTGTTTATCGTGAATTCACTCTATACCGCTGATGGTGTAATGGATAAACACTCGCTGTGGCAGCGTTATGTTCCGCTGGTGCGTCACGAAGCATTGCGCCTCCAGGTGCGTTTGCCGGCGAGCGTGGAACTGGACGATCTGCTACAGGCGGGCGGTATCGGGTTATTGAATGCAGTTGACCGATACGACGCTCTGCAAGGAACGGCATTTACGACTTACGCAGTTCAGCGTATTCGTGGGGCGATGCTGGACGAGCTGCGCAGCCGAGACTGGGTGCCGCGCAGTGTTCGCCGCAACGCGCGCGAAGTGGCGCATGCGATGGGGCAGCTGGAACAGGAACTGGGACGCAACGCGACGGAAACCGAAGTGGCTGAGCGTCTTGGGATCGCTGTTGAAGAGTATCGTCAGATGTTGCTCGATACCAATAATAGCCAACTCTTCTCTTACGATGAGTGGCGCGAAGAGCATGGCGATAGCATCGAGCTGGTGACGGATGAGCATCAGCAAGAAAACCCGTTACACCATTTAATGGAAGGGAATTTACGCCAGCGCGTGATGGAAGCGATTGAAGCTTTACCAGAGCGCGAACAGCTGGTGTTGACCCTCTATTACCAGGAAGAGCTCAATCTCAAGGAGATTGGCGCGGTACTGGAGGTGGGGGAGTCTCGGGTTAGCCAGCTGCACAGCCAGGCCATCAAGCGCTTACGCACGAAACTGGGTAAGTTATAGGTGATTGATTCACCTGGGAAATGCCGCACAACGTATTGACAACCAGGAGTTATCATGACGGTGCAGCAATCTAAAAGACGGCCTTTAAGCCGCTACCTGAAAGACTTTAAACACAGCCAGACGCATTGCGCCCACTGTAATAAATTACTCGACCGTATCACGCTGGTTCGTCGTGGCGAAATCGTGAACAAAATCGCGATATCCCGCCTCGACACGTTAATGGATGAGGCCGCCTGGCTCGAAGAGCAAAAAGAGTGGGTGGCGCTTTGCCGTTTCTGTGGCGATCTCCACTGCAAAGAGCAAAGCGACTTCTTCGATATTATCGGCTTCAAGCAATTCCTGTTTGAACAAACGGAGATGAGCCACGGCACTGTTCGCGAATATGTAGTTCGCCTGCGTCGCCTTGGGCAACATCTGACCGTCAACAATATTTCTCGCGATCTGCTGAAAACCGGTTATCTGGATGAAAATCTGGAGCCGTGGCTGCCTGCGACCAGCACCAACAACTACCGGATTGCGCTGCGCAAGTATGCACAATACAAGGTACAGATGCCGGGTGTCGTGAAGCAGAAAGCCCACGCCGGAACAACTTCTGATATATATTAAAAAAGAATAAGATGTAGCGCAGTCGCCTTTGACGTTGCAGGCGATTTCTCTACACTACGTAAAAATTCCACTATATCGGGGTATTTATGAAATTTGCACTTCTGGGTCGTCAGGCGCTGATGGGTGTTATGGCCGTTGCGCTGGTTGCGGGCATGAGCGTGAAAACGTTCGCCGCGGAAAACCTGCTGAATAAAGTAAAAGAGCGTGGCACGCTGCTGGTGGGGCTGGAAGGAACCTATCCTCCGTTCAGCTACCAGGGTGACGACGGTAAATTGACCGGTTTCGAAGTGGAATTTGCGGAAGAACTGGCGAAACACCTTGGCGTGAAAGCCTCCCTGAAACCGACCAAATGGGACGGTATGCTGGCGTCGCTGGATTCAAAACGTATTGATGTGGTGATCAACCAGGTGACCATTTCTGACGAGCGTAAGAAGAAGTATGACTTCTCCACGCCGTACACCGTGTCCGGTATTCAGGCGCTGGTGAAGAAAGGTAACGAAGGCGGGATTAAAACGGCAGCGGACCTGAAAGGGAAGAAAGTCGGCGTCGGTCTGGGTACCAACTACGAAGAGTGGCTGCGCCAGAACGTGCAGGGCGTGGACATCCGTACCTATGATGATGACCCGACCAAATACCAGGATCTGCGCGTGGGCCGTATCGACGCCATTCTGGTTGACCGCCTGGCCGCGCTGGATCTGGTGAAGAAAACCAACAATACCCTGGCCGTTGCGGGTGATGCGTTCTCTCGTCAGGAAGCCGGTGTTGCCATCCGTAAAGGTAACGAAGACCTGGTGAAAGCGATCGATTCCGCGATTGCTGACATGCAGAAAGACGGTAGCCTGAAAGCGCTTTCTGAGAAATGGTTCGGCGCTGACGTCACCAAATAAGTCATTGACCCATAAAAAAAGGCGCTTTTAAAAGCGCCTTTTTTATTTCTTACGCGTCTGCGTGCATAATGAAAAATATCATATGAATTAGCGTTACCGGAGGAACCATGTCACTGCAGAATTTAACGCGCTTTCCCCGCCTGGAGTTTATCGGCGCGCCCACGCCGTTGGAGTATTTACCCCGATTTTCTGATTATTTAGGGCGCGACATTTTTATCAAGCGCGATGACGTAACGCCGATGGCGATGGGCGGTAATAAGCTGCGTAAGCTGGAGTTTTTGGCGGCAGACGCGCTGCGCGAAGGGGCGGACACGCTGATTACCGCAGGGGCGATTCAGTCTAACCACGTGCGCCAGACGGCGGCGGTGGCGGCAAAACTTGGCCTGCACTGCGTTGCGCTTCTGGAAAACCCGATCGGAACGCACGCAGAAAACTATCTCACTAACGGTAACCGTCTCCTGCTGGATCTGTTTAACGTGCAGGTCGAGATGGTCGACGCCCTGACCGATCCGACCGCGCAGCTCGACGAACTGGCCACGCGTCTGGAAGCGCAGGGTTTTCGTCCGTATGTTATTCCTGTCGGCGGGTCGAACGCGCTGGGCGCACTGGGCTATGTAGAAAGCGCGCTGGAAATTGCTCAGCAATGCGAGGGCGCGGTGAATCTCTCATCCGTTGTTGTCGCCTCCGGTAGCGCCGGTACCCATGCCGGGCTGGCGGTGGGGCTGGAGCAACTGCTGCCGGATGTCGAGCTGATTGGCGTGACGGTCTCCCGCAGCGTTGCGGATCAGAAGCCGAAAGTGGTTTCTTTACAGCAGGCGGTGGCAGAACAACTCGAGCTGAAAGCCAGGGCTGACATTCTGCTCTGGGATGACTATTTTGCGCCGGGCTACGGCACGCCAAATGAAGAGGGGATGGAAGCGGTGAAATTGCTGGCACGCCTCGAAGGCATTCTCCTCGATCCGGTCTATACCGGTAAGGCGATGGCGGGGCTGATAGACGGCATTGCACAGAAGCGCTTTAAGGATGAAGGACCGATTTTGTTTGTTCACACTGGCGGGGCGCCTGCGCTGTTTGCCTATCATCCTCATGTCTAAAAATCAGGTCGAAAAATAATAATGCACGAAAGTATTCAACTGGTTATTGATTCACTGCCGTTCCTGCTTAAAGGAGCGGTGTTTACGCTTCAACTCAGTATCGGAGGGATGTTCTTCGGCCTGGTGCTTGGGTTTGTGCTGGCGTTAATGCGCATGTCGCCCGTCTTGCCGGTACGCTGGCTGGCGCGTTTTTACATCTCTGTATTCCGCGGCACGCCCCTTATCGCCCAGCTCTTTATGATCTACTACGGTTTGCCGCAGTTCGGTATTGAGCTTGATCCCATCCCGGCGGCGATGATCGGTCTGTCGTTAAATACCGCTGCCTACACCTCCGAAACCCTGCGTGCGGCCATCTCCTCCATTGATAAAGGGCAGTGGGAAGCGGCGGCCAGTATCGGGATGACGCCGTGGCAAACCCTGCGTCGGGCGATATTGCCCCAGGCCGCGCGCGTTGCGTTACCGCCGTTGAGCAACAGCTTTATCAGCCTGGTAAAAGATACGTCGCTGGCGGCCACCATTCAGGTGCCGGAGCTGTTCCGTCAGGCGCAGCTGATCACCTCGCGGACGCTGGAAGTGTTCACGATGTATCTGGCGGCCTCGCTAATTTACTGGGTGATGGCGACGGTGCTTTCCGCCCTGCAGAACTATTTTGAAAACCAGCTTAACCGCCAGGAGCGTGATCCGAAATGAGTGCAATCGACGTTAAAAACCTGGTGAAAAAATTCCACGGACAAACGGTGCTCCACGGTATCGATCTGGAAGTGGAGCAGGGCGAAGTGGTGGCGATCATCGGGCCGAGTGGCTCGGGGAAAACCACGCTGCTGCGCAGTATTAATCTCCTTGAACAGCCTGAAGGCGGGACGATCCGCGTAGGGGATATCACAATTGATACCGGGAAATCTATTAGCCAGCAGAAAGGCTTAATTCGCCGTCTACGTCAGCATGTCGGTTTTGTTTTCCAGAACTTCAATCTTTTTCCGCACCGTACGGTGCTGGAAAATATTATTGAAGGGCCGGTCATCGTGAAGGGGGAGCCAAAAGAAGAGGCCACCACCCGCGCACGGGAGCTGCTGGCGAAGGTTGGGCTGGCAGGTAAGGAAACCAGCTACCCGCGCCGTCTTTCGGGTGGACAGCAGCAGCGTGTGGCCATTGCGCGCGCGCTGGCGATGCGTCCGGATGTGATCCTGTTTGATGAGCCCACCTCCGCGCTCGATCCCGAGCTGGTAGGGGAGGTGCTTAACACCATTCGCCAACTGGCGCAGGAAAAACGGACAATGGTGATTGTGACTCACGAAATGAGCTTTGCTCGCGATGTGGCGGACCGGGCTATTTTCATGGATCAGGGCCGCATTGTTGAGCAGGGACCAGCGAAGAGCTTGTTTGCGAACCCGCAACAGCCTCGCACCCGCCAGTTCCTCGAAAAATTCCTCATGCAGTAGCATTTTTGCCGTAATTTGCTCCAGATTTTTCTTCTGGGGCAAATTATTCGCCTCTAAACGCGTGTTGGTAGTTCTTTTATTCCACCCGTGTTCAGATTAACCGTATTAAATCTAAAGATTGAGGTGCGATGGACGATATTTTGTATAAATAAATAAGATTTATGTGTTAGGTTATATTCACCATAATAATGATTATCTTTATCAGAGGCTTCATTCGGTAAGTATGAGGGATTCAGACTTTTTCAACTGGCGACGGGATTGCTTCCTCCGGTTTCAGGAAATGTCCTGTGCCGACGAGGTATATCAAGAACTTCAGCGACAAACGCAGGCACTCGAATTTGATTATTTCTCACTTTGCGTTCGTCATCCTGTCCCCTTTACGCGCCCCCGGATTTCGGTCCAAACCAGTTATCCGCAGGAATGGATGGCGCAATATAAGTCAGAGAATTTTTTCGCCATCGATCCGGTGCTGAAACCAGAGAATTTCATTCAGGGGCATTTACCCTGGACGGATGAATTATTCGCTGATGCTCAGGCACTGTGGGATGGCGCGCGGGATCACGGTTTGCGTACGGGAATTACACAGTGTTTGATGCTGCCTAATCACGCGCTCGGTTTCCTGTCTGTATCACGTACTAGCGCACAGGCGGATAAGTTAAGCGGCGAAGAAATAGAGTTGCGCCTGCAAATGCTGGTTCAAATGGCCTTAACGTCTCTGCTGCGTTTTGAACATGAGATGGTCATGCCGCCTGAAATGAAATTCAGCAAGCGTGAGCGGGAAATTCTGAAGTGGACTGCGGAAGGAAAGACGTCTGCAGAAATAGCGATTATTCTCTCGATATCTGAGAATACGGTTAATTTCCATCAAAAGAATATGCAGAAGAAATTTAACGCGCCAAACAAGACGCAGATTGCCTGTTATGCGGCGGCGACAGGACTGATCTGAAGAGACAACACGTTCTGCGTGACAGACGAGATAACGGCTGAATGCACCGCATCCAGCCGTTTTTTTTACTGACGGTAAGCTTGTTTAATCTGCTTAACGGTGTTGGCGAATACGGCTGATTCAGCCTGGTCTTCCATCTGCGCGATTTGTTTTTCCATCTTCAGGATCACACGGCCCGCATCAGCCTGACCCATTGCCTGTAACATGAGCGTCAGCAGCGCTTTCAGACAGTTTACTTCCTGTGCCAGTTCTTGGTTATTTTCCGCAGTGGCGAAATCAGGTGAGCTCATTTATTTTCCTCAATATAAAACAGCGCTCGAGCGCGACGATGAAAGTCAAGGCCGCGGAGTATACCACAAGCCGTGACAAAAAAAGCAGTGGTTGTTTTTCGTACTTTTCCGCATTTTGTTTATTTACGTAAACAATACCCACAGGTAATGTCTCCTCTGCGATATTCACAATTTATTGTCATCGCCGCTTCGTTTACCGTTAATTGTTGTTACAAAAAGTTTAGAACTGTTTTTAGGCCGATGTTGCGTGCCTGTTTTTTGTAACTTTTTGAATACAGATGCTTAAAAATAGACGCAAAAGCCCATACCGCATGGGTTTTCTTTCCACTTGCTGTACAGGCTAATTTCCAAAAACGAGAGCGTAATCGTATAGCACGTTTTTTAACGTTTTAATCTTGCGAGGAAAACCGTTAATATAAACGCAATAAGTAGTCAGTAGCGTTATCCCTATTCTGGAGACATTTCCTTTGATCAACGTCCTTCTTGTTGATGACCACGAACTGGTGCGCGCAGGGATACGACGCATTCTTGAAGATATAAAGGGTATTAAAGTTGCCGGTGAGGCCTGCTGTGGTGAAGATGCCGTGAAATGGTGTCGCACAAACTCGGCCGACGTGGTGTTGATGGATATGAACATGCCCGGCATTGGTGGGCTTGAAGCAACACGTAAAATCGCCCGTACCTTTGTTGATACCAAAGTCATCATGCTGACCGTACATACCGAAAACCCGCTGCCCGCGAAAGTTATGCAGGCGGGGGCCGCCGGGTATCTGAGTAAAGGCGCCGCACCACAGGAAGTTGTGAATGCGATTCGCTCCGTGTTTGCCGGGCAACGCTACATCGCCTCAGACATTGCACAACAGATGGCATTGAGCCAGATTGAACCTGAAAAAACGGAATCGCCGTTTGCCAGTTTGTCTGAGCGCGAGTTGCAGATTATGCTGATGATCACCAAAGGTCAGAAAGTGAATGAGATCTCTGAACAGCTGAATCTCAGCCCGAAAACGGTGAACAGCTACCGCTATCGGATGTTCAGTAAACTGAACATTCACGGTGATGTCGAGCTGACTCACCTGGCCATTCGTCATGGTCTGTGTAATGCGGAGTCGTTAATAAGTCAGTGAATGAAGCGTTCGATTCAAAAGCATTTCTAAAAACCGTCACCAGCCAGCCAGGCGTGTATCGCATGTATGACGCTGGCGGTACGGTTATCTATGTGGGTAAGGCGAAAGATCTCAAAAAACGCCTTTCCAGCTATTTCCGCAGCAATCTTGCCTCCCGCAAAACCGAAGCGCTGGTCGCACTCATTCAGAATATTGATGTCACCGTCACGCACACCGAGACGGAAGCGCTGCTGCTTGAACATAACTACATCAAACTGTATCAGCCCCGCTATAACGTGCTGCTGCGTGATGATAAATCCTATCCCTTTATTTTCCTGAGCGGGGATACCCATCCGCGTCTGGCGATGCACAGGGGCGCGAAGCATGCGAAGGGTGAATATTTCGGCCCGTTCCCGAACGGTTATGCCGTGCGAGAAACGCTGGCGCTGCTGCAAAAAATCTTCCCGATCCGCCAGTGTGAAAACAGCGTTTACCGTAACCGCTCGCGTCCGTGCCTGCAGTACCAGATTGGTCGCTGTCTGGGGCCGTGCGTAGCGGGTCTGGTCAGCGAAGAAGAGTATGCCCAGCAGGTGGACTATGTTCGCTTGTTCCTTGCGGGGAAAGACGATCAGGTTCTCACCCAGCTTATCGCGCGAATGGAGAAAGCCAGCGCGGCGCTGGAGTTTGAAGAGGCTGCGCGCATTCGTGACCAAATTCAGGCCGTACGCCGCGTTACCGAAAAGCAGTTTGTCTCCAATACCGGTGACGATCTGGACGTGATTGGCGTGGCCTTTGATAACGGGCTGGCCTGCGTTCACGTTCTGTTCATTCGCCAGGGTAAAGTGCTCGGCAGCCGCAGCTACTTCCCGAAAGTACCGGGCGGCACGGAGCTGGGTGAAGTGGTCGAGACATTTGTTGGACAGTTCTATCTTCAGGGTAGCCAGATGCGCACGTTACCCTCCGAGATCCTGCTTGATTTCAATCTCGACGATAAAACCCTGCTGGCGGATTCCCTCTCAGAACTGGCCGGGCGTCGGGTGAATGTCCAGACGAAACCGCGCGGGGACCGTGCACGCTATCTGAAGCTGGCGCGCACCAACGCGGCGACGGCGCTGACGACGAAACTGTCCCAGCAGTCGACGGTCAGCCAGCGTTTAACCGCGCTTGCTACGCTTCTGAAGCTGCCTGAAGTGAAACGTATGGAGTGTTTTGATATCAGCCATACGATGGGGGAGCAGACCGTGGCCTCCTGCGTGGTGTTTGATGCCAACGGTCCGTTGCGGGCGGAGTATCGCCGCTATAACATCACCGGGATCACGCCGGGGGATGATTACGCCGCGATGAACCAGGTGCTGCGTCGACGCTATGGTAAAGCCATCGAAGAGAGCAAGATCCCGGACGTGATCCTTATCGACGGCGGAAAAGGGCAGCTCGGGCAGGCGAAGGCGGTGTTTGAATCACTCGACGTCGAGTGGGATAAAAACCATCCGCTGCTGTTGGGCGTGGCGAAAGGGGCGGATCGTAAAGCGGGTCTGGAAACGCTTTTCTTTGAGCCGGAAGGTGAGGGCTTTAGCCTGCCGCCGGATTCGCCCGCGCTGCATGTGATCCAGCATATCCGCGACGAATCGCACGATCACGCGATCAGCGGCCACCGTAAAAAACGGGCGAAGGTCAAAAACACCAGCACGCTGGAGACCATCGAAGGCGTTGGACCAAAACGTCGTCAAATGCTGCTGAAGTATATGGGCGGATTGCAAGGATTACTCAATGCCAGCATGGAGGAAATTGCAAAAGTGCCGGGTATTTCGCAAGGGCTGGCAGAAAAGATCTACTACTCGTTGAAACATTGAGGGCTCTGTAGCAACATAGAGCTAAATTTTACTGACAACAGACAGTTACCGTCATTATGCGATTTAATATCCCTACGTTGCTCACTCTTTTTCGCGTCGTGCTTATCCCGTTCTTTGTACTGGCGTTTTATCTGCCGGTCGTCTGGGCGCCTTTTGCCTGCGCACTGATTTTCCTGGTCGCTGCGGTAACCGACTGGTTCGACGGTTATCTGGCGCGCCGCTGGAATCAAAGCACTCGCTTTGGTGCGTTCCTCGATCCGGTGGCCGATAAAGTCATGGTGGCGATCGCGATGGTGCTGGTGGCTGAACATTACCACACCTGGTGGGTCACGCTGCCCGCGGCAACGATGATTGGCCGCGAAATTATCATCTCTGCGCTGCGAGAGTGGATGGCGGAGTTGGGTAAACGCAGCAGCGTGGCGGTATCCTGGATTGGTAAGGTCAAAACAACGGCGCAGATGGCGGCGCTGGTCTGGATGCTGTGGCGTCCGAACGCCTGGGTTGAGTGGGCGGGGATTGGTCTGCTGTGGGTCGCCGCGGTACTGACGCTGTGGTCAATGCTGCAGTATTTGAACGCGGCGCGCGGAGATTTGCTTGAACAGTGATCGTTTCGACGTAATTTTCAGCAAACGATCCGGGGATGCAAAAAATAACGTTGACTCAAAACGACATATCAGTAGAATGCAACGCATCGAACGGCGGCGCAGCTAGCCGGACGATAATGAAATCAAGTGGTTAGAAACAACTTGATGACATGCGGGAATAGCTCAGTTGGTAGAGCACGACCTTGCCAAGGTCGGGGTCGCGAGTTCGAGTCTCGTTTCCCGCTCCAGATTAAAGGCATGCGCAACAGCGGGTGTCAGTTTGAAAAGTTTTACGGCGCGTTAGCAAAGCGGTTATGTAGCGGATTGCAAATCCGTCTAGTCCGGTTCGACTCCGGAACGCGCCTCCACTTTCTTCCCTGGCCGGATGGTGGAATCGGTAGACACAAGGGATTTAAAATCCCTCGGCGTTCGCGCTGTGTGGGTTCAAGTCCCACTCCGGCTACCATGGGAAAGCAAAGAATAATCAAAGCAATAAGCAGTGTCGTGAAACCACCGAAAGGTGGTTTTTTTGTGCCTGAAATTTAACGGTCACACCCCACCCAGATACGCCTTCCTCACCTCCTGATTCCCCAGCAGCTCCTCGCCGCTGCCGCTCAGCCGGATCTGTCCGTTAACCATCACATACCCGCGATCAGACAGCTTCAGCGCGTGGTGCGCATTCTGCTCAACCAGAAAAATGGTCATGCCGTTGCGTGCTAGCTCGCGCAGCGTCTGGAAAATCTGTTTCACCACGATAGGGGCCAATCCCAGGCTGGGTTCATCCAGCAGCAGCAGCTTTGGGCGGCTCATTAAGGCCCGCGCAATTGCCAGCATCTGCTGTTCTCCGCCGGACATGGTCATTGCCCGCTGTTTACGCCGCTCTTTGAGGCGGGGGAAAAGGTCGAACATACTTTGCATATCTTCAGATGCAAACTGGTTTCCAATCGGGATTGTGCCCATCAGCAGGTTCTCTTCCACCGTCATATCCGGGAAAATACGCCGTCCTTCGGGCGCCTGGGCGATACCGCCGGACGCAACGTAGTGGGTGGATTTATGGCTGATATCCTCTCCGCAAAACAGGATCTGCCCACTACGGACCCGGGGTTGACCAAAGATAGACATCAATAATGTCGATTTTCCTGCACCGTTAGCGCCAATTAACGCCACGGTTTCGCCTTTGTTAACCTCAAGGGAAACCTGTTTCAGCGCCTGGATCACACCGTAGAAAACGTCCACCTCACGAAATTCCAGCATCGTTTCGTTCACAGGTTAACCTCGCTCTCGTCGGTGCCCAGGTAGGCGGCAATCACTTTTTCATCGTGCTGGATCTGCTCTGGTTTCCCCCGCGCAATGACATCTCCGTGGTCGAGCACAATAATGTCGTCCGAAATCTCCATGACCATTCCCATATCATGCTCAATCAGTAATACCGTAATGTCGTGGTGGTCGCGCAGAAAACGGATAATGCTGCTGAGCTTGTGCGTTTCCACCGGGTTCAGGCCTGCGGCAGGTTCATCAAGGCAGATCATCTCCGGACCAGTACACATTGCCCGGGCGATTTCGAGGCGTCGCTGTTGACCGTAAGACATTTCCCCCGCGAGGCGATTGGCGCAGTCCACCAGGTCCACCACTTCCAGCCAGTAAAATGCACGATCGAGGGCATCACTTTCCGCCCGACGATAGGCGGGAGTGTTGAGCACACCGGCGAGGAGATTGCGATTTACACGCATATGCTGTGCAACCAGCAGGTTTTCGATGACCGACATCTCGCGAAACAGGCAGATATTCTGGAACGTGCGCGCAAGGCCCGCGCGGTTTACCAGGTGTGTTCCACCGAACATTTTGTAGAAAAGACGCGACCCTAACCGGGCTGGGTTAATCCAGTCACCGGGCTGGAATTTTTGACCGAGAATCTGAATCACATTGGTGGTTTTACTGCGGGTGTTGAATAAGATATTTCCGCCGGACGCCCTGTAGAAGCCCGTCAGGCAGTTAAACACGGTTGTTTTCCCCGCGCCGTTAGGCCCGATGAGGGCGGTAATGGACCCGCGTTGTACATCAAGGCTGACGTCATTTAACGCTTTAATCCCGCCAAAATGCATCATCAGGTGCTCAACGTGTAGTATGGTTCCGTTCATGGTGCGACCCCCTTACGCACGGCATAGCCGCTGCGGTTAATGCGGATCAAACCGCGCGGACGCCAGATCATCATGACCACCATCAACACGCCAAACAGCAGTACGCGATACTCCGCAAAACTGCGCAGCAGTTCCGGCGTGACGGTCAGGACAAAGGCGGCCAGCACAACGCCCAGCGTTGAACCCATCCCGCCCAGCACCACGATAGCCAGAATCAGTGCGGATTCAAAAAAGGTAAAAGAGGTGGGATTAACGAACCCCTGATAGGTGGCGAAGAAAACCCCCGCAATCCCGGCCGTTGATGCGCCCAGCGTAAAAGCAGAAAGCTTCACCAGCACGTGATTAAGACCCATTGAGCGGCAGGCAATTTCATCTTCTCGTAATGCCTCCCACGCCCGTCCAATCGGCATTCGCGTCAGGCGGTGCTTGATGTAGAGCACCATCAACACCACCAAAAACAGCACGGCGTAAATAAAGATAAACTTCATGTTTGGGTTATAGGTCAGATGGAAAAACTCGTGGAAGGGGACGCCGCCTTCTTTGGCGCGTCGGCCAAACTCCAGTCCAAAAAAGGTGGGGGCAGGGGCTGAAACGCCATTTGGGCCGCCAGTGAAGGTCAGCCAGTTATTGAGCACCAGGCGGATAATCTCGCCAAACCCGAGCGTCACGATTGCCAGATAATCCCCATGCATGCGAAGCACCGGGAAACCAAGCAGCGCACCGGCGGCGGCGGCCATCAGCGCCGCCAGCGGCAGCATGCTCCAGAACCCTAACCCCAGATACTGATACCCCAGCGCGAGGCCATACGCGCCAATCGCGTAAAAGGCGACATACCCCAGATCCAACAGCCCCGCAAGACCGACCACAATATTCAGCCCGAGGCCGAGCAGAACATAGATCAGCCCCAGAATGGCAACGGTCAGCACGTATTTGGTCGCCACAAACGGAAAGCAGATCGCAAGCGTAATAACCAGCGGAATAATCCAACGCATGCGGCTCTTGTATCCGGGAGGGCGGACATATACCCCTGCGCTGTCCGCTTCAAACCTCGCCTGGAAACGCGCACCGGGGGCGGTCTGCAGGAAGATGCTCAGCAAAAAACGGCCCAGCATGACGATGGCAATAATCCACGCCAGCCGTTGTCCGGCAAAGTTAAAGCTGTAACCGTCGAGAACCACGCCAGCGATAGGGCCAAAGATAATCAAAGCAACCAGCCCGGAAAATACGGCATCAAGAATGCAGCGTTTAAGGGAGAAACCGGCAGATGTCATCGTCTTCACCCTCACACCTTCGCCACGACAGGGCGGCCCAGCAGACCCTGAGGACGGAAAATCAGGATCAATACCAGCAGCCCAAACGAGAACACGTCTTTATAATCTGAGTTCACCATCCCGGAGAATTGCGCTTCCGCCACTCCCAGAATCAACCCGCCGAGCATGGCGCCCGGCAGAGAGCCGATGCCGCCCAGCACCGCCGCCGTAAAGGCTTTTATGCCGATGACAAAGCCCACGTAGAAATCAAAGGTGCCATAGTTCATGGTGATCAATACCCCCGCCAGCCCGGCCATCGCCGCGCCGATCACAAAGACCAGCGAAATGATCCTGTCGGTATTGATCCCCAGAATGGAGGCCATTTTGCGATCCTGCTGCACCGCACGACACATCCGCCCCAGCCGGGTTTGGCTGATTATCCAGGTGAGCAGCAGCATGCCGGCGAACGAGGCGATCAGAATAAAGATTTTGGTGTAGGTGATCTGGACGAAACCTTCTCCCAGATGCACGCGAAGTACGCCGTCCAGCATGGTTGGCACGCCTTGCTGGCGGGGGCCCTGGCTCAGTTGGGCATAGTTTTGCAAAATCAGCGACATCCCGATGGCGGAGATCAGCGGTGCCAGTCGGGTGGAGTTTCGCAGGGGTTTATAGGCGATGCGCTCAATAGTCCAGCCATACACGCCCGTCACCGCGATGGTGAACGCCAGCGTGCCCAGAATCAGCAGGGGAAACGACTCAAGACCGAAGAATGACAGCAAGGCCAGTCCGATGGCGCAGAGATAGGCCGAGATCATATACACTTCGCCATGGGCGAAGTTGATCATGCCAATGATGCCGTACACCATGGTGTAACCGATGGCGATTAAGCCGTAGACGGAGCCCAGCGTTAATCCGTTGATTAACTGTTGCAGGAAGAATGTACTCATCATCGCGCGCTCTTTTTATAGGCCGCACGACGCGTGCAGCCCGATGTGTATTCCGCGTCGGCAGGCGAACCTGCCGACGTTGAGCGTGACTCCGTCCCGTTACTGCACTTCCTTATATTTTCCCTTGTCGTCCCACTGATAAACCACGTAGTCAGACACTTTCAGATCGCCTTTGCTGTCCCAGGCTTTTTTGCCCATCACCGTGTCGACGGCGTTCGCTTTCAGCCACTCGCTGGCTTTGGCGGAGTCTTTGCCTCCGGTGGCTTTGAAGGCGGCGGCAATGGCCTGGACGGAGGCATAGGAGTAAAGGGTATAGCCTTCTGGTTCGAATTTACCGGCGCGGAATTTCTCAATCACCGCTTTACCGTCCGGGATCAGTCGCGGATCTTTACCAAAGGTCATGTAGATACCGTTGGTGTACTGCGGGCCACCCGCAGCGGTGACCATCTCTTCATTGACGATACAGTCCCCTGAGAAGAATTTCGCCTGTACGCCCTGTTCACGCATCTGGCGCACCAGCGGGCCCGCTTCAGGGTGGCAGCCCCCGAAGAACACCACGTCCGGTTTTTGCGCGCCAATTTTCGTTACCAGCGCGTTAAAGTCTTTTTCCCCACGTGATAAGCCTTCATACATCACATCCTTCACGCCGCGTTTGGCAAGCGCCGCTTTGGTGGCGTCCGCCAACCCCTGACCGTAGGTGTCTTTATCGTGAATGATCACCACACGTTTGGCCTTCAGCTTATCGATGATGAAGTCGCTGGCGACTTGCCCCTGCTGATCGTCCCGCCCGCACATGCGGAACATATCGCTCATGCCGCGCTCGGTAATGAGTGGGTTAGTCGAACCGGGGGTGATGGCAATAATGCCCGCATCGCTATACACCTCGGAGGCGGGCATGGTGGAAGAGGAGCAGAAATGGCCGACAACCGCATTGACTTTGTCCTGGTCGACTAAACGGTTGGCGACGGCAACAGCCTGTTTAGGCTCGCAGGCATCATCTCCCTGAACCAGCTTAATTTTCTCACCGTTGATCCCTCCCGCGGCGTTAATGTCTTCTGCGGCCTGCGTTGCGCCATGCCAGTACTGATCGCCATAGGTGGCATTTGGGCCTGTAAACGGCCCGGCCACGCCAATCACAATATCGGCCTGGGCGGAAAATGCCGTCACCAGACAACCGGCTAACACAAGAGAAAGGGGACTTCTGATAAATTTCAGCGACATTATTGTGTTCCTTAGCAAAGAGGTTTTTGCACCACGGCGTCAACCCAAACGCCCTACGGCGCAGCCAATCTATAAATAAGATCGAGAACAACATGCACTAAACGAACAAAATCCAGGCCACATCCTGCTTAATACGGCGAGGTTTCCATGCGCAGTTTGCGCGCAGAACATTAAGCAAAATCGTTGCCAGAATGGTTAACCCATTGACCGGGTTGCGACATAGATGAGTATAGAGTGCCGATTTACGCTGCCTCGCGGGACGCACTGAAATTACAGCGGAGATCACATCTCGTTAACAACAAAGCCCATAAGTTGTGCAAGGGTCACGATTTGCACGTTTTTGCAGCAATAAAGACCTCAACTTCAGCCAGGAAAGGCGTACGATATGTGTTAGGATCTTTTCCTTTTTTTATCAGGAGTGTCAGCAATGACTGAAGGCCCATTAAATGAAAGCGAAATGGAGTGGCTGGAAGAGACGTTAATGTCTTACGGTCATGACGATGCGTCCGTGATTGACGTGTCCGAACTTGACGGCATGCTTACCGCAGTGCTTTCCGGCCCAAGGGTGGTTGAACCCGATGCCTGGCTGGTAGCGGTCTGGGGCGGCGAGAAGTACATTCCGCGCTGGAAAAACGATCGTGAAATGAACCGTTTTATCGATCTCTGCTTTAAGCATATGAACGACATTGCTGAGCGCCTGAGCGAGTATCCGGATCAGTTCGAGCCCATGTTTGGTTTTAACGACGTTGATGGCCAAAGCTACACCGTGGTTGAAGAGTGGTGCTATGGCTACATGCGCGGCGTGGCGCTGACCGACTGGTCATCACTGCCTGACGAACTGAAAGCCGATCTGGATGTGATTGCGCTGCACGGGACGGAAGAGGGCAGCGAAAAGCTGGATGAACTGACCGAAGAGGAGTATACCGCCAGCATCGAGAGCATCCAGCCCGCGGCGCTGCGTTTATACAACTACTGGGTTGCTAACCCGCAGCAGCAGGAAACCCAAAAACCGATTATTAACGGCACGAAGGTCGGGCGTAACGATCCTTGTCCGTGCGGCAGCGGGAAGAAGTTCAAGAGTTGTTGTTTGCATTAATAAAGAAAGGGGCTAATCGTAGCCCCTTTTTTATTACCCCACTTCCGGCAGCATTCCCGCTGCTATCAGGAATTGCACCAGAATTATCACCACGCCACAGGCAAACACGATGCACAGCAGCGGTTTACCCCCCGCCACGCGATAACCTTGCTGAGGATGCTGCTGACGGCTCTTCCATGCCAGCAGGGAAGGCAACAGCAGCGCGAGGACGGATAACGCCACACCCGCATAGCCCAGCGCCATCACAAAGCCACGCGGGTAAAACAGCGCAAAGGCCAGTGGCGGCAGGAAGGTAATTGCACCCGTTTGCAAGCGTCCGGCAACGGTATTGCGGCGCTGGAACAGATCGGCCAGATAATCAAACAGGCCGAGCGCCACGCCCAAAAACGACGTCGCCAGCGCCAGGTCAGCGAACAAATGTACCGCCAACTCGACGTGTGGAGAGGTCACCACCTCACGCAGCGCCATCAGGAAACCATTCAGGCCGGAATGCGCAGCCATTAAACCGATAAAGGTTGAGGAGTCAATGCTGCCCAGCGTGACCAGCTGCCAGAAGATGTAGGCGACCAGCGGAATCGCGCTGCCGATGATAAAGATGCGGCGCAGCTTGCGGGTATCGCCATTCATATAGCTGACGATACTCGGCACGCTGCCGTGAAAACCGAACGAGGTGAAAATCACCGGGATCGCGGAAAGCGCCAGCCCTTTTTCCAGCGGCAGCGTCAGCAGGTTAATCTTGTGAACGTGCGGCGCGAGCAGAACCAGCATCACAACCAGGAAAATAATCTTGGCGCTGAACAGAAAGCGGTTAAACAGATCAACAAGCGATGTGCCAATACACACCACGCCGCCGCCGATGAGCGAGAAGAAGACCGCGCCTGTGCCGGGCGTAATGTGTGTACCAAACCCGTCATTGACGCTGGACGCGATCAGCTCTCCAGCTCCGCTAATGTAAGCAGCCGTCAGGGCGTACATCAGGAACATCATGCTAAAGCCTGTAACCCACTGGCCATAACGTCCCAGGTAGCGTGCAGCCAGCGAACCTAAACCCGTGTCGGCAGGGACGTGCTGATAAACCTCCAGTAACAGCAGAGCGGTGTAACACATCAACGCCCAGAGTGTGGCGAGAAGCAATAACGTTACGCCAAATCCGACGCCTGCGGCCGCCAACGGCATGGCCAGCATTCCTGCGCCAATCGTCGTTCCTGCGACGATGAAAATACTTCCCAGAGCTCTGTTTTTCACGCTTTCCTCTACAACGATTCTTAATCGCGACCTAATCTGCGGCGCAGAGTAAGGGAAAAGCGTGAACTCGTCAAATCACCGTTACAACCCGTGTAATTTTAAGTTTACGCTTTCGCGAGGGGCAAGCATCTGTTGAACGGTGAGGCGAAGGGGAGAGGTAATAAGTAGATGGGCATTAAAACGGTGCTGAGGGTTCAGCACCGTGTGGGAATTAATTCTGCGTATCGAGTGTCGCCAGTTCTTTATCAATAAAGTAAAGACCTTCACCTGATTTACCGGCCAGAGACAATTTATCCAGCACGGATTTAAACAGTTTTTCTTCTTCGTGTTGCTCAGCAACGTACCATTGCAGGAAATTAAAGGTCGGATAATCCTGGCTGGTCATTGCAGCGTGAACCAGTTCATTAATTTTCTGAGTGATCAGCTGTTCGTGCTCGTAAGTGGCGCGGAACAGTTCATCAAGAGAACCGTATTCAGCAACCGGAGAGGCAACCGTATCAATGCGCGGCAGGCTGCCCGTATCCGTCAGATAATCAAAGAGACGCTGCATGTGCGTCATCTCTTCCTGTGCGTGACGACGCAGAAACGCGGCGGCACCTTCAAAGCTGTGATAGCTGCACCAGGCGCTCATCTGCTGGTAAAGAAGGGATGAATAAAGCTCAAGGTTCATTTGAGCATTGAGCTTGTCGATCATTTCAGTTTTCAGCATGGTGGCGCTCCGGTTTATTATTTCTGGTTCACAATGAGCGACACTATAATTTGTTATTTAATTATTTGCAAAACGTAAAATAAATATTTGTTTATTTAAAAATACGAATGGGAATAACACGCATTGACACTTTTTATATTTATTAATGAGAATTGTTTGTGTTCTTAATTAAAAAGACTGCCAGCGATGCTGGCAGACGACATTAATACCATGGATTCGTGGCGTTAGGATTCACGGTGTAGCCCATGCATTTATACTGAATGGTCACGCTCTCGTTCAGGCACAGCGATCCGCTAATCAGGGTACAGGTTTTGACAGGCTGACCATAGGCGGAGGCGGTGGCATATCCCATGCCCTGACAGGCTTTCACTGCGGTGCCGTTATTCACATACGCATCGGAATGGGCGTTTTGCAGCATGGCCTGGCCGTAGTCGAGGCGGACAATCCCGTTGGGGGCGTCAAGGTGACTGACCTCCGCCTGACGGTTAATGTTGCATCCCGCGAGAAGCAGGATCGTTCCGGCGATGATTACTCTTTTCATGGTTCACTCTGCGTGAAGAGGGAAATAGGCTATTTTAGCTTCCACCGTTCCAGTCAATGCCTCGAATAGCCCGAAGATCAACCCTTTCTCTTCGCAACGAACAGCATCAGGTCACGAAACTGTGAGCGCAATTGCGTTTTTTAAAACGCATTTTCACTTAATTTGAAAGAGTGTTTGTTTGATAGTAAGGTTAAGGGGATAAGGTATCCACAGCGGGCTTGTCCGCCACACATTCAGGAGAGACACGATGAAAATTGCGCTGATGATGGAAAACAGCCAGGCAGCTAAAAATCCCATCATCCTTAATGAGCTAAAAGCCGTTGCCGATGAAAAAGGCTTCCCGGTGTATAACGTCGGGATGAGCGACGAGAACGATCACCATCTTACCTATATCCATCTGGGCATTATGGCGAGCATTTTGCTGAATTCCAGAGCCGTGGATTTTGTCGTGACCGGCTGCGGTACCGGCCAGGGGGCGCTGATGTCGCTGAATATCCATCCGGGCGTGATTTGCGGCTATTGCATCGATCCTGCTGACGCCTTCCTGTTTGCGCAGATCAACAACGGTAACGCGTTGTCTCTGCCATTTGCCAAAGGCTTTGGCTGGGGCGCTGAATTGAACGTGCGCTTTATCTTTGAGAAAGCCTTTACGGGCCGTAACGGCGAGGGGTATCCGCCAGAGCGTAAAGAGCCTCAGGTGCGTAACGCGGGGATCCTGAATCAGGTGAAAGCGGCGGTGGTAAAAGAAAATTACCTCGATACCCTGCGCGCAATCGATCCTGAACTGGTGAAAACCGCCGTATCCGGTCAACGCTTCCAGCAGTGTTTCTTTGAAAACTGCCAGGATAAAGAGATCGAAGCCTTCGTGCGTGGGATTGTTGGCTAACAGCGTGTGAAGACATCCATAACTTTCCAGACGTATCAAAATTTTTTATAAAAATTTACTGGAATTTATATGGTCGTAACCTGTGGATTTTGCGGCTTTTTTCGTAACATTGTTGTAGCACTGGTGGATTTGTTGGTGTGATGTTCGTCACAAAATGATTGATTTTTGTGATGGTGGTCATATTATAAGCGCATTGACAATAACACCTGCATAACACGTTACTGGAGCAACATAATGAAACTGCGCAAAATCCTGAAAAGCATGTGGGCTAACTACTGCACGACTTTCAAAGACGTCCCACCGGGTGCGATGTTCTGATAAAAAAACCTGCTTCGGCAGGTTTTTTTATGCCTGCGGGCGACGAGAAAGAGATGAAAGGGCGCGCGGTTTGCTACTATGGCGGCCTTTAACTAAGGAGAAACCCCATGTCACAAAACCTGAGCGCCGATCAGGAACTGGTCTCTGACGTCGTTGCCTGTCAGCTGGTTATTAAGCAAATCCTTGATGTGATTGACGTTATCGCGCCTGTCGAAGTGCGTGAAAAAATGTCGACCCAGCTGAAAAACATCGATTTTACCAGCCATCCGGCGGCAGCCGATCCGGTTACGCTTCGCGCTATTCAGAAAGCCATCGCACTGATTGAGCTGCGATTCACCCCGCAGGGCGAGTCTCACTAAGCCGTGAAACGGGCGACCCTGTCAGTCGCCCGAGAGACTGTCAGAAGAAGGTCTGGACCAGCAGGTAGCTCGCCGCACAGGCACAGCTCACGCCGATCAGCCCCGGCAGGATGAAGCTGTGGTTGATGATAAATTTGCCGATGCGGGTGGTGCCTGAACGGTCAAAGCCGATGCAGGCCAGATCGCTGGGGTAGGTCGGTAAGACAAAGTAGCCGTAGGAGGCCGGGAAGAAGGCGATCAGCATTTTCGGATCGATGCCCAGCATTAACCCCATCGGCGCAACCGCAGTTAACGCCGCCGCCTGGCTGTTCACCAGTTTAGAAACCAGAAACAGTACAATGGCATAGGTCCACGGGTGGCTTTTCACGACCCCTTCCAGCGCCATTTTCAGTTCATCCAGATGCGCCTGGAAAAAGGTATCGCTCATCCACGCCACGCCAAACACCGAGAAGATCGCAACCATTCCCGCTTTAAACACCGCACCGTTCGAGATGGCAGAGGCATTCACCTTGCAGGTCACTAGCATGACAGCACCGGCAATCAGCATCATCATCTGAATGACCAGGTTCATCGAAAGCGCCGCCATTTTGCCTTTTACCTCAAAAGCAGGGCGCAATTCAGGCAGGGCACCGAGCAGAACCACGATGGCAATCCCGGTGAAGAAGATCCAGGTGGACCAGTAGGCCTGTTTCGGGAAGCGCTGATTCATGAGCGTTTCCGTGCTGCCATAGATAAATTCCCGCTGTTTCGGATCTTTCAGCTTTTCCTGAAACTCTACGTCATCCGCTAAATCTTTGCCGCGACGTAAACTCCACAGGGCCGCAATCGCCACCCCAAACAGCGAGGCAGGTACGGATACGGCGAGGATCTCCAGGATCCCCCACGCGTGACCAATCCCGTGCTGTGCGCCGAGAATCGACACCAGCGACACAACCGCGACCGATACAGGCGAGGCGGTGATGGCCATTTGCGAAGCCACGGAGGCTACCGCCATGGGGCGTTCCGGGCGGATCCCTTTTTTCAGCGCAATATCGGCAATGATGGGGAACATGGTGTAAACCACGTGGCCCGTGCCGCACAGAAAGGTCAGCATCCAGGTGGTGAAGGGGGCGAGGAGCGTGATGTGCTGCGGATGTTTGCGCAACAGACGCTCGGCGAACTGCATCATCACGTTCAGACCACCGGCAGTCTGCAGGGTGGCCGCGCAGCCAATCACCGCGAGAATGGTCAGCATCACGTCAACCGGCGGTTTGCCGGGTTGAAGCCCAAAAATGAAGCTCAGAATAAACAGGCCAATACCGCTTATTAGCCCCAGTCCCATCCCGCCAAAGCGGGTCCCGACCAGCAGACAGGCAATAACAACAATAAACTCAATGGTGATCATGATGCTCCCTCGTCAAACATTATGTAATTAAATAAATCATTACACGATGTAGGGTTATTCATTGGGAGCAAGATCTGATTTGTTAAATCTCAGACAAAGCAGGAGGTTGTGGGAGGAACCTGCCCCGGTCAGGAGCAGGTCAGTCGCGCTCAGTGACGCTGAACGGTGACAATGTCGAGCAGATGACGGTCAGCCTGCTCCGGGCATAAACCGGCATGCTTCGCATTGCGGAGTTCGTCCGCAAGCGTTTTGAGCAGCGTACCGTCCTGCTGCTGCTCTTTGTCCATATCGCGCAGGAATTTCAGGGTAATACTGTCGTGCTGCGCTTTGGCTTCATCAGCCAGTTTGCTGAGTGTGCTGCAGCGCTGTTCATACTCTTCAAGCGTTTTCTGGAACAATTCTTCCAGCGAAGAGTAGTTATCGTCGATCGTGTCCAGGGCCTTTACGATAGGGTTCGCCCCTACAGCTTTCAGAAAGTTAAAGACGCGCATCATATGCGTGACGTTACTTTGCGCCTGAGTACGAAAGAACGTGGCTGAACCATTAAGACTGTTTTCGGAGCACCACGCGCTCAAATGCAGGTGCAAATTGGAGGCGTAGAACTCCAGGTTCATTTGGGCATTCAGTTTTTGCATCATCGTTTGGGTAGTCATACTCATATCCTTATTGACTGTGGGACGTGATGTCCGCAGCTAAACCTGACCCGGCAGGTACAAAAAATCACATGGCAGAAGGCAATTCTGCATTGACGGAAGTTGACCGAATATTCACATCCTGTGTTCGATATAAATAAGCATACCCTTGTATCTGGATTAAGAAAACTCTTAATCCGCCCGTATTTACCATACATTACAAATTTTAATATAGTACAGAATCTCAAACAGACAGATATAAATTAATACATTACTAAGTGATTGATTTTAAGGTGTATGAATATATTTATTGCTCTGGATGTACAGCGTTAAATAGTCTGGTAACAGAATATCCTGCGAATAGAACAAATATGCATGATTAATTCAAAATATATTCTATGGGCGTAAAGTTGCGCTAAATCAATTTTTGCAAAAATGACGGTAATGTGATCGCCATGCAGGATTGTTCCTGATGACTCTGTGAAAATGAAACGGTGTTTTAATGTATTTCATTCACTGAGGTTAACATGGCGAAGGTTGCGGTGCTGCTGGCACCTGGTTTTGAGGAAGCAGAAGCAATTATTACGATTGATATTCTGCGTCGGTTGAATATTGAGGTGGAAACCCTGGCTTGCGCAGAATCTCGGGCGGTAATGAGCTACCATAACATCCCGATGGTGGCAGACTGTACGTTATCAGAACGTCTGAACACGCTTTACGATGCGGTGGTGTTACCCGGAGGGCCGCAGGGAAGCGTCAATCTGGCCGCTAGCCGGGAAGTCATCCGTTTTGTGTCCACACATGATGAAAGTGGAAAATTGATTTGTCCCCTCTGTTCTGCCGCAGCGCGCGTGCTGGGCGGTAACGGGTTACTCAAAGGACGCCGTTACGTCTGCTCGGGAGATTTATGGGAAACCGTAACGGACGGTGAATACGTGGATGCACCGGTCGTCGAGGATAAAAACCTGATCAGCGGTAAAGGTCTGGGCCACGCGTTTGACTTTGCGCTGACCCTTTCTGCTCGCCTGTTGGGTGACGAAGCGCCTGTTCGCGATCACGCGGATCACATCTATTACGCCTGGTAATTTCCCTGCCGGACGTGATGGCGTCCGGCTGTCAGGGACTTCTTGGCTAATCTTATGGATTATTCTGCTTAACCCCATTTTAATTGTCTGACAATTCCTGCCATTTTTATGTCATTTTCCGCTGAATTTATGTACGCAATTACTGTAATTCTGCGGTGTGATGCCGCTCTCTTATGGATGATTAATTTCCCGCTAAAACTATCACCAGCACTAACGCTTATGACGAGGTAAGCGCTAATGTCTTGTTTTAAGTCCGATTAAATAAGAAGCACGCAAATATTCCCTACAGAAAAAGATTGCTAAAGCTGGAGTTTACCATGCACAAATTTACTAAAGCGCTGGCGGCCATCGGCCTGGCTGCCGTTATGTCACAATCCGCTATCGCTGAAAATTTAAAACTCGGTTTTTTGGTTAAGCAACCTGAAGAACCCTGGTTCCAGACCGAGTGGAAATTCGCCGATAAAGCCGGAAAAGATTTAGGTTTTGAAGTAATTAAAATCGCCGTGCCGGACGGTGAAAAAACCCTGAACGCCATCGACAGCCTGGCGGCCAGCGGTGCGAAAGGGTTTGTTATCTGTACCCCTGATCCGAAACTGGGTTCAGCGATTGCCGCCAAAGCACGTGGCTATGACATGAAGGTCATTGCGGTTGATGACCAGTTCGTGAACGCCAAAGGTAAGCCGATGGACAGCGTCCCGCTGGTGATGATGGCGGCGACTAAAATCGGCGAACGTCAGGGCCAGGAACTTTATAAAGAGATGCAAAAACGGGGCTGGGATGTAAAAGAAACCGGCGTGATGGCGATTACCGCTGACGAGCTGGACACGGCGCGTCGTCGTACTACCGGTTCCATGGACGCCCTGAAAGCGGCCGGTTTCCCGGAAAAGCAGATCTACAAAGTTCCAACCAAATCTAACGACATCCCGGGCGCGTTCGACGCGGCTAACTCTATGCTGGTTCAGCATCCGGAAGTCAAACACTGGCTGGTGGTCGGCATGAACGACAACACCGTGTTGGGCGGCGTGCGCGCAACCGAAGGCCAGGGCTTCAAGGCGCCTGACGTTATCGGCATCGGCATCAACGGCGTGGACGCGGTCAGCGAACTGTCCAAAGCGCAGGCGACCGGCTTCTATGGCTCGCTGCTGCCAAGCCCGGATGTTCACGGCTACAAATCCAGCGAAATGCTCTACAACTGGGTGACCAAAGGGGCTGAACCGCCGAAATTCACCGAAGTGACCGACGTGGTGCTGATCACCCGCGACAACTTCAAAGAGGAGCTGGCGAAAAAAGGACTGGGCGGTAAGTAATACGCTGTGATTGTGCCCCTCATTTTTCTGAGGGGCCAGACGTACACACTACAGGAATCACGGAGTCGTTATGCAACAGTCTGATCCCTATCTCTCTTTTCGCGGCATCGGGAAAACGTTCCCCGGTGTTAACGCGCTGACCGATATCAGCTTCGACTGCCATGCCGGTCAGGTCCACGCGCTGATGGGGGAGAACGGCGCGGGAAAATCCACGCTGTTGAAAATTCTCAGCGGTAACTACACCCCCACAACCGGCACGCTGGCGATACGCGGCGAAGAGGTGGCATTTGCCGATACGACGGCGGCTCTCAATGCCGGGGTCGCCATCATCTATCAGGAACTGCACCTCATTCCTGAAATGACCGTGGCAGAGAACATCTATTTAGGTCAGCTTCCGCACAAAAGCGGCGTGGTAAATCGTTCGCTACTCAATTACGAAGCGGGGCTGCAGCTTAAACACCTTGGGCTGGATGTTGATCCGCAAACGCCCCTGAAATATCTCTCCATCGGCCAGTGGCAGATGGTTGAAATTGCCAAGGCGCTGGCGCGTAACGCCAAGATTATCGCCTTTGATGAACCGACCAGTTCGCTCTCCGCCCGTGAAATTGAAAATCTGTTTCGCGTGATCCGCGAGCTGCGCAAAGAAGGGCGCATCATTCTGTACGTTTCGCACCGAATGGAGGAGATCTTTGCCCTAAGCGATGCCATCACCGTGTTTAAGGACGGTCGCTACGTGCGGACGTTCACGGACATGGCACAGGTTAACCATGACCAGCTGGTTCAGGCGATGGTCGGACGTGAGCTGGGCGATATTTACCACTGGCAGCCGCGCGAGTACGGCCCGGAGCGCCTGCGTCTGGATAACGTTAAAGCGCCCGGCGTGCGCACGCCGATTTCTCTTTCGGTGCGCAGCGGTGAAATCGTCGGGCTGTTTGGCCTTGTCGGGGCAGGGCGCAGCGAACTGATGAAAGGGTTGTTTGGCGGCACGCGGATCACACAGGGGCAGGTCTCGATTGACGGTCAAAAAATCGATATCCAGAAGCCCGCTCACGCGATCAATGCGGGCATGATGCTCTGCCCGGAAGATCGCAAAGCGGAGGGGATCATTCCGGTCCACTCGGTGCGCGACAACATCAATATCTCTGCAAGACGCAAATACATCCGCGCGGGGTGCCTGATCAATGACGGCTGGGAAGCGAGCAACGCCGACCACCATATCCGCTCGCTGAACATCAAAACGCCGGGTGCGGAACAGCTGATCATGAATCTCTCCGGCGGTAATCAGCAAAAAGCCATTCTGGGCCGCTGGTTGTCGGAAGATATGAAGGTCATTTTGCTGGATGAGCCGACGCGCGGTATCGACGTGGGGGCAAAACACGAAATCTATAACGTGATTTATGAACTGGCAAAACGCGGCGTGGCGGTGCTGTTCGCCTCCAGCGATCTGCCTGAGGTGCTTGGCGTTGCCGACCGCATCGTCGTGATGCGTGAAGGTGAAATTGCCGGTGAGTTGCTGCATGAACAGGCGAATGAACAACAGGCGTTGAGTCTCGCCATGCCTAAAGTTAGCCAGGCTGTCGCCTGAGTAAGGAGTCAATGATGTCCTCTGTAACTACATCCGGAGCGCCGAAGTCGGCTTTCAGTTTTGGCCGCATCTGGGACCAGTACGGTATGCTGGTGGTCTTTGCCGCGCTGTTCCTCGCCTGCGCGATTTTTGTGCCGAACTTTGCCACCTTCATTAATATGAAGGGGCTGGGGCTGGCAATCTCCATGTCCGGCATGGTGGCCTGCGGCATGCTGTTCTGCCTGGCGTCGGGCGATTTTGACCTGTCGGTGGCCTCGGTAATTGCCTGTGCAGGCGTGACCACGGCAGTCGTCATTAACATGACCGAGAGCCTGTGGATTGGCGTCTTTGCAGGATTGATGCTCGGTGTGCTGAGCGGCCTGGTGAACGGGTTTGTGATTGCCCGCCTGAAGATTAATGCCCTGATCACGACGCTTGCGACCATGCAAATTGTGCGCGGTCTGGCCTATATCATCTCAGACGGGAAAGCCGTGGGGATCGAAGACGAGCGCTTCTTTACCCTGGGCTATGCCAACTGGCTGGGTCTGCCCGCGCCAATCTGGCTGACCGTCGCGTGCCTGATCCTGTTTGGCTTCCTGCTTAACCGCACCACCTTTGGCCGTAACACGCTGGCGATTGGCGGGAATGAAGAGGCGGCGCGCCTGGCGGGGGTTCCGGTGGTGCGCACCAAGATCATTATCTTTGTGCTCTCCGGGCTGGTCTCCGCAGCAGCAGGGATCATTCTGGCGTCGCGCATGACCAGCGGCCAGCCGATGACCTCCATTGGTTATGAGCTAATCGTCATCTCAGCCTGCGTTTTAGGGGGCGTTTCCCTGAAAGGCGGCATCGGAAAAATCTCATATGTGGTGGCCGGTATCCTGATTTTGGGGACGGTGGAGAACGCCATGAACCTGTTGAATATTTCGCCATTCTCGCAGTACGTGGTGCGTGGTCTGATCCTGCTCGCAGCCGTGATTTTCGACCGTTACAAGCAAAAAGCGAAGCGTACCGTTTAACGCCTTTCCGCGCTTTTTATTGCTCAACTAATAACCATAGTTGACCCCTTAACCGCCCCGCCAGTTTTACTGTCGGGGCGGTTGTCAAATGGCGAGCGCCGTCACACTGTCTATACTTACATGGCTGTTTACTCACTGTAAGGAGGAAAAGGGTGGCTGACTTGTTAACCGCACCGCCTGTACTGCCCGGAAAATTTGCTTTCTTTTTTGACCTCGACGGAACACTCGCCGGGATAAAGCCGCATCCTGATGAGGTCGTCGTACCGGATACGGTGTTAGAGAATTTACAGCAGCTCTCGCGGATGAACGAGGGAGCACTGGCATTGATTTCAGGGCGCTCAATGGCCGAGCTGGACGTGCTCGCCAGTCCATATCACTTTCCGCTGGCCGGTGTACACGGAGCGGAGCGCCGCGATATCCATGATCAACAGCATATTGTCTCACTCCCTGATGCCTTAATTCAGTCGCTGCATACTCATCTCTCTTCTGCTCTGGAGGCGCTGCCGGGTACCGAGCTGGAAGCCAAAGGTATGGCCTTTGCTCTGCACTATCGTCAGGCACCGCATCATGAAGCGGCAGTTTTTGCCATCGCCCGCGGCGTGGCCGATGCGCACCCGGAGCTCGCGTTACAGCCGGGGAAGTGCGTCATTGAGATTAAACCTGAAGGGATCAACAAAGGCGCTGCTATTGCGGCGTTTATGGCCGAGCCGCCTTTTCAGGGGCGTAAGCCGGTATTTTTGGGGGATGACCTGACCGATGAGGCCGGGTTTATGGTGGTAAATAAGGCCGGCGGGATGTCTGTCAAAGTCGGGCCTGGAGAAACGTGTGCCGGATGGCGGCTGGAAAGCGTCGCCAGCGTCTGGCAGTGGATATCTGACGTCGCTAACCAGCAACAACAACAAATAGCGCAACACAACGGGAGAAATCTATATGGGTCGCTTAATCGTCGTCTCTAATCGCATTGCACCGCCGGATGATAAAAAAGCCAGCGCGGGTGGCCTGGCGGTGGGGGTATTAGGTGCCCTAAAAGCCGCCGGAGGACTCTGGTTTGGCTGGAGTGGGGAAATCAGTAACGAAGACAAGCCGCTTAAGAAAGTCTCGCGCGGCAACATTACGTGGGTCTCTTTCGCCCTGAACGAACAGGACTATAACGAATATTATTCCGAGTTCTCTAATGCCGTACTGTGGCCTGCCTTCCACTACCGCCTGGATCTGGTCAAATTCCAGCGCGAGTCTTATGAAGGCTATATGCGCGTCAATGCTCTGCTGGCCGATAAACTGCTGCCATTAATTAAAGAAGACGATATTTTGTGGATCCACGATTATCATCTTCTGCCCTTTGCCAGAGAGTTGAGAAGACGCGGCGTCAACAACCGTATCGGCTTCTTCCTGCATATTCCCTTCCCGACGCCGGAGATCTTCACGGCGCTTCCGCAGCACGACGAGATCCTGGAAGCACTGTCCGATTACGATCTCCTGGGTTTCCAGACTGAAAATGACAGGCTGGCTTTCCTCGACAGCGTGTCGGGTAAAACGCGGCTGGTTACGCATGGCGGAAAATCGCACGCGGCCTGGGGTAAAACCTTCCATACGGAGGTTTATCCTATCGGCATCGAGCCGGAAGAGATTGCCGAACAAGCGTCTGGCCCGTTGCCGCCAAAACTGGCGCAGCTGAAAAATGAGCTTAAAAACGTTAAGAATATCTTTTCAGTAGAGCGCCTCGATTACTCCAAAGGCTTACCGGAGCGCTTCCTGGCGTATGAGACGTTACTGGAGAAATATCCGCAGCATCACGGCAAAATTCGCTATACGCAGATAGCGCCGACGTCGCGCGGCGAGGTGCAGGCTTATCAGGATATTCGTCACCAGCTGGAGACCGAAGCAGGGCGCATCAACGGCCGCTACGGACAGCTTGGCTGGACACCCCTTTTCTATCTGAATCAACACTTTGAGCGCAAGATCCTGATGAAGGTCTTTCGCTATGCGGACGTCGGGCTGGTGACGCCCCTGCGTGACGGGATGAATCTGGTGGCAAAAGAGTATGTCGCAGCACAAGATCCTGCGGACCCTGGGGTACTGGTGTTGTCTCAATTTGCCGGTGCGGCGAATGAGCTTACTTCAGCACTTATCGTTAACCCTTACGATCGCGATGACGTCGCGAACGCCCTCCACCGCGCGTTAACCATGCCGCTGGCGGAGCGTATATCTCGCCATGCAGAGATGATGGAAACCATCCGTAAAAATGACATTAACCACTGGCAGGCTCGTTTTATAGACGATCTGCGTGAAATTGAACCGCAGAGCCATGAGGGACAGCTGCAAAAAAAGATCGCGACTTTCCCTAAACTGGCGTGATATTCCTCGGGGGCTTTATGAGCCCCCAAGAGGGACTAACAACACATCCACCTGGCTTGAGGCGACAATCGATTTCGCCGAACATGCCGCGCGCGAAAAAAAGCTTTGGTTATGATTACCGCAGATCACTAAATCAATATTCTGTTTTTGGCACAAGCTAAGAATATGTTCGTTTAATTCCCCGGTGGCAATAATGGTCTGATGAACCGGATATTGCGCCTTTTCTACCAGTTCTCGCAAAAACTGCTGTGTTTCTTCCTGCAAAACCTCACGAATATCCTCCAGCATGGGGGCCGCCAGTTGATTGTACATTTCGGGTTCGGCTGTCAGTGTGATCAGGCTGATGCGAGCATTGGTGGGTCTGGCGATAGAAACGGCACGGGCGACGAGTTGATGGCTTTCCGGCGAAACCGCAACAGAAACAAGAAGATGGGTGTAACTCATCACGCACTCCTTTGATGTCTGAACAACAAGGTTTCTTCAGCTTTACCGCGATTTCAAGACTTCCGCAAGGGGGGAATAGGGCATTAGTGTGAAGCTTATCATAATTATTCATTAATTATTCTTATAAGAAGAATAATTGCAAAGTGTGTCTAAATGAAAAAAATTAACAACTTAACGTAAATCACACTTTTTTTAGTCAGTCACGTTAAATCGTTTTAATCTGTTATAAACACAATTTGAATGATCACGCAGTGAAATTAATTTTATGCGCTTTTTTCATAACTATATGTTTTTACTAAGTAATGGAACTGTGACTGCCAGATGTACGCGATGTGAATGATTGGCGTAGTCAATATAAGCAGAAAAAGCAATTGCTATGCCGTATCTGTTCATACGCATGCATGAGTATTCGCTCTTCAAGAATATAAAACAGTCTCGTTTGGTTAAGTTTTGACCAAATTACAAGTCATACTGATGGATTTATGGGGAATATTCACTTAAATTGTGTGACGTAGATCACATTTTTTTTAAATTTGAGGATGGCTGCATTGTATGTGTCAAAACTGACGAGTAGAGTTTGCGTCGAATTAGGAAAAATCTTAGTTATTTGTAAGAAATGATAAAACGTTATGAGGCGCAGCTGCGTTTCAGCTGTTGTACGTTTTGTTGAATACAAACCTAAATTCAACTATGCATTTAGCCTTTTCTTTTTTATACCGGGTGATTTCCCGGCGACATCACGGGGTGCGGTCTTTCCGCATAAAAATAATAGTTGGTTATTCGGGATGGGAACAATGCATACATCCGAGTTGCTAAAACATATCTATGACATCAATTTGTCATATTTACTGCTCGCGCAGCGTTTGATTAGTCAGGACAAAGCGTCCGCGATGTTTCGTCTGGGTATTAACGAAGAGATGGCAACCATGTTGGGTGGATTAACGCTCCCGCAAATGGTCAAGCTGGCAGAAACGAATCAACTCGTTTGCCAGTTCCGCTTTGATAATCCGCAGACAATCACGCGTCTTACCCAGGAATCCCGCGTTGACGATCTTCAACAGGTCCATACCGGTATTCTTCTCTCCACACGATTGCTCAGCGAAATCAGCCAGCCTGATGACGTTGCCCGTAAGAAAAGGGCATAAAAATGAGCGAGAAAAGCATTGTTCAGGAAGCGCGTGATATACAGCTGGCAATGGAGCTGATTACGCTGGGTGCTCGTTTACAAATGCTGGAAAGCGAGACTCAGCTGAGCCGTGGTCGTCTCATCAAACTGTATAAAGAATTACGTGGTAGTCCACCGCCTAAAGGAATGCTGCCGTTCTCAACGGACTGGTTTATGACCTGGGAACAGAATATCCATGCATCGATGTTCTGTAACGCCTGGCAGTACCTTCTGAAAACCGGTTTGTGTAGCGGCGTCGATGCCGTGATCAAAGCGTATAAACTTTACCTTGAACAATGCCCTCAGCAGGAAGATGGACCCCTGCTGGCACTGACCCGCGCATGGACGCTGGTGCGTTTTGTTGAAAGCGGAATGCTTGAACTGTCTCGCTGCAACTGCTGCGATGGCAATTTTATTACCCATGCTCATCAGCCTGCTGGCAGCTTCGCCTGTAGTTTATGCCAGCCTCCATCCCGCGCCGTAAAAAGACGTAAACTTTCCCGGGATGCTGCCGATATTATTCCACAACTGCTGGATGAACAGATCGAACAAGCTGTTTAACCCGAACGTGTGGGCAAGATTCCAGCAGCGGTAAGCAATTACCGCTGCTTTTTTTTACCCCGCATTCCGGTAACGCTGTCGAAATGAACGTCCTGCCTTAGTCACTAGCGGAAGGATGATGTCGTGCTTATCTTATTAGGTTACCTGGTAGTTCTCGGTACAGTTTTCGGCGGTTACATGATGACCGGCGGGCACCTTGGAGCACTCTATCAACCGGCTGAACTTATTATCATCGGCGGCGCAGGGGTAGGGGCTTTTATCGTTGGTAACAACGGTAAATCGATCAAGGGCACGCTGAAAGCGATTCCGTTGCTGTTCCGTCGCTCGAAATACACCAAAAGCATGTATATGGATCTGCTGGCGCTGCTCTATCGCCTGATGGCGAAGTCACGCCAGCAGGGCATGTTCTCGCTGGAGCGTGACATCGAAAACCCGAAAGAGAGTGAAATCTTCGCCAGCTATCCACGTATCCTGGCTGACGCGATGATGCTGGATTTTATCGTCGATTACCTGCGCCTCATCATCAGCGGCAACATGAACACCTTCGAAATTGAAGCGCTGATGGACGAAGAGATCGAAACCCACGAAAGCGAATCTGAAGTGCCAGCCAACAGCCTGGCGCTGGTGGGCGACTCGCTTCCGGCGTTTGGTATCGTTGCGGCGGTGATGGGGGTGGTTCACGCGCTGGCCTCGGCGGATCGTCCGGCGGCAGAGTTAGGTGCGCTGATTGCCCACGCGATGGTCGGGACTTTCCTCGGTATCTTGCTGGCGTACGGTTTTATCTCTCCGCTGGCGAGCGTTCTGCGTCAAAAGAGCGCGGAAACCACCAAAATGATGCAGTGCGTGAAGATCACGCTGCTCTCCAACCTCAACGGTTACGCACCACCGATCGCCGTCGAATTTGGCCGTAAAACGCTGTACTCCAGCGAGCGTCCGTCGTTTATCGAGCTTGAAGAACACGTGCGTGCGGTGAAAAACCCAAACCAACAGACGACAACTGAGGACGCATGAAAAACCAGTCCCATCCGATCGTCATCGTAAAAAAGCGCAAGCATAAGGGGCACGGACACGGTTCCCACGGCTCGTGGAAAATTGCTTACGCCGACTTTATGACTGCCATGATGGCGTTCTTTCTGGTGATGTGGCTGATCTCCATCTCCAGCCCGAAAGAGCTGATCCAGATTGCGGAATATTTCAGAACGCCGCTGGCAACGGCGGTGACCGGTGGGCCGCGCATTTCGAACAGCGAGAGCCCCATTCCTGGCGGTGGCGACGATTACACCCAGCAGAAGGGTGAAGTGAAAAAAGAGCCAAACATCGACGATCTGAAAAGACGAATGGAACAGGCGCGCCTGAAGAAACTGCGTGGCGATCTCGATCAGCTGATTGAGGCGGACCCGAAACTGCGCGCGCTGCGCCCGCACCTGAAGATCGATCTGGTGCAGGAAGGTCTGCGCATCCAGATTATCGACAGCCAGAACCGCCCAATGTTTAAAACCGGCAGTGCGGACGTTGAGCCGTATATGCGCGATATTTTACGCGCCATTGCCCCGGTCCTGAACGGCATTCCTAACCGAATCAGCCTGTCAGGCCACACGGATGATTTCCCGTACGCCAGCGGTGAGAAGGGATACAGCAACTGGGAGCTTTCTGCCGACCGTGCCAACGCCTCGCGTCGCGAGCTGGTGGCGGGTGGGCTTGATGATGGCAAGGTTCTGCGCGTGGTCGGCATGGCAGCAACCATGCGCGTCACCGACCGCGGGCCGGACGACGCCATCAACCGTCGTATCAGTCTTTTAGTGCTGAACCAGCAGGCGGAGCAGGCCATCCTGCATGAAAACGCCGAAAGTCAGAATGAGTCACTGGACGATTTAAAACAGCCTGGGGCCGTTCCTTCGGCTGCCGTTCCAACATCGCCACCAGCCAATCCGAGGTGATAGCGTGAGCATGGATATTAGCGATTTTTACCAGACATTTTTTGATGAAGCCGATGAACTGTTGGCCGATATGGAGCAACACCTGCTGGACCTGGTGCCTGAAGCACCGGATTCAGAGCAGCTCAATGCCATTTTCCGTGCAGCGCATTCTATTAAAGGTGGTGCAGGGACCTTTGGATTTACCATTTTGCAGGAAACGACCCATTTAATGGAAAACCTGCTGGATGAAGCACGACGCGGTGAGATGCAGCTCAATACCGACATTATCAACCTGTTTTTGGAAACCAAAGATATTATGCAGGAACAGCTCGACGCCTATAAAAGTTCGGCAGAGCCTGATGCCGCCAGCTTTGAATATATCTGCAACGCGCTGCGCCAGCTGGCGCTGGAAGCAAAAGGTGACGTGGTCGCTGCCGTACCGGCGGCGAAGCTGAGCGTTGTTGATGCCATGGCCGCACAGGACGCGGCGCCCGTTGCCGACCGCCCGGCGAAACTGCGCGTGGTGTTATCCCGTCTTAAAGAGAGCGAAGTCAACCTTCTCGAAGAAGAACTGGGCAACCTGGCGACATTGAGCAATGTGGTGAAAGGCAAAGACAGCCTTGCCGCGACGCTCGATGACGGTATCAGTCAGGACGATATTGTGGCGGTGCTGTGCTTTGTTATCGAAGCCGACCAAATTGCCTTTGAAACTGAAGCCGCGGCAGTCGATGCCCCTGTCGCAGTGGAGGAGGCCGCACAAGCGGCTGCGCCTACCGTCGTACCGGCCACGCCTGCATTAAAAGCCGTGCCGAAAGATACGGCTGCACCTGCCCGCGGCGAAAAACCGGCCGCGCGCTCCAGCGAGTCCACCAGCATCCGCGTGGCGGTTGAGAAGGTTGATCAGCTGATTAACCTCGTCGGTGAGCTGGTGATCACCCAGTCGATGCTGGCACAGCGTTCTAACGAACTGGACCCGGTGACCCACGGCGATCTCATCACCAGCATGGGTCAGTTACAACGTAACGCCCGCGATCTGCAGGAATCAGTGATGTCCATCCGTATGATGCCGATGGAATATGTTTTCAGCCGCTTCCCGCGCCTGGTGCGCGACCTGGCCAGCAAGCTCAATAAGCAGATCGAACTGACGCTGATGGGCAGCTCCACCGAGCTGGACAAAAGCCTGATTGAACGCATCATTGACCCGTTAACGCACCTGGTGCGTAACAGCCTGGACCACGGCATTGAGTTGCCGGAAAACCGCGTGGCAGCAGGGAAATCCCCTGTCGGAAACCTGATTCTTTCCGCGGAACATCAGGGCGGGAACATCTGCATCGAAGTGACCGATGACGGCGCGGGCCTGAACCGCGAGCGCATTCTCGCGAAGGCGATTTCGCAGGGCATGGCGGTTAACGAAAACATGACCGACGAAGAAGTGGGCATGCTGATCTTCGCGCCGGGCTTCTCAACCGCCGAGCAGGTGACCGACGTGTCCGGGCGCGGCGTGGGCATGGACGTGGTGAAACGTAACATCCAGGAGATGGGCGGCCACGTTGAGATCCAGTCTAAACAGGGCTCTGGCACCACCATTCGCATCCTGCTGCCGCTGACGTTGGCGATCCTCGACGGCATGTCAGTCAAAGTGGCGGACGAAGTCTTCATTCTGCCGCTGAACGCGGTGATGGAATCCCTGCAGCCGCGCGAAGAAGATCTGCATCCGCTGGCGGGCGGCGAGCGCGTGCTGGAAGTGCGCGGCGAGTATCTCCCGCTGGTTGAACTGTGGAAAGTGTTCGAAGTGGACGGCGCGAAAACCGAAGCCACGCAGGGCATCGTGGTGATCCTGCAAAGTGCCGGTCGCCGCTACGCGCTGCTGGTCGATCAGTTGATTGGTCAGCACCAGGTGGTGGTGAAGAACCTCGAAAGCAACTACCGCAAAGTGCCGGGGATTTCTGCTGCGACCATTCTGGGCGATGGCAGCGTGGCGCTGATCGTCGATGTGTCGGCGCTTCAGGGATTAAATCGTGAACAACGTGTGGCGTACACAGCCGCCTGATTAAGTAGAAGGTAAAAACATGACCGGTATGAGTAATGTAACGAAGCTGGCGGGCGAGCCATCAGGGCAGGAATTCCTGGTATTCACTTTGGGCGATGAGGAGTACGGCATCGATATCCTGAAAGTGCAGGAAATTCGGGGTTACGATCAGGTTACCCGCATCGCTAACACGCCTGCGTTTATCAAAGGCGTGACCAACCTGCGCGGCGTGATCGTGCCTATCGTCGATCTGCGCGTGAAGTTCAGCCAGGGCGACGTGGAGTATAACGACAACACCGTTGTGATCGTCCTCAACCTGGGACAGCGCGTGGTGGGTATCGTCGTGGATGGCGTATCTGACGTGCTCTCCCTGACCTCTGACCAAATCCGTCCTGCGCCGGAATTTGCGGTCACGCTGTCGACCGAATACCTCACCGGCCTGGGCGCGCTCGGCGAGCGTATGCTGATTCTGGTGAACATTGAGAAGCTGCTGAACAGCGACGAGATGGCGCTGCTGGATATCGCCGCGAGCCATGTAGCATAAAACAAAGCCGGGTGGCGCTGACGCTTACCCGGCCTACGTGTTCGAGCCATTTGTAGGCCGGGTAAGGCGAAGCCGCCACCCGGCTTTTTTACTTACGCTTCCTGCTTCACCAGCTCAGCTTCAGCTTCCGCTTCCCGCGCACCTTCATTCTGCGACAGCATCGCCGTCGCAATACCATTCCCCAGCACGTTAATCGCCGAACGGCCCATATCCAGGAAGTGGTCGATGCCCATCAGCAGCAGAATCCCGGCCACCGGAATATTAAAGCTGGGGATCGTTGCCGCCAGCACCACCAGCGACGAGCGCGGTACGCCCGCAATGCCTTTTGACGCCAGCATCAGGGTCAGCATCAGAACCGTCACTTCCGAGAAGCTCAGGTGAATGTTGTAGGCCTGGGCGATAAACATCGAGGCGAAAGAGCAGTACACCATCGAGCCCACCAGGTTAAAGGAGTAACCAATCGGCAGGACGAAAGAGGCAATACTGCGCGAGCAGCCAAAACGCTCCAGCTGTTCCAGCGTTTTAGGATAGGCGGCTTCAGAGCTGCTGGTGGTAAAGGCCACCAGGACCGGATCTTTCAGCATGCTGACCAGGCGAAACACCTCTTTTTTCAGCACCATGTAACCCACGGCCAGCAGCACCATGCAGGTCAGCAGGATCGCCACATAGTAACCGCCGATAAAGGAGGCGTAGTTCAGCAGAATGCCCAGACCCTGCGTGGCGATGACGGAGGAGATCGCCGCGAAAATGGCCAGCGGCGCAACGTACATCACGTAACCCGTGACCTTCAGCATGATATGGGAAACCACATCCAGCGCGGCCACCAGCGGCGCGTTGAATTTCTGCCCCAGCGATGCGCCAGCAATGCCAAAGAACATTGAGAACACCACAATCTGCAGGATCTCATTGTTCGACATCGCCCCTGCGATACTGGTCGGAATGGTGTGCGACAGGAAGGCTTTCAGCGTCATGCCGCTGACGGCCAGGCCGGTATCCACAGCTTCTTTCGGCACCGTCAGGTTCAGACCGCTGCCGGGATGCTCGAGGGTGACGATAAACAGCCCCACCAGAATAGAGAGCACGGATGAGCTGATAAACCACACCATCGCTTTGCCGCCCACGCGGCCAATGGTGGAGGTTTCGCCCAGCTTCATAATGCCAACGGTCAGCGTGCTGAAGACCAGGGGCGCAATCACCATTTTGATCAGACGGAGGAAAATATCGGTCAGAAGGGTAATATTATCCGACCAGGCTTTGATGGCATCCGCAGATGCATATTCATGAATTGCTGCCCCTGAAAGAATACCCGCCAGCATGAATATCACGATGAAGAGTGTGAGTTTGTTTGCACTTGCCACGAAAAAATACCCTCTATGCGCTTCAGATGTAGCCCGCGTCGATACATATAAATTTTTTATTACGAAACGGGAAATTATTCGGCCCATAAATTGACGCAAAGCGTAGGGGGATACAACTCCTTTTTAAGTTTTATTAAATTTGTTGTGAATGTGCTGACGATATATTGTGATTAAAATCACACTTTAATGGATATATTCTCTCCTGATAAAACAAAATTGCCGCCTGAAAAAATTTAACTCTCTGTTATTTATAAAGATAATGTGTCAATAAGACATATGGCTTATGTGTAAAAGGGAAAGTGGTCGAAGCGATATCCATAAACTAAATTCTCAATAACCCCCCTCAGAGGAACCTTAAGCGGGGCTAACATCTTGAACAGCAAAAATAAAATGTGGCAAGGGAACGGCGACGTCTTCTGGAGAGTGGTAAATGAAAAGAAAACGCCTTTTGATCTGCGCAGGCTCGTTACTGGCTGCGACAATGGCCCCTCAGGCTTTGGCCGTGACCAGCAGCGGCACCATCGGCGCGACGCTGACGCTGACAAACGGGTGTCTGATAAACGGATCGCCCGCGCAAAGTGGCATTAACTTCGGTACGCTCGATTTCGGGACCCATCCCGCCACGTTTTCTACCCTGACCACGCAACTCTCCGGTGCCAGCGGCGGAAACACCTTCACCATTCAGTGCACGACCGCCAGCTATACGGTGGCGATTGTCGGCAACACCAACTCCACGGCCCCCGGCACCGTTGTCGGCACGCCAGGCACCCCTGCGCGCTATCTGGTTAACACCGCCAATACGGCACAGGGCGTGGCTTACAGCCTGTACAGCGACAGCGGGTTTAATACCGTGATTGCCAATAACGCCGCGTTGCCGATCGCCTCTACGACCGGAGGGGTAGACAGTTACACCCTCTACGGGCGTATTACCGGCGGCGGCAACAGCGTGACGGTCGTACCGGGGACCTACACCGACACGATTAACGTCAGCGTCACCTACTAGTCCTCTACCGCCATGAAGGCAACGTTGACAAGTCTGCGCAAACGCGCAGAGGGACGCGTGCACCCTTTTTTCACGCTGATGGTTGTATTGCTCATGATGCCGACGGCGGATGCGGTGACGTCTCAGTCCTTTAAGGTCAGCGCCACGATTGTACCCGGATGTGCGGTGGCTACCGGTAGCGGCGGGCTTTTGGGCACGCTGAATTTTGGCAGTCATAACGGCGTCGAGAGCGCGCCGGTCAGCACCAGCTTTGTGCCAAACGGGGCGTTGTCCATCGCCTGTACGCCGGGCGTGGCGCTGAGCATGAGCATTAACGGCGGTCAAAATTATTCATCCGTTCGTCGGATGAAACGGTCCGGTGGAACAGAACTGGTGCCTTACCGGCTCTACAGCAGCAGCTCGCTGGCCGCCAACAGCGAAATTGGCGTCAACCAGGCGATACCGGTGACCTATGCCAACAGCAATAACATCGCGCTGCCGCTTTTCGGCGTGGCGCTACTGACCGGGTTTAGCCCAGCAGGAACTTATACCGATCAGCTCACCGTGACCTTGTCATGGTAATAAAGGGAGAGTATTGATGAAGCCATTTTTCAGACCTGTTTGTCTGGCGGGCGCGTTGAGCATGACGGTGGCAACCGGGCAGGCGCAGGCGGCGGCCACCATCCTGCTGTGGCCGATCGATCCGTGGCTGGCTGCGGACGCCAACGCTACGGAACTGTGGATCCAGAACCAGGGAAACAGCGCCACGACGATGCAGGTCCGCATCGTGCGCTGGAAACAGGAGGATGGGCACGAGCGTTATACCGCGCAGCAGGATGTGGTCGCCAGCCCGCCCATCGTCACGATTGGTACTGGGAGCAAGCAGCTCATTCGCCTTATCAAACAGGCTTCAGTTCCCGCAGGTATCGAACAGGCTTACCGCATCATCGTGGATGAAATTCCCCAGCCAGATGCCAAAGCCGAACCTGCCATCGGCCTCAAATTGCAGATGCGCTACTCCATCCCTCTGTTTGTGTATGGCCAGGGGGTGCCGACTGTAAAAGAGGGCGCGCACCACGCGCTGGCGGAGCCCCAAAATCTGAGCTGGCGGGTGACGCAGGCGGGTGGACAGCCTGCGCTGGAGGTTCGAAACCGGGGGGATGTTCATGTCAGGCTGAGCCAGGTGGCGCTGGAGCAGGGAGGGCAGAAACGCACGGTAGCGGAGGGATTACTGGGTTACGTCCTCCCGCGCAGTACCCGCAGCTGGCCAGTACCCGCTGGCGTTCGTCAGCCAGAGCGGATGAGCGCGCAGATTAATGCCAGGGAAGCACAATGGCAGTCGACGCCCGTAAACTGAAGCCAGCGATGATGATGCTGCTTTGCGTCAGTTCCGCGACCCTGGCCGAGCCCGGCGACGACAGTTTGCCGCCGCCTCCTCAGGCACAGGCGATAAATGATGAAGCGGTCTTCCAGCTCGCCCTCGTGCTCAACCACTACGATACCGGTCTGGTCGTGCCGGTGACGCAGCGTAAAGGTGCTTTCTTTATTTCCAGCGCCGACCTGCTGCGCGCGGGGCTGCCCCCGGCGCATGTTCCTGCCGGTGAGGTGAATCTCTCCTCGCTTGATCAGGTTCGGGTGGAGTACGACAGCGCCGCGCAGCGCCTGCTGCTGACCGTTCCCCGCGACTGGGTGACGGCCCGCGTGACCCCTTTCAGCGCGCAAACGGCGCAGGCCAAACCGCACTACGGGCGCGGAGCGCTGCTGAATTACGATCTCTACACCAACCACACGGAACATATCGGCGGTCAGGCGTCGCTCTGGCATGAGTTCCGCTACTTCAACGAGAACGGCTCCTTTTCCTCCACCGGCTACGCCCGGGAAAACTTCACCGGTAACGACGGGCAGCAAGAAGGGTATGTTCGCTATGACACGACCCTGCTGTTCACGAATGAAGATGACGCGATGAGCTGGAGCGTCGGGGATGTGATCAGCGATGCCCTGAGCTGGAGCTCCAGCGTGCGGATGGGCGGGGTAAGCGTCGGGCGGGATTTCTCCCTGCGTCCCGATCTGGTGACATGGCCGCTGCCCGAGTTCGCGGGGGAAGCCGCAGTACCCACCTCGGTCGATCTCTTTATCAACGGCTATCGCTCCGGCTCTACCCAGCTTCAGCCTGGCCCCTTCACCCTGACCAATCTGCCCTATATCAACGGCGCCGGGGATGCGGTGCTGGTCACGACGGATGCGCTGGGGCGACAGGTGAGCACCACGCTCCCGTTCTACGTCACCAGCGACTTGCTTAAACAAGGGCTGAGCGACGGTGCCGTGACCCTGGGCAGCCTGCGGCGTAATTACGGTATCAAGAATTTTGACTACGGTTCGGCAGCAGGCAGCGGCTCGTATCGCTACGGGATGACGGACTGGCTGACGCTGGAGGGGCACGCGGAAGGGGCGCAGGAGCTGGCGCTGGGCGGGGCGGGGACGGTGATAAAACTCGGCCAGTTTGGCGTGGTGAATACCGCTTACTCGCAAAGCCGCATGCGCGGTGACGAGGGTGGGCAAATCAACTGGGGTTACCAGTACAGCACCAGCGAGTTTAGCGTCGCCACCCAGCACACGCGTCGCGACCGCGGCTTTGGCAACCTCGCCCTTTACGACCAGCCGACGATCTATGACGAAAACGATAAACCCATCGCCAGCTTTAGCCGCAATACGGACCAGTATTCTCTCACCTTCAATCTGGGACAGTACGGCAACATCGGCGCGGCCTGGATCGGCGTGGAGAGTTTTGACGGTCAAAAAACCGAGCTGCTTAATCTCTCCTGGAGCCGCAACCTGTGGGGCGCGAGCAGTATTTACCTCGCCGGCAGCCGGGATCAGCAGCGCGGAGACTGGACCGTTGCGCTGTCGCTACAGGTGCCGCTAGGGGAGCGCGACAGCGCTGCCGTCACCGTTGAGAACACCCCGGACGCAGGCAGTACTCAGCGCATTAACTACAACCACGCCATGCCTTCTGACGGTGGGTTCAGCTGGAATATGGCCTGGGCCAACCAGTCAAGAGCCAGTGATTATCAACAGGGAACGCTGGGCTGGCGCAATAACAACATCGAGCTGCAGGGCGGCGGCTATGGCGAAAGGGACACCATGACCTGGTGGGGCGAGGCGATGGGTTCCGTTGTGCTTATGGACGGCGAGCTGTTTGCGGCAAACAAAATCAACGATGCGTTTGTGGTGATCAGTACCGACGGCCACCCGGACGTGCCCGTCAGCTATGAGAACCAGCCCGTCGGTAAAACCAATAACAACGGTTACCTATTGGTGAGCGGGGTGTCGGCGTATTACCCGGCAAGCTACCGAATTGATACCCTGAATCTGCCCGCGGATACCCGCCTGAAAGAGACGGAGCGCCGGATCGCCATTCGCCGCCACAGCGGCTATCTGGTCGATTTCCCGATGGAGCAGGAGCGGGTGGCCAGCGTTATTCTGCACGATGCGCACGGGCAGGCGTTGCCCGTGGGAAGCCAGGTCCGACGCGTCTCGCGCAGCAACGCGGTGGTGGGGTATGACGGCATCGCCTGGCTGGAAAATCTCAGCGATGTGAATCCGCTCGAGGTGATCGCACCAGACGGAAAACGCTGCAAGGCTACGCTGACCGTGGGAGCCAATCCGGATCACAAGCTGCAAACCTACGGTCCACTGGTGTGCCGGGAGGGGCCATGACGCGCCTGCTGCTGTGGATGCTGCTGCTGTTTTCCGGCGGCGGCTGGGCGGCGTGCACCGTCAGTACGGTCAATGCATCGTTTGGCAGCGTCACCTCGTTCGCGCTCAGCGGAAATGGGGAGGTGGAAACCACCGGCACGCTGGTGGTGGCGTGTGACGCCGTGCTCAACGTCCTGACCAGCGACTCGGTGACGCTGAACTTCACCTCGGCCTCGGTGTCGGGTAACAGCCGCGCCACCATGAAGCGCACGGATAATGCGGCGATTACGGACGTGATCCCCACCCGGCTGTGCGGATTATCCGGGTGCGCGAGCAGCAGCGAGGTACAGATAAGCAAAGCGTATACCTGGAGCGGCAACACATTGCTGGGATTGCTCGGGTCAAAGCAGTACAACATTCCGCTCTATTTCCGCACCGTCCCCGGACAAAACGTCACCGCCGGTCCTTATCAGGTGCTGTTGACCTTCAGCATCAACTACAACGTCTGTGCCTTAGGTATTGGAAGCCTTTGTACGTCCCCCCAGACGGGAACCGCAACGACCACCATTCTGCTTAACATGAGCGTCACCAACGACTGCAGCGCCATGACCACGCCGGACGTGAACTTCAACAGCGCACCGTTGGTACAAAGTTTCCCTACCGTCTCGCAGGCCATTGCCGTCACCTGCACCAAAGGCAGCACCTACACTATCGGCATTAATAATGGTGCCAACGCCCTCAATAATGTCCGCCGGATGGTCAGCGGCAGTAACACCATGAGCTACGACATTTATAAAGAAGCCACGACCAACCGCTGGGGCAGTAGCGGCAGCGAGCGCTGGACCAGCGCGACATCGTCGCAGGTCAGCACCGACGGTTTACTGCGTACCTATAACTACACCGCAAAAGTCCTGACCAGCCAGGCCACGCCTCCCGCCGGAACCTACACCGATACGCTGATTGTCGACGTGGCGTTTTAACCCCGCGCTTTTCCCTTTCGCAAATGTAAAGTTCCTGTGTCCTGTGCCGATAACACCGTTAATAAATCTATGAGAAGGTGTTGTATGTTGAACCGTATCCGCGTTGTCACAATGCTCATGATGGTGCTGGTCATTTTCGCACTTCTTCAGCTTATTTCCGGTAGCCTCTTTTTCTCGTCGTTAAAACAGAACCAGGACAGCTTCGTGGCCTCGAACGATCTGCGGCTGCAGCAGAGTGAACTGACCACGACGTGGGATCTGATGCTGCAAACGCGTATCAACCTGAGCCGTTCGTCCGCGCGCATGATGATGGATCCCAACAATCAGCAGAGCAGCGCGAAAACGGATCTGTTGAAAAACGCGCGTGCGACGCTTGCCGACGCGGCAAAACATTACGACGCCTTCAAAAAGATTGCCCCGCAGCCTGCGATGGAGCAGGCGAGCGCCAATATTGATGAGAAATATAACGCCTACTTTGCCGGGCTGACGGAGCTGATCCAGTTCCTGGAGAGCGGCAACATGGATGCCTATTTCGCTCAGCCGACGCAGGGGATGCAAAACGCACTCGGTGCGGCGCTGGGTGAGTATGCCAAAGCCAGCAGCGACTTGTACCACTCCGCATTTACTGAAAGCCAGAACGACTACCGTTTCGCTAAATGGCAGATGGCCGTGCTGGCGCTGGCGCTGGTTATCGTGCTGGTGGCCGTCTGGTACGGCATTCGTCACATCCTACTCAACCCGCTGGGCCGCGTGATTGCGCATATCCGCGACATCGCCTCAGGCGATCTGACCAAAACGCTGACCGTTTCCGGGCGCAACGAGATCACCGAACTGGCAAACAGCGTTGACCATATGCAGCGCTCGCTGGTGGAGACCGTCACCAACGTGCGTAACGGATCCGAGGCAATCTATACCGGCACCAGCGAAATTGCGATGGGGAATAACGACCTCTCTTCCCGTACGGAACAGCAGGCGTCTGCTCTGGAAGAGACCGCAGCCAGCATGGAAGAACTGACGGCCACCGTGAAGCAGAACGCCGATAACGCCCGTCAGGCGTCTCAGCTGGCAGAAAGCGCCTCTGAGACGGCGCAGCGCGGCGGTCGCGTGGTGGATGGCGTGGTGAAAACCATGCACGAAATCGCCGACAGCTCGAAGAAAATCGCCGACATCATCAGCGTCATCGACGGCATTGCCTTCCAGACCAACATTCTGGCGCTGAACGCCGCCGTGGAAGCGGCGCGTGCGGGCGAACAGGGACGCGGGTTTGCCGTGGTGGCCGGGGAAGTGCGTAACCTCGCCAGCCGCAGCGCCAATGCGGCGAAAGAGATCAAAGCCCTGATTGAAGATTCCGTCTCCCGCGTGGATACCGGCTCCGTGCTGGTAGAAAGCGCAGGGGAGACCATGAATGACATCGTGAATGCCGTTACCCGCGTAACGGACATCATGGGTGAAATCGCCTCTGCGTCTGATGAGCAGAGTCGTGGTATCGACCAGGTCGCCCTGGCGGTATCGGAAATGGATCGCGTGACACAACAAAACGCCGCGCTGGTACAGGAGTCCGCTGCGGCGGCCGCTGCGCTGGAAGACCAGGCGAGCCGTCTGAAGATGGCCGTCTCGGCGTTTCGTCTCGCTTCACTCGCAGCAAAAACGGTCGATTCACATACGATGTATCGTGCGCCCGCCGCAGCAACGGCAGCAACACCTACGCGTACCGTGACGTCCGGACAAGATAAAAACTGGGAAACATTTTGACTGACAATTAAACCGCGGCTGCTTGCCGCTTGATGGGAGCGTGGATGTTAAATCGTATTCGTATCTCGACCACACTGTTTTTGATTCTGATCCTTTGCGGTGTGTTGCAGGTTGGCAGTAACGGGTTGTCTTTTTGGGCGTTTCGCGATGGTTATCAGAATTTGCAGGAAGTCGAGACGAGTAATCAGCAGCGCTCCGCGCTGGCACAAATCCGTGCCGTGCTGTTGCAGGCAAGTACTGCGCTGAACAAGGCGGGAACCTTGACTGCGTTGAGCTATCCGCCGGATGACATCAAGGCGCTGATGGCGACCGCGCGCGACAGCCTGAAGCAGGCTGACGCACAGTTTAAAGCCTTTACGGCGCAGGCCACCGACAGCGAGAAAGAGAAAGCGCTTAAAGCGGCCATGAAAAAGAATTTTGAACAGTGGTACAGCGATCTGGACCACCAGGCGACCTGGCTTGAAAACAACCAGCTTTCGGATTTCATGACCGCGCCGGTACAGGCGTCTCAGGCGGCGTTTGACGGCAGCTTTAACGCGTGGCAGCAGGATATTAACCAGTCTGTTCAGCGTGCCGGTGAAGCGAGCCGTACCAGCTATCACATGTCGGGCGTCATCTTTGCCGTGGTCGTGATTCTGGCGGGGTTGCTGACCGGCGGCGCGTTGTTCTGGGCACGCAAGATGATTGTGCAACCGCTGGCGATTATCAGCAGCCACTTCGACAGCATTGCAAAAGGCAACCTTGCGCGTCCGGTGGCGGTGTACGGGAAGAACGAAATTTCGGCCATCTTTGCCAGCCTGAAGGCGATGCAGGGATCGCTGCGGGAAACGGTGAGCGACGTCCGGCAGGGCAGTTATGCCATGCACACCGGGATCTCAGAGATTGCAGCAGGCAATAACGATCTCTCATCCCGCACCGAACAGCAGGCGGCCTCGCTGGCGCAGACGGCGGCCAGTATGGAGCAGCTGACCGCGACGGTAAGCCAGAACGCCGACAACGCGCGTCAGGCGTCGGATCTGTCAAAACAGGCGGCGATGACGGCGAAGCGAGGGGGCGACCAGGCCTCTCACGTGGCCAGCACCATGCAGGATATCGCCGCCAGTTCGCAGAAAATTGGCGACATCATCAGCGTGATTGACGGTATCGCGTTCCAGACCAATATTCTGGCGCTCAACGCCGCCGTTGAAGCGGCGCGTGCGGGCGAGCAGGGGCGCGGGTTTGCGGTCGTTGCGGGCGAAGTGCGCAACCTGGCGAGCCGCAGCGCCAACGCGGCGAAAGAGATTAAAGGGCTGATAGAAGAGTCGGTCTCCCGTGTTCAGCAGGGATCTGCCCTGGTCGATACGGCGGCGAAAACCATGACCGAGATTGTCACTTCCGTCACCCGGGTTAACGACATCATGGGTGAAATCGCCTCGGCGTCGGATGAGCAGCGCCGTGGGATCGAACAGGTGGCCCAGGCCGTCAGCCAGATGGATCAGGTCACGCAGCAGAACGCGTCGTTAGTGGAAGAGGCGGCAGCCGCGACCGATCAGCTGGCAAACCAGGCCGACCATCTCACCGGGCTGGTCGCGGTGTTTAATGTCAAAGAGCACGTTGAAGCAGTAACAGAAGTCGGGCGGTCGCAGGCCGTGCCAGTTGTATCCTGAATGTGATTAAGAAGGCGCTATGACATCACCCACGCCCTCAGGGCAAACGTCATTATTGTTACAGATGACACAGCGCCTCGCGCTGTCCGACGCGCATTTTCGTCGGATATGTCAGTTAATCTACCAGCGTGCGGGGATCGTGCTTGCGGATCATAAGCGAGACATGGTCTACAACCGGCTGGTGCGGCGCTTGCGCACGCTTGGGCTGGATGATTTTGGTCGCTATTTGAGCATGCTCGAAGCGAACCAGAACAGCGCCGAATGGCAGGCTTTTATTAACTCATTAACCACTAACCTGACGGCGTTTTTCCGTGAAGCTCACCACTTCCCGGTGCTGGCGGACCACGCGCGTCGACGCAGCGGCGAGTATCGCGTCTGGAGTGCGGCCGCCTCGACGGGGGAAGAGCCGTACTCATTGGCTATCACCCTTGCAGACACGCTGGGCATGGCGCCCGGACGCTGGAAAGTCTACGCCAGCGATATCGACACCGAGGTGCTGGAGAAGGCGCGTAACGGTGTTTATCGCCAGGATGAACTGAAAACGCTGTCGCCTCAGCAGCTGCAGCGTTACTTCATGCGCGGCACTGGCCCGCATGAAGGCCTGGTACGCGTACGCCAGGAGCTGGCGAACTGCGTCGAATTCGCGCCCGTTAACCTGCTGGATAAGCAGTACAACGTGCCGGGTCCGTTCGACGCCATTTTTTGCCGTAACGTCATGATCTATTTTGATAAAACGACGCAGCAGGACATTTTGCGTCGCTTTGTTCCGTTGCTCAAGCCTGACGGTTTACTGTTTGCCGGGCACTCGGAAAACTTCAGCAACCTCGTGCGTGAGTTTAGCCTGCGTGGGCAAACGGTATATGCGCTGAGTAAGGAAAAAGCATGAGTAAAATCAGGGTATTGTCTGTCGATGATTCGGCGCTGATGCGCCAGATCATGACTGAAATCATCAATAGCCACAGCGATATGGAGATGGTGGCGACCGCCCCCGATCCTCTGGTAGCGCGGGATTTAATTAAAAAATATAACCCCGACGTACTGACGCTGGATGTCGAAATGCCGCGCATGGATGGCATCGATTTCCTTGAAAAATTAATGCGCCTGCGCCCGATGCCGGTGGTGATGGTCTCCTCCCTGACCGGGAAGGGCTCGGAAATCACCCTGCGCGCGCTCGAGCTGGGGGCGGTGGACTTTGTCACCAAGCCTCAGCTCGGTATCCGCGAAGGGATGCTGGCCTACAGCGAGATGATTGCCGAGAAGATCCGCACCGCGTCCCGGGCGAAGCTTGCGGCGCACAAACCGATGTCGGCACCGGCAACTTTGAAGGCCGGTCCGTTACTCAGCTCGGAAAAACTGCTGGTGATTGGGGCGTCAACCGGAGGAACAGAGGCAATTCGTCATGTACTCCAGCCATTGCCGCTATCAAGTCCGGGTATTCTCATTACGCAGCATATGCCGCCGGGATTTACCCGCTCGTTCGCTGAACGCCTGAACAAACTGTGTCAGATCAGCGTGAAAGAGGCGGAAGACGGCGAGCGCGTGCTTCCGGGACACGCGTACATCGCGCCGGGCGATAAGCATATGGAGCTGTCGCGCAGCGGCGCGAACTATCAAATCAAAATTCATGACGGACCGCCGGTTAACCGGCACCGTCCGTCGGTGGATGTGCTGTTTCATTCGGTGGCGAAACATGCGGGGCGCAACGCCGTGGGGGTGATCCTGACGGGGATGGGCAACGACGGTGCCGCTGGAATGCTTGCGATGCACCAGGCTGGCGCCTGGACGATTGCGCAGAATGAAGCAAGTTGTGTGGTGTTCGGCATGCCGCGCGAGGCCATCAATATGGGTGGCGTGAGCGAAGTGGTCGATCTTAGCCAGGTAAGCCAGCAGATGCTGGCGAAAATCAGTGCCGGACAGGCAATACGTATTTAAAGAGGAGTGTAGTTTTATGGCGGACAAAGAGCTCAGATTTTTGGTTGTGGATGACTTTTCCACCATGCGTCGCATCGTGCGTAACCTGCTGAAAGAGCTGGGCTTCAACAACGTTGAAGAAGCAGAAGACGGCGTTGATGCGCTGAACAAACTGCAGGCGGGTGGCTTTGGTTTTGTGATTTCCGACTGGAACATGCCGAACATGGATGGTCTGGAACTGTTGAAAACCATTCGTGCCGATGCCGGTATGGCGTCACTGCCGGTGCTGATGGTGACCGCAGAAGCGAAAAAAGAGAACATCATTGCAGCAGCCCAGGCGGGCGCAAGCGGCTATGTGGTGAAGCCATTCACTGCAGCAACCCTGGAAGAGAAGCTCGGCAAGATCTTCGAGAAACTCGGCATGTGAGGTGATGGAAATGTTGCAACCTGCTATGAAACCCGTTGAAGAACATTCACCGAGCGACATTATCGCCCGTATTGGTAGCCTGACGCGCATGCTGCGCGACAGCCTGCGTGAACTGGGACTGGATCAGGCTATCGCCGAAGCAGCAGAAGCGATTCCTGATGCGCGTGACCGTCTGGACTACGTTGTGCAGATGACCGCGCAGGCCGCTGAACGTGCGCTGAACAGCGTTGAAGCGTCACAGCCCCACCAGGACGCGATGGAAAAGGGCGCGAAAGCGCTGACCCAGCGCTGGGATGAGTGGTTTGAAAACCCTATCGAGCTGGCTGACGCGCGAGAGCTGGTGACCGATACCCGCCAGTTCCTGGGCGATGTGCCAGGCCACACCAGCTTTACCAACGCACAGCTGCTGGACATCATGATGGCGCAGGATTTCCAGGACCTCACCGGTCAGGTTATCAAGCGCATGATGGATGTGATTCAGGAGATTGAACGTCAGCTGCTGATGGTGCTGCTGGAGAACATCCCGGAACCGGCTGCCCGTCCGAAACGCGAGAACGAAAGCCTGCTCAACGGCCCACAGCTCGACGCCACCAAAGCGGGCGTTGTGGCAAGCCAGGACCAGGTGGACGACCTGCTGGACAGCCTCGGCTTCTAAGCGTGTCTGCCGCCTCAGGTTGTTAACGCGGCCCGAGGCGGCAAAATCAAGAATCTCCGAAAAGAGCCCGAATAAACGGGCTTTTCCCGCCATTGGATTTTCTCTGTGCTGGCATGATACCCGTGACGTAATGGGCTGAGCATGCACTGTGGCAGAAGAGAACGACGACAAAACGGAAGCCCCCACACCCCACCGACTTGAAAAAGCGCGTGAGGAAGGGCAGATCCCCCGATCCCGAGAACTGACATCCCTGCTGATCCTTATCGTAGGCGTGTGCATTATCTGGCTGGGTGGGGAGTCGCTCGCCCGTAAACTGGCGGGGATGCTCTCTTCTGGGTTACGTTTTGACCACAGCATGGTCAACGATCCCAATCTCATTCTGGGTCAAATCATTATTCTGATTAAAGGCGCAATGATCGCCTTACTGCCGCTGATTACCGGCGTGGTGCTGGTGGCGATAGTGTCGCCGATCATGCTGGGTGGTCTGGTGTTCAGCGGCAAATCACTGCAGCCCAAGTTTTCAAAACTCAACCCGTTTCCCGGTATAGCACGTATGTTTTCGGCCCAGACCGGGGCTGAGCTGGTTAAAGCCATCCTCAAGTCGACCCTGATGGGCAGCGCTGCCGGGTTTTATTTGTGGCATAACTGGCCTGACATGATGCGCCTGATCAGCGAATCGCCGCTCAGCGCCATGCGCAACGCCATGAACCTCATCGGGTTTTGCTCGCTGCTGGTGGTGCTGAGCATCATCCCGATGGTGGGCTTCGACGTCATCTTCCAGCTCTATAGCCACTTCAAGAAGCTGCGCATGTCGCGTCAGGATATTCGTGACGAATATAAGCAGATGGAAGGTGACCCGCACGTGAAAGGGCGTATCCGCCAGATGCAGCGTGCGGCTGCTCGTCGACGCATGATGGAAGACGTGCCTAAAGCCGATGTGATCGTCACCAACCCGACCCACTATTCCGTTGCGCTGCAGTATGACGAAAACAAAATGAGTGCGCCAAAAGTGGTGGCAAAGGGGGCCGGGCTTATCGCGCTGCGTATCCGTGAAATCGCGACGGAGAACCGCGTCCCCATTCTTGAAGCGCCACCGCTGGCGCGTGCCTTATACCGCCATGCGGAAATTGGGCAGCAGATCCCAGGACAACTTTATGCCGCCGTGGCGGAAGTGCTGGCCTGGGTATGGCAATTAAAACGCTGGCGTCTGGCTGGCGGTCAACGACCTGTGAAACCTGAAAACCTTCCGGTGCCTGACGCGCTGGATTTTTTGAACGAGAAGGACACTGATGGCTAATCTGGTGGCAATGTTGCGCCTGCCCGGCAACCTGAAATCGACCCAATGGCAGATCCTTGCCGGGCCGATTCTCATCCTGCTAATTCTGTCGATGATGGTACTGCCGCTCCCGGCATTCATTCTCGATCTGCTTTTCACATTCAACATTGCGTTGTCCATCATGGTGCTGCTGGTGGCGATGTTCACCCAGCGCACCCTGGAATTTGCGGCGTTCCCGACCATTCTGCTGTTTACCACGCTCCTGCGACTGGCGCTGAACGTGGCGTCTACCCGTATCATTCTGATGGAAGGCCATACCGGCGCGGCGGCGGCGGGTAAAGTGGTTGAGGCCTTTGGCCACTTCCTCGTGGGCGGTAACTTTGCCATCGGTATCGTGGTGTTTGTCATCCTCGTGATCATCAACTTTATGGTTATCACCAAAGGTGCGGGGCGTATCGCGGAAGTTGGCGCGCGCTTTGTGCTGGACGGGATGCCGGGCAAGCAGATGGCGATCGACGCCGACCTGAACGCCGGGCTTATCGCAGAAGATGAAGCGAAAAAGCGCCGCGCGGAGGTGACGCAGGAAGCGGACTTCTACGGTTCGATGGACGGTGCGAGTAAGTTTGTGCGCGGTGATGCCATCGCGGGCATCCTGATCATGGTCATCAACGTGGTCGGGGGGTTGCTGGTCGGCGTCCTTCAGCACGGGATGGACATGGGCCACGCGGCGGAAAGCTATACGCTGCTGACCATCGGTGACGGTCTGGTCGCCCAGATCCCGGCGCTGGTTATCTCGACCGCAGCAGGCGTTATCGTCACCCGCGTGAGTACCGATCAGGACGTGGGTGAGCAGATGGTGGGGCAGCTGTTCAGCAACCCCCGCGTGATGCTGCTGTCGGCGGCGGTGTTGGGCCTGCTCGGCATGGTGCCGGGGATGCCAAACCTGGTGTTCCTGCTGTTCACCGCGGGCCTGCTGGGCCTGGCCTGGTGGATGCGCGGGCGTGAAATGAAACCGGCGGCAGAGCCTGCGCCGGTGAAAATGCCGGAAAATACCCAGGCCGTGGAGGCCACCTGGAACGACGTGCAGCTGGAAGATTCTCTGGGGATGGAAGTGGGCTATCGCCTGATCCCGATGGTGGACTTCCAGCAGGATGGCGAACTGCTGGGGCGTATCCGCAGCATCCGTAAAAAATTCGCCCAGGATATGGGCTTCCTCCCGCCGGTGGTTCACATTCGCGACAATATGGATCTGCCGCCCGCGCGCTACCGCATTCTAATGAAAGGTGTCGAAATTGGCAGCGGTGATGCCTATCCGGGCCGCTGGCTGGCGATTAACCCCGGCACCGCCGCGGGCACGCTGCCGGGCGAGCAAACCATCGATCCGGCCTTTGGCCTGGCGGCTATCTGGATTGAGAGCGCCCTGAAAGAGCAGGCGCAGATTCAGGGCTATACCGTTGTTGAAGCCAGTACCGTGGTGGCGACCCACCTCAACCACCTGATTGGGCAGTTCTCCGCCGAGCTGTTTGGGCGTCAGGAAGCGCAGCAGCTGCTTGACCGCGTGACGCAGGAGATGCCGAAGCTGACGGAAGATCTGGTTCCGGGCGTGCTGACGTTGACCACGCTGCACAAGGTGCTGCAAAACCTGCTTGATGAGAAGGTGCCGATCCGCGATATGCGCACCATCCTGGAAACACTGGCTGAGCACGCGCCGCTGCAAAGCGATCCGCACGAGCTGACGGCGGTGGTACGCGTGGCGCTGGGCCGTGCGATCACCCAGCAGTGGTTCCCTGGCACCGGAGAAGTGCAGGTGATTGGCCTCGATACGCCGCTTGAGCGTCTGCTGCTGCAGGCGTTGCAGGGGGGGGGTGGCCTTGAGCCGGGTCTGGCCGACCGCTTGCTGGCGCAGACGCAGGAGGCGCTGGCGCGTCAGGAGATGCTGGGTGCGCCGCCGGTTCTGCTGGTGAATCATGCACTGAGGCCGCTGCTTTCACGCTTCCTGCGCCGTAGCCTGAACCAGCTGGTGGTGCTGTCGAATATGGAGCTGTCGGACAATCGCCACATTCGTATGACGGCGACCATTGGAGGAAAATAATGCGAAAGTGGCTATGGGTACTCTTTTTCCCGCTGGCGGCGCAGGCCGCAGGTGAGGAAACGTGGCAGGCCAGCAGTATGGGCGTCACGCTAAGCCATCGCGGGGTGGCAATGTCTTCGCGTCCGCTGTCGTCGCCGGAACCGGCTTCTGGCCTCATGACGCTGGTGGTCTGGAACTATACGCTGATTGGCCCAACGCCCGCCGGGCTGCGGGTGCGTCTCTGCTCTCAGACGCGCTGTACCGAAATAGACGGTGAAAGCGGAACGACCCAGGCGTTCAACGGAGTGCCCGCCGTCGAGCCTTTACGCTTTATCTGGGAGGTGCCGGGTGGCGGTCGCCTGATCCCGGCGCTGAAGGTTCAGAGCAATTCCGTCATCGTCAACTACCGTTAACTGCCTGCCTTTTCGCCAGCCTTCAGGCAAATCTGATGGCTGGCTCGCAAAATTGACCTCACCTTTTGATGCAATAGAAACGCTGTTTTATAAATCAGTGACACGCGTGACGACACTCTTTGCATTTTTGCCATTCCCCCCTGTGCGATGGCAGAAACAGAAAGGTATCAACAAGTCGATACTTTTACTGTAGCCGTGTAAAAACTCCCGGACGAGGTTTGCTTACAGGGAGTCTCCCAAAACTGATTAGGGTTGACGGCAATGAAAACACGTAAAATTGGACTCGCAAATTATCTTGCTTACGGGTCAGGCGATTTCCTCGGCGCGGGTACCACTGCGCTGACGGCGGCCTGGCTTTTGTATTTTTATACCACCTTCTGTGGACTCACACCGATTGAAGCGACGTTCATCTTTGCCGCCGCAAGGGTGCTGGATGCCGTTGTCAGCCCGCTGATGGGCTTTTTGACCGATAACTTTGGTACGACCTGGCTCGGTAAGCGCTTTGGCCGCCGTAAGTTCTTTATTCTGCTGGGGATTCCGTGCGTGTTCAGCTACTCGCTGATGTGGGTAGGGGACATGAGCTTCTGGTACTACCTGCTGACCTATTTGGTGTTTGATATTGTCTACACGATGATTCTGGTGCCGTACGAAACGCTGGTACCGGAAATGACCGATGACTTTAAACAGAAAACCAAGTTCTCCGGGGCGCGTATCTCAATGGCGCAGATGTCCGCCATTCTGGCCTCCTTCCTGCCGGGGATCCTGCTGACCCATTTCGGGAAAGACAACGCGGTTTCCTTCTTCTACGCAAGCCTGGTTTTCTCTGTGCTCTGCGCGCTGATGCTGACCTTCGTTTGGTTCTTTACCTGGGAGCGCCCGCGTGAGGAGTGGTCTGAAGCGGCGCTGCGTGCCGAAGAGGAGAAGAAGAAGCTGACGCTGGGCCAGAGCCTGAACCGTCTGTTCGTGGAGTTAAGCTCGACGCTGCGTATTAAGATTTTCCGCCAGCATCTGGGTATGTACCTCGGTGGGTACATCGCGCAGGACGTCTTTAACGCGGTGTTCACCTACTACGTGGTGTTCGTACTGATGCAGGAAGCCTCTATGGCGTCCAACCTGCTGGGCACGATGGCCATCTTCCAGTTCCTGGCCGTAATCGGGATGATCCCGCTGTGCATTCGCTTCGGGCCTGCGCCGTCTTACCGCATGGTGGTGGTGCTGTTCGGTCTGGCATCAATTTCTTACGCCGTGCTCTACTACGCGGGTCTGAGCGACGTTTACTCTCTGCTGTTGCTGATCTCTGCGGTGGCGGGCCTCGGTCGCGGCGGTATCAACTACGTACCGTGGAACACCTACACCTACATTGCCGACGTGGATGAAGTGATCACCGGCCAGCGCCGCGAGGGGATCTTCGCGGGCATCATGACCCTAACCCGTAAGGCGTCACAGGCTGGTGCGGTGATGCTGGTGGGCATCGTGATGCAGATGTCCGGCTTCGTCAGCGGTCAGAAAGTGCAGCCTGCGGAAGTGAGCCACACTATTCTGATGATCCTGAGCGTGGGCACCATTCTGGTGCTGTTCTGCGGCTTCCTCGTTTCCCTGCGCTTCAAGCTCAATTTGCAGACCCACAGCACGCTGCGCGAAGAGACCGCCAAAATGCGCGAGTCCGGCCGGGCGATGCCAGAAGCCGCTACGCCGCAGGCCCGCGAGACAGTGGAAATGCTGGCCGGCATACCTTACGAGTCACTGTGGGGCAACAACAACATTGGTTATCTGAATCGTAATAAACCGGCGGCACCTTCGCTGAAGGATCGTGCGGTACTGAATTCGACATACAACAGAGGTTAAGATGATGAAAGTTTGGCCTGTCAAACATAGCCCGTTACTGCGTCAACCCGAGCGCTTTATCGCCCGGGACGAGCTGAAGTCGCTGATTCAAAAGGTGACGCATAACCTGGTCAATATCCACGACAAAACGGGGCAATTTTTGCTGCGGCTGGACGACGGGCGCGTAATCGACACCAAAGGCTGGGCCGGATGGGAATGGACGCACGGCGTCGGCCTGTATGGGATCTGGCAGTACTACTGCCAGACCGGCGACGAAGGTATGCGCGAGATTATCGACGGCTGGTTTGCCGACCGTTTTGCGGAAGGCGCAACCACCAAAAACGTGAATACCATGTCGCCGTTCCTGACGCTGGCCTATCGCTACGAAGAGACGAAAAACCCGGCCTGGCTGCCGTGGCTGGAAAGCTGGGCGGAATGGGCGATGAATGAGATGCCGCGCACCGAACACGGTGGCATGCAGCACATCACCCTCGCGGAAGAGAACCACCAGCAGATGTGGGACGACACGCTGATGATGACGGTCCTGCCGCTGGCGAAAATCGGCAAGCTGCTCAACAAGCCGGAGTACGTTGAAGAGGCGGTCTATCAGTTCCTGCTGCACGTGCAAAACCTGATGGATCGGGAGACCGGCCTGTGGTTCCACGGCTGGAGCTACGACGGCAACCATAACTTCGCCAATGCCCGCTGGGCGCGCGGCAACAGCTGGCTCACTATCGTCATCCCGGACTTCCTCGAGCTGGTGGATCTGCCGGAAAACAACGCAGTGCGCCGCTATCTGGTGCAGGTGCTGAACGCGCAGGTTGCGGCGCTGGCGAAATGTCAGGACGAGAGTGGGCTGTGGCATACGCTGCTCGACGATCCGAATTCGTATCTTGAAGCATCGGCTACCGCCGGGTTTGCTTACGGGATCCTGAAAGCAGTGCGTAAGCGCTATGTTGGGCCAGAATATGGCGAGGTGGCTGAGAAAGCGATTCGCGGTATCGTGAAAAACATCTCGCCGGAAGGGGAGCTGCTGCAAACGTCGTTCGGTACGGGGATGGGAAGCGATCTTGAGTTTTATCGCCAGATCCCGCTGACGTCGATGCCGTACGGACAGGCGATGGCGATACTGTGTCTGACGGAGTATTTGCGGAAATACTTCTGAACCTGTGGATATCCCCGGTGGCGCTGCGCTTACCGGGGCTACAAAACAAAACCCGGCTTGCGCCGGGTTTTGTTTTTACATACGTTCTACGGTTTCGATACCCAGGGTATCCAGACCCAGCTTCAGGGTCTTCGCCGTGAGCTGCGCCAGCTTCAGGCGGCTGTTGCGAACCGCTTCGCTTTCTGCCGATAGGATAGGGCAGTGCTCGTAGAAGCCGGAGAACAGACCCGCCAGATCGTACAGGTAAGCACACATCACGTGCGGCGTACCGTCACGTGCCACAACCGTCAGCGTCTCTTCGAACTGCAGCAGACGCGCTGCCAGCTGTGCTTCGCGATCTTCGGTGATGCTCACCGTGGCGTTAGCCAGCACGCTTTCGTCGATGTTTGCCTTACGGAACACGGAGAGCACGCGGGTGTAGGCATACTGCATATAGGGTGCAGTGTTGCCTTCGAATGCCAGCATGTTATCCCAGTCAAAGATATAGTCGGTGGTACGGTTCTTGGACAGATCCGCGTATTTCACCGCGCCGATACCGACAGCATTAGCCAGTTTTTCCAGCTCGTCAGCAGGCATGTCCGGGTTCTTCTCCGCGACCAGACGGCGGGCGCGTTCCAGCGCTTCGTCCAGCAGGTCAGAAAGCTTCACGGTGCCGCCCGCGCGGGTTTTGAACGGCTTACCGTCTTTACCCAGCATCATACCGAACATGTGGTGTTCCAGCGGTACGGAATCCGGCACGTAACCGGCTTTACGCACGATGGTCCATGCCTGCATCAGGTGCTGGTGCTGGCGGGAGTCGATGTAATACAGCACGCGGTCTGCATGCAGGGTTTCGTAACGGTATTTCGCACAGGCGATATCGGTGGTGGTATAGAGATAGCCGCCATCCTTTTTCTGGATGATGACGCCCATCGGTTCGCCTTCCTTGTTTTTGTACTCATCAAGGAACACCACCGTTGCACCTTCGCTCTCTACCGCCAGACCTTTGGCTTTCAGGTCTGCCACAATGCCAGGCAGCATTGGGTTATAGAGGCTTTCACCCATCACGTCGTCGCGGGTCAGGGTGACGTTCAGACGGTTATAGGTCAGCTGGTTCTGGGACATGGTGATGTCAACCAGCTTGCGCCACATCTCGAGGAAGTATTGATCCCCGCCCTGCAGTTTCACCACGTAGCTACGCGCGCGCTCGGCGAAGGCTTCGTCTTCGTCGTAGTGTTTTTTGGCTTCACGGTAGAACCCTTCCAGGTCCGCCAGCGCCATCTCGCCTGCGTTTTCCTGCTGCTGTTTTTCCAGGTAAGCAATCAGCATACCGAACTGGGTTCCCCAGTCGCCCACGTGGTTCGCGCGGATCACTTTATGGCCGAGGAATTCATTGGTACGCACGGAGGCGTCGCCGATAATGGTGGAACGCAGGTGACCAACGTGCATCTCTTTTGCGACGTTTGGCGCGGAGTAGTCGATCACGATGGTCTGCGCCTTCGGCTGGGAAACGCCCAGACGGTCTGATTTCAGCGCCGCGTCAACGTGGCTTGCCAGGAAAGCGGGCTCGAGGAAGATGTTGATAAAGCCCGGACCGGCGATTTCAGTCTTACTGGCAATCCCGGTGAGATCCAGATGCGTCAGTACCTGCTCAGCGAGCTGTCGCGGCGGCATGCCCAGTTTTTTAGCCACTGCCATCACGCCATTAGCCTGATAGTCGCCAAACTGTACTTTTGCTGACTGACGAACCTGCGGTTCGCAATCCGCAGGCGCACCTGCGGCAATCAGTGCCTGACTGACTTTTTCTGAGAGAAGAGCCTGAATATTCACCTGGATACCTTACGTTTTTGGTGCGGGGGAACAACGACCCGCGCCCGTTAAAGAATTTAGGGCGGGAGTATACTGCAAATGCCCTCTGGCGTCAGCACTGCGGGGGCTGAAGATAGTACAGAATCCAGGCTAAGAAGGTGTGCATAATCATGCAGTCGTAAAAACCCCTATTCTGCGGTTGGTCGAAAGAGGGGAACAGAGTAAATTAGCGGCTTTGCGACATGATAAGAGACTGACGTATGGCGAACTGGCAAACCATTGACGAACTGCATGATATTTCCGCAGATTTACCGCGCTTCACTCAGGCGTTCACAGAACTTGCCACCCGCCTGGGTCTGGATATCGCACCGCTTGAGGCCGATCACATTTCTCTGCGCTGCCATCAGAATGCGACAGCCGAGCGCTGGCGTCGCGGTTTCAAGCAGTGCGGTGAACTGCTTTCTGAGAATATCATTAACGGTCGCCCAATCTGCCTGTTCAAACTGCATGAACCGGTGTGTGTCGCGCACTGGCAATTCACCGTGGTTGAACTGCCGTGGCCGGGTGAGAAACGCTATCCGCATGAAGGCTGGGAGCATATTGAAATTGTTTTGCCGGGCGAGCCTGAAACGCTGAATGCGCGCGCGCTGGCGCTGTTATCCGACGCGGGCTTAAGCCAGCCGGGTATCTATGTGAAAACGAGTTCACCAAAAGGTGAGCGCGAGCGTTTACCCAATCCGACGCTTGCCGTTACTGACGGACAGGTCACGGTGAAATTTCATCCGTGGACGATCGAACAGATCGTTGCCAGTGAAGCGTAAGAGTTGTGAGTTCAGGCCGGGACCGAAAAGGGATGGCGTGACATGATGGTTCGTTGAGTGGAAATTAAGGAGGATTAAATGGCGCTGCTGGAGATTTGTTGTTACAGCGTGGAGTGTGCCGTGACCGCGCAGGAGCAGGGTGCAGACCGCATTGAACTGTGCGCGGCACCGAAAGAAGGCGGGCTGACGCCCTCCTGCGGGGTGTTAAAGTCTGCCCGTCAGGCCGTCACGATCCCCGTTCACCCGATTATTCGTCCGCGCGGCGGTGATTTTTGTTACACGGCGGGCGAGTTCAGTGCCATGCTTGATGATATTGCGCTCGTTCGGGAACTGGGGTTCCCGGGGCTGGTTACCGGTCTGCTGGATGAAGACGGCAATATTGATATACCGCGCATGCGTCAGGTCATAAGCGCCGCGCAGGGGCTGGCCGTCACTTTTCATCGTGCATTTGATATGTGTAAAGATCCGCTTCAGGCCTTTGAAACGCTTGGAGAACTTGGCGTGGCGCGCATTTTGACATCGGGTCAGCAGTCGTCAGCTGAAAAAGGACTGCAATTAATTACGGAACTAAAAGCACATTCCGGTGTTCCAATAATCATGGCGGGCGCAGGAGTACGCGCCAGCAATCTGGAACTGTTTTTAGACGCAGGGGTAGAAGAGCTTCACAGCTCTGCCGGGAAATGGATACCGTCACCCATGCGTTATCGCAATACAGGGTTGTCTATGTCGACGGATGCTGAAGCGGATGAGTACTCGCGCTACGGTGTAGATGGAGAGTCGGTTGCGGTAATGAAATCGTTGATTGAACGTCATCACGTGTAGCAACGTACCGATTTTTACCGCGCATCATGTCGCCCAATATGATGCTTGCTTGTACCAGGCCCCTGCAATTTCAACAGGGGCCTTTTTTTCTCCTGCGCCCGGTGGCGCTTCGCTTACCGGGCCTACAACATCGGGAGTAGGCCCGGTAAGGCGCAGCCGCCACCCGGCTAAAAGGCTACGGCTTGGTCGCAATCAACACTGCACGCATCGGGGCCGGGTAGCCTTCAATGGTTTTGCTGTGGTCGGCTGGGTCGAGGAACTGCTCCAGCGATTCGGTGATCATCCAGTCGGTGCGGCGCTGTTCTTCGAGAGAGGTCACGCTGACATCCGCAATCCGCACATCCACAAACCCGCATTTTTCCAGCCAGTTCTTCAGCGCCAGCGCGGAAGGGATGAAATAGACGTTGCGCATCTGCGCGTAGCGATCGCCCGGCACCAGAACGGCATGTTCATCACCTTCAATCACCAGCGTTTCCAGCACCAGTTCGCCGCCGCTGACCAGCTGATCTTTCAGTTGCCAGAGATGTTCAAGCGGGGAACGACGGTGGTACAGCACGCCCATGGAAAAGACGGTATCAAAGGCTTTCAGGGCAGGGAGTTGCTCAATGCCCAGCGGCAGCAGGTGCGCGCGCTGGTCGTTGCCCAGCAGTTTACGCACCGCTTCAAACTGGCACAGGAACAGCTGCATCGGGTCGATACCGACGGCCAGATGGGCACCTGCGCCGATCATGCGCCACATGTGGTAACCGCTGCCGCAGCCCACGTCCAGAATGGTGCGCCCGCTCAGGTCTGAAAGATGTGGCAGAACGCGATCCCATTTCCAGTCTGAGCGCCATTCGGTATTAATGTCCACACCGTACAGCGAGAACGGCCCTTTGCGCCACGGCATCAGGTTACGCATCAGGGTCTCGATGCGGTTTATCTGCCCGGCAGGGAGCGGCTCTTGACTTTCCGCCGTCACGCTGTGCAGCAGATCCAGACGGTGCGGCGTCAGCTCCGGCAGAAACTCCACCGCGTTGGACCACTGCTTAAGCAGCCCATGCTGCTGATCGCGCTGCCAGGTGGCGATTTGCGCAGGCAGGGTTTCCAGCCAGTGGGAGAGGTGATTTTTTGCAATCAGCTGATAGAAGTTGCCGAACTCAATCATGCTGCATCCTCAGCTTTCAGCGCCACCAGAGAGCCAAAGTTAAAGCACTGGAACCACAGTTCACTGTGCTCAAATCCCGCTTTGCGCAGGCGCGCCTTGTGGGTTTCTACGGAGTCCGTCAGCATCACGTTTTCGAGCATGCTGCGTTTCTGGCTGATCTCCAGCTCGCTGTAGCCGTTCGCACGCTTGAAATCGTGGTGCATGTTGAACAGCAGTTCGCCTACGTTAGCGTCTTCAAAGCTAAACTTCTCTGAGAGCACCAGCGCACCGCCGGGGTTCAGACCTTTATAAATTTTGTCCAGCAGCAGCTGGCGGTCTTCAGGCACCAGGAACTGCAGGGTAAAATTCAGTACCACCATCGACGCGTTTCTGATCTCGATATCACGAATATCGCCTTCCACCACCTCGACAGGGGTGGGTGCTTTATAGGCGTCAATGTGGCGGCGACAGCGTTCGACCATGGCCGGAGAGTTATCGACGGCAATGATTTTGCAGTCATCCTGACGTACGTTACGACGGATCGACAGCGTTGCCGCGCCGAGCGAACAGCCCAGATCATAGACCTGCGTGCCGGGTTGAACGAAACGTTCAGCCAGCATGCCGATCATAGAAATAATATTGGAGTAACCGGGAACAGAGCGCTGGATCATATCCGGGAAGACTTCGGCCACCCGTTCATCAAAGGTCCAGTCGCCCAGGCTGGCGATAGGCGCGGAAAAAAGCGTGTCGCGATCTGACATAACGTAAAAATCCGGGAAAAATAAAGGGGCGTATTGTGCGCTAACGGAAGGAGAAAACCAACTCCCACGGCATATACCAAAGGTTAGCCAGCACCATCAGCACAAGCGAACACCAGGTCGCGCTCATGCCGGAACGACGCCAGCGAAATACGCGGTGGTGGTAGCCATAATAATGCATTAACCGACCCGCAATCAGGAGCAGGCCGCAGACGTGCACCATCCAGGTTTCTGCCCCGTTCATTTCCATAAACAGCAGCAGGATCAGTGCGACGGGAATGTATTCAACCGCGTTACCGTGAATGCGAATGGCGCTCTGCAGTTCGGAAAAACCACCGTCACCGTAGGAGACGCGGTATTGCATTCGCAGGCGCACAACATCAAATGAAAACTTAATCAGCAGTAATGCACCTAACACCGCATACAGCGCGCTGACCATACAAACTCCCTGTTATTTGGCAGATGGCACCTCTCTATGATAAGTGCCTTCCTCAAAAAAGAGAAGATTGTTGTGGAATAGAAGGGGCGCTGCCGACGGACGGTACCGCGGCCTGCAAGGCCTGCCAGAGAGCATCGACCAGTTCGGGAGCCTGGGCAATGTCGGGGGTGTGCAGGCAAAGATAGGGTGTGGTCGTTTGCTCCCATTTCGCTAACGTTTGCAGCCAGACGGCGAACATATCCTGATTTTGCTGCATGTTATCGCTGCCGATGAACCTGACCATTGGATTTTGCGCGGTCACGATGGCGTGCACCGGAACTTTTGGCTTCTTGCGCTGGGCATCCACAATAGCCTCATTATGAGGAATTGCGCTGTGTACCGGGCGGCTATCGAGGATCACCCGGTTAATGGAACGTTCAAGAAGACCGCGATTGAGCGCGCGTTCGGCCTCACCTTTCGCAAAGAAGTCCTGGTGTCGGACTTCAACGCCGTAGGTGAATTCACGGGGCAGAACATCCAGGAACTGCCACAGCGCGGGCAAATCGCGTGGGCCAAAGGTTGCGGGAAGCTGGAGCCAGTATTGGCCAATTCGGTTGGCCAGCGGGGACATGCGCGTAAAGAACTCTTCGGTTAAGTCACCGCAGTTACGCAGCGCGGCGTTGTGGGAGATAGTTGCCGGAAATTTAAAGCAGAAGCGAAACGCGTCCGTGGTTTGTTCCCGCCAGCGCTCAACAATCTCTGCTTTGGGGAGCGCGTACAGCGTGGTATTCCCCTCGACACAGTTGAAGTGTCGGGCATACTCTTCAAGGCTGGTGATGCCCAGACGCACCCATTTTGGGTGCGACCACTGGGGCAGACCCACGTATATCATAAGGCGCTTAAAATCTCGCTTGTGCTGCGTACGCGACCGATGCGCGGGAAGATGTGGGTCATGCTGCCCTGATGCTGCTCCGCAGATGCCGCGCTGCAGGCATCTTCGGCGATCACCAGGTTAAAACCCAGCTCCCAGGCGTTGCGGGCCGTTGACTCCACGCCGATGTTGGTGGAGATCCCGCACAGGATGATGGTGTCGATCCCGCGACGGCGTAGCTGCAGCTCCAGATCGGTGCCGTAGAACGCGCCCCACTGGCGTTTGGTGACTTCGATATCGCTGTCGCGTTTGCCGAGCGAGAGAGGATATGTCCACCAGTTGTCCGGCAATGCGTGCGCGGCAGCCTGTGCGTCAACCGGCTGTTTCAACGCTTCGGCGAAATCCGCTGACCAGCCGACGCGCACCATGATAACAGGCGCACCACTGGCACGGCATTTTTCCGCGAGACGGGCCGCACGGCTGACCACATCGTCAGCGGTATGTGGGCCACCGGCAAAGGGGAGGATCCCTTCCTGTAAATCAATCACCACAAGTGCAGTTTTGGTGGCATCAAGTGTCAACATAGTAACTCCAGTTAAATGAATAGCTTCGGCCACACCTTACGACGTGATTGCCTGTTATCGGTCGGATAATTTTGTTAATTTTTGTGAGAATACGCAATAAGAGAGCAGCAAACGAGCGCCAGGCCGCGCTTCTCTCTTATCGTCCGGCGGAATTTCCAGTATAATAGCCGCCTTTTTTCATCCAGTTGTGACATACAGAAAGCTGCGACATCGTGGCCTGCAAGACAGGCGACAATCAGCCTGCGGCTAATTAAGGGATATCTCATGCGTACAGAATATTGCGGGCAGCTGCGTCAGTCCCACGTCGGGCAGCAGGTTACCCTGTGTGGTTGGGTCAACCGTCGTCGTGATCTTGGTAGCCTTATCTTCATCGATATGCGCGACCGCGAAGGTATCGTTCAGGTGTTCTTCGATCCGGATCGTGCAGAGGCGTTGAAGCTGGCTTCTGAACTGCGTAATGAGTTCTGCATTCAGGTCACCGGCACCGTGCGTGCGCGTGACGAGAAAAACGTTAACGCAGACATGGCGACCGGTGCGATTGAAGTCCTGGCGTCTGACCTCGTTATCATCAACCGTGCTGAAGCGCTGCCGCTGGACTCAAACCACGTCAACACTGAAGAAGCGCGTCTTAAGTATCGTTACCTGGATCTGCGTCGCCCGGAGATGGCTCAGCGCCTGAAAACCCGTGCGAAAATCACCAGCCTGGTGCGTCGTTTTATGGATGACCACGGTTTCCTCGATATCGAAACCCCGATGCTGACCAAAGCCACGCCGGAAGGCGCGCGCGATTATCTGGTCCCGTCCCGCGTTCATAAAGGCAAATTCTACGCGCTGCCACAGTCTCCTCAGCTGTTCAAACAGCTGCTGATGATGTCCGGCTTCGACCGTTACTATCAGATCGTAAAATGCTTCCGCGACGAAGACCTGCGCGCTGACCGTCAGCCAGAATTTACCCAGATCGACGTCGAAACTTCCTTCATGACCGCCGAGCAGGTGCGTGAAGTGATGGAAGCGCTGGTGCGCGGCCTGTGGAACGACGTGAAAGGCGTTGAGCTGGGTGACTTCCCAATCATGACCTTCGCCGAAGCCGAGCGCCGTTACGGTTCTGATAAACCAGACCTGCGTAACCCGATGGAGCTGGTGGACGTGGCAGACCTGGTGAAAGCCGTTGAGTTTGCGGTATTTGCTGGCCCGGCTAACGATCCGAAAGGTCGCGTCGCGGCCCTGCGCGTTCCGGGCGGTGCGGCCCTGAGCCGTAAGCAGATCGACGACTACGGTAACTTCATTAAGATCTACGGTGCGAAAGGTCTGGCCTATATTAAAGTGACCGAACGTGCAAAAGGTCTGGAAGGTATCACCAGCCCGGTAGCGAAATTCCTGAACGCAGACATCGTGGAAGCGATCCTTGAGCGCACAGGCGCACAGGACGGCGACATGATTTTCTTCGGTGCAGACAATAAGAAAGTCGTGGCGGATGCGATGGGCGCGCTGCGTCTGAAGCTCGGCAAAGACCTGAACCTGACCGACGAAAACAAATGGGCGCCGCTGTGGGTTATCGACTTCCCAATGTTTGAAGACGACGGTGAAGGCGGTCTGACCGCAATGCACCACCCGTTCACCTCGCCAAAAGACATGAGTGCGGCAGAGCTGAAAGCGGCGCCGGAAGACGCGGTCGCGAACGCTTACGATATGGTTATCAACGGCTATGAAGTGGGCGGCGGTTCCGTGCGTATTCACAGCGGCGAAATGCAGCAGACCGTGTTTGGCATTCTCGGCATTAACGAGCAAGAGCAGCGCGAGAAATTCGGCTTCCTGCTGGACGCCCTGAAATACGGCACGCCTCCACACGCGGGTCTGGCATTTGGTCTTGACCGTCTGACCATGCTGCTGACCGGCACCGATAACATCCGTGATGTTATTGCCTTCCCGAAAACCACTGCTGCCGCGTGTCTGATGACCGAAGCGCCAAGCTTTGCCAACCCGGCCTCTCTGGCTGAGTTGGGCATTGAAGTGGTGAAGAAGGAAGAGAAAAACTGATATGGCATATAAGCTTCCCGTTTCTGTCCTGGTGGTCATTTATGCAGAAGACACGAAGCGGGTGCTGATGTTGCAGCGGCGCGACGATCCTGATTTCTGGCAGTCGGTTACCGGCAGTCTGGAAGAGGGGGAGACTGCGCCGCAGGCCGCCGCGCGTGAAGTAAAGGAAGAGGTCGCCATTGATGTTGCTCGCGAGCAACTGACCCTGAAGGACTGTCAGCGCACGGTGGAGTTTGAAATTTTTAGCCATTTACGTCATCGCTATGCGCCGGGTATCGAACGCAATACGGAATCGTGGTTCTGTCTTGCGCTTCCCCACGAACGGGAGATCGTGTTCACTGAACACCTGACCTACCGCTGGATGAATGCGGCGGATGCCGCCGCACTCACCAAGTCGTGGAGCAACCGGCAGGCGATTGAAGAATTTGTAATTAACGCTGCCTGAAAAGGCGCGCTCTTTGAGGATATTTTTATGGCAGGTCATAGTAAGTGGGCCAACACCAAACACCGCAAAGCGGCACAGGATGCCAAGCGCGGTAAGATCTTTACCAAAATCATTCGCGAGCTGGTGACTGCAGCGCGTCTGGGCGGCGGCGATGCGGGTTCTAACCCACGTCTGCGTGCAGCGATCGATAAAGCGCTGTCAAACAACATGACGCGTGACACCCTGAACCGTGCAATCGCACGTGGCGTGGGCGGTGATGAAGACGCGAACATGGAAACCATCATTTATGAAGGTTACGGTCCTGGCGGTACAGCGGTAATGGTTGAATGTCTGTCTGACAACCGTAACCGTACCGTAGCGGAAGTGCGTCATGCGTTCACCAAAACAGGTGGTAACCTGGGCACTGACGGTTCCGTGGCTTACCTGTTCAGCAAAAAAGGCGTCATCTCCTTCGAGAAAGGCGACGAAGATGTGATCATGGAAGCGGCACTGGAAGCCGGTGCGGAAGACGTGGTGACCTTTGACGACGGTGCTATCGACGTCTACACCGCGTGGGAAGAGATGGGTGCGGTGCGCGACGCGCTGGAAGCGGCTGGCCTGAAAGCTGACAACGCTGAAGTCTCCATGATCCCGTCCACCAAAGCGGATATGGATGCAGAGACTGCGCCAAAACTGCTGCGTCTTATCGACATGCTCGAAGACTGCGACGACGTGCAGGAAGTGTATCACAACGGTGAAATCTCTGATGAGGTTGCAGCGACTCTCTAATGAGAGCGTATAAATCCGTTACAGGAGACGCGTGATGTCGATTATTCTCGGGATTGACCCAGGCTCACGCGTCACCGGTTATGGCGTTATCCGTCAGGTTGGACGCCAGCTAACCTACCTGGGCAGTGGCTGTATTCGCACCAAAGTCGACGATTTGCCGTCGCGTCTGAAGCTCATTTATGCGGGCGTGTCGGAGATCATCACCCAGTTTCAGCCTGACTATTTCGCCATTGAGCAGGTCTTTATGGCGAAAAACGCTGATTCGGCGCTAAAGCTCGGTCAGGCGCGCGGCGTTGCCATCGTCGCTGCCGTGAACCAGGATTTGCCGGTATTCGAATACGCGGCAAGACAGGTTAAGCAGACGGTGGTGGGCATCGGTAGCGCGGAGAAAAGCCAGGTGCAGCATATGGTGCGTACCTTGCTGAAGCTTCCCGCGAACCCGCAGGCCGACGCCGCCGATGCGCTGGCCATTGCGATTACCCACTGTCACGTCAGCCAGAACGCGATGCAGATGAGCGAGTCGCGGCTTAATCTGGCACGAGGCAGGTTACGATAATAAGAAATCAGGCTGGATAAACATCCAGCCTTTTTTTATTATGTCGCCAGTCAACATTTTTCCAGAACGCAGGAGCGTCACGTGATAGGCAGACTCAGAGGCATCATCATTGAAAAACAACCCCCGTTAGTGCTGCTGGAAGTGGGTGGCGTGGGCTATGAAGTCCATATGCCGATGACCTGCTTCTACGAGCTGCCGGACGCGGGCAAAGAGGCGATTGTCTTTACCCAGTTCGTGGTGCGTGAAGATGCCCAACTGCTGTACGGCTTCAATAACAAGCAGGAACGCACCCTGTTCCGCGAACTGATTAAAACCAACGGCGTCGGACCGAAGCTGGCGCTGGCGATATTATCCGGCATGTCCGCTCCACAGTTTGTGAATGCCGTTGAGCGCGAAGATCCTGCTGCGTTGATCAAACTGCCGGGTATCGGCAAGAAAACCGCCGAGCGTTTGATTGTCGAAATGAAAGACCGCTTTAAAGGTCTGCACGGCGATCTGTTTACCCCGGCGGCTGACCTGGTGCTGACGTCCCCGGGCGCGCCTGCGTCGGATGACGATGCGGAACAGGAAGCGGTTGCTGCGCTGGTGGCGCTGGGCTATAAACCTCAGGAGGCCAGCCGTATGGTGAGTAAAATTGCCAAACCGGATGCCAGCAGTGAAACCCTGATTCGTGAAGCGCTGCGCGCTGCATTGTGAGGTAAAGGATGATTGAAGCAGACCGCCTGGTATCGGCAGGCACAATTCAGGCAGATGACGTGGTGGATCGCGCGATCCGCCCAAAACTGCTTGATGAGTATATCGGCCAGCCGCAGGTTCGTTCCCAGATGGAGATCTTCATCCAGGCGGCAAAACTTCGCGGCGATGCGCTCGATCACCTGTTGATTTTTGGCCCTCCGGGTTTGGGGAAAACGACCCTGGCGAATATCGTCGCCAATGAAATGGGCGTGAATCTGCGCACCACCTCCGGTCCGGTGCTGGAGAAAGCGGGCGATCTGGCTGCAATGCTCACCAACCTTGAGCCGCACGACGTGCTGTTTATTGATGAAATCCACCGTCTGTCGCCGGTGGTGGAGGAAGTGCTCTATCCGGCGATGGAAGACTACCAGCTGGATATCATGATCGGCGAAGGTCCAGCCGCGCGTTCCATTAAAATCGATCTGCCGCCGTTTACCCTGATTGGCGCCACGACCCGCGCCGGGTCGTTAACTTCTCCGCTGCGCGACCGTTTCGGCATCGTGCAGCGCCTGGAGTTTTACCAGGTGCCCGATCTCCAGCATATTGTTGGCCGTAGCGCCCGCTATATGGGGCTGGAGATGAGCGAAGAGGGCGCGTTTGAAGTGGCGAAGCGTTCTCGCGGTACGCCGCGTATCGCAAACCGCCTGCTGCGCCGCGTGCGTGACTTTGCCGAAGTGAAGCATGATGGCACGATTTCGGCAGAGATCGCCGCCCAGGCGCTGGATATGTTGAATGTCGATGCGGAAGGCTTCGATTACATGGACCGTAAGCTACTGCTGGCAGTACTGGATAAGTTCTTTGGCGGCCCGGTCGGGCTGGATAACCTGGCGGCGGCAATCGGAGAAGAGCGAGAGACGATTGAGGATGTGCTGGAGCCGTATCTGATCCAGCAGGGCTTCTTGCAGCGTACGCCGCGTGGACGTATGGCAACGGTGCGGGCGTGGAATCATTTCGGCATTACGCCACCGGCGATGCCGTAATGCATTGTGCCCTCTCCCGGTGGGAGAGGGCCAGGGTGAGGGCACCAGTGCCCTCCATGTTAATTTGCGGTTTTTTTCATCATGCTGACGATAAACAGCGCCGCCGCACACAGCACCACTGACGGCCCCGCTGGCGTGTCATAGAACGCCGAGAAGGTTAGCCCACCCGTTACCGCAATCATCCCGATAATGACGGCCACACCGGCCATCTGCTCAGGCGTACGGGCGAAACGACGCGCGGTTGCCGCAGGGATGATCAGCAGTGACGTGATAATCAGCGCACCGACGAACTTCATCGCCACGCCGATGGTTAATGCCGTCACCAGCATCAGCAGCAGCTTCACGCGCTGCAGCTTCACACCGTCGACAAACGCCAGGTCCGGGCTGACGGTCATCGCCAGCAAATTACGCCACTGCCAGAGCAGAATAGCGAGCACCACTACCACGCCGATGGCGATAGAGATGAGGTCTTCCGGCGTAACGGCCAGCAGGTCGCCAAACAGGTATGCCATCAGGTCAACGCGGATATTCGACATCAGACTGACGACCACCAGGCCGAGAGAGAGGGCGCTATGTGCCATAATGCCAAGCAACGTGTCTATCGCAAGATGAGGGCGTTTCTCCAGCCAGACCAGACCGGCCGCCAGCAGCAGCGTCACCACAATCACCGCGTAGAAGGGATTCACGTCCAGTAGCAGGCCAAAAGCTACCCCTAGCAGAGAAGCATGGGCCAGCGTATCGCCGAAATAGGACATTCTGCGCCACACCACAAACGAGCCCAGCGGGCCCGCAGCGCAGGCAAGCATAATCCCGGCCAGCCAGCCGGGCAGTAACAGTTCAATCATGAGTGTCCGTTTCCCCGGCGCAGGACAATTCGTCCCTGTAAATCATGGCGGTGGTTATGATGATGGCGGTAAATTCCCAGCTGTTCTGCACCACGCGGGCCGAACATTGAGATGAACTCCGGGTGCATCGAGACCACTTCCGGCGTGCCGGAGCAGCAGATGTGATGATTCAGGCACAGCACTTCGTCAGTTTTCGCCATCACCAGATGCAGATCGTGAGAAACCATCAACACCGCGCAATCAAGCTCACGACGAAGCTGGTCGATCAAATCATAAAGCGCAACCTGACCGTTCACGTCCACGCCCTGGGTGGGTTCATCCAGCACCAGCAGCTGCGGGCTGCTCAGTAGTGCACGGGCAAGCAACACGCGCTGGGTTTCACCGCCAGAAAGCTTTTGTAACGGGGCGTCGACAAGATGACCTGCCTGTACGCGTTTCAGTGCGGGGAGGATATCGGCCTTACGGGTACCCGGGCGCAGACGCAGAAAGCGACTGACCGTCAGCGGCAGCGTGGCGTCCAGGTGTAATTTTTGCGGTACATAGCCGATACGCAGTTTATCTTCACGTTTGATAACACCTTCATCGGGAGCTACCAAACCCAGTACCACGCGCACGAGCGTAGATTTGCCTGCGCCATTAGGGCCAAGCAGCGTCAGAATTTTGCCGGGTTTTAGATCCAGTGACACGTCAGAAAGGACGCGGCGCTGACCGAATGATACCGACACATTTTCAAGAGAAACCAAAGTCGTCATGTCAATTTAAGCTTGCAGAAGTCAACGAATGTTATAATATCACATTCCACGCATTCATTACGATGATTAGTCGCATTATGTTACATAAAAATACGCTTCTTTTCGCAGCATTATCCGCTGCGCTTTGGGGGACAACAGCACAAGATGTTAACGCCGCCGTTGTCGCTTCGCTTAAACCGCTTGGATTTATTGCCGCCGCCATTGCTGATGGGGTGACTGAGACCGAGGTTCTGCTCCCGGATGGTGCATCCGAGCACGATTATGCTCTGCGTCCGTCTGATGTAAAACGCTTACAAAACGCGGACTTAGTTGTCTGGATTGGACCAGAAATGGAAGCGTTCATGCAGAAGTCGGCGAAACAGGTACCCGTTGCAAAACAGGTCACTATTGCCGAACTTTCTGGCGTAACGCCGCTGCTCATGAAAGGGGCAGATGACGACGGTGACGAACACGACCACGATCATGCTCACGACGAAAAAGGTGACGAGCATCACCATCACGGCGAGTACAATATGCATCTCTGGCTCTCCTCAGAGATAGCGCGGCTCTCGGCGGTTGCAATCCATGACAAATTAGTGGAACTTATGCCGCAAAGTCGAGTCAAATTCGACGCCAACCTGAAAGCGTTTGAAGCTCAATTAGCTGCAACCGACAAGCAGGTGGGTACCGAGCTCGCACCGCTAAAAGGAAAAGGGTATTTCGTTTTTCATGACGCCTATGGCTATTACGAAAAACACTACGGCCTGACCCCACTGGGGCACTTTACCGTTAACCCTGAAATTCAGCCTGGTGCGCAGCGTTTACATGAGATTAGAACACAGTTGGTTGAGCAAAAAGCGACGTGCGTTTTTGCTGAGCCACAGTTCAGGCCAGCGGTCGTAGAAGCCGTGGCCAGGGGAACATCCGTGCGCATGGGAACCCTTGACCCGCTAGGTACGAACATCCAGTTGAGCAAAGCGAGCTATTCGCAGTTCCTCAGCCAACTGGGGAATCAGTATGCGAGCTGCCTGAAAGGAGATTAACGAGGAAGTGAATACGTGCAACAGATAGCCCGCTCTGTCGCCCTGGCATTTAACAATCTGCCTCGACCCCACCGCGTTATGCTGGGGTCGCTTACAGTTCTCACCTTAGCGGTCGCCGTCTGGCGGCCCTATGTTTACCACCCGAGTTCTGCCCCTATCATTAAAACCATCGAGCTTGAGAAAAGTGAGATCCGTTCGCTGTTGCCTGAGGCCAGTGAACCTATCGACCAGGCTGCTCAGGAAGATGAAGCTATCCCGCAGGATGAGCTGGACGATAAAATCTCCAATGAAGCGGGTATCCATGAATATGTCGTGTCGACCGGTGATACGCTGAGCAGCGTGCTCAACCAGTACGGTATCGACATGGGGAATATCAGCCAGCTCGCGGCCTCGGACAAAGATCTGCGTAATCTGAAAATTGGTCAACAGCTCTCCTGGACCCTAACCGCAGATGGCGATTTACAACGTCTGACCTGGGAGATGTCCCGCCGCGAAACCCGCACCTACGATCGCACTGCAAACGGTTTCAAAATGACCAGCGAAATGCAGCAGGGCGACTGGGTTAACAGCGTGATGAAGGGTACCGTCGGGGCGAGCTTTGTTTCCAGCGCGCGCGATGCCGGGCTGACCAGCGCTGAAATCAGCTCGGTGATCAAAGCCATGCAGTGGCAGATGGATTTCCGCAAACTGAAAAAAGGCGACGAATTCTCCGTGCTGATGTCCCGCGAAATGCTGGACGGTAAGCGCGAGCAGAGCCAGCTGGTGGGCGTTCGTTTACGCTCTGATGGCAAAGATTATTACGCGATCCGTGCCGAAGACGGTAAGTTCTACGACCGAAGCGGTACGGGGCTTGCGAAGGGCTTCCTGCGCTTCCCAACGGCTAAGCAGTTCCGTGTCTCCTCAAACTTCAACCCGCGCCGTCTTAACCCTGTCACCGGACGCGTTGCGCCGCACCGTGGTGTAGACTTCGCGATGCCACAAGGTACGCCAGTGCTGTCGGTTGGCGATGGCGAAGTGGTCATGGCAAAACGCAGCGGTGCGGCAGGGTATTACGTGGCTATCCGTCACGGTCGTACTTACACCACGCGCTATATGCACCTGCGTAAGCTGCTGGTTAAACCTGGCCAGAAAGTGAAGCGTGGCGACCGCATTGCGCTCTCGGGTAACACCGGACGTTCAACCGGCCCACATCTCCACTATGAAGTGTGGATCAACCAGCAGGCCGTGAATCCGCTGACGGCGAAATTGCCGCGTACCGAAGGTCTGACGGGTAAAGATCGTACCGATTACCTGGCACAGGTCAAAGAGGTGATGCCACAGCTGCGCTTTGATTAAGCCCTCTGTTTGTTAATGAAGCCGGCGTCTGTATGCGCCGGCTTTTTCTTTTGTACGCAAGCGACTGCCTCGCTACACTATCTGAATATATTTTTGCGTCACCAGACCCTGGAACCAGCATGGAAACCAAAAAAAACAATATTGAATACATTCCTGAGTTTGAAAAATCTTTTCGCCATCCGCGCAACTGGGGCGCCTGGCTTGGGGTATATGCTTTTGCTGGCATAGCGATGCTGCCTGCTTCGGTGCGCGATCCCGTTCTGGGTAAAATTGGCCGTCTGGCCGGGCGTTTAGGCAAGAGCGCCCGCCGTCGCGCGCAGATCAACCTTTACTACTGTTTTCCTGAAAAAAGCGAGGCCGAGCGCGAAGCCATCATTGATGAGATGTACACCACCGCGCCGCAGGCAATGGCGATGATGGCCGAACTGGCGTTGAAAGGGCCGGAGAAGATCGTCGACCGCGTTGACTGGAAAGGGCTGGAAATCATCGACGAAATGCGTCGCAACGACGAAAAGGTTATTTTCCTCGTGCCACACGGCTGGGGCGTTGATATTCCGGCGATGCTGATGGCTTCTCAGGGGCAGAAAATGGCGGCGATGTTCCATAACCAGGGTAACAAGATCTATGATTTTGTCTGGAACACAGTGCGCCGTCGCTTTGGTGGACGTTTGCACGCGCGAAACGATGGCATCAAGCCGTTTATTCAGTCTGTTCGTCAGGGCTACTGGGGATACTATCTGCCGGATCAGGACCACGGCCCGGAGCACAGCGAGTTTGTCGATTTCTTTGCAACGTACAAAGCCACGCTGCCTGCGATTGGTCGCCTGATGAAGGTTTGTCGCGCTCGCGTGATCCCGCTGTTCCCGGTCTATGATGGTAAAACGCATCGCCTGAGCATTGAGGTGCGGCCACCGATGGATGACCTGCTGACCGCAGACGATCGCACTATCGCGCGGCGTATGAATGAAGAGGTGGAAATTCTGGTGGGGCCGCATGCCGAACAGTACACGTGGATACTGAAGCTGCTGAAGACGCGTAAACCGGGTGAAACAGAGCCGTACAAGCGCAAAGAGCTTTTCCCGAGGAAATAAAAAACCTTCCCCTCATCCTATCCCTCTCCCCTTAGGGGAGAGGGGAGCGGATCTTACTCTACGGTCAGTACGCGAGTGGTATTGGTTGAGCCGATGGTGCTCATCACATCACCCTGCGTCACGATGACGATATCACCGGACACCAGGTAGCCTTTGTCGCGCAGCAGGTTCACGGCATCGTGCGCGGCAGCGACGCCGTCATTGGTGCTGTCGAAGTGAACCGGGGTCACGCCGCGGTACAGCGCCGTCAGGTTCAGCGTACGCTCGTGACGGGACATGGCGAAGATCGGCAGGCCGGAGCTGATACGCGAGGTCATCAGCGCGGTGCGGCCAGATTCGGTCATGGTGATGATGGCAGTCACCCCTTTCAGGTGGTTGGCTGCGTACATCGCAGACATCGCAATCGCTTCTTCCACGTTGTCGAACTGAATGTCCAGACGGTGTTTAGAGACGTTAATGCTTGGGATCTTCTCTGCACCCAGGCACACGCGCGCCATGGCGGCCACGGTTTCTGCCGGATACTGGCCCGCAGCGGTTTCCGCAGACAGCATAACCGCATCGGTACCGTCCAGCACGGCGTTCGCCACGTCCATCACTTCCGCACGGGTTGGCATTGGGTTAGTGATCATGGATTCCATCATCTGGGTGGCGGTGATTACCGCGCGGTTCAACTGGCGCGCGCGACGAATCAGCGCTTTCTGGATGCCGACCAGTTCCGGGTCGCCAATTTCTACACCCAGATCGCCACGGGCAACCATCACCACGTCAGACGCCAGAATCACGTCGTCCATCGCGTCCTGATCGCACACGGCTTCAGCTCGCTCCACTTTGGCAACGATCTTCGCGTCGCAGCCTGCATCACGCGCCAGACGACGGGCATAGTTCAGGTCCTCGCCGCAGCGCGGGAAGGAGACGGCCAGATAATCAACGCCAATTTGCGCCGCAGTCACGATATCCGCTTTGTCTTTGTCGGTCAGCGCTTCTGCAGAGAGGCCGCCGCCGAGTTTGTTGATACCTTTATTGTTCGAGAGCGGGCCACCGACGGTCACTTCGGTGAACACCTTCATGCCCTGAACTTCGAGGACTTTCAGCTGTACGCGTCCGTCATCGAGCAGCAGGATGTCGCCAGGCACAACGTCAGCAGGCAAACCTTTATAGTCGATACCCACTTTCTCTTTGTCGCCTTCGCCTTTGCTCAGGTTGGCATCCAGCAGGAATTTATCGCCAATATTGAGGAAGACTTTGCCTTCTTTAAAGGTCGATACGCGGATTTTTGGACCCTGGAGGTCACCGAGGATGGCAACATGGCGGCCAAGTTTAGCCGCGATTTCACGCACTTTATCGGCACGTAATTTATGGTCTTCTGGCGTACCGTGAGAGAAGTTCATACGCACCACGTTGGCACCCGCGGCGATAATCTTTTCGAGATTATTATCGCGATCGGTAGCCGGGCCTAATGTAGTTACGATCTTGGTTCTGCGAAGCCTTCTGGACATGTAATACTCCGTTGACTGAAACAACTTTGGTGTTGCGTGAACATTAAATCGGCCTTCATCTGCCGCAAGGCAGCAAAGAGGGGACCGAATGCCGTAAGTCGTACATCTTAGTTATTAGGGAACATCGCTCTTTATAAGCAATTCTTTATCAAAACGCGATTCCTTGAGCGCTTCCTTGACACGCTTCAAGTTATCTCTGAATTTTGCACCCCTGCGCAAGGTAAAACCGGTCGCCAGCACGTCAATCACCGTTAGCTGCGCCAGACGTGACACCATAGGCATATACATGTCGGTGTCTTCCGGCACGTCCAGAGTGATGGCGAGCGTTGCTTCCCGCGCCAGCGGCGTGCCTGCGGTCGTCAGGGCAATCACCATGGCATCGTTTTCACGTGCCAGTTGAGCCAGCTCAACCTGGCTCTTGGTGCGCCCGGTGTGCGAGATCAGTACCACGACATCATCTTCGCTACAATTCATACAGCTCATGCGTTGCAGCACAATGTCATCGGTATAAATTACCGGTACGTTAAAGCGGAAGAACTTGTTCATGGCATCATGCGCCACGGCAGCCGACGAGCCAAGACCGAAGAAGGCAATGCGTTTGGCCTGCGTCAGCAAATCGACCGCGCGATTGACCGAGCCCATGTCCAGCGATTGACGTACGTGGTCCAGCGTCGCCATGGCGGATTCAAATATTTTCGCTGTGTATGCATCAACGCTGTCGTCTTCATCCACATTGCGATTAACATACGGGGTGCCGTTCGCCAGACTTTGCGCAAGATGCAGTTTAAAATCAGGAAAGCCGCGCGTTTCCAGGCTGCGGCAGAATCGATTAACCGTCGGTTCGCTGACGCCCGATTCCTGCGCCAGAGCGGCGATGCTTGAATGAATCGCCTGAGCGGGAGAGGCAAGAATAACTTCGGCCACTTTTCGCTCGGATTTGCTAAGGTGTTCCAGTTGAAACTGGATTTTTTCCAGCATGTTCATTGTTAACAGGGCGCTCGTGGGGGTGGAAACGATTTCATTAATAGATGAAATCGAGATTCGATTTAGCCGATATTACCCCTGTGTTTTACGAAAGGGTAACAGTCGACAAGAAATGTTGTTGTTTTTTTTCATTACTTGATCGATGTCGGATTTTGCTGGGACCCTGTTGCGCAAAGAATCGACGTTTGTTGCGTCATTGCGCCATCGCTAACGTCTGAAGGACGGAAAATCGCGGTATCGCACGCGACGTTAAGCGCTAATGGTTTCAGGAATGACGTAAAAGCAGTACAGTGCATTGTAATAAAATTACAACGATACCTGGCAGAAGCACCAGGTGATCTAACTGAGGAGAATGACATGGCGGTAACGCAAACAGCCCAGGCATGTGACCTGGTCATTTTCGGCGCGAAAGGCGATTTAGCACGCCGAAAATTGCTGCCTTCCCTGTATCAACTGGAGAAAGCGGGTCAAATTCATCCGGATACCCGTATCCTGGGTGTTGGGCGCGCCGACTGGGACAAGGACGCTTATACAAAAGTGGTGCGCGAAGCGCTCGAAACTTTCATGAAAGAGAAAATTGATGAAAGTTTGTGGGATACGCTGAGCGGACGCCTTGATTTCTGCAATCTGGACGTAAACGACGTAAGCGCCTTTACCCGTCTGGGCGAGATGCTGGATCAAAAAAATCGCGTCACCATTAACTATTTTGCGATGCCGCCAAGCACCTTCGGCGCGATCTGCAAAGGTCTGGGCGAAGCGAAGCTGAACGCTAAACCGGCACGCGTCGTGATGGAAAAACCGCTGGGTACCTCGCTGGCAACGTCGCGGGAAATCAACGACCAGGTGGGCGAGTTCTTTGAAGAGTGCCAGGTCTACCGTATCGACCACTATCTCGGAAAAGAGACGGTACTGAACCTGCTGGCGCTGCGTTTTGCGAACTCCCTGTTTGTGAATAACTGGGACAACCGCACCATCGACCACGTGGAGATCACCGTGGCGGAAGAGGTGGGGATTGAAGGTCGCTGGGGTTACTTTGACCAGGCCGGTCAGATGCGCGACATGATCCAGAACCACCTGCTGCAAATTCTGTGCATGATTGCCATGTCTCCACCGTCTGACCTGACGGCCGACAGCATTCGTGACGCCAAAGTGAAAGTGCTGAAATCACTGCGCCGCATCGACCGCTCCAACGTGCGTGAGAAGACCGTCCGCGGCCAGTACACCGCCGGGTTTGCTCAGGGTAAAAAAGTGCCTGGCTATCTGGAAGAAGAGGGCGCGAACAAGTCCAGCAACACCGAGACCTTCGTGGCGATCCGCGTGGATATCGACGACTGGCGCTGGGCGGGGGTTCCGTTCTACCTGCGTACCGGGAAACGTCTGCCTGCTAAATGTTCCGAAGTGGTGGTTTACTTCAAAAACCCAGAGCTGAACCTGTTCAAAGAGTCCTGGCAGGAGCTGCCGCAGAACAAACTGACCATCCGTCTGCAGCCGGACGAGGGTGTGGATATCCAGATCCTGAACAAAGTGCCGGGTCTGGATCACAAACATAACCTGCAGACCACCAAGCTGGATCTGAGCTACTCCGAAACCTTCAACCAGACGCACCTGGCTGATGCGTACGAGCGTCTGCTGCTGGAAACCATGCGCGGTATCCAGGCGCTGTTCGTGCGTCGCGACGAAGTGGAAGAGGCGTGGAAATGGGTCGACTCCATCACCGAAGCCTGGGCAGCCGATCAGGATGCGCCAAAACCGTATCAGGCAGGAACATGGGGACCGGTCGCATCGGTTGCGATGATCACCCGTGACGGTCGCTCCTGGAACGAGTTTGAGTAACAGTCACCTCTAGCCCAAAGGTGTTATTTTACCGGTAACATGATCTAACACAGCTAGTGGCACATTTTTTAAACTTTTAAGCTCCGCGTGGATTCACCCGCGGAGCTTTTTTTATTACACTGCCGGAAGCGATTTTGCCCTTGAGCTCCGGACAGCAAGCGTTTCAGCGTTGTTAACAACTGCCAGCGACTTTGTAAACTCCCGAGCCCAGACAAATAAATTAGAGGAGCTTTTATGAATCCGACATTGTTACGCGTAACACAACGCATCATTGAACGCTCGAAAGAGACCCGTTCCGCCTACCTCGCCCGTATTGAACAAGCAAAGAGTGAGACCGTCCACCGTTCGCAGCTGGCCTGCGGTAACCTCGCGCACGGTTTCGCCGCCTGCCAGCCGGGTGATAAAGATTCGCTGAAAAGCATGCTGCGTAACAATATCGCCATCATCACCTCCTACAACGATATGCTCTCCGCACACCAGCCGTATGAGGTCTATCCCACTATCATTCGTAACGCGCTGCACAGCGTAAATGCCGTGGGTCAGGTGGCAGGCGGTGTGCCCGCCATGTGCGACGGCGTGACGCAGGGACAGGACGGGATGGAGCTGTCGCTGCTGAGCCGCGAAGTGATTGCGATGTCCGCGGCGGTGGGCCTGTCTCACAATATGTTCGATGGAGCGCTCTATCTCGGCGTATGCGACAAGATCGTCCCTGGCCTGGTGATGGCGGCGCTGTCATTTGGTCATCTGCCCGCGATTTTCGTGCCGTCCGGCCCGATGGCGAGCGGTCTGCCAAATAAAGAAAAAGTGCGTATCCGCCAGCTCTACGCGGAAGGCAAAGCCGATCGTCAGGCGCTGCTGGAAGCGGAAGCCGCCTCCTACCATGCGCCGGGCACCTGTACCTTCTACGGTACGGCCAACACCAACCAGATGGTGGTGGAGTTCATGGGGATGCAGCTTCCAGGCTCGTCCTTTATCCAGCCGGATGTGCCGCTGCGCAAGGCGTTGACTGAAGCCGCGGCGCGTCAGGTGACGCGTCTGACCGGGAACGGCAACGACTGGATGCCGATGGGCAAAATGGTTGATGAGAAAGTCATCGTCAACGGGATTGTTGCGCTGCTGGCAACCGGTGGTTCAACCAACCACACCATGCACCTGGTCGCGATGGCGCGCGCGGCGGGTATCCTGATCAACTGGGATGACTTCTCCGACATCTCCTCCGTCGTGCCGCTGATGGCGCGCCTGTACCCGAATGGTCCGGCAGACATCAACCACTTCCAGGCGGCGGGCGGCGTTCCTGTTCTGATGCGCGAGCTGCTGAAAGGCGGTCTGCTGCATGAAGACGTGAACACGGTGGCGGGCTTTGGCCTGCAGCGTTATACCCTTGAGCCGTGGCTGAACAACGGCGAGCTGGACTGGCGCGAAGGGGCGAGCGACTCTCTCGATCCTCAGGTAATCGCGACCTTCGAACAGCCGTTCTCGCGTCACGGTGGCACCAAAGTGCTGAGCGGTAACCTCGGTCGTGCAGTCATGAAGACCTCTGCCGTCCCGGAAGAGAACCAGATTATCGAAGCGCCTGCGGTGGTGTTCGAAAGCCAGCACGACGTGCTGCCTGCCTTTGACGCGGGCCTGCTTGATAAAGACTGCGTGGTGGTGGTGCGTCATCAGGGGCCAAAAGCCAACGGGATGCCAGAATTACATAAACTTATGCCACCACTTGGTGTATTATTGGACCGCCGTTTCAAAATCGCGCTGGTGACCGATGGACGCCTCTCTGGCGCATCGGGTAAAGTGCCCTCTGCCATCCATGTGACCCCGGAAGCCTACGACGGTGGTTTGCTGGCGAAAGTGCGTGACGGTGACATGATCCGCGTGAACGGCCAGACAGGTGAGTTAACCCTGCTGGTCGATGATGCAGAGCTGGCAGCACGTCAGCCTCATATTCCTGACCTGAGCGCATCGCGCGTGGGTACCGGACGCGAAATGTTTGGCGCGCTGCGCGAGAAGCTGTCCGGCGCAGAGCAGGGCGCAACCTGTATTACGTTTTAAGACGACGTGTTTTTAACGATCTGGCGAGAGAAAACTCTGATGAAAAACTGGAAAACAAGTGCAGAAGCAATCCTGACCACTGGCCCTGTCGTGCCGGTCATCGTGGTGAACAAACTGGAGCACGCTGTCCCAATGGCGAAAGCGCTGGTTGCGGGCGGCGTTCGCGTCCTGGAAGTGACCCTGCGCACCGCGTGTGCGATGGACGCTATCCGCGCTATCGCCAAAGAAGTGCCGGATGCCATCATCGGTGCGGGTACCGTTCTGAATGCGCAGCAACTGGCAGAAGTGACGGAAGCCGGTGCTCAGTTCGCGATCAGCCCGGGACTGACTGAGCCTCTGCTGAAAGCGGCAACCGAAGGTTCTATTCCTCTGATCCCTGGTATCAGCACCGTGTCTGAACTGATGCTGGGCATGGATTACGGTCTGAAAGAGTTTAAATTCTTCCCGGCTGAAGCGAACGGCGGCACCAAAGCGCTGCAGGCGATTGCGGGTCCATTCTCTCAGGTGCGTTTCTGCCCGACCGGCGGTATCTCTCCTGCCAACTACCGTGACTACCTGGCGCTGAAAAGCGTACTGTGTATCGGCGGTTCATGGCTGGTGCCAGCGGATGCGCTGGAAGCCGGCGACTGGGATCGCATCACCAAACTGGCTCGCGAAGCGGTTGAAGGTGCGAAACAGTAAGTTAATCGCAGCATGAAAAACGGGCCTTTTGGCCCGTTTTTTTATCCCTCTACCTTGACGTTCGCAGCGGCCGCTTTCGCTCTCTCCACGGCGTCGTCAACGTTATCCCCGGTGGCTAACGCTACGCCCAAACGACGAGTTCCGTCGATCTCCGGCTTGCCGAACAAACGGATCTGCAATCCTGCACCTACCGCTGCGTCGACGTTATCAAACGTCACGTTCCGGCTGGTCAACTCGGGCAGGATCACTGCCGATGCCGCAGGACCGTACTGGCGAATGCCGCCAACAGGCAGGCCGAGGAAAGCGCGCACGTGCAGGGCGAACTCGGAGAGATCCTGCGAAATAAGCGTCACCATGCCGGTATCATGCGGGCGAGGGGAGACTTCGCTGAAAATCACCTCGTCGCCGCAAACAAACAGCTCTACGCCGAAGAGGCCATAGCCGCCGAGCGCCAGGACGGTCCTGCGGGCGATCTCCTGTGCGCGCTCCAGCGCCAGAGCGCTCATCTGCTGCGGCTGCCAGGATTCACGGTAATCGCCGTCTTCCTGACGGTGGCCAATCGGGTCGCAGAAATGGACGCCATCAACAGCGCTAACGGTGAGCAGAGTGATTTCGAAATCAAACTTCACGACGCCCTCAACGATCACACGACCGGCTCCGGCACGACCGCCCTGCTGGGCATAATCCCACGCCTTATCCAGCGCGCTGCTGTCACGAATAAAGCTCTGTCCTTTACCGGAGGAGCTCATCACCGGCTTAATGATGCACGGGTAGCCAATCTCCTCTACGGCCTGCAGGAACGCGCCTTTATCGCCAGCAAAACGGTAGCTCGACGTGGGCAACTCCAGCTCTTCTGCGGCCAGGCGGCGAATGCCCTCGCGGTTCATGGTCAGCTTTGCTGCGTTGGCACAGGGCACCACGCGCTGACCTTCCTGTTCAAGAGCAATGAGCGTGTCGGTGGCAATGGCTTCAATTTCCGGCACGACAAAATCGGGTTTCTCACGCGTAATCAGCTTGCGAAGGGCATCGCCATCCAGCATGTTAATGACATAAGAACGATGGGCAACGTGCATCGCGGGGGCATCGGCATAACGGTCTACGGCAATGACTTCAATGCCCAAACGCTGGCATTCAATAGCGACCTCTTTACCCAGTTCACCCGAGCCCAAAAGCATCACACGTGTCGCCGCAGGTCGCAGCGCGGTTCCTAAACGAGTCATAAAAATCCCCCTGAAAAAGTTGCGGGCAGTATAAACGAAAACGTTTGCGTCTGTCTTGCGCACGGGGCGTTTCATCACGTAAGAATTTGCGCTTCTTTAGTGCCGGCAGACATTTCCTGACACCCACTCGCTTAGGCTGTGAGCATATGCACCGTTAAGTGAGGGAAATTATGTCAGGCTGGTTAAATCAACTGCAATCCATGCTGGGTCAGAAAGGCGTGTCGTCGGGTGAGCAAGGACTCAGCAAGCTCCTGGTGCCGGGCGCGCTGGGAGGACTGGCGGGGCTGCTGGTCGCCAATAAGTCATCGCGTAAGCTGCTGGCAAAATATGGCACTGGCGCGCTCCTGGCGGGGGGCGGAGCCATTGCGGGTACCGTCCTGTGGAACAAATACAAGGACAAAGTGCGCACCGCGCATCAGGGTGAACCGCAATACGGCGAGCATGTCACACCGCTGGATCTCCGAACAGAGCGGCTCATTCTGGCGCTGGTATTTGCGGCCAAAAGCGACGGGCATATTGATAGCAAAGAGCGTGCGGCGATAGAGCAGCAAATGCGTGAGGCCGGTGTGGAAGAGCAGGGGAGAGCGCTGGTTGCACAGGCCATCGAACAGCCTCTCGATCCCCAGCGTCTGGCGCAAAGCGTGAAGAACGAAGAAGAGGCGCTGGAACTCTATTTTCTGAGCTGCGCGGCTATCGATGTCGATCACTTTATGGAGCGCAGCTACCTCAATGCGCTCGGCGATGCGCTGAAGATCCCTCAGGATGTTCGTGAGGGCATTGAGCAGGATATTCAGCAGCAAAAACAGACGTTACAGGCCGGGTAATCATCTGATGTGGTCATGTTTCGCTTGCATCATGCGCGTGTTTTGCCAACCTTATAGGGTGTAAAACTCAAAAGAATCATGACATGCCACCGAAAGCCCGACGCACTCCTTATGCGATCACCACGCATGGTGATACGCGCATAGACCACTATTACTGGCTGCGGGATGACTCGCGTTCCCAGCCAGACGTGCTCGACTATCTGCACCAGGAAAACGATTATGGCCGCAAGGTCATGTCCAGCCAGCAGGCGCTACAGGACCAGCTGCTGAACGAAATGGTGCAGCGTATTCCCCAGCGCGATGTATCTGCCCCCTGGACCAAAAACGGTTATCGCTACCGTCATATTTATGAGCCCGGCAATGAATACCCCATCTATCAGCGCCAGTCGGTGCTATGTGCCGAATGGGACGAATGGGAAATCCTGCTGGACGCCAACCAGCGTGCCGCTCACAGTGAATTCTATACGCTGGGCGGTATGTCGGTGTCGCCAGATAACGCCATTATGGCGCTTGCTGAAGACTATCTTTCTCGCCGACAGTACGGCCTGCGCTTCCGCAATCTCGAGTCCGGGAACTGGTATCCGGAAATGCTGGAGAATATCTCCCCGGATTTTGTCTGGGCGAATGATTCTGAAACGGTCTACTACGTCAAAAAGCATGCGTCCACGCTGCTGCCTTATCAGGTCTGGCGGCACACCGTAGGGACGGATTCTGCCGATGATGAACTGGTGTATGAAGAGAAAGACGAAACATTTTACGTCAGCCTGCACAAAACCTCATCGCGTCACTATGTGATTATTTACCTGGCCAGCGCCACCACCTCGGAAGTCCTGCTGCTGGATGCTGAGCTGCCTGATGCGCAGCCGCTCTGCTTCTTGCCGCGCCGCAAAGATCATGAGTACAGTCTTGACCATTTTCAGCACAGTTTTTACCTGCGATCGAATCGCGAGGGTAAAAACTTCGGCCTCTACAAGACCAAAGTGCGTGATGAGCGCAAGTGGGAGGTGCTGATCCCCGCGCGGGAACATGTGATGCTGGAAGGCTTTACGCTGTTTACCGACTGGCTGGTGGTGGAAGAGCGTCAGCGGGGGTTGACCAGTATCCGCCAAATCAACAGGAAAACGCGGGAAGTCGTGGGAATTGCCTTCGACGATCCGGCCTATGTCACGTGGATTGGCTTCAACCCTGAACCGGAATCGTCGCGCCTGCGTTATGGCTACTCTTCTATGACGACGCCGGACACCCTGTTTGAACTGGATATGGATACCGGGCAGCGCCAGGTGATTAAACAGGCTGAGGTAAAAGGATTTGAGTCGGATAACTACCGCAGCGAACACCTGTGGGTGACCGCCCGCGATGGCGTTGAGGTGCCGGTCTCCCTGGTGTATCACAAGGCGCATTTTAAAAAGGGTAAAAACCCTCTTCTGGTTTACGGCTACGGTTCCTACGGCTCCAGTATGGATGCGGATTTCAGCGGAAGCCGTTTGAGCCTTCTCGACCGTGGCTTTGTCTATGCTATTGCCCACGTGCGCGGTGGCGGTGAACTGGGCCAGCACTGGTATGAAGAGGGGAAATTCCTGAAGAAGAAAAACACCTTCAACGACTATCTCGACGTCTGCGATGCCCTCATCGAACAAGGCTATGGCGACCCGACGCTCTGCTTTGGGATGGGAGGAAGCGCGGGCGGCATGCTGATGGGGGCCGTGATTAATCAGCGCCCTGAGCGCTTTAAGGGCATCATTGCGCAGGTTCCGTTTGTCGATGTGGTGACCACCATGCTGGATGAGTCCATCCCGTTAACCACGGGTGAATTTGAAGAGTGGGGGAATCCTCAGGACGAAATCTATTATCGCTACATGAAAGAGTACAGCCCCTACGATAACGTGGAGGCGAAAGCGTATCCGCATCTGCTGGTCACCACCGGCCTGCATGATTCACAGGTGCAATACTGGGAACCTGCAAAGTGGGTGGCGAAACTGCGTGAACTGAAAACCGACGATAATCTGCTGCTGCTCTGTACCGACATGGACTCCGGGCACGGGGGGAAATCAGGGCGATTTAAATCTTATGAAGGCGTCGCGCTGGAGTACGCGTTCCTGATTGGCCTGGCGCAGGATACGCTGCCAGGCCGCGCAGAACGTTAGGCGTCGCCCAGATAGTGCTTCAGCGTCAGGCGAAGCTCCGGGCTCATTCTGTCGAGGTTGTTATACAGCCAGCGCAGATAACCCGGATCTTTATCCGCCACTTCCGACACCGGTTTGCCGCGATATTTCCCAAAGGTAAAGGTGGTCAGTAACGCAGGGCGTCCGGTGATGGTTGCCATATCATCCGGCGTCCAGCCAGAGATATTCATAATATCAATCAGCAACGCGGCGGTGATATAGCAGTCATAGAGGGCGCGGTGATGGTGCAGCCCCTCGGGCGTCCTGACGCTGAGCTTGCGGGATTTATACAGCGCCATATTGCTGTATTTAATCCCCGGCCACAGTCGACGAGCCAGCTTCATGGTGCAAATCCATTCGCCCGGCATTTCCGGAAGAACGCGACGATCAAAGCTGGCGTTATGTGCGACATACCACGGGCTGCCGTAATAATGCGGTATGATCTCTTCAATCCATGGCTTGTCCGCCACCATCGACTCCGTAATGCGATGGATTGCCATCGCCTGCGGACTTATCGGACGGTCGGGACGCACCAGGTGGCTCATCGGGTTGACTATCTTTCCGTCAACCACATCGACTGAAGCCACTTCTACTATTCCGCCCTGCAGATCGCAGGTTTCGGTATCGATGACGCGCAGCATTGATCGCTCCTGACCCTAAAACGCTTAGCCTAAAGGAATGATATCGCCTTGCCAACCCTGTCTGCCAAGAGATCCGGTTAAGAGCAGTTCGCCTTTGTCGGCACGAACGATCAGCTGACCTTTTTCATCCCATAATGCACTGCCGCTGCGGGCGTTGGCCATCAATACCGCAATGGCATACTTATGCGCGAAGCGCTGCAATGTGCTGATGGACTGCCGCCAGCGGTTATCGCCCACCGCCTGGCAGCTGGTAAATAACGTGGCTTGCGGATCGAGGTTAGGGGTGTCTGACTGGGTATCGATAATGGTGAGCTGTTTATCCCCTGGGATCAGGCTTGCACCGCTTCCCTGAGGATAACGGAGGACAGTATCAAGATGGGGCGTGAAGAGGGCGAGTCCTTTCTGACGCTGGCCCTGATGAACGAGCGTCAGCCCTGCAATAACCGTTATATTGTGTGACTGCGCGGCGTAAAGGAGTGGGGCAAGCTGCAGATCGTCGGGCGGCGCGGGCAGGTCAGCCTCGCCGGGGCCTGTTAATGAGAGTTCAGGAAACACCAGCAACTGACACTGCTGTCGCGCCGCTTCGTCAATGAAACGGAGGTGGTGTTTTACGTGGCTATCGACACTGGGGTGCTGTGCGGCATATTGAGCTGCTGCAATATTCCATCGAGACATCGTGACTTCCTTATACACTGAGTCGCCGGGATTTAAGAATACACCTAATTAACTAAGGGTTTTCTTATCCTGCCATAATCCGCGTAAGGAAGTGTAATGCGTCGTTAAGCTTATTTAACTTTCGGTTCGTACGGCAGTCGCGAGAGATTAACCGAGGCCAGGCGATGCGCAATCAGGCGTTCGCGAAACCAGTCGCGCAGGTGCGCGGGTTGTTCACGCTCGACAACTTCAGCCACGATGGGCATGTTGTAGCGTTCTTTAAATGCCACGCCAGCGGCAGCGAGATCGACATTGACTTTGTCCATCTCGTCCTGAGGAAGGGCAGCCAGATTAATGTTCATTACCTTCTCCTTTTTATGCGGTGGCAACGTTACCGCGATTGGATGACGATGACAAGCGAAGGGAGGATGATCCTCGACTCGTTTATTATACAGCGTTATTCTTTACCTTACAGGCATAACAAAAAGGAATGATTGTGATGGATTTCTCCTCTTCCCGCGCGGTGCGTGCGCTCACTTTATTGATCGCATCGGCAGTGACGCCCGCCGTTCTGGCTCACGCGCATCTCAAACAGCAATCCCCGGCGGCCAATACTCAGGTAGCGGCCCCGCAGACCCTTACGCTGAACTTCTCCGAAGGTATTGAACCGGCATTTAGCGGCGTTGTGGTGACCGATGCGCAACAGCAGTTGATGAAAACCGGTACCGTGAAGCGGGATGAAAAAGACAACGCCCGGCTGGTTGTGCCACTGGAACAGCCGCTGGCGGCGGGCACCTATCAGGTGGACTGGCATGTGGTCTCGGTTGATGGCCACAAAACCAAAGGCAGCTATCACTTTAGCGTGAAGTAATATGCTGGCGCTGGTCTACGTGGCGTTACGCTTCATCCATTTCGGCGCGTTGATGCTGATTTTTGGCAATGCGCTCTACAGCGTCTGGTTTTCGCCGTCGTCACTGCAACGCCTGATGCTGCGACGCTTTCAGGCGCAGCAGAAAATGGCCGCGTTAATCAGCCTGGTGACCGCACTCCTGATGTTTGCGGTGCAAGGCGGAATGATGGGCAACGGCTGGCCTGATGTGCTGAGTGCGGATATCTGGCGAAGCGTGCTGGGGACGCAGTTTGGCGGTGTCTGGCTGTGGCAAATCATTCTGGCCATCATCACCGCCGGTGCCGCGTGGCTGGCACCCCAAAAAGGTTCGCGACTGTTTCTGCTTGCGATGGGGCAGTTTGTCCTGCTGGCGGGTGTCGGGCATGCGGCAATGGATGACGGAGCGCCTGGAGCACTGCACCGCCTTAATCATGCGATCCATCTCCTCTGCGCGGCAACCTGGCTTGGCGGATTGCTGCCGCTGCTGTTTTGTATGCGTCTCTCGAGCGGACGCTGGCAGACGGCGGCGGTCTATACCATGATGCGTTTTTCCCGCGTGGGGCACTATGCCGTGGCTGGCGTGATATTCACGGGTATCATTAACGCGCTGTTTATTACCGGCATCAATGTGCCCTGGCAGACGGGCTACGTAAAAATGTTGTTGTTCAAATGTGCGCTGGTGGCGTTGATGGTGGTAATTGCGCTGGCGAATCGGTATTTTCTGGTGCCACGCTTTCGCCCGGATGCCGGATGGGAGCAAACCCTTTTTATCAGGATGACACAGGCAGAAGTGGTGCTGGGCGCGTTGGTACTGGCCACGGTCAGTCTGTTTGCGACCTGGGAACCCTTTTGACAAGGTTTAAAGACATATGAAAAAGACACTACTTTCTCTTTTACTGTTGGCCTGCACCGGAAGTGCGCTGGCAGCGCCGCAGGTGATCACCGTCAGCCGTTTTGAGGTGGGTAAGGAAAAATGGGCCTTCAATCGTGAAGAGGTGATGCTGACCTGCCGTCCTGGCCACGCCCTGTACGCGATCAACCCAAGCACGCTGGTGCAATACCCGTTAAACGATACCGCAGAGCAGCAGGTTGCCAGCGGTAAGAGTAACGGACAACCGATTAGCATTATCCAGATTGACGATCCCGCTAAACCTGGCCAGAAGATGAGCCTGGCACCGTTTATTGAGCGCGCAGATAAACTCTGCTAACGCCAATGTTTCCAATAAAAAACCGCAGATGCTAGCGAAAGCACTGCGGTTTTTTACGTTTAATGATGCTCCGACGCTTTTTTTCAGGCCACTTTAACCGTGGACTGGAAAACCTGGCGTCGTCATCTATTCTTAAAAGGCAAGGCGACTTAGCCTGCATTAATGCCAACTTTTAGCGCACGGCTCTCTCCCAAGAGCCATTTCCCTGGACCGAATACAGGAATCGTATTCGGTCTCTTTTTATCTGCATGAAAGTAAACGATAAAATCCAATTATCGGCTTCTGCAGAAAGCACACTTCCTGTACGCCTGGTTCAAACATACCACAACACGGCAGGCCTAAGTCCAGCCCTTTTTGACTGTTTTGTTAAATTCTTGTGCGTAGTTGGCGAAAGACAACTGCGGGTAACTGACGCCTGCGCAGGCGAATTTCAGCGGCAGCTATACTTCTCAAAGGAGGCGTTATGTATCAGAGAATTGAGGGTAAAAACTGGCGTCACGTCTGGGTTGTTAGCGATATTCATGGCTGCTATCAATGGCTCATGGACGAACTGCAACGTCGCCATTTTGATCCCTGTGCGGATCTGCTGATTTCCGTAGGGGATATCATCGATCGCGGTCCCGATAGTGTGAAGTGTTTACAGCTTCTGCATGAAAAATGGTTTCGGGCAGTGCGCGGGAATCATGAACAAATGGCGCTGGATGCACTTGAAAGTAATGATTTTGCTCTCTGGACGATGAATGGCGGTAGTTGGTTTTCAACGCTCCAGGACAAAACACACGCACTAACGTTACTCGAAGCGTGTCGGGACTTACCGCATATTATTGAAATAACCTGTGTGAACGGTCTGAATGTTGTCGCCCACGCGGATTATCCGGCAGAGGCGTACGTCTGGAACAAACCGGTGAGCCTGCAGCGTGTGCTGTGGGATCGTGACCGTTTAATGGGGTTTATGGTGGGTAAAGGGCAGGGGATCCAGGGGGCGGATCATTTCTGGTTCGGTCATACGCCACTGGATAAACGCTATGACTTTAACAATCTGCACTATATCGACACCGGTGCGGTGTTCGATGGCTTCCTTACGCTGGTTCAGCTGCAGTAATAAATAACCCGCCTTCGGGCGGGTTCACTTTAGGTCAGGCAAGACGCAAGACCCAGGCATCGGTGTTACGGTCGTAATGCTCGCGGTAAAGGACTGAGTGTTCTCCATCAAGGATAGCCGGGACGCTGGTGTCGGCATCCCAGGCATCCAGTTGCATGCACAAATCCGGGTCGGATTTGCAGGGAATACTTAACGTTCGATCGCCTTGTGCTTCGCCGCGCAATTCTGCGTCGTCGATTTCAAAAGCGCCAATACGCACGCTGGTTTTCGTCATAGTGCTCTCCGGGTTCGTTGCAAAAATCTGGTATGACCAGTACGGGCATCCATTTTTTAGCCTAGACAAGGAGAGCAAAATCGCCAGTAAAAAAATGCGCTTTTTTAGTCGGTGCGAGTGTTACCTGTAAACAAGCGACCATCACGAACCAGCTCGCGCGGATAATTATTTTTCAGCCGTGACCCGATCTTTTTCGCCAGCCCCAGCGGGAACCCCTGATACGTGACAATGACCTCATCCTGCGACGGGGTGCTCTCAGGGTAAACATCACGGCCGCGATACCACTCTTCGGCTTCCTGATGCGTCAACTCAAAGGTGTTGTCGCTACCCGCCAGCGCAATAACCGCCTCGTGCTGCCAGCGGTACCCTTTGTTGTGTACTTCCGCCAGGCGGATACCGATACGGGAAAAGCGGACTTTACCGATAAGCGGCTCAATGTGTGCCGGGAACAGCCATATCTCTTTATCACGTATCCAGAGGTGCAAACTCTCGTCCCAGACCAGCCCAACCTTGTTGGCGGCGGCTTCAAGCTGCGCGGCATCGCGACCTTTAAGCGGCGCAAACGGGAAATTACCGACTTTGAATTTTGGTATTGGCAGGGGAGCCACCGCCTGCGTTTTACGCAGACGTGCGACAAAGAACCCTTCGCAGTCGTAAATTTGTGGGAACACGTGGAGAAAACCGTCGGGCGTGGCCGCCTCATGTGCCGTGGGGAATAAGTCATTAAGGGGCAAGAACTCGACCGCATCCGGGTATTGCGCTTTCAACCACAGACAAACCTCTTCGTTCTCATCGCGGTTTAAGGTGCACGTTGAGTAGACCAGCGTGCCGCCAGGACGCAACGCGTGAAACGCACTCTCAATCAGCTCGCGCTGCGTGGCAGCGATATCCAGGTTGCTTTCCACCGACCAGTTTTTGAGTGCATCAGGATCTTTGCGCACCACGCCCTCGCCGGAGCAGGGAGCATCCAACAGAATGGCATCGAATGCCTCCGGCAAGGCGGCACCGAATACGCGACCGTCAAAATGCGTCAGGGCCACGTTATGGATACCGCAGCGGCTGATATTGGCGTGGAGCACCTTTACGCGGCTGGCGGAAAACTCGTTGGCGAGAATTGCCCCGCGGTTGCCCATGCGTGCGGCAATCTGCGTGGTTTTTGAGCCGGGTGCGGCGGCGACATCCATCACGCGTTCGGGCGCGTTACCCTCAGCGAACAGGGCGGCAACTGGCAGCATCGAACTCGCTTCCTGAATATAAAAGAGTCCGCTCAGGTGTTCAGCGGTGCTGCCCAGCGGTAAAGCGTCCTCGTCGTCGCGCTCGATCCAGAAACCCTCTTCACACCATGGCACCGGCGTAAGTTGCCAGCCATACGGCGACACCAGCGTCAGAAAATCGGCCACGCTGATTTTGAGCGTATTGATGCGGATGCTACGACGCAACGGACGCTGGCACGCGGCGATAAAATCATCCAAGGAAAGATGAGAAGGAAGCGCCTCGCGCATCTGCGCCAGGAATTGTTCAGGAAGAAATACGGAGTTTTGAGCCACGGGCACACCACAGGGAAACATTCAGGCGCGCAGTGTAGCATAAAGGCTCCGGCGCGTTGACACCGGAGCCTTTCAGATTAACGCGGCAGGGCGGTTCCCCATTCGCGCCACTCTTTGGGTTCACTTTCAAGTAGCAGGAAGTGTTTACCCGGCTGGGCTTTCGGTGCCAGCGGTGTACCCGGTGGCGTTGCGAAGGCGATACCGCCGCGTATGAACTGGTTAAAGGTACCGGTTTTCACCACGCCGCCCGTCAGGCCAAAGTCCAGTGAATAGCCGGAGGCCAGCCAGAATACGGAGTTGTTGCGTACCAGGTGCTGGTAGCGATCGCTAATGCGCAGCGCGACCATCACGCGGTCCGAAAGGGTACCCAGCGTCAGGCCCGTCACGGTGCCGACTTCAATACCGCGGAACAGCACCGGTGTACCGATGGACAGTCCACCGGCTTCCGGGACTTCGACCACAATGCTCAGGCCATCAAGGTAGCGCGAGTCGGTAATCGTCGCTTCCTGCAGTTCAAAGTCACGACGGGCTTTGCCTCGACCGGCTTCAACGTTGATGTAGGGCTGCAAAATCGTGTCGAGATGCTCAACGCCTGCGGCAGAAATCTGCGGCGTGACAACGGAGAAACGTGAGCCCGCACGGGCGAAGGTCTGCACATACTCCGGATAGAGCACGGCGGTGGCCTGCACTTCATTGCGCGATGTGATCAGCGTTAGCTTCTGGATCTGCCCGATATCAATGCCCAGATAGCGAATAGGCATTCCCTCAGCCAGTTTCCCCGCATCGAAGGCATGGAGGGTAATCTGTCCGCCTACGGCACGCGCCGCGGTCTCAGACGGGAAGAGGATACGCTTATCCCCCTTGCGCATATCGCCGCCCGCACCGGGCAGATTATCGAAGCTAATCGCACCGCGCAGTGCGCGGGAAAGAGGAGAGGCCTGCACGGTTAATCCGCTGCCGTTAAGCTGGACCTTCGCGCCGCCTTCCGCCCAGAACACGCTATTTGCGGTGAGCAGCTTGCGGTATTCCGGCTTGATATGCAGTTCGATATCAAAGGCGTCCGCGTGCGGACGTACGGTGATCACTTCCCCGACCTCAAACTTGCGATACAGCACAACTGAACCGGCCTGCACGTCTGGCAGCGTCTCGGCGCTGAGCGTCAGCGTGGTGGTCGGCAGATCGCTCAGGCTGTTTTCTATCGCCTTGTCCAGATTGGCATACAGGGGATAACTCTCCCGCACGGGGCCTTTATTGCCCGGCAGAATGCGGATCCCGCCGTTGACCCATTCGCTGGCGCTGGCGCCGAGAAACTCAACGCCGTCCAGACCGACCTTCACATCGACACGGCTGTTCACCACGAACTTGCTGTCACCATGCACCAAATCGCTGTACTGCGGATCGATAGCGGCCGAGAAGGTGACCCCTTTTTCCGACAGGGTGCGTTCCAGCACCTGGCCCACCTGCACGCCATGTAAGATCAGCGGCTGACCGGCTTCGATGCCGTAACTTTCCGGGGCATTAAGCGTAACGGTCACAACGCCGGGTTTTTGCAGCAGCGCTTTGTCCGCCGGGGCAATAACAAAACTGTTGCTGGGCTGCCCCTCTCCGGGGATAAGTTCAAAGGTCGTGCCCGTGAGCAGGCTACTGATGCTGGCATCACTCAGCGACAGTTTTGGACTGCGCATCTCAATACGCGTTTTTTCTCGCAGGAGATCGACCACGCTCGGATCAACGGTCATCTCACCGGTTACCGAACCGCCGGGATTGAGCGTCATCTTCGTCAGCTGTCCGACCTCAAGCCCTTGATACATCAGCGGAGTCGAACCGGCTTTCAGCCCCTTGGCGTCGGGCAGGGCAAGTTTCACGATCACACCGCGCTGGCTGTGGGCCAGGTCGGCGTACAGTCCAAAGGTGTCATCGGCTTTGGCAGGGCTGGACCCTTCCGGGGAATCGAAGGCGATAGCGCCATTCACCAGCGCCGCCAGGCTTTCCAGCTTCACTTTTGCACCGCTCAGGCTGACGTCCGCATCCACGCCGGACACATTCCAGAAGCGGCTGCCTTTTTTCACCAGGTTAGTGAAGCGGCGATCGATCAGCACGTCAATGGTCACACCCTGTTTGTTCGGGTTGATGGCGTAATCGTAAACGCGACCCACCGGAATTTTGCGGAAGTAAACCAGCGAACCGCTGTTCAGTGAACCCAGGTCAGGTGCCTGCAGGTGGATCATCAGGTCGCCGTTATTGAGTCGGTACTTTGGCTGCGTATCGAGCGCCACAAAGTGATCCTGCGGCTCGCCTTTCCCCGGCATCATGCCGATATAGTTACCGCCAACCAGCGCATCCAGCCCCGACACACCGGCGAGAGAGGCTTTCGGCGTCACCAGCCAGAACTGCGTTTCGCTGCGCAGAGCATCCTGCATGTCAGATTTGATACTGACTCGCACCTGAATTTTGTTCAGCCCTTTTCCCAGCGTGATGTCCTGGACTGTACCGACTTCCACCCCCTGGAAGCGAACAGGGGTGCGTCCGGCGACGATACCGTCGGCGGTCTGGAAGTCAATGGTGACAGTACTTCCGCGATCTTCATAGCTCGTCCAGATAAGCCAGCCCGCGATCATCAGGGCGATGACGGGCAGCAACCAGAATGGCGAAATGCGGCGTTTTGTTTTAATTCTCGCTTCAGTCGGCGAAGCGGGCGTTTCCTGACTCATGTGCATCCCAAAGTAAGCGGCTATCCAGCCATTCCACAGCAAGAATAGTCAATATCACCGCAGAGCCGAAATAAAAAGCTGCGGGTCCCATTGTAAAAGCAAGCAGCTGATCGCGATTGATGAGCGACATCATCAACGAAATCACGAACAGATCCAACATCGACCAGCGACCAATCCAGGTAACAAACCGCAGAAGCAGGATGCGTGTGCGCAGGCCCTGTTCGCATTTAAAATGGATGCTGATAAGTAACGTAAACATCACCACCACTTTGGTGAACGGCACCAGGATACTGGCGATAAACACAATGGCCGCCACGCCCACGTTGCTGTGGGCGAGGGAGATAATCCCTGAAAGGATGGTGTCTTCCTGGCGCGCGCCATTCACGTAAATGATTGAAATCGGCAGCATGTTAGCCGGGATCAGGAATACCATGGAAGCAATCAACGCTGCCCAGCATTTTTGCAGGCTGTTGTTGCGCCTCAGCCTGAGCGGAATATGGCATCGCGGGCAGCGTCCCCGTGTATCCGGCAAGCCGGTATAGTGGCAACCTAAACAGACGCGCAGGTTTTCATCCGGACGCGAGGCCGGGCGCTGGGGATAAAAACGCTCCCAAAGCTGCTCTACGTTCAGATGGATCAGCGTCAGAATACTGAGCAATACCAGGCAGATGAAGGCGAACAGCCCAACGCCGGGCTGCAAAAATGCGTAGTCCTGCACTTTAATTGACGCCACACCGACCCCGACCAGGTAGATGTCCAGCATGACCCACTCTTTCAGCTTATCGAGCATCAGCAACACGGGGCGCAGATTCATCCCAAGAATGTTACCAAGCCACAGATAGGCGATGGCGGCGACCAGAACCAGCGGCGCACCGACGGTACAAAACAGCACCATTGCGGCGGTCAGGGGATCGCCCTGGCGCGTCATCTGCCAGATCCCTTGCAGCACGTTGGCATCAATACGCACGCCGAGCAGATAAAGTTTCAGCAGCGGCTCGCTCCAGGCAAAGGGCATAAGCAAGAGCATCGTCACGGCCATGGCTGCCAGACGGGTCAACGACCAGTCCCGCCCGTCGCGGATTTTGGCGTCACAGCAGTGACAAAACGCACTTTGGTGCGATTTCATCTTCGGCAACATAAAAAGCGTATCGCACTGCGGGCAACGCTGATAATGTGCACGAGGCAGGGCTTCACTTACCGTATGGATAGTGATCTTCTTTGTCGGCGTAATTTTGGTTGTTTTTAAGGCCATCAGCTGCGCACAAAAGTGTATTGTTGAAAGTTATATTAACTCATGAATTGATTCATCTTGAGCATGAGCGCATTTAATGCTTATTTTAATAGGCTATGCGGTAATTTTGTAAGACAACTAAGTGATTGAAGAATGAGCAAAACAGAATTCTACGCGGATCTCAACCGCGATTTTAAGGCATTGATGGCAGGTGAAACCAGCTTCTTAGCCACTCTGGCAAATACAAGTGCATTATTGTTTGAACGGTTGACCGAGGTTAACTGGGCCGGTTTTTACCTTCTTGAAGGTGAAACACTGGTGCTGGGGCCTTTCCAGGGAAAACTGGCCTGTGTGCGTATTCCGGTCGGACGCGGCGTATGCGGTACCGCGGTGGCCACCAACCAGGTTCAGCGCGTGGAGGATGTTCACGCTTTCGACGGCCACATTGCCTGTGATGCGGCAAGTAATTCTGAAATCGTACTGCCGCTGGTGGTAAAAAATCAGATTATTGGCGTTCTGGACATCGACAGTACGGCTTTCAGTCGCTTTACGTCTGAAGACGAGCAGGGCCTGCGCGAGCTGGCGGCGAATCTCGAAAACGTTCTGGCAGCAACCGATTATCAAAAATTCTTTGCGAGCGTCGCAGGATAATCAACGGATAACGTAGCAATTACTGATAGCGTCATTATAATGTCGCCTGTTCATGCCTGCGCGAGTTGGCAACGTCCGTTGTAATCAGGAAATTTCATGGAAAATCAACCTAAGTTGAATAGCAGTAAAGAAGTTATCGCATTTCTGGCCGAGCGTTTTCCTCAGTGCTTCAGCGCTGAAGGTGAGGCTCGTCCTCTGAAAGTCGGTATCTTTCAGGATCTGGTCGCGCGTGTTGAAGGTGAGATGAATCTCAGCAAAACGCAGCTTCGCTCTGCCTTACGTCTTTATACGTCTAGCTGGCGTTACCTGTACGGTATCAAACCGGGTGCAACCCGTGTTGATCTCGACGGCAACCCTTGCGGCGAACTGGACGAGCAGCACGTTGAACATGCGCGCAAGCAGCTGGAAGAAGCCAAAGCACGCGTTCAGGCACAGCGTGCCGAACAGCAAGCGAAAAAACGCGAAGCCGCTGCGGCAAATGGTCAGGAAGATGCGCCTCGTCGCGAGCGTAAACCGCGTCCTGCACCGCGCCGCAATGAGAATAACGATCGCAAACCGCGTGCAGACAAGCCAGCAGCTAAAGCCCCACGCGCGCCTCGTGAAGAGCAGCGCCATACCCCAGTTTCTGACATTAACGCACTGAGCGTCGGTCAGGCTCTGAAGGTCAAAGCGGGTAACAATGCGATGGACGCCACCGTACTGGAAATCACCAAAGACGGCGTTCGTGTACAGCTGACTTCTGGTATGTCAATGATAGTACGCGCAGAACACTTGTTGTTCTGAAACGGAGGCCAAGCCTGGCATGAACACTTTTTTTAAGCTCACCGCGCTGGCGGGCCTGTTTGCTATAACAGGTCACGCCTTCGCTGTGGACGATATTACGCGTGTTGATCAAATTCCGGTATTGAAGGAAGAGACGCAGCACGCGACGGTGAGTGAGCGCGTGACGTCGCGCTTCACTCGTTCGCACTATCGTCAGTTCGATCTCGATCAGGCCTTTTCGGCCAAAATCTTCGACCGTTATCTGAACTTGCTGGATTACAGCCATAACGTATTGCTGGCCAGCGACGTCGAACAGTTCGCTAAACGTAAATCCGACGTGGGTGACGAACTGCGCTCCGGTAAGCTGGATCTGTTCTACGATCTGTATAATTTATCGCAAAAGCGTCGTTTTGAACGTTATCAATACGCGCTGAAAGTGCTGGAACGTCCAATGGACTTTACCGGCAACGACACCTTTAATCTGGATCGCAGCAAAGCGCCATGGCCGAAAGACGAAGCCGAGCTGAATGCGCTGTGGGACGGAAAAGTTAAATATGACGAACTGAGCCTCAAGCTCACCGGCAAAGACGAGAAAGAAATTCGTGAGACCTTAAACCGTCGCTACAAATTTGCCATCCGACGTCTGGCGCAGACCAACAGTGAAGATGTTTTCTCACTGGCCATGACGGCGTTCGCCCACGAAATTGACCCGCATACCAACTATCTCTCTCCGCGAAATACCGAGCAGTTTAATACTGAAATGAGCCTGTCTCTGGAAGGTATTGGCGCAGTGTTGCAGATGGACGATGACTATACCCTGATCAACTCCATGGTGGCAGGTGGCCCTGCCTCCAAAAGCAAAGCGATTAGCGTAGGCGATCGCATTGTCGGTGTTGGTCAAACCGGACAGAACATGGTCGATGTAATCGGCTGGCGTCTGGACGATGTGGTTGCGCTGATTAAAGGGCCGAAAGGGAGCAAAGTCCGCCTGGAAATTCTGCCAGCGGGGAAAGGGACGAAAACCCGTATCGTTACCCTGACGCGCGAACGCATTCGTCTTGAAGACCGTGCCGTCAAAATGTCGGTGAAAACCGTCGGTAAAGAGAAAGTCGGTGTTCTGGATATCCCTGGCTTCTACGTGGGTCTGACCGACGACGTGAAAGTGCAGCTGCAGAAGCTGGAAAAACAGAACGTCAGCAGCGTGATCATCGATCTGCGCAGCAACGGCGGTGGGGCGCTGACCGAGGCGGTTTCCCTGTCGGGTCTGTTTATTCCGTCCGGCCCGGTTGTTCAGGTTCGTGATAACAACGGTAAAGTGCGTGAAGATGCCGATACCGATGGTGTGGTCTATTACAAAGGCCCGCTGGTGGTGTTAGTCGATCGCTTCAGTGCGTCTGCTTCTGAGATCTTTGCCGCGGCAATGCAGGACTATGGCCGTGCGCTTATCGTCGGTGAGCCGACCTTTGGTAAAGGCACCGTTCAGCAGTACCGTTCTCTGAACCGTATTTACGATCAGATGCTGCGCCCGGAATGGCCTGCACTGGGCTCCGTTCAGTACACCATTCAAAAGTTTTACCGCGTGAACGGTGGCAGTACGCAGCGTAAGGGCGTGACGCCGGATATCATGATGCCAACGGGCACCGAAGAGACCGAAACGGGCGAGAAGTTTGAAGATAACGCGTTGCCGTGGGATAGCATCAATGCTGCGACGTTCGTGAAATCTGGCGACATGACTCAGTTTGGTCCTGCGTTGTTGAAAGACCATAACGAACGCATCGCGAAAGATCCTGAATTCCAGTACATCCTGAAGGACATTGCACGTTTCAATGCCCTGAAGGCGAAACGGAACATTGTTTCTCTCAATTACGCTCAGCGTGAAAAAGAGAACAATGAAGATGACGCAACGCGTCTGGCGCGTATCAACGATCGCTTCAAACGTGAAGGTAAGCCTCTGCTCAAAAAACTGGACGATCTGCCAAAAGATTACCAGGAGCCGGATCCGTATCTGGACGAGACGGTGCATATCGCTCTCGACCTGGCGAATCTGGAGAAAGAGAAACCCGCGGTGCAACCGACACCTGCAAAATAACCCCTCAACAGGCACAAGAGATTGTGCCTGTTTTTTTAGTTCTGCTTCCTCTCGTCAAGCTGATCTTCAATTGTGTAAAGTTGTGTCTTTCTGGTGACTTACACCCCTCGAATCCTTGAAAATAGCCACAATACCCATACGATGTGGGTAATCGCATAGTGCGTTTTGTTAAACAGAGGTTAAAAGAAAATTATGATGCGAATCGCGCTCTTCCTGCTCACCAACCTGGCGGTTATGGTGGTATTCGGGCTGGTGCTAAGCCTGACAGGAATTCAGTCGAGCAGCGTTCAGGGTCTGTTGATTATGGCGCTGCTGTTTGGTTTTGGTGGCTCATTCATCTCACTGCTGATGTCGAAGTGGATGGCGCTGAAATCAGTCGGTGGAGAAGTTATCGAGCAGCCACGTAACGATATGGAACAGTGGCTGATGAACACGGTGGCTCAGCAGTCAAAGCAGGCAGGCATCGCGATGCCTCAGGTTGCAATTTACCATGCGCCGGACATTAACGCCTTCGCAACGGGGGCTCGTCGTGATGCGTCTCTGGTTGCCGTCAGCACCGGTCTGCTGCAGAACATGAGCCGTGACGAAGCCGAAGCGGTTATCGCTCACGAAATCAGCCATATCGCGAACGGTGATATGGTGACCATGACCCTGATTCAGGGCGTGGTGAACACCTTCGTGATCTTCATCTCTCGTATCCTGGCGCAAATCGCGGCAGGCTTTATGGGGGGCAACCGCGACGAAGGTGAAGAGAGCAACGGAAACCCGCTGATCTATTTCGCTGTTTCGATGGTACTTGAGCTGGTGTTCGGTATTCTGGCAAGCATCATTACCATGTGGTTCTCACGTCACCGTGAATTCCACGCGGATGCAGGCTCTGCAAAACTGGTAGGGCGTGAGAAGATGATTGCTGCGCTGCAGCGTCTGAAGACCAGCTACGAGCCGCAGGAAGCGAACAGCATGATGGCCTTCTGCATTAACGGTAAATCGAAATCGCTCAGTGAGCTGTTTATGTCTCACCCGCCGCTCGATAAACGTATTGAAGCGCTGCGCAGTGGCGAATACCTTAAGTAACGCGAAAACACCGAATAAAGCCGGGCAGGAGAGTACTCCGCCCGGCTTTTTTTATGCCTTCACGCCGGGCTGGGTGACCCGAAGTCCGCTGATTATGGCCGCGAGGGTAGCCAGGGACCCTGCGGTCAGGAGCGCGACGTGGTTACCGTTCTGCCCGGCAAGGTTAAACATCAGCGCAACCAGTGCAGCACCGGTGCTTTGACCCAGTAGGCGCGCCGTGCCGAGCATGCCGCTGGCTCCCCCGCTGCGATGGCGCGGTGCGGAAGTGATAATGGTGTGGTTGTTCGGAGACTGGAACAGACCAAAACCCGCACCGCACAAGATCATGCGCCAGATGATATCCAGATCCGTAGGCGATGAGGGAAGCAGAGCCAGGGCAAACAAGCCGGTAGCCATCACCGCCAGCCCGATTGCGCCCAGCAGTCCGGCATGCACGCGTTCGATCAAATACCCGGCCAGCGGCGCCATCACCATCGTCGCCAGCGGCCATGGCGTTAACAGCAGCCCGGTTTCAACCTCAGAACGACCGACCACACTCTGCAGGAAGAAGGGCAGGGAAACCAGCGCCAGCATCTGGGCACAGAACGAGCAGATCGAGGTGCAAATAGACAGTGAAAAAAGGGGGATACGCAGCAGGTCTACCGGCAACAAGGGTACCGGCAGTGCAAGCTGGCGACGCACAAAGAAGAAGCCTACAACCAGCAGAGCGGCAAGTTCTGCGCCGGTAAGCGCTAACGACTGACCCTGGGCAAACCCGCTCAGAGCAGTGATCAGCAGGCCAAAGGTCAGGGCATTCATTACCGCACTGGGCAGATCAAAGCGGGGCATGGTGCTTTTCGGGCCATTACCAGGGAGATAGCGCAGGGCAAAGACGATTGCGATGATGCCGAGAGGCACGTTGATGGCAAAAAGCCATTGCCAGGAGGCGACTGAAAGAATGGCCGCCGCAATAGTCGGTCCGGCGGCAGAAGAGACCGCGACAATAAAAGAGTTGATCCCCATACCGCGTCCTAAATGGCGCTGAGGGTAGATTAAGCGGATCAGCGCGGTGTTGACGCTCATCAGCGCCGCGCCGCCAAAACCCTGGGCAATACGGGCTATCGTCAGGGTGTGAAGCGAATCTGAAAGGGCGCAAAAAAGTGACGTCAGGGTAAAAACCACCAGCCCGCACTGATAAACCCGGCGATAGCCGAACATGTCGCCCAGAAAAGAGAATGAGAGCAGCGAAACCACAATGGCTATCTGATAAGCGTTGACGATCCAGATAGAACTGGCGGGGGAAGCCTGCAGATCGCTGGCAATCGTTGGCAGAGCAACGTTAGCAATGGCACCGTCGAGAACGGCCATGGAAATACCGATGATAATCGTCGCAATAGCGCCGTAACGCTGGGGCAAAGGCAGACCATCGGAAAGGATTTTTTGCATTTTGGGTGAATAGCTCGGTAGGAAATTATTCTCAGGGTAACTATTTTAGCACCGTTAATTCCGTTTTATGTCGCAGATTTGTAACGAAGTAAACGAGGATTGATTGCAGCTAGCATGACGGGAATTTATAATAAAAACCGGTTCTGATTTTTATAAAACACTCTCCATGAGGTGATAAATGGCAATTGCAGATTTGGATAAGCAGCCAGATTCTGTTTCTTCCGTGCTGAAGGTGTTTGGCATCTTACAGGCGCTCGGAGAAGAGCGTGAAATTGGTATTACAGAGTTGTCGCAGCGTGTGATGATGTCGAAAAGCACCGTTTATCGCTTTTTGCAAACCATGAAGTCACTGGGCTATGTTGCGCAGGAAGGCGAATCTGAAAAATACTCGCTGACGCTGAAGCTGTTCGAATTGGGTGCCCGTGCCCTGCAAAACGTTGATCTGATCCGCAGTGCGGATATTCAGATGCGCGAACTTTCTCGCCTGACAAAAGAAACTGTTCACCTTGGCGCACTGGATGAGGACAGCATTGTTTACATCCATAAAATTGATTCCATGTATAACCTGCGCATGTATTCGCGCATTGGTCGCCGGAACCCGCTCTACAGTACCGCCATTGGTAAAGTACTGCTGGCATGGCGCGACCGTGAAGAGGTGGAACAGATCCTCTCTGGCGTGGAATACAAACGCAGCACGGAGCGTACCATCACCACCACCGATGAACTATTAGCGGTGTTGGATAAAGTGCGTGAGCAGGGTTACGGTGAAGATAACGAAGAACAGGAAGAAGGGCTGCGCTGCATTGGCGTTCCTGTGTTCGACCGCTTCGGTGTTGTTATTGCTGGCCTGAGTATCTCGTTCCCGACGCTGCGCTTCTCCGAAGAACGCCTGCATGAGTACGTGGCTATTCTTCATACTGCCGCGCGTAAAATCTCTGAGCAGATGGGCTATAACGATTATCCGTTTTAACCCCGGCAGGGATAAAAAAAACGCCGCATTTGCGGCGTTTTTCATGGATGCGGTTCAGCGATATTTAGCCGTTATCAATTACAACGGACGATTTACGCAGGACGGGGCAGTTGGTCAAACCGATGATCCCACTGTCCGAGTGGATGTACTGCGCAGAACTCATGCCCTGGGCTGTCAGATATTTACACTTGATACCTAAACCTGCGGCGTTTTCGGTGCTCCCCACAAGCACGCCATATCCGGTTAACAGAAGGCCAGTCCAGAGAACGGCCAGTGCAATAATAGTTCGAATGATTAAATGCATCATTGCCTCTTTATCGTTGTTGTCATGCATTTAGCCTAACCTGTTTACTCAGTGAAACAAGTGCACGATTCCGAAAAGAGTTTGATGAGGGTACAGTTAGACGCTGTTTAAGATAGCCGTGATAACCTGGCTGCCTCGGGTCATAAAACGGAGAGTGGAGTGAAAAAAATACGCTGGGTAATTCTGGTTATCGTGTTGGTGGCATGTGTGGTGCTGTGGACACAGACTATCAACGTGATGTGCGATCAGGATGTACAGTTTTTTAGCGGCGTTTGCGCAATCAACAAGTTTATTCCGTGGTAAGACGCATTTTTTCCTAAGGTCATTTCCTTCCTTCGCGCCAGTGGTAAAATGGACGTTTTTATTGAGGTGGTGAAATGGGTGAGTTAATGAATTCAGGGCTGCTAAATCTGGCATCCCTGATGGTCTCGTTGGTTATTCTGGTCGCTGGACTGGTCATTTGGTTTTTCGTCAACCGTGCCAGCTCGCGCACGAACGAGCAAATCGAGTTGCTTGAAGCGCTGCTCGATCAGCAAAAGCGCCAAAATGCGCTGCTGCGCCGTCTGTGCGAAGCTAACGAACCAGAAGAGAAAGAAGCCCCTAAAGAAGCGGTCGTCGCAGACAAAGAAGACGAAGACGACTTTATCCGTCTGGTGGCCGAACGATAACCTGTTGCTCGCGGGAGGTGGCCGTGGTCTGGAAAAATCCCTGGTATGACCCCTCCCGGATCCATCACACGCCGAATGGCTTTCGCAATACTGCACCTGTAGGACATCAGCCCGGCGATGTTGAGCGCTGGCGAAAGGCGCGGAAAGCGGCAGGTTTACCTAAACCGCCTGCGCTGGGATATGACGATTTCATACGCCAGTGGTGGCAACCTGTTGAGCTGAAACAGCCACAAGGCGACGGGGTCTGGTGGCTTGGACACGCGAGTCTGCTGGTGCAGATGGATGGCAACACCATTCTTACCGACCCTGTCTTTTCGCGACGCGCTTCTCCGCTTCCTTTTGCAGGACCGGTGCGCAAAACACCTCCTGCACTGTCTGTTGAACAACTTGTGCAGCTTGATGCAGTGGTTATCTCTCATAATCACTACGATCATCTCGACGATGCAACCATTCGCCGAATCCTGAAACGTTTTCCAGACGTAATGCTGTTTGTTCCCTTAGGTCTGGCAGACTGGTTTCGCCGTCGCGGAGCCAGGTACATCGTACAACTCGACTGGTGGCAGAGCATAACCTGGCAGGGAATTACCCTGACAGCCGTTCCGGCGCAGCACTGGAGTATGCGTACCCCCTGGAATCGGAATCGTTCATTATGGTGTGGTTGGGTCTTTGAGGGACGAAAGCACCGCTTTTGGTTCAGCGGTGATACGGGCTATTCGCCGGAGCTGTTAACGATACCCGAACGTCTGGGTAAAATTGACGCCGCCGCGTTGCCGATTGGCGCGTATGCACCAGAATGGTTCATGGCGGTCCATCACATGGACCCGCAATCTGCCGTGGCGTTATGGCAGCAGCTCGGCCAACCCCTGGCCTTTCCCATCCATTGGGGCGTGTTTGAACTGGCAGATGAATCCCTTGATGAACCAGTCCATGCGTTAACTCAGGCACTGAATAATGTAGCACCGGTTAATAATTCCTTCAGGATACTGAAAATTGGCGAATATTTATCCTTTTAAACACTGCGCGCAATAGTTGCATATATTTTGTATTTATAGCCCTTCAGGATTGTTTTATTTTTATCGAAACGTTTTGCTTGCCTTGTTTTGAGGCAGAGTCATAAAAATTTCATTATTTTGGTGCATCATATTCTTTATTCACTGGTGATTTTTAATGCAGTGTCAGTATGTTTATTAACACCAAATATGCACTGTCCATTACCGACGCGTTGGAATGATTTGAGCATAAGTTTTCACAAAATGTTCTAACTCAATCAATGTTCTAAAGAAAGTTGTTCCTCTATCTGGACGGCAAGAAATGTATGGTCTATGGTAAAAAAGTCTTAGATAACAGCGCTTGCGGTAATAGCGCAGTGGCGGTGTAAAGAACAGACGTTGTCCATGATCGTTGCGCATAAGTGTGCAGATCATACCAGGGCAGTGTTTGAATTTGTGCGGCGGATCGAGACACGTTTAAAAATGGCTTGCCATATTAATCGTTGTGTGTGATAACACGTTTTGGGTCAAACGAGGTACAGTTCTGTTTATGTGTGGCATTTTCAGTAAAGAAGTCCTGAGTAAACACGTTGTCGTTGAATACCGCTTCTCTGCCGAACCTTATATTAGTGCCTCATGCAGTAATGTCTCAGTTTTATCTCAGTCAAGCCTGCGGGCTAAGAAAACACTCTAAGGAATTTTGCAAATGGCAAAGATTAAAGGTCAAGTTAAGTGGTTCAACGAGTCTAAAGGTTTTGGTTTCATTACTCCTGCTGATGGCAGCAAAGATGTGTTCGTACACTTCTCTGCAATCCAGGGTAATGGCTTCAAAACTCTGGCTGAAGGCCAGAACGTTGAGTTCGAAATTCAGGATGGCCAGAAAGGCCCAGCTGCAGTTAACGTAACTGCTATCTGATCGAACCACTGCTGACTGAAGTGCCTGGCGCTTCAATCTCAGATATAAAGCCTCGCGTATCGCGGGGCTTTTTTATTCTGTTATCTTTCAAAATATTACCATTCCTCTTCTTGTTAGTAACTTGTTGCAAAGCTACGAGGTTATTAGCATTGTTTCCTCTCCTTCAGATCGGTTTTTCCCGTTAAATCAGGGCGTTGATCAACAGCCCTGAGGCTCAGGTGAAAAAGAAAACCATAATGACCACCGGAAACTTTACTCCGGCGCGTTTTGCTCTGCTTTGTTTTGCTATTTTTTGCAGTCTGGCTTTTTTGCTGGGGCGGGTGGCCTGGCTGCAAATCGTTAAACCTGACAATCTGGTTAAGCAGGAGGACATGCGCTCGCTGCGTGAGGTCGCCATTGATGCCCCGCGCGGAATGATCGTGGATCGCGAGGGAAGGCCGTTGGCGGTGAGTGTGCCTGTCCGTGCGGTATGGGCCGATCCTAAAACGGTACTGGCAAAAGGTGGCGTAGGGTTTGACGACCGCTGGCAGGCGCTGGCCAATGCGCTGCATCTCTCTCTGAGCACGCTGTCGTCGCGAATAAACAGCAATCCGCAGGGACGGTTTATTTACCTGGCCCGTCAGGTCGATCCTTCACAGGCGCAGTGGATAGACAAACTCAATCTGCCGGGCATTAATCTACGCGATGAATCCCGCCGCTTTTACCCTGCGGGACATGTGGCGGCCAATCTTATTGGCTTTACCAATATCGATGGACAAGGAATTGAAGGTGTTGAGAAAAGTTTCAATACCCAGTTGATGGGCAAGCCTGGCGTCCGACAGGTGAGGGAAGACCGCTATGGGCACGTGGTTGAAAACCTGACGGAAGTGGCACCCGTGCCTGCCCATAACATTCAGCTGAGTATTGATGAGCGTCTGCAAACTATCACCGAAGATGCGCTCGATAATGCGGTGGCGTGGAATAAAGCCGAGTCGGGGGCGTCGGTATTAATCAATATCCAGACGGGCGAAATTCTTGCGATGGCAAGCTATCCGGATTTTAACCCTAATAATCGCGAAGGGGCGACGTTAAACGATTTCCGTAATCGTGCGATCAGCGATACCTTCGAACCGGGTTCGACCGTCAAACCGCTGGTGCTGATGACGGCGCTGCAGCAGGGGCTGGTGCAGCCGGACAGCGTGATTGACACCCACCCGTACATGCTTGACGGGCACCGTATCCGCGATGTGGGTTACTACCCTGAACTGACGATGACCGGTATTCTGCAAAAATCGAGCGATACGGGCGTGTCACGCCTCTCTCTTGCGATGCCGGTCCAGCACCTCATTGATACCTACCGAAACTTTGGTTTCGGCACAAACACTGGCCTTGGCTTAACGGGGGAAAGTGCGGGGCTATTGCCACAGCGTAAATTCTGGAGCCAGCTCGACAGGGCGACGTTTGCATTCGGCTATGGCCTGATGGTGACGCCGCTTCAACTGGCGCATGTTTACGCCACTATCGGTAGCTTTGGTCTTGAGCGTCCACTCTCTATTACCCGTATTGACCCTCCCGTTATGGGGCGCCGGGTGATGTCAGAGGCGATTGCGCATGAAGTCGAACATATGATGGAAAGCGTTGCGCTGCCGGGTGGCGGCGGTGTTAAGGCCGCAGTACGTGATTATCGTGTGGCGGTGAAAACCGGGACAGCGAAGAAGATTGATGACAGCGGGAAATATGTCGATAAATATGTCGCCTATACTGCTGGCGTTGCGCCTGCCAGCGATCCGCGCTTTGCGCTGGTGGTGGTCATCAACGATCCTCAAAACGGCGCCTACTACGGCGGTGCCGTCTCCGCGCCGGTGTTCAGCGAAATTATGGGCAACGTGCTGCGTCTGGAGAATGTGAGACCGGATGGTCTACCGGCGGATTCTGACCACCTCATCGTCATGCGTTAACCCGGGCGTTTATAAGACGGGCGAATAGCGGTACACTTCGCCCTTTAGTTTATGCCCCCGGAGTTGTCATGTCCTTCAGTTGTCCCCTTTGCCATGCGCATCTGCTGCGTTCAGAGAAAAGCTTTACCTGTCCGCAGGGACATCAGTTTGATATGGCCAGGGAAGGGTACGTGAATCTTCTCCCTGTGCAGCACAAGCGCTCCCGCGACCCGGGTGATAGTGCAGAGATGATGCAGGCGCGCCGTGCGTTTCTGGATGCAGGGCATTACCAGCCGCTTCGCGATACCGTGGCACAGGTACTGGCGCATCACCTGCCTGATAATGCCACCGCTGTGCTGGATATCGGCTGTGGCGAAGGCTACTACACGGCAACGTTTGCAGAGATTGCCCGCGAGAAGGGCGCAGAGACTTTTGGCCTAGACGTGGCAAAAGTGGCGATTCGCGCGGCGGCAAAACGCTATTCAGCCGTGACGTTTTGTGTGGCCTCCAGCCACAGGCTGCCGTTTGACGACGCCAGCATGGACGCCATTATCCGCATTTATGCGCCCTGCAAAGCGGAAGAGCTGGCGCGTGTAGTGAAACCGGGTGGCTGGGTGATTACCGTCACGCCAGGACCACGGCACCTGATGGAATTGAAAGGGCTGATTTACGACGAAGTGCGTTTGCACGCGCCTCACTCTGAACAGCTGCCGGGTTTTATACTGCAACAGGAACACACTGTGGCGTATGAAATGGAGCTCAAAGGGGAGGAGGCAGTAGCGTTGCTGCAGATGACGCCGTTCGCGTGGCGGGCAAAACCAGATGTGTGGGAAACGTTATCAAAGCAGACCGTTTTTCGCTGCCAGACTGATTTCAGTATCCACGTCTGGCAGCGTGAGGTTTAACCGGCGAAATGCGCCCAGAGGATTTGAGCGCCAATACCGATTAACACGATACCGCCTAAAATTTCGGCTCGCTTGCCCAGCAGCGGGCCGATAAACCGACCCACCATCATCCCCAGCGTTGACATAATCAACGTAGCGCAGCCGATGGCCAGTGCAGTTGCAATAATATTGACCTGCAGGAATGCCAGACCGACACCGACCGCCATAGCATCGAGGCTGGTGGCAATCGCCGTAGTGACCAGCAGCCAGAAGCCGTGGCGATGCTGTGGCTCATCATCCTCATCGCTATTACCGCGAAAACCTTCGATGACCATTCTCCCCCCCAGGAACACTAGCAGGACGAATGCAATCCAGTGGTTCCACTCCAGCACGAACTGGCTGGCGAGCATCCCCAGACCCCAGCCAATAAGCGGCGTTAGCGTTTCGATAGCACCAAAAATCAGGCCGGTACGCAGGGCTTCTGAAAATTTAGGTTTGTGGAGCGTGGCGCCTTTACCGATGGAAGCAGCAAATGCGTCCATGGACATGCCAAAAGCAAGGAGGATCGTAGCGGAGATGTTCATAACAGCGTCCAGACCGGGGATATCCATATGACACATCACTGCCCCCAGTAAACAGCAGTTGATGTATCTATGGTCTCGCCTGATCGCAACACACCTTAAATGTGCTGAAAGCGATCCGTACGCGCCACGTTTTTCAACGAGTATGTTGACACGTACATTTCCTGAGAACAGGAAATCGGCTACTCCCCAACGACGGGCGCAACCTTAACATATTTTGAGAATATAAAACAACAACGAAGCAGGCTTAATTTAGCTGCTTTTCTGATAACGATTTTCATTTAGATTTATGCGTGAAAATATCGTTAATAAATATAAGTTAAGATGATGGGGGGATATAGCAACGGCTATATTGTCTGCACGCGAATATCGTACTTTATAGCCGATGCTATAATAATAAGCTATTGAGTTTTAAGGAGTAATCTGGAGATCTTTTCAAGGTCATCAATATTCTTGACCCGAATCAGCAGACGACGCTGTTCTAATTGCATCACCAACACACCATCTTCGGATAAATTCATCTCTTTAATGCGGTTATATTCTATCCAGACATTGGCGAAGAAGAATCCGTGTTTTTTAAAAATGATTTTTGGCGAGCGGATCCAGAACAGGTAAATCGCCATTAATGCCAGCGCACATAATAACCATGTGGTTAATAGTGCACCGTTGCTGGTCACGTTGTTGTAGATCAGAATGACGATCAGGCCCGCGAAGATGAATCCATCAACGCGCCCGCGTCGCAGAAGAGGAAGGGAAAGCAGCGTCTCGCCGTGGCGGCGGGGCATGATGAACTCGTCATAGATCGCGTAAGCCATAAGGGCAACAATAAACAAAACCAGTACGATGTCCGTGACAGTCATTCATCCTCCAGATAAAAAGACCGGGGGCAAGCCCCCGGCGTATAGCATTGAAACTTACAGGCCCAGCAGACCGACAGCGTAGCCCGCGATACCGATGACGAAGAAGCCAACGATGATCCACAGCGGGTTCACTTTCTTACGCAGCAGCCACATACAGGCGAAGGTCAGCAGCAGCGGGACCAGGCCCGGCATCAGCTGGTCCAGAATCGTCTGCACGGTAGTCACACGCGTCTGACCATCCTGACCGGTGATGGTCGAGACCACCAGCGGGATGTTTACGTGCGTCCACTTGTTAACCAGTGCCCCCATCACAAACAGGCCGAGGATTGACGCCCCCTCGGTCAGTTTCTGCAGGAAGCCGCCGCCCATGTCCTTAACGATGTCTACCCCTTTACGGTAGCCGTAAGCCACGCCGTAGTAACGGGTCAGCAGGCGTACTGCGTTGAAGAGGATGAAGAACAGCAGTGGGCCAAGTAGACTGCCGCTCATCGCGATACCGGCACCCAGTGCCGCGAAGACCGGACGAACGGTGCCCCAGAAGATCGGGTCACCGACACCGGCCAGCGGGCCCATCAGGCCGACTTTGATACCGTTGATGGCACCATCGTCAATCTCTGCGCCGTTCGCACGCTGCTCTTCCATCGCCAGCGTTACGCCCAGTACGGGGGCCGCAACGTAAGGATGGGTGTTGAAGAATTCCAGGTGACGCTTAATCGCCTGACGACGTGCTTCGTTATTTTCCGGATACAGGCGTTTGATTGCCGGTACCATGGAGAAGCAGAAGCCCAGCGCCTGCATACGTTCGAAGTTCCATGAACCCTGGAACAGGTTAGAACGAATGAACACGCCACGAATATCACCCGGAGTGAGTTTTTTCTCAGTGGTAGTTTTTGTCATATCAACCATTTCGCTCACCTGCTAGTCCAGTTCGTTATCGAGATCGTTGTTACCAGCAGCCTGCGCTGGGGCACCCGCGACGCGGTTATATTTCGGGCTGAGCTGGATGTAGAGAATCGCCATCACTGCACCAATCACACCCAGAGCAACCAGGTTGAAGTTGGTGAAGGCTGCGGTCACGAAGCCGAGGTAGAAGAACGGCATCAGGTAGCCTGCGCGCATCATGTTGATGACCATCGCGTAACCGACAACTACGATCATGCCGCCTGCGATGTTCAGACCGCCGGTGACCACTTCTGGAATGGCGTTCAGCATGCTCTGGACTTCACTCGTACCGACAGAGATCGCCACGATAACCGCCGGGATCGCAATACGCATCGCCTGCAGGAACAGGGACGACACGTGGATCCAGGATAGCGCCGTCAGGTTGCCGTTTTCGGCCGCCTTATCCGCCGCGTGCTGGAAGGCAACGGTGATGGTACGCACGATAATGGTCAGAACCTGGCCTGCTGCAGCCAGTGGGATCGCCAGGGCGATACCAGCACCAATACTTTGATGACCAGCAATAACCAGAACGGTTGAGATAATCGACGCCAGCGCGGCATCGGGCGCAACCGCTGCACCGATGTTCATCCAGCCGAGGGCGATCATTTCCAGGGTACCACCGATGATGATACCGGTTTTCATATCACCGAGAACGGCACCGATCAACGTACAGGCCACCAGCGGACGGTGGAACTGAAATTCATCAAGTACGGATTCCATACCCGCAATACATGCGACGACGAACACCAGCACAATCTGAAGAGTGGTAATCTCCATTGTACTTCTCCTATTGCATAAGCTTTATGTGAAAAACCGGCGCGGGCTTATTTCCCAACTTTGCCGATCAAATCCATCATTTTCAGTTTCTGATCCGTGGAAACCTTACGGGCTTCCAGCTCAATACCGCGCGCATTCAGCTTGTTGAATGCCTCAATATCTTTTTCATCAACCGAAATCGCGTTGTTGACCTGCGTTTTGCCCTGACGGAAAGCCATACCACCAATGTTAACGGAGGTGATTTTCACGCCGCCTTCAACAATGCGCTCGACGTCTGTTGGGTTAGTGAACAGAAGCATCACGCGCTCGCCCGCATATTTCGGGTTATTGTAGACGCGGATCATCTTGGCCACATCCACCACGTGCGCGGTAACGCCTGGAGGGGCAACCTGAGTCAGAAGGGTTTTACGTACGGTATCCGCAGCCACTTCGTCACTGACGACGATGATGCGGCGAACGTTGGTCTCTTTGGTCCAGCGTGTCGCCACCTGGCCGTGGATTAAGCGGTCATCAATACGCGCAAGCCCGATGACCATATAATCGTTCGGGCCCATCGGTTTCGCTGGGGCTGCAGCTTTCGGTGCCGCCGCGACCGGGGCGGGTTTTTCAACCGGTTGCGCTTTCAGCGCCTTAACGCCTTCACGCCCGGTTTCCACCGCCAGGGCCACAAGCTCATCGAAGCTCGGGTTGTCGTCGCGCGCCATGAAGGTTTCCACCAGCATCGGGATATTCACCCCGGCGACAACTTCATAGTGCTCTTTATCGACGACAATGCGGCTGGCAGCATTAAACGGGCTGCCGCCCCATGTATCGACGAGAAACAGCACGCCTTTGCTGGTATCCAGCTTCGCGAGTTGAGCGTTGTACTTCTCTATCAGCGTCTCGGCGTTTTCACCGGGAACGAAATCGATCCAGCCGACGTTTTCCTGCTCGCCCAACAGCATCTCTGCCGTCTTGAGTAGCTGCTCAGCAGCCCAACCATGTGTGCCTATGACAATAGCAATGGTCACTTGCTACCTCCTTTTATTATCATTAATACGCCTGTCGGGCAGACGTACTGAGAATCGTATTGGCGAACCGAATCGATTCAGATAAGGGTTAGAGTTAAATTAACTAAGACTTCCGCGAATTATTTTAGACAGTGAAAAAATAATTTATGTGATGAAGATCCGTAATTTAGCTTTCGCAATACAGAAAATTCTCAACACAAATTTAGTCTTATTGCGTTTTTGCAAAGGAACGTAAATCTTTGCGTAAAACCTGTTATCTCTGATATGTTTAGCCTCCGTTTAATTGTTCAGGAGTACAGGGCTACAGCCCGCTATATGGACCGTCACCGACGTCAGTCATCTACCAGGCCATTCCGCGCCTTTTTCGCCGGCGATCCTCGCCAGATCTCGTCTCTGTTTGCCTCTGTTTTGCCCACATTGAGTGGGGCACCGTTTTGTCATTCCTTTAGCAGGAGCTTGTCATGGAATTCTTAATGGACCCGTCAATCTGGGTAGGATTGCTCACGCTGGTCGTACTTGAGATCGTTCTCGGTATTGATAACCTGGTGTTTATCGCCATCCTTGCAGACAAACTTCCGCCAAAACAGCGTGATAAAGCACGTCTGATTGGTCTGTCCCTGGCATTGATCATGCGACTGGGCTTGCTGTCCGTCATCTCGTGGATGGTCACGCTGACTAAGCCACTGTTCTCCGTGATGGATTACACCTTCTCCGGCCGTGACTTGATCATGCTGATCGGGGGGATATTCCTGCTCTTCAAAGCGACGACAGAGCTACACGAACGGCTTGAAAACCGGCAGCATGATGATGGTCATGGCAAGGGCTATGCCAGCTTCTGGGTCGTGGTACTGCAAATTGTCGTGCTTGACGCGGTCTTCTCGCTGGACGCGGTTATTACCGCAGTCGGTATGGTGAACCACCTGCCGGTGATGATGGCGGCTGTCGTCATTGCGATGGCGGTGATGCTGCTGGCGTCGAAACCGCTGACGCGTTTCGTGAACCAGCACCCAACGGTTGTCGTGCTGTGTCTGAGCTTCCTGCTGATGATTGGTCTCAGCCTGGTGGCAGAAGGCTTTGGCTTCCATATTCCGAAAGGCTACCTGTACGCCGCGATTGGTTTCTCAATCATCATTGAGCTGTTTAACCAGATTGCGCGCCGCAACTTCATTAAGCAGCAGTCAAACCAGCCGCTGCGCGCCCGTACCGCTGACGCGATTCTGCGCCTGATGGGCGGTCGTCGCCAGGTGAGCGTGCAGTCTGATAGCGAGAGCCGTAACCCGGTTCCGGTCCCTGAAGGGGCATTTGTTGAAGAAGAGCGCTACATGATCAACGGCGTGCTCTCCCTGGCCTCCCGTTCCTTGCGTGGGATAATGACCCCGCGCGGTGAAATCAGCTGGGTGGATGCCAACCTGAGCGTTGACGAGATTCGTCAGCAGCTCCTCTCTTCACCGCACAGTCTGTTCCCGGTGTGCCGTGGCGAACTGGATGAAATCATCGGCGTGGTCCGTGCCAAAGAGATGCTGGTGGCGCTGGAAGAGGGCGTCAACGTGGAAGCCATTGCGGCTTCGTCGCCTGCGATTGTCGTTCCGGAAACGCTGGATCCCATCAACCTGCTGGGCGTGCTGCGTCGCGCACGCGGTAGCTTCGTTATCGTCACCAACGAATTTGGCGTGGTTCAGGGTCTTGTCACGCCGCTGGACGTACTGGAAGCGATTGCGGGGGAATTCCCGGATGCCGACGAAACGCCGGAAATCGTTGCGGACGGCGAAGGTTGGTTGGTCAAAGGTACCACTGACCTGCACGCGCTCTCGCACACGCTGGGGCTGGAAAATGTCATTAACGATGAAGAAGACATTGCCACCGTGGCAGGGCTTGTGATTTCGGTTAACGGTCAGATCCCGCGTATCGGCGATGTGATTGAACTGCCGCCGTTGCATATCACCATTGTCGAAGCCAACGACTATCGCGTTGATATGGTGCGTATTGTTAAAGAGCAATCTGCACACGACGAAGAAGAGTAAACTTTTTTAGCGTAACGGCATTAAGGGCACGATGTGTCCATTGTGATGCGCTGGCGGGGGAGTACTTCCCGCCAGCCATTTCGGAAACTCCCGCAGCGGCATTGGCCGCGCAAAGAAATATCCCTGCAGAATATGCACCCCGTGGCGACGCAAATACCGCGACTGCTCCTCGGTTTCTACCCCTTCTGCCACCAGTTCAATATTCAGCCGCTGGCCCAGCGCAATAATGATATCCGTCACCGTTGAGTTTACGGCATCGGTCCCGATGGCGGTGGTAAAGGATTTATCAATTTTCAGCACGTCAGGATGGAGCTTTTCGAGCCAGGAGAGTGAACTGTTGCCGGTGCCAAAATCATCAATGGCGAGCTTAACGCCTTTTCGATGCAGCTCGCGCACTATGCGGTAATCCACGTCCCTCAGGGCATCGCGCTCCGTAAGCTCAACCACCAGTTGCAGGGCCGGGTTTGCACTGAACCACGATTGATTCAGATCCTGCAGCAGGGCGGCGTGGCGGAAGTGGCTGGCGGCCACGTTAATACCGATATGAAAATCGGACGTGGCCGGGAAATAGCCTATCTGACGTACCGTTTCGGTGATGACATAGCGGGTGAGCGGAATAATCAGGTTGTGTTCTTCTGCCAAAGGAATAAATACGTCCGGCGAGATCCACCCCTGACGAGGGTTATTCCAGCGCAGCAGGATCTCAACGCCGACGCATTCCTGGGTGCGGGCATTGACCAGAGGTTGGCAAAACAGCTCAAATTCCCGCGCCGCAAGCCCCATGTTTATTTCCCATGTAAAGCTCATTCGACGCGCGGTGGCCAGCCAGGCAATGTAGCCCAGCAGCAAGCTCAACATCAGTGCCAGCGGTAATTGTGTCGGCAGATTTTTGAGTGCTATTGAGCCTGGACCCGGCCCGCTCACGGTAATGCTGAAGGGGTAGCGCGTTGATGCCAGCGACAGAAGCACATTGCCATCATCAAAGGTCAGGGTATCCGTAACCTGCTGACCGTAGCGCAGGTAATGATTACCGACGGACAAACCCACATCGGTAATCAGTGGTCGCTGCGGTTCAAGGATCATTCTGGTGAGAAGGTCGATATTGACAACCTCCATCACCCCGTCTTCGCCGTCACCTGAGGCCGGATACCACTGAATGAGGATCGGGCTGCCCTTCAGCAACCACTGGTCGGTCGACAATACCAGCCGGGGTTCTTGCGCGGGAAAAATCGGCAGGAACGTGCTTGCAGGCACGCTGCGTGAACCGAAAATACTCGAGCAGTAGAGAAGTCCATCTTTAATCAGGGCAATTGAGCGGACGGTCTGCAGAATGGCCGCCTGTTTGCGTAATACCAGTTGTGCCTGGCTGCAGGGCTGTCCAACCTGGGCCTGTAGCACATCGCGTCGGTTTTCCAGTGAAAGCAGCACTTTTTCGAGGGAGTGTACCGTATGGTCGGCAAAATTCTGGATGCGCTCCTGATTGACGTTACGCTGCGAAATAAACCGAATGCCCAACGTCAGGATGAGCGTAAGGAGCGCAACCGTGACACAGACGATAACGCGTTTTCGGCGATAATCTTTAATGATCGCTTGTGCTTTTTGCATGAACGGTCGCTCTGTAAGCCACCAGCCCCAAAAGCCGGACGCAACAGAGAAAGTGTAGTGGGGATTACATAATGAGACGAGGCGTGACGTTAAAATTCGCCCATCCGTTGCAGATGGGCGAAGGAAAGTATTAGTCGCACTGAACCTTAATGGCCAGGCCGCCTCGTGAGGTTTCACGGTATTTGGCGTTCATGTCCTTGCCGGTTTCGTACATGGTTTCGATCACTTTATCCAGTGAAACGCGAGGTTCGCTGGTACGACGCATCGCCATACGGGAGGCGTTGATCGCTTTCACCGACGCAATGGCGTTACGCTCGATGCAAGGCACCTGCACCTGGCCTGCTACCGGGTCACAGGTCAGCCCCAGGTTATGCTCCATGCCGATTTCAGCCGCCACGCACACCTGCTCAGGGCTTGCACCCAGCAGTTCCGCGAGGCCAGCCGCCGCCATGGAGCAGGCTACGCCCACTTCACCCTGACAGCCCACTTCCGCGCCAGAAATTGAGGCGTTCATCTTGTACAGCGCACCGATCGCACCCGACGCCAGGAAGTAACGGATGTAGATATCCGCCGTCACCGGTTCGATAAAGTGGTCATAGTAGGCCAGTACCGCTGGCACAATACCGCATGCACCGTTGGTTGGCGCCGTCACGACGCGGCCACCGGCGGCGTTCTCTTCGTTCACGGCCAGGGCAAACATGTTCACCCAGTCGACTACGTTCATCGGATCGTTAGAGAACTTGTCCGTCGTCACCAGCATACGGCGCAGCGCGGAGGCACGGCGCGGCACGCGAAGTGGACCCGGCAATACGCCTTCGGTATTCATCCCGCGATCGATACAGGCACGCATGGTTTGCCAGACGTTTGCAAAATAGTCTTCAATCTCTTTCTTGCTGTGCAGCGCCAGTTCGTTCTGCATCACCATGCCGGAAAGTGACAGGCCGGTCTCTTTGCAGTAGCCCAACATCTCGGTAGCAGATTTGAACGGGTAGGGCACGTTAACGTCGCCTACGCTGTCTTTGCCAAAATGTTCTTCATCAACGATAAAACCGCCGCCGATGGAGTAGTAGGTTTTGCTGTAGATCTCTTTTTCGCCGTTCCACGCATGGATGGTCATGCCGTTCTCATGCAGCGGCAGGTTGTCGCTGCGAAAACGCATGCCGTCATCCTGTGGGAAATCCACTTCGTGCTGGCCGTTAGCCAACAGCAGGCGACCGCGCGTTTCCACGTCGCGGATAAATGCCGGAATGGCATCAATATCAACGGTGTCCGGCATATTACCTGCCAGACCCATAATAATGGCGATATCGGTGTGGTGGCCTTTACCCGTTAATGACAGCGAACCGTAGACGTCTACGGCAACTCGGGTAACGCTTTCCAGTAATCCTTTTTCGACCAGATCATCGACGAACTGTTTACCGGCCTTCATCGGCCCTACAGTGTGGGAAGAAGACGGACCAATCCCCACTTTGAACATGTCGAATATACTAATCACTTTTACACTCCTGACAGGGTTACCGGGGTTCCAGTAACGATGTTATAACTGCGCATAGTGTAAGAGGGAACACCAACCTCGGCTTAACTATTCACATGAATTAAACTAATGGTTAACGATGGTTTTGCTAATAGCGCGACAGCGATCGCAAACCTGCCAGAAAAGGGTGGAATGTAAAGTATAGTCAAGGTTTCAGGCCGATCTGCAACGCCAGCTCACGAATGATGCCCGCCGTCATGCCCCAGACAAAATAATGCTGATACCAGGACAACCACACCCGATGGTCATGTCCACGACGCTGAATATCCAGCGGGTGATAACGGCTCAGTCGGAGGGCTTCTTCCAGCGGCATTTCAAACACCGCAGAGACTTCATCGACGCTGGCGTGATACTGAAGATCGGGGGGAATAATGCCGACCACCGGGGTGACCTGAAAACCGGTGATGCTGTCGACAGGGGGTAATACGCCAACGATCTCGACGGCTTCCGGTGGAATCGCGACCTCTTCCTGTGCTTCCCGCAGCGCGGCGGCAATCAGCGACGCATCGGTGCTATCCACTGCGCCGCCCGGAAAGGCGACCTGACCGGCATGTTTACGCATATGCGGCGATCGCTGGGTGAGCAGCAGGCCCGGCTGTTCGCGCCGCACCACCGGGATCAGCACCGCCGCCTGACGTTGATTCAGCGCTTCACGGTTCACCGCAGGTCGCAAAAGCTGAAAGCGCGACAAAAAATCATCCAGCGTCAGGTTCTCTTTTTCCACCCGTCAGGTCTCCAGTTGTTTAAGGATACGGTTAACTTTATCAAAGGTTTCCTGATATTCCGCATCGACCTGGCTGTCGGCCACAATGCCGCCCCCTGCGGAACAGTACAGATTCCCGTCGCAGGCGGTTAGCGTGCGGATAGTGATACTGGTATCCATGGTCCCGCAAAGGCTCACATAGCCGATGCTGCCGCACCAGGCGTTGCGGCGGTGCGGCTCCAGTTCATCGATAATTTCCATCGCCCGCACTTTGGGGGCGCCGGTGATGGAGCCTCCCGGAAACGCGGCGCGGAGCAGATCGCAGGCTGTGCGCGAGGCGGGCAGCTGTGCGGTGACAGTGCTGACAAGATGATGCACCGCCGGAAAAGGCTCGACGACGAACAGTTCAGGCACGCGGACGCTGCCCGGCACCGCGACCCGGCCAATATCGTTGCGCATTAAATCCACAATCATCAGATTCTCGGCGCGGTCTTTTGGCGATGCGGCCAGTTTTTCGGCCTGCTGACGGTCAGCTGCCGGATCGGCAAGGCGGGGCAGCGTGCCTTTGATCGGACGGGTTTGAATCGTGCCCTCGGCCAGATGAATAAAACGCTCGGGCGACAGGCTGAGGACCGCTCCCTGTTCCAGACGCACAAACGCGCTGAAGGGCGCCTTATTGCTGGCATTAAGACGGGTAAACGCCTGCCACTCATCTCCCCGGTATGTCGCCTGGAAACGTTGGGCGAGGTTGACCTGGTAGCAGTCACCGCTGTGCAGATACGCCTGAACGCGCGCGAATTTTTCGGCATACTCCGCTGCGCTCATATTTGAACGCCAGTCGGAGGTTAGCTGGAAATCAACCGATGTTACAGGCTCCTGAGCGTCCAGCCAGGCCAGGCGCGCATTCACGTCAGCATGGCTTAAGAGAGACACCATCTGCCTGTGGTGATCGACGATTAATGCCCAGTCGTAAAGCCCCACCGCCATATCGGGCAGCGGAATATCATCCTGAGCAAGATCAGGCAGCGTTTCGAAACGGCGACCCAGATCGTAACCAAACAGGCCCAGCGCGCCCCCCTGAAAAGGCAGGTCCGGGTTCGGGGTGGCAGATAAGCCCAGCGCGTTAATGGCTTGCTGAAGCTGCACCAGCGGATCGTCCGTTAACGACAGGTCATCGGTTGTCAGCGTCTTGACCGGGTCGGCCACGACAATATCAAACCGGCTATAGGGGTGATCCGCATGGCCGGAGTGCAGCAGCATCGCAAACGGAAGGTGGCTCAGGCGAGCAAACCAGAACTCAGCGGCATCAGCACGCCAGGGCAGGGTAATAACAGTGGGGAAGCGCATGTTCATGTATGGCATACTACCGGGCAGCGTGAAATAATTAGCGCGAATAATTTAGCAGGAGTTGACGATGTTTGCAGGATTACCTTCTCTGAGCCATGAACAGCAGCAGAAAGCGGTTGAACGTATCCAGGAACTGATGTCCCAGGGAATGAGCAGCGGACAGGCGATTACCGTTGTCGCTCAGGAGATTCGCGCCAGTCATTCCGGCGAGCGGATTGTGGCGCGATTCGAAGATGAAGAGGAAGATCAAGAAGAGTAATCGGGCTTACACCGCCGCGATAATCTTGATCTCGACCTTGTATTCCGGTTTCATCAGCGTGGCCTGTACGGTGCAGCGTACAGGCGCGTGACCCGCCACCACCCACGCATCCCAGGCTTTGTTCATCGCCGCGAAATCGTCCTTGTTTGCCAGGAAAATCGTCGCATCCAGAATGCGCGATTTGTCGCTGCCCTGTTTTTCCAGCGCCGCGTCAATCTGAGCCAGGGTGTTCGCTGTCTGCTCGAACGCATCCGCGTCCAGGTTAGCCGGTACGCCGGTGTAGTAGAGCGTCTGGTTATGGATCACCACATCAGACCAGCGGGCTTCGGCATCAATGCGCACAATCGTCATAAACGTTTCCTCGTTATTTTGCGTATTCAGGCGGCAAGACTGCCATATTGTGCATCTGTCGTCACTATTTGGGGTGGCACATGAAAGGATGGGCTGACATAATCCCTGTGCAAAAATACAGTGAGAGAGCACCGTGGCAGACGATTTTTCCCCTGAAGGTCAATTAGCGCAGGCTATCCCCGGCTTCAAACCCCGTGAACCTCAGCGTCAGATGGCGCACGCCGTTGCGCACGCTATCGATAAGGCGCAGCCGCTGGTGGTCGAAGCCGGAACCGGCACGGGTAAAACCTATGCTTACCTTGCTCCGGCGCTGCGCGCGAAGAAGAAGGTGATTATTTCCACAGGATCGAAGGCGCTGCAGGATCAGCTCTACAGCCGCGATTTGCCCACGGTGGCGAAAGCGCTGAAATACAAAGGGCGTCTGGCTCTGCTGAAAGGGCGTTCAAACTACCTTTGCCTTGAGCGTCTCGAACAGCAGGCGCTGGCGGGCGGCGATCTGCCGGTACAGACGCTGAGCGACGTCATTATCCTTCGGTCATGGGCGAACCAGACCGAAGAGGGGGACATCAGCACCTGCGCGAGCGTGCCGGAAGACTCTCCAGCCTGGCCGCTGGTGACCAGCACCAACGATAACTGCCTCGGCAGCGACTGCCCGCTGTATAAAGACTGCTTTGTGGTTAAGGCACGCAAAACTGCCATGGACGCCGACGTCGTGGTGGTAAACCATCACCTGTTTCTCGCGGATATGGTGGTTAAAGACAGCGGTTTCGGCGAGCTGATCCCCGAGGCTGACGTGATGATCTTCGATGAAGCGCACCAGCTTCCGGATATCGCCAGCCAGTATTTCGGCCAGTCGCTCTCCAGCCGCCAGCTTCAGGACCTGGCGAAAGATTTCACCATCGCCTATCGCACCGAATTAAAAGATACCCAGCAGTTGCAGAAGTGCGCCGACCGCCTGGCGCAGAGCGCGCAGGATTTCCGCTTACAGCTTGGCGAGCCGGGCTATCGCGGTAACCTGCGCGAACTGCTGGCGGACAAAAATATCCAGCGCGCGCTGCTGCTGCTCGATGACGCCCTGGAACTCTGCTACGACGTGGCGAAACTCTCGCTTGGACGCTCCGCGCTGTTAGATGCGGCGTTTGAACGCGCCACGCTTTATCGTGGGCGGCTCAAACGGCTGAAAGAGATTAACCAGCCGGGGTTCAGCTACTGGTATGAGTGCACCTCGCGGCATTTCACGCTGGCGCTCACGCCGCTGACGGTGGCGGATAAATTTAAAGAGGTGATGGCGCAAAAGCCGGGAAGCTGGATCTTCACTTCGGCAACCCTGTCGGTAAATGACGATCTGCATCACTTCACGGAACGTCTTGGCATTGAGGAGGCGGAATCGCTGCTCCTGCCCAGCCCGTTCGATTACGAAAAACAGGCGCTGCTCTGCGTTCCCCGTAATCTGCCGCTGCCGAACCAGCCGGGCGCGGCGCGCCATCTGGCGGCGATGTTAAAACCGATGATTGAGGCCAACAACGGCCGCTGCTTTATGCTCTGCACCTCTCACGCCATGATGCGTGACCTCGCCGAGCAGTTCCGCGCCACCATGACGCTGCCGGTTCTGCTGCAGGGCGAAACCAGCAAAGGCCAGCTGTTACAGCAGTTTGTTTCCGCCGGTAATGCCCTGCTGGTGGCGACCAGCAGCTTCTGGGAAGGGGTCGACGTGCGCGGCGATACCCTCTCGCTGGTCATCATCGACAAACTGCCGTTTACCTCCCCGGACGATCCGCTGCTGAAGGCGCGGATGGAAGATTGCCGTTTGCGCGGAGGCGATCCGTTTGATGAGGTCCAGCTGCCGGACGCGGTGATTACCCTCAAGCAAGGGGTAGGGCGTTTGATCCGCGACGTAACCGATCGCGGCGTGCTGGTGATCTGTGATAACCGACTGGTGATGCGCCCTTACGGCGCCACCTTCCTCGCCAGCCTGCCGCCCGCGCCGCGGACGCGGGACATAAAACGCGCGGTGCGTTTCCTGGCAAACCCAACGGCGGAGTAATTCGCCCCGGAATGTGCTAAGATGCGCGCCATTTTGTGACTGACCCTTGCGAGAGCGCGACGACTGATGCGAATTCTGGCTATTGATACCGCGACAGAGGCTTGCTCTGTCGCTCTGTTGAACGACGGTGCTGTTTCTGCTCATTTTGAAGAGTGCCCACGGGAACACACCCAACGTATTCTGCCCCTGGTAAAAGCCATGTTAACCCAGGGCAACACCTCCTTAACCGACCTCGATGCGCTGGCCTTTGGCCGTGGCCCTGGCAGCTTTACGGGCGTGCGTATCGGGATTGGCATTGCCCAGGGGCTGGCGCTGGGCGCTGAACTGCCGATGATCGGCGTCTCTACCCTCGCCACCATGGCGCAGGGTGCCTGGCGCATGACTGGCGCAACCCGCGTGCTGGCGGCCATTGATGCCCGCATGGGCGAAGTTTACTGGGCTGAATATACTCGTGATGAAAACGGCGTCTGGCACGGTGAAGAGACGGAAGCCGTGTTGACGCCTGAAGCCGTCACCGAACGCCTTAAGCAGCTCTCAGGCGAGTGGGCGACGGTAGGGACGGGCTGGCCGGCATGGCCGGAAATGGGGAACGACACCGGCGTAACGCTGGTTGACGGCAATATGCTTCTGCCTGCCGCCGAAGATATGCTTCCCATTGCCTGTCAGCTGTTCGCGAAAGGAAAAACCGTCGCCGTTGAACAGGCTGAGCCGGTTTATTTACGAAACACCGTTGCGTGGAAGAAACTTCCAGGCCGCGAGTGAATCTCAGTAACAGGAACTGAGAAAAAGGAGTCGCATCATGGCGGTTCAAACTAAAGTTGTTCGCCTTTTAATGGCAGGCGTTGTTGCCACAGCACTGAGCGGTTGCGTAACCGTTCCTGATGCGATTAAGGGCAGTAGCCCAACGCCACAGCAGGATCTGGTGCGCGTTATGAATGCGCCTGAGCTGTATGTTGGCCAGGAATCACGCTTCGGCGGCAAGGTGATCGAGGTCTTTAACCAGCAGGGTAAAACCCGTCTGGAAATTGCGACGGTGCCGCTGGACAGCGGTGCTCGCCCCGTTCTGGGGGAGGCCTCGCGCGGGCGCATTTATGCAGACGTCAGCGGTTTCCTTGACCCGGTCGATTTCCGTGGGCAACTGGTGACCGTTGTTGGGCCGATTACCGGTTCGGTGCAGGGCAAAATCGGCAGCACGCCGTATAAATTTATGACTATGCAGGTGACCGGCTACAAACGCTGGCGTATTGCCCAGCAGGTCGTCATGCCGCCACAGCCGATCGATCCGTGGATGTGGGGTCCTCATCCTTACCGTTATGGTTACCCCGGCTGGGGCTGGTATAACCCGGGCCCGGCGCAGGTTCAAACGATCGTAACTGAGTAACTAACTGTTATTATTAGGAAAGAGACAGCGGCTCAGCCGCTGTCTCTGTTTTTTTACGGATAAAATGAAAAAAAAGAGTGACGCGCTTCGCAACCTGCAATCTGAACAATTAATAAACTGGTACGCTGAGTTAATATAATGTTAACAAACTGTTTATTATCGGGGCTGTGATGACGACGAATACTCATTTCAGAGGTGATGCATTGAAAAAGGTTTGGCTTAACCGGTATCCCGCAGATGTGCCTGCGGAGATCAATCCTGACCGTTATCAATCCCTGGTTGAATTATTTGAACACTCGGTGCGGCGTTACGCTGACCAGCCTGCGTTTGTGAACATGGGCGAAGTGATGACCTTCCGTAAGCTGGAAGAGCGTAGCCGGGCGTTTGCGGCGTATTTACAGGAAGGGCTGGGACTGCAAAAAGGGGACCGCGTCGCGCTGATGATGCCAAACCTGCTGCAATACCCGGTAGCGCTGTTCGGCATCCTGCGGGCCGGGATGATTGTCGTCAACGTGAACCCGCTGTATACCCCGCGTGAACTTGAGCATCAGTTGAACGACAGCGGTGCGGTCGCAATTGTCATTGTCTCGAACTTTGCCCACACGCTGGAAAAAGTGGTCGACAGAACCCAGGTAAAACACGTCATCCTGACGCGCATGGGCGATCAGCTTTCCACGGCCAAAGGCACGCTGGTTAACTTTGTCGTTAAATACGTGAAGCGGCTGGTACCAAAATATCACCTGCCGGACGCTATTTCCTTCCGCCGTGCGCTGCACGCGGGCTACCGTATGCAATACGTCAAGCCTGAAGTGGTATCAGAAGATCTCGCCTTCCTGCAGTATACCGGTGGCACCACCGGCGTGGCGAAAGGCGCGATGTTGACGCACCGGAACATGCTGGCGAACCTTGAACAGGTGAACGCCACATACGGGCCTCTGCTGCATCCGGGCAAAGAGGTGGTGATCACCGCGCTTCCGCTGTATCACATCTTTGCGCTGACCATGAACTGCCTGCTGTTTATTGAGCTGGGTGGTCAGAACATCCTTATCACCAATCCGCGCGATATCCCGGGCCTGGTGAAAGAGCTGGCGAAATATCCGTTCACCGCCATGACGGGGGTGAATACCCTGTTTAATGCGCTGCTCAATAATAAAGAGTTCCAGCAGCTGGATTTCTCCACGCTGCACCTCTCCGCAGGCGGCGGGATGCCCGTTCAGCAGGCGGTCGCCGAGCGCTGGGTGAAGCTGACCGGTCAGTATCTGCTGGAAGGCTATGGTCTGACGGAGTGCGCGCCGCTGGTGAGCGTGAACCCGCACGACATTGACTACCACAGCGGCAGCATTGGCCTGCCTGTTCCGTCGACCGAAGCAAAGCTGGTGGATGATGAGGATAACGAAGTGCCTCATGGTGAGCCAGGCGAGCTGTGCGTAAGAGGGCCGCAGGTGATGCTGGGCTACTGGCAACGTCCGGATGCTACGGACGAGATCATCAAAGACGGCTGGCTGCATACCGGCGATATCGCCGTGATGGACGACGAAGGTTTCCTGCGCATTGTCGATCGTAAGAAAGACATGATCCTGGTCTCCGGCTTTAACGTCTACCCGAACGAAATCGAAGATGTGGTTATGCAGCACAACGGCGTGCTCGAAGTGGCGGCTGTGGGCGTCCCTTCCGGCAGCAGCGGTGAAGCGGTGAAGATATTTGTGGTCAAGAAAGATCCTTCGCTGAATGAGGAAGAGCTGATAACCTTCTGCCGTCGTCAGTTGACGGGCTACAAGGTGCCGAAGCTGGTGGAATTCCGCGATGAACTGCCAAAATCCAACGTCGGGAAGATATTACGACGAGAATTACGTGACGAAGCCCGTGCCAAAGTAGACAATAAGGCCTGAGCTTCACGTTAATCGCCCAGACGCCGGTTAAGCCGGCGTTTTTTATGGGCGCAAACAAAAGAGAAAATGATTTGAATTACCAGATGATCACGACCAACGACGAGCTGGCTTCGCTGTGCGAAGTGACGCGCGACTATCCCGCTATCGCCCTGGATACCGAGTTTGTCCGTACGAGAACCTATTATCCGCAGCTGGGCCTGATTCAGATGTACGACGGCAAACATGTCTCGCTGATTGACCCGCTCGGTATTACCGACTGGGCACCGATGCGCGATCTGCTGCTGGATACGGCCGTGACCAAATTCCTGCATGCGGGCAGTGAAGATCTGGAAGTGTTTATGAATACCTTTGGCATCATGCCGCAGCCGCTCATTGATACGCAGATCCTCGCGGCGTTCAGCGGGCGTCCGCTCTCATGGGGCTTTGCTGCCATGGTTGAGGAATACACCGGCCTGACGCTGGACAAAAGCGAATCCCGTACCGACTGGCTGGCGCGCCCGCTGACCGAGCGTCAGCTGGAATATGCGGCGGCAGACGTCTTCTACCTGCTGCCGATTGCCGGACAGCTGATGAAGGAGGCAGAAGCCTCCGGCTGGCTGTCTGCTGCGCTGGATGAGTGCCGGATGACCCAGCAGCGTCGTCAGGAAGTGGTCGACCCGAAAGAGGCCTGGCGCGATATCACAAACGCCTGGCAGCTTCGCACGCGTCAGCTGGCGTGCCTGCAGCTGTTAGCGGACTGGCGTTTGCGCAAAGCGCGCGAGCGCGATCTGGCCGTGAACTTTGTGGTGCGTGAAGAGCATCTGTGGGCGGTCGCGCGCTACATGCCGGGCAGCATGGGTGAACTGGACAGCATTGGGCTTTCGGGTAGCGAAATTCGTTTCCACGGCAAAACCCTGCTCGCGCTGGTGGCGCAGGCACAGCAAACGGCGGATGAAGACCTGCCGGAACCGCTGCTGAATCTGATGGATATGCCGGGCTATCGCAAGGCGTTTAAGGATATCAAAGCGCTGGTGCAGGCTGTGGCAGCAGAAAGCAAACTGAGTGCGGAACTGCTGGCGTCACGCCGTCAGATTAACCAGTTGCTGAACTGGCACTGGAAGCTGAAGCCGCAGAATGGGCTGCCGGAGCTGATGGCGGGCTGGCGCGGGGAATTGATGGCCGATCGCCTGAATACGCTGCTGGAAGGTTATCCGCGATAAAAATATGCCGGGCGATATACCCGGCATATTCCCCCGGTGGCGCTGCGCTTACCGGGGCTACGAAATCACAAACCTACGGACGCGACTCTTCCGCTTCCGGGAGCGTAACGTTCAGCTCCAGAATCGAAATATCCCCGTCTTTTTGCTCCAGCTGTACGGTGACCATCTCCGGGTCAATCTGCACGTACTTACAGATCACTTCCAGGATGTCCTTGCGCAGCTGCGGCAGGTAGTGAGGCTCGGCGTCGCTACGACGACGCTCCGCAACGATAATTTGCAGACGTTCTTTTGCGATGTTGGCGGTGCTTTTTTTCCGCGAGAGAAAAAAGTCCAGTAATGCCATAACTTATCCTCCGAACAGGCGTTTGAGGAAACCTTTCTTCTCTTCTTCAATGAAGCGGAAAGGACGTTCTTCTCCCAGCAGACGGTCAACGGTATCGGCGTAAGCTTTACCTGCATCTGCCATCGTATCCAGAATCACTGGCTCACCCTGGTTAGAGGCGCGTAACACGGACTGATCTTCCGGGATAACGCCAACCAGTTTGATGCGCAGGATCTCCAGCACGTCTTCCATGCTCAGCATGTCACCTTTGTTCACGCGGCCCGGGTTGTAACGGGTCAGCAGCAGGTGCTCTTTGATCGGTTCCTGACCATTTTCCGCACGGCGGGATTTAGAGGCGAGGATACCGAGAATTCGGTCTGAGTCACGCACGGACGAGACTTCAGGGTTTGTGGTGATAATGGCTTCATCCGCGAAATAGAGCGCCATCAGCGCACCGGTTTCGATACCGGCAGGGGAGTCACAGACGACGAAGTCGAACTCCATCTTTTTCAGATCGTCGAGCACCTTTTCCACGCCTTCGCGGGTCAGCGCGTCTTTGTCACGGGTCTGAGACGCCGGAAGAATGTAGAGGTTCTCGGTGCGCTTGTCTTTAATCAGCGCCTGGTTAAGCGTGGCATCGCCCTGGATGACGTTTACGAAGTCATACACGACGCGACGCTCACAACCCATGATCAGGTCCAGGTTACGCAGGCCGATATCGAAATCGATAACGACGGTTTTCTTTCCCTTCTGGGCCAAACCAGTAGCGATGGCCGCGCTGGAGGTGGTCTTGCCAACGCCTCCTTTACCCGAAGTAACAACAATAATGCGTGCCATAGAAATTCCTTGTTAAAAAGGGATCAATTCAACGGTTGAACGGTCAACGCGTCGTCTGCCAGCAGCAGACGAGCCGCTTTGCCATAAAATTCGGCTGGGATCTTGTCGCTCAGCCAATATTCACCTGCGATGGACACCAGTTCCGCCGTCAGGTGACTACAAAAAATTTGTGCTTCCCGATCGCCACTTGCGCCCGCGAGCGCACGCCCACGCATCATACCGTAGACGTGAATATTGCCATCCGCAATCAGTTCAGCGCCAGCACTGACGTGGCTTGTAACAATTAGATCACAGTTTGGCGCATAAATTCGCTGACCGGAACGAACCGGCACATCAATCAATCGCGTTTTTGTGACAGGTGTAACGTTTTGAACCGGGGGAGGGGGCGTCTGCACTGCCGCTGGGGCCGAACGAGGGGCTTTTTCTTTGCCTTCGGTCAGAAGCGGTAGCCCTGCCCGGTCAATCTCGGCTTTCAGTTCAGCATCTTTACAGCCGCTAATGCCGACAATACGCAGCCCGGTGGATGAAACCGCCTGCTGGAGAAGTTTCCAGTTAACCGGGGCATCCAGACCGCTCACATTGACGACAACGGGGGCATGTTTCAGAAAGGCGGGTGCCTGCGCGATTTTATCTTCTAACGCCTGACGAATAACCTCGGGTTTTGCATCATGCAAATGAACCACTGATAAGGTGAAGCTACTGCCTTTAAGCTCGATGGGCGTGTTTGACATCCTGGCCTTACTCAATTTGCTATTAACCGCAACAACTCGCTGCGATATTCCGAAGAGTATCAGGCATGTTATAGTCAGGAGTATATTGAGGCAAGCAACCACCCATTAATTCAGAGTAAAAACATGTTTTGTGTGATCTATAGAAGTACAAGCCGTGACCAGACCTATCTTTATGTCGAAAAGAAAGACGATTTTTCGCGCGTGCCTGAAGAATTAATGAAAAACTTTGGCCGCCCTCAGCTGGCGATGCTGCTGCCGCTTGACGGGCGTAAGACGCTGGTGAATGCCGATCTGGAAAAAGTGAAAGTGGCATTAACCGAGCAAGGCTATTATTTACAGCTTCCGCCACCACCCGAGAATTTATTAAAACAGCATCTTGAGGTGAACGGAAAGAAATAAACCCGGACGCTTCCGGGAACAACACATCAACCGTTTAGGGGTCGACCATGTATCAACATCATAACTGGCAAGGTGCATTACTGGATTATCCCGTCAGCAAAGTCGTCTGCGTGGGCAGCAACTACGCAAAACACATTCAGGAAATGGGCAGCGCGACGCCAGAAGAGCCGGTACTGTTTATTAAGCCCGAAACCGCACTCTGCGATATTCGCCAGCCGCTGGCGTTACCGCAAGGGCTGGGTTCTGTTCACCACGAAGTGGAGCTGGCGGTGCTGATTGGCGCCACGCTGCGCCAGGCTTCTGAAGAGCATGTGCAGAAAGCGATTGCCGGTTACGGTGTCGCCCTGGATCTCACCCTGCGTGATGTGCAGGGCAAGATGAAGAAAGCGGGGCAACCGTGGGAAAAAGCCAAAGGCTTTGATAATTCCTGCCCCATTTCGGGTTTTGTTCCGGTGAGCGAGTTTACTGATGACCCGCAGGACACCCCGCTCAGCCTGAAGGTGAACGGCGAGGTTCGCCAGCAGGGCACTACGGCCGACATGATCCACAAGATCGTCCCGCTGATTGCCTACATGAGCCGCTTCTTCACCCTGAAACCGGGTGATGTGATCCTGACCGGTACGCCAGAGGGCGTCGGCCCGCTCAACGGTGGCGATGAGCTTGAGGTCAGTTTCAACGGCCTGTCGCTGAAAACACGCGTGCTGTAAAAACACCTTGCCGCCCGAAATGGGCGGCAAAACTTGCATCAACGTGCCAGACTCGTTATAAGGTGCGCTTTCTTTTGACGTGTGGACATCCTGATGAACGACATCCCTTTCTGGCAAAGTAAAACGCTCGACGAAATGACCGACGCGGAGTGGGAGTCGTTGTGCGACGGCTGCGGACAGTGCTGCCTGCACAAGCTGATGGATGAGGATTCCGACGAGATCTATTTCACTAACGTCGCCTGCAAGCAGCTGAACATCAAAACCTGCCAGTGCCGCAACTACGAACGCCGCTTCGAGTACGAGCCGGACTGCATCAAATTAACCCGTGAAAATTTGCCGACCTTTGAGTGGTTACCGCACACCTGCGCGTATCGCCTGCTGGCGGAAGGAAAAGATCTGCCGAAATGGCATCCGCTGCTGACCGGCTCTAAAGCGGCGATGCACGGTGAACGCATTTCCGTGCGCCATATTGCGGTAAAAGAGTCCGAGGTGCGTGACTGGGAAGACCACATCATGAATCACCCTAATCGGTGATAATAAAAAACCCGCCGAGGCGGGTTTTTTATTGGGCGCTGTTGTGTCGGGTGGCGCTACGCTTACCCGACCTACAAAACCGTAGGCCCGCGCAAGCGAAGCGCCGCCGGGCAAGTTACCGCCCGAACAAATCGCGTTTCTTCGGCTTAAACGGCTGGGCAATCAGCACCAGCAGGGCTACAACGAAGTAGGCCACAAAAATACCCACCAGCCACTGCGGCATCTCCAGCGTCAGGAATTCCCACTGACGCACAGAACAGTCGCCGGACGCCACAAACACCTGCGGCAGCCACTTATCCAGCGGCAGCCAGCTTGGGAAGCGGGCGGCAAAATCACAGGTCATAAACGGTGACGGATGCAGCTGCATCATGGTGTGCTCCCAGGAGAGTTCAATTCCCTTCCAGGCACTGTACAGCCAGATAGCGATACCGGCATAGCGTAGCGGTGATTTCGGGGCAATCGCGCCCACCAGACCCGCGCCCATAATGCCGAACAATGCGCAACGTTCGTAGATACACAGCACGCAGGGCTTCAACCCCATCACATGCTGGAACCACAACGCGACCATTTCCAGCGCAAAGGCGGTCAGGGCCATTAACAACCACGCTCCGCGACCGCGAGAGCACTGGTTTAAAAATCTCAACATAATCATTTCCCTGGAACATGCTTAGAAAGCGCAGTGTAAACGAATTCGTTTTCCGCGCCACCTGTACCTGACGAAATAAAACGTAATTGGATGTTTATCATGCGAAAAGGCAAACGGGCAGCGAACTGCCCGATTTACACATCTTAATGTGCGGCAAGTATACCCGCTTGTATCAGCCAGTGCGTATAAGGAATGAGGGTAATTTTGACGCAAAGCAAACCCACAATCGTCAGTACCAGCGTATAGGGCAGGGCCATCCAGACCATTCTTCCATAAGAAAGTCGTATGAGTGGCGCAAGCGCTGAGGTCAGCAGGAACAGGAATGCGGCCTGGCCGTTAGGTGTCGCCACGGAAGGGAGGTTGGTGCCGGTGTTGATCGCCACCGCCAGCAGCTCAAATTGTTGAGCGCTGATAACGCCTTGCTCCATGGCTGCTTTCGCTTCGTTGATATAAACCGTGCCGACAAAAACGTTATCGGAAATGGAGGAGAGCAAACCGTTAAACAGGTAAAACAGCGAAAGCTGGGCGTCGGGCGCGGCCTGTAATACAAAGGCAATAATCGGCGCAAACAGGTGCTGATCGATAATCACCGCCACTACCGCAAAGAATACCGCCAGCAGCGCGGTAAACGGCAGGGCTTCGGTAAAGGCTTTGCCGATAGCGTGCTCGTCGGTCACGCCGCTAAAGGTGGTGGCGAGAATAATAACCGACAGGCCAATTAACCCCACCTCAGCAAGATGGAAAGCCAGCGCAGCGATAAGCCAGACGCCAATGATGCCTTGTGCGATCAGGCGTAGCGTATCCTGGCGTGTGCGCTGACGGCGACTTTGCACGTCAAATGTATGCAGCTCCTGTCGCACCGTTTCAGGCAACTTCGCGCCGTAGCCAAAGACGCTGAATTTCTCGACAAGAATACAGGTGACGACGCCGCAGATCAGCACCGGAACGCTCACTGGCGCCATGCGCAGGAAGAATTCGCCGAAATGCCAGCCCGCCGCTTTGGCGATGATCAGGTTTTGCGGCTCCCCTACCATCGTCATCACGCCGCCCAGCGCTGTACCCACACCCGCATGCATCATCAGGCTACGCAGGAACGCGCGGAACTGCTCCAGCACCTCACGGTTATGCGCGTCGACATGGCTATCGTCCTGCAAATCCTCACCGGGTCGAGAAGACGCGACGCGATGATAAATGCCGTAAAAGCCGACGGCCACGCTAATCACCACAGCCACCACCGTCAATGCATCAAGGAAGGCCGAAAGGAACGCTGCCGCGAGACAAAACGCCACCGACAGGATCGTTTTTGAGGGAATGCTCAGCAGCAGCCGGGTAAAGATAAACAGCAGTAGCTGCTTCATAAAGTAGATGCCAGCCACCATAAACATCAGCAGCAGAAGCACCTCAAGATTGGATGCCAGCTCCTGTTTAACATGCTCCGCGCTGGTCATGCCAATCACCACCGCTTCAAATGCCAGCAGGCCGCCGGGAAGGAGTGGATAGCATTTCAGCGCCATCGCCAGGGTGAAGATAAATTCCGCCACCAGTAGCCATCCGGCAACAAACGGATTGACATAAAACAGGATGGGGTTAACAACCAGGAATACCAGAAGTATGAGTTTGTACCAGTCAGGTGACTGGCCTAAAAAGTTGCGCCACAGCGCGCGGCCAAATGAAATTTCCATGACAGACGTCCTTCCCCGTCAAATAAGGCAAAACATCAGTATACGCAAAAATGGTGGCGTAGAGGGGCATTAGGTCAAATTGTAAATTTCACAAAAATGAAACGGCGATCCCTCTTTTCTCTCTTTGCTGCGCTATCTGCCTCTGCGAGCCTCTGGTATGATGAGTCCAATTTGCTAAAGCTGTGTAATGGAAATCTCACTATGGTCATTAAGGCGCAGAGCCCGGCGGGTTTCGCGGAAGAGTACATCATTGAAAGCATCTGGAATAATCGTTTCCCTGCGGGATCAATTCTACCTGCTGAACGCGAACTCTCTGAACTGATTGGCGTCACCCGTACTACGTTGCGTGAAGTTCTGCAGCGTCTGGCACGTGATGGCTGGTTGACGATTCAGCACGGCAAGCCAACGAAAGTAAACAACTTCTGGGAAACGTCCGGGCTGAACATTCTTGAAACGCTGGCGCGTCTCGACCACGAAAGCGTGCCGCAGCTGATCGACAATCTGCTCTCCGTGCGTACCAACATCGCGACTATCTTTATCCGCACCGCGTTCCGTCAGCATCCTGAAGATGCGCTCGCGGTACTGGCCAGCGCGAACGAGGTCGAAGACCACGCTGACGCTTTCGCCACGCTTGACTATAACGTCTTCCGCGGCCTGGCCTTTGCCTCCGGTAACCCGATTTACGGCCTGATCCTGAACGGGATGAAAGGGCTCTATACCCGTATCGGTCGCCACTACTTTGCTAACCCTGAAGCCCGCAGCCTGGCGCTGGGTTTCTACCATAAGCTGAGCAAGCTCTGTACCGAAGGGCTGCACGATCAGGTTTATGAGACGGTGCGTCGCTACGGGCATGATTCCGGTGAAATCTGGCACCGCATGCAGAAAACGCTCCCGGGCGATTTAGCAATTCAGACCCGCTAAAAGAAAAAACCTCTCGTATGAGAGGTTTTTTTTCGCCCGGTGGCGCTTCGCTTACCGGGCCTACAAAACCCGTAGGCCGGGTAAGGCGTAGCCGCCACCCGGCAAACTACAGCGTATTCAACCGCGCCGGGCACCGCTCCAGCAGCTCCACGCTGCCGTCTTCATTCTGCTGTTCAAGCAACACGTCAAAGCCCCACAGCCGGTGCACGTGCTTCAGCACCTCTTTACGCCCTTTATCCAGCGGCGCGCGGTTGTGCGGGATATAGCGCAGCGTCAGGGAGCGGTCACCGCGTAAATCCACATTCCATACCTGGATGTTCGGCTCAAGGTTGCTCAGGTTGTACTGGGAAGAGAGGCGAGAGCGGATCTCGCGGTATCCCTCTTCGTTATGGATCGCCGAAATTTCCAGGTAGTTGTTACGGTCATCATCCAGCACGGTGAAGAAACGGAAGTCTCGCATGATCTTCGGCGACATAAACTGGCTGATAAAGCTCTCATCCTTAAAGTCACGCATCGCGAAATGCAGCGTTTCCAGCCAGTCAGAACCGGCGATGTCCGGGAACCAGTATTTGTCTTCCTCCGTCGGCGACTGGCAGATGCGCTTGATGTCCTGGAACATCGCAAAGCCAAGGGCATACGGGTTAATGCCGCTGTACCACGGGCTGTTATAAGCAGGCTGGAACACCACGTTGGTGTGGCTGTGCAGAAACTCCATCATAAAGCGTTCGGAGACTTTCCCTTCGTCATACAGGTGGTTAAGGATGGTGTAGTGCCAGAAGGTCGCCCAGCCTTCGTTCATCACCTGCGTCTGTTTCTGCGGGTAGAAATACTGGCTCACCTTACGCACAATGCGCAGGATCTCGCGCTGCCACGGCTCCAGCAGCGGGGCGTTCTTCTCCATAAAGTAGAGCAGGTTTTCCTGCGGCTCAGACGGATAACGACGCGCTTCGGCGACCGTTTTCTCCTCCTCACGCTTCGGCAGGGTACGCCACAGCATATTCACCTGGCTTTGCAGATACTCCTCGCGGCTTTTCTGCCGGGCCTTCTCCTCCTGTAAGGAGATTTTTTGTGGACGCTTGTAGCGGTCAACGCCGTAGTTCATCAGCGCGTGGCAGGAATCGAGCAGTTTTTCCACTTCATCCACGCCGTAGCGCTCTTCGCATTCGGTAATGTATTTACGGGCGAAAATCAGGTAATCGACAATCGAGCTGGCATCCGTCCAGCTGCGGAAAAGATAGTTGTTCTTGAAGAAAGAGTTGTGCCCGTAGCAGGCGTGCGCCATCACCAGCGCCTGCATGGTAATGGTGTTCTCTTCCATCAGATAGGCAATACACGGATTGGAGTTAATGACGATTTCATACGCCAGCCCCTGTTGACCGTGTTTATACAGCCGCTCCGTTTCAATAAATTTCTTACCAAACGACCAGTGCGGATAGTTGATCGGCATCCCGACGCTGGAGTAGGCATCCATCATCTGTTCGGACGTAATGACTTCAATTTGATGGGGATAGGTATCCAGGCGATACAGTTTTGCTACCCGGTCAATCTCGGCCAGATAGACATCAAGCAGCTCGAAGGTCCAGTCGGGTCCATCGCTCAGACGTGTGTTGTCCTTGGATATGGAATCAATAGTAGCCATTAGCGCGCCCTCGTTGTTGGGAGCTCTCTCTGTCTGGAGAGCCTCCTTTCAAGCATAGATCAACGCGTTAAAAAGCGTGCTGAAGCAGAAATTTTTTCTTTGCGATTTCGCGTTTTTGATACGGCAAAAAAAGCGGGTCTCGCAGAGTTTTCTGCTGGCTAAAAATAACGCGCAGCAGGAGATCCCAAATTAGCACTATCCCCTGATACAGGGGGATGTGTGAGGTAAGTCACCATAAAAAAGTCATATGTTGAATAATATTTTCAACTAGGTTATCAATCTGTAATTAGAAGATTGTTCTTTTGCACATAATGGAGTGGCTATGCGTGTTGTCATACTGGGAAGTGGTGTCGTTGGCGTAACCAGCGCCTGGTATTTAAGTCAGGCGGGGCATGAGGTTACCGTTATCGATCGTGAATCTGGCCCGGCGCTTGAAACCAGTGCGGCGAACGCCGGACAAATCTCTCCGGGTTATGCGGCGCCGTGGGCAGCGCCCGGCGTGCCGTTAAAGGCGATTAAGTGGATGTTCCAGCGCCACGCGCCGCTGGCGATCAGTCTCGACGGCACGCAGTTCCAGCTGAAGTGGATGTGGCAGATGCTTCGCAACTGTGACACCCGCCACTACATGGAAAATAAAGGACGCATGGTGCGTCTGGCGGAATACAGCCGTGATTGCCTGAAAGCCTTACGCGCCTCGACGGGCATTGAGTACGAAGGCCGTCAGGGCGGCACGCTGCAGCTGTTCCGCACTGAGCAACAGTACGAAAACGCCACCCGCGATATCGCCGTGCTGGAAGATGCGGGCGTACCCTATCAGCTGCTGGAGGCCAGCCAGCTGGGGCAGGTGGAGCCTGCGCTGGCGGAAGTGGCGCATAAACTCACGGGCGGCCTGCGCCTGCCGAATGACGAAACCGGCGACTGCCAGCTCTTTACGCAACGTCTGGCGCAAATGTGCGAGCAGGCAGGGGTGAAATTCCGCTTTAACACCTCTGTCGACAAGCTGCTGTCGGAAGGGGAAAAAATTTACGGCGTGAAGTGTGGCGAAGAGGTGATCAAAGCCGATGCCTACGTGATGGCGTTTGGTTCGTACTCCACCGCCATGCTGAAAGGTATCCTCGATATTCCGGTCTACCCGCTGAAAGGCTATTCGCTGACCATTCCGGTGAAAGAAGAGAGCGGCGCGCCCGTGTCGACCATTCTGGACGAAACCTACAAAATCGCGATCACCCGCTTCGACAACCGCATTCGTGTGGGCGGCATGGCGGAGATCGTCGGCTTCAACACCGAACTGCTGCAGCCGCGTCGTGAAACGCTGGAAATGGTGGTAGGCGATCTTTTCCCGCGCGGAGGCTTTGTCGAACAGGCGACCTTCTGGACCGGTCTGCGCCCCATGACGCCGGATGGCACGCCTATTGTCGGCCGCACGCCGTATAAAAACCTGTGGACCAATACCGGGCACGGCACGCTCGGCTGGACGATGGCCTGCGGCTCGGGTCAGCTGCTGAGCGACCTGATATCTGGCCGCACGCCAGCAATTCCATTTGACGATTTAAGTGCCGCACGTTATCAATCAGGGTTTACCCCATCGCGTCCGCAGCACTTGCACGGCGCACATAACTAAGGAGTCGTCATGTCCCGTCCCATTCTGGCTCAGCTGGATTTGCAGGCCCTGAAGGATAACCTGCAAATTGTTCGCCGTGCTGCGCCGGGTACACGCGTCTGGTCGGTAGTGAAGGCAAATGCCTACGGCCACGGCATTGACCGCATCTGGAGCGCCCTTAGCGCAACCGACGGTTTTGCGTTACTCAATCTGGAAGAGGCGATTCTGCTGCGCGAGCGCGGCTGGAAAGGGCCCATCCTGCTGCTGGAAGGTTTTTTCCACGCCGACGATCTGCTCCTGCTGGACAAATACCGTCTGACCACCAGCGTTCACAGCAACTGGCAGATTAAGGCGATTCAGGATGCGAAGCTCCACGCGCCGCTGGATATCTATCTCAAGGTGAACAGCGGCATGAACCGCCTGGGCTTCCAGCCTGAGCGGGTCCATACGGTCTGGCAGCAGCTGCGTGCCCTGAAAAATGTCGGTGAAATGACGCTGATGGCGCATTTTGCGGATGCTGAAAAGCCGGACGGTATCTCCGATGCCATGGTCCGCATTGAGCAGGCGGCAGAAGGGCTGGATTGCCCACGTTCGCTGTCGAACTCGGCGGCGACGCTTTGGCACCCTGAAGCCCACTATAACTGGGTGCGTCCGGGTATCGTCCTGTACGGCGCGTCTCCCTCAGGCCAGTGGCACGATATCGCCAACAGCGGCCTGAAGCCGGTCATGACCCTGCGCAGTGAAATCATTGGCGTGCAAACGCTGAAGACGGGTGACACGGTAGGCTATGGCAGCCGCTACCGTGCGGCGGGCGAGCAGCGCATCGGGATTGTCGCGGGCGGTTATGCGGACGGTTATCCGCGTCTGGCGCCAACCGGCACGCCCGTGTGGGTCGATGGTGTTCGTACGGGCACGGTAGGGACCATTTCAATGGATATGATGGCGATAGATTTAACCCCTTGTCCGCAGGCGGGCATCGGATCGCCGGTCGAGCTGTGGGGTAATGAGGTTAAAATCGATGATGTGGCTTCGGCTGCGGGCACGGTCGGCTATGAATTGATGTGCGCGCTGGCACCGAGAGTGCCGGTTGTGACGGTGTAACGAATGTTTGTGTCGGGTGGCGGCTTCGCCTTACCCGACCTACAAAACCCTCGAACGTAGGCCGGGTAAGCGTAAGCGCCACCCGGCAAAAAAACACTACTCCACGTCCTCTTCCCTCGGTCTCACGCCGACTTTGCGCACCGCGTTATCCTCTTTCTCGGCGACCGTCCAGATCATTCCGGCAAACTCCACCTGGTCACCCACGACGGGCGCGGCGCCCAGCAGTTGCTGAATGATATCGCCCAGCGTTTGCTGCTTGTCGCGGTACTCAAGCCCCTCATCCAGGCCGTAAATCAGCGCCACATCCGCAAACTTAGCGCTGGCTTCGAGAATAAAATCGCCGAAGAACCGCTGGTCCAGCGCGACAGGAGGCGACTGGCTGAACAGTTTGCCCAGCGCGGGCAGGTCGCGCTCGCGGCCGATGACGCACAGAATATCGCCTTCGCGCAGGCGGGTGCTGCCGGTAGGGTGCAGAAGGGCATTATCGCGGAACAAGGCGGCAATGCGCGTTTCGGCGGGCATATGCAGATCGCGCAGTGAGGCCCCCACGCACCATTTGTCGGCGCTGAGCTGGTAAACAAACTGCTCCCACGGGTTTTCCGGGTGAATATCCAGCCCCACGCGGGAGACCGGCCAGCCAACGGGCGGCACCACCACTTTGGCCTTTTTCGCCGCCCACCCGAGCGACGTCCCCTGGAACAGCAGCGAGATCAGCACCACGAAGAACGCCACGTTAAAGAACAGCCGCGCGTTGTCCAGACCGGCCATCATCGGGAACACCGCAAGGATAATCGGCACCGCGCCGCGCAGGCCCACCCAACTGATGAATACCCGTTCGCGCAGGTTGAAACCGCGAAACGGCAGCAAACCCGCGAACACCGAGAGCGGACGGGCGAAGAAGATCATCCACGCAGAAAGCAGCAGCGCCGGAACGGCGATCGGCAGCAGGTCGGATGGCGTGACCAGAAGGCCCAGCACCAGGAACATGCCGATCTGCGCCAGCCACGCCAGGCCGTCGAAGTTCTGCAAAATGGCATGGCGGTTACGGATCGGCCGGTTGCCCATCAGGAAACCGCAGAGGTAGACGGCGAGAATGCCGCTGCCGTCCAGCGCGGTGGTGACGGCAAAAATCAGAATCCCGCCGCTCAGTGCCAGCAGGGGGTAAAGCCCCGCGGGCAGCGAAATGCGGTTGATCATCTGCTGTAACAGGTATCCCCCCGCCAGGCCGATAACAATCCCCAGCCCAAACTGCTGCAGGATATGCCAGGCGAACATCCAGCTTAATCCGGTTTCGTGCTGCTGAATCATCTCAATCAGCGTGATGGTGAGAAACACCGCCATCGGATCGTTACTGCCGGACTCAATCTCAAGCGTTGAGCCGACGCGTTCGTTTAGCCCTTTACCGCCAAGCAGGGAAAATACCGCAGCGGCGTCGGTTGAACCGACAATCGCGCCGATCAGCAAACCCTCCATGAGATTGAGATGGAAAAGCCACGCGGCCATCATTCCGGTGAGGCCGGAGGTAATCAACACACCGACCGTCGCGAGCGACAGTGCAGGCCCTAAGGCGACGCGGAAAGAACTCGCCTGGGTGCGCATCCCGCCGTCCAGCAGGATCACCGCCAGCGCCAGGTTACTCACCATGTAAGCGAAAGGGTAATTATCGAATGGGATACCGCCGATGCCATCAATGCCAGCCAACATGCCGATGGCAAGGAAAATAACAAGAATAGGTATGCCGAGACGCGATGAAAATGAACTCAATAAAATACTGCTGGTTACAAGCACAGAACCCAGAATGAAAAGGCTGATTATTGCTGCGGCATCCAATGTTGTCGTACTCCCACCTCAATGTTAACGCTGTTATTAAAACCCTAACATATTAACGACAGGAACAGCGTTTTATTGAGGCGGTTTAAGCGCTTTTTTATGCCTTTAAGACCGGATGACCGCTGAGAGTCAGCCGACTGCCTGAATTATTATGCGTCAGCGTCGCCTGAGCGCCCAGCGGCAGGGTAACGGTCTGCTGCTCATGGCCAAAATCCAGTCCCGTAATCACCGGAATATCCAGCCGAGAGCGGATGAAATCAACCATCGTCTCAAGGGAGTAGCCTGCATCATAGTCATTCGGTGCCGAGCCGCTAAAGCTGCCGAGCACGATGGCGGACTGTCGCCCGAGAATGCCCGCATGGTAAAGCTGGAGCAGCATGCGCTCGACGCGGAACGGATGCTCGTTGATATCTTCCAGCACCAGGATGCCATCCTCAATCTGGGGCAGCCACGGCGTGCCAATCAGCGACACCAGCATCGCCAGGTTTCCGCCCCAGAGCTGGCCCTCACATTCCCAGTGCGGCCCATTTCCCTGCCACTCAACGCTGTAGGTCGAATTTTGCAGCGCGCGCCAGAAATGTTCCTGGGTGAACGCATCCAGCTCCGGCGCGCCGAAGTTACCGGCCAGCATCGGGCCGCTGAAGGTAATGACGTTGTGCAGTGCCAGCAGGCCGAGCTGGATCGCCGTGAAATCGCTGTGTCCACAAATCAGCAGAGGATCCTGCTGCTGGCGTTTTGCCAGGCCTTGCCAGTCGATACTCTCCAGCAATCGGCTCGCGCCATACCCGCCGCGCACTGCAAGCACAATCTGGTTAGCGCCCTTCAGGTTCACCAGGTTATTGATATCATTCAGTCTCTGCGCCTCTGTTCCGGCAAAACGCTGCAGGCGGCGGGGGATAATAGTCTGATTTTCTACCCGATGGCCGGATTCCAGTAAGCGCTGAACGCCCCGCTGTGCCGCGTCCTGGTTGATGCAGTAACCCGACGGCGCGATGAGATGAAACTGAGACATGGCAATTCCTTGCTGAATGAGAAACTAATTGTCTATATCATGCCGCTTATACGCTGCCTGCTTCAAGAGGCGGCGCACTGCGATGACCGGCTATAAGGATAGATGACGTGAAATTGAGATGGTTTGCTTTTTTGATTGTGTTGCTTGCTGGCTGTAGTTCAAAACATGATTATCAAAATCCGCCCTGGAACCCGGAAGTGCCGGTGAAACGGGCCATGCAGTGGATGCCGATCAGCGAACAAGCCGGGAAGGCCTGGGGCGTGAGCCCGCGACTGGTCACGGCGATCATTGCCGTGGAATCCGGCGGCAACCCAACGCTCGTCAGTAAATCCAACGCGGTGGGGCTGATGCAGCTTAAAGCATCAACGGCAGGCAAAGAGGTCTACCGCTATATGGGCTGGCGCGGTCAACCGTCGACCAGCGAGCTGAAAAACCCGGAACGCAACATCTCGATGGGAACAGCTTACCTGAGCATTCTGGAACACGGCGTGCTGAAGGGTATTGAAGATCCTGAAGTGATGCAGTACGCGCTGGTGGTCTCTTACGTGAACGGTGCCGGTGCGCTGCTCAGAACCTTCTCGTCCGACCGTAAAGAGGCGATTGAAGAGATAAACGACATGGACAAAGACGAGTTCTTTGAACATGTAGTGAAGAACCACCCGTCACCGCAGGCACCTCGGTATATCTGGAAAGTACAGAAAGCGATGGACGCCATGTAACGCCGTTGTCGGGCGGCCTCGCTGCCCGACGCCCCTCACAAGACTTTATTCGCCCGTTCCCGCGCCTCTCGCTCCAGAGAGAAGATGATGCGCTGAAGCTCGCGCTCTGCACCCGGCCCCACGTTGAGAAAGCGAAAGCTCAGACGGGGCGTGGAAATGGTCTCGTTCTTGCTGTCCACCACTTTACGCTCGCTGATGGCAATCAGCTGCGCATCGAAATAAAACCGTCCCCAGCCGCCCATATCCAGCTCAATCTGCGTGAATCGCATGCCTTCAACCAGCCCGTCAGGTTTTGGGGTATCCATCAGCGCGCCCATGCCGCCCAACGACAGGTCAAAAAGGCGGAAGCGGATCTCTTTTTTATCCGGCATTTTTGCCCGACAAAAATAAGCAGGTTGGAGCGGGGCGCTGATGCGGAAATATTCCCGACGCTGGACAAACCAGAGGTTATCAGGCAGCGGCGTGGTAAAAGCAGGCAGCCCCAGATATTCGCTCAGCTCCAGTCGCGGCAGAATAAATTCCACCTTTGCGCCGTGGGTTTCAGCCATTACCGAGATTTTTTCCGCCCGCTGTGCGGCGCGGTTCTCATGCTCCTGGCTGCCCAGGTCGACGATCAGACGGTCGGACGACACGTCCAGGATCTTGCTGATAAACTGATTGTTTGACCAACGCATGCGTAGCGGCACTTCACCTTTTTGCAGGTCGCGTAATACCCCTAATACAGCCAGCGGATTTTGTTTCAGGAACTGCTCACTGTAATTACTCACGCCAGATTGCTCCTTGATATGTGACAGACTGTCTCTGCGTTATCGGCAATCTGAAATGAAACTTAATACAAACCGGTGATTTTTTTTACTGGTCGCCGTAATTTAAGTCGGTGAGATGAAAATGATTTTCGGGCGATGACCTATACTTAAGTCACCAGCGCGGAAGGTTTTCCGTGCATGCGTTAAACCTGCAAGAGGGCATCGCTATGGGTATCATCGCCTGGATTATCTTTGGTCTTATTGCCGGCGCTATCGCCAAATTGATCATGCCGGGAAATGATGGTGGCGGCTTTATTCTGACCTGTGTACTCGGTGTGGTCGGGGCGGTTGTCGGCGGCTGGCTGGCAACGATGTTTGGCTTTGGCGGCAGCATCAGCGGTTTCGATCTCCACAGTTTCCTGGTCGCGGTGGTCGGCGCGATCGTTGTACTGGGCATATTCCGGTTACTCCGACGGGCATAACATGTTCACAAGCGGCTCTCACCTGAGGGCCGTTTTTTTTATCCGCGTATTGATTTGCCAATCGAAATGATAATAATTGTCGTTCCCAGTACTATCTATAACAAAGACGACAATTATGAATAACTCACGTTTTGCGTTATGTGCGTTGGCAGGAGCCGTGGCGCTGGCATTGCAGGCACAGGCTTTTGCCGAAGAATCGACTATCGTAGTCACGGGCGCAGAGCAGGGCAGCGCGCTTCCTTCATGGACGAACAGTGCGACCAAATCGGCGGTGGCAGAAAGTAAAACGCCGCAGGTGATCAATACCCTTTCTGAGCAGGAGATAGAAAAGCGTCACGCGAACTCCGTGAATGAAATCCTGCGCTATGCCCCGGGCGTCTCGACCGAGGTGAGGGGCAGTACCTCGTACATGAGCGAATACAAAATCCGCGGGTTTACGGTTGACCAGGAATTCTATAACGGTCTGCAGCTGCCGTATAACGTCACCGGTAACACCAAAGCGCGCATCGATCCGCTGCTGATTGAGAGCGTTGATATTCTGAAAGGTCCCTCTTCAGTGCTGTACGGTGGCGGCTCGCCGGGTGGTCTGGTGAATATTCAAAGTAAGAAGCCGCAACAAGCGTCCCGTACCGAGGTGGGTTTTAACACCGGCACCCGTAACCTGAAAGAGGGCAACCTCGACTCAACCGGACAAATCGCTGACAGCGACTGGAACTACCGTCTGCTGGGGAAAGCGACGGAAAATGACGACCAGCCGCACACCACGCGCTACGAAAACTACCTCGTGGCACCGTCAGTGACCTGGCAGCCGGACAGCAAAACGCGCCTCACCATTGATGCGCTGGCGCAAAATACGCCGAGCCTGTCGCCGTCCGACCCCCTGCCGCTCGCCTATCTGCGCTCGAGCTACGCCGATCGCCGGGACTATGCCGGGGACGAGTGGAGTGGATTCAAACAGCGCCAGTGGATGCTGGGCTACAGCTTTGAGCATGAGTTTGATAGCGGCTGGGGCTTTAATCAGAAAGCGCGCTACTTCGACGTGGATACCCATCAGCGCAGCGTCTATTCAACCGGGCCAGGGAGCGAGGTCTATCAACTCAATCGCTTTGCTTACACCACGGATGAAGACCTTCAGAGCTTCAACATCGACAACCAGGTCACCAAAACGGTTGCGCTGGGGGAATGGAAACATCATCTGCTGGCCGGGTTTGACTATCAGAAGCTGAACTCGCACTTCCACTACCGATACGCCTCCTCAACACCGGGTATTGATATGCGCAATCCTGACCACGCGCAAATCGATGAAGGCGCGCTGGGGCTGTATACCGCACAGAAAAACCGTCTGAGCTATCAGCAGAACGGCTATTACCTGCAGGATCAGGTGGAGTTCGGCGGATTAAACCTGCTGGGCAGCCTGCGCTATGACGATTACCGCTCCGTGACCACGAATTACCTGCAAAACGGTGACAAAGCGTATGTTTCTCAGGATCGGGTCACCAAACGTCTGGGCGCGCTTTACGCCTTCGACAACGGGATTTCGCCGTTCATCAGCTATTCCGAAGGCTTTGCGCCGGTATCCCCACAGGGGACGCTCGTCGCCAAAGACGTCAAGCCAACCACCAGCAAGCAGTTTGAGGGTGGGGTGAAATACCTGCTGGCGGACTACGCCACCACCTTTACCGCATCGGTGTTTAACATTCGCCAGAAAAATGTCGTCACCTCCGATCCCGGCTTCCTCAACTACCGTCAGACCGGGGAAGTGGAATCCAAAGGGGCTGAGCTGTCGGCGGTCAGCCGTCCGACGGATAACCTGACGCTGATTGCGAACTACGCTTACACCCACGTCATCAATACCGAAGATGATAAATACCAGGGCAAGCGTCCAACACAGGTGCCGGAGAATGCCTTTAACCTGTGGGGCGACTACACCTTCGACAGTACGCCGCTGAAAGGGTTGATGCTGGGGGCTGGCGCGCGCTATACCGGGCCGATGGAAATTTCACCGAATAACGATGCGGGCAAACTCGGGGGCACCACGCAGTACGATCTGGCGGCCTCTTACCGCATGGGCGAAGTCCTGCCGTCTCTGGAAGGGCTGACGGTTAAAGCCAGCGCGCAAAACATCACCAATAAAGAGACGTTGACCTGTTACGACGCAACCAACTGCTGGATTGGACGTGACCGGACGTTCCAGCTAGGGGCGAGTTACAGCTTCTGATGAGCTTTACCCCTCTCCCTTGAGGGTGAGGGGGTTGTCCGTGTAGGCCGGGTAAGGCGTAGCCGCCACCCGGCAATACCCTTACTGCGCCGCGCTTTTCGCTGGCGCGGCGTCATCATTCGCCGCAGGCTGATTCTCCGGTACGCTGTCGCATGGTTTCTCTTTCGGACAAACCAGGTCCAGCATCTTGAGCGTCACGCCGTTGCTCCAGCCAAATCCATCCTGCAACGGATATTCACCGCCGCCCCCGCCGGTGCCGGTAGACGAGACATCATACTTCTCCACCAGCTTCTTCTCGCGGTCGTAGGTGTGTTGAACGTTTTTCAGGAAGCGCCAGGTCACGTCCATCGCCACTTTGTCCTGGCCATAGTTCTGCAATCCTTCCGCTGCGACCCACTGCAGCGGTGCCCAGCCGTTTGGCGCATCCCACTGCTGGCCGCTGTTGATGGTGGTGGTCGTAATGCCGCCTGGCTTCAGCAGGCGTGAAGAGGTAGCTGCAGCCACTTTATCCGCGCGGTCCTGTGCCGCAGCCTTCACGTAAAGCGGGAACAGGGAGGCGGCGGTGAGCTGATTACGCACCTTTTTACTCTTGAGATCGTAATCCGCGTACCAGCCCTCTTTTTCATTCCACAGATGGCTCTCGATGGCCTTCTGGCGTGAGGCGGCCAGCGCCTCATATTTGCTCGCACCTGCGGTATCGCCATCCTCCTGGCTTGCCCGTGCCAGCAGCTTCTCCATCTTGAACATCAGGGCATTAAGATCCACCGGCACAATGCTGGTGGTGCGGATGGTGCCAAGCTTTTGCGGATCGTCCATCCAGCGGGAGCTAAAGTCCCATCCTGACGCGGCAGCCGAGCGCAGATCGCGGTAAATTTCCGTTGCCGGGCGGTTAGGATTGTTTTTAGCGGTATTTACATCATCGAGCCAGGATTCAGGACGTGGGGTATCGCGGTCATCCCAGTAGCGGTTGAGGATTGTCCCGTCATCCAGCTTCACCACGCGTTTGCTGGCCTGGCCCGGCTGCAGGCCATCGACGCCTTCCATCCAGTAGGCATACTCTTTTTCCATCTGCGGACGGTATTTTTTCAGTGCGTCGTTATCATGCGTTGCCAGCAGTTCCACCATCAGGGAGAAGAACGGCGGCTGGGAACGGCTCAGGTAGTAGCTGCGGTTGCCGTTGGGGATGTGGCCATAGGTATCAATTTCATAGGCGAAGTTGTCCACCATATCGCTGATTTTATCCCAGTGGCCGCTTTCGGCCAGGCCCAGCATGGTGAAATAGCTATCCCAGTAATACACCTCGCGGAAACGTCCCCCGGGCACGACGTAGGATTTCGGCAAGGGCAGGAGTGAATCCCATTTACTGCTGGCTTTGTCCGTTGTGCGGGTCAGCACAGGCCACAGCCCATCAATGTGCTCGCGAAGGCTTTGTCCGGCGGGGGGAACGTATTTTTCGCCTTCACCCGGAAGCGTGAAATTTACGTCAACGAAATGGCGTAAATCAAAGCCCGACTGCTTACGCTGCATGCGATAGTCGGCGAGAATGGTCAGCGGATCGCTTTTGGGGACCGCATCGGCAAAGGTTTTTTGATCGGGAAACAGTTTGGCACTCTGCACATCGCTGAAGAGGGGGCCGAGCAAAATATCGGGCGGGTTCGTTTGGCCAGATGCCATCTCTTCAGCGCTGCCCGCGGCGGTAACCGAGAGCAACGCACTGCCCAGAACAAGAGGTAAGAGGCGAGGGCGCAGCTTTTGAGGTGTTATCATAGGGTCTTCTCCTTATTTCGCTGAGCAGCGGTCACGCTGTCATCAATCTTCAGAAAACAGTAGACGAATATTCCGCGCTTCGCGTGTCGAACGTCGCATTTTGTACAAATCAAGACGATTTACCGTTGTTTTTAATGCCCCGCTGATGTGCTGAAATATTGATATTGTGAATATTCAACAGTACAGGAAAATAAATTGCGGCCGGTGACGCAGAATTTCCTCAGCGAATTTTCTGTTTTAATTACCACGATCACATAAAGCAAAAAACATAAGCTCCTGGTGAAAAAACATAATAGATAGCATTGACGTTCTCAGGTGACATTGTCGCTACAGCAGAAACCGGTTTCATCAATAAGGAGTGAATCAATGTCAGTCGCGGAAAAAATACCGGTCAAAGAGAAAATAGGCTATAGCCTGGGAGATGCAGCAAGTCATATTGTATTTGACTCATCGGTTGCCATTCTGGCGTATTACTATACCGATATTTATGGCTTACCGCCGGCCATAATGGGCACCATGTTTCTTCTGGTGCGTTTATTAGATGCGATTACCGACCCGGTGATGGGGGCGATAGCCGATGCAACGTCGACGCGCTGGGGTCGCTTCCGTCCCTGGCTGCTGGCGATATGCGTTCCCTTTGCGGTCAGTTGCGTCCTGGTCTATTCCATTCCGAATTTTACCGAAACCGGAAAAATTTATTATGCCGTCGGGGCATATATATTTATGACCCTGATGTATACCGCCATAAATATTCCGTATTGCTCTCTGGGCGCTGCGCTAACGTCCGATCCGCGTGAAAATCTCTCCTTGCAGTCCTGGCGCTTTGCCATCACGCCGATTGGCGGGGCGCTCGGAACGGCCCTTATTTTGCCCCTGGCGGACTACCTCTTCCCGGGCGACAGGGCGACCGGCATACAGGTGGCGATGGCGCTCTTTGGCGCGATCGGCTGTCTGATGTTCATCGTCTGTTTTGCCACCACAAAAGAGCGCGTGCAGCCCATCAAAGAGGAGAATCTCAACATCGCCCGTGACGTTAAAATTCTCTTCCGTAACGATCAGTGGCGAATTCTCTCTGTCTATAACTTCATGATGCTGGTGGCGGTGGTGATCCGCGGCGGCGCGGTGGTCTATTACGTGAATACCGTGCTCAATAAAGGGGCTGACATCATCTCGTACTTTATGCTGGGCGGGATGCTGGCCTCGATGTTTGGCTCCGTACTGGCCCAGCCGTTCGGTACCCGTTTTTGCAAGGTCAAACTCTCGTTCTGGATTAATATTCTGAATGCCGTATTAGGCGTGGCCTGCTTCTGGCTGCCGCTGGAGTTCTGGGTCATTCCTTTGATTGCCCATGTGCTGATTCAGATTGTCCAGGGCGGCAACGGCGCGCTGCAGTGGTCCATGATTACCGACGCAAATAATTATGGTGAATGGAAAACCCAGCGCCGTATTACAGGTATGAATGTTGCGGCCAATATATTTGTGATTAAATTAGGTGTTGCGGTCGGCGGTGCCATTCTGGGTTGGGTTCTCGCCGGGTTTAATTACGAGTCAAACAGTACCGTACAATCGGAATCCGCCGTTCAGGGCGTCATTCTTCTGTTCACGCTAATCCCGTCACTGTTTTATTTACTCACCGCGTTCTCGATTAAGTTTTATAAATTAAACGAAAACGTCATGAATGGCGTGGTGAATGATTTAAATAAAGGCGAATTCGCTAATTCTTAATGGTTGATGTAGTAAGCCGATAATTCATATGAATTATCGGCGAGGTTCTCTGTGTCCGTCAGGAAATAATGATTAACTCACGAGGATGGAGTCGATGAAAGTAAAAACCCTTGCACTCATTATCAGTGCGTTTTGTACTACCGGAGCAATGGCAGCAAAAGATACCCAACGTCTGGAAGATAAACTGGCGCAACTGGAGGCGCGCCTCGAAAAGGCGGAAACGCGGGCGGCAAAGGCGGAAGCGCAAATTCAGGATCTGAAGCAACAGCAGCAAACCGTGGCGGCCGCGAATCCGGTTGTGGTTGAATCCACGGAGCCTTCCACAGCGCAAACGGCACCCAAATTGACGTTATCCGGCTACGGGGATATTAAGTTCTACGGCGACGTTGAATTTAATATGGACGCGGCCAGCAAGAGCGGCAGTTTAACCTCCATGAAAACGTCAGCCAATAAAGACTGGGCGCCCGGCAGCCATGAACGCTGGGATATTAACGGTCGCCTGCTGCTGGGATTCGATGGATATAAGCGGATGGAGAACGGCAATTTCGCCGGCTTTTCGGTACAGCCGCTGGCTGACCTGACGGGTAAAATGAACCTGGATGATGCAGTGTTCTTCTTCGGTACGGAAAACGACTGGAAGGTGAAAGTCGGTCGCTTTGAAGCCTATGACATGTTCCCGCTGAATCAGGACACCTTCGTCGAATATTCCGGCAACACGGCCAACGATCTGTATAGCGATGGCTACGGCTACATCTACATGATGAAAGAGGGACGCGGTCGTAGCGACAGCGGCGGTAACTTCCTCATGAGTAAAACCTTGGGTAACTGGTATGTTGAGGTTAACACCCTGCTGGAAGATGGCAGCTCGCTGTTTGTTGACCAGCAGTATCACGGCGTAGACCTGGATAACGATAAAAACGTTGCCTACGTCCGTCCGGTCATTGCCTGGCAGGATGGCAACTTCTCGACGGCCATCGCGATGGAGAGCAATCTCGTCAACAACGCCTATGGCTACCGCGACGCATCAGGACAATGGATAGACCAGTCTGACCGTACAGGCTATGGCTTCACCATGACCTGGAACGGACAAAAAACGGATCCGGACGATGGTATTGTGGCGAACCTGAACACCGCCTACATGGATGCCACCGATGAGAAAGACTTCACCGCGGGGGTGAATGCCTTATGGCGAAATGTTGAACTGGGCTATATCTATGCACATAACCAGATCGACAATTTCAACACTGCAAACTTCGACGCTGACTGCGACGGCGACTGCTGGGTGACCGATCCCGGTGACTATGATATTCACACCATTCATGCTTCATACCTGTTCCCAAATGTGATGAAGATGAAGAATTTCAATATTTACCTGGGCGCGTATGCTTCATGGGTGGAAGCGCATCCGAATGACGGCGACGACCGAAATGACGATCGTTACGGCGGACGCGTGCGCTTCAAATATTACTTCTGATGCCAGACGCCGGTCAGACCTCGTCAAGGGTCTGGCTGGCTTCCCGCAGCGTGCCCGGCGCCTGGCCGATAATACGCTTAAAGGCGCGGCTAAATGCCGCCAGCGATCCATACCCCAGACGCAGGGCGACCGTTTCGATGGGCTGATTTTCATGACGAATGTACTGAATAGCCAGTCTCATTCGCAGTTCGCTGAGATATTTGGCTGGGGTCGTGCCCGTCGCGGACAGAAAGCGCTCGGCAAACACGGAGCGGGAGGTGCCCGCTTCTTTGGCCAGATCCGCCACGCTCCAGTTCAGGCCGGGCTGCTGATGCATGGCGTATATCGCTCTGCTGAGGCGGGGATCGCGCAGCACCTGCACCCAGCCCGTGGCTTTGCCGCATCCGGCTTCGACCCAGCCCCGCACGATTAAGGCCGCAACGACGTCTGCCAGACGCGCCAGTATCCCGGCAAACCCCACCTGTCGGGTCATCGATTCCCGCTCCATGGCCGCCAGCAACGGGTGGATCTCGGGCCAGGTGGACATCAGCCTGCTCACCATCATCACTTCCGGCATGGCCTTGATCAGCGGCTGCATCCCGCCCAGTTCAAAATCCATGCATCCGCTAAAGATAATCGTGTTCTCGCCGTCCGGGCAGGGCTCACAGGCAATCGCGCAGACCGAGCTGCAGATAGGTTCGCTGGGAAAGGCATTCACCGGCGTGAGAGGAGCCTGCGCGTCAGAGAGCAGGGCATGGGCATTGCCGTTCGGGATGAAGAGCGCATCGCCACCGCTCAATTCAAAGGTTGCGCCACTCTCCATACGCAGCAGCGCGCTGCCGTGGCTGACGAAATGAAACTGCGCCTTACCGGGAGCCTGATGGAACGCCACACCAAATGGCGCGCTGGCTTCAATTCGCCGATATTTCACACCAGAAAGGCGCATGCCGCGTAAAAGCTCGCTGATCAAATCGGGTGACTGAACGGTCATCGCACAACTCCGGACGAATAATCAATAAGTGGAGATTATATGTCATAGATCGTCCATGGGGAACACTCTATGCTTTTGCGATATTAGTCACATTTTGATAACGGGAGATCAACAGATGAGTTCATGTGTCGCGGCGAGCGAGGCGATAGCGCCTGCAAAACCCGCCTGGAGAGCGGTCTATTCACTGGGGCTGGGCGTATTTGGTTTGATCACGGCGGAGTTTCTGCCCGCCAGTTTGCTCACGCCAATGGCTGCCAGTCTCGGCGTAACAGAAGGGATGGCCGGGCAGGCCGTCACGGCAACGGCGCTGGTGGCGCTGGTCACCGGTTTGCTGATTACGCCAGCCACCAAAAGTATCGACCGCCGCTGGGTGTTGATGTTCTTTTCGGTGCTGCAAATCATCTCCAGCCTGCTGGTGGCCTTTGCGCCAACCCTGCACGTTTTGCTGATGGGGCGCTTGCTGCTGGGCGTTGCTATCGGGGGATTCTGGGCGATGTCGACCGCTACGGCGATGCGGCTGGTACCTGCCGATAAGGTGCCGAAAGCGCTGGCGGTGATTTTCTCCAGCGTGTCCATTGCAACGGTTGTCGCGGCGCCGCTGGGAAGTTATCTGGGCAGCCTGATTGGCTGGCGTAACGTCTTTGTTCTCTGCATAGTGCCGAGCGTGGCGGCTCTGCTGTGGCAGGTCTGGGTCCTGCCGTCGATGAAGCCGGAGAGCAGCGGCAGCCTGGGAACCCTGTTCCGGGTGCTGCGTCGTCCGGGGATGATCGGCGGTATGCTGGCAACCATTCTGATTTTCAGCGGCCATTTTGCTTTCTTTACCTATCTGCGCCCGTTCCTGGAGACCGTCGGTCAGGCAAGCGTAGAGACGATTTCGCTGATCCTGCTGGGCTTTGGTATTGCCAACTTTGTCGGCACCTCCATTGCCGGACATCTGCTGGCACGCAATCTGCGCCTGACGCTGGCGCTGGTACCATTCGCCATGGGCGTACTGGCGCTGATGATGGTCGCGTTTGGTCATCTGGCGATGCTGGACGGTTTACTGGTTGCGCTTTGGGGCTTTGCCTTTGGCCTGGTACCGGTGGGCTGGTCAACCTGGCTGGCAACCACCGTCCCTGATGAAGCCGAAAGTGCAGGCGGTTTGCTGGTTGCCTCTATTCAGCTGGCGATAAGCGCAGGCGCGGCGGGGGGCGGGGCGGTATTCGATCTCAACGGTGCCAGCGGCGTGTTTGCGGGCAGCGGTTTCCTGCTGGTGACGGCAATGGTGATTGTGTTTATGGGTGTGAAAGTAAAAGCGGATTAAGTGCTTTCCCTCTCCTGCGGGAGAGGGACCTAACGGGTGTCTATTGTTCTACGCTACCGCTCTTTCATTCCAGGTGTCTTTAAACATGATGTTCCCGTCGCAATATTTCCACTCAATCGATTCATAGCGGAGTTCGACTTCTTCCATATGAGCACTCGCGATACCTAGCGGGTGCAATAAAGGTGAGATCCTTGTTATCTTGACGTTTTCCAGAATGATATTGAAGTATTCACGCTCGATCCCGGCGTCATTAATTTTATACATTTTGATTAATGCTGATTTGAACGTTTTACCTGTGCATACTGCACGGAAAAGATAGGGTGTGATGCGGTCTATTTCTTTTTCAAAAGTAATGGGGACATGAAGCCGCGTTCCCGTCAGTTTTCCCGTGTTGGAACAGGTAGGGATCCAGACAGAGTGGTTAAATGACTTGAGTTCGGTAGAACCCAATCTTGTAGGCATTAAACACTCGCCTAAAACGGGAGCATTATTTTCATCAGTAAGCCAAATGTGTGCTGGTGTAGACATATTTGTTATTTCCCTGTGTAAAAAAAAGCGATTGAAAAAACGACGAGTGCAATTACCCCAATGATTCGAATTGCTATCATATCATCATCAATAACAGATACTGTAATGATTGATAAAAGAAGAAAAATTATGACTACTCCGCAAGCGCGTAAATCTCTTAGTACATCATCTAAAATTAATTTTAACATGCTCTTAATGAAATTTAACATTATTTCATCATCTTGATTAAGGCTTCAGTGATATCTTCGTCTGAAGCAGAGTTAATATTGAAATAACCTGATTTCGTTATGACAGGTTCAATCAGGAAGTACATCATTTCAAGATGTTCCATGTATAGTGCATGATAAAAAAGCGGTCTGTTATTTTTTAACCTATTTGCACTATCAGCGGCACGCTGAACCAGACTATAGGTATTAAGGGCAAATAAAGCTATTGCACCTTTACCTGCTATTTTATTAATGAAAGCATTTTGTACGGCGGAATTCATTTTGTTACCATAACAGATGTATTTGGCCACTGCATAGAGTAAACCGATTTTCGATGTCTGTTTAATGGAGTAGGGCGTTGTAAAATGTATTGCTTTTTCAAGAATATTTCTTTTCCGATCTTCACTTTTGCCATTTAGCAATGTTTCTATATAAAGCCTTATCATTCTAAATATGATATCTCTGTGTGTCACTAGTTGATAAATACCATCAACAAATCGCTTGTCCTCTATGCTCAATCGTTTACAGACATCATGATAATTATCTGTAAAGCACGAAGTGTAATAAAGCAAGCGAGTCGTCGCATCGCCAAGATTATTTAAATATTCTATGGCACCATCCTTTACCCCTGCGACGGCGCGATCGAGCCTTAATGCCAGATCTTTATCGGAACCAATTCTTTCTATAACTTCCTTGCTGTAATACATAATATGCCCCTGTTGTGTGCAGGGTTTATCATGATCTACCGAATCGCCTAAGGACAGTGATCGTACTCGCATTTTTAAAAGTAAAATAAAGAATAACCACTAACCTATTATCTACGTTAATCGGTGATTTTATATAATTGATGTGATGAATTTGAAAGTTTTGAATAAACTTAAGGTTATCTTTAAATATATATTCTGCGAGGATTGGGGATATATTACTGAAGGGTGACATCATGTGTAGGCCGGGTAAGCGCAAGCGCCACCCGGCATCAAGGCAAGGCTTACAGCCCTTTCTTATCCATCAGCACCGCCAGATCCACCAGGCGGTTGGAGAATCCCCACTCGTTGTCATACCACGCCAGAATTTTGACCATGTTGCCGCCAATCACCAGCGTCGACAGCCCGTCGATAATCGAGGAGCGCGGGTCACCCTGGTAATCGCTGGACACCAGCGGTTCATCGCTGTAGCCCAGGATCCCTTTCAGTGGTCCGCTAGCCGCGGCCTGACGGAACGCGTCATTCACCTCGTCGGCGGTCACGTTACGGCTCAGCGTTACCGTCAAATCCACAATTGACACCACCGGAACCGGCACACGCAGAGAATACCCGGTCAGCTTACCGTCCAGAGAAGGGATCACTTTCCCCAACGCCTTCGCCGCGCCGCTGGAATAAGGCACAATCGACAGGGCCGCCGCGCGTGCACCGCGCAGATCTTTCTCCGGCTGGTCGTGCAGCGCCTGACTGTTGGTATAAGCATGCGTGGTGTTCATCAGGCCGTGCTCAATACCAAACTGCTGATGCAGCACCTGTGCTGCCGGAGCCAGTCCGTTAGTGGTACAACTCCCGTTACTCACGACGGCGTGCAGGGCCGGATCGTACAGCTCGTGGTTCACACCCATCACCACCGTCAGGTCATCGTTTTTGCCCGGTGCAGAGATGATGACGCGCTTGGCGCCACCGTGGGTGATATGTACCGCCGCTTTTTCGCGTTCGGTGAAGAAACCGGTGGCTTCAATCACCACGTCCGCCCCGACGTCGCGCCACGAGATGTTTGCCGGATCTCGCTCGCTGAAGACGGCGATCCGCTGTCCATCCACCTGTAATGCGCCGTCAGCCGCCTCAACGGGTGCCGGCAGCGTGCCGAGCAGGGAATCATATTTGAGCAGATGGGCGAGGGTCTGGCTGTCCGTCAGATCGTTAATGGCCACAATCTGAAGATCCGGGTTACCCAGCGCCGCGCGCAGGAAATTACGTCCGATACGGCCGAAACCGTTAATACCGACCTTAACCATGATGCACTCCTTATCTCTGTTGTCTGGAGTCACTGTAGGCGTCAGGCTGAATGGCGTAAATGACAAAAATGGATCACATTACGCCATCTTGCGGCAGTGGAAGCGCTGGCGATATTCCGTTGGGGTGAGATGAAGCTGTTTCTCGAAAACACGACGCAGGTTGATGCTGGTGCCAAACCCGCTTTGCTCAGCAATCAGCTCCAGCGGATCGCTGGTTTGCTCAAGCAGCTGCCGGGCGGCGGCAAGACGCGCTTCCGTCACGTAGCGGGCCGGAGAGACCCCTGCATCCCGCGTGAATACGCGGGTGAAATTACGCGGACTCATCGCCGCTCTTTCCGCCAGGCGCTCAACGCAGAGATCGGTGGTCAGGTTTTGCAGGATCCAGCTTTGCAGTTCGCTAATCGGCCCCTGGGTGCCGGACTGCTGCAAATTATAACGGCTAAACTGCAGCTGCCCGCCCGGACGGCGTAGGTACATCACCATATCCTGCGCCACGTCGCGGGCGAGAGAGAAACCGTAATCGTCTTCAACCAGCGCCAGCGTCAGGTCGAAACCGGAACTGACCCCGCCGGAGGTCCAGATGGGCCCATCCTGAACGTAGATCGGGCCGCCTTCCACCCTGATGGCCGGATAAGCGGCCTGCATCGTTTCCAGCAGACGCCAGTGTGTGGTTGCCCGCCGTCCGTCAAGCAAACCGCTCTGCGCAAGCAGCATCGCGCCGCCGCAGATGGAGGCAATACGCCGCGCATGGGGCGCAGCGAGATGCAGCCAGTCCACCACGGCGGTGCTCTCCAGTTCATTCATGCCGCGCCCGGTAATGATGATGGTATCGAGTGGTTCACGCGGATCCAGTTCAGGCAGACGATAATCTGCCAGCAGGTTTAATCCGGATTGACCGTGGATCACCTGATGGGGCTGCGTGGTGGCGATGATGATGCGGTAACACGGGTGAGACAGACCTTCCGGGTGCAGTCGGTTGGCCTGCATCAGAATGTCGGCGATACCGGCGGCTTCAAACAGCATGCCGCCGTCGGGAACAATAATCAGGATCTTTTTCATGTCCTGAAAAGTAGCTTTATTACAAAATAAGTCAATAGGCGGAGAGCGCATAAACGCCATTTCTGGCAAAGCAAAGCGATTTAAGTTCTTTGTTATTTCAGCCGTTTTCCCTGATCGTCAGGACACAGAATGACAGGCGGAACGGCATCGGAAGGAATGAGTCACTATTTACACCCGCAACAGCGAGAACATATTCACCAGCTTGCCAAGCGGTTTCTGTGGCGAAGCGAGCTTCCCACCTGGCTGTTAATTATCGCTATCTATACCGGCTGGTTTACCACCCTGGCGTACTGGCACACGCTCGGTTTGCTGCCTGCCACGGTGCTGCTGGTCTGGTTTACCGCGTGGTATATGTCGCTTCAGCATGAGCTGATCCACGGCCATCCGACACGCTTTCCCCGGTTAAATCAGCTTTTTGGTACGCTGCCGCTGGCGGTCTGGTATCCCTATGGCCTGTACCGCGACTCGCATCTGGCCCATCACCGCAACGATCATCTCACGGTACCGGTGGACGATCCGGAATCCTACTATTTTACCGAACAGACCTGGGCGCGTTTTACACCCTGGCAGAAGCGCATTATTCATGTGCGTAATACTTTTCTGGGGCGGCTGTTACTGGCTCCGCTGCTGGATATCGTTCAGACGCTGGGAAGGGCCGTGGCAGCGTTTCGCCAGCGGCACCTGCGGGCGATGCTGATGTGGCTGGTGCATGGCGTGCTGTTGGCGGGGTTGTTTGTCTGGATGCGCCATGTTGGTTTTTCACCGGTCTGGTTTGTGCTGGCGGTGAGCTATCCCGCGCTGGCGCTCACCAAAGTGCGCTCTTTTCTTGAGCACCGCGCTGCAGACGATCCTCTCGCGCGATCGGTAATTAACGAAGCCGGGATCTTCTGGCAGGTGTTGTTCCTGAATCTCAACTACCATTCAGTGCATCACGATCTGCCAGGCGTGCCCTGGTATGGTCTGAAGGCGCTCTACCAGCAAAACCGGGCGGTGTATCAGCAGCGGAATCACGGTTTTGTGGTCAAGGGATACGGCCAATGGCTGCGACAGTTTTGGGGTAAGGCCGTGGACGTCACGGTTCATCCGGGGATAAAGCGAGAAGAGCATGAGTAACCTGCTGGCGTTTCCGATGTATGCCGTCAATCGGGCCGATACCGACGCGCTGTGGCGAGCTGTGCACGCTTTGCTGCTGGCACGCGGTGTGCCGGCGGGCGATCTTGTGCCGGGCATCCCGGAAGAGGACTTACTGGCGCACTGGCAGCAGCCTGGACTCATCCTGAGCCAAACCTGCGGTTATCCGCTGGTCACACAGTTGCCGGACGTGCAGGTCGTCGGCTGTTTTCATTACGCGGCGCCGGGCTGCGAAGGGATCGCTTACCGCAGCCTGCTGGTGGTGCGGGAAGAAGATAAACACCTGCGCCTTGACGACTTCCGTGGGCGGCGGGTAGTGTGTAATGCGCCGGATTCCCAGTCCGGCTACAACACGCTGCGAAGACGAGTGGCACCTGATACGGTCAATGACTATTTTTCACGGGTGATTTTCAGCGGCAGCCATCGCCAGTCGCTGATTGATGTAAAAGGCGGGGTGGGGGATATTGCGGCCATCGACTGCGTAACCTGGGTACTGTTGCAGCGCCATGAGCCGGAACGGCTTGCGGGGCTGGCGGTCATTGACCATACCCCTCTGACGCCAGGACTGCCGCTGATCACCTCGCAAAACACCTCGCCTGAAACCCTTAACGCCATTCGCGATGCGCTCCGCGCGCTGGTGAGTTCGCCGGAACACCGGAAAAGTTGCGACGCCGTGCTGATTGACGGTTTTAGCGTGGTGACGCGCCAGGTCTACGCTTCATTGACTGCGTGATAAATTTCCTGCGCGTCGGTAAAACAGCGTAGCGCCAGCGAGGAGACGGGTTTCTGCCTGCGCATAATCAGGCCGACAGGCGCCTCAATGTTCGCTTCGGCGATGGGGACTATCCTGAAATTGTTGTTCAGTGCCTCCAGCCCGTTGTTCAGCGGCATCACGGCACAGCACACGCCGCTCTGAACCGCCTGAATGATCTGGAACGTCGAGTCGCTCTCGAAAACGGCCGTCGGATCGAGGCCTGCAGCGTTAAAACTGGCCTCCATATGCGCCCGATAGTGCATCCCTTTGGTCAGGAACCCCAGCGGAAATTCCGTCAGGTCGTGCCAGGTCAGCGTTGCCTGACCGGGCTGGAAATGGCGAATGTCGTGCAGCAGGCCCATCTTCGTTTGTGGTAGCTGGATTATGTCAAACAGGCTGGTGTCGATGCTGTTGAGATAGCAAATTCCCAGCTCAAGCTGATTACGGCTTACCCCGTCGGCAATCTGCGCTGAGGACATGGAATAGAGGCTGTAGGTCAGCTCCGGATATTTTTGCGTCAGCAGGCGAATGAAGATCATCGGATCCACACTTGCCAGCGGCACCATCCCAAGCCGTAATTCGCCTATCACCTGGCCTTTGCACAGCGCGGCTTCCGCCTGTAATCCGTCGTGCGCGGCCAGCAGGGAGCGGGCCCACGCGAGGATGCGTTCACCCTCCGGCGTAAACCCTTCAAAGCGCTGCCCGCGCGCAATCAGCACCAGCCCCAGCTCCTCTTCCAGGCTGCGGATGCGCATGGAGAGGGTCGGCTGGGTAACGTTGCACTGCGAGGCCGCTTTACCAAAGTGGCGGGTCTCGTCGAGCGCGATTAAGTATTTTAACTGTTTAATATCCATCGTGATCTTCCGCGCCAACAGCCTTACAGCATGCGGATCTCTTTTGAGCGCAGGATGATGCGAACCGGAACGGATTTATACGACGGCGTCCCGCTGTCCTTGTCGAGATAGTCGAGCGGCACCAGCACGTTAGCCTCCGGGTAGTATGCCCCGACGGATCCCGGGGCGATGCTGTACGCCACCACGGTAATGTCCTCCAGGCGCTGAACGCTGCCGGGCAGGGCGGTTTCGATATCCACGCGGTCGCCGTGTTCCAGCCCTGACTGTGCCATATCGTCTTCGTTCATAAACAGCACGTCGCGGCGGCCAAAGACCCCACGGTAGCGGTCGTCCAGGGCATAAATGGTCGTGTTGTACTGGTCGTGGCTGCGCAGCGTAATCAGACGCAGCACATGCTCGCCTTCACCGCTGGCGTTCTCATGAACCCCCTCGAATACCGAGAACATTGCTTTGCCCGTCGCGGTCGGCCAGATACGCTGCGTTGGCGGCAGCGGCATGCGGAAGCCGCCGGGTACGCGGATCCGCGCGTTATAGTTCTCGAACCCAGGAATGGTCTGCTCAATCAGATCGCGGATCCGGTCGTAATCCTCAACCAGCGTCAGCCAGTCCACATGGGTTTCCGGCAGGGTGGCTTTCGCCAGGCCCGCCACGATAGCGGGTTCTGAACGGAGCAACGGCGAGGCGGGTTTCAGCTTGCCGGACGAGGCGTGCACCATCGACATGGAATCTTCAACGGTAATGGACTGACGACCACTGGCCTGAATATCCAGCTCGGTGCGGCCGAGACACGGGAAAATAAAGGTCTCTTTGCCAACCAGCAGATGGGTACGGTTCAGCTTGGTACCGACGTGCACGCTCAAATCCAGGTTACCCATCGCCGGAAAGCCCCGTTCATGATCGGGCATCGCAACCGCAAAATTGCCGCCGAGGCAGATAAGCGCCTTCGCACGGCCGTCAATCATCGCCTGCGTGGCCTGCACCGCATCGTGTCCGTGGTGAGACGGCGGCTCAAAGCCGAATACGTCCTTCAGACGGTTCAGGAAGGCTGGTGTGGGTTTCTCGCTAATCCCGACGGTCCGGTTTCCCTGCACGTTTGAGTGGCCGCGCAGAGGGCAGATACCCGCGCCGGGCTTACCGATGTTCCCACGCAGCAGCAGCACGTCGGCGATCAGGCGGACGTTTGCCGTGCCTTTATTATGCTGGGTAATTCCCATCCCGTAGGTAATGATGGTGGCATTCGATTTCGCATAGGCCTCGGCCACCTTCCTGAGTGCCGCCTGGCTCAGGCCCGACTCGCGCTCAATGTCGTCCCAGCGGGTTTGCGCGATATCGGCGCTGAACTCCTCAATGCCCTGAGTGTGTTCGGCAATAAACGCGTGATCCAGCACGTCACCGCGTTCGGCCTCCATCTCCAGAAGGTGTTTAGCAATCCCTTTCAGCGCGGCGGCATCGCCTCCGGCTTTGACCTGGAAGTAGGTCGAGGCGATATCCGTGGAGCTGTAGGTCGCCATTTCAATCACGCTCTGCGGGTCCGCAAAACGTTCGAGGGCGCGCTCGCGCAGCGGGTTAAAGACGATAATCGGCACGTTGCGACGTGCCAGCTCATGAAGGGTGCCCATCATTCGCGGATGGTTGGTGCCAGGGTTATGGCCGATGGAGATCACCAGTTCGGTCTTATCGAAGTCGTCCAGTGAGACGGTACCTTTCCCGATCCCGATAGATCGCGGCAAGCCGACGCTGGTGGCCTCGTGACACATATTCGAGCAGTCGGGGAAGTTATTGGTGCCGTATTCGCGGGCGAAGAGCTGGAACAGGTATGCCGCTTCGTTAGAGGCTCGCCCGGAGGTATAGAACTCGACCTGGTCCGGTTCGAGCCCGCGCAAGACTTCGCCGATACGCTGAAACGCCTCGTCCCAGTCGACAGGGCGGAAGGTATCGCTTGCCCGGTCATAGCGCAGGGGATGCGTCAGGCGACCGTAGCCTTCCAGCTCAAAGTCCGATTTTGCCAGCAGCGAAGCGACGCTGTTTTCCACCAGAAACGCGGGGGTGACGCGTCTGCTGGTGGCTTCCCAGGTCACCGCCTTTGCGCCGTTCTCGCAGAACTGGAACGTCGATTTATGTTCCTTATCAGGCCACGCGCAGCCCGGGCAGTCAAAACCGTCCGGCTGGTTGGTGCGCAGCAGCGTCGCGGGAGCGTCCAGAGTATCCATTTGGGTACGTACTGCGATGGCCGTCGCTTTTAACGCGCCCCAGCCTCCGGCGGGACCGTCATAGTGCCTGATACCGGGAACTGCGCGTCTTTTCGTGTTCATACCCACTCCTGATTTGTTCGGTCACACAACATCTGAACCCATAAAAGCACTGCAGGGGACAATAAGCGCAAGCAATGACGACCGTTTGGCTGCGCGCATGCGGTAGAGAAAGTTGCTGCTTCTTTAACTCTTTTTATTACAGTGGCTTATAGGTTGTGATGTTTAAAGATTTAAAGAAATTATAACGAATTTTTATCATTTTAATAATAAATATTATCTATCACCCGGTAGGTGAGATAGATGGCGGTGAACAGACAAGGATGTAGCCCCAGTAAAACTTCGAATGAAGCGCCTGAGCGGGGGAAATAGACAATATTCGCAGCTGGCGGGTAATCGCGTGCATTTTTCGGTGGCGATAATAGCAGGAAAGTTAACTCAGGCTTAATGGTTAATAGATATAATTATGTCTTAAAGGGACATTGTCATAGCGTGAAATATAAAGTTATTTTGCGCCGTGAAATTAACTCCGGTCGGTATCAGTGAAATAGGCCCATTCTGAGCGTAAAGTACGGGCAATATTAAACATACCCTGTTAATGCAACAAATAATTCATCGGCAATATGTTCTTTTGACATCACCAATACGCGAATTCTACTAATTATGGTAGTGGCGATAATACCGGTATTGCGTTAATGAAAGTGGTTCTCTTTTGTGTTTTTGTTTTATAAAACAAAACCTTACATTGATTTGAGATGAATAAATAAAGGGGGGTAGTCCATGTATAATTTTTTATTAAGATTAATCCTATAATCTATCGTCTGCTTCATTTACCAACAGTTACGTAACGGTAAATATTGAAATGATGCGAAGCTCATGTAAACTTGTTTACCGTTTGTCAAAATATGTCAGGAAGACGCTGGGCCTTATTCTGAAGGGCTCGTGCGGTAGCTATGCCTTTAATATAGTAACGCCCCGAAAATATCCTGACTATTTTAACAATAGCACCTAAGTCAAACTTCATCTCCTTATCTCCATCATCGAAATATCGCTACGGAAAAGCATATGAAAATGCGCGTACTGTTTTCACTTCTGTTTGTAATGGCGGTGGCGGGCTGTAAAGCGCCGCAGAAACCTGTGATCACTGACGATACCATCGTGACCAGTCAGGTTAACGGCGTCACCTTAACTCACCGTCATGTTGTGCTGCCCCCGGCAGAGTTCACCCAGGTGAATGAGCCTTATCGCGCCATGTACCCCGCATCCCTGATGAGCCGTCCGGACTACGGCGGAAAAGTGATCCGCACGCTCGAAACGGGCAAAACCTACGTGGTGCTGGGTCAGGTTGAACACTTCTGGATGGCGCTTGCCGACGAAGGGAACGAACAGCTGATTGGTTACGTACCAATGCGCGCCGTCATCAAGGCCGACCAGTACGAAGCCACCGTGCGTAAACAGGCGATCCGTCCAAAAGCGCGTAAGAAAGCAACCTGTGTTGACGTCGATGGCAACAGCAAAGCCTGCAAAGACAGCGCAAACGGCACCTGGATCCTGAACTAAACGGGTTTCAAGAGCGTATTTTTTATGAATACAAAAACGTTTCATCAGCTCGGGTTAGCATTTTTCGCGGTGATTTTCACCCTGTTGAGTGGTTGTACGTCGTCTTCACACAGCGACCCCTCCCGCTACAATCTGCAGTTTCAGGCTCACCCCCAAATCAATGATTCTGCGCCATTAAAGGTCAGAGTGTTGCTGCTGAAATCCGATGCGGATTTCATGTCCAGCGACTTCTATTCCCTGCAGAACAACGCGTCAGCCACGCTTGGCGCGAATCTGCTTAACAGCGATGTGTTCTTCCTGATGCCGGGCCAGCTTTCGAAAACCCTGAGTGGACAAAGCTCGCCCGAGGCACGCTATATCGGCGTGATGGCGGAATATCAGACGCTGGACGGGAAAAAATGGCGCGTCTCAATCCCATTGCCTGTTCCCGGCGAAAACCATTTCTACCAGTTCTGGAAATGGTCCGCAGATGAACTCATCGCCAACGTCTTCCTGGACGTGAACGGTATCCGGGTCATCAGCCAGTAACGCGCTTCATAACAGGAAACACATCATCATGACGAAAGCAGAAAAGGTCGTCTGGACCGAAGGCATGTTCCTGCGTCCACACCATTTTCAGCGGACAGAAAGTTACCTGCTGAACCACATTCGTGAATGGGGTGCGCTGCAGCGATCGTATCTGTGGGGCTTTCTCGACGTTGAGCTGGACGACGCGATGCTCCGCCAGGGCTGCATTGCACTGAGCTACTGCAGCGGGTTACTGCCTGACGGCACGTTTTTCCAGGTGCGCAACGGCCGCAACGGCCCGGTGCCGCTGAAGATCCCTGACAATCTCACCAATGAGAAGGTGGTGCTTGCGCTGCCGGTTCGCCGCGGCGAACGCGAAGAGGTGATTTTCAGTGAAGAGCAGGCCTCGCTGGCGCGTTACCTCGCGTTTGAACAGGACGTCGAAGACGATAATGCCATGTCAGTGGGCGATGCCACGGTACAGTTTGGCCGCCTGCGTTTAACCCTGATGCTGGAAAAAGATCTCACGGCAGAGTGGACCGCCATCGGCGTGGCCCTGGTGAGCGAAAAACGCAACGACAACCACGTGCGGCTGGATAACAGCTACATTCCGCCGATGCTGAACGCCAACAACAGCCCGCAGATCTACAGCATGATTAACGATCTGCATGGGCTACTGGTCCAGCGCAGCCAGCAGATTGGCGGACGTCTGCGCCAGCCCGGCCGCTTTAATACCTCCGAACTGATTGAGTTCACGCTGCTTTCGCTGGTTAACCGTCATCTTGGTGAGATATCCCATTTAAAAACCCTGCCGCTGATCCACCCGGAAACGCTGTGGCGCAGCTGGCTGCCGTTTGCGACGGAACTTGCCACCTGGACCTCTCAACGCACAGCGGAGAGCGTGCTCCCGGTGTATGACCATGACGATCTGGCGGTCTGCTTCAGCAAGCTGATGCTGATGCTGCGTCAGGGGCTGTCGCTGGTGATGGAAGATCACGCCATCCAGCTGCCGCTCAACGAGCGTTCCCATGGTCTTAACATCGCTACCGTGCCGGAGACCAGCATGGTGCGCGAGTTCGGCTTCGTGCTGGCGGTGAAAGCCAACGTGCCGGGCGAACACCTGCAAACCCATTTCCCGGCCCAGATGAAGGTGGCACCGGTCTCGAAAATCCGCGATCTGGTTCAGCTGCAGCTGCCGGGCATTATGCTGCGCGCCATGCCGGTCGCCCCGCCGCAAATACCGTGGCACGCGGGCTACAGCTATTTCGAGCTGGAGAAGGGCAGTGAGCTGTGGCACGAGATGGATAAGTCCGGTGCGTTCGCTCTGCATCTCGCAGGGGAGTTTCCGGGTCTCGATATGGAGTTTTGGGCCATCCGTAGCCCGACAGAATAATAAAGCGAGCACTAAATATGCAGGAACGACAGGATACCGGCAGTGATGCTGTGTTTACCGGAGCCAGTGGCAATAATCAGCTGGTGGCGGCTGCCAACCCGCTGCTCAACGCCATTCCACAAATCCGTCATTCGGTTTCTCATGACGATCAGGTGGCGTTGCGCCAGCGTCTGATCGACGAAATTCGCCGTTTCGAAGTGCGATGCCAGCAGGCAGGGTTGCCGTATGAAGTGATCGTCGGCGCCCGCTACTGTCTGTGTACGGCGCTGGATGAAGCCGCCGCGCTCACCCCCTGGGGCAGCAGCGGCGTCTGGTCCAGCAGTGGCCTTCTGGTCACGTTTCATAACGAAACCTGGGGCGGAGAAAAGTTTTTCCAGCTGCTGGCGCGCCTTTCACAGAACCCGCGTGAACATATCCTGCTGCTGGAGATGATCAACTACTGCCTGTTGCTCGGTTTCGAGGGCCGCTATCGGGTGCTGGATAATGGCCGCACCCAGCTGGAAACCATCAAACAGCGACTGTGGCAGATGATCCGCAGCGTGCGCGGCAGCTACGCGCCGCCGCTCTCGGTGCACCCTGAAGATCGTCCTGTATTGCGCAAGCTGTGGCGTCCGATGGTCCCCCTCTGGGCCTGCGTGGCGCTGGTCGGGTTTATCGCCTGTCTGTTTTATATCGTGCTTAACTGGCGTCTGGGCGATAACACCAGCCCGGTGCTGGCGAAGATTTATCAGTCTCAGCTGCCGGAAACCTCCATTCAGCAGCCCGCTCGCCAGCTGCCTGCGGTACTGAACCTGCGCGGCTTCCTGAAGCCTGAAATCGATGCCGGTCTGGTGGCGGTGAAGGATGAAGCGGATCGCAGCGTGGTGATCCTGAAAGGGGACGGCCTGTTCGCCTCGGCCTCGACGGTGGTGCGTGACCGCTATGAGCCGGTCATCAACCGCATTGCGCAGGCGATGAATAACGTCAGCGGCAAAATTCTGGTGGTGGGCTACAGCGACAATGTGCCGATCCGCAGCGCGCGCTTTGCCTCCAACTATGAACTCTCTCTCGAACGCGCCCGGTCGGTGCAAAAACAGCTGCAGGGAAGCCTCTCGCAGCCTGAACGCGTGAAGGCGGAAGGGCGGGGCGAAATTAACCCGGTGGCACCAAACACTACGCCTGAAAACCGCGCCCGTAACCGCCGTGTGGAAATTACTCTGCTGGTGTCGCCTGAAAATACGCAGGCTGAGCTGAACGGATTGCCGCAAGGAAACTAAGGATGCTGACTACTCTTCTTTCCATACTGACCAATCGCATTCTGTGGAGCTTCCTCGGCGTAACGGCGCTCGCGGCGGTGATCTGGATGATTGGTCCGCTGTTGTCCATCGTGGATACCCGCCCGCTTGAATCTGAACAGAACCGCGTTATCAGTATCGCGGTGGTATATCTGATCTGGGCCCAGAGCCACATTCTGCCTCGGCTGTATAACGCCTGGCTGAACCACAAGCTGATGGACAAGCTCAATGAGAACACCACTAAAGCGGACGCGGCCGATCCGCAGAAACGCCTGAATAACGAGGAGCAGATCCTTGCAGGTCGTTTCGACGAAGCCGCGCAGATGCTGAAAAAAGCCCACTTCAGTAAGGCGGGCCACAGCGCGCAGTGGACGCAGCGTTTCAGCACGCAGTATCTCTATCAACTGCCGTGGTACGTCATCATCGGCGCGCCGGGCTCCGGGAAAACCACCGCGCTGGCCAACTCCGGGCTGCAGTTCCCGCTGGCGGATCGCTTCGGTAAAACCGCGCTGCGGGGCATCGGCGGCACGCGCAACTGCGACTGGTGGTTCACCAACGAGGCTGTCCTGCTGGATACCGCCGGACGCTACACCACGCAGGAGAGCGAACAGGTTCAGGACGCCGGGGAATGGCTGGAGTTCATCAACCTGCTGCGTAAATATCGTCGTCGCCAGCCGATCAACGGTGTGATCATCACCATCAGCATTTCCGACCTGCTCACGCAGTCCGCCGAGGCGTCCCGCCAGCAGGCGGTGAACCTGCGCCAGCGTCTTTCCGAGCTGCATGAGCAGCTGGGCATCCGCTTCCCGGTGTACGTGATGGTGACCAAGGCTGACCTGCTCAAGGGCTTCCGCGCCTGGTTTGCCGATTACGACAAAGCGCAGCGCGACCAGATCTGGGGCTTTACGCTGCCGTGGGAGCAGACCAAACACGCGGATTACGACCTGATGGGCAACTTCCAGCAGGAGTTTTCTCTGCTCCAGCAGCGCCTGGATGCCGGTCTGCCGGAGACCATGCTCAAGGAGCACGACGGCAAAACCCGTGCGGAAGCCTATCTCTTCCCGCAGGAGTTCGCTGCGCTGCGCCCGCTGCTGGCGGATTACCTGAGCACGGTCTTTGCCCGTTCAAACTTTGAAACCGAATTCTCGCCGCGCGGCATCTACTTTGCCAGCGGCACCCAGGAAGGCATGCCGTTTGACCGCGTGATGGGCGAGCTTAACCGCGCGCTCTCTCTGCCGGAAGGGGCCGAAAGCGATAACTGGGATTCCGTCAGCAAAGAAGCCCCCATCCCGGGCGCGAAAGGCCAGAGTTTCTTTATCAAGAATCTGCTGCAAAACGTCATTTTCCAGGAAGCGGGCATTGCCGGAGAAAACCGCTGGTGGGAGCTGCGCAACCGGGCGGTGATCTGGTCTGGTTACGCGGCGCTGCTGGCCCTGCTGGTGATTTTGGGCGGGCTGTGGCTGACCAGTTACGCCAAAAACAAGGCGTATCTGGAAGAGGTTGACGCCAAAGTGCCGGTGCTGGAACAGCAGAGTAAGGCGCTGCAAAATCAACCTCAGCGCGATCTCTTTGCGCTGTTGCCGCTGCTTAACGGGCTGGTGGACCTGCCGAAGAGCGACGCCTTTGACGTTAACGACCCGCCGGTCTCCCGCCGCATGGGGCTTTACCGTGGGGATGACGTCAGCGATGCCTCGCAGTCGCTGTATCAGAAAGCGCTGGATCAGATGCTGCTTCCTGCCGTGACAATGCACATCACCACCTGGCTGCGTAACGACAACGGCAGCGACGTGGAGTACAGCTACGAGGCGCTGAAAGCCTACCAGATGCTCTATCAGCCGAAGCACTACGACGGCAAATTCCTGCATTCCTGGGTGATGCTCAACCTGCAGCGCAACCTGCCGCAGGACGTCACTCAGGCGCAGCTTCAGCAGCTTGAATGGCATCTGACCCAACTGCTGGAACCGAAAATTCAGGCTTCACCCTATGCGCTGGATGAATCCCTGGTCGCGCGGGAAAGGGCGCTCATCAACCAGCAGCCGCTCTCGACACGCGTATACGGTCGTCTGAAGCGCCTGCTGGAGCATGACGAAAACCTCAAGCCGGTCTCGCTTTCCGATCTTGGCGGCCCGCAGAGCGAGCTGGTCTTTTCCCGCAAAAGCGGCAAGCCGGTCAGCGAAGGCGTGCCGGGTCTGTATACCCCGGACGGCTACTGGAAAAGCTTTAACGGCCAAATCGACAGCGTGACGACCGCCCTGCATGAAGATGACGCCTGGGTATTAGGTGCCACCACGGCCCAGGAAGATAAAGAGCAGATCGATAACGCGGTGCGCCAGCTTTACATGCGTGACTTTATTGCCAACTGGGATCGCTTTCTCGCCGACATTCAGCTCAACAGCAGTGCCGATCTCTCCCAGCGTATCAACACCGCGCGCCTGCTCTCCGGGGCAAACTCGCCGCTGCGCCGTCTGGTGCTGAACCTGAGCCAGGTGCTGACGCTGTCGCGCAATGCGCCTGCGCCAGAAGATGCCGGGAAAGCGGAAGCGCAGAGCAACCGTGCTACCCGCACGCTGCAGGCGCTGTTCAGTAACAACGATGCGGCGCCAACGCAGGGTGCGGTAGCGGTACAGGCACCGGAGCAGCTGGTGACTGACCACTATGCGCCGATGATTGAGCTGGCGCAGCCGCTGGAGAAAGGCGGAAAGACCATTGTGTTTGACGATTTTCTCAAGCAGGTGGACGAGCTGTATCGCTACCTGACCGCCGTTCAGGATGCGGCCAACAGCGGGATGCCTGCGCCGGGCGGCGACGCAATTAGCCGTCTGCAGGCCAGCGCGGGCCGTCTGCCGGGCGGGCTGCAAACCATGTTCAGCAATATGGCCGTGGGTGCCAGCAGCGATACCCAGCGACGCGATCTGGAAAACGTGCGTAAACGCATTAACGTGGAAGTGGGCGGTTTCTGCCGTCAGGCGATTGCCGGTCGCTACCCGCTGGTGCGCAGCGCCAGCACGGAAGTGACGCCTGACGATCTCGCCCGCATGTTTGCACCCGGCACCGGGCTGATGGACACCTTTTTCCGCGATAACCTGACCAACAAAGTCGACACCACCCAGGCGAACTGGCGCTTTATGCCGGGGATCGACGGTAAAACCCTGCCGGGCAGCGAAGGGCTGCTGCGCCCGTTCCAGCAGGCACAGTCAATCCGCGATGCCTTCTTTGCCAACGGGGCGACAACGCCGTCCTATAAGGTCACGGTGCGCACCGTGAGGATGGATAACACCATTCTGAACCTGACGCTGGACGTTGACGGCCAGCTGTTGCGCTACAGCCACGGCCCTCAGGCGGTGCAGATTATGAACTGGCCGGGACCGGGCGGCACCAACCAGGTGCGTATGCAGCTCGGTCTGGCAAACGGCAGTACGGCATCTCTGGTGACTAACGGATCCTGGGCGCTGAACCGCTTTTTCGATAAAGCCCGGACCAGTCCTGGCGCGGGTAGCCTGAGCCGTCAGGCCACCTTCAACGTCGACGGTCATCAGGTCACGCTGGAGTTTGCGCCAAACAGCATTCGCAATCCGTTCCAGCTTCCCCGTTTCTCATGCCCATAACCGCAAGGACAGCCGTATGACGAATACCCCTGCGATGAACCGCTACAGCTGGTATGGCAAATTACCCAGCGCCGGTGACTTTTTGCAGCGTCGCTTTCCTGACACCCTTCAGCGCCAGTGGTCACACTGGTTTCAGGTCGGCCTGCTGGCCTGGCAACAGGAAGAGCAGCGCAGCGGTGAGCGCCAGTTTACGAAAGCCCCGGTGTGGAATTTTGTCGTTCCGCCCATGCTGGGCAGCCAGATGATCCAGATGGGCTGCCTGCTGCCGGGACGTGACAGCGTGGGTCGCCACTACCCGGTCTGCATTCAGCTGAGCTTTAGTCCGGCCGAATGGTCATCGCGTCTGCTCGGCCAGGCCGAAAGCTGGTACCAACAGCTTGGTCGTCTGGGCCTGCACGCAGTGCGCAACGGTTTTTCCGCCTCACAGCTTGACGAGATGTTGATGAGTATCCCGGCGCCGCAGCCCGTTGAGCCACAAAAGCGATCCGACATTCTGGACGTGATTGGCTATGACGATGACGGCCAAAGCACGCTGGGCTGGCCGCAGGCAGCAGAGTGTTTTGACCCGCTGCGTCAGACCAGCTTCTGGTGGACGAACCGCTGCGACGGCTACCCGCTCTACACGCACGTCCACAGCGGCAACTTTACCGGGCAGCTCTTTACGCTGCTGTTCGATCCGGCAGGCGGCGCCCGACCGGGTCGTCACGGTCTTTATCCGCCTATGTTTGAATAAGCAGGGATCTCATGAATATCGAAGAATTTCTCGCGCCGATAAGCCCCGACAAACCCTGTGGCGAAAACCTGGAGTATGACGCTGATTTCCAGATCATGAATCAGGCAAGTCAGGGGAAAGCGGAACAGCAGTTTGGCGACACCATTATTCCGGCAGAGCCCGCTGACTGGAACACGGTAGAAAAATTCGCTACCAGCCTGCTGACCCGCACCAAAGATCTTCGCGTCCTGCTGGCATTAACCCATGCCTGGACACGTCGCCGTGGACTCGCGGGCTATGCAGACGGGCTGTTACTGGTGCAGGAAGCGCTGACCCGTTACTGGGAGCAACTCTACCCGCTGCTGGAAGAGTACGGCGAAACCGATCCGTTCTACCGCATCAACGCCCTCGCCGGGCTGAGCGATAAATCTGACCTCACCGTCGCGGTACGCAACGCCTCGCTGCTCCGCTCGAACGGGGATGAAATTTCGCTTCGGGACGCGCAGGCGCTGCTCGACGGCAGTAAAACGGAATGCCCTGACTATCCCGGCGGCCGCCCAAGGCTGATTGACGAGCTGGCACGCGGCGATCAGCCCGGCACCGCAGCGGTCATTGTGGTTAACGAACGGCTGCTGGCCATTCGCGATCTGCTCACCGGGTATCTGGGTGAAAGCGGCGTACCGGAGATGGAACAGCTGCTGAAAACTGTTGGGCTGGTCGCCAGCGCCTGTCAGGTGACGGACATCAGCAAGCTGCTGCCGAACCGTGAGGCGCAGGCTGAACCCCAGGTTGAGCAGCAATCGGCGGTAACGCAGCCCGTTCAGCAGGTCACCGACTGGCGCAGCGTGCAGGTCACCAGCCGCGCCGACGCCCAGCTGATGCTGGAAAAAGCGAAACAGTATTTTGCGCAGTACGAACCGAGCCATCCCGCACCGCTGATGATTGAGCGGGTGCAGCGGCTGTCTGAACTTAACTTTATGGACATTATTCGCGACCTGGCGCCAGACGGCGTTAACCAACTGGAAAACATCTTTGGACGCCGCGAATAACGCGTCCTGGTATTATGACGACAGGCATGGAGCCTGTCGTTTCACCTTCACCGCGCATCTTTGATGGAGAACATCATGGCAATGAGTAACAGTGGACAGAAATTCATCGCACGTAACCGTGCTCCCCGCGTCCAGATCGAGTACGACGTAGAGATCTACGGTGCAGAACGTAAAATTCAGCTGCCGTTTGTGATGGGCGTCATGGCCGATCTGGTCGGTAAACCGGTAGAAAACCTGCCTGCCGTCGATGAGCGTAAATTCCTTGAAATCGACATCGATAACTTTGATGAACGCATGAAGGCGCTGAAGCCGCGCGTGGCGTTTAACGTGGATAACACCCTGACGGGCGAAGGCAAACTGAACGTTGATCTGACCTTCGACAGCATGGACGACTTCCTGCCGGATGCGGTGGCCCGCAAGGTTGAGCCGCTGAACAAGCTGCTGGAAGCGCGTACCCAGCTCTCTAACCTGCTGACCTATATGGACGGCAAAAACGGTGCAGAAGAGCTGATCGCAAAAATTCTGCAGGATCCGACGCTGCTCAAATCTCTGAGCCAGTTGCCGAAAAATGACGAAAGCGCGAAAGGTAGCGAGGAATAATCGATGAGCAACCAGACTCAACAACACGAGCAGCAGGCGGGTCAGGCGTTCAGCCAGGATGAGTTCAGCGCGCTGCTGAACAAAGAGTTCCGCCCGAAAACCGATCAGGCGCGCTCTGCCGTAGAAAGCGCGGTTAAAACCCTGGCGCAGCAGGCGCTGGAAAACACCGTCACTTTCTCTAACGACACCTACCGCACCATTCAGAACCTGATTGCCGGTATCGACGAGCAGCTGTCGCAGCAGGTGAACCAGATCATTCACCACGATGAGTTTCAGAAGCTGGAGAGCGCCTGGCGCGGCCTGAGCTACCTGGTGAACAACACTGAAACTGACGAGATGCTGAAGATCCGCTTTATGAGCATCTCCAAGCAGGAGCTGGGACGCACCCTGAAGCGCTACAAGGGCGTGGGCTGGGACCAGAGCCCGATCTTCAAGAAAATCTACGAGCAGGAGTACGGTCAGTTCGGCGGCGAGCCGTTTGGCTGCATCGTCGGCGACTACTACTTCGACCACAGCCCGCAGGACGTTGAGCTGCTGGGTGAAATGGCGCGCATCGGCTCTGCGGCGCACTGTCCGTTTATCACCGGTACCGCACCGGGCGTGATGCAGATGGAATCCTGGCAGGAGCTGGCTAACCCGCGCGACCTGACCAAGATCTTCCAGAACACCGAATACGCGGCCTGGCGTTCACTGCGTGAATCCGAAGATGCCCGCTATCTGGGCCTGGTGATGCCGCGCTTCCTGTCGCGTCTGCCGTACGGCATTCGCACCAACCCGGTGGACAGCTTTGACTTTGAAGAGCAGACCGACGGCGCGAACCACAACAGCTACTCCTGGGCGAACGCCGCCTATGCGATGGCGGCTAACATCAACCGCTCCTTCAAAGAGTACGGCTGGTGCACCTCAATTCGCGGCGTGGAGTCCGGTGGGGCGGTGGAGAACCTGCCGTGCCACACCTTCCCGAGCGATGACGGCGGCGTGGACATGAAGTGCCCGACCGAGATCGCCATCAGCGATCGTCGTGAAGCCGAGCTGGCGAAAAACGGCTTTATGCCGCTGGTTCACCGCAAAAACTCCGACTTTGCCGCCTTCATCGGCGCGCAGTCTCTGCAAAAACCGGCCGAATACCACGACCCGGATGCCACCGCCAACGCGCGTCTGGCCTCTCGCCTGCCGTACCTGTTCGCCTGCTGCCGCTTTGCGCACTACCTGAAGTGCATCGTGCGCGACAAAATCGGCTCCTTCCGCGAGCGCGAAGAGATGGAGCGCTGGCTGAACGACTGGGTAATGAACTACGTGGACGGTGACCCGGCTAACTCCTCCCAGGAGACCAAGTCCCGTAAGCCGCTGGCGGCTGCGGAAGTGCAGGTGCAGGAAATCGAAGACAACCCGGGCTACTACGCCGCGAAGTTCTTCCTGCGTCCACACTACCAGCTGGAGGGTCTGACCGTTTCCCTGCGCCTGGTTTCTAAACTGCCGTCGCTGAAGACGAAAGACGCGTGATGATGATTGCCGGCTCATTGGGCCGGCAAAGTAAACTACATTGGCATAATTCATATAGAAAACCATCGACATTCATTAACTTCAGGAGGAATCAATATTGGGAACGAGTTCACCAAAAGAAATTGCAGATGGCATGTTGAAGATTTTTGATACGCGTAAACAGAGTGGCCCAGAAATTTTCGCTCGCAGCGCGGTCGATGGTTTTATGTCAATCCCAGAAGACTTATGGATGTTAACCAAAGATTTTCTGGATACAGACCATCGGTGGCGAAATGAAACAGACAAAATTAGGTTATTAACGCTAATCAAAAAAGGGCTTACATCAGAAGATGTGCGTCGGTTAATCAATACAGTGGTCAAACGTTATCTGTCTGGTTTATCTGAAGAGCAATCTAAGGAACTCCTCCTAAGAGTAGGTGGGTCGCAAGTGGGTGGTATAGCCTTTAAAATGGTTTTCGTAAATGAATTAATTACGCTATTCGTTTCAAAAATTGTTCCGCGATTTCTTGTTTCTGCAGGACTTACTGGTGTGTTAAGTGTAGGGGCTTCAATTTCTCGCTCCGTTTATACCTCATACGATCTGTTAAAATTAAATAAAAATGTTTACTATGAGCTGCGTGGTGCGGGTGATTTAGATTTATTATATTTTCTCGTTGAAGATAATGTTAAGCCATTTATTGAAGCTATAAATTTCCAACAGAGTCATGGTGCTATAGATAAAGAGATTTTTAGCCGATTTTTAGCAGGAGCTACTCGTGTTTGAAAGAGCATCAAAGTACGTTATAGTCTATCTCATGCTTATTGTTTCATTTATGCTTTTCTTCTCAACCCTTGGCTATTATATTTTTGTTTTTGATTGGTCGGTGACTACCTTAGAAATAACGATAAATGCAGCTCTACTAATCCTTCTTTTAGTTGCATCTATCGCCATTTACTATTTTGCGGAAAAATTAAAGTCAAAGCTTTGATTTACGTAAAAACTTTAGCGAGAAGTAAAGTGCCAAAAGGATGACCAGTAGGAAAACTAATTTCCCAAAAAGTAAGCCTGCAGAAGTTGTAGTAATTTTTTCTAATGAAAATACATACCAGGCTGATTGAAAAAGATCTGCAGTTGTGAAAACTGCGATAATCAAAAGTACAATGGTAAGTATTAATAACAATGTTTTCTTCATGTTATGAAGCCTTAAATGAATGATAGACGATTGAAAATATTCTAGATGATACAGTGAATGATTGTCTAGCGCTTAGTTACCATGAAGTGTGACTAACAAAATTTAGGGTGGTTGCAATTGCAGGCACTCTGAAGAGTCTGTACGAAGTTCGAATTCGTCAGGCTAGAGGCAGAGGTAAAATATGGACGGTTTTATTCAGCCCCATGCTTTCCTGTTTGCCATATAAGGGCTTTTTCGAAAGCAATATTGTTCATCCACGAAGAGTAGATATTATGGCTATTGATATGTTTCTGAAGGTCGAGGGTGTTACGGGCGAATCAAAAGATTCTAACCACACCGGCTGGACTGATATTACCTCCTTCTCCTGGGGCGCTTCCCAGCCGGGTAATATGAGCGTTGGCGGTGGCGGCGGTGCCGGTAAAGTTAACTTTAACGACCTGCACGTTAACGCGCTGATCGACAAATCCACTACAGCAGTCCTGAAACACTGCGCAAGCGGTAAGCACCTGACCAAAGTTGAACTGTCCGTCTGCAAAGCAGGTGGCCAGCAGGTTGAATACACCCGCATCACCCTGGAAGACGTCCTGGTGACCTCTGTTCAGTACACCGGTGCAGACAACGGCGACACCGTTGGCGTGACCTACGCATTCCAGGCTGCGAAAGTGAAACAGCAGTACTGGGAGCAGACCACTGCCGGTGGTAAAGGTGCTGAAAGCAGCGCTGGCTGGAACATCAAAGAGAACAAAGAAGCGTAATTGCATATGTGGCCGGGGAGTTTTCCCCGGCCATTATCAACCGGGAAGGAAGATAGCATGGCAAGTTTGCAGGAAGGAGGCGCCCGTCCTCTCACCATTGGCGAAATAGCATTGGCACGCTCGGTTTTTGGTGACGCATTAAAGTATTCTGAAGTTAAAGTTCATAATAAAAGCTATTTGCCATTTAATATGCAGTCCACAGATGTCGCGATGACCCCCAATGGTGAGCTCTATTTTCGCGAGCCGCATTATCGGGATGACTTCTCGATAGAGGTTCCGCGATATAAACACTGGTTTATTCACGAGATGGTGCATGTGTTGCAGCATCAGATTGGAATGAATGTTCGAACCCGAGGAGCATTCAGTTGGGCAGCAAGTTATAATTATTCTCTGCCCTCCGATAAAAAACTATCGGACTTTGGTATGGAGCAGCAGGCTTCTATCATTTCAGATTTTTATTATCTGATAAATTACGGCTTGGGTGATTTCCGAAATATTGCAGGGTTTGAGGGGATTATCGGACCAGATCTGAAGGAAAAATACCTGCAGGTATTATCGTTGTTTATTCAAAATCCTAAAGACCGACGAGTATGGTTATGAAACAGTTATTCAGTGTTGTGGCAATCGCATTAACGGTGAGCGCCTGTGTATCTCATCCGGCACAATATCAGCCGCTTTCGGTTACGCTAAAGAACAACGAACCCTGCTTTGCTATTCCCGCTAATGCCGGGTTAGACGCGCCTATCACCAGTCATTCACCCACCATAATGAAACGCGCGGGAAATGAATGGAAAGCGATATCGCCGCCGTCAACGTTTAGCCCTGAGGTGACGTTAACGACCCAACAATGTCATCAGTGGACGGGGATTACGTGGCAAGCGGGAGAATATGATGTTGCTCTGAAAGTGTCAGGGAAAAACGATTCTATTCGCTATGCGGCCCGTTTCACCTTACAAGAAGGTCCCTCAGGCCAGTTTAAGCTTACGCAGACTGAATAGAATATGTTAACCCCAAACGCCGCCGTTCTCGCCCCGAGAGCGGCAGCGTTTGAGCGCTAATCATACCAGCAGGAATACGCCATGCGATTCACGATTATTTCTACGAAACCCGGTCATCAGCCGCCGCAGAGCAGCTGTGATTTTTACGCCCCGGGCGGCACCATTGGGCGCGGTACGGATAACAATCTGGTATTGCCGGACAATGACCGCACCATCTCGCGTCTGCAGGCCATTGTTCACGTTGACGCCAATGGCGAATGCCGCGTCACTAACCGTGGCAGCGTTACGCGCGTGGTATTGAACGATATTCCACTGGAACGCGGTCGTCAGGTCGAGCTGCAGGATGGAGACGTTCTGGGTATTGATGACTACCGCATTGAAGTGGCTGAAATTATTCACGACACGCAGCCGGTGAGCCGCATGGCGGCCAGCATGCAGCAGCAGGTTCGTCCAGCCGCGCCAGCACCAGCGTCGCAGCCGAAACCGGCGAATGCCGCAGCGCGCGGGAAGGGCGAGCCGACCGCCGTGCCAACGGAGATCTGGGATAGCCTGATGCAGGAGTTCTCCATCTCCGACAGCATCTCAAGCAACCGCACAAAACCTCAGCCTGCGGCATCACAGGATCCGTTCTCCCAGCCTGCTGCGCCGGAGCGTAACGCCGAAGACCCGCTGGCGATGTTCAACGACAGCGATCCGAAGCTTGAGCGTAAGAACGTTGACCCGGACACGCTGTTCAGCGATGAAGCGTTGTTCAAAAAAGAGAGTATTTTTGACGACGTCACCCCGTCAACGCTGGTGCCGCCGGTTGAAACTAAGCCAGCCGAGCCTAAAGAAGAGGCGGCGGATGAACTCGATCCGCTGGCCCTGTTTGGCGGTAAAGCCAGCGCGCCAGCCGCGCGCAATGACGACCCGCTCGGGCTGATGGGCGGCGCGCCGTTAACCCATCCGGATGACATTATTAACGAGAAGCCTTCCCCAGTGCCGGAACCTGAGCAGGAAGAGGACGCGCTGGCCGATTCTCCGCTGTTCGCCCCTGAGCCGCAGGAGGCCCCGCGTGCTGTTGAAGAAGAGCCCGCGCGACCGGATTATGCAGGTTTCACCATGCCGACCCCGCAGGCCGTTGCGCGCAGTAGCGCTCAGGCACCGAAGGGCCGCCTGCGCATCGATCCGGTCAATAACGCTGCCTCCCCAACCGCCACTGCGAACAGCGGCGAGAAAGGCGACGTGTTGCAGGGCGAGCTGCTGGAGGCGCTGCTGGAAGGCATGGGCTTGAGCGAAATGCAGCCCGTCCCGCAGTTTGACCGTGAGAATATGCGTCAGCTGGGGCAGATCCTCGGCATGTTCTCTCAGGGCACCGTGGCGCTGCTTTCCTCGCGCTCCATCCTCAAGCGCGGCGTGAAAGCCGATATGACCATGGTGCTGGACGATGCCAACAACCCGTTCAAGCTGCTTCCTACCGGGAAAACCGTCCTGATCCAGATGTTCGGCACGCCGATGCCGGGCTTTATGCCGCCAACAAAATCCGTGCGCGACGCGCTGATCGATCTGCAGGCGCACCAGCTGGGCATGATCTCCGGTATTCGCGCCATCATCGCCGCAATGCTGCAGTCCTTTAACCCGGAACAGCTGGAAGAGCAGGCGAAGCAGAACGGCATGACCTCCCGTCTGGCGCTGCCGGGCAGCCGTAAAGCCGCCCTGTGGGACTACTTTGTTCGCAGCTACGGTGAGACGGCAGGCGAGATTGAGGATGACTTCCACACCCTGTTTGGCGAGGCCTTCCTTCATGCGTACGACATGGAGGTGAATCAGTACAAAGACTCACAGAGCGGATCGGAAGACAAATGAATATCGCAACGGCTTCTCTCTCCCGCCAGGGGACGCGCGCCAGCAACCAGGATCAGACGGGAGAAACCATAGGGGAACGTTCAGCCTGCTTTGTCGTCTGTGACGGCATCGCGGGTTTGCCGGGCGGTGAAGTGGCCGCTGAGCTGGCCCGCAACAGCATCATTTCCCGCTTTGATGGCGACAAACACCTGAATGCGCAGCATATTCGCGACTATGTGCAAACGGCGAACCGCACCATTCTCAGCGAACAGCAGGCGGTGCAGGATTACCGTCGAATGGGCACAACGCTGGTGAGCCTGTTCATTGACCGGGATTACCGTCTGGCCTACTGGGCGCACGCCGGAGACAGCCGCCTGTATCTGTTTCGCCGCGGCTGGCTGTGGCATGTCACCACCGACCACAGCCTGGTGCAGCAGATGAAGGATGCGGGGCATCAGACCGACGATCTCAACAGCAACCTGCTGTACCTCGCGCTGGGGATTGAAAACGGTGGGCCGGAAGCGAGCTACAGCGACGTGGTGCAGGTGGAAGACGGCGATGCCTTTTTACTCTGCACCGACGGGTTCTGGCACGGCGTCAGCGAAGAACAAATGAAGCAGTCGCTGCATATGGTCAATACGCCGCAGGAGTGGCTGACCTTAATGAACCAAATCATTCAAAAGAATGGCGAGCAGGAGGGGAATGCTCAGGACAACTATACGGCCCTGGCGGTATGGATGGGCGACCCTCAGGACACCACTTTGCTGCATACGCTCTCTGACGCAGCGCAATTTCTTCCCTGCGGAACTGATTAGACACATAAGGAACGATATGAAACTTTGGCTATCGGGTTTAGCACTTCTGGCGGTGACCTCCACCGCGCAGGCTGAGAATTTCCGCATCGTGCAGTCCCCTGCGCAGAAGCTGGATATCTGGATCGACAACATCAAAGACAACACGCCGCAGAGCTGGTGTAAGCCTGAAGTGGCGCTGCGTATTGTGGCAAACGGTAAGAAAGACGTCTCCGTGCTGGAAAACTTTGTGCCGCGTCTTGGCTCACTGCTGGAACATCAGTGCAGCAAAGTGAATAAACTCAGCTGGACGCTTAACGATCCGGCGGGCGTCACGCTGGCTGAGGGTACCGCAGGGAAAGCGCAGGATTGGGCGCTGGTGGTGAAACAGCAACAGGCGGCTCCGGCCAGTACCGCCGCCAGCGGCGCGCTGCTGCCGCCGGATCAGAACGCTGAAGCCCGCACCGTGGCTGCTGACCGCACGCCGTGGCAGGAGTTTACCCTTCAGGACGGCTGCCATCTGCGTACATTCTGGGAAGGCGGTGCCTCCGCACCCGCACTGTTCATCCCGGATACCGACACCACCCGCTGCGGCAACGGCAGCTGGCTGAGCGGCCATACCGTTATCTCTCAGACCCGCAACGGCGAGCAGAAAGAGATGGCGGTGACCTACATTCACGGCTTCCCGGTCATGGGCCTGAACAAAAGCGCCGATCCTGAAAACGCTCTGATCACCTCCGTCAACAAAGAACGCATGGTGTTCAGCACGCAGAACAGCGATCAAAGCTGGATGATCCTGCCCTACGACAACGCCCTCAACGGCTGGAAAAGCAACGGCACGGTGGCGGTAGAGATTTCCCGCGAGATCGCCAGTGATGACGCCAAACTGCAGGCGCGCATTGCCGAAGTCAAACAGACCTGGGGCGCGTGGGTGACACCGGGTACCTCGCTGAATATTGTCCTGATTGACACCCTACGTCCTCAGCTGCGCGATCCGGCAGTGGGCGCATGGCGCGCGGCAAACTAAGGAGTGGCGATGAATACGCTTTATCAACACCTGGCGGGTGAGCCGCTCAGCGATGCGCTGCGTCGTCTGGAAGCCGATATCAAAGTCCGTCCGGCGGATGCCGATCTCCGCGCCGCGTTTGTGCAGTTTCTGATCCTCAGCGGCAACTGGACGCGCGCCCTGACCCAGCTGAAAAGCTGGGTGGCGCTGAAGCCCCAGGCGAAGCCTACCGTTACCCTGCTGGAGCAATCCATTCAGGGCGAGCTGCAGCGCGCGCAGGTGATGGCAGGACAGGCGCGTCCGGCCATGCCTGAAACCCAGTGGCCGTGGCTGACAACCCTGGCCGCGGCGCTGAGCGAGGAGGGGGAACGCGCCAGTGCGCTGCGTCTGGAAGCCCTCGAGACAGCGCAGGCAAACCCTGGTCAGATCACCCTCGAAAATGATGAGACGCAGGCGTTTGGCTGGCTGATGGACGGCGATGCCCGCCTCGGCCCGGTGTGCGAAACCATCGTCAACGGCCGTTATTTCTGGCTGCCGTTTAGCGCTATCGCTGAGATCCGTTTTCAGGCGCCTGCCAGCGTCACCGATCTGGTCTGGCGTCACGCGCTGGTGCGCCTGACCGACGGTACGGAGCAGGTGTGTCAGATCCCGGCGCGCTATCCCTTTGCTGAAGACGCTTCGGATGCCGTCATGCTCGGGCGTACGACTGAATGGTTACCGCTTGACGCTGACGGTACGCTGTACGAAGGACGGGGCCAGAAGGCGTGGCTGAGCGAACAAAGCGAATACCCGCTGCTTTCCCTGAACCTCGTGACGTTTGCGACGGATGGAGCCGATGAGTAATCCCGCTGGCGAAGGCGATCTGCTGCGCAGCGGCTGGCAGGCACGCAGCAAGCAGGAGAAGGTGGGGGCGCGCGACAAAATGCAGCCCTCGCTGCTGGATCGTCTCACCGATAACGACCCGGAAAAAAAACGCGAGTCGGCCAACAGCAATCTGATCACCCACGCCGCCCTGCGCCGCAATGTGCTGCGCGATCTGCAGTGGCTGTTTAACACCATCAACCACGATGCCTCCGGCGATTTGAGCGCCTTGCCGCACGTGAACCGCTCGGTGGTCAACTTCGGCGTCGCACCGCTGGCCGGGAAAAGAATGTCGGATATCGAATGGCACGATATTCAGCGCAAGCTCACCGAGGCCATCATCAATTTTGAACCGCGCATTTTGCCACAGGGGCTGCAGGTCCGCTGCGTGTCGGATACCTCCTCGCTGGATCTGCACAACGTGCTCTCCATCGAGATCAAAGGGCGTCTGTGGTGTGTGCCGTACCCGCTGGAGTTTCTGTTTCGTACCGATGTCGATCTGGAAAACGGCCATTTTGAACTGAAAGATGCGGGGTAATCGTGGAAAGTAAACTGCTCGAATACTACAACCGTGAGCTGGCCTACCTGCGCGAAATGGGGGCCGAGTTTGCCGAACGCTACCCAAAAGTCGCCGGACGGCTGGGCATGCGCGGCATCGAAGTGGCGGACCCGTATACCGAACGTCTGATGGAGGGCTTCGCCTTCCTGACCTCCCGCGTGCAGATGAAAATGGACGCGGAGTTTCCGCGCTTCTCCCAGCGTCTGCTGGAGATGATTGCGCCTAACTATCTCGCGCCCACGCCGTCGATGGCGATCGCGGAGATTGAGCCCGACAGCAGCCGGGGCGACCTGAGCAAGGGCTTCATTGTGCCGCGCGGTACCATGATGGACAGCCTGGCGCTGAAGAAGACCGGCGTGACCTGCAGCTATACCACGGCGCACGAGGTCAATCTGCTGCCGCTGAAAATCGACAAGGTCGAGCTGGGCGGCGTGCCCGCCGATCTGCCGCTCGCGCAGCTGGGGCTGAGCCAGCGGGGGATCAACAGCGCCTTACGGATCCGCATCGCCTGCGACGGCCCGCAAAACCTCGGGCACCTGGATTTCGACCGTCTGGAATTCTTCCTCGGCGGTCCGGACATTGAAGCGCTGAAGCTGCTGGAGCTGGTGATGGAGCACCACGCCGGGATCGTCTGTCAGACGGTCAGCCCCCAGCCGCAGCGACAGCTGCTGGCGTCTGACGCGCTGCGCCAGGAAGGCTTTGAGCCTGACCAGGCGCTGCTTCCGGACGATCTGCGTAACTTTGACGGCTACCGCCTGCTGCAGGAGTATTTCGCGTTTCCGGCCCGCTTCCGCTTCATCAGCCTCAGCGGTCTGAGTAAGCTTATCGAACGCTGTGAAGGCGAAAAAGCCTTCGACATCTTCATTCTGCTGGATAAGTCGGATGAACAGCTGGAGCGCGTGGTCGATGCCAGCCATCTGGCGCTGCACTGTACGCCTGTCATCAACCTGTTCCCTAAGGTCGCGGCGCGTCAGAAGCTGAACGAAGGCCAGCATGAATACCATCTGGTGGTGGATAACATCCGTCCGCTGGATTATGAAATTTACGCGGTCAAAAAAATCTATGGCAGCGCCGACGGCCAGCGTGATGACCAGACGTTTCGTCCATTCTGGAGCACCTGGAGCGGCGATGCGGGTAACTACGGGGCCTATTTTTCCCTGCGCCGCGAACAGCGCGTACTGTCCGAGCACGCTCTGCGCTACGGCACCCGTACCGGCTATATTGGCTCGGAGGTGTTTATCTCGCTGGTGGATGAACAGCACGCGCCGTGGCAGGAAAACCTGCGCTACATCTCTGCCGAGGTGCTCTGCACCAGCCGCGACCTGCCGCTGATGCTGCAGCAGGAGCTCGGGCAGTTCATTATGGCCGACTCCATGCCGGTGAAATCCCTCACCCTGCGTAAAGGCCCGACGCCGCCGCGCCCCGCGCTGGCAGAAGGGTTCAGCACCTGGCGGCTCATCAGCCAGCTGCAGATGAACTACCTCAGCCTGATGGACAGCGAAAATGAAGACGGCGCGGCCGCGCTGCGACAGCTGTTAGGGCTGTACGCCAATCTGGCAGAAACGCCCGTTGCGCGTCAGGTGGAAGGCGTTCGCCACTGCGTGCTGGAGCCGGTTCACCGCCGCGTGCCTGAACCCGGTCCGGTCGTTTTCGCCCGCGGGATCGGCATTACCCTGACTGTCGATGAGCGCGCCTTTTCCGGCGCCAGCCCGTGGCTTTTCGGCAGCGTAATGGAGCGTCTCTTTGCCCGTCTGGTGTCCATCAACAGCTTTACGGAGTTCACCCTGAAGAGTCAGCAGCGCGGCGAGATTGGCTACTGGGCACCGCGTATGGGTAAAAGGGCGCTGATATGAGTGACGCTGCCACTGCACCGCTGCGCGTGCATCGCCTGACCAGATTGCCGGATACGTTCTGGAGCGGGGTCCGCGAGACGCCCTGGCGCTACGATCTGTTTCAGCTGCTAAGGCGCATTGATGCCCAGGGCGGCGAGCGCTACCCGCTGGGACGCGCGCCGCTGCCGAAATTTGAGCCGCTGCGCATCGGCCAGCAGCCGTCGATGAGTTTTGCGCCGTCGACGCTGGCCCAGGTACGTCAGCGGGAGGAAAGCGGGCTGCACGAGGTCTCTATCCTCAGCTTCGGCCTGTTTGGCCCGAACGGCCCGCTGCCGGTTCACATGACCGAATATGCCCGCGAGCGTATTTATCATCATCAGGACACCAGCCTCAGTGCGTTTGCCGATCTGTTCCACCACCGCCTTGCGCTGCTGTTTTACCGCGCCTGGGCGGATGCGCAACCGGCGGTCTCTCTGGATCGCGCCGATAACAAGCGCTTTGAGGGCTACCTGGCGTCGCTGATTGGCATGGGGCAGCCGGGGCAGATGAACAAAGGCAGCCTGAGCTCGCATGCACGCTTTACCCACGCCGGACACCTGACCCGTCACGGGCGGGATCCGGAGGGGCTGGAGAAGATCCTGCGCAACTATTTTAAAGCGCCGGTCAAGCTGGTCAGCAACGTGCCGCAGTGGATGCCGCTTTCCACGCGCGAGCAGGCGCAGCTGGGAGCAGGACGCCGCATGCCGCGCATGGGTGAGTCCGCCTTTCTCGGCGTTGCGGTGCGCGACGTGCAACATAAGTTTCGCATCGACATTGGCCCGCTGAGCGCGGAGGAGTACAACCGCTTTCTGCCGGGCGAAGCGTGGGTCACCGAGCTGCGCGACTGGGTGCGTCAGTACGCCGGGGTGGAGTTTGAATGGGAAACACGGGTGATCCTGCGTGAAGACGCGGTGCAGGGCACCACGCTCGGCAGCAATGGGCGATTAGGCTACAACACCTGGCTGGGCCGTCAGCCGCAGCCTGTCCCGCGTGGCGATCTGGTGTATCGCGCAGAGCGGTAATCCTTCCGTATACCGAATTATTGTTAATGGAAACTAACATGTCAGAAATTAGCCGTGCCGTGCTTTTCGGCAAACTGGATACGCTGTTATTTACCTCTCTGGAAAGCGCCACTGCGTTCTGCAAGCTGCGCGGCAACCCCTATGTTGAGCTGGTGCACTGGCTGCATCAGCTGATGCAGCAGCAGGATGGCGATCTGCAGCAGGTCATCCGCCACTTTGCCCTTGATGAACAGCAGCTGACGCGCGATATCGTTGCGGCGCTGGATGTCCTTCCGCGCGGGGCGAGTTCCGTTTCCGATCTCTCCGAACACATCGACAGTGCCGTGGAGCGCGCCTGGGTCTTCGGCTCGCTGAAGTTTGGCGTCAGCCGTATTCGCGGCGGCCATTTGCTGATCGGCATGCTTAAAACCTGGAATCTGGCTAACGTGCTGAAAAGCATCTCGTCACAGTTCACCCGCCTGAACGTTGAGGTGCTGATTGAGCAGTTCGACGCTATCTGCGCCAACAGCAAAGAGACGCAGCAGGCCGCCGCCGCCGTCGATGCACCGGCGGGTGCGGTACCGGCTGCGCAGGGGACGCTGGCCCAGTACGGCCAGGACCTGACCGCCCGCGCTCGCGAAGGGAAGATTGACCCGGTTGTCGGGCGCGACGAGGAGATCCGCCAGATGGTGGATATCCTGATGCGTCGCCGCCAGAACAACCCGCTGCTGACCGGGGAAGCCGGGGTCGGCAAAACGGCGGTGGTGGAAGGGCTGGCGCTGCGTATCGCCGACGGCGACGTCCCGGAGCCGCTGCAAAATATCCAGCTGTGGCTGCTGGATATCGGCATGCTGCAGGCTGGCGCAGGCATGAAAGGCGAGTTTGAAGCCCGTCTGCAGGCGTTAATCAATGAGGTACAGTCCAGCGCCACGCCGATCATTCTGTTTATCGATGAGATCCATACCCTGATTGGCGCAGGCGGCCAGCAGGGGACCGGCGATGCGGCGAATCTGCTGAAGCCAGCGCTGGCGCGCGGTCAGCTGCGCACCATCGGGGCCACCACCTGGGCGGAATACAAAAAGTACATCGAGAAAGACCCGGCGCTGACCCGTCGTTTCCAGACGGTGCAGGTGCATGAGCCGGACGAAGCGAAAGCCATTCTGATGCTGCGCAGCACCGTATCGCCGCTGGAGACGCACCACCAGGTGCTGCTGCTCGACGAAGCGGTCAGCGCGGCGGTAAAGCTGTCGCATCGCTACATCCCGGCGCGTCAGCTGCCGGACAAAGCCGTTGCGCTGCTCGACACCGCCTGCGCCCGCGTCGCGGTCAGCCAGAGCGCGCCGCCCGCGCAGCTGGAAGACTGCCTGCGCCACCTTGCCGCGCTGGACGTGGAAATTGAGATCGCTGAGCGCGAAGCGCGCGTCGGTGCCGGTGACGCTGAGCGCGTAACGGCGTTACGCGCAGAACGCGACGCGTACGAAACAAAACGCGAAGCCCTGGCCCAGCGCTGGGAAGAAGAGCGCAGCCTGGTGCAGGAGATTATTCGCCTGCGCGCGGCGCTGTTCGCGGCGGGCGATGAAGACACCGCTGATTTGCGCAGCCAGCTGGCGGAACAGCAGCAGGCGCTGAACGCCTTACAGGGCGATGAACCGCTGCTGTTTGCGGCTGTGGATGAAAACGTGGTGGCCGCGGTGGTCTCTGACTGGACCGGGATCCCGCTGGGCCGGATGGTGAAAAACGAGATCGACGCGGTGCTGAACCTTGCCGACACGCTGAACCAGCGCGTTATTGGCCAGCGTCAAGGTCTGGACCTCATTGCCCGCCGCGTGAAAACCTCGCGAGCGAAGCTCGACGATCCCAACAAACCGGTGGGCGTCTTTATGCTGTGCGGCCCGTCCGGCGTCGGTAAAACCGAAACCGCGCTGGCGCTTGCGGAATCCCTCTACGGCGGCGAGCAGAACGTTATCACCATCAACATGAGTGAGTTCCAGGAAGCGCACACCGTTTCCACCTTAAAAGGTGCGCCTCCGGGGTACGTAGGGTATGGTGAAGGCGGGGTGTTGACCGAGGCCGTGCGCCGCCGCCCCTACAGCGTGGTGCTGCTGGACGAAATTGAAAAAGCGCACCCGGACGTCCACGAGATCTTCTTCCAGGTCTTTGATAAAGGCTGGATGGAGGACGGCGAAGGGCGCCATATTGATTTCCGTAACACCATCATTATTCTGACGTCCAACGTCGGCACCGACCTGATTAGCGCAATGTGCGCCGATCCGGAGCTGATGCCGGAGCCTGACGCGTTAAGCGGCGCCCTGCGCCAGCCGCTGCTGGAGGTATTCCCGCCGGCGCTGCTGGGCCGCCTGCTGGTGGTGCCGTACTACCCGCTCAGCGACGAGATGCTGGGGCAGATTGTTCGCCTGCAGCTCAAGCGCATTCAGCGCCGTCTGGAAGAGAATCACAGCATTATTTCTGAGTTTGACGACAGCGTGGTGGAACAGATTGTTCAGCGCTGTACCGAGGTGGAGTCCGGTGGCCGCATGGTAGATGCTATTCTGACCAACACCTTGCTGCCTCAGATGAGCCAGATATTACTTACCGCCAGCCGCAGCGACGAGCAGTACCGACGTCTGCACGTCACCTGCGAGCAGGGCGAGTTTCACTGTCAGTTTGCCGCGTAATAATCATCAAGAGAACTGTAAAAGATGACGGATAATGATAACAATCGGACTGTCCCAAACGCGCTCCCGGTCGGGTACCGCTTCAACGAGTTTGAAATCAAAGAGGTGATCGGCGGCGGCGGTTTTGGCATTGTCTATCGCGCGTGGGATCACCAGCTCGAACGCACTATCGCTATCAAAGAATTTATGCCTTCCTCGCTCGCCGTGCGCGGTGATGACATGACCCTCGTGCTGCGCAGCGAGCGCTTTGGCAAAGCGTTTTCCGCCGGCCTGAACAGCTTTATTCAGGAAGCCCGTCTGCTGGCGCGCTTTAACCATCCGAATCTGCTGCACGTCCTGCGCTTCTGGGTGCAAAACGACACGGCCTACATGGGGACGCTGTTTTACAGCGGCACCACGCTTTCACGCCTGCGTGAAGAAAAGCCGGAGCTGATCAACGAGGCGTGGATCCGCCGCACGCTGCCGATGCTGTTCGGTGCGATCAAGACCATCCACGACGAAGGCTACCTGCATCGCGATATCTCTCTGGATAACATTCAGATCCAGGATAACGGCCTGCCGGTGCTGCTCGATTTTGGCTCCGCGCGCCGCACCATCGGTAACCTCTCTGACGAAACGGAAACCATGCTGCGCCCGGGCTTTGCGCCGATTGAGCAGTACACCGATGACAACGAAAGCGAGCAGGGTCCGTGGACGGATATCTACGCCCTTGGTGCCGTACTGCGTACCCTGATTGTGGGATCGCCGCCGCCGGTAAGCGTAGTGCGTTCCATCCAGGATACCTGCAAACCGCTGGTGGAAATCATGCCGCAGGGTTATTCCATCCCGCTGCTGCAGGCCATTGGCCGCGCGCTGGCGCTGCACATGGAGGACCGTCCGCAGTCTATCGACGAGTTCGCGGCGCTGATTGAGATGCCGGTCGCCGGTATCAACGATGTGCTGACCGCCAAAAAAACCGGCACCATGCTGGTTCCGGTAGAGGAAGAGAAGCCAGCTTCGGCGCTTGACTGGCGCCGCTACAAGATCCCGGGCATGGTTGCCGCTGGCGTTCTGGTGGGCGTTGTAGCCGGAGCCATGCTGTTTAGCGGCGGCGGTCAGGATGTGCCCGAGCAGGCGGCGCAAGCACCGGCAGAGACGCGTCCGACTGAAACCGCCGCGAACACGCCAGACGTGAAGCCGGAAGCGGCGAAGGTTAGCGAGCAGGCAGCGGAACAGGTTCCACCACCTGTCGCGAGCCCTGTTGCGCTGGCCTATATCCGTATCCAGGACGGCGAAACGCTGAAAGTGAACGGCGAGCCAAAAGCGCTGCGTCCGGCGACGAACGGTTATGCATCGCTCAAGCTGCCAGCCGGTGAGGCGAAGATTGAACTGCAGGGCAACGGGATAACGCGTACCCAGACGCTGGATATTGCCAAGCCGGGCACCTGGCTGGTGAATCCGTAAGTCAGGCAGGGACAGGGAACAGGACGGAGCGAATGTATAACATTAAGTTTGTCTATCTTTTCAGCGAGAACGTCTCGCCAGCGCTTTTTGCGAAAATTATCCGCCCGTCCGTCGCCGGGCAGTGGATTATGTCGGTGCCCGACAATTCGCTGCGCTCGCTGTTCACGCGCTACGATTTACTGCGAACCATTACCGGTGCGAATCCCTATCAGTCCGGGCGCGATACGCGCAAGCTGATTGCGCAGGATCTTGATATGGGCAGAATCGTTGCGATTGACGAGAGTTTTCGCAGCTGGTCATCGGTAACGGAAATCTTTTACATCAATGCACAGGGGCGGCTGCAGGCCGCCTCGCTCACCGGACTGGGCTGGTACCCGGTAAGCACTATCGTCGATCGTTACGAAACGATGGTGCGCATCTATGGTTCCCGCCCTGCGCCAACGGAGCTGCCGACGCAGGTGGTGAAATCCAAAGCGGCGCAGGTGCCTGACCAGCCGACGCCGGGCAAAGACGGTAAAACCTATGCCTCTCAGTTGCAGAATATGACTAAAGCCGAACGCTGGCAGGCCCGTAAGGATCTGATTGCGAAGGGCAGCAACAGTCTCTACCCGGATGCGCAGATCGCGGCTAAACGGTTAGCGGCGAATAATATTGCCGTGGAGAAAGCGAAGCTTGCGGAAAATGTTTATAAGACCGTAAACCCGCTGGAAACAACGCCCGGCGTGCCGGAGGGGTGGACGGATATTAGTAATGACGCAGCGGCGCTGAAGAAGCTTGGGCTGAACAGCAAATCACTTTTCGACAATACAGCCTCTCCTGATTTTCTGGCCCGCGTATATCAACCCGACCCTGCTGTTTTTGGTCGTGATATGAACCCAACGTTGGTTTTCAGAGGGTCACGGCAACCCGAATTTTTCCCCATGAAGAACATGGCTGACTGGAAAAATAACGGTGCGCAAGGGCTCGGAATGGCGTCAGATTATTATAAAAGAGCAGTGGGTCTTGGCGAACAGCTCTCTAAATCCGGTCAACAAGTGGACATTGCGGGCCACTCTTTAGGGGGCGGATTAGCGTCTGCTACCGCGATGGCCAGCGGTATGCCGGGATGGACCTTCAATGCGGCCGGTCTAAATTCAGGTACCGTAGAGAAGTACGGCGGAAGTTTGTTGGGCAGTACGGAAAATATTCAGGCTTACCGGGTTGAAGGTGAACTGCTGACGAAAATTCAGGAAGTTAACCTTTGGGAAGATTTCAAAACGGTTAAAGGACACGTGCCGGCGCTGATAGCCAAAGAAGAGCTTTCTGCCGTCATGCCTAACGCTGCCGGAATTGCACACGACCTTCCGGGGGGAACGGGAGGTGCTCTCGATCGCCATGGCATCGATCAGGCGATTAACTGTATTGAGCAACAGAAAGTTGAAGACATCGCCATTATCGGGAGTCGCGCGTGAAATCATTGATTACTGGCTGGATAGCGCTTTGTTTAATGTTTATGGTTCAGGGGTGCAAGCAAAATATGGATTTAAAACCAGACAATTACTTCAGTGGTCAGCAGCTCGCAGTCGCGCGTGCAATTGAAGCTGGTGAGATGAATGAGGTTATTAAATTAGCGTCGCAAGCAGACCTTAATAAACCCGGTAAAGAGGACATGACGCTGTTGTTTTGGGCGGTGATGAACGCAATTAACGATAAAAAAACACCGGAACAGCTAAAAATTATTACCGCCCTGGTTAAATCGGGGGCAGATCCGCTCCAGCCAAGGCCTAAAGGAGAGAGCAGTCCGGCTGAATATGTGTTGAAAGCGGACAGTGGGGTCTGGATAAAGGCGATGCTGGAGGGCGGATTATCGCCGGATGCGAAGGATAAAACGTTTGGGGAACCGATTATCTTCGAGACCCTCGAAGCAAAAAACACCGATACGCTGCAGGCGATGCTTGACGGTGGAGCGGACATCAATATTACCAATTCACTGGGTAATACGTTGCTGATCGCCGCGCTGGACTTTCACTCTTACGACCATGTCCTGCTTTTGCTGGAGCGTGGCGCAAACGCTGAGATCAAGGCGGATAATGGCTGGACAATGGCCAACCAGCTGCAGCGTTATCTGAACCGGGCGAAAGAGGGCAGTGACGAATATCAAAAGCTGACTGAAATCAAAGACACGCTTATTCAGCATGGCGGTAAATGGCCTCCTGCACCGGTGAGTCAGTGATGTTGTTAAACAGTGCACTTCCTTGAGCAATGATGAGTGTTAAAAAGCAGGTATTCATTTTCTGGGGAACGATGGATGCGCTGGCTGTTGCGGTCTACTGTGCGCAGTCCGTGCGCCATGACAGAGTCCCCTTTGTATCCGATATATCCTCTTTCAGTGCGACAGGAAACTGGCTTTCTGGTGGTGGATCCGGCGTTCTGCTGCTTTTCTTTATTCTCGATTTCCTGTTGCTGTTGTCGCTCTTTGCCTCGGCATGGTGCTTTCTGACCGGGAAGCCTTTCGCGAGCAGACTGGCGCTCTGCCAGGAAGTTTTTCGTCTGATCTCCTTCCGGTACTCGGTGATCCTTTTCCCGTTGTTGTTGAATATCGCGGGCGCCTCGAACGTCTGGCTGTATAGTGTTTTGTTTATATTTTCAGAGTTTCTTAAGATCTACTCTCTGTGGATACATCAATACGGAAGGACGCGTAATGCTCGATCTTCACAGTGACGATGCTGTGGTTAACCATTATGCCGATCGCTACCGTAATCTGATGCCGGCAAATATCCGCAAGACCATACAGCAGATGGATACGGCTGAAGCGACAGCGTCTGAGATATGGGATAAAACATTACCCCTCGTCACAACGGAGGGTGTTTCGCTTGATAAAGCACTGGGGGCATTCGTAGGGCTGGCGGTTGGTGATGCCGTCGGGGCGACGCTGGAATTTAAGCGCCGAGATAGCGAACACATAAATGATATGCTCGGCGGCGGGCCTTTCCAGTTAAAACCTGGGGAATGGACTGATGATACTTCAATGGCAATCTGTGTGGCACAGACCTACCTTTCAGAAAAAAGAATGCATACCGATGTTATGCGGCAATGGCTTCTGAAGTGGTATCTCACAGGTTCAAACAGCAGCAACGGCCGTTGTTTTGACATTGGTAATACCACCCGTTTTGCACTGGAACAGTACAGGCGTATCGGCCCATCCTGGTACGGTAACACCGAGAAGCATACCGCTGGGAATGCCGCTATTGTTCGTCAGGCGCCCGTCTCGATCTTTCGCAGAAAATCGCTCCGCGCAATCTATTTTGAATCTCAGGCGCAGAGCCGGGCAACTCACGGCGCGGTTGAATCCATTAATGCATGCCAGTTTCTGGGGCTTATTCTCCATTATTTAATGAGCGGTTATCCAAAAGAGGCGTCGTTCGAGCCTCATCGGTTTCCTTTGTGTGCAAGGGTTATGATCGTCAACGCTGGTGAGTACAAGCATAAGGCCCGTCACCAGATTCGCTCTAGCGGTTATGTTATCGATACGCTTGAGGCCGCAATGTGGGCGGTATGGCATACGGATAATTTCCGTGATGCGATCCTTCTTGCCGCCAATCTGGCGGATGATGCCGACAGCGTTGCGGCAACGGCAGGTCAACTGGCCGGTGCGTTATATGGCTATTCAGGTATTCCGCAGAAGTGGAAAGATAAACTGGTCCAACACGAACGTCTCGTCAGCATGGCAGGGGAGCTATTTCACAGTGCACCTGAGGATAACTTTCTTTAACGTTTCTGACGCATAAGAGCACCGGCGCATATCCAAAACCACTTTGTCAAAATTAGCTTTACGTTCAAACACGTTTTCAGCATAAACCATTACGGAATACAGATTATGCTTAACCGAATTACCGTTCAGCTCCCGGTCGAGGGGCTGCTTTTCTGGAAACTCTCCGGCCGCGAGGCGATGTCCGAGTCGTTTGCGCTGACGCTGACCCTGCTCGGCACGGATGCGCGCATCGACCGCAGCAAATTGCTCGGTCAGCCGGTCACGGTGACCATCCCGACGCAGAACCTGCTTACCTCCCGCTATATCAACGGCAAAGTCACGCGCGTGGCGGTGAGCGCCGTTGAGCTGACGGGCACCCGCTACGCGGTGTACCAGCTGACGGTGGAGCCGGACCTGTGGCCGATGAAGCGCGACCGCAACCTGCGTATCTTCCAGGGGCAGACGGTGCCGCAGATAGTGAAGACCCTGCTGGGGGAGCATCAGGTCAACGTTGAGGATAAGCTCACCGGCAGCTACCGGGTGTGGGACTACTGCGTGCAGTATCAGGAGTCGAGCCTGGACTTCATCAGCCGTCTGATGGAGCTGGAGGGGATTGCCTATCACTTCAGCCACGAGGCTGATAAACACACCCTGGTGCTGACTGATGCCGCCACCCAGCATCAGCCGTTCAGCGGCTACGAGGTGATTCCTTATCACCAGACGCCGTCCGGCGGCAGTACCGACGAAGAGGGCATCGGCCAGTGGGCGCTGGAAGACAGCGTGACGCCGGGCATTTACAGCCTCGACGACTACGACTTCCGCAAGCCGAACGCGTGGCTGTTCCAGGCCCAGCAGAACCCGGCATCGCCGAAACCGGGCAGCATTGACGTGTACGACTGGCCGGGTCGCTTTGTCGAGACCGGGCATGCGGAGTTCTACGCCCGCATTCGCCAGGAGCGCTGGCAGGTTGAGCACCAGCAGATTCAGGCCACCGCCACAGCGGCGGGCATTGCGCCGGGCCACATCTTCACCCTGACCAACGCGCCGTTCTTCAGCGATAACGGCCAGTATCTGGTGACGGCGGCCGGATACCACTTCGAGGAGAACCGCTACGCCAGCGGTGAAGGTGAAACCATTCACCGCACCGATTTCACGGTCATCCCGGCGTCGGTCTCTTATCGCCCGGCGCAGAGCACGGCGTGGCCGCGCACCTACGGCCCGCAGACCGCGAAAGTGGTCGGGCCGCAGGGGGAAAGTATCTGGACGGACAAATACGGTCGCGTGAAGGTGAAGTTCCATTGGGACCGGCTTGCGAAGGGCGATGACACCAGCTCCTGCTGGGTGCGCGTGTCGAGCGCGTGGGCGGGCCAGGGCTACGGCGGGGTGCAAATTCCGCGCGTCGGCGATGAGGTGGTGGTGGACTTTATCAACGGCGACCCGGACCGTCCGATTATCACCGGTCGCGTGTACAACGACGCGAGTATGCCGCCGTGGGCGCTGCCGGCAGCGGCGACGCAGATGGGCTTTATGAGCCGGACGAAAGACGGTTCCGTCGACAATGCAAACGCCCTGCGCTTTGAGGATAAGGCGGGAGGCGAGCAGGTGTGGCTCCAGGCCGAACGCAACCTGGATATCAACGTCAAAAATGATGAATCCCATTCGACTGAAAAGAATCGAACCCAATATGTGGGAGAAGATGAAACCTTACGGGTTGTAAAAAATCAGAAAGCGGGCGTTAAAGGGGACGTCGTGTGCCTGACGGGTAACAGTCGCAGTGACAAAGTGGTTAACGACTATATTCTTTCTGCGGGTAATACGCTGAGGCTGGAATGTGGTGAAAGCGCCATTGAATTATCGAAAGATGGAAGCGTTAATATCATTGGCAATAACTTCAACTTTACTGCTAAGCAGAATGCGCAAATAAACACGCTTGGCGGTGAACTGCATCTGAATCCTACCGGTGGAAGCAATGCGATCAATCCTCCTGGGGCATCCCACCAGACGGCAATCCAGCAGGAAGTGGATAGCTTTTTTGTTTTCAACGCTAATAAGTAAACGTATTCAGGCTGGTACATAACCGACAACCCCGTCACCGTAAGGTGCCGGGGTTGTCGATGGGATAAATTGTAATGCACTGGTTTTTCTTCCTTTTCTTTTTGATCCTGACGCTGGCGGTTATCTGGAATGAAAAGAACGCCTTTGATAAAAAACAGTGGATAACAACGGGCCTGATGTTGGTGCTTGTTCTGCTTTCTACGGTTGTCATTGGTTTCTTTTTGAAATGGCTGGCGCTGTCATTTTTATTATTTCCTGTCGCGGTGGCAAAAAAATACTCCATCATCATTTCTATGTCTCTCCTGTGCGTCTGGGGCATGAAATTTGCCGTCGCTTTGCTGTGTGTTCTATTTTCAGGCGTTATGGCCGCGCATAAAAAAATGAATTTTCGCAATTATGAAAAGATCTCCCATATGTCACGCACCGTAGCGCCGCCCTTATTTGTCTTCGCTAAACTCCTTCTCTCGTTAGGGTGTGTCCTTATGTTTTCAGGCCTGTGGCTTAAGTAAGTGTTGCGATTGACGCTGCTTCGTGGCCGCTGAAACAAAGATGTTGCATTTACGGAATAACGATTATGCTCAACCGAATTACCGTTCAGCTCCCGGTCGAGGGGCTGCTCTTCTGGAAACTCTCCGGCCGCGAGGCGATGTCCGAGTCGTTCGCCCTGACGCTGACCCTGCTCGGCACGGATGCGCGCATTGACCGCAGCAAATTGCTCGGGCAGCCGGTCACGGTGACCATCCCGACGCAGAACCTGCTCAGCTCCCGCTATATCAACGGCAAAGTCACGCGCGTGGCGGTGAGCGCCGTTGAGCTGACGGGCACCCGCTACGCGGTGTACCAGCTGACGGTGGAGCCGGACCTGTGGCCAATGAAGCGCGACCGCAACCTGCGTATCTTCCAGGGGCAGACGGTGCCGCAGATAGTGAAGACCCTGCTGGGAGAGCATCAGGTCAACGTGGAGGACAAACTCACCGGCAGCTACCGGGTGTGGGACTACTGCGTGCAGTATCAGGAGTCGAGCCTGGACTTCATCAGCCGGCTGATGGAGCTGGAGGGGATAGCGTATTACTTCAGCCACGAGGCCGACAAACATACCCTGGTGCTCACCGACGCCGCCACGCAGCACCAGCCGTTCAGCGGCTACGAGGTGATTCCGTATCACCAGACGCCGTCCGGCGGCAGTACGGACGAAGAGGGCATCGGTCAGTGGGCACTGGAGGACAGCGTCACACCGGGCATTTACAGCCTCGATGACTACGACTTCCGCAAGCCGAACGCGTGGCTGTTCCAGGCCCAGCAGAACCCGGCGTCGCCGAAACCGGGCAGCATTGACGTCTACGACTGGCCGGGCCGCTTTGTGGAGACCGGGCATGCGGAGTTCTACGCCCGCATTCGCCAGGAGCGCTGGCAGGTGGAGCATCAGCAGATTCAGGCCACCGCCACGGCGGCGGGCGTTGCGCCGGGCCACATCTTCACCCTGACCAACGCGCCATTCTTCAGCGATAACGGCCAGTATCTGGTGACGGCGGCCGGATACCACTTCGAGGAGAACCGCTACGCCAGCGGTGAAGGTGAAACCATTCACCGCACCGATTTCACGGTCATCCCGGCGTCGGTCTCTTATCGCCCGGCGCAGAGCACGGCGTGGCCGCGCACCTACGGCCCGCAGACCGCGAAAGTGGTCGGGCCGCAGGGGGAAAGTATCTGGACGGATAAATACGGTCGCGTGAAGGTGAAGTTCCACTGGGACCGTCTGGCGAAGGGCGATGACACCAGCTCCTGCTGGGTGCGCGTGTCGAGCGCGTGGGCGGGCCAGGGCTACGGCGGGGTACAAATTCCGCGCGTCGGCGATGAGGTGGTGGTGGACTTTATCAACGGCGACCCGGACCGTCCGATTATCACCGGTCGTGTGTACAACGACGCGAGCATGCCGCCGTGGGCGCTGCCGGCGGCGGCGACACAGATGGGCTTCATGAGCCGCACGAAGGATGGCTCGGTCGACAACGCCAACGCCCTGCGCTTTGAGGACAAGGCAGGTGCAGAGCAGGTGTGGATCCAGGCCGAGCGCAACATGGACACCAGCGTTAAGAATGATGAAACGCACAGCGTCGGTGGCGAGCGCAGCCATTACGTTAAGAAAAACGAGCTGCATCGCGTGGAGGCTAATCAGATCCAGGCGGTGAAAGGTGGAACCGAGATCCTGACGGGGAAAGGCAAGCTGGATGCGGCGGTGGAGCAGTACGTTATCGCTTCCGGAACAAAGCTGAGACTTGTCTCCGGCGAGAGCGCCATAGAGCTTAACGCGAACGGCAAAATTAGCCTGATCGGCAAAGAGTTTAACTTCTTTGTTGAAGGGGATGGCCATATCACGACGGGCGGAAAGCTGCACCTGAATACATCGGGAACCAAGCCGGGCACAACGGCACCGGGCGCGGGGCATAAAGGGGATATTGATGCGGCGGTGCAGGAGAAATTCACGCCGCCGAAAGAATAACCGCTTTCTGTCTGCCGCCATGTTGTCCATAACGGCCCTTAAAAATCTCCAGCATTCTTAGACGCGGATTCACCAATGAAATACACCCTCCAGGAAGGTTCGTTTTCCCTTTTTCCTGCTGCCTGGCAGGATAACAGCATGAACATTATTCGCGATGACGAAAGCGGGCTGTCCGTCGTGGTCAGCCGCGGCGTTATCCCGGATGGCAGCGATTATGAGAAAGAGTTCCACCGCCAGTGGGACGTGATGCGCCCTCAGATGGGCGAGGTCGTTCAGAGCGAGTTCCAGGGTGCGAAAGCCGGGCCTGACGGCAATATCAGCGGTCTGGAAGTTGAAACCAACTTTGACCATAACGGGCAGCGCCTGTGGCAAAAACAGCTGGCCGTGCAGACGCCGGGCAAACCGGTGTTGATGATTTTTACCCTCTCAGCGCTCAGAGCATTCACTGAAGAGGATGAGGGGCGCTGGAGCGCGCTTAAGCAGAGCCTGACGCTAAACGACAACCGGACTGTGTAAGGCATGAGCGATAACAACGCGGCCCGTAAGGGCGACGAGATTATTCACTCCAGCATTTTTGCGGACATCACCAGCATTGTGGCGGAAGGTGCCGCTTATGCGGTGATCGGCGCGGCGGTGGGTGCCGCAGCTACCGTCGCAGCGCCATTGCTGGGGGCAGGGGCTGCAGCCGCAGGCGTGGCAGCGATTGGCTCCAGCTGTCTGTTAAGCGGCATCATTGGCGGCGTTCTGGCCAACGTGGCGGGGATCACAGACGATATCAGCAACGCCGCTGAGGGGTTAGGCAACGCGCTTTTCCCGCCGTCGCCTGCAGGTAAAATCACCACCGGCTCCAGCAACGTTCTGACGAATGCGATCCCCGCCGCACGCGCGGCCGGAACGCTGACGCCAGCAGATACCCCTTCACCTGAGCCGCAGTCTCCGGGCAGCTTTGCCGATTACGCGGGCATGCTGCTTTCCGCTGCCGGACAGTTTGGTAGCGAAATGTGGCAGCCGAGCGTGGCGTCTGCCGCCGCGGGCACCTCACCGCTGGAAGAAGACAAGGTGGCGTGTGAAAAGCACTCCGGACCGCAGTATCTGGCGGAAGGCTCGAAAAGCGTCTTCATTAACGGCCAGCCTGCGGTGCGTGCGAAAGATCGCACCACCTGCGAAGGGACCGTTTCCGATGACGTCTCCCCGAACGTGATCATCGGCGGCGACACGCTCACGGTTCGCGATATCAAAAGCGGCAAAACGCCGGGTCTGGCGCTGGGGATGATTGCGCTCTCCCTGCTCCGCGGCCGTCCGGGCAAGATTTTGAAAAACATGCCCTGCGCACTGGCGGCGGCGGGCGGCGGGATGCTGGCCGATATGGCCGTCAATGCCGTGTTTGGCTCCTCGCACCCGGTTCACGCCGCCACCGGCGTGAAGGTGCTGAATGACGATGACGAGCTTGATTTCTCGCTGCCGGGGCGCTTCCCGCTTCGCTGGCAGCGCAGCTACAACAGCCTGACCACCCGCGAAGGGCTATTTGGCCTGGGCTGGGCAACCACCTTTGACAGCTATCTGACGCTGGAAGAAAACAACGCCACCTGGTTCGACGAAACCGGGCGCGAGCTGAGCTTTGAACTGCCCCCTGTTGACCGCGCGTTTTACAGCATCAGCGAAGGCATTATTATCCGCCGCAATGAGAGCGGCGACGTGGCGATTGCCGACGATGACGGCGCGGTGTGGCGTCTGTACAAACCGACCCGGGCGAACCCCTTAATCCTGCGTCTGGCCTCCCTGAGTGATGAATACGGCAACGCGCTGCTGACGGCGTGGGACGAGCACGGCAGGTTGGTTGGTCTTCACGATGAGCCGCGGGCGATAGACGTCACCCTGCGCTATGAGGACGAACGGTTCCCGCAGCGCGTGACCGCTGCCAGCCATTTCGACGGCAACCAGACATGGCCGCTGATGCAGTGGGGCTACGATGCGCGCGGACAGCTGGCGAGCGTGACGGATGCCTCCGGCGTGGTGACGCGTGAATACCGTTATAACGAGCACGGGCTGATGGTCTGGCACCGGATGCCGGGCGGTCTGGAGAGCGAATACCGCTGGAAAAAATTCGATCACTGGCGCGTGGTAGAAAACCGCACCAGCACAGGCGACGGCTGCCGCTTTACCTATGATTTAGCCGCCGGGCTGACGACCGTTGAGCACTACGACGGTCAGACGCGCCGCCACTACTGGAACGCGCAAAATCTGATCGTCCGCTACGTTGACGAGCGCGGTGAAAACTGGCGCTACGAGTGGGATGACAACGAGCTCCTGACCCGCCGCATCGATCCGCTCGGGAACGCCGTTACCTTCGTTTATGACGAGATGGGCAACCGGGTGCAGGAGATCGACGCCGACGGCAATGCCCGCGCAACGAACTGGCTTGAGCACCGCGCGCTGCCGTCAGCCATCGTTGAAGCCGACGGCAGCGCCACCCGGTTCTGGTACGACGAACATCACGGGCTGAAGCGTGTGGTGGATCCGATGGGACAGACCACACAGCTGCGCCGGGACGAGTTTGGTCAGGTGGTTGAAGAGATAGATGCCGCCGGCAACAGCCGCTATCAGGAGTACAACGAGGCCGGGCAGATCGTTCGTGCGACTGACTGTTCCGGGCGTATTACCCGCTACCGCTATCATCCGCTGGGCTGGCTGGTGGCAGAGATAAGCGCTGACGGCGAAGAGACCTGTTACCGCTACGACGCCGCAGGGCGCCCGGTGCAGCTCGATCGTCCGGAAGGCTGGACGGAGTCGCTCAAATGGAACGAACGTGGCCTGCCGGTGAAGCATGCTGGCGCGGACGGTAAAGAAAGTGAGTTCAGATACGATGAGGCAGGGCGCTTAACCGCCACGCGTAATACTCAGGGTGAGGAGGTTCGTCGCCGCTGGGACAGCCGAGGGCGTCTGGTTGCTCTTGAAAACGAAAACGGCGAAGCGTATCAGTTCCGCTGGGGTGCAGACTCTCTGCTGCTGGAAGAGGTAGGGCTCGATGGCGTGGCCTCGCAGTATCGCTACGACGCCTGCGGGCGCACGATAGCGCGTACCTTTGCCGCCGGTCATCCCGAAGCCATTACCCACGCTTTCGCCTGGAGCGCGAGCGGCCAGCTGGTCGCCCGCACCACGCCGGAAGGACAGACCCGCTACCACTATACCCCGTCCGGGCTATTAAGCCGGATTGGGCTGCACCCTGCGCTTTCAGCCGACGCGTGGACCACCGAGGCAGAGCAGGAGCTTGCCTTTGACTATGACGCGCTTGGTCGCGTCACGCGCGAGGCGGGCGAGCACGGCGAGCTGGCGTGGGAGTATGACGCCCTTGGCAACCGCACCTCTGTCACGCTTCCCGATGGTCGCGAGCTGAAGCAGTTTTACTACGGCAGTGGGCATCTGCTCAGCATTGCTCTCGATAAGCTGTCGGTCTCCGATTTTACCCGTGACGAACTCCATCGTGAGACCAGCCGCACGCAAGGGCTGCTGACCACCCGCAGCGAATACGATCGTCTTGGGCGACTGCATCGCCGTGACGTCTTTACCGGCAATGCCCAGCGCCCGTCGCCGCGCCGGTGGTCCCGCCGCTGGGATTACGATTACCGCAATAACCTGGTGCGGGAAGAGCGCGACGATAACCCGTTCAGCTGGTACCGCTGGCAGTACGACAGCGCCGGGCGTCTGCTGGTTCAGGACGGCACGCTGCCCGGACAGGAGCAGTGGCGCTGGGACGCTGCCGGTAACCCGCTCGAAGGCTCTGCTGAGAAGGTTACGCACAACCGCCTGACGCAGCTGAACGGCATTCGCTGGCGTTATGACATCCATGGCCGTACCGTGGAGAAAGATAACGGTCAGACTCGCTGGCACTACCGCTATGACGGCGAACATCGCCTGACGGAGGTTATTAGCCAGCCGCGGGATCGCAACAGGCCGCAGACGCAGGTCAGCTTCCGCTACGACCCGCTCGGACGCCGCATCAGCAAAACGCGTCAGCAGATGCTGGGCGGTCAGCCAGCCGGCAAGCCGGTTACCACCCGGTTTGTCTGGGAAGGGTTCCGCCTGCTGCAGGAGGTGCACGGAGACGTGCCGCTCACCTACGTTTACAGCGACCAGGACAGCTATGACCCGCTGGCGCGTATTGACGGCGTGGAAGCGCCGGAGATTTTCTGGTTCCACTGCCAGCCGAACGGCACACCGGAGCGGATGACGGATATCGAAGGGCAGGTGCGCTGGGAAGGAGTGAACAGCGCCTGGGGCAAGCTGTTGCGGGAAAGCGAAACACAGCTATCAGGATATTCCCAGAACCTGCGCATGCAGGGGCAATACCTGGACCGTGAGACAGGGCTGCACTACAATCTGTTCCGGTATTACGACCCGGACTGCGGACGGTTTACGCAGCAGGACCCGATAGGGTTGGCGGGGGGGATAAACCTTTACCAGTATGCGCCGAATGCGCTGGGGTGGGTGGATCCGTGGGGGTTGAGTTGCCGTAAAAAATTTATGGGAAGAACCCCGGGAAAAAATAGTAAAACTGGACGTGAAGTAATCGCACGAATGCGAGGAGAAGGACGTATTCGTGGTACGGGCGATAGGATGCAATTTAAAAGCTCAACTGATGGTAAATGGTACCGTATTCAGGATGCGGACATGGCTCATTTAACAGATGCAGTTAAATACTGGAATCAGAAGGGTGGCTACTATGGTCCTAAATCTCGTGAGGTCAGAGCCTTTATGAGAGATTCCAGAAATTATGAGCTTGAATATTATGGCCACAATCGGTCTCAGGGAGCGCTGCTACCTGATAGATATAAAGATTCCGCTGATTTTATTGGCCCACAGGAAAAATCCCAATATTTCCAATGAAGGAGCATTGTTCCATGAAAGATCTTGAAGACCCAAAAATTGAATCCGAAATTAACTCCTTTGTTGAAAAAGGAAACGAGTTTCACGATGACAAAAAATACGCCGAGGCTTTAGAGCAATACCAAAAAGCATGGCAAGCTCTCCCTGAACCAAAGCTTGAATGGGAACTTGCCAACTGGATCTCTGCGTGCATGTACAGCGCATATTTTGATCTCGCCGATTACGATGAGGCGAAGAAATGGGGAGAGACGACGTTGCGCACACGTGGATCGGATATAGACACTGCACCATCAATCGACCTCGGCATGGTCTGTTACGAGTTGAATCAATTCGATGAAGCGTATAAATATTTCAACGATGCTTATAACTACGGCAAAGAGCGTGCGTTTCAGGATAGACCTAAAAAATACCTTGAGTTCTATCTGCGCAAGAGGGCGTAAAATCGGTAATTTATGAAAAAAAATCCACGCCTTGGCGTGGATTTTTTTCATTCAAAACAAATCAAACGTTAAACAGGAAGTTCATTACGTCGCCATCTTTAACGATATAATCTTTCCCTTCCGCACGCATCTTGCCTGCTTCTTTCGCGCCTTGCTCACCCTTGTAGGTGATGAAGTCTTCAAACGCGATGGTCTGCGCACGAATAAAGCCTTTCTCGAAGTCGGTGTGGATTTTACCAGCCGCCTGAGGCGCAGTTGCACCCACAGGGATGGTCCACGCACGCACTTCCTTCACGCCAGCGGTGAAGTATGTCTGCAGGTTCAGTAGCTCATAGCCTGCGCGGATCACGCGGTTCAGGCCCGGCTCTTCCAGACCCAGCTCGGCCATGAACTCTTCACGATCGGCATCGTCCAGCTCGGCGATATCGGATTCAACGGCCGCGCACACGGCAACAACCACAGAACCTTCTGCCGCCGCGATTTCACGCACTTTGTCCAGGTACGGGTTGTTCTCGAAACCGTCTTCGTTAACGTTAGCGATGTACATGGTTGGCTTCAGGGTCAGGAAGCTCAGGTATTTGATTGCCGCTTTGTCTTCTTCAGTCAGGTTTTTCAGCGCGCGCAGCATGCCGGCGTTTTCCAGCTGTGGCAGACATTTTTCCAACGCAGCCAGTTCCGCTTTCGCGTCTTTGTCGCCGCCTTTGGCTTTCTTCTGCACGCGGTGAATCGCGCGTTCGCAGGTGTCGAGATCGGAGAGCGCCAGCTCGGTGTTGATGACGTCGATGTCGTCGGCCGGATCCACTTTGTTGTTTACGTGGATGATGTTGTCGTTCTCGAAGCAGCGCACAACGTGGCCGATCGCTTCGGTTTCACGGATGTTGGTCAGGAACTGGTTACCCAGGCCTTCACCTTTGGATGCGCCTTTTACCAGGCCCGCAATGTCCACGAACTCCATGGTGGTCGGCAGAATACGCTGCGGCTTCACGATTTCCGCGAGCTGGTCCAGACGCGGATCCGGCATTGGCACAACGCCAGTGTTAGGTTCGATGGTACAGAACGGGAAGTTCGCCGCTTCGATACCCGCTTTGGTAAGCGCGTTAAACAGGGTGGATTTGCCCACGTTTGGCAGACCGACGATACCGCATTTGAATCCCATTTCTAAATCACCTTAATATCTTGATAATCAATCCGTTAACGATAACCGACTGATGAAAAGTAAATAACTACGCCTATTATACACGTAACCCGCATGACGCGCGGTAAAAAAGCCGGATCGGGCAGATTATTGCGCTTTGAAAGCGTGTAAGCGGTTTGTCGCTTTGGTTAGCCCGTCTTTCAGCCAGATTTCGGTGCAGCGCGCCGCTTCGTCTACCGCTTCGTCAATCAGTTTCTGCTCAGAAACCGGGGGCTTACCGAGTACGAAACCGACAACTTTGTTTTTATCGCCCGGATGACCGATTCCGACGCGCAAACGGTGGAAATTCGGGTTATTGCCCAGCTTGCTGATGATATCTTTAAGACCGTTGTGGCCGCCGTGCCCGCCGCCCAGTTTGAATTTTGCTACGCCAGGCGGGAGATCCAGCTCATCGTGAGCCACCAGAATTTCATCCGGATTGATGCGATAAAACGTTGCCATTGCCGCCACGGCTTTACCGCTCAGGTTCATAAAGGTGGTGGGCACCAGTAAGCGAACATCCGCGCCAGCAAGGTTGATACGTGAGGTATAGCCGAAGAATTTAGGTTCTTCACGCAGGGGAGCACGTAACCGCTCGGCCAGCAGATCGACGTACCATGCCCCGGCGTTGTGGCGAGTGGCCGCATATTCTGCGCCCGGGTTGGCGAGGCCGACAATCAGTTTAATCGTCACGATTCAATTCCTAATGGGTTCCAGATCTGGCGCGTAGTTTACTGTCTGGCGCGCCGCTTGACAAAATTCTGCGAGCATCATAACGAAATGCGAATAATTTCCGGTTTGAACAATTAGAATTTCAAGCTGTTCAAAGCCTTATTTGTAAACTTTTGTTTGGGCGTTATCTGTAATTGTGATCATTCACGCAACTCATAAAAGGGGCGTTGTCTATACTTTACACACAAGGATTAGGGGCTTTTCCCCTGACAACCCAAAGTTCCGGAGGTGACACATGAAACGCAAAAACGCTTCGATACTCGGTAACGTGCTAATGGGGTTGGGGCTGTTCGTGATGGTAGCCGGGGTGGGTTATTCAATTTTAAACCAGTTACCACAGTTTGATCTCCCGCAATACTTCGCGCATGGCGCGATATTGAGCATCTTCATTGGTGCGGTATTATGGCTGGCGGGGGCTCGCGTGAGCGGCCATGAGGAAGTGTGTGACAAGTACTGGTGGGTGCGCCACTACGACAAACGCTGTCGTCGCGACCAGCATAAGCACAGCTAGTGCTACGATGAAGAACACCGAAACGGTTCCCTGGGGAGCCGTTTTTTTTTGCATCAAGGGTTGACCCTCACGTAACGTAAGGCTCCAGAGTGGTGCCACTGGCAAAGAAAAGGAGCAGTTATGTTGATTCAGGTGGGTGAACTGGCGAAACGTGCCGGGATCACCGTACGAACATTGCATCACTATGAGCAAACAGGGCTGTTGCTGCCTTCTGCCAGAAGCGCGGCAGGTTACCGGCTTTACAACCTGGCGGATGTCCAGCGTCTGCACATGATCCAGGCGCTGGCAAAAGCGGGGCTGGAACTTGCTGAAATCAGGGATTTTCTGGAACAGGAGTCGCTGTCGTTAACGGAACTCCTCGATGCGCAAATCAGCCTGCTGGATAAACAGCTGCGCAGCATAAACACGCTGCGCGACAGGCTGATGGACTTACGCACCGGGCTTGCCGCCGATGAGACTCCCGATCTGGAATCCTGGCTACAGACTCTGGAGTTAATGAATATGTACGATCGCTGGTTTAGCAAAGAAGAGTTACAGCAGCTGCCGTTTGCGGTGCAGAAGGATGCGCTGGCGGCTATCTGGTCAGGGCTGGTTGCAGAGGCCAGCATGCTGCTGGAACAACACATACCCGTGACGGACGCCCGGGCGATGGACCTGGCGACGCGCTGGATGGAACGCCTGGAGCTGGACACAGCGGGTAAGCCGGAGTTTCTCACCCGGCTGAACGAAATGCACAGCGTTGAGCCACAGATGCAGGCACAGACCGGCATTACGCCGGAGATGACCGATTACATTACGCGGGCGTTTGCCGAATCGAAACTTATTATCTGGGAGAAATATCTCTCTGCCGAAGAGATGGCTTTTACCCGGAAACACTACTTTGACCGCATGATGGAGTGGCCGCCGCTGGTGGCAAAAGTGCACCAGGCGCAGCGGGAAAATCTAGACCCCACCTCTGAAGAGGCGCAAAAGCTTGCCGAAAACTGGCTGGCGTTGTTCCAGTCGTACGCGGGTACGAACCCGGAGACCCAGCAAAAGTTTCGCGTGGCCATGCAGCAGGAGCCGCATCTGATGAAGGGAACATGGATGACGCCTGCCGTACTTGGGTGGCTCCAGCAGGCTATCGGGGTGATGATGCAGAGACGTTTCTCTGCATCAGGTGGCTCACAGGTCCGCTAGCGCGGCATCCCGGTTAGGGTAGAAGGAGAGTCGGCCAGGGATGGGCTGCACGCCCGCACGCGCCATGGTGCGCAGGGGCTGGAACTCTAGGTTACTCACCCGCAGCTCACAGCCTTCCGGCAGACGTTTCACGAAGCGTTGGAAGGCATCCAGCCCGCCGGCGTCCAGCACCGGTACGGCATCCCATTTCAGTACCACAATCCGTTTGCCCGCGATGCGGGACTCCAGATCGCTGAACAGGCCTTCCGCCGCAGCGAAGAACAGCGGGCCAATTACGCGTAGCACCAGCACATCATCAGGCACCTCCACGTTAACCGGGGAGAGGCGCGTCATCTGCGCAATGCGGCGCATAAACAGCAGGGAAGCCAGCACGATCCCGACGCTGATGGCGATAACCATATCGAACAGCACGGTCAGCGACATGCAGATTAGCATCACGATGATGTCGTCCTTCGGCGCGCGACGCAGCAGGTTCACCACCTTATGCGCCTCGCTCATGTTCCACGCCACCATCAGCAGCAGTGCCGCCATTGCAGAGAGCGGGAGCCAGGAGAGCCAAGGAGCAAGAATGAGCAGGGCGAGGATCACCAGCACGGAGTGGATAACCGCCGAAACGGGTGAGGTTGCTCCCGCGCGCACGTTGGCAGCAGAACGGGCGATGGCTGCCGTTGCGGTAATACCGCCGAAGAACGGCGCGACGAGGTTGCCTAATCCCTGACCGACCAGCTCGCTGTTGGCTTTGTGTTTGGTGCCGGTCATACCGTCCAGTACGACGGCGCACAGCAGGGACTCAATCGCCCCCAGCATCGCCATAGAAAATGCGGCGGGAAGCAAAGCTCGCAGGGAATCCCAGCTTAGGGTAAAGCTGGAGCCGGGCATGTCCCAAGGCAGCACCAGCTGCGGCAACAGCTGCGGAATGCCGCTACCCTGTGAACCGTCCGCCAGAACATAGTGGAACTGCGAGCCGATGGTCGCGACATGACCACCGAACATATTGACGATAGCCATCACCGCGCAGCCCAGCAGCAGGGCGGGCAGATGGCCCGGGAGACGGATCCCCAGACGAGGCCAGACGATCAGCGTACCCAGCGTCACAATCCCAATGGCGGCGTCGCCCAGGTTTGCAGTCGGCAACGCCATAAACAGCGCGCCCACTTTTTGCAGATAGTGTTCAGGGACGTGAGTCATTTGCAGGCCGAGGAAATCCTTGATTTGCATCGTCCCGATGGTGATACCGATCCCGGATGTGAACCCCAGCGTGACGGAAAGGGGTATGTACTCGATCAGGCGGCCAAAACGGGCCAGGCCAAACAAAATTAAAAAGACGCCGGACATCAGGGTGGCGACCAGCAGGCCTGCCAGACCAAACTGCTGTGAAACCGGGTAGAGGATCACCACAAAGGCGGCGGTCGGGCCGGAGACGCTGAAGCGCGAGCCGCCCGTCAGGGCGATGACGATCCCGGCAACGGCCGAGGTGTACAGACCGTACTGCGGCGCAACGCCGCTGCCAATCGCCAGCGCCATCGCCAGCGGGATGGCGATAATGCCGACGGTGATCCCGGCAATCAGGTCACGTACAAAGCGTGATGAGGTGTACTTCTCTTTCCAGCAGGCGTCGATGAGGGCGCGAAAGGGCAGAACATGTGAGGAAGTTACGTTTTTCACAATTATCTATCATCCGTATGCGCATCATCTGTCATATCAATGGCAGGTGAAGGAGGCATTAATCATACAAATAAAACCCAGAGACAAAAAAACCCGCCGCAGCGGGTTTTTTGGCCGTGTTCGATTAGTGTTCGAACATTGCTGAGATGGATTCTTCGTTGCTGATACGACGAATCGCTTCGGCCAGCATCCCGGACAGGGTCAGGGTACGCACGTTTGGCAGTGCCTTGATCTCGTCGCTCAGAGGGATGGTATCGCATACCACCACTTCGTCAATGACGGAGTTGCGCAGGTTGTTTACCGCGTTACCGGAGAAGATCGGGTGGGTCGCGTAAGCGAACACGCGCTTGGCACCACGCTCTTTCAGCGCTTCAGCGGCTTTACACAGCGTACCGCCGGTATCGATCATGTCGTCAACCAGCACGCAGTCGCGGCCAGCAACGTCACCGATGATGTGCATCACCTGAGAAACGTTAGCGCGCGGACGACGTTTGTCGATGATCGCCATGTCGGTATCGTTCAGCAGCTTAGCGATAGCACGGGCACGTACCACGCCGCCGATGTCCGGAGAAACCACGATTGGGTTGTCCAGGTTCAGCTGCAGCATGTCTTCCAGCAGGATTGGGCTGCCGAATACGTTATCAACCGGGACGTCGAAGAAGCCCTGGATCTGCTCTGCGTGCAGGTCAACGGTCAGTACGCGGTCAACACCGACGCTGGACAGGAAGTCAGCGACAACTTTAGCGGTGATTGGCACACGTGCGGAACGGACGCGACGGTCCTGACGGGCATAGCCGAAGTAAGGGATTACAGCAGTGATACGGCCTGCTGAAGCGCGACGCAGGGCGTCGACCATAACAACCAGTTCCATCAGGTTGTCGTTTGTTGGAGCACAGGTGGACTGGATGATGAAAATATCACCACCGCGTACATTTTCGTTAATTTGTACGCTGACTTCGCCGTCGCTAAAGCGACCTACGGCGGCGTCGCCGAGGGAAGTGTACAGGCGGTTGGCAATACGTTGTGCTAGTTCCGGGGTGGCGTTACCAGCAAAAAGCTTCATATCAGGCACGAGAAGAACCTCAGGCATGCGTCCAGTGGTGGATAGCGTTCGCCGCAAACTGTGCGGGCCAGGCAAATGCTATCCAGGCGGTGTATTAAAGAGCGCGATGCAACGTCTGGAACAGGGTGACGTTGTCACCGAAACTCAGTCTGCGCCAGTATGGTCTGCTGTAGGGGGGAGGTGTTCATCCCGCGTGCTACAAAACCATGCAGCCAAACCGGCGCTTGCTCAAGCACCTGACGAGCGGCGGATTCGGTGTCAAATTCAGCAAAGACACAGGCCCCTGTACCCGTAAGGCGCGACGGCGCGTATTCTAACAGCCAGGAAAGCACCGCATCAACCTCGCGAAAACGTTTTCTTGCGATATCCTCGCAATCGTTGCTGAATTCACAATTTAATAACGTTTCTATTGACCGTTCCGGGGTATTTCTTTTCAGGTCAGGATCTTTAAAGATGACCGGCGTTGGTATGCTCACGCCAGGGTGGGCAACCAGATACCATTTTTCCGGCGGGTCGACTGGCGTGAGGATCTCGCCTACGCCCTCGGCAAAAGCCGCATGACCGCGAACAAACACCGGGACATCAGCCCCCAGCGTCAAGCCTAAGGTTGCCAGTTCGTCCTTTGACAGCCCGCAGCCCCAGAGATGATTCAGCGCAACCAGTACGGTCGCGGCGTTAGATGAGCCACCGCCCAGCCCGCCGCCCATCGGCAGACGCTTCTCGATACGGATATCCGCACCGCTTCCTGAGGGCAGACGACCTGATTCCGCTGCGGCTTTCATCAGAAGGCGCGCGGCGCGCACGATCAGGTTGTCCTCATGCTCCACACCTTCAACGGGCGTCAGCAGGCAAATCCGTCCATCCTGGCGCAGCTCAATGGCGATCGTGTCGCCATAATCAATAAACTGAAACAGCGTCTGCAGGGTGTGATAACCGTCAGCACGCTGGCCGGTGATGTATAAAAACAGGTTCAGTTTTGCCGGAGAGGGCCAGTGGGTCATCATTTAACGATCCAGTTGTCCATTTTCAGCTTAATGCGCTGGCTGCCTTGCGTCAGCTCCATATTCGTCGGCAACGACGGTTTACTCTTGCTGTCATAGGCGCTGTACACCACTTTCCACGTCTTGCCATTTTGAGTGTAGTTCACCTGGCTGAGACGGTATTGATCGTCAAGCTGGTAGTCTGTTGCCTCACCCGGCAGACCGAGGATCCACTGGCGCAGGCTGTTCAGCGGGATAGGCATCCCCGTCAGCTTGCCAATCATCTCTTCGGCGTCTGTCGCGGTGTAGTGCTGGCCTTTATTATCGGTGATCTGCGCTTCGCCCGGTTTGGCGATAAGCTCCAGTTCGGTGCTGCCCAGCGGATTTAACAGCAGCAGGCGATAGTTGTCCTGACCCGTTTGCTGCCAGAAGAAACGTGCATAAACCTTTTGCTCGTCAGAGAGATAAGCGAAAGCGCCGCGGGTCTGGTACTGGCTCAAATTACGGACGTCCTGCTGGTGCTGACGCCACTGCGGTGAATCAGGGCTTTTGCCCGGGCCTTTTGGTTGGGTGACGGTACATGCGGTCAGAACCAGTGCCGCCAGCGGCAGCAGGCGAATCAGTCGGGTCATAATGAGGACAAATCCTTGAGATACGTTGCAGTTATAACTGTTAATGCTAGCGTCCCACAGTGCTACCGTCTACGTTCAAATTATCTCAAAGCGTTGTGTAACCTATTACTCCGAAAGGGGGCACTCCCTTTTATTGATCTCGCGCATCCTGTATGATGCGTTCTGCTAACCTTATTAACGCTGGTACTACTCCCGCTCAACATGACCCTATTAGCACTCGGCATCAACCACAAAACAGCCCCGGTTTCACTGCGAGAACGCGTGACGTTTTCGCCGGATACGCTCGACCTGGCGCTGGATAGCCTGCTTGCACAACCGATGGTGCAGGGTGGCGTGGTGCTCTCGACGTGCAACCGTACCGAGCTGTATCTCAGCGTGGAAGAGCAGGATAACCTGCACGAGGCGTTGATCCGCTGGTTATGCGACTACCACAACCTCAACGAAGAAGAACTGCGCAATAGCCTGTACTGGCATCAGGACAACGATGCGGTCAGCCATCTCATGCGCGTGGCCAGCGGGCTGGATTCGCTGGTACTGGGCGAACCGCAAATTCTTGGGCAGGTGAAAAAGGCGTTTGCAGATTCGCAAAAAGGGCATCTGAAGGCCAGCGAGCTGGAGCGTATGTTCCAGAAGTCGTTCTCCGTGGCAAAGCGAGTGCGAACCGAAACCGACATTGGTGCCAGTGCGGTTTCTGTTGCTTTCGCGGCCTGTACCCTCGCTCGTCAAATCTTTGAATCCCTGTCGACCGTCACCGTGCTGCTGGTGGGCGCGGGCGAAACCATCGAACTTGTGGCGCGCCATCTGCGCGAGCATAAAGTGAAAAAGATGATTATCGCCAACCGCACCCGCGAGCGTGCGCAGGTGCTCGCGGACGAAGTGGGCGCAGAGGTCGTTGCGCTGAGCGACATCGATGAGCGCCTGAAAGAGGCGGATATTATTATCAGTTCTACCGCCAGCCCGCTGCCGATTATCGGTAAAGGGATGGTGGAGCGTGCGCTGAAATCCCGCCGTAATCAGCCGATGCTGCTGGTAGATATTGCCGTCCCGCGTGATGTTGAACCCGAAGTGGGCAAACTGGCGAACGCCTATCTCTACAGCGTGGATGACCTGCAAAGCATCATTTCGCACAACCTTGCCCAGCGTAAAGCGGCAGCGGTGCAGGCGGAAACCATTGTTGAGCAGGAAACCAGCGAGTTTATGGCCTGGCTGCGCGCGCAAAGCGTCAGCGAGACCATCCGCGAGTACCGCGGGCAGGCTGAACAGGTGCGTGATGACCTGACAGCCAAAGCGTTAGCGGCCCTGGAACAGGGCGGTGACGCAAATGCAATCATGCAGGATCTGGCGTGGAAACTGACCAACCGCCTGATCCATGCACCAACCAAATCTCTCCAGCAGGCTGCCCGTGACGGGGATGATGAACGCCTGACTATTCTGCGCAACAGCCTCGGGCTGGAATAGCGCCCTACACCCATTTTCTATTACAAGGTGCACTTACGCCTATGAAGCCTTCTATCGTCGCTAAACTGGAAGCTCTGCATGAGCGCCATGAGGAAGTACAGGCGCTGCTCGGTGATGCCGGGACCATCGCAGACCAGGAACGTTTTCGCGCACTGTCGCGTGAATATGCGCAGTTGAGTGATGTGTCTAAATGCTTTACCGACTGGCGACAGGTTCAGGAAGATATTGAAACCGCGCAGATGATGCTCGACGATCCTGAAATGCGCGAGATGGCGCAGGAAGAGCTGCAGGACGCAAAAGCGCGTTCTGAAGAGATGGAACAACAACTCCAGGTGCTTCTGCTGCCGAAAGATCCGGACGATGAGCGTAACGCGTTTGTGGAAGTGCGCGCCGGTACCGGCGGTGACGAAGCTGCGCTGTTTGCTGGTGACTTGTTCCGTATGTACAGCCGTTACGCCGAAGCGCGTCGCTGGCGCGTAGAGATCATGAGTGCCAACGAAGGCGAACATGGTGGCTTTAAAGAAGTTATCGCCAAGATTAGCGGCGACGGCGTGTACGGTCGTCTTAAGTTTGAATCCGGCGGTCACCGCGTGCAGCGCGTGCCTGCGACAGAATCTCAGGGACGTATTCACACCTCAGCCTGTACGGTTGCGGTGATGCCGGAACTGCCGGAAGCCGAACTGCCGGACATCAATCCGGCGGATTTGCGAATTGATACGTTCCGCTCCTCCGGGGCGGGCGGTCAGCACGTTAACACCACCGACTCCGCGATCCGTATTACCCACCTGCCAACCGGTATTGTGGTGGAGTGTCAGGACGAACGTTCCCAGCACAAAAACAAAGCCAAAGCGTTGTCTGTACTGGGTGCACGTATCCGCGCCGCCGAAGTGGCGAAGCGTCAGCAGGCGGAAGCGTCTACGCGTCGTAACCTGCTGGGCAGCGGCGATCGCAGCGATCGTAACCGTACCTATAACTTCCCGCAGGGCCGCGTGACAGACCACCGCATCAACCTGACGCTGTACCGTCTGGATGAAGCAATGGAAGGTAAGCTCGATATGCTGATTGAGCCTATCGTGCAGGAATACCAGGCCGACCAGCTGGCGGCACTGTCCGAGCAGGAATAATGGATTTTCAGCGCTGGTTACGTGAGGCGGTCAGTGAGCTTTCAGAAAGCGAAAGCCCGAAACGCGACGCCGAAATATTGCTTGAGCATGTGACGGGTAAATCCCGCACGTACCTGCTGGCTTTTGGTGAGACGCTGCTGACCGCCGAGCAGGAAGCGCAGCTCGCCGCGCTGCTTGCCCGCCGTAAGACGGGCGAGCCGGTGGCGCACCTTGTCGGCGAACGTGAGTTCTGGTCGTTACCGCTGTACGTCTCGGCGGCAACGCTGATCCCACGTCCTGACACTGAGTGTCTGGTGGAGCAAGCGCTGGCGCGTTTACCCACCACGGCCTGTAGCATTCTCGATCTCGGTACTGGCACAGGCGCTATTGCGCTCGCGCTCGCCACTGAGCGGCCCGATTGCACAGTAACGGCGGTGGATGTGATGCCAGACGCGGTGACGCTGGCGCAGCGTAACGTGGAACGTCTTGAGCTCGGCAACGTGACGGTACTGCAAAGTAGCTGGTTTACCGCGCTGGAGAATCGCTTATTTGCGCTGATTGTCAGCAACCCGCCTTACATCGACGAACATGACCCGCACCTAGCGCAGGGCGATGTTCGTTTCGAACCACTGACTGCGCTGGTCGCGGCCAATGAAGGCTTAGCCGATCTTGATCACATTGTGACAACGTCACGACAATATTTGCTTCCCGGTGGCTGGTTGCTGGTGGAACATGGCTGGACGCAAGGGAACGCGGTGCGCGCGCTGTTCACAAATGCGGGTTATCGCGCAGTGGCAACCTGCCGCGATTACGGCGGCAATGAACGTCTGACGCTGGGACAGTGGGTATGAATCACCGCTATCTGCCATTAACTGATAAAGGCGCATGGCTGACTGAAAAGTGGTTTGGCGTTATCATCTACATCGTTTTGAGTTTTATCGCGTCTGGACGTCATTGTACGCGCAGTCGTTACTGGGGTAAGTCATGAGGTCCTTAGCCGATTTCGAATTTAACAAAGTGCCGCTGTGTGAAGGCATGATCCTGATTTCTGAAATGATTCGCGATGATTTTACGTCGCAGTACGTCCACGCGGAGCTGGAGAATCTGGTCAGCCTGGCACGGGAGGAGATCAGTCAGGCGCGTCCGCAGGACTGGCAATTAGAGAAGCTGCTAGAGCTTTTCTACGGCGAATGGGGTTTCTGCGACACGCGTGGCGTGTATCGCCTGTCAGATGCATTATGGCTGGACCAGGTCTTGAAGAATCGTCAGGGCAGCGCCGTCGCGCTGGGATCCATTTTGCTGTGGGTCGCCCATCGTCTGGATATTCCGCTGGTGCCGGTCATTTTCCCGACGCAGATGATACTGCGTGCGGAGTGGCTGGACGGCGAGATGTGGCTCATTAATCCCTTCAACGGTGACACGCTGGATGAGCACACGCTGGACGTGTGGCTGAAAGGCAATATCAGCCCGGTGGCCGAGCTTTTCAACGAAGATCTCGACGAGGCGGATAACGCCGAAGTGATCCGCAAGCTGCTGGACACTTTGAAGTCTGCGCTAATGGAAGAGCGTCAAATGGAGCTGGCGCTGCGTGCCAGCGAAGTGCTGCTGCAGTTCAACCCGGAAGATCCGTACGAAATTCGCGACCGCGGCCTGATTTATGCGCAGCTCGATTGCGAGCACGTGGCGCTAAGTGATTTGAATTATTTCGTCGAGCAATGTCCGGAAGACCCGATTAGCGAAATGATTCGTGCGCAGATCAACGCGATCTCGCACAAACAAATTACACTGCATTAATCTTAATTCCGATTCACACCTGAATAAGGCGATCCTATGAAACAAAAAGTGGTTAGCATTGGTGATATCAAGGTAGCAAACGACCTGCCGTTCGTGCTGTTTGGGGGCATGAACGTGCTGGAATCCCGCGATCTCGCCATGCGTATCTGCGAGCACTACGTGACAGTGACCCAGAAGCTGGGCATCCCGTACGTGTTTAAGGCCTCTTTTGATAAAGCCAACCGCTCCTCCATCAACTCTTACCGTGGCCCGGGCCTGGAAGAAGGGATGAAGATTTTCCAGGAGCTGAAGCAGACCTTTGGCGTGAAAGTGATCACCGACGTGCATGAAGCCTCTCAGGCGCAGCCTGTGGCTGACGTGGTAGACGTGATTCAGCTTCCGGCATTTCTGGCGCGTCAGACCGACCTGGTTGCGGCGATGGCGAAAACCGGTGCTGTTATCAACGTGAAGAAACCGCAGTTCGTGAGCCCTGGGCAGATGGGTAACATCGTCGATAAGTTCATTGAAGGTGGCAACGACAAGGTGATCCTGTGTGACCGTGGCGCAAACTTCGGTTACGACAACCTGGTAGTGGATATGCTGGGCTTTAGCGTGATGAAGAACGTCTCCGGCCAGTCTCCGGTGATTTTCGACGTGACGCACGCTCTGCAGTGCCGCGACCCGTTTGGCGCCGCCTCTGGCGGCCGTCGTGCCCAGGTTACCGAGCTGGCGCGTGCCGGTATGGCGACCGGACTGGCAGGCCTGTTCATTGAAGCGCACCCGGATCCGGCTAACGCGAAATGCGATGGTCCTTCCGCACTGCCGCTGGATAAGCTGGAGCCGTTCCTGAAACAGATTAAAGCGATTGACGATCTGGTGAAGAGCTTCGACGAGCTGGATACCAGCAACTAATAAAAAAACCCGCTTCGGCGGGTTTTTTTATGGGGCATATTGCCGGGTGGCGCTTCGCTTACCCGGCCTACAAAACCCGTAGGCCCTGCAAGCGAAGCGCCGCTGGGCAAAAAGGCTACGCAAAAATCGTCATCAGGTACGCAATAAACAAGGCCATATGCGCCGCGCCGTTCAGCACGTTGGTGCGTCCGGTGGAGAACGAAATCTGGCACAGCAGCAATGAGGCCACCATCACAATCATCTCCGGCGCACCCAGCGCAAACTGCAGCTCGTTGCCCGTCATAAAGGCAATCAGCGTTACCACCGGAACGGTAAGTGAAATCGTCGCCAGTACGGAGCCGAAGAACAGGTTCATTGCGCGCTGCACCTGATTATTCAACACCGCTTTCAGCGCGCCCAGCCCTTCAGGGGACAGGATCAGCAGCGCCACCAGGAAGCCCGTAAACGCCACCGGCGCGTTCAGCTCGGTTAACAGCGTCTCCAGCGGGTTGGCGTTCATCTTGGTGACGGCAATCACCGCAATCAGATGCACGATCAGCCAAACCGTATGCCACGCGCTGCTGTGGGCCGACGGCTTACCGTGGTGCGGGTCATCATCGTCGCCGTCGTCTTCATGCTCATACACAAACAGGCTCTGGTGCGTTTTCGTCTGAATCAACAGGAACACGCCGTACATGGCGGCGGAAATGAGTGCGACCAGCAGCGCCTGACCGGTAGAGAAATTTGCACCCGGCAGCGCCATCGGGAACACCAGCACGATGATGGCCAGCGGGAAGAGGGCGATAAGATACTGTTTAATGCCGAACAGGTTCATATACTGGGTCGCGAACTTGCGGCCGCCCAGCAGCAGAGAGAAGCCCACCAGGCCGCCCGTCACAATCATAATGATCGAGTAGAGCGTGTCGCGCATCAGCGTCGGCGCGGCATCGCCGGTGGCCATGAGCGCGGAAATCAGGCTGACTTCGAGAATAACAACGGAAAGGCTGAGAATTAACGAACCGTACGGCTCACCCAGACGGTGGGCTAATACGTCCGCATGACGAACCACGCTAAAGGCGCTGGTTAAGATACCGACCAGCGCAAGAATATTGATACCAACCACCACTGGCAGTGACTGACTGCTTCCCCAGAAGAGCAGCACAGCCAGTGCCAGAACCGGGAAAATGAGCGACGTCTCCTTGTGGCGGGTCTTAACCGCCTCGTGTGTTGTTGTCATGTGCTTCTCCATCAATGCAGGTGCTTGTAATTATAGATAGATTTTTGAGGGCATTAAACTAACAGATATCTGATAAATACCGTTGAAGTTTTACTTAATTTTACTGTTTGATGTTAATGTTTATTGTTACCCACATAAAGAGCAGTTATCCATAAAATTGTACTGTATTACAGTTAATTAGATTAGCTAATTAAGCATAAATGAAATCAAGCTGGCAGGCGCGAGCATCCTCAACCACACTTATCTCTTTAGCAAAAAGAGAGGTTTTCGATGCCATACAAAACGAAACGCGAGTTACCCGATAGCGTGCAGCACGTCCTTCCTGCCCACGCGCAGGATATCTACAAAAAAGCCTTTAACAGCGCCTGGGATCAATACAAAGATAAGGACGATCGCCGGGATGATGCCAGCCGTGAAGAGACGGCGCACAAGGTCGCCTGGGCCGCCGTAAAACATGAATACGAGAAAGGCGACGATGATAAATGGCACAAAAAGAAATAGCCGCAAAATAATAAGCTGCCTGCATTTTGACTTTTCAGGCGGTTCAACTTCCGTTGTATTGCAACTGGTCCGCTAATTGCTTATCGTTATTTAACTGCTGGCAAAATGACCAGCATAGAATGCCGGGAAGGCGAATTACAGTTGTCGCAAGGAAGCATGCAGTGGCGGAGGTGTAATGTGTTAACGCGTGATTTCTTAATGAAGGCAGATTGTAAGACGGCATTTGGTGCTATTGAGGAATCGCTTCTCTGGTCAGCTGAACAACGGGCGGCGTCACTTGCTGCCACGCTTGCCTGCCGCCCGGATGATGGCCCGGTATGGATTTTTGGCTATGGTTCTCTGATGTGGAACCCGGCTCTCGAATTTGTCGAATCGGCAACGGGAACGTTGCCTGGCTGGCACCGCGCGTTTTGTCTGCGCCTGACGGCCGGACGCGGCAGCGCGTGCCAGCCGGGACGCATGCTTGCACTGAAAGAGGGCGGGCGCACCACGGGCGTGGCGTACCGCCTGCCGGATGCCACGCTGGAAGACGAACTGACGCTGCTCTGGAAGCGCGAGATGATCACCGGCTGCTATATGCCAAGCTGGTGCAAGCTGGAACTGGATGACGGACGCACCGTCAATGCGCTGGTATTTATTATGGATCCGCGCCACCCGCTGTATGAAGCGGATACCCGTACGCAGGTGATCGCGCCCTTGATTGCCGCGGCCAGCGGGCCGCTGGGTACCAACGCGCAATATCTGTTTTCACTCGATCAGGAACTGACGCGTCTGGGTATGCAGGACGAATGTTTGAATGAGCTGGTCATGAAGGTGAAAGCGCTGCTGGAAGGGAACCTGCTTAATAACCCGCTACGTCCGGGGTTTGCCTGAAAAAACGCCCGGCTAAACCGGGCGTTCATTTATGCGGCAACGTAGCTGACCGAATGCTCCAGTGACTGACTGTGGCTGTCAATCAGGACATCCCAGGTGCCGGTATAAGGCACGGTCAGCCACGCCTTGTCATCCTGCACCGTCAGAATATCCGCCTGCGATTGCTTCTGCGCTTTTGAACTCATGAGATGAATGCGGCAGCGTTCTGAGCAACGTACCACGACCGTATCCCCGCCAAACAGTTTCAAACTTGTCTTCACCAGTGCCATTTTTTACCCCGTCGATTTTGCCCATCCCGAGCGTGATATTGTTCACAATTTACTCATTGCATAACACCAAAGGGGAGGGGGAAGGATGATGATTTTGATCAAAAAATGGCATAACGTTTAAACAAAAATGACAAAATTCCTGAAAGCATTCAGCTGGCGCGTGTTTTACCCGATTAACCCGCGCCAGAAGAAAATTAAATGCGGAAATGGCCGGCGGTTTCAGCAAGGTCGCCCGCCTGACTCTGCAGCGCGCTGGCCGCTGCGGCAGACTGCACCACCAGTTCGGCGTTCTGCTGCACCATTCTGTCCAGATGCGTTACCGCGTGGTTGATCTCGTGAATACCTTTCATCTGCTCGCTGGTGGCAATCGAGATTTCACGCATAATCCCCGAGACGCTACCGATGCTGGAGCGGATTTCATCCATGCTTTCTCCGGCCAGATGCACATAACGCGAACCCGTTGCCACGCTGTCGGTTGTGGAATCGATAAGCGATTTGATCTCTTTCGCCGCCTGAGCGCTACGGCTGGCGAGGTTACGCACTTCTCCAGCCACCACCGCAAAGCCGCGGCCCTGTTCGCCCGCGCGCGCCGCTTCGACCGAGGCGTTCAGCGCAAGAATGTTGGTCTGGAAGGCAATGCCGTCGATGACGCTGGTGATATCGCCAATCTTCGCCGAGGCCACCTCAATCGACTGCATAGTGCTGATTGCCTGAGAAACCACTTCACCCCCGCGCGACGCTGCAGCAGAGGCTTTGCTTGCCTGCTCGTTCGCTTCTGCCGCAGATTCATTTGACTGGGTGACGGAGGCGGTGATCTCTTCGACGGCGCTGGCGGTTTCGCGAAGGCTTGACGCCGCTTGCTCAGTGCGCCCGGAGAGATCCTGGTTACCGGCTGCAATTTCCTGCGCCGCATTTTTCACCGAGGCGCTGGCGTCGCGCAACTGGACCATCACGACCGAGAGCTTATCGCTAAACGCGTTGAACGCCTGGGCAATTTGCGCCACTTCGTCATCACCGCTGTCCGGCAGGCGCTGCGACAGGTCATTGGTGCCGTTAGCGATGTTATGCATGGCGTCGCGAATATCGGACAAACGTTTCAACAGGCGGGCGATCAGGAAATGAACAATCGCGCCGCTCAGCAGGGCGAGGATCACCAGCGACAGCGCAGAGGCTTTCAGCAGCGAGCGCATACCGGAGGTGGCATCGTTGTTATCGAGCGCCACAGCCAACATCCAGTGCGTGCCCGGCACGGCGGTCGCCGCGAAGGTTTTTTCGCTGCCGTTGAACGTCCCCTCAACCAGGCTACCGCTTTTCAGTGCCGCAAAATCGGTCCCTTTGATGGTTTCAGCGAATGGCTTGAGCGTGAGCGCCGGATCGCTGGCCGCAATCACCGTGCCATCGCTATCAAGGAGTAACCCGCTGCTGGCAGGAGTCGGGTGAATACCACGTACGTTAGCCACCACGCTGTCCATCGCCACGTCGCCTGCCACAACCGCCTTCAGCGCACCGTTCTCCTTCACCGGCACCGCAAAGGTCACCACCAGTTTCCCGGTGCCCGCGTCCACGTACGGGGCGGTCACGACCGGGCCATCAGTACTCACCACCTGCTGATACCAGGGACGGATCGTGGGGTCATAATCTGCCGGGACGCCCGCCGGGTCGGAGAACTTCGCCGTTTTGCTGGCGTAGCCGACATAGACGTTGGTGAAGCCACCCGCCTGTGCAAGCTGTTTGAATACCGGAACCGGATCGTCATTCAGCGCAACGGTGTGCGCGGAGGCGATGACCGTCATTTTGCTTTTAACCCAGTCTGCAATCGCCATGTTATGGCTGGCGCTGGTGCTGGTCAGAATATCGCGCTGCGACTGCTGGTTATCCTGGCGCGTAACCTGGAAATTAATGACGGTATTGAGAAGAAGGGCGACGATCAGGCAACCTGTCGTCGCGGCAATAATACGGGCACGAATGGATCTGAACATAAGTGAAATACCTGCTGTGTTGTTTCCATGCCTATCGGCAGCCGCGCAGGTAAACTTGATGCTGAAACCGCGTCCATAAGAAAATAATATTTTTACGGGTTTATTATTAAAAAGTTAATACTTTATCTGCGGTCAGGGTCCAGTCGGCCAGCTCAACCAGCGTCCCAATCTCGACGCCATCAATCAGCGGTAGCCCGGTGATACCGCGCCCGTCGGTGCAGGTCTTACACAGTTTGACCGGCACATTTTGCGCGGTCAGGATCTCCAGCATCTGCTGGATGTTGTAGCCCTCGGCGGGTTTTTGTCCCTTCAGTCCTGCGGTGACGGCGTCCGACATCAAAAAAAGGCGCAGCTCGGGCGCGCTCTCTTTCTCGCGCAGCGCTATCGCCAGTCGCAGGCTGTTGAAAAGGGATTCGCTGCCGTAGGCCGCACCGTTGGCGACGATCACAATCTTCTGCATGTTGACTCCTGTTGTTTGAAAGGCACGAATATTGCTTAACTCTCCGGGAGATTCGCTACCCGGGAGAGTAAGCATGACATTAATGGCGGACAGTTCACCCGCGGCAACCGAGTGGTTCCAGCGCGCGACATTCCTTCGCCGGGAGCAGCTCGGCAGGCTGGCTGCGTTGGGCGTGCTGGTTAACGGCATCAGCCGCCTTGTGCATATGCTCCAGTGCGAGCGCGGGGCATCCAACGTCTGGCTCTGCTCTCAGGGTAAGCTGTATGCCCCCGAATGCAAAGCCAGTCGCGGGCTGGTGGATGAAAACCTCACTGCGCTGCAGGCCATGCTGAAAGCACAATTCCCGGTCACGGGGAGCGGCGTTTGTGAGCGCATCGCCTGTGCGTTACTCAGCCTGGAAACACTGCCTTTGCTGCGTGACGGGATAGACAGCCAAAGCATAACGGCACCTCAGGCAATGGATCATTACTGCCGGATGCTTCGCCATCTGCTCAGTATCGTACCGCAACTCAATGACAGCATTGACGATCCGCAAATCGCGGGCCGTTTTGTCGCCCTTTATAGCCTGATGCAGGGCAAAGAACTGGTGGGGCAAGAGCGGGCACTCGGGGCGATAGGCTTCACGCAGGGTTTTTTCACTGATGAAACCCGCCAGCGGCTGGTAGACAGGATTGACGGGCAGCAGGCCTGTTTTGAGATCTTTTTATCCCACAGCCACGCTGAGGTGCAGAACACCTTTGCCCACAACTGCCAGCCCGATCGAGAAACAGAGCAACTCCGGCGCGTTGCCTGCACCCGTCAGCCCGCCGCTGATAATGGCAATACCGCGCTGAACTGGTTTGCCCTGCAAACCTCGCGTCTTGAACATCTGCGCACGCTTGAAGAAATGGTGATTGCCGATCTGATGGTGGCGGTGGATGACGCGATTCAGGCGTCCGGTGAAGTCACGATGAGTGGCGAAGAGCATGACGATCCTCTTGCGCTTTACCCGGATAAACCCTTGCTGCAGCTGGTTCGCCAGCAGGCGCGAGAGATAGACCAGCTCTCCCGTCAACTGGCATCACTCCGCGACACGCTGGAGGAGCGTAAGACCATTGATAAAGCCAAAAGCGTGCTGATGACGCATCAAAGCATGAGTGAGGAACAGGCGTGGACGGCACTGCGCAAAATGGCGATGGACAAGAACCAGCGCATGGTCGATATCGCGCGCGCACTGCTCACAGTAAAGAATCTGTGGCAGTTAACGCCAAAGGAGTAGTTGCACAATCAATGGGCATTTAATGCCTGATTGAGGTGCGCTAACGCGACAGCTATCAGGTTAACGCCCCGAAAGCAGGGCCTTAAAACCTGGCATTCCCTTTGCATTATCTGTTTAACCATTTTCGACGATGCGCCAACGGCGGTGCATGCGTCTTCGGGATAAAGGCGTCCAGCGGTGCTTCGGCACGGCGGGCGCTTTTTTTTTGGCTTTTTTCAGGAGTGGTCATGGCGGATTTGTCGAGACGGCGGTTTTTGCAGGCCAGCATGCTGGCGAGTGGCGCAATGCTGTTACCGGGTGTCATGCAGGCCGCGTGGGCGGCAGGCTCGGATAAACCGGAGCAGGAAACGGTGCGCATCGGGTTTATCCCGCTGACCGACTGTGCCCCGGTGGTTATCGCGGCGCTGAAAGGATTTGATAAAAAATACGGTATTACCATCGTGCCCACCAAAGAGGCGAGCTGGGCGGCGGTGCGCGACAAGCTGGTGGCGGGCGAGCTGGATGCCGCACACATTCTCTACGGCCTGCTGTATGGGCTGGAACTGGGCATCGCCGGCAAGCCACAGCAGATGGCGAACCTGATGACCCTTAACCAGAACGGTCAGGCCATCACGCTCTCCAGCGATCTGGCGGAGAAGGGCGTTCACGATCTCGACGGGCTAAAAAAGCTGATTGGGCAGCACGCGCCTGGTACCTACACCTTCGCGCACACCTTCCCGACCGGGACGCACGCCATGTGGCTCTACTACTGGCTGGCCAGTGCGGGCATTAACCCCTTCGACGATATCCGGACCGTGGTGGTGCCGCCGCCGCAGATGGTGATGAACATGCGCATTGGCAACATGGTGGGCTTTTGCGTCGGCGAGCCGTGGAACGCGCGGGCGATTAACGACCGCATCGGCTTCACCGCCGCCACGTCGCAGTCCATCTGGGCCGACCATCCGGAAAAAATCCTCGGCACTCGCCGCGACTGGGTGGAGAGGAATCCGCATACCGCCCGGGCGCTGGTGAGCGCCGTGATGGAGGCCGCGCGCTGGATCGACGCCTCCCCGGAAAACAAACGCGAGACCGCGCGGATCCTCTCCCGCCGCGCCTGGCTCAACTGCAAAGAGCAGTACCTCACCGGACGGATGCTGGGCGAGTACGACAACGGCCTGGGCCAGCGCTGGCAGGACGCGCACCCGATCCGCTTCTTCAACGAGGGGGCCGTCAGCTATCCGTATCTCTCTGACGGCATGTGGTTCTTAACCCAGTTCCGTCGCTGGGGGTTGCTCAAAGCCGCGTCGGACTACGCGGGCATCGCGCAACGGATTAACCAGACCGCAACCTGGCAGGACGCTGCCACCGCGGTGGGGGGCATTACCGCACCGGCATCACCACTACGCAACAGCACACTGATGGACGGCACCGTCTGGAACGGTACCGACCCGGAAGGATACGCCAACCGCTTCGCCATTCATCGTAAAGGGGCCTGATTATGCAGCATCTGCAAAAGACGACATCACAAGAGACACCCGTGAGTGGGGAAGTCATCCCCCTGCCTCCCGTGCAGGTTCGCCGTCGCACCCCGGCATTTGCGCGTCGGATTAACGACCTTCTCCAGCGCATCATTCCGGCGTTGCTGGGCCTGGGACTGCTGGTGGTGCTCTGGCAGCTGGCGGCCATCAACAGCAAAGGCTTCCCGACGCCGCTGAGCACCCTGGATTCGGCCATCACCCTGTTTGCCGACCCGTTCTACCGCGACGGGCCAAACGATATGGGCATCGGCTGGAACGTGCTGGCCTCATTGCAGCGCGTCGCCATCGGCTTTGGGCTGGCAGCGCTGGCGGGTATTCCGCTCGGTTTTCTGATTGGGCGTTTTACTTTTTTCTCGCGCATGTTCAACCCGCTGATTGCGCTGCTGCGCCCGGTTAGCCCGCTGGCCTGGCTGCCTATTGGTTTATTGCTGTTCCAGAAAGCGGAGCCCGCGTCGAGCTGGACCATTTTTATCTGCTCCATCTGGCCGATGGTGATCAACACCGCCGAGGGCGTGCGCCGCATTCCGCAGGATTACCTCAACGTGGCCCGCGTGCTGCAGCTCTCCGAGTGGACGATCATGCGCCGCATCCTCTTCCCGGCGGTACTGCCTGCGGTGCTGACCGGGGTGCGCCTTTCCATTGGCATCGCCTGGCTGGTGATCGTCGCCGCCGAGATGCTGACCGGCGGGCTGGGCATTGGCTTCTGGATCTGGAACGAGTGGAACAACCTCAACGTCGAAAACATTCTCATCGCCATCGTCATCATTGGCGTGGTCGGGTTGCTGCTGGAGCAGGGGCTGATGCTGATCGCCCGTCGCTTTAGCTGGCAGGAAAAATAAGGAGCGAACATGAAACCATTAATTCAGGTCCAGGCCGTGAGCCAGCGTTTTTCCACCGCCAGCGGCGAGTTTCTGGCGCTGCAAAACGTCTCTTTTGATATCCACGAGGGCGAAACCGTCAGTCTGATCGGCCATTCCGGCTGCGGCAAATCGACGCTGCTGAACCTCATCGCAGGGATTACGCTGCCAACGGAAGGGGGGCTGATTTGCGATAACCGTGAAATTGCCGGGCCAGGGCCCGAGCGCGCGGTGGTGTTTCAGAACCACTCCCTGCTGCCGTGGCTGACCTGCTTCGACAACGTGGCGCTGGCGGTGGATCAGGTTTTCCGTCGCACCATGAGCAAGGCCGAGCGTAAAGAGTGGATTGAGCACAACCTTGATCGCGTCCAGATGGGGCACGCGCTGCACAAACGCCCGGGGGAGATCTCCGGCGGCATGAAGCAGCGCGTCGGCATTGCCCGCGCGCTGGCGATGAAGCCGAAAGTGCTGCTGATGGATGAACCCTTCGGGGCGCTTGACGCGCTGACGCGCGCCCACCTGCAGGACTCGGTGATGCAGATCCAGCAGGCACTCAACACCACCATCGTGCTCATTACCCACGACGTGGACGAGGCGGTGCTGCTGTCCGATCGCGTGCTGATGATGACCAACGGCCCGGCGGCCACCGTGGGCGAAATCCTGCGCGTTGACCTGCCGCGCCCGCGCAACCGGGTGCAGCTGGCGGACGACAGCCGCTATCACCACATGCGCCAGCAGATCCTGCATTTCCTCTATGAAAAGCAGCCGAAAGCGGCGTAGCGAGGGGGCCTTGATGCGACTGGTCATTATCGGTAATGGCATGGCGGCCACGCGGCTGACTGCCTCGCTCACCGGGCGTGCTGCCGGTCATTTCGCTATCACCGTCATCGGTGACGAGCCGGAGCATGCCTATAACCGCATCCAGCTTTCGCCGGTGCTGGGCGGTGAAAAAGCGGCGGCGGGCATCTGCCTTCAGGATGATGAGTGGTACCAGGCGCGCGGCGTGACGGTGCTGCGGGGCGAAAAGGCGATTGCCGTGAACGTGGATACGCGGGAAGTACAAACCACCGCCCGAACGCTGGGCTGGGATGCGCTGGTGTTCGCCACCGGGTCAACGCCCTTTATTCCGCCCATCCCCGGCGGCGATGCGCCGCACGTATTCACGTTCCGTACTCTGGAGGATATCCGGGCCATTCAGGCCATCGCCGGTCCGGCGGTGGTGCTGGGGGGCGGCGTGCTCGGGGTTGAGACGGCGGCAGCGTTAGCGCGTTCTGGTGACGACGTCACTGTTGTTCATCGTGGTCCGTGGCTAATGGAGCAACAGCTGGACCAGCAGGCGGGCATGTTGCTGGAAGAGGCGCTGGCGGCGCGGGGGGTGCGCTGCGAGCTTTCCTCAGGCATCGCGGCAATTAACGGCAATAGCGTGTCGCTTCTCAATGGGCACAGCATCGCCGCCGCGCGCGTGGTGCTGGCGACCGGCGTGCAGCCGAACGTTGCGCTGGCGCACGCCAGCGGCATTCGCTGTGCGCGCGGCATCGTGGTGGATCACCAGATGCAGACCTCCGCACCGAACGTCTACGCCATTGGCGAGTGCTGCGAAATTGACGGCCAGACGTTCGGCCTGGTCGCCCCCTGCATGGTGCAGGCGGATATCCTCGCCGCGCGGCTGGCCGGGGACGTTACTGTGCCGTTTACCCTCACCGACAACGGCGTGCGCCTCAAGGTGACCGGCGTGGAGTTGTTCAGCCTCGGTCGCGCGGCAGAGCAGGAGGGCGATGTGGTCTGGAGCGCATGGGATCCGCTGACCCGTCACTATCGTCGTTTACTGATCCATCAGGGGGCGCTGGCAGGTGTGCTGCTGATGGGCGACTGCCGCAGTGCGGCAACATTTACCGATTTACTGGCAACGGCTGCGCCCGCTCACGCGGACTGGCTGTTCGATCGTTTCACTACGCAACCGCAGGTTGCAGGACAGAACGCTATGACAAAACCTACTCTGGTGGTGGTTGGGCACGGTATGGTCGGCCATCATTTCCTCGAAGACTGCGTTAACCGCAATTTGCATCAGCAGTATCAGATCGTTGTCTTTGGCGAGGAGCGCTATGCCGCCTATGACCGCGTGCATCTGTCGGAATATTTTGGCGGGCGCAGCGCAGAGTCGCTCTCGCTGGTGAAAGGGGATTTCTTTGCCGACAGCGGCATTGAGCTGCGCCTGTCGCAGCAGATTGTCGCCATCGACCGCGACGCGCACGTGGTGCGTACCGCCGGCGGACATGAGACCCACTGGGACAAGCTGGTGCTGGCGACCGGCTCTTATCCGTTCGTCCCGCCGGTTCCGGGCAACGATCTGCCGGGCTGCTTTGTTTATCGCACCCTCGACGATCTCGATAATATTGCCGCGCATGCAAAGGGCTCGCGTCGCGGCGTGGTGATTGGCGGCGGCCTGCTGGGGCTGGAGGCGGCGAACGCCCTGAAGCAACTCGGGCTGGAAACCCACGTGGTTGAGTTTGCGCCCAATCTGATGGCGGTGCAGCTCGACAACGACGGCGCGGCGATGCTGCGCAGGAAAATCGAGGCGCTGGGCGTAGGCGTTCACACCAGTAGAGCGACGACGGAGATTGCCACCGCGGACGGCGGACTGGTGCTGCGCTTTGCCGATGGCGAACAGCTGGAAACGGACATGGTGGTCTTTTCTGCCGGTATTCGTCCGCAGGACGCGCTGGCGCGCAGTAGCGGGCTGGCTATCGGCGAACGCGGCGGGATCTGCATTGACGACGGCTGCCGGACCTCCGATCCGGACGTGCTGGCCATCGGCGAATGCGCCCTGTGGGAGGGGAAAATCTTCGGTCTGGTCGCGCCCGGCTATAAGATGGCGCGGGTGGCCGCCGCCGCGCTGGTGGGTGAGGAGAAAACCTTCACCGGGGCGGATATGAGCACCAAACTCAAGCTGCTCGGTGTGGACGTGGCCTCGTTCGGCGATGCTCACGGGCGCACACCGGGGGCGCTGAGCTACCAGTGGACGCACGGTCCGCAGCAAATCTACAAGAAAATCGTGGTCAGCCACGACGGCAAAACGCTGCTCGGCGGCGTGCTGGTGGGTGACGCCAGCGAATACGCCACGCTGGTGCAGATGATGCTCAACGGGATAGCCCTGCCAAAAGAGCCGGAAACGCTGATATTACCCGCGTCGACGGGCAGTGCGCCAAAAGCGCTCGGCGTGGCGGCGCTGCCGGAAAGCGCGCAAATCTGCTCCTGTCATAACGTCAGCAAAGGCGATATCTGCCAGGCGGTGAGTGCGGGGGCAACGGATATCGGCGCCATCAAGCAGTGCACCAAAGCGGCGACTGGCTGCGGGGGCTGCAGCGCGCTGGTGAAGCAGGTGATGGAGTTCCAGCTGGCGGCGCAGGGCGTGGAGGTGAAAAAGGATATCTGCGAACACTTCCCGTACTCGCGCCAGGATATTTACCATCTGGTGCGCGTTAACCATATTCGCACCTTTGACCAGCTGATTAGCCGCTACGGGCAGGGGCACGGATGTGAGATCTGCAAGCCGCTGGTGGGGTCGGTGCTTGCCTCCTGCTGGAACGAGTATCTGCTGAAACCGGCACATCTGCCGCTGCAGGATACCAACGACCGCTACTTCGCCAATATCCAGAAGGACGGTACTTATTCCATCGTGCCGCGCATGCCCGCCGGGGAAGTGACGGCAGACGGGCTGATCGCCATCGGCCAGATTGCGAAACGCTATGACCTTTACAGCAAAATCACCGGCGGGCAGCGTATCGACCTGTTTGGCGCCACCCTGGAACAGCTGCCGGAGATCTGGCAGGCGCTGGTGGAAGCCGGGTTTGAAACCGGACACGCCTACGGGAAATCCCTGCGCACGGTGAAATCCTGCGTCGGGTCGACCTGGTGTCGCTACGGCGTGCAGGACTCCACCCGTCTCGCGGTCAGACTGGAACACCGGTACAAGGGGCTGCGCGCCCCGCACAAGATCAAAATGGCGGTTTCCGGCTGCACCCGCGAATGCGCGGAGGCGCAGAGCAAAGACGTGGGGGTGATTGCCACCGACAAGGGCTGGAACCTCTATCTGTGCGGCAACGGCGGGATGAAGCCGCGCCATGCGGACCTTTTTGCCAGCGATCTGGACGATGAAACGCTGATCCGCACCGTTGACCGTTTCCTGATGTTCTACATCCGCACGGCGGATCGCCTGCAGCGTACCAGTACCTGGATGGACAACCTGGAAGGCGGCCTCGATTATCTGCGCGAGGTGATCGTCAACGACAGCCTGGGTATCGCCCACGATCTGGAGCAGGAGATGGCCCGTGTGGTGGAGACGTATCAGTGCGAATGGCAAACCACGCTCAGCGATCCCAATCGTCTGGCGCTGTTCCGCACCGCGGTGAACGCCGCGCCGTCGGATGAGAGCAAGCGCTGGCAGGAAATCTGCGGCATCGACGATATTCCCGAGCAGGCGGGCATTGGCGCGCGTCTTGGCCGCAAACCGATCGCGCTGTTCCGTTTCGGACAGCGGGTTTACGCCCTCGACGATAGGGAGCCGGGCAGCAGCGCGAACGTGCTTTCACGCGGCATTCTCGGCGATGCGGCGGGCGAGCCGGTGGTGATTTCACCGCTCTACAAGCAGCGTATTCGCCTGCGCGATGGCTGCCAGGTGGATAACGGTGAACCTGCGGTACGCGCCTGGCCGGTGAAGATTGAAAACGGCAAGGTATGGGTCGGGAACGACGCTATGGTAATGCGTGCGGAGGCCTCATGACGGAAACCCGGACAACGTGCCCCTACTGCGGGGTGGGCTGCGGCGTGGTCGCCAGCGAGGAAGGCGGAGCGGTAAGCGTTCGAGGGGACGAAACCCATCCTGCGAACGTTGGCCGCCTGTGCGTGAAGGGATCGGCCCTGGGGGAGACCACGGGGTTACAGGGGCGATTGCTGCGCCCCGTTGTTGACGGTGTTGAGGTGGGCTGGTCGCAGGCGCTGGGGGCGGCAGGCGAGCGACTCCAGGAGATCATCGACGAATGGGGGCCGCAGGCCGTGGCGTTTTACGCCTCCGGGCAGCTGTTAACCGAGGACTATTATGTTGCCAACAAGCTGATGAAAGGATTTATCGGCGCGGCAAACATTGATACCAACTCCCGGCTCTGCATGTCTTCGGCGGTGGTCGGCTACAAGCGCGCCTTCGGCGAAGACGTGGTGCCGTGCAGCTATGAGGATGTGGAAAACAGCGATCTGGTCGTGCTGGTGGGATCCAACGCTGCATGGACCCATCCGGTGCTGTATCAGCGGCTGGTGCAGGCAAAGCACAGCAATCCGCAGATGAAGGTGGTGGTGATTGACCCGCGCAGCACCGCCACCTGCGATATCGCCGATCTTCATCTGGTGCTTGCGCCGGGGAGCGATGCCGGATTATTTGTCGGTCTGCTGAACCTGATTCAGGGAGCGGATGAGTGGCCCGTTGAGCGCGTGGCGGCATTTTGCGGTCTTTCGCCGCAGGATATCGGCACTTTTTATGACTGGTTTATGACGGCACCTCGCGCCATCACGCTCTACACCATGGGGATCAACCAGTCCACCAGCGGTAGCGACAAGTGCAACGCTATCATCAACGTCCATCTTGCCAGCGGGAAGTTCAACCGTCCGGGCTGCGGCCCGTTTTCGCTGACCGGACAGCCTAACGCGATGGGCGGAAGGGAAGTGGGTGGGCTGGCGAACCAGCTCGCGGCGCACATGAACTTCGAGCCGGACGATCTCTCGCGTGTGGCGCGTTTCTGGGGAACCGAGCGGCTGGCGCAGACGCCAGGCCTGATGGCGGTGGAGCTGTTTGACGCCATCGCCCGCGGCGCGGTGAAGGCGGTGTGGATTATGGGCACTAACCCCGCCGTATCGCTGCCGGACAGCCACGCGGTGTGCCAGGCGCTGGCGGCCTGTCCGCTGGTGATCGTTTCCGAGGTGATGCAGGAGACGGACACCAGCCGGTTTGCCCATATTCGTCTTCCGGCGCTGGGCTGGGGCGAGAAAAACGGTACGGTAACCAACTCAGAGCGGCGCATTTCGCGCCAGCGCGCGTTTCTGCCCGCGCCGGGCGAGGCAAAGCCGGACTGGTGGATTATTGCCCAGGTCGCGAAAAGGCTGGGCTATGGCGAAGCCTTTGCCTGGGAACATCCGCGGGATATTTTTTGTGAACATGCGGCGCTCACGGCGTTTGAAAACAACGGCGAGCGCGCGCTCAATTTGGGTGAACTGGCGACGCTAAGCCGCGAGGAATGGGATGCGCTGGAGCCTTATCAATGGTGCGCCGGTCATTTTCCCCACAGACGGATTGTCCCGGTTATCCCATCGTTGCCCGCCGCGGGGATCAATGCCCTGTACCCGCTGATGCTCAACACCGGCCGTATTCGCGACCAGTGGCATACCATGACCCGCACGGGATACGTCTCACGATTAATGCAGCATATCGCCGAGCCGCTGGTTGACATCTGCCGTTCAGACGCCGCGCGATATGGAGTGTGCGAGGGGCAGCTGGCGCGAATCGCTTCCCCGCGCGGGGTGATGGTTGCCCGGATCCATATTAACGACGCTCAGAAGGCGGGAGAACTGTTTCTCCCGATGCACTGGAATGCGCAATTTTCCGGTCAGGGGAAGGTCAATGCCCTGGTGGAAGGCCGCGTTGACCCGGTTTCAGGCCAGCCGGAGAGTAAACAAACCGCGGTCAGGATCCTGCCCTGGCAGCCGGGCTGGCAGGGGGAGCTTTACGCGCGTGACTTACCGGAACTCCCGTCCTTCGTGTACTGGTGGCGCAAAGCGACTCGCCTGACGCTGGCGGGTGATAAACCGTTCCTGCCATGGGTCATGGATTACGCCAGCGGCAGGGGCTGGCAGCTGCAGGTTGCGCAGACCGGCGAGCGCAGCAGCGTGCTGGCCTGGCATAACGGCGAGCTGATGCTCGCCTTCTGGGAAGGAACCGCGCGACCGGAGCTGGCGCACCCGGTTATTGAAGCGGCTTTTCAGTCGCCCCCCTTAACGCCTGCTGCACGTCATGCGCTTCTGAACGGGCAGGGCGTGGGGGAGGTGGTGGATCCGGGGCGCATTATCTGTAGTTGTTTCAGCGTCGGGGAAAACACGATACGCGAGGCAATTGCCGGAGGGTGTGATTCCATTTCGGCGCTGGGGGCACGTTTGCGCTGCGGAACGAACTGCGGTTCATGCGTGCCCGAGCTCAAAACAATGTTTCAGGAAATTCCGGAAAATTCCCCTTAAGGCTGCAAAAGCGGAGAAATCGCGTTAAGGTAACCGGTGTTCTTACGTAAGCACCGGGTTTTACTTACGCCATTGATGACTTTTTCTCCACCTCTCCGTTCGCTTTTTTTACTCCCCTTTATGTTGGCCGGAGCCGTTCACGGCGCGCCGAATTCCTTTATGCAGCAAGCGCAAAATCCGTTTGATAATAACGGCGACAGCTTACCCGATCTCGGTATGGCAGCCCCGACAGGCGAGGGCGAAAAGCACCTTGCTGAAATGGCGAAAGCCTTTGGCGAAGCCAGTATGACCGACAACGGCCTGACGACAGGCGAGCAGGCGAAGCAGTTTGCTCTGGGTCAGGTACGGGATGTCGTGAGCGGGGAAGTGAACGAGCAGATTGAATCCTGGCTTTCCCCCTGGGGTAACGCCAGCGTAAATCTGCTGGTGGATGATGAGGGCAATTTCAATGGCAGCAGCGGAAGCTGGTTCATTCCCTGGAACGATAACAATCGTTACCTGAGCTGGAGCCAGCTGGGCCTGACGCAACAGACGGACGGTCTGGTGAGCAATGCCGGGATTGGCCAGCGTTGGGTCGCCGGAGACTGGCTGCTGGGCTATAACACCTTTTACGATAACCTGCTTGAGGAAAACCTGCAGCGCGCCGGGCTGGGGGCAGAAGCGTGGGGGAGAAATCTACGCCTGTCGGCGAATTACTATCAGCCGTTCGGCAGCTGGCGCGACAGCGCGGATCTGCAGGAGCAGCGCATGGCGCGCGGGTATGACATCACCGCTAAAGCCTGGCTGCCGTGGTTCCATCATCTGAATACCAGCGTCAGTTTTGAACAGTATTTTGGCGATAACGTCGATCTGTTTAGCAGTGGAACCGGCTACCACAACCCGATGGCGGTCAATCTGGGACTCAACTATACCCCCGTTCCGCTGGTGACCCTGACGGCTGCCCATAAGCAGGGAGAGAGCGGCGTCAGCCAGAATAACCTCGGGCTTAAGCTCAACTATCGGTTTGGCGTGCCCCTGGTCAAACAGCTGTCCGCCAGCGAAGTGGCTGTGACGCGTTCGCTGCGCGGCAGTCGCTACGATTCGCCAGAGCGGGAGAACCTGCCGGTCATGGAGTTCCGCCAGCGCAAAACGCTGTCGGTCTATCTGGCAACGCCGCCGTGGGATCTGAAAGGGGGCGAAACCGTCATGCTGAAGCTGCAAATACGCAGCAAACATGGTATTCGCCAGCTGCACTGGCAGGGGGATACGCAGGCGCTAAGCCTGACCGCACCGGCTGACAGTACCAGCAGCGACGGCTGGAGCGTCATTATGCCCGCATGGGATAACGCTGAGGGGGCAACTAACCAGTGGCAGTTGTCGGTGATCGCGGAAGATAAAGACGGGCAGCGCGTCTCTTCCAATGAGATCGCGCTAACGGTGGTTCAACCGCTGGTCGCATTACCCAACGACGATCCACGGTGGAAGCTGCTGCCGGATGAGTAAGTTAAAAAATCCGTTCCTGATGGACCCACACGGCGGCTTCGACGCGGGACTTTAACTTCATCTTCTTCAGCATGTGCTTCACGTGCACTTTTACCGTACTTTCGGTGATGTCCAGACGGCGGGCGATCATTTTGTTCGGCAGGCCCTGGGCAATCAGCTTCAGAATATCGCGTTCGCGCGGGGTAAGCTGGCTCACGTCGCGGTCCGAGGTTGCGCGGTTGGCGCGCAGGCTGGCGGCCAGTACCGGCGTTAAGGCTTCGCTCAGCACCATCTCTCCGGCAGCGGCCTGCTGCAGCGCCTTGAGCAGATCTTCCGGCTCCATATCTTTCAGCAGGTAGCCGTCCGCGCCGCGCTTCAGCGCCGTCACCACGTCTTCTTCATGGTTTGACACGCTAAACACCACCACGCGGCCAGACAGGGATTTTTCGCGCAGTTTGTCCAGCGTCTCCAGACCGTTCATGCCCGGCATGTTGAGATCGAGCAGGATCAAATCAGGATCGAGCGCTTCGGCAAGCTCAATACCCTGTTCGCCGTTGCTGGCTTCGCCAACGACGGTAATATCGGGCGCCATGCTGACCAGCTGTTTCACACCGGTGCGCAGCATGGGATGGTCGTCGATCAACAGGATGGATGCCGGTTCCTGATTAGTCATGGTGTTCTCCTTGGACAGTTGTTAGCGGTTTTTCGGGAATAAAGGTGACGACCACTTCCGTGCCACCCGTGTCTCTCCGGCGAACCTGGCAATCACCGCGCAGGCTTTGCGCGCGGTCTCGCATGATAATTAAACCATAGTGGTTGCTTCTTTCGGCATTTTCCGGCACGCCGCAGCCGTCGTCCTTAATCGTCAGCTTCACCTGATTATTGTGCTGGCTGACGGTTACTGTTACCGCCGTCGCGCTGGCGTGTTTGAGCACGTTGCTCAGGGCTTCGCGGGCGATCTGCAGCAAATGAATCGCCTGATGGGAGGGGACAAAACGCGGCGGAAGCTGGTAGTCGAGCTTCACCGGGAACCCCAGTCGTGCGCTAAATTCGTGACAGCTGGACTCCAGCGCGGGGCGAAGGCCCGGCTCCGTCAGCTGCAGTCGGAAAGTGGTTAACAGCTCACGAAGCTGAACCCATGAAGTGTTCAGCTCGTTACGGATCTGGCTCAGGAGCTGTTTATTGCTTTCCGGCATCTCCGCGTCCTGCATCTGCAGGCAACTGACCTGCATCTTCATGCAGGAGAGCGATTGGGCGATGGAGTCATGCAGCTCCCGCGCAATGGTGGCGCGCTCTTCCATGACAATCAGCTGCTGCTGTTTTTCCTGATGCCTGTCGAGCGCCAGCGTGGCCGTGAGCTGTTCCACCAGGGTATCCACCAGCTGCTGCTGGTCGTGGCTCAAATGCCTTCCGGCGGGCAGGGTAGCCAGCAGAATGCCGTACTGGGTGTGGCTGTCCGTCAGACGCCACTTCAACGTGGTGCCCGTCGTTGTTAGCGGTGGTAAACCCCGCGGGCAAAGGTGACAACCTTTATCATCACAGGACATGTCAGACTGACAGGTAAATTCCTGATGATTTTCTTCGTCTTCAACGTCGTAGACCCGCAGCTCCAGATCGTGCAGCAGCGTCAGGTTTTGCAGGCCGTTCAGCACCGGCGAGAGGCGCTCGCACAGCGGTACCTGCATGTGCAAACGGCGGTTGGCCTGCCACAGGAAAGAGAGAATTTCGTTTTTCTGTTCGAGTCCGGCGGTTTTTTCCTGAACCCGCTGTTCCAGTACCGCGTAGCTTTCAGACAGTTCTTCCGACATGGTGTTGAGCGCCTGCCCGAGCATCGCCATCTCGTTACGCCCGCTGATATGCGTGCGCTGGGTAAAATCTCTGTTCGTTACGGCGCGTGCCATTGCCAGCAGCTGTTTCCAGGGATTCAGCAGCCTTGCGCGCAGCCAGACGATGGTGAAAATCAGCAGCAGGCCCATAAACAGCGCCATCACCCGGTGGATCATAACCACCCGATCAATGCGTAATTCGGTGGTTTGATCGAAAGAAGAGACCAGCGTATCAATGCGTGAGACGAAACCGGCAACGTCGCGCGCGACGGCATCGGGGCTGTTCGCCTGCTTTAAGCCTGGCTCCAGCTGCGTGTGCCAGTAGTCCTGAAGGGCCTTGAGCTGGGATTTCTGACCAGCGCGAATGGCGGCACTTTCCAGCTCGGGGCTGAAAGCCGTATGCTCCATATCGTCGATCAGCTTCTGGTCGTCCTGCGTTAAGGGCACCGAGGCCAGCAGACGATAACTCTGCATGCGTAGCGAGCCTGCCTCGTTAATGGCATGCGCATTACCCTGTACGCCCTGGACCAGCCAGCCGGAAATCGCCATGCCGGTTACACCGATCGCGGTGGACAGCATGACAATAAGCGCCAGTTGGTTAACCAGCGTCAGCGGGGATAGACATCTTTTTAACATGGTATTGCCGGGCTCCTGACGTGACCTGACTGCAGGAATGGCGCTATTCTGGTGCATACCCTGGAGTATACCCATACCAATAAAGGATTACCTCTAAATTGCCAGAGGAGTAACGGTTAGGGGGAGGGAGTAGCCAGGATGGCTCAGCACCGTGAAAAACCACATCTTTTTTACCCCTTACTCCTACTCACTAAGAGTAATGACTTTTTTTTCGCCACAAAACCCCGCACTTTTCCTTTGATTTATATCAACTTACCGCCGCCCTAAAACCCTAATGTTTGCAGCATCATTCGAGAATCAGAGGTGTCTATGAGTCACTCATCCGCTCCCGACAGGGAAAATGGTGCCGTTATTACAGAATGGCGACCAGAGGATCCGGCGTTCTGGCAACAGCGCGGCCATCGTGTAGCAAGTCGTAATCTGTGGATTTCCGTTCCGTGCCTGCTGTTAGCGTTTTGCGTATGGATGTTGTTTAGTGCGGTTGCGGTAAACCTGCCAAAAGTCGGCTTTACGTTCACGACCGATCAGCTGTTTATGTTGACCGCGCTGCCGTCCCTGTCCGGTGCGTTGCTGCGTGTGCCTTACGCGTTTATGGTGCCGGTGTTTGGCGGACGCCGCTGGACGGCTTTCAGTACCGGCATCATGATCGTGCCGTGCGTGTGGCTCGGTTTTGCGGTGCAGGATACCTCCACGCCGTTTAGCGTGTTTGTGATCATCTCTCTGCTGTGCGGTTTTGCGGGCGCGAACTTTGCCTCCAGCATGGCGAACATCAGCTTCTTCTTCCCGAAAGCGAAGCAGGGTGGTGCGCTGGGCATTAACGGCGGTCTGGGGAACATGGGCGTGAGCGTGATGCAGCTGATTGCCCCGCTGGCGATTTCGGTTTCCATCTTTGCGGCCTTTGGCGGCGGTGGTGTGACCCAGCCGGATGGTTCTTCTCTGTTCCTGCAGAACGCGGCCTGGATTTGGGTGCCGTTCCTGGTGATCTTCACGCTGGCGGCCTGGTTCTTTATGAACGATTTATCCGCGTCGAAGGCATCCCTGAGCGAACAGTTACCGGTCCTGAAACGCGGTCACCTTTGGGTCATGGCGCTGTTGTATCTGGCAACGTTCGGCTCGTTTATCGGGTTCTCTGCGGGGTTCGCCATGCTGTCGAAAACCCAGTTCCCGGACGTGCAGATCCTGCAATTTGCCTTCTTTGGTCCATTTGTCGGCGCGCTGGCACGTTCTCTTGGCGGGATGATCTCCGACCGTCTGGGCGGGACGCGCGTGACGCTGGTGAACTTCATGGTGATGGCAATTTTCTGCGCGCTGCTGTTCCTGACGCTGCCAGCCAACGGGCAGGGCGGCAACTTTATTGCCTTCTTCGGCGTGTTTATGGTGCTGTTCCTGACGGCCGGGCTGGGAAGTGCTTCCACGTTCCAGATGATCTCCGTCATCTTCCGTAAGCTGACCATGGATCGCGTTAAAGCGCAGGGCGGCACCGAAGAGCAGGCCATGCGTGAAGCGGCGACCGACACCGCTGCGGCGCTGGGCTTTATCTCTGCGATTGGCGCAATCGGCGGTTTCTTCATCCCGAAAGCGTTCGGTATCTCACTGGATCTGACCGGCTCTCCGGCAGGGGCCATGAAAGTATTCCTCGTCTTCTATATCGCCTGCGTTGTGATTACGTGGCTGGTATATGGCCGTAATACCAAGAAAAATAAGTAAGTGTGATTATCCGTTTGCGCGGCCTTCGGGCCGCGTTTTTTTTGCGTTGAAAATAGTTACAACATACTGATGGTCTTTACAGCGGCAGCCTGCGGGTAACGCTGTGATCGTCATCGCTTTCCAGTGGGGTCTACCCCTTAATACCTGAGATGTTAAATTTAGCCCTGCTTTTTGTACGATAAATATAAAATTTCTATATTAATCATTATGATGAGAAATTTACATTTATACCGCTTTGGTGGTATTTGATGTAACACCCACCTTCAGAGACCCCGTCCCTCTTGATCGTTATCAATTCTCCCCCGCTTTCAGAGCGTTACCTTCGCAGCAAATCAGCAATGTCGATTTAGAGAGCCACAGGCTCCACACAGGAGATACCCGATGAGCAAATTTTTAGACCGGTTTCGCTACTTCAAGCAGAAGGGCGAGACGTTTGCCGATGGGCACGGTCAGCTTCTGGAGACCAACCGCGACTGGGAAGACGGCTATCGCCAGCGCTGGCAGCATGACAAAGTGGTCCGTTCAACCCACGGCGTCAACTGCACGGGTTCGTGCAGCTGGAAGATTTTCGTCAAGAATGGTCTGGTGACCTGGGAAGTCCAGCAAACCGACTACCCGCGTACCCGTCCCGATCTGCCGAATCATGAACCGCGCGGCTGTCCGCGTGGCGCAAGCTACTCCTGGTATCTCTACAGCGCTAACCGCCTGAAATACCCTCTGATGCGTAAGCGCCTGATGAAAATGTGGCGTGAAGCGAAAGTCCAGCACAGCGATCCGGTTGATGCATGGGCATCCATCATTGAAGACACCGACAAAGCGAAGAGCTTCAAGCAGGCTCGCGGTCGCGGTGGCTTTGTCCGTTCCTCCTGGAAAGAAGTGAACGAACTGATTGCAGCGTCTAACGTCTACACCGTCAAAACCTACGGCCCGGACCGTGTGGCGGGCTTCTCGCCAATCCCGGCGATGTCGATGGTCTCCTATGCATCTGGCGCGCGATATCTCTCCCTGATTGGCGGGACCTGCCTGAGCTTCTATGACTGGTACTGCGACCTGCCGCCTGCGTCTCCGCAGACCTGGGGCGAGCAGACCGACGTGCCGGAATCCGCCGACTGGTATAACTCCAGCTACATTCTGGCCTGGGGCTCTAACGTTCCGCAGACCCGTACCCCGGATGCCCACTTCTTTACCGAAGTGCGTTACAAAGGCACCAAAACCGTTGCGATTACCCCTGACTATGCGGAAATCGCCAAGCTGTGCGACCTGTGGCTGGCACCTAAGCAGGGCACCGATGCGGCGATGGCGCTGGCGATGGGCCACGTCATGCTGCGTGAGTTCCACCTGGACAAGCCGAGCCAGTACTTCACCGACTACGTGCGTCGCTACACCGACATGCCGATGCTGGTGATGCTGGAAGAGCGTGACGGCTACTACGCTGCCGGTCGTATGCTGCGCGCCGCTGACCTGGTGGATTCACTTGGTCAGGAAAATAACCCGCAGTGGAAAACCGTTGCCTGTAACAGCAATGGCGAACTGATTGCGCCTAACGGCTCTATCGGTTTCCGCTGGGGCGAAAAGGGCAAATGGAACCTGGAGCAGCGTAACGGCACCACAGGCGAAGAGACCGAACTGCGCCTGAGCATGCTGGGCAGCCAGGATGAGATCGCTGACGTTGGCTTCCCGTACTTCGGCGGCGAGGGCACCGAGCATTTCAACAAGGTTGAACTGAATAACGTTCTGATGCACAAACTGCCGGTGAAGCGTCTTCAGCTCGCCAATGGTTCAACGGCGCTCGTCACCACCGTTTACGATCTCACCATGGCGAACTACGGCCTGGAGCGCGGTCTGAACGACGAAAACTGTGCAAGCAATTACGATGACGTGAAAGCGTACACTCCGGCATGGGCGGAGCAGATCACCGGCGTGCCGCGCGCGCAGATCACCCGTATCGCGCGTGAGTTCGCGGAAAACGCCGACAAGACCCACGGTCGCTCCATGATTATCGTCGGTGCCGGTCTGAACCACTGGTATCACCTCGATATGAACTATCGCGGCCTGATTAACATGCTGATCTTCTGCGGCTGCGTGGGGCAGAGCGGCGGCGGCTGGGCGCACTACGTCGGCCAGGAAAAACTGCGTCCGCAGACCGGCTGGCAGCCGCTGGCGTTTGCCCTCGACTGGCAGCGTCCGGCACGCCACATGAACAGCACCTCCTACTTCTATAACCACTCCAGCCAGTGGCGCTATGAGACGGTTACCGCAGAGGAACTGCTGTCGCCAATGGCGGATAAATCCCGCTACAGCGGCCACCTGATTGACTTCAACGTGCGTGCGGAACGTATGGGCTGGCTGCCGTCGGCTCCTCAGCTTGGCACCAACCCGCTGCGCATCGCGGAAGCGGCGAAGAAAGCGGGCATGACACCGGTGGACTACACCGTTAAGTCGCTGAAGGAAGGTTCGATTCGCTTTGCGGCGGAACAGCCGGAAAACGGTAAAAACCATCCGCGCAACCTGTTCATCTGGCGCTCAAACCTGCTGGGTTCTTCCGGTAAAGGTCACGAGTTCATGCTGAAGTATCTGCTCGGTACGGAACACGGTATTCAGGGCAAAGATCTCGGCAAGCAGGGCGGCGTGAAGCCTGAAGAAGTGGAATGGAAAGACAACGGCCTGGACGGCAAGCTGGATCTGGTAGTGACGCTGGATTTCCGTCTGTCGAGCACCTGCCTGTACTCCGATATCGTTCTACCTACTGCAACCTGGTATGAAAAAGACGACATGAATACCTCGGATATGCATCCGTTTATTCATCCGCTGTCTGCTGCCGTTGACCCGGCGTGGGAATCCAAAAGCGACTGGGAAATCTACAAAGGCATCGCCGAGAAATTCTCTGAAGTCTGCGTGGGGCACCTGGGCAAAGAAACCGACGTGGTGACGCTGCCCATTCAGCACGACTCCGCTGCCGAACTGGCGCAGCCGCTGGACGTGAAGGACTGGAAAAAAGGCGAGTGCGATCTGATCCCAGGCGTGACGGCGCCGCACATCATTCCGGTTGAACGTGACTACCCGGCGACCTACGAACGCTTTACCTCTATCGGCCCGCTGATGGAGAAAATCGGCAACGGCGGGAAAGGGATTGCCTGGAACACCCAGAGCGAAATGGACCTGCTGCGTAAGCTCAATTACACCAAATCAGACGGTCCGGCCAAAGGCCAACCAATGCTGAATACGGCGATTGATGCCGCAGAGATGATCCTGACCCTGGCACCGGAAACCAACGGCCAGGTCGCAGTAAAAGCCTGGGAAGCACTGAGTGAAATCACCGGTCGCGACCACAAGCATCTGGCCCTGAACAAAGAAGACGAGAAAATCCGCTTCCGCGATATTCAGGCCCAGCCGCGCAAAATTATCTCCAGCCCGACCTGGTCTGGTCTGGAAGATGAGCACGTCTCTTATAACGCGGGTTACACCAACGTTCACGAGCTGATCCCATGGCGTACCCTGACCGGTCGTCAGTCTCTGTATCAGGATCACCAGTGGATGCGTGACTTCGGCGAAAGCTTGCTGGTTTACCGTCCGCCAATCGATACCCGTTCGGTGAAAGCGGTAATGGGCGAGAAGTCCAACGGTAATCCGGAGAAAGCGCTGAACTTCCTGACGCCGCACCAGAAGTGGGGGATCCACTCCACCTACAGCGACAACCTGCTGATGCTGACGCTGGGACGCGGCGGTCCGATTGTCTGGATGAGCGAAGCGGATGCCAAAGATCTGGGGATTGAGGATAACGACTGGATCGAAGTCTTCAACAGCAACGGTTCATTGACCGCTCGTGCAGTGGTTAGCCAGCGTGTTCCAGCAGGGATGACCATGATGTACCACGCGCAGGAACGTATCGTGAACATTCCTGGCTCAGAAATCACCGAGCAGCGCGGCGGTATTCATAACTCGGTCACCCGTATTACACCGAAGCCGACCCATATGATAGGTGGCTATGCGCAGCTGGCCTACGGCTTTAACTACTACGGCACCGTAGGATCTAACCGCGATGAGTTCGTGGTGGTACGTAAGATGAAGAATATTAACTGGTTAGACGGCGAAGGTAATGACCAGGTACAGGAGAGCGTAAAATGAAAATTCGTTCACAAGTCGGCATGGTGCTGAATCTGGATAAATGCATCGGCTGTCATACCTGCTCAGTCACCTGTAAAAACGTCTGGACCAGCCGCGAAGGCACCGAATACGCCTGGTTCAACAACGTGGAAACCAAGCCGGGCACCGGCTTCCCGACCAACTGGGAAGATCAGGAAAAATACAAGGGCGGCTGGATCCGCAAAATCAACGGCAAAATCCAGCCGCGCATGGGCAACCGCGCTTTGCTTCTGGGAAAAATCTTCGCTAACCCGCATCTGCCGGGCATCGACGATTATTACGAGCCGTTCGATTTCGACTACCAGAACCTGCATAACGCCGCGGAAGGTAAACATCAGCCGATTGCCCGTCCTCGCTCGCTGATCACGGGTCAGCGTATGAACAAGATCGAGAAAGGTCCAAACTGGGAAGACGATCTGGGCGGTGAGTTCGAGAAGCTGTCGAAAGACAAAAACTTCGAGAACATGCAGAAGGCGATGTACGGCCAGTTCGAAAACACCTTCATGATGTACCTGCCGCGTCTGTGCGAGCACTGCCTCAACCCGGCGTGCGTGGCGACCTGTCCGAGCGGTGCCATCTACAAGCGTGAAGAAGACGGCATCGTCCTGATCGACCAGGACAAGTGCCGCGGCTGGCGCATGTGCATCACCGGCTGTCCGTATAAAAAAATCTACTTCAACTGGAAGAGCGGCAAGTCAGAGAAGTGCATCTTCTGCTATCCGCGCATTGAAGCCGGTATGCCGACCGTCTGTTCAGAAAGCTGCGTAGGCCGTATTCGCTATCTCGGCGTGCTGCTGTATGACGCGGACGCGATTGAAACGGCAGCAAGCACCGAGAACGAGAAAGATCTGTACCAGCGTCAGCTGGACGTGTTCCTCGATCCGAACGATCCGAAGGTGATCGAGCAGGCGCTGAAGGACGGCGTGCCGCAGAGCGTGATCGACGCCGCGCAGCAGTCTCCGGTGTACAAAATGGCAATGGACTGGAAGCTGGCGCTGCCGCTGCATCCGGAATACCGCACGCTGCCGATGGTCTGGTACGTGCCGCCGCTGTCGCCGATTCAGTCTGCTGCCGACGCGGGTGAACTGGGCGGCAACGGCATTCTGCCGGACGTGGAAAGCCTGCGTATTCCGGTTCAGTACCTGGCGAATCTGCTGACCGCAGGCGATACCCAGCCGGTCCTGCTGGCGCTGAAGCGTATGCTGGCGATGCGTCACTTCAAGCGTGCAGAAACCGTTGACGGCGTTACCGATACCCGTGCGCTGGAAGAGGTGGGTCTGACCGAAGCACAGGCTCAGGAGATGTACCGCTATCTGGCGATTGCGAACTACGAAGACCGTTTCGTCGTACCGAGCAGCCACCGCGAGCAGGCGCGCGACGCCTTCCCGGAGAAAAACGGATGTGGCTTTAGCTTCGGTGACGGTTGCCACGGCTCAGACACCAAATTCAACCTGTTCAACAGCCGCCGCATCGACGCCATGGATGTGACCAGCAAAACGGAGCCGCACCAATGATTGAACTCGTCATTGTTTCGCGTCTGCTCGAGTACCCGGATGCTGCGCTTGCGCAGCATCAGCAGGAACTCTTTGATGCACTCGCGTCATCTAAAAACCTGGATAAAGCGGATGCCCAGAAGCTGGGCGTTTTCCTCCGCGATCTGTTAGCGCGCGATCTCCTGGACGCGCAGGCGGACTACAGCCAGCTGTTTGACCGCGGGCGCGCGACGTCTCTGCTGCTGTTTGAACACGTCCACGGTGAATCCCGCGATCGTGGTCAGGCGATGGTCGACCTGATGTCCCAGTACGAGCAGCACGGCCTGCAGCTCGACAGCCGCGAACTGCCAGACCACCTGCCGCTGTACCTGGAATATCTGGCGCAGCTGCCAAAAGAAGAGGCGCTGGGCGGTTTACAGGACATCGCACCGATCCTGGCGCTGCTTGGCGCGCGTCTTCAGCAGCGCGAAAGTGCTTATGCGGTGCTCTTTGACCTGCTGGTGAAGCTGGCAAATGCCGCCGTTGATAGCGAAAAAGTAGCGGAAAAAATCGCGGACGAAGCGCGCGACGACACCCCGCAGGCGCTTGATGCGGTCTGGGAAGAAGAGCAGGTGAAGTTCTTTGCTGACCAGAACTGCGGCGAGTCTGAAATCTCCGCTCACCAGCGTCGTTTTGCCGGGGCTGTTGCTCCGCAATATTTGAATATCTCTAACGGAGGACGGCAATAATGCACTTCCTGAATATGTTCTTCTTTGACATTTACCCGTACATCGCGGGCACCGTATTCCTGGTGGGAAGCTGGCTGCGTTATGACTATGGCCAGTATACCTGGCGGGCGGCCTCCAGCCAGATGCTGGACCGCAAGGGGATGAACCTCGCCTCTAACCTGTTCCATATCGGGATCCTGGGGATTTTTGCCGGTCACTTCCTGGGCATGCTGACGCCGCACTGGATGTACGAAGCCTGGCTGCCGATTGAAGTGAAGCAGAAAATGGCGATGTTTGCGGGCGGTGCCAGCGGCGTGATGTGTCTGGTCGGTGGTCTGCTGCTGCTGAAACGTCGTCTGTTCAGCCCGCGCGTGCGTGCCACCACGACCGCTGCGGACATCCTGATCCTCTCCCTGTTGATGGTGCAGTGTGCGCTGGGTCTGCTGACAATTCCGTTCTCTGCTCAGCATATGGACGGTAGCGAAATGATGAAGCTGGTCGGCTGGGCGCAGTCCGTGGTGACCTTCCATGGCGGCGCATCTGAGCATCTGGACGGCGTGGCCTTTATCTTCCGCGTGCACCTGGTGCTGGGAATGACGCTGTTCGTGCTGTTCCCGTTCTCTCGACTGGTGCATATCTGGAGCGCGCCGGTTGAGTACCTGACGCGCAAATACCAGATTGTGCGCGCCCGTCGCTAATTTGCCGTTTTGATACCCACCCCGCACTCGCGGGGTTTTTTTTCGCCCCAGCCCAGGTTGTTGCCCGCAGCGGCAAACAAAATCAGCGCACCGCCCGCAAGCTGTGTGAGGTTCAGCGAGTGTCCGAACACCAGGTTATCAACAACAATGGCGACCACCGGATAGATAAACGACAGCGAGCCGGTGACTGGAGTGGGGAGTTTCTGAATGGCGCTATAGAGCAACTGGTACATGATGCCGGTATGGACAATGCCCAGCGTCAGCAGGATCGTCCAGGGGAAATCGCCCGAAAGGGAAGGCATATGCGCCAGCGGAAGAAGCATCACCACCCCTGTCAGGACCTGAATAAAGGCGATATGCTGCGGTGCGACGGATTTCAGTTTGCGGGCGATAATGGCAGTCAGCGCGTAAAAGAACGCTGCACCCAGCGCCAGCCCGATACCTGCGAGCCATTCACTGCCATGCGTGCCGCTCAGCTCGCTGGAAAGCAATATCACCACGCCGCCGAAGGCGAGGATCAACCAACCCCATTTCACCAGACTGACGCGTTCGCCTAAAAGCATCCCCATCAGCACCAGCATAAACGGCTGGGTGTTATAGACCACGGTAGACAGGCCAATCGAGATCCGCTCATAGGCTGCAAACAGCAGCAGCCAGTTCACCACGAGCGCTACGCCGCCAAAAATGGCCAGCAGCAGCGTGGTGCGGGTGAGGGGACTGAAGGGCTTTCGACTTAACCGGACGAATATATAAAGCGTAACCGCGCCGATGACGCAGCGCCAGAACACCACTTCCGTTACCGGCAGACCGGAGAGTAAAACAAACGCGCCGATAGAGCCGGAAATTAACATCGCCAGGCTCATCTGCCCGACGCCTTTTTGTAAATCACGCATCATCCACCTCCTGATTAATGACCCTATTGTCGAAAATCGCTGTTGGGTTTTACAGGGCTGATATAAGGTTAAATGCGTGAAGAACTTTTTAAAATTAGGTGAAAACGATGGAATGCCTTCTTGATGATATCGACCGACAAATTCTGGCTTGTCTGGTGGAAGATGCGCGCATGTCGCTGAAGGTGCTGAGTGGTCGTGTGGGATTGACGTCACCCAGCACGGCAGAACGTCTGAAAAGGCTGGAAGAGCGCGGTGTGATTCAGGGGTATGGTGCGCGGGTGAACCTGGCGGCGCTGGGATACACCTTGCAGGCGCTGGTGCGCGTGCGCCCATTGCCGGGGTTATTGCATAAGGTGGATAAATACATTCAGGCGATGCCGGAGTGCATTGAGAGTGACAAAGTCACGGGTGAGGACTGTTTTGTGATCAGGCTGGTGGTACGGTCGATAGAACAGCTGGATGTGTTGCTGGACGGCCTGGCTGAGCATGCGCAGTGTAATACGTCGATTGTGAAAAGCTCGCCGGTGAAGCGACGGTTGCCGCCAATGTAGCTGTCTGTTGCCGGGTGGCGGCTGCGCCTTACCCGGCCTACGAAGCTTGACTCAGTTCGATTTTATTATGATTTTTGGAAGTGATGGTGGTGGGGGAAGGATTACTCGGCGCGTTGCGCCTCGCCCTTCGGGTCGTTGCCTGTGGCAACGCTTTCTCGCTACGCTCGAATCGAACCTTAGTCGAAGCTTCTCATCCTTCCCCGTCACGGAAATGCATGATGCCTGGTGCGAACAGAAGATCTGGAGTCATTTGAAAGTGATGGTGGTGGGGGAAGGATTCGAACCTTCGAAGTCGATGACGGCAGATTTACAGTCTGCTCCCTTTGGCCGCTCGGGAACCCCACCAGGGGTAATTCAAATTTTGAGGTAATGCTGAGAGATGGTGGTGGGGGAAGGATTCGAACCTTCGAAGTCGATGACGGCAGATTTACAGTCTGCTCCCTTTGGCCGCTCGGGAACCCCACCACGGGGTAATGCTTTTTACTGGCCTGCTTCCTGTTGGAAGCGGGGCGCATCATATCAAATGAGACGCCCCTGTAAAGCATTCCTTTAGGGAAATGACGCTGTTTGCCTGCTTTTTATCCGCAAAGGTGCAAAGCTAATCAATTCATTTTCCGAAAGATTAAAGAATGATGGTTCTGTTGCCGTAAACGAAGACGCGTTGGGCAAGCACCTGATACAACGCACGGCTTAAAACGTTTTTCTCAACGTCGCGCCCAGCGCGCATCATGTCTTCCGCGGTATAGGTGTGATCCACATGAATCACGTCCTGCATGATGATGGGACCTTCATCCAGGTTGTCATTCACATAGTGGGCCGTCGCACCGATGATCTTCACGCCGCGCTCGTACGCCTGGTGGTACGGGCGCGCGCCAATAAAGGCAGGAAGGAACGAGTGGTGAATGTTGATGATCTTATTCGGGAAACGCGATACGAAAGATGGCGTTAATACGCGCATATATTTAGCCAGCACCACGTAATCTGGATTATGCGCTTCAATCGCCTGCGCCATCAGGTCGTCGTGCTCTTCACGGGTATGACCTTCGTGGCTGACCAGTTCGAACGGAATATCAAAACGCTCGACCAGCGTACGCAGCGTCTCGTGGTTGCCGATAACAGCGGCAATTTCGACATCAAGACCGCCGTAGTTGGCTTTCATCAGCAGGTCGCCCAGGCAGTGTGCCTCTTTGGTCACCAGAATCACAATGCGACGACGGCCAGCAGGCGTCAGTTCACGCACGGAACCTTCCGGCAGGGCGCTATCCAGATCGGCAAGCAGGGTGGTGTCGTTGAAAATACCTTCGAGCTCGGTGCGCATAAAGAAGCGACCGGTACGGTGGTCAACGAACTCGTTGTTCTGCACGATATTCAGTTCATGTTTGTAACAAATGTTGGTAATTCGTGCGATCAGTCCTTTTTGATCGGGACAGATGGTGCGCAGAACTTTACGTTGTAGTGATTGCATCGCCGGGAAATCCTGTTTGTGTATTTGCGAAGTCTGGGTTGTCAGGCATTACTGCCCGCAACACTTTTTAAATTTTTTACCTGAACCGCAAGGGCAGGGATCGTTACGACCGAATTGAGGGCGCGTTCCGTCAATATAATACCATTGCCCGCTTTCCTTTAAGAAACGGGAACGTTCAATAATGGCGCCGGGTTTGTGCTGTTCGGTAAAACGGGCAACAAAACTCACGTAACCCTCGTTTTCATCACGACCGGGGGCTGAATCAAAGACCGTGAGACCGAGCCAGTGGGTGTTGGCGAAGCCCGCTTCAATGTCTTGCTGAAAATCAGCTGCATGGCAAGTGGGGTGCCAGGTCCTGACTAAATAATCTGCGTCTTTGATCACAAAAGCAGTATACCGCGAACGCATCAGATGTGACGGGTCTGGAGCAACCTGCTCGCCAGTAAGATATCGCTGGCAACATAGGCTATACTCCAGAGCGCTACCACAGGGGCAGAGTTGAGACACGATTCTCTTCCTGGAACAAAAAATAAGGGCGTTTAACGCTTAGGTAGCACTATGTTAACCGAGCTGTTGCGTTGACGCTATGTTGGGGATCCAGGGGAAGTAAAACAGGGCTAATGAGAAAAGTAAAAATTGGACTGGCGTTAGGCTCAGGTGCAGCCCGAGGCTGGTCGCATATTGGCGTTATCAACGCCTTGAAACAGATGGGTATTGACGTTGATATCGTTGCAGGCTGTTCGATTGGTTCGCTGGTCGGGTCAGCATATGCCTGCGGTAAACTACCGGAGCTTGAGAGATGGGTACGTTCCTTCAGCTACTGGGATGTGCTGCGCCTGATGGATCTCTCCTGGCAGCGTGGCGGCCTGCTGCGCGGCGAGCGCGTGTTTAATCAGTTCCGTCAGATTATGCCCCTTGATGACTTTACCCACTGTCAGTTGCCGTTTGGCGCGGTGGCCACGAACCTCAGTACAGGACGTGAACTGTGGCTTACCGAAGGCGATCTTCATCTTGCTGTCCGTGCGTCCTGCAGCATGCCGGGATTAATGGCCCCTGTGCCACATAACGGCTACTGGCTGGTCGATGGCGGGGTAGTAAACCCGGTCCCTGTTTCCCTGACGCGTGCCATGGGTGCGGATATTGTGATTGCCGTGGACTTGCAACATGATGCCCACCTGATGCAGCAAGACCTCATGCCGGTTAATCTTCAAAGTGATGATGCCGAAGGTGAGAAGCTCGCCTGGCATGCGCGTTTGCGCGGAAGAATTGGACGCCTGGCGACTCGCCGAGCAGTAACGGCACCCACCGCCCTGGAAATCATGACCACGTCAATTCAGGTACTTGAGAATCGCCTGAAGCGAAACCGTATGGCTGGCGATCCTCCCGATATTCTGATTCAACCATATTGTCCTCAAATCTCTACCCTTGATTTCCATAGAGCTGAGGCCGCGATTTCAGCGGGTGCCTTAGCCGTCGAAAAGAAAATAGATGAATTGTTGCCATTTGTGCGAACAGCACTTTAAGCATCTTTTATTTGATTACTTCAGCAAAATCTGACAGGCGATAGTCCCAATAGCATGCCACTATTGAGTAACTGTCAGCCAGGGGAGGAACCATGACGCAGCCATTGGTCGGAAAACACATTTTAATCGTTGAAGACGAGCCCGTTTTCCGCTCTTTGCTGGATTCGTGGTTATCCTCACTGGGTGCGGATACTTCTCTTGCCGAGGACGGCATCGACGCGCTGGAGAAAATGACGTCTATTGCCCCGGACTTGATGATCTGTGACATCGCGATGCCGCGAATGAATGGCCTGAAACTGGTTGAGCATCTTCGCAACGAAGGAAACCAAATGCCGGTGCTGGTGATCTCTGCGACGGAAAATATGGCGGATATCGCGAAAGCACTACGTCTGGGAGTACAGGATATTCTGCTCAAGCCCGTGAAGGATTTGAACCGTCTGCGTGAGACGGTGCTCGCTTGCCTTTATCCCAATATGTTCAATTCCCGCGTTGAAGAAGAAGAACGCCTGTTTCAGGACTGGGATGCGCTGGTCAGTAATCCGCTTGCCGCAGCCAAATTGTTACAAGAGCTTCAGCCGCCGGTACAACAAACGCTTTCCCATTGCCGGATAAATTATCGACAACTTGTGGCGGCAGACCAGCATGGTCTGGTGCTCGATATTGCGCCGTTATCCGATTCCGATCTTGCCTTTTATTGTCTGGATGTGACCCGGGCAGGAGACAATGGTGTTTTAGCCGCATTGTTACTTCGTGCGCTATTTAATGGATTATTGCAGGAGCAGTTATCCCATCAGGGACAACGGCTTCCTGAGTTAGGCAGTTTGCTTAAACAAGTAAATCAGCTTTTCCGCCAGGCTAATTTGCCTGGGCAGTTTCCTCTTCTCGTCGGTTATTATCACAGCGGACTGAAAAATCTGATTCTTGTTTCTGCGGGTTTAAACGCTTCTCTGAATACGGGGGAGCATCATATTCAGGTGAGTAACGGCGTACCGCTGGGAACACTGGGGACGGCTTACCTCAATCAAATTAGCCATCGCTGTTCCTCCTGGCAGTGCCAAATTTGGGGTGCTGGCGGGCGGTTGCGCTTAATGTTGTCCACGGAATAAGCAGTTGAGTTTTATTCTTGAGATTGCTTTTCCAGTGTTTAGTTGGCGGTGCTACTATCGCTGCCAGATTCATGCGTATTTATCCTAATTGATCGGCAACGCGTTCTTTTCAGACCCGTACTAAAGGCTGAGGCTGATATACTCAACGCGTTATTTAATGCATAAAAGTTCAAAACTTGAACAGCTCAGGAGAATTTGAATGGCTGCCCTAAATTCGAAAGTCAGAAAGGCCGTCATCCCGGTAGCGGGATTGGGGACCAGGATGTTACCAGCAACGAAGGCAATCCCTAAAGAGATGCTGCCTTTAGTTGATAAGCCATTAATCCAGTACGTCGTTAATGAATGTATCGCGGCAGGGATTACTGAGATTGTGCTGGTTACGCATTCATCTAAAAACTCTATCGAAAACCATTTTGATACAAGTTTTGAACTCGAAGCGATGCTGGAAAAACGTGTTAAGCGCCAGCTGTTAGCGGAAGTTCAGTCTATTTGTCCTCCACACGTCACCATTATGCAGGTTCGTCAGGGGCTGGCGAAAGGTCTGGGCCATGCTGTGCTGTGTGCACACCCGGTTGTGGGTGATGAGCCGGTTGCTGTTATTCTGCCGGACGTTATTCTGGACGAATTTGAATCAGATCTGTCTCAGGATAACCTGGCTGAGATGATCAAGCGCTTCGACGAAACAGGCAGCAGCCAGATCATGGTTGAGCCTGTAGAAGACGTTACCGCCTATGGTGTTGTGGACTGCAAGGGCGTTAATCTGGAGCCAGGCGAAAGCGTTCCGATGGTAGGTGTCGTTGAGAAACCGAAAGCGGACGTCGCACCATCTAATCTGGCGGTTGTGGGTCGTTACGTGCTGAGTGCTGAGATTTGGCCACTGCTGGCGAAAACGCCTCCGGGAGCGGGTGATGAAATCCAGCTGACCGATGGTATCGATATGCTGATCGAAAAAGAAACCGTAGAAGCTTACCATATGAAAGGTAAGAGCCATGACTGCGGTAATAAACTCGGTTATATGCAGGCATTCGTTGAATATGGTATTCGCCACAATACCCTGGGCGAAGAATTTAAAGCCTGGCTCAAAGAAAGCGTGGGTATTAAGAAATAGTCTGATACTCAGTTGAACAAGACCGGTGTGGCGATGCCCACCGGTTTTTTTATGCCCATAACGAGGCTCAGTGGCCGCTTGAGAAGGATTGTAAAAGACATTAAATAGTCTGTGGCGACATATGACAGAGTGTAAAGGGTTGCTCAGCGGAATTTCGCGTAAAAAAAATCCCGCATTAAGCGGGATTTTTGTAAATAGTTTCGGATTAATCCTTGATCAGGAAGTCATCCAGTTGTTTACCCTGCTCATCCATTGCTTTCTTGATAACAGCTGGAGTACGACCCTGGCCGGTCCAGGTTTTCTCTTCGCCGTTCTCATCAATGTAGCTATATTTAGCCGGACGAGCAGCGCGTTTTGCTTTGGTACCGGTTTTCGCCGCAGCCATGCTGTTCAGCAATTCGTTTGGATCGATACCATCTGCAATCAGCATTTCGCGATATTGCTGCAGTTTACGAGTGCGTTCTTCGATTTCAGCAGCAGCTGCGCTTTCTTCTTCACGACGCTCATTAACTACAACTTCTAATTTTTCCAGCATTTCTTCAAGCGTTTCAAGGGTACATTCTCTTGCCTGCGCACGAAGAGTACGGATGTTGTTCAGAATTTTAAGTGCTTCGCTCATTGTAGTAATCTCAAACTTATAATGGGGGGTGGTTTGTTGTCCTAATAATAGAGCGATAAATTGAGTTGTGCAATAGGTGGGAATGTAAGGAATTCAAAAAATACGAAATCGTCGGCGCTATTATTAATTACGCTAACTTAAATTTCACCGTTTGTCTGGTCTGATGATTTCACGTCAAACGGCAAAAACCAGCGGTATGCATGTTTGGTTTTGTGACATTTCCCTCAGGAATTATAGTTGCGGCGGATAAATATCAGCCTTTTGTATTACTTCAGGGACGCGCGGGTAAGACAAAAATAGTTAATAAATAGTGAATTTTAATGAACGTAAATTCCAGTATAAAAAGAAGTGTTATGTTTGGCTGCATATGTTGCTTATTGGCAGCCCGATAAGCGTTTAATGTATGTTTTAACGCATTATTTTCTAAAAGTACCGAGGGTTAATCACCGGTTCAGCGGCATAGTCTGTGCGGTGTATCGCTGATGACGGGACAAAATATGGTACAATGATTCATCGGGAATATTACACATTGATTAGGGTTCTTCGGCCAATGGCACAACTTTATTTCTACTATTCGGCAATGAATGCAGGGAAATCGACGGCGTTACTGCAATCCTCATACAATTATCAGGAGCGGGGGATGCGCACCGTTGTATACACCGCTGAAATCGACGATCGCTTCGGTGCAGGGAAGGTAAGTTCAAGAATAGGACTTTCGTCGCCAGCAAGGTTGTATAACCCGCAAACGGATTTACTGGATGATATCCGCACTGAACACGCCGCTAAGCCCATCCATTGTGTTCTGGTAGATGAAAGCCAGTTCCTGACGCGTGAACAGGTTCATGCGCTTTCTGAAGTCGTTGACGAACTGGATATTCCCGTACTCTGTTATGGTCTACGCACCGATTTTCGCGGCGAGTTATTTGCTGGCAGCCAGTATTTGCTCGCATGGTCGGATAAGCTCGTTGAGCTGAAGACTATCTGTTTCTGCGGCCGTAAAGCCAGTATGGTGCTTCGTCTCGATCAATCGGGTAAACCCTACGCGGATGGCGAGCAGGTCGTTATAGGGGGCAATGAGCGCTATGTATCGGTCTGTCGCAAGCACTATAAAGAAGCACTTGTTGTAGGTTCACTGACGGCTATCCAGAGCGATAATCGGAAATAGGTCAGAACAGATTTCTTTGCCGATCAGCAGGCATAAAAAAACCCGCCATTGGCGGGTTTTTTATTAGGCTGTCAATTAAGCGCTTTTCTTCGCTTTTTTGTCAGCTTTAACAACAGGCGCTTCAACTTTTGCCGCGACAGTGTCATTTTCTTTGAACTCGCGACCGTAGTAGGTATCCAGCAGGATCTGTTTCAGCTCGGAGATCAGTGGGTAGCGCGGGTTAGCACCAGTACACTGGTCATCAAATGCGTCTTCAGACAGCTTATCTACGTGAGCGAGGAAGTCAGCTTCCTGAACGCCTGCTTCACGGATAGATTTAGGAATACCCAGCTCAGCTTTGATGCTGTCCAGCCATGCCAGCAGTTTCTCAATCTTAGCCGCAGTGCGGTCGCCCGGTGCGCTCAGACCCAGGTGGTCAGCGATTTCAGCGTAACGACGACGTGCTTGTGGACGGTCGTACTGGCTGAATGCAGTCTGCTTGGTTGGGTTGTCGTTCGCGTTATAACGGATAACGTTGCTGATTAACAGAGCGTTCGCCAGACCGTGAGGAATGTGGAACTGTGAACCCAGTTTGTGTGCCATTGAGTGACAAACACCCAGGAAGGCGTTCGCAAACGCGATACCAGCGATGGTTGCAGCACTGTGTACACGCTCACGCGCTACCGGGTTTTTAGACCCTTCGTTGTAAGACGCTGGCAGGTTCTCTTTCAGCAGTTTCAGAGCTTGCAGAGCCTGACCGTCAGAGAATTCGGACGCCAGTACAGACACATAGGCTTCCAGGGCGTGAGTCACGGCATCCAGACCACCGAAGGCACACAGTGATTTCGGCATATCCATCACCAGGTTGGCATCAACGATAGCCATATCTGGGGTCAGCGCGTAGTCAGCCAGTGGGTATTTCTGACCTGTTGCATCATCAGTTACAACCGCAAACGGCGTCACTTCTGAACCGGTACCAGAAGTGGTGGTGACAGCGATCATTTTCGCTTTCACGCCCATTTTCGGGAACTTGTAGATACGTTTACGGATATCCATAAAGCGCAGCGCCAGTTCTTCGAAGTGAGTTTCCGGATGCTCGTACATGACCCACATGATTTTCGCGGCGTCCATTGGGGAACCGCCACCCAGTGCGATAATCACATCTGGTTTGAAGGAGTTTGCCAGTTCAGCACCTTTACGAACAACGCTCAGTGTTGGGTCAGCTTCAACTTCAAAGAAGACTTCAGTTTCAACGCCAGAAGCTTTCAGTACTGAGGTGATCTGATCTGCGTAGCCGTTGTTGAACAGGAAACGGTCAGTCACGATGAGCGCACGTTTGTGGCCATCAGTAATCACTTCATCCAGCGCGATTGGCAGAGAGCCACGGCGGAAGTAGATAGATTTCGGAAGTTTGTGCCACAACATGTTTTCAGCTCGCTTAGCAACGGTTTTCTTGTTGATCAGGTGTTTTGGACCAACGTTTTCAGAGATGGAGTTACCACCCCAGGAACCACAACCCAGAGTCAGGGAAGGTGCGAGTTTAAAGTTATACAGGTCACCGATACCACCCTGAGAAGCAGGGGTGTTGATCAGGATACGTGCAGTTTTCATCTTCTGACCGAAGTGAGCAACACGTTCTGGCTGGTTATCCTGGTCGGTGTACAGGCAAGAGGTGTGACCGATACCGCCCATGGCAACCAGTTTCTCTGCTTTCTCTACCGCGTCATCGAAATCTTTCGCACGGTACATTGCCAGAGTAGGGGACAGTTTTTCGTGAGCGAACGGTTCGCTTTCATCGACAACTTTCACTTCACCAATCAGGATCTTGGTTGTTGCCGGAACGGAGAAGCCTGCCAGCTCAGCAATTTTATATGCTGGTTGACCTACGATAGCAGCATTCAGTGCGCCATTTTTCAGGATGATGTCCTGAACGGCTTTCAGCTCTTTACCCTGCAGCAGGTAGCCGCCGTGGCTTGCGAAACGTTCACGAACGGCATCGTACACGGAATCAACAACCACAACAGACTGCTCGGACGCACAAATAACGCCGTTGTCGAAGGTTTTTGACATCAGTACAGACGCAACGGCACGTTTGATATCCGCCGTTTCGTCGATAACAACAGGAGTGTTACCTGCGCCTACGCCGATGGCTGGTTTACCGGAGCTGTATGCAGCTTTAACCATACCAGGACCACCGGTCGCCAGAATCAGGTTAATGTCTGGGTGATGCATCAGTGCATTGGACAGTTCAACAGACGGCTGATCAATCCAGCCAATCAAATCTTTTGGTGCGCCAGCGGCAATTGCAGCCTGCAGAACGATATCTGCTGCTTTGTTGGTCGCGTCTTTCGCACGTGGGTGCGGGGAGAAGATGATTGCGTTGCGGGTCTTCAGGCTGATCAGTGATTTGAAGATAGCAGTAGACGTTGGGTTAGTGGTTGGAACGATACCGCAAATGATGCCGATAGGTTCTGCAATAGTGATGGTACCGAAGGTGTCGTCTTCAGACAGCACGCCACAGGTTTTCTCATCTTTATAGGCGTTGTAGATATACTCTGAAGCAAAGTGGTTTTTGATCACTTTATCTTCAACGATACCCATACCGGATTCGGCAACGGCCATTTTAGCGAGAGGGATTCGAGCATCTGCAGCAGCCAGTGCGGCTGCGCGGAAGATTTTATCAACCTGTTCTTGGGTGAAATTGGCATATTCACGCTGGGCTTTTTTAACGCGCTCGACGAGTGCGTTCAGTTCAGCGATATTAGTAACAGCCATAATGCTCTCCTGATAATGTTTAAACTCTTTTAGTAAACCAGCGCTCGATACGTCACACAGTATAGACAGAGCCGATACCACTTGCGTAACACACAGTAAAACAAGGGCTTACTTCTCGTTCCAGCTCACTAATTTACTAAAAGAGCCTTACCTTAGCATCATACCTTTTTGATAGGTGATCTCCCTGGCGGCGTAATCAGATTACTCACTTCTGAGTACGGAAATCATGATCTGCATCAATTTTTCCCTAAGCTGATACCTTTCAGCAGCCTATTTCGGCACGAATTTTCCACTGTTAAATAATTACGAAACTATTAGAAGTGACGCTATCATTGATTCTACAAATGTTTAACATCATGAAATGATAACGTTTTGGCACAGATTTCTGGTGAAGAATGCTGCAAAAAAGCGTATCTTCAGCGCGGTTTTATCATGACATATTTTCTGTCCCTGAACATGCTCATTAGCGGAGCTAAATGTGATTCAAACGCTCTTTGATTTCCCAACATATTTTAAGTTTTTTATTGGTTTGTTTGCACTGGTGAACCCAGTGGGGATTATCCCTGTCTTCATCAGTATGACCAGCTACCAGACAGCCGCAGCCAGAAACAAAACCAACCTGACGGCAAACTTATCGGTAGCGATTATTCTGCTGACGTCGCTTTACCTGGGCGACGCCATTCTGCAGTTGTTCGGTATTTCTATTGATTCCTTCCGTATTGCGGGCGGGATTCTGGTTGTCACCATCGCCATGTCGATGATCAGCGGTAAGCTGGGCGAGGATAAACAGAACAAACAGGAGAAATCAGAAACAGCGGTCCGTGAAAGTATCGGTGTCGTTCCGTTGGCCTTGCCGCTGATGGCGGGGCCGGGGGCCATTAGCTCGACGATAGTGTGGGGGACGCGCTATCACAGTCTGATGCACCTGATCGGTTTTTCCGTGGCGATTGCGCTTTTCGCGCTCTGCTGCTGGGGCGTATTCCGCATGGCCCCCTGGCTGGTGCGGCTGTTAGGGCAAACAGGCATCAACGTTATTACCCGTATCATGGGTCTGCTACTGATGGCGCTGGGTATTGAGTTTATCGTTACCGGCATTAAAAGCATTTTCCCTGGGTTATTGCATTAAAACTTCATATGAAAGGACGGAGCCAGGGGCTCCGTTTTTTTTACGTCATTATCAGCAAATCATATAAATAAAGTTGAAATGTGAACATGACATAATAAATTCTACTAATAATCCTCTTTTCTTGTATTTCAACGAGTTAATTCTTTCTTACCCACCCGCCTGCACATAAATCCTTCGAATGCTCTGTTATTTTACTCACATGATAGTCTGGGGCTTGCTGAGTGATATCCGAAATGATATTAGTAATTTCAATGTTCCCCTAGAGGAATGTGCTAAATAATAACCAGTTGTTAAATTTTTGTGCAAAATCTGCCTGAGGCGACGCATTGAAGTGCGCGCAAAGAAGGTTTTTTACATCTTATTGAATATTCACTCATTTTTTGATAAATGCTGTCCAGTGAGACGATTGTCAGAGAAACGGTATCCTTCGTAAAAGAGAATTGCTTAACAAATTTGCAAAATGTATTGGCGGGCGTATGCGCCATTTGATACTTTCCGGCCTTATATTTTGCAGAATTAAACAAGTAGATGAGAATTATTTTCATATAGTTTTCGTCTCAGAAATCCATAACACGTCGCAGACGGGGCGGCGCGTTAAGAATCGACGCAAGACGGCCATACGAGCGGTCAGTAATAAAAAAGTCGGTGATAGCAAGAAGTAGAAAAAAGAACCTGGCAGCAGCATAAAAAAACTCCTGCGCTGTACAGGCCCCAACAGGGGATTACACAGCTGGCGAAGGCCAGTAATTATAATGAGTGGAGTACCAACACAATGACCATCATCACAAAAAAAAATCTGATAGCGGCGGGGATTTTAACTGCGCTAATCGCGGGCAACGCAATGGCTGCGGATGTGCCTGCTGGAGTACAACTGGCGGAAAAACAGACGCTGGTGCGTAACAACGGTGCGGAAGTTCAGTCTCTGGACCCGCACAAAATTGAAGGGGTTCCTGAGTCGAACGTTAACCGCGATCTGTTCGAAGGTCTGCTGGTCACTGACGTAGACGGCCACCCGGCTCCGGGTGTGGCAGAGAAATGGGAAAACAAAGATTTCAAAGTCTGGACCTTCCATCTGCGTAAAGATGCTAAATGGTCCGACGGCACTCCGGTCACCGCCGAAGATTTCGTGTATAGCTGGCAGCGCCTGGCGAATCCAAATACCGCCTCTCCGTATGCGAGCTATCTGCAGTATGGTCACATCGCCAATATTGATGACATTATCGCAGGCAAAAAACCTGTTACCGATCTGGGCGTAAAAGCCATTGATGCGAATACCTTTGAAGTGACGTTGAGCGAACCTGTTCCGTACTTCTATAAGCTGCTTGTTCACCCGTCCGTCTCTCCGGTACCAAAATCCGCCGTCGAGAAATTTGGTGAAAAATGGACGCAGCCAGCCAATATCGTGACCAACGGTGCTTATAAGCTGAAAGACTGGGTGGTCAACGAACGTATGGTTCTGGAGCGTAACCCGCAGTATTGGGACAACGCGAAAACCGTGATCAATCAGGTGACTTACCTGCCAATTTCTTCTGAAGTGACAGACGTTAACCGCTACCGCAGCGGCGAGATCGACATGACCTATAACAACATGCCGATTGAACTGTTCCAGAAACTGAAAAAAGAGATCCCGAAAGAAGTTCACGTCGATCCGTACCTGTGCACGTACTACTACGAAATCAACAACCAGAAAGCACCGTTCACAGACGTGCGCGTTCGTACCGCGCTGAAGCTGGCGCTGGATCGCGATATCATTGTTAACAAGGTGAAAAACCAGGGCGATCTGCCGGCTTACAGCTACACCCCGCCTTACACCGACGGTATGAAACTGGTTGAACCTGAGTGGTTCAAATGGTCCCAGGAAAAACGTAACGAAGAAGCCAAAAAACTGTTGGCTGAAGCAGGGTATACCGCTGATAAGCCTCTGACGTTTAACCTGCTGTACAACACGTCAGATCTGCATAAAAAACTGGCTATTGCCGTCGCGTCTATCTGGAAGAAAAACCTGGGTGCGAACGTCAAACTGGAAAACCAGGAGTGGAAAACCTTCCTCGATACCCGTCATCAGGGGACGTTCGACGTGGCACGTGCTGGCTGGTGTGCGGACTACAACGAACCGACATCCTTCCTGAACACGATGCTCAGTGACAGTTCGAATAACACTGCACACTATAAGAGCCCGGCTTTCGATAAGATTATCGGTGATACGCTGAAAGTGACTGACGATGCGCAACGCGCAGAGCTGTACGCGAAATCAGAAGAACAACTCGATAAAGACTCTGCAATCGTACCGGTTTACTACTACGTGAACGCCCGTCTGGTGAAACCGTGGGTAGGGGGTTATACCGGTAAAGACCCGTTGGATAATATCTCCGTTAAGAATCTTTATATTATCAAGCATTAATGGCAATGAGTGGGGCGAGGGTACTCGCCCCACGGTGTCTAACCAACGTCACATAATATAGGCACACGCCAGAAGGTACGGGCAATGTTGAAATTTATCCTACGTCGCTGTCTTGAAGCGATTCCAACGCTATTTATTCTCATCACGATTTCCTTCTTCATGATGCGTCTTGCACCGGGAAGTCCTTTTACCGGTGAACGTACGCTGCCGCCAGAAGTCATGGCCAACATTGAAGCGAAATACCATCTGAACGATCCTATCTCTACCCAGTACTTCAACTATCTGAAGCAGCTGGCACACGGGGATTTTGGGCCGTCATTCAAATATAAAGACTACTCCGTTAACGATCTGGTGGCGTCAAGCTTCCCGGTATCGGCTAAATTGGGTGCTGCAGCATTCCTGCTCGCCGTCGTTCTCGGGGTTGCTGCGGGCGTTATCGCCGCCTTAAAACAAAATACCAAATGGGATTATGCCGTCATGGGGGTCGCAATGACCGGGGTGGTTATCCCAAGCTTCGTTGTCGCACCGTTGCTGGTCATGATATTTGCCATCACGCTGAAATGGCTGCCGGGCGGCGGGTGGAACGGTGGGGCGCTGCAGTTCATGATACTGCCAATGGTGGCATTATCGTTGGCATACATCGCCAGTATCGCGCGTATCACGCGCGGGTCGATGATTGAGGTTCTGCACTCCAACTTTATCCGTACCGCGCGCGCGAAAGGCTTACCGATGCGCCGGATTATTTTACGGCATGCGCTGAAGCCTGCGCTGTTACCCGTCCTGTCTTACCTGGGGCCAGCATTTGTCGGCATCATTACGGGGTCAATGGTTATCGAAACCATCTACGGCCTGCCGGGCATTGGTCAGCTGTTTGTTAACGGTGCGCTTAACCGTGACTACTCGCTGGTGCTGAGCCTGACGATTTTGGTTGGTGCGCTGACCATTCTGTTTAACGCCATTGTCGATGTGCTGTATGCCGTTATCGACCCTAAAATCCGTTACTAACTGGAGCACGCCATGATGTTGAGTAAGAAAAACAGCGAGGCGCTGGAAAACTTCAGTGAAAAACTGGAAGTCGAAGGTCGTAGCCTCTGGCAGGATGCGCGTCGCCGCTTTATGCACAACCGTGCTGCCGTCGCGAGCCTGGTCGTCCTGGTGATCATTGCTCTGTTTGTGACGCTGGCACCGATGCTGTCGCAATTCACCTATTTCGATACGGATTGGGGCATGATGTCCAGCGCGCCAGATATGGAGTCCGGACACTATTTCGGTACCGATTCATCCGGTCGTGACCTGCTGGTGCGCGTGGCCATCGGTGGCCGCATTTCGTTGATGGTCGGTATTGCTGCCGCGCTGGTGGCGGTGATCCTCGGCACGCTCTACGGATCGCTTTCCGGTTATCTTGGCGGGAAAGTGGACTCCGTTATGATGCGTCTGCTGGAAATCCTCAACTCCTTCCCGTTCATGTTCTTCGTGATCCTGCTGGTGACCTTCTTTGGTCAGAACATCCTGTTGATTTTCGTGGCCATCGGGATGGTGTCCTGGCTCGATATGGCGCGTATCGTGCGTGGTCAAACGCTGAGCCTTAAGCGCAAAGAGTTTATCGAAGCGGCACAGGTGGGTGGGGTATCGACCAGAAATATCGTGGTTCGCCACATTGTGCCGAACGTTCTTGGCGTGGTGGTGGTGTATGCCTCACTGCTGGTGCCGAGCATGATCCTGTTTGAATCCTTCCTGAGCTTCCTGGGGCTGGGCACGCAAGAGCCGCTAAGCAGCTGGGGCGCGTTGCTGAGTGACGGTGCAAACTCGATGGAAGTTTCACCGTGGTTGCTGCTGTATCCGGCGGGCTTCCTGGTTGTCACCCTGTTTTGTTTCAACTTTATCGGCGATGGCCTGCGTGATGCCCTCGACCCGAAAGACCGTTAAGGAGCGCCGTCATGACGATTATTGAAACGGCCACTGCGCCAATGGCGCAACAGCAGAGCAATTTGCTGCTGGATGTAAACGATCTCCGTGTCACCTTTAAAACGCCGGATGGTGATGTAACCGCCGTAAACGACCTTAATTTTAACCTGCGCGCCGGTGAAACGCTGGGGATCGTGGGGGAGTCTGGCTCCGGTAAATCTCAAACCGCATTTGCGCTGATGGGGCTGCTGGCGTCTAACGGCGTGATAGGTGGTTCTGCGAAATTCAACGGTCGTGAAATCCTCAACCTGCCGGAACACGAGCTGAATAAGCTTCGTGCCGAGCAGATTTCGATGATTTTCCAGGACCCAATGACCTCTTTAAACCCGTATATGCGCGTCGGCGAACAGCTGATGGAAGTGCTGATGCTGCACAAAGGTATGGGTAAAGCGGAAGCCTTTGAAGAGTCGGTAAAAATGCTGGATGCGGTAAAAATGCCGGAAGCGCGCAAGCGCATGCGCATGTTCCCGCACGAATTCTCTGGCGGTATGCGTCAGCGCGTGATGATTGCGATGGCGTTGCTTTGCCGGCCAAAACTGCTGATTGCTGATGAGCCGACCACTGCGCTGGATGTGACCGTTCAGGCACAGATCATGACCCTGTTGAACGAGCTTAAGCGGGAATTCAACACGGCAATTATCATGATCACCCATGACCTGGGCGTGGTTGCAGGTATCTGCGACAAAGTGCTGGTGATGTATGCCGGTCGTACCATGGAGTACGGTCAGGCGCGTGATGTCTTCTATCAGCCTGCACATCCGTATTCTATCGGCCTGCTGAATGCGGTACCGCGTCTGGATGCGGAAGGTGAATCCCTGCTGACGATCCCGGGTAACCCGCCAAACCTGCTGCGTTTGCCAAAAGGTTGTCCATTCCAGCCACGTTGTCCGCATGCGATGGAAATTTGTAATAGCGCTCCGCCGCTGGAAGAGTTTGCACCAGGCCGCCTGCGCGCCTGCTTTAAGTCGCATGAGGAGCTGGTATGAACGCATTAGATGAAAAAAGAAATGTGCTGCTCGAAATTGCCGATCTTAAAGTCCATTTCGATATCAAAGACGGCAAACAGTGGTTCTGGCAGCCGCCTAAAACCCTCAAAGCCGTTGATGGCGTAACGCTTCGCCTGTACGAGGGCGAAACGCTGGGCGTGGTGGGTGAGTCTGGCTGCGGGAAGTCCACTTTTGCCCGTGCCATTATCGGTCTGGTGAAAGCCACCGACGGCAAAGTGGCCTGGCTTGGCAAAGACCTGCTGGGGATGAAAGCGGACGAGTGGCGCGACGTGCGCAGCGATATCCAGATGATTTTCCAGGATCCGCTGGCGTCACTGAACCCGCGTATGACTATCGGCGAAATTATTGCCGAGCCGCTGCGCACCTATCATCCGAAGATGTCGCGTCAGGAAGTGCGCGATCGTGTGAAAGCGATGATGATGAAAGTGGGCCTGCTGCCAAACCTCATCAACCGCTATCCGCACGAATTCTCCGGCGGCCAGTGTCAGCGTATTGGCATTGCGCGTGCGCTCATCCTGGAACCGAAGCTGATCATCTGTGATGAGCCGGTCTCCGCGCTGGACGTGTCCATTCAGGCACAGGTGGTTAACCTCCTGCAGAAGCTGCAGCGTGAGATGGGACTCTCGCTGATCTTCATCGCTCACGATCTGGCCGTGGTGAAGCACATTTCAGACCGTGTACTGGTGATGTATCTGGGGCACGCGGTGGAACTGGGCACCTATGACGAGGTGTACCACAACCCGCTGCATCCTTATACCAAAGCGCTGATGTCAGCAGTGCCGATCCCCGACCCGGATCTGGAAAAAAATAAAACTATTCAGCTGCTGGAAGGGGAACTGCCTTCGCCGATTAATCCGCCCTCCGGCTGCGTATTCCGCACGCGCTGTCCAATGGCCGGCCCGGAATGTGCAAAAACACGACCGGTGCTGGAGGGCAGTTTCCGACATGCGGTTTCCTGCCTTAAAGTAGACCCGTTATAATCGCAAGGGCTGACATGACGTCAGCCCTTATTTTTTGCGAGGTTACTGTGTCGCGTTTATTCACGTCAGCCCGTCGGCGGCTTTATCATTTTTTATTCGATCCTGAAACGGTATCCGGACGACGCTTCGAAGGTCTTTGCGGTTTATTTGCGCTGCTCAGCGTGGTTGTCATCTTTATTGAATCGGGTGCCGGGACGCAATACCACCTGACGTTTGACGAATGGCATATCTTTGTCTGGCTTGAGCTGGCGATTACCTTGGTCTTTACCGCCGAATATCTCCTCAGAGTGATAGCCTGGCCCAACCCGGCCAGATATGTTTTCAGCTTCTGGGGATTTATCGATTTAGCCACCATCCTGCCGCTCTATGTCATGTGGCTTTGGCCGGAGATCAGCCTGAGCTATGTCTTCGCCTGGCGAGCGATGCGCGTGATTCGGGTATTACGTATTCTGAAGTTACTGCGTTTTATGCCGTCATTACGCGTATTCTGGAGTGCGATCGTCAGTGCGCGGCATCAGCTTATTTTGTTCTATTCGTTTATTGCCATCGTCATGATTGTTTTTGGCGCGCTGATGTATCTAATAGAAGGGCCCAAATATGGCTTTACGACGCTCAATGCGTCCGTCTACTGGGCCATTGTGACCGTTACAACCGTTGGCTACGGCGATATCACACCGCATACGCCGCTTGGGCGTATTGTGGCATCGGTCCTGATTTTGATTGGCTATTCGGTGATCGCGATCCCGACGGGACTGATTACCACCCACATGAGCAGCGCATTTCAGAATCGCAAGCAGCAGCGTAAATGTTCGAACTGCCATCAGGGTGAGCATGAACACAGCGCGCGTTTCTGTAACCGCTGTGGTAGTGAATTACCGGATTAAATAAAAAAGGCTGCCATCGCAGCCTTTTTTATTATTCGCGCCAGAGAATATGGCACAGCTTGTGGTCTTTCTCGCGACACAGCAGAACGCGGGCGAAAATGTCGTTAATTTCACCGCCATCTTCATCGGCCAGCCCAATCACCACTTCAGCAAAGAAGTCCGGATTGAGATCAAAATCAACATGCTCAGCCCAGTCTTCTGAAGGGTCGAACAGCTCGGCACCGCCGCGTTCTTCAAACTGCAGATTAAAGAGGATCACATCTGCGGGATCGAGGTTATCAACCGCCAGTTCGAGAAAAATGTCATAGGCCTGCTCGAGCGTTTCGTCTTCGGTCAGGCGATTGTTCAGATCCATTTCCATAATGACTACCTGTTAAACATCGTGGGCACGTTTTACAGCAACGGACTAAAGAAGTAAAACAGTCGTTCAGCAATTCTCTGCCAGAGAGGGCGTTTCACCCACAGTCTGGCATCCAGCAGGCGCGAGCGGGAGATATAATCATCCTGGACCGCCGCCAGATCGCCACCAAATCCGGCATCGTCAATCACGAGGGTGATTTCAAAGTTAAGCCACAGGCTGCGCATATCAAGGTTAACTGTGCCCACGAGGCTCAGTTCACCGTCCACCAGCACGCTCTTGGTATGCAACAGTCCGCCTTCAAACTGATAAATTTTCACCCCTGCGGCAAGGAGTTCGCTAAAGAATGCGCGGCTTGCCCAACCGACCAGTAGAGAATCGTTTTTGCGCGGCATAATAATACTGACATCTACACCACGCTGCGCGGCAGTACAAATAGCGTGCAGCAGATCGTCGCTGGGGACGAAGTAAGGCGTCGTCATAATCAGATACTCACGCGCAGAATAGGTCGCCGTGAGTAATGCCTGGTGGATGAGATCTTCCGGGAAACCCGGCCCGGAGGCAATGGTATGAATGGTATGTCCGCTGGCCTCTTCAAACGGCATAATATTGCCGTCCGGGGGCGGCGGTAAAATACGCTTACCGGTTTCTATTTCCCAGTCGCACGAGTAGACGATCCCCATCGAGGTGGCGACCGGGCCTTCCATTCGCGCCATCAGATCGATCCATTGACCGACACCGGAATCCTGCTTGAAGAAGCGCGGGTCGACCAGGTTCATACTGCCGGTGTAGGCAATATAGTTATCAATCAGAATCATTTTGCGGTGCTGGCGAAGATCCATGCGCCGCAGGAAAACACGCAGCAGATTAACCTTCAGCGCCTCAACCACTTCTATACCGGCATTGCGCATCATTCCCGCCCACGGGCTGCGGAAAAACGCGACGCTGCCAGCGGAATCCAGCATCAGGCGGCAGTGAATACCGCGGCGAGCGGCGGCCATCAGTGATTCAGCAACCTGATCCGCCATGCCCCCCGGCTGCCAGATATAAAAAACCATCTCGATGTTATGACGCGCCAGCTGAATATCGCGGATCAGCGCCTGCATCACATCGTCGGACGAAGTCATTAATTGCAGCTGATTACCCTTAACGCCCGCGATGCCCTGGCGGCGTTCGCAAAGCTTGAATAATGAAGAGGCGACGCTGCTGTTCTCTTCGGCAAAGATATGTTTGCAGGCTTTAAGATCGCTGAGCCATTTCGCCGTCGAGGGCCACATCGCGCGGGCGCGCTCGGCGCGGCGTTTACCCAGATGGAGCTCACCGAAAGAGAGATACGCGATAATGCCCACCAGCGGCAGAATGTAAATAATCAGAAGCCAGGCCATGGCAGAAGGTACGGCTCTGCGCTTCATCAGGATGCGTAACGTCACCCCCGCGATTAACAGCCAGTATCCCAGAATGACCAGCCAACTCACCACGGTGTAGAAGGTTGTCATAAGTAAAAAATCCTTTTGAAAGCGTATTGTTATGAGTGTACGCATCAGGATTCATCTGGCAAATAAAAACGGCAGATAAAAGCGCTGGTTTGCGACGGGGTTGAGCTTATAATGACGACTCTGTGAGTGAAAGAGTTGTCGATATGAAGCGCAGTAGAACAGAAGTAGGGCGCTGGCGTATGTTGCGACAGGTGAGTCGTCGTAAGGCTCGTTGGCTGGAAGCACAATCCCGCCGCAATATGCGTATCCACGCTATCAGAAAATGTGGACTAAACAGACACCGCAACGCGTTGCTGTTCGCCGTCCAGGATATCTGAGAACCATGAGGGCACCGTCAAGGTGCCCGCTGATTTTATAAGACTATCATTTTTTGCAGTCTCTTCCCGACCTCATTTCGCGATATACTCCTCTTGCCTAACCTCATGAATTTAAAAGGAACAAAGGATGAATGGAAAAGTGGTCGCGGTACTTATGGGGATCGCTGTACTCAGCGCTTGCAACAGTAACAAACCCTCACCTGAAAGACATGCCTATTATTTCGTCTCGCATCAATCCAATTTTACGGGCGGAAATTATACCTCCAGTATTTCGCAAAATTACCGTCTCAATGTGCCGCAGTTTCGTGAGCTGTATAAGCAGGGGAAAGATGACCGCGCCGCGGGGCAACCGCCGTCTTACGCTCAGCAGTATGCACAGGCTATTCGCGATCGGTTGAAGGAAGAGGCCAAAACGGAGCACGCCTTCACGGGGAATAGTGATAGCAAATGGACCTCGGAAATGGAGCCGAAGGATGCCATTTTATACGGCAACGAACTGGCCACGACTTATCTTGACGGCTATAACGGCGTACAATAACGCGACAGTTTTCGGGAATATCGTTTTTGCAGCGATATTCCCGTTGTTTTTCAGCAAAAGGAGGGAGAGGTGTTTGCGGAGTTTGGTGTACTGAATTTCTGGACGTACGTGGTCGGTGCATTTTTCATTGTGCTGGTACCCGGTCCGAATACGCTGTTTGTATTGAAAACGGGTATTGGTCACGGCGTCAAAAAAGGCTATCTCGCCGCGACCGGTGTGTTTATCGGCGATGCGGTTTTGATGTTTCTGGCATGGGCAGGGGTCGCAGCTTTAATCCAGACCACGCCGGTGCTGTTCAATATTGTCCGCTATCTGGGAGCGTTTTATCTGCTGTGGCTCGGCGGCAAAATGCTGTGGTCCGTTATGACTCGCCAGAATAACGCCCACGAAGGTGGAACCGAGCCTGCCAGCGCAATCATGAAACGCTCCCTGGTATTGAGCCTGACGAATCCGAAAGCGATTCTGTTTTACGTGTCATTCTTCGTACAGTTTATTGACGTGAATGCGCAAAACACCGGAACCTCTTTCCTGATCCTCGCCACCACGCTTGAGTTGATTAGCTTTATGTACATGAGCTTCCTGATCTTCTCTGGCGCGTTTGTCACCCGCTACCTGAAAACCAAAAAGAAACTGGCGAAGCTGGGAAATGGTCTGATAGGACTATTATTTGTCGGCTTTGCGGCGAGATTAGCGTCGCTACATTGACAGAAGAAAGGCTCCTGAGGGAGCCTTTTTAATGTCTGGCGTAGCTGGAAAGCCGCGCCAGACAAGGCTTCACGTTTTACTACTAGCAGTCAAAAGCCATAAAAAGCGGCTAGGGTGTGGACACATTGTGGACACTCTGACCACCATTTGCACCCTTCAACGGGTTAAGCGAAATCGCGTCCTGCAGGTACTGAGGAGCGAAGTGCGCATAGACCATCGTTTGCGCAATTTTCGTATGACCTAAGATCCTCTGAAGTGTAATGATGTTGCCCCCGTTAATCATAAAGTGCGTGGCGAAAGAGTGTCGTAGCGCATGTGTTGCTTGTCCGGCCGGTAAATCGGGCTTAACCTCTTTGAGGGTTCGCCTAAAGTCAGCATAACTGGCCTCAGGAAACAGAAAGCCTCGTGTTTTGCCGACTACGTAAGCCGCAACGTCATCAGAGATCGGGACCGTGCGCGGTGTGTTGGTTTTCGTCTTAACGAAAGACACCCGGTTATGAATCACGTTCTCCGCCTTTAACCGTGCCGCTTCTCCCCATCTTACCCCGGTGCTCAAACACAAAACTGCAATTTTACGATTATCACCTGTTAGCGCGGCAAGTAAGGCATCAATTTCTTCAAGAGTGAGATAGCCCGTTTCGGCTGCCTGCTCTTTCAGTTTCTTGAACCCCCTGAAAGGATGTTCACCGTTATACAATTCTGACTCAATCAGAGTAGTGAACATCCCACCTAGTGTGATCAGGTCGCGGTTGATGGTTGTTGGCTTAATACCTTCACCCCGGCGTTGAGCACAATATTGCGTTATCAGGCTCTTGGTAATTTGGAAAGCGCACGGGTTTCCGGTCATCGTTTCGAAACGCTCAATTTTCCTGAGATACGATTGACCGTGCTCCTCATGTTTACCTTTCAGCTTCCACCATAACTCTTTCAGTTCCGACAATTGGCGTTTGTCCGTTGGTTTTGAAAGCCATTCCTTTGAGTGATGGTTATATTGAGTATGCTTTTCAAAAGCCATCGCCTCGCTTTTCTTGTCGAACTTCCGACGGATGCGTTTTCCGTTACGCCCGCTCGGTCTAATGTCCACTTCATATCGACCATCATCGAGCTTTTTAACAGACATAAAGCCTCCCGATGATGTTACTGCGTACTTCAATTTCCTGATTTAAATAGCAAAAACTCACTGTGCATTTGCTGCACAAAAAAGCGCCGTAAATGGTTAGCCAGTTTTCTGGTCTGAGTGGGGTGACGTTGTTGTCTGCTGCCCAAAGTGCGCGAGAGCCGGTGCAATTTGCCCAGCTTCAGGTGCTATTTGATCAGTCATAAACCACATCGTGTATTTCGTGAAACGAGGGTGCTGGAGAATTTTCATTATGGATTCCACACCTGCATTTTTGGAGCGGCTTTCATAGCTCGAAAGTGAACTATAAGGAACGCCAGTCAAGTCACTGACTTCCCTACGGTTTAGCCTCTCTGACTCCCGCATGAGTTTTAGCTTCTCTGAAACGTGTATTGACATAGTTACTCCTATTGCGTAATTTTGTGTTCATGGTATCCATTGTTTTGCATTCGTAGTTACACTAAAGGCAATTATAAGCCATTAAGAGCAATTAAAACGCTAACGGAGAAGTGTACCAGATGAAGAAGACGTTAGAGAGCGCAACTGACGCAGTTCCATATCAGGAGTTTGCACGCCTGATAGGTAAAACCCCGGCGGCCGTAAAAGGGATGATTGAGAAAGGCAAATTACCAATCATTGAAATGACCGACCCACAATCTGCTACTGGAAGAGCTGGGGAGTATTGGGTCTACCTTCCGGCATGGAACAACGGTATGAAGATGGCATATGAAAGCCGTCCTAGAGAGATTCGCGATGGTTGGTTGATGTGGCTCGGCTTAGGGCAACCTTCACGGTAATTAGATTCATCTATTTCATTCAAATTCAATCGAGAAATTGCATGTCAAAACCAATAAAGCATGGCTGCATTCGTCATATCACTAATGGTATGCGGGTGCTGATCGACTTAAAAAGCGTGGCCGCTATCCGTGAGCGCACTGAAACAGCCGACAAAGTTGAGGTGCATCTGACGTCGGGAGAAGTTTTTGAACTTGATGTTGCCTATGAGGAGATTGCAGGTCTGTATCTAGAATTTTTAGCAAAAGAACGTGGGGTTATGGCAAACCCCACCAGTATTTGAGCTTAGTTGATATCTAAAAAGCTTTTATGCGTGACAGGCATTTTAGATTGAACTGCCTCTCTCAACTGGATTGACAGTTTGTTGATTTCCTCAGCCTTCTCACGATTTGAGATCGCATCAGAGGAAGAATTAACCAATGCAATGGCTGATTTTAGAGTGGCAATTAATTCATCATTTTGTTGATTAGTCATGAAATACCTCATGTGATTGGCTTGTTTTTGGCGATTCGATCCTATCACAAGGCCATGCGTCGGGCATGGTTAAAACCCGACTCCCTAAGGAGAATTTATGAAAGAGCCTCGCTGTATTGCACAGTTGCTTCGAAGAGAAAACCCTAATCCGATCAACTTCACCATCACTCACGGTCGCGGCCGCAAGGGCATAATCATCCGAACCCGTAAGCCGGGCGTTATCGAGAAGGTTCGCCGTCTGGTCAAAAAGAGAGGACTGTGGTTATGACGGTAATGACACTGGACGTGATCCAGAAACAACCAACAGCGCTTCGCGGTCTGGTCTGCAAGTATTTGGCTCAGCCTCGCTGGCAGGACACTTGCGATTTTTACAATCAGATGATGGAGCGGGAGCGTCTTACGGTTTGTTTCCACGCTCAATTAAAACAGCGCCACTCTGTCATGCGCTTAGAGGAAATGACCGAAGCCGATCGTGAGCGTCTTGTTTGCGCGCTTGATGAATTGAGAAATGCATTCGCCCGGCACCGCCAACTTGGCGTGTCGAAAGCAACTTTCATCAGCCGCCTGACCGTTAGCCAAAGGCGATCACTGTTTCTTCATGCGGGGCTGACAGAGCAGGAATTTATGATGCCGCACTGGCGTTTGAACGAAGAGGGCTGTTATTGGCGCGATAAACTTTTCCGCGCGCTGCGAGAGCTGTTCAGCCTTTTTGAGTACGCACCAACTATTTTAACCTCGGTAAAACCTGAGCAGTATTTACATTAATTAATCTGGATTCGTTTTATTACGCGCCTTACAGCGTGGGGGCTCCTTTTGTCTGGAGATAGGCAAATGCAAAAACAAAATACAGCGCAGCGGGGGATGTGTTCGGCACATCTGGCGCAGGCAGTAAGCGAGGCACAGCGCGACTTGGCGACCCGTTACTCTTCTCAGTTTGATGGGCTTATCGCGTACATCAGTAAGTCAGAACTTAATCGCACCGAGATTATCGAGTTATTAGGCCAGGAGTCGGAAAAGTTACACAACTCAATTTTCGGTAGAGCTGGTTAACCACTGTTAACAGGAAGCAAAAATGAGCATACGCATCGAGATTAATAACCAATACGTCATCACCAGTGACCGCTATCAATTCATTTTGCAGGAAAAAAAGACCGCTACATCCGGGAAGAATGAAGGTAAGGAATGGTTGGACGTTGTGGGTTACTACCCAACTATCCCTAAGCTTATCTCAGGCTTGGTTTTGCATGATCTTTTGACCAGCGATCTTACCGGCTTCTCAGCTTTGGAAGCTCGGATTGAACGCATGGGGAAGCAATGTCTGGACGCTTTTAAATAATATGTCCAACGAACCTCGGGGGCGTGTTGCCCCCTCGCCACCACCATTTTTGAAGGGCACCAGTGATTCATTCGTTGGTGCTTATCCCTGGAATAACGTCACCAAAGAGGCCATTGGCCGCGACAGACCCCTTACACGTGCCGAACTCCGTCAGGTGCAAGGTGTTTTAAACCGGATTGACCGTCTGCCGTTTTTCCTGCAAACGCTGTTTACATCGCGTTATAACTTCATCCGCCGTAAAAAGAGCCCTTTAGGTGGGCTGTCTTTCCTTAAAAACACGTTTGAGCGCAAGCTGCTGCCACGTCTTGAGCGTGTTAATGAGCTGTGCGGGATGAATGAAACCGCCTCGATTGGGTTTCTGTCCGAGCGCGACCAGTATGCGCGCTTACCAGATATGAATGACAAAGCGCTCAGGAAATTTGCGGCCAGAATTGCCTCTCAGCTCTGGATCAAATACGAGGAGTTAAGCGACGCATGGGCGGAGGCTTACGGCGGGAAAGAGACACTTTTCACCGATGAAGCCCAGTCGCACCTATACGGGCAAGTGGCCGGTATTGCTCGCGCATTAAACATCACCCCGATGTACTGGAAAAAATACCTTAAGGGTCAGATGACGATCCGCATGGCCTTTTCCGCTATTTCACGACTGATTAAGGACGAGTGGTGGGTCAACCAGCTCAAGGCGCAGCGGATGCGCTGGCGCGAGGCGCTGCTCATCGCAGCAGGTGAGGTCAACAAAGACCGTTCACCTTACGCAAGCAAAATAGCGATCCGCGATGTTCACGCGCGCCGCCAGGCTAATCTCGAATACCTGAAATCCTGCGAGCTCGAAAACAAAGTAACCGGCGAGCGTATCGACCTCATCAGCAAGGTCATGGGGAGTATTTCAAATCCTGAGATACGCCGCATGGAGCTGATGAACACCATCGCCGGGATTGAGCGCTACGCGGCCAACACCGGTGATGTGGGGATGTTTATCACCCTGACCACACCCTCGAAATATCATCCGACCCGACAGGTCGGCAAAGGCGAAACCAAAACGGTGCAGCTCAATCACGGCTGGAACGAAACCGCATTCACACCCAAAGACGGCCAGCGCTATCTCTGCCGAATCTGGAGCCTGATGCGTACCGCGTTCAAAGATAACGATTTAGAGGTGTACGGGATGCGCGTTGTCGAACCGCACCACGACGGTACGCCTCACTGGCACATGATGCTGTTTTGCAAACCCGGTCAGCGTAAAGCCATTAACGAAATCATGCGTCGTTATGCCCTCAAAGAGGACGGACACGAAAAGGGAGCGGCAAAACAGCGCTTTGAGTCTCGTCATCTTAATCGGGGCGGCGCAGCGGGTTATATCGCTAAATACATTGCCAAAAATATTGATGGCTACGCGCTCGACGGCCAACTCGACCACGACACCGGCAAGTCCCTGAAAGATACGGCCGCAGCTGTCACCGCATGGGCGTCTACATGGCGCATCCCGCAGTTTAAACCGATTGGTCTCCCGACGATGGGCGCTTACCGCGAACTGCGCAAGCTGCCGCGCGGGGTGAGTATTGCCAGCGAGTTTGACGAGAGGGTTGAAGCCGCGCGAGCTGCTGCAGATGAAGGGGACTTTGAGCGGTATATCATCGCGCAGGGTGGGGCAAACATGCCGCGTGATGCTCAGGCCGTAAGGGTTGCCCGTAAGGTGACGGATGAGGTCAACGACTATGAGGAAGATATCGAGAGGATTGTCGGGATTTATGCCCCTCACCTCGGGGCTCACCGTGTCCATGTAACCCGTACAGCCGAATGGCGAATCGTGCCAAAGGTTTTGGCCGTTGAGCCTTTGACCTTAAAAAGCGGCTCTGCCGCGCCTCGGAGTCCTGTCAATAACTGTGGAAAGCCCACCGGCGGTGGCGATCCAGTTATGACCTCTACGCCGTCTGAGCAAGCCGCAGCGGTGTTAAACCTGATTGAACGCGGGGTTACCAGCTGGAATGAGCCGGACGTCGTGAAGGTGCTTAACGGGGCGTTAAAAGCTGGCGCACCGCGGAAACATCGGCAGCAAAGAAGCAATGCGCCGCTCAAAACCAGCGAGCAAGCGCCATCCTCCAGGATGACAAAGCCTGAAAGGGATCGCGTCGCAAATATTCGTTTCGATTTAGCTCAGGAGGGCATTACCCCGGAACGGTGGGAGCTCGATGCGCTAGCGCGTGGGGCAACGGTGATTTATGGCGATAAAAAATTCAAATACGCAGCAGCTGACGGGTGGCCGGGGTTTTCAATGCAGGAGGAGAGTAGTGAGAAACAACCATCATCAATATAGCTACATCAGTAATCCGAAATCATATGTGATCACATCGGTAAACATGCTTGAATGTCGCCCACCACGGCGACCGTAAGAACAGCACCGGTGCTGAAACTTACTTTCAGTGCCGGTGGTGTTGAACAACGAGCCCTGCGAGGCGTTAGCATTTCGCCTGTATATCTGCTACAAATACTGTATGTGCATACAGTATTTGTGCGGAGGGGCTATGGCGGGTCATGACTTGGATTTTCAGGTGGTCTATCGGGGTGAGACCTTAGAGCATTACCGTCCCGGAGGGTGGGTTTTCTTTCAGCGGCCTAAAGAGTACGGCGGCGGGTACTGGCTGGGGCGCACTTTTGATGGTGTTTTTATGATTGAGTACGAGCGACCGGTATCGCTAAATGATGGTATGAATTTTCTGGCCTCAATGAAAAAAGTAGAGGTAAAAAGCGAGGAATTTGACCCAAATTTTTCACTTTTCTAGTGGTGCATGCATCAGGTGCATGAGTTTGCATTCATTTTTGATTCCAGCGTTTGCGAGCAAGCGCCAGCGCAGGCGCGGCTCGGGGCTCCTGATGCACTTGCATTAAAAGCGACCCGTTAAGCGGGCAGGCGAGGCGGGGATAGCATTGCGCGCAGGTGAAAAGTACATTTTCAATAAGATATAGTTGAAATCTAAAAAAAAAGAGGGCAATATTATTCAAGCACTAGCGTTCCGCTTAGTATGTGGCAATCAACATATTTATATCGTCAGATAAAGCTTTTTTTAAAGAAAAAAAGCGTCCTTTATGGACCTATCGGTATGGCCCCACCATCGCCACCCACGGCGATGCCGTAGCCGACGACATTACGTACGGTCGAAAAGATAACACTGGCTGCTGCTGACGATTGTTGATGTAAACATCCTTGTTGTCCCACCCTTGAGCATGGGTAGACCGTACGTAACTTTGTTTGGTGAAATTATGGATAAATTAAAACCTTACAGCAAATCAAAAGCTCCTATCACCTCGCTCTCCAAGCTTGCGCAAACCCTGTCTGTTTCAGTCGATCAACTGAATGAAATAGCAGGGCTCCCTGATGAAGAGAAGTATGTCTTGAAAGAACTCCCAAAGGCGGATGGAAGCAAGAGGATTGTGTATTCTCTTCACCCTAAAATGAGGCTATTACAATCTAGGGTGAATAAAAGAATTTTCAAGGAGTTGGTAGTTTTTCCTTGTTTTTTATATGGTTCTGTCCCAGGGAAAAATGATGGTCTTAATAGCCATATCAAACGTGATTATGTATCTTGCGCAAAAGCTCATTGTGGTGCAAAAACAGTATTAAAGGTTGATATAAGCAATTTCTTCGACAATATTCATAAAGATCTTGTTAGTGATGTTTTAGAGAATGTATTGAACATCAAGGATGAAGCGTTGAAGTATTTGACGACCTTATGCTGTAAAGGTGATTTTATTGTCCAAGGGGCATTAACATCGAGTTACATTGCAACTCTTTGCCTCTATGAGCGAGAAGGCGATATCGTTCAACGAGCCTTAAGGAAAAATTTAGTTTACACTAGGCTAGTCGACGATATTACTGTATCATCGAAAATAAACGATTATGATTTTTCTCAAATACTAAATCATATTGAAAATATGCTTTCGGAACATGACTTGCCCATAAATAAACGAAAAACTAAAATATTTCATTGTTCATCAGAGCCAATAAAAATACATGGTTTGAGAATCGATTATAAATCTCCACGCCTACCAAGTGATGAAGTTAAAAGAATTAGAGCATCCTTGCATAACCTAAAGCAGCTATCAATAAAAAATAATACAAAGACAAGTATTGCATACAGGAAGGAATTTAATCGTTGCATGGGGAGAGTTCATAAGCTTGGCCGCGTTGGTCACGAAAAATATGAGCAATTTAAACAGCAACTTCTGGCTATCAAACCAATGCCATCAAAACGTGATGTGGCAGTGGTTGAGGCCGCAGTTAACAGTCTCGAGATTTCTTTTTTCAACGGTAATAATGGTAAGCATTGGTATAAACGAAAATATAATTTAACTTTGTATAAAATGATTATTTTTACCCGTTCAGATGCATTTGATGAGGTAGTGGAAGGCTTTAGAGTTCGGTTGAGCAAGGTCCGTCCGATATGAATGCTAAATTAAAAGTTTTAATTTATGTGGTGATTATTTCCACCTCTGCCTTTATGGTTTTTTCTGCCATATCAGTCTATTTGACGATAGTTGAGCAAAAACTATTTGAAAACGATTTTTGCATGAGCAGTCAATGTCTGGATACTTTTGCAAAAAAAATGTCAGGGATTACTCTTTGGGCTCAAGCTTTTGGATGGTTAATGACAACCTTCGTAACTGTTTTTGGCGTTATAATAGCCTTGATGACTTATTATTCTGGAGTTAAGAATAACAATAATAGTAATTATACAACTCACTTAACCATGTTCCGAGAGTTTGCAAGTGCTGAGCTTTCCAAACGAACGAGAATATATCCAGAAGGGGTTAATTTTTTTAGATGGTACAAAGTAATGTTCCCAATGGCGAAAGGAGGGGATATTTCGGTTTCCTCAACCTATTTGAATGTGATAGCAAATATTCAGGCTGTAATTGAGGAGGCAAATTCACACATTACTGATGAGAACAAAGATTATAAATATAAAACACATCAGAGGAAAATGATAATGGCACTTGGTGAAATTGGTGTCTGTATTAATAGTGGCCCAAAAAATATATTTATCGAAATCGAAGGGCAGGTGTTGGAATATATAGATACGATTAATTTGTCATTTGGCTATCAAGTGGTTGAGTTAAGTAAAATCAAAAGAAGTTATACCTGATTAAGATGGGGTGGGGTTCTTCCACCACCCGGCAATGAATATGTTAACTAAAGTATGTAATCATTGAATTTTATAACCTCCATCCCTAACCAGTCGTTAATCTCTTTAAATCGCTCCTGCAGCGGTGTCAGCTCGTTACGCACAAACACCCGCGCCACCTTCTCGACATCCCCTAATGAGCCGATATTCTCGGGCTTGCCGCCCATCAGCTGGAACGGCACACGATGCGCATCAAGCAGGTCAGCGGCGCTCACCTTTTTGATATTGAAAAAGTCATCTTTCGTGGCGACTTCACTCAGTGGCACGATCTTGATGCCGTCCGGTTTTCCGTTGGGAGCGTAGAAAAACAGATTCTTAAAATTCCCAAGCCCTTTTGAATTACGCATTGCATCACGTAGTGACTCGACGTCGGTGCTGCTTTGTGCCGCGTCGGTGACATACATGATGTACCCCGCGTGTGCGCCGTTCTGGTAATACTTGCGACGAAACAGCGTGGCGGATTCATTCAGCCAGGCGGAGTTGAGTGCGCTTAAATATTCCGGCATCCCGTAAAGCTCCTGATTGATGTCCGGCTCAAGAAGGTGGAACACCGAGCCCGGCGCAAATTCGTGCGGGTGCGTGAAGTTCGACACATACCAGTAAACGTCATCCTCGACGCCACGGCGGGTGTATTTCGCTGGCGAGGTTTCCAGATTCAGGAGTTGCCCAGTGACGCTCAATCGCTTTTCAAGATAGCCATTCGCAAAGACAAGATAATCAAGCACAAAGCGGCTGAAATCCTGACGCGACAACAGCGGGTGAGGGATGTAGGTGCTCGCCAGAATGTTACGCTTCACGTAAATCGGTGAGCTGTGGTGCACGGCGGCGCGCAGGCTTTTTGCCAGCCCCGAGAAGTTGACCGGCGGCTCATACCATTTCCCGTTATGAATACACTCGACATAGTCGAGGATGTCGCGGCGATCCATGACGGCGGAGGGCTCACCAAAGGTGAACGCCTCCATCTTTTGCGGCTTGCTGACTGCCTGCTGGGTAGGTTTATGTTTTGCCATTTTAATAAATTTCCAGAATAGAGTTTGAGTGCATACCGCTACCTGCGGAAAGCGGCTCGTTTAACAGGGCGTGCATGGTCGCCCACGCGATATCCGCGTGGCTGGCCTCTTCACTGCGGCTGGCTTCGTAGGTGGCGCTGCGGCCACTGCTGGTCATGGTTTTGCGGATGGCCATAAATGACTGAGTGATGTCGGTTGCACCGGCGTCATATTCCAGACACCCACGCCTGATGGTGTCTTTCGCTTTCAGCACCATCGCGGTTTTCATTTCCGGCGTGTAGCGGATGGCACGCGCCGCCGGGAAGAATGAGCGCACGAGCTGGTAAACACCTTGGCCGATGCCGGTCGCATCAATGCCGATATAGTCAACGGTGTATTTCTCGGTCAGCGCCCGGATGGCCTCGGCCTGCGCGGCAAAGTCCATGCCTTTCCACTGGTGACGCTCAAGGATGCGGAACTTGCCACCGGCGACCAGCGGCGGAGCCAGTACCGCGCACCCGGCGCTGTCGCCGGTGTGTGACGGGTCATAGCCAATCCAGACCGGTCGCCAGTTAAACGGACGGTCGGCGAACGGCTCGAAGTCCTCCCATTCTTCCATCGCATCGACCATGCAGCGCTGCAGCTCCTCGAACGGGAATACCGACGCCTTATCGTCGACAAACTCGCACATAAACAGGTTACGGAAATCATCCGCGCTGTTTTCCTGCTTAAGCTGGTTGAGGTTAAACAGGGTGCAGCCACCGGCGAGCGCGTCCTCAATGGTGACAATCTGCCGCCACTGTCCATCACCGCACAGCACTCCACTGGCAAGCGCCTGATGACTGATATCGATGTCGACACGTTCGTCGCGGTTGCTGCGGCCACGGTTAAACAGCTCGCCTGACCAGAACGGGTAAGCGCCGTGCGCCAGCGTCGACGGGGTCGAAAAATAGGTGGTGCGCAGGTGCGACTGCGAGGCCATGCCCGAGGCGACTTTGCGCAGCTTCTGGAAATTGGGTATCCAGAAAATTTCATCGACGTACAAATCCCCGTTGTGACTCTGCGCAGTGTTGGAATTGGTCCCGAGAAAAATCAGCTCAGCGCCATTGTTGCCGATGACGATCGGATCGCCTGACAGATCGACATCAACCAGACGGGCAAAGGCGATGATGTACTTACGGAACACGTAAGCCTGCGTTTTACTGGCCGACAAAAATATCTGGTTTTGCCCGGTCTTAAGCGCGCGCAGGAGTGACTCACGCGCAAAGTAGAACGTCGCGCCAATCTGGCGGGATTTTAGGATGTGGCGGATGCGGTGCTCTAATCCCGCTTTATGCCAGCGGAGCTGATAGTCAAACGACTGGTCGAAGAAAATCTCTTCCAGCTTTTCAATCGCTTCATCACTGAAGAAATTACGTTTCGGCTTTTTGCGATCCCCTTTGTTACGGCTGGCGATATTGGGGTTTAAATCCACCTCGTTTCCGGTCTGGCCGTAGCGGTTCACGCGTGCGAGCCGCTCCATCTGGCGCGACAGAAAATCAGCAACTTTGAAGTCATGCGCGGTCAGGTCTGGCTTTGCGTAGAGCTGAATAAGCCGCGCCTCTAACGTCGATTCCACGCGGTTAATCGGCGCGGTTTCCTCCCATCCATCACGCTGTTTCCAGCTCTGCACGGTCGGGCGCTTGAGCAGCAGCATGTCGCAGATTTGCGGCACGGCGAACCCCTGCCAGTACAACAGCCGCGCCTTTCGTCGCGGGTCATTTAACAAAGAAAGGTCAGTTGAAATGGTCATGCTTGCCTCATTTTTTGGTGTGACGCGGCAAGGCTAAGGAAATAGGGGGGGATTCGCGCTAAGTGACTGTTGTGTCAGATCTAATCAGATCGTAAGCGGTGGCTGATACGAGGCAGAGTCGGGAAACTAACCCTGACCCGAAAACCCAACATCAGGACACCTGAACAATGGCAAAGAAAGTTTCTAAATGGTTTCGCATCGGCGTCGAGGGTGACACCTGCGATGGCCGCGTCATCAGCGGCGATGATATTCAGGATATGGCCGACACGTTCGACCCGCGCGTCTATGGCTGCCGCATTAACCTCGAACATATCCGGGGGCTGATGCCTGACAGCCTCTTTAAACGTTATGGCGATGTAACCGAGCTTAAGGCGGAGATTATCAGGGATGGCTCTGCGCTCGATGGCAAAAAAGCGCTGTATGGCAAAATCCAGCCGCTCGACGAGCTGGTCGGCATGGTTAAGGCCGGGCAGAAGGTTTACACCTCGATGGAGATCCGCCCGAACTTTGCCAACAGCGGCAAGTGCTACCTCGTTGGCCTGGCCGTCACCGATGACCCGGCAAGCCTCGGTACCGAATACCTCGAATTCTGCAGCCGCGCCGCGCAGAACCCGCTTGCCGGTAAAAAAGACCAGCCGGACGACGTTTTTTCTGTCGCCTCACTGGCTGAGCTGGAGTTTGAGGACGTTCCCGACACCATGCTCAACAGCCTGACCGACAAGGTTAAGGCCATCTTCAGCCGCAAACAGGCCAGCGATGATGCACGTCTCGCAGATGTGCATGAGGCTGTCACCACCGTCACCGAGCTGGTTCAAACCAATCTCACCGCCACTGACCAGCGCGTCACCGAGCTGGAAACCGAACTGACGAAGCTTAAGCAGGACGTGACCAGCAAGGCCGATGAAAGCGCTCAGGCGTTTAATGAACTCAAAAACTCCCTCGATAACACCGAAAGCCAGCGCCAGCCGCGCCGCGAGCTATCAAAAGGTGGCACGGGCGACGAGCTGCTGACCAACTGCTGATAACCCGCCGGGTGTGCTTCCCGGCCTGATACCTATTACCTGAACAGGAAAAACCATGCGTAAAGATACTCGCTTCAAATTCAATGCCTACCTGTCCCGCGTCGCGGAGCTGAACGGCGTTTCCACCGATGACGTGGCAAAGAAATTCACCGTCGAACCGTCGGTCACCCAAACCCTGATGACGACCCTGCAGATGTCATCCGCGTTTCTGACCAAAATCAACATCGTGCCGGTCGACGAGCTGAAAGGCGAAAAAGTCGGGGTCGGCGTTAACGGTACGATTGCCAGCACTGCCGACACCGCCGGTGACGATGAGCGTAAAACCGCTGATTTCACTGCGCTGGAGTCCAACAAATACGAGTGTGCGCAGATTAACTTTGACTTCCATATCCGCTACAAACAGCTTGACCTGTGGGCGCGATTCCAGGACTTCCAGACCCGTATCCGTGACGCAATTATCAAACGTCAGTCGCTTGATTTCATCATGGCCGGTTTCAACGGTATTAAGCGCGCAGACACATCAGACCGTGCGAAAAATCCGATGCTGCAGGATGTGGCGACCGGCTGGCTGCAGAAGTACCGCAACGAAGCGCCAGCGCGCGTGATGTCAAAAATTACCGACGAGGAAGGTGCGGTGATTTCTGAAGTGATCCGCGTGGGTAAAAACGGCGACTATGCGAACCTCGACGCGCTGGTCATGGATGCCACCGGCAATCTGATTGACGAGATTTATCAGGATGACCCGGAGCTGGTTGTCATCACCGGGCGTAAGCTGATGGCGGATAAATATTTCCCGATCGTCAACAAAGAGCAGGCAAACACCGAGTCGCTGGCCGCTGACATCATCATCAGCCAGAAGCGTATTGGCAACCTGCCAGCCGTGCGCGTGCCTTACTTCCCGGCTAATGCCCTGATGGTGACGCGTCTCGATAACCTGTCGATTTACTTCATGGACGACGCACACCGCCGCAGCATCGTCGAAAAGCCTCAGAAAGACCGCATTGAAAACTACGAGTCAATGAATATTGACTATGTAGTCGAGGCCTACGCCGCCGGGTGCCTGATTGAAAACATTACACTCGGTGACTTCACCGCACCTGCAGCACCGGAAAGCGGAGAGTAAGCCATGACGAGTCCCGCAGCGCGTCACATGATGCGGGTCTCGGCCTCCGAAACTGCGCAGCGGGATGCTGTCCCGCTGCGCAATGCAACTGCCTATGAGCAGATGCTCGTTAAGCTGGCCGCAGACAACCGCACGCTAAAACAAATCAGTTCAAAAGAGCGTAAAGCCGCGAAAAAACGCGAGCTGTTGCCGTTCTATCTGCCGTGGGTGGCTGGCGTCCTCGAAAGTGGTAAAGGGGCGCAGGATGACATCGTCATGACGGTCATGCTGTGGCGTCTCGATGCTGACGATATCGCCGGGGCGCTGGAGATTGCCCGTTACGCCATGACCTACGGCCTCACCATGCCGGTCGGTCGCCGTCCGACGCCGTGCCTGCTGGCCGAAGAGGTCACGCTCGCCGCGCAGCGCCTGCTCGCTGCAAAACAGCCGGTCGAACTGGCGAACCTGCTCGACACCATTGCGCTGACGGAGCGCGCGGATATGCCCGATATCGTGCGTGCGAAGCTGCACAAAATCACCGGCTACGTGCTGCGTGATGCGAAGCAACTGCCCGAGGCGCTGGCGCACCTGCAGCGTGCGATCCAGTTAGAAAGCACTATCGGGGTGAAAAAGGATATCGAGCAGTTAGAACGTCAGCTCAGGCCAAAACCTGAACCCGCCCCGAAAACCCAAAAGACTAAACCGCGCACGCGCAAACCTGCCGCTAAACCGGCGGCACGGCGCGGGCGTCCACCAAAGGCGGCAAAAGCCGCAGGTTAACCGAGCGCTCCCCGAGCCGGGCGGCACGCCGTTCAATGCGGGTATTCCTTACCCTGACTGCGAACGGCGTCCACCGCCCACCTATTACCCGAGGTTGTCATGACGACGCTGATTATTGAGCCAAAACAAGAGCCGCAGGATGTGCCGGGCGTGGTGATACCGCCACCGGGCGTGAGCGAGCCGGTAATCAAAAATACCCCGTTTTTTCCTGACGTGGATCCGAAGCGCGTGCGGGAGGAAATGCGTTTAGAGCAGACCGTTTCCCCCGTGCGCCTGCGCCGCGCGATTAAGACCGCCATCGCGGAGACGAATGCGGAGCTGAGCGAATGGCGCGAGCGTCAGCTTGAAGCCGGTCACGCCACGCTGGCGGATGTCCCGACCGACCTGCTCGACGGCGAGAGCGTGCGCGTTTTCCACTACTTCAACGCCGTGTGTGCTATGACGACAGCCACGCTCTATGAGCGCTTTCGCGGCGTGGATGCGACCGCCAAAGGTGACAAAAAGGCCGACAGTATCGACAACACTATCGATGAGATGTGGCGCGATATGCGCTGGTCAGTGGCGCGTATCCAGGATAAAGCGCGCTGTATTGTGGGGCAAATCTGATGAAAGCGTATGCGCTGCAGGGGGACACCCTCGACGCGATTTGTATGCGGTACTACGGGCGCACCGGGGGTGTGGTCGAAACCGTCTTAGAGGCTAATCCCGGCCTGTCTGAGCTCGGCGTCATTCTGCCGCACGGCACGGCAATTGAGCTGCCCGAGACCGACAGCGCGGCCAGAACCGAAACGGTGAATCTATGGGACTGAGCATGGAAAAAATCACCACGTTTATCGCCTACTGGATGGCCGTTGCGCTGGCGTATCTCGGGGCAATTTCACCCGAAAAGATGGCGCTTTACGTGGGCGGCGGATGCGCCATTTTTACCGCGCTGACGAACTACTGGTTTAAGCGCAAAACCTATCTCTATCTGACGTCTCTCGGACTCGATAAAGGGGCTATTCGTGAAATCAATCGTTAAAAAGTGCAGTGTGGCCGCCGTGCTGGCGCTGGCAGCGCTGATGCCTGACTTTCGTCTGCTTAACACCTCGCCCGAGGGGCTGGCGCTGATTGCCGACCTCGAAGGCTGTCGCCTGACGCCTTACCAGTGCAGCGCGGGAGTGTGGACGTCAGGCATCGGCCACACTGCAGGCGTCGTGCCGAAAGGGGAAATCACCGAACGTCAGGCGGCGGCGAACCTTGTCGCGGATGTGCTGAACGTCGAGAAGCGTCTCGCGGTCTGCGCGCCGGTGGAAATGCCGCAACAGGTTTACGATGCGCTGGTCAGCTTCTCATTCAACGTGGGAACCGGCGCGGCCTGCCGCTCAACGCTGGTCTCGTACATCAAGCGTCATCAATGGTGGCAGGCGTGCGACCAGCTCACCCGTTGGGTTTATGTGAATGGCTCAATCAATAAAGGGCTGGAAAACCGCCGCGCGCGTGAGCGTGCCTACTGCATCAGGGGGATTCAATGAAAGTGATGTTGTTTTTACTGGCCGCGCTGATGGCGGTTGTGCTCTGGCAGCGCCATGAAAACGGCAACCTGATGCGCTCCTTTGAACGGGCAAACAAGGTGGCAGTTGAACAGAAAAATGTGATTGGGATGCTGAAAAATCAGCTTTCCGTTTCGCAGGGAATTGCCAGGAAAAACGAAACCGCGCAGGTCACTTTACGCGGTGAGTTAATCGCCGCCGGTGCAATGGCCGTGCGGCGGGAAGAAACCATTACAAGGCTGATAAATGAGAATGAAACGTTACGCCGCTGGTATAGCGACAGGCTGCCTGATGTTGTGCGCAGGCTGCACACCCGCGCCGGTTGCGCCTCCGCCGGTCATTGTTTACAGCGCCTGCCCGAAGGTGAGTTATTGCCCGATGCCGGAAAGCGATCCGGTCGTTAATGGCGACCTGAGTGCAGATATCCGCAGGCTTGAGCACGCGCTCGCCGCCTGCGCGCTGCAGATTGAAACCGTCAAAGACTGTCAGGATAAACTCGATGAAGAAAGCAATCAGCCTGCGCAAGGCGTTAATTGACGCCGTCCCGCAGCTTAAAACCAATCCCGAGATGATGCGCATTTTTGCCGACGAGGGGAATATCGATGCGCGGCTCGCGGCTTCCCTGTCCCACGAGAAAATTTACACCCTGAATGTGATCGTGTGTGATTTTGTTGGCGACCCTGATTTGATTTTCGTGCCGGTGGCCGCGTGGCTGCGTGAGCATCAGCCGGATATCTGCACGCTCGATGACGGGCGCAAAAAGGGCTACCGTTTCCAGATGGATTTAAACGACGAGGACAGTGTCGATATCAGCATCAGCCTGCAGCTCACCGAGCGCACCCTCATCAAAGAGGAAAACGGCGCGCTGCATGTCAGCTATGCCCCTGAGCCTCCGCTGCCTGAGCCGGTCACTCGGCCGAAAGAGCTCTATATTAACGGCGAACTGGTGAGCAAATGGGATGAGTGACTTTAAGCCTTTTGACAACCAGCTCGCCGGGCTGCTTGCTGCCCTGTCACCCGCAGGGCGTCGCAAGCTTGCCGGTGACATTGCAAAGGAGCTGCGCAAGTCGCAACAGCAACGGATCAAACAGCAAAAAGCACCGGACGGCTCACCGTATCAGGCGCGAAAGCGTCAGCCTCTCAGGGCTAAGGCCGGGCGGATTAAACGGGCGATGTTCCAGAAACTCCGCACGAGCCGGTACATGAAAGCCAGTGGCCGTGAAAACAGTGCCGTGGTGGAATTTACCGGCAAAGTCCAGCGTATTGCACGGATTCATCAGCATGGTCTAAAAGATCGGCCAAACCCTCACAGTCGTGACGTGCAGTACGCAGAGCGCCAGTTGCTTGGAATTAGTCAAGCAGAGAAACATCTCATTGAAATATTAGTTGTTAAATATATTAAAAATCAGTGAGTTACTTGGTGGGTTATCCCACCAAGTCTTATTTTCTTACTTTGGTTTTACTGCTGCAATTAGTGATGCTATTTGTTCAACTCCATCAAATGTTGACGGTATTTTCTCTTGGCTCGGCATAATATTAGAAAATATAACATCTTCAAACTTTGCAAGCGAATTACCATTGGAGTCTTTTATTTTTTTTGAGTAATCCGCATAACTTTGGATAAACTGGCAAAGACTTTTTCTGAGGTCAATCTGTAGTGTCTGTGCTTTCAGTGATGTGTGATTTGTTAAGGCAACCCTAAAATAATAAATAAAAATGAAAGTGAGAGAGAAAAATGGAATAAAGGAAATGAGTTTGTCGATTAAACTTGTGGCGGTGGTGATTTTTATTGTTGAAAAAATTTCAATGAGTAATGGGCAGGGGATTGCAACTGCAAGTGCAAGCAGCAATAATCTAGACCAGAAGATCTCTTTACTCTTTTGCTTACCTAATGAACTAAAACCTTCATATAAACCTACAAAATTGAAAGCACTCTCATATCCTTCAAGAGTTGATTTAATGTCCTTTATTTGTTTGTTTTTCTCCTCTATATATTCCTCCCAATCCCTTGCGAATTCTTGCGCTGATTTGAATTTTTTAATGAATTGATCATAAGTACTTATATCTGTGTCGCTGAATGCATTTTTGACAATATTTAATGGCATTTCTCTAAGTGCGTAATCGAGTTGCCCTTGGCTTCTGTCATCAAATTCGTTATATCTATGAATGCCAAAGTCTTTAATTTGTTTTATAGTGCTAAATGGGCTTTCTGTCATTCCAGTAAATATGCTAGGTTCAACAATAATTCGGAAGCAGGAGGTGAACATAATATTTAGTGTTTGAGGTGAAAGTATTCTGTCTTCTAGCTCATTAGAAATCATGTCACCAATGTGTTTAATATTAAAAGATGCCTCGCAATCCCAACGATCTGGTTCTTTTAAGAACATATTTAGGGACTCCTTAATTAGAGCGTTCCTATCTCTATCGAAGTCACTTGGTGCATCTGTTGAATCAATTGCGAGAATGTATTCACGTATCATTTGCTGAATTCGTGGGGTTTCAAAAAATTTGGTTGTCATTGAGGATTGCCCGTTACGTTGTTTAGAGAATGACAAAACGACAGTAAGTTTAAATCATTGTTAGAGTATTACATTATGCTCGAATGAAAACTGAACTCAATGACATCTTGCGAATTGTGCGTAATCTAATCCGGACAGGGATTATTAGTGAAGTCGACGCAGAAAAGGGGCTTTGTCGTGTCCAGACCGGTGGCATGGAAACCACCTGGCTTAACTGGCTAACCTGTCGCGCCGGTCGTTCTCGCGTGTGGTGGGCTCCCTCGGTCGGTGAGCAGGTGTTATTGCTGGCCATCGGCGGCGAGCTCGATACGGCCTTTGTGCTGCCGGGCATTTTCTCGGATGACCATCCCGCGCCCTCGGCCTCACCCGATGCGATTCATGTCGCCTTTCCTGACGGGGCGGTTATCGAGTACGAGCCCGAAAGCGGCGCGCTCACCGTATCCGGTATCAAAACTGCCGACGTCACCGCGTCGGATTCCATTACGGCCACCGTGCCGGTGGTACTGGTGAAAGCCTCGACCCGCATCACGCTCGATACGCCCGAGGTGGTGTGTACCAACAAGCTGACGACCGGCACGCTCGAAGTACAGAAAGGCGGGAAGATGTCCGGGAACATCGAACACACCGGCGGGACATTTACCTCAAACGGCGTGCAGGTGGATGATCACGACCACGGCGGCGTAGAACGGGGCGGAAGCTGGACGGAGGGCACTAAATGACGGTGCGTTATCTGGGAATGAACAGCCAGACCGGCCTCAGTATCTCTGAGGTCGAGCACATCAGGAAAAGCGTGCGCGACATTCTGGTTACGCCGGTTGGCTCGCGCATCATGCGCCGTGAATACGGCTCGCTCCTGTCAGCACTGATTGACCAGCCGCAGACCCCGGCGCTGCGCCTGCAGATTATGGCCGCGTGTTATTCCGCGATCCAGAAATGGGAGCCGCGCGTCAGCCTGACGAGCATCACCTTTGAGCGGTCGGAGGATGACGGCGGCCTGTATGTCGACATCACCGGCACGCGCGCGGCCAACGGCCAGCCCTTTTCCCTCACCATTCCACTGAGTTAAACGCTATGGCAATTGTTGACCTGAACCAGCTCGCCGCGCCCGAAGTCGTGGAAGTGCTGGACTATGAGAGCATCCTCGCAGAGCGTAAGGCGACGCTCGTCTCGCTTTATCCTGAGGAACAGCAGGAGGCCGTCGCGCGCACCCTGACGCTCGAATCAGAGCCGATTGTTAAGCTGCTGCAGGAAAACGCCTACCGGGAAGTTATCTGGCGACAGCGCGTCAACGAGGCCGCGCGTGCGGTCATGCTGGCTTACGCTGCCGGGAGCGACCTCGACCAGATAGGGGCAAATTCCAACGTCCCACGACTCGTTATTACCCCGGCAGACGACACGACGTTTCCGCCAACGCCAGCCGTGATGGAATCGGACACTGACTATCGCCTGCGTATCCAGCAAGCCCCTGAGGGGCTAAGTACCGCAGGCTCAACCGGCGCATATCAGTTTCATGGCCGCAGCGCCGACGGGCGTGTCGCGGATATTTCCGTCATCAGTCCCGAACCCGCGTGCGTTACCGTGTCGGTGCTGTCGCGTGAAAATAACGGCGTGGCCTCTGACGAGCTGCTCGCCATTGTGCGCACTGCGCTTAACGACGAGGACGTCCGGCCGGTTGCCGACCGCGTGACCGTGCAGTCAGCAAAAATTGTCGACTATAAAATCACCGCGTCGCTTTACCTTTACCCCGGTCCAGAAAGTGAGCCGGTGCTCAGTGCGGCAAAAGCAAAGCTACAGGCATATATCAGCGCGCAGCACCGGCTCGGGCGTGACATCCGTAAATCTGCCATCTATGCGGCGCTTCACGTCGAGGGGGTGCAGCGCGTCGAGCTGGCCGCGCCGGTGGCCGACATCGTGCTCGATGACACTCAGGCGTCATGGTGCACCGAGTACAGCGTGACCATCAGGGGCAACGATGAATGACACCCGACTGTTGCCGGTGGGCTCGTCACCGCTTGAGGTTGCCGCCGCGCGCGCCTGCGCAGAAATCGAAAATACGCCCGTTCCCCTGCGCCGTCTCTGGAGCCCTGACGACTGCCTGGCAAACCTGCTGCCGTGGCTGGCGTGGGCGTTTTCCGTCGACCGGTGGGATGAGAGCTGGCCGGAGGACACAAAGCGGGAAGTGATCCGCGCGGCGTGGTTTATCCATGCGCACAAGGGAACGATTGGCGCAGTGCGTCGCGTGGTGGAGCCGCTCGGCTACCTGATTAACGTCTCTGAATGGTGGGAGACAAACGACCCGCCCGGCACATTTCGCCTCGATATCGGCGTGCTGGAGACTGGCATCACCGAGGAAATGTATTACGAAATGGAGCGGCTTATCGCCGATGCAAAGCCAGCCAGCCGCCATTTAATTGGCCTCAATATTATTCAGGATATCCCCGGCTACCTCTACACCGGCGCTCTGTCCTATGACGGCGACATCATCACGGTTTACCCCGGATAAGTGAGAGCACAATGACAGTGAAATACAAAACGGTCATCACCAAAGCCGGTGCAATCAAACTGGCTGCAGCGACCCTCCCGAACGGGAAAAAGGTGAACCTGACGGCGATGGCCGTGGGTGACGGTGGCGGCACGCTGCCGGTGCCTGACCCGAACCAGACAAAACTCGTCAAAGAGGTCTGGCGTCACGCGCTGAACAAAATCAGCCAGGACAAAAAGAACAAAAATTATGTCGTGGCGGAGCTGCTTATCCCGCCGGAGACTGGCGGTTTCTGGATGCGCGAGCTCGGGCTCTATGATGACACCGGCACGCTGATTGCGGTCGGCAATATGGCCGAAAGCTACAAGCCAGCGCTGGCGGAGGGGTCAGGCCGCGCGCAGACCGTGCGTATGGTTATCATGGTGAGCGACATCGAGTCAGTCGAGCTGACGATTGATACCTCAACGGTGATGGCAACGCAGGACTACGTCGACGACAAAATTGCGGAGCATGAGCAGTCCCGCCGCCATCCTGACGCCACGCTCACCGCAAAGGGCTTCACTCAGCTAAGCAATGCGACCGACAGCACGTCTGAAAGCGTCGCAGCGACGCCGAAAGCGGTTAAGACGGCGTATGACCTTGCGAAAGGTAAATATACGGCTCAGGACGCCACCACGGCGCAAAAGGGTATCGTCCAGCTCAGTAGCGCGACCGACAGCACGTCTGAGAGCGTCGCAGCGACGCCAAAAGCGGTTAAGGCGGCGTATGACCTTGCGAAAGGTAAGTACACGGCTCAGGACGCCACCACGGCGCAAAAGGGCATCGTCCAGCTCAGCAGCGCGACCGACAGCACGTCGGAGACGCTGGCTGCGACACCGAAAGCCGTTAAGGCTGCGTTTGATGCCGCTAAGTCTGCTAATGAAAATGCTGAAGGGCGCGTGCCAAAAGGGGCTGGGCTGAATACCTATGCTGAATCATTTGCCGATGTCGCTGTTGATTTAAGGACGCGAAGCGGCTTTTTTAACGGCTCCTCTGTAAAAAATGGCATGCCCGGCGGCCATGCGTGGAAGCAATACATCAACGCCGCACACTCTAATACTCAGGGCTATAACACCGTCATTGGGATTGATTTTAATGGCAATGTCATTGGTTTTGCCGCTGTCACAGCTGGCGTTTTTAAGGGCTGGAAACTTATTCATCATGATGGATATAACAATTACCCGGTAGGTGCGCCGATTCCATGGCCGTCTGATACGGTGCCATCCGGTTACGCCATTATGGCAGGGCAATCCTTTGATAAAGCGGCATATCCACTTCTGGCGGCAGCCTATCCGTCTGGCGTCATCCCGGATATGCGCAGCTGGACGATTAAGGGGAAACCCGCAAGCGGACGCGCAGTGCTGTCACAGGAGCTGGACGGCGTTAAGTCGCACGCCCACGGTGCATCGGCTTCATCAACCGATCTCGGCACTAAAACGACCAGCGCATTCGATTACGGGACGAAAACGACCAGCGCCTTTGACTACGGAACAAAGTCATCAAACAGCACGGGCGCACATACGCACAGTATTTCCGGTACAGCAGCAAGCGCGGGTGCTCATAACCACTCCGTCCCTGTGTGGGTTGGCAGCGGGGGGGCTGGTGCTGGCCGATATGTGGATCGTAATGAGTTTAATAACGCACAGAATAACAATCCAAATGGTCCGCCTACGACGAGTGCGGGTGCGCATACTCATACCATTTCAGGCACGGCGGCCAGCGCTGGCGCGCATGCGCATACGGTAGCCGTAGGGGCTCACACGCATACGGTGGCCGTAGGTTCGCACACTCACTCGGTTGTTATGGGGTCACACACCCACACCATCACCGTTGCCGCCACCGGTAACGCAGAGAACACCGTTAAAAACATTGCTTATAACTACATCGTGAGGCTCGCATAATGGCTTTTAAATTTTCTGGTAAAGACCGCACTATCCGAATTTATAACCTCCGCGCAGACACCCGGGAGTTTATTGGCGCGGGTGATGCCTATATACCGGCTAATACGGGTCTACCGGCAGACTGCACCAATATTGCACCGCCCGACGTGCCGGAGGGAAAGGTCGCTGTATTCAACGGAACAACGTGGGCGCTGGTCGAGGACTACCGAAATCAAACGCTCTACAGCAAAGAAACAGGCGAGCGCGTTTATATCGCCTCGCCCGGTGCTTTACCTGCCGACGTGACGACCATTGTCCCTGACGGAAACTATATGCGCTGGGGTGGCGAACGCTGGGAGAAAGACACGGCGGCAGAACGCGCCGCAGCGGTGTCATTTGCTGAAGGTGAAAAAAAACGGCTGATGCAGGAAGCTACGCTCACGATTGAAACATTACAGGATGCTGTCGATTTGGGGGAGGCGAGCGAGAATGAGGTCAGCATGTTGACGGTGTGGAAAAAGTACCGTGTTTATCTTAGCCGGGTTTCCCCTGATGCCGCGCCGGATATTGAATGGCCTGCACTCCCGGTGTGAAAGGTTTCTGACAGATATAAAAAACCCGCGTTAAGCGGGTTTAGTCATAGGGGCATTCTTCATAGTCATTTTCTGTTTCATCACCGGCAAACAGTCTGAGCCAGCAAAAGCCAAAGAGACACCATGCAGTCAGACCACCAACAATCCAGAGTAAAATCGTCATTCTCGCTCCCTCGTTAATGGCGCAACGATAGCGACAATATCCCTTCATTGATAATGGTTATCAGCGATCGATTCCCCCTGATTGATCGCTGAAAACGATCAATCATCTTTCCCGCACGCCCCGACCGCTCGCTGCCCGTTGTGCTGTCACTCCTCCAACGGCATTACGTTTCGCACGCCTCTTACACAACAGAAAATAGCTGCACCCCTTAACCACGGAGTTAAACGGATGAGCGACTATCATCACGGCGTCGAGGTCATCGAGATTAATGATGGCACGCGCACCATTTCCACCGTATCGACGGCCATCATCGGCATGGTCTGCACGGCCAGCGATGCTGACGAAAAGACATTTCCACTCAATGAGCCGGTGCTGATTACCAGCGTGCAAAACGCCATCGGTAAAGCCGGTAAACTTGGCACCCTGTCAAAATCCCTGCAGGCCATTGCCGACCAGTGCAAGCCGGTCGTTGTGGTTGTGCGCGTTGCCGAAGGTACCGACGACCCGGAAAACCCGGAAGCGGCGCAGAAAGAGACCATTTCCAACATCATTGGCACCACCGACGAAAACGGCAAATACACCGGGCTTAAGGCGCTGCTGGCTGCAAAAACCGTCACCGGCGTTAAGCCGCGTATTCTCGGCGTGCCGGGGCTGGATACTCAGGAAGTGGCGACCGCGCTCGCGGCGACCTGTCAGAGCCTGCGCGCGTTTGGCTATATCAGCGCATGGGGCTGCAAGACCATTTCTGAAGCCACTGCCTACCGCGAGAATTTCAGCCAGCGCGAACTGATGGTCATTCACCCTGATTTTCTGGCATGGGACACCTCGGCGAACGATACCGATATTGCATGGGCGACCGCCCGCGCGCTCGGCCTGCGCGCCAAAATCGACCAGGAGACCGGCTGGCACAAAACGCTGTCTAACGTCGGCGTGAATGGCGTCACCGGCGTCAGCGCCTCGGTCTCGTGGGATTTACAGGAGAAAGCCACCGACGCAAACCTGCTTAATCAGGCCGGTGTCACCACGCTGATCCGAAATGACGGCTTTAAATTCTGGGGCAACCGTACCTGCTCAGATGACCCGCTTTTCCTGTTTGAAAACTACACCCGCACGGCGCAGGTGCTTGCCGACACGATGGCGGAGGCGCACGCGTGGGCGATTGATAAACCCGTCACCGCAACGCTTATCCGCGACATCGTCGCCGGTATGAATGCGAAATTCCGCGAGCTGAAAAACAACGGCTATATCGTTGATGGCTCCTGCTGGTACGACCCGGAGTCAAACAGCGTGGAAACGCTCAAGGCGGGGAAACTGTATATCGATTACGACTACACCCCCGTCCCGCCGCTGGAAAACCTGACCCTGCGCCAGCGCATCACCGATACCTATCTGGCGAACCTGTCAGACTCGGTCAACAGCTAAGGAGCCCAGAGCATGGCGTTACCACGCAAACTGAAATACCTGAATATGTTTAACGACGGTCTCAGCTACATGGGCGTTGTTGAATCCGTCACCCTGCCAAAGCTGACCCGCAAGCTTGAGAAATATCGCGGCGGCGGGATGCCGGGCTCGGTGTCGATTGACCTTGGCCTCGATGACGATGCGCTGTCGCTTGAGTGGACGCTGGGCGGTCTGCCTGACGTCGAACTGTGGGCGCAGTACGCGTCACCGGGTGCGGACACCGTCCCGCTGCGCTTCACCGGCTCATACCAGCGCGATGACACCGGCGCAATTTCTGCCGTTGAGGTGGTCATGCGTGGCCGTCACAAAGAGTACGACGGCGGCGAAAACAAACAGGGCGAAAGCGGCACGACCAAAATGTCGACCGAGTGCGCGTACTACCAGCTCACGATTGACGGCAAAGAGGTCATCGAGATTGACGTCATCAACATGGTGATGAAAGTCGACGGCGTCGACCGTCTGGCGGAACACCGTAAGGCGATTGGCCTGTAACCCCTTAACCGGTCGGCAATGCTGGCCGGTCATTTAACTTTGACGAGAGAAACATCATGGAAAACATCAACGAAACCGAAAACCCGAACATTGTGATCCTCGATAACCCCATCATGCGCGGTGAGCAGAAAATCGAGCAGGTTACGGTCACAAAACCCAACGCGGGAACCCTGCGCGGCGTGAGTCTGGCCTCGCTGGCTAACTCTGACGTTGACGCGCTGATTAAGGTGCTGCCGCGCATGACGTACCCGGCACTCACCGAGCATGAGGTCACGCGTCTGGAAGCATCAGACCTGATTTTGTTCGCCGGTAAGGTGGTTGGTTTTTTGTCGCCATCTTCGGCTCGCTGAAATTCCCCGACAACCTTTCGGTCGATGACCTGATGGCGGATATCGCGGTGATTTTTCACTGGCAGCCATCAGAGCTTTATTCCCTAAGCGTGACCGAGCTCATCACATGGCGCGATAAGGCGCTGCAGCGAAGCGGAAACCACCATGAGCAATAACGTCAGACTTGAGGTGCTGCTTAACGCAGTAGACCGGGCAAGCCGACCGCTCAAAGCTATCCAGAACGCCAGTAAATCCCTTGCTGGCGATATCCGCACTTCTCAAAACACCCTGCGCGATCTGAATGCGCAGGCGTCCCGAATTGACGGATTCAGGAAAGCGAGCGCACAGCTTGCCGTGACCGGTCAGTCGCTTAACAAAGCGAAACAGGAGGCCGCAGCACTGGCCGTCCAGTTTAAAAACACCGAAAACCCCACTAACGCGCAGGCGCGCGCGATGGAGGCGGCAAAGAAATCCGCCGCTGACCTGCAGCTCAAATATAACGGGCTCAGGCAGTCGGTACAGCGCCAGCGCACCGAGCTCGCGCAGGCTGGCATAAACACCCGCACGCTGTCGGCGGATGAGCGCCGTCTGAAATCCAGCATCAGCGAAACAACCGCGCAGCTTAACCGGCAACGTGATGCACTGGCGCGCGTCAGTCAGCAACAGGCCAGACTCAGCGCGGTAAAAAGCCGCTATGAATCCGGGCAACAGCTCGCCGCCGGTGCGCGTAATGCCGGGATGGTGGGCGTCGGGGTGGCGACCGCCGGGCTTTATGGTGCGTCACGCTTTATTGCGCCGGGTATCGGTTTTGATAAGCAGATGTCAGGCACGCAGGCGATCCTCGGGCTCGATAAGGGCGACGATAAGCTCGCGGCCATTCGTCAACAGGCGCGTGATATCGGTGCGACAACCGCCTTTTCGCCGGGTGATGTAGCGCGCACCCAGACCACGCTCGCACGCTCGGGCTATAACGCCGATGACGTGCTGGCTGCGACCGGTTCGACCGTAAACCTGAGCCTCGCGGCCGACGTGGATATCGCAGAAGCCGCCGACATTATCACTAACATGCAGTCGGCATTTAACCTGCCGACCACCGAGATTGAGCGCGTCGCGGATGTGATGACGAAAGGATTTACGTCATCAAACACCGGCCTCGTCGAGCTGGGCGAGGCGATGAAATATGTTGCGCCAATTGCTGAGGCTGCAGGTGCGAGCATCGAAGACACGACCGCCATGCTCGGCATTCTGGCGGATAACGGGATTAAAGGCTCCATGGCCGGTACGGGCGCGAGTGCCATTTTCAACCGTCTGCAGGCTCCTATGGGTAAGGCTGTTGAGGCGATTTCAGAATTAGGCGTGAAAACCCGCGACGGCAAAGGGAACATGCTGCCGGTCGAGAAAATCCTCAAAGATATTCACAAGTCCTTTGCGAAAAACAAGCTCGGTACGGCGGAGCAGGGCGAATACCTGAAAGTCATCTTTGGTGAGGAGGCAATGAAGGGGGCGATTAAACTCGTCGCCGCTGCCGGTGATGGCTCGCTCGATAAGAAACGCCAGACCATACGTGATTCTAAAGGCACGACAGAGCTCATTGCGAAAATACAGACGGACAACCTCGACGGCGATCTGAAAAACCTGCAGTCAGCATGGGAAGACCTGCAGATTGAGGTTTTCGACAAAGAAAATTCAGCATTGCGCCGCCTGACGGTTTCCGCGACGGAGTGGCTTGGTAAGGTTTCCGCCTGGGCGAAAGCGAACCCTGAACTGACACAAACACTGTTTAGCCTTGTCGCCGGTGGGCTTGCGCTGATTGGGGTGCTCGGCGGGATTGGCCTGATAGCATGGCCTGTTATTACAGGCATAAACGCGATTATCGCAGCTGCTGGTTTTCTCGGTACAACGTTGGCCGCAATGGGGAGTGCCATTGTCTCTGTGCTCGTTGCTGTTACCTGGCCGGTTGTGGCTGTGGTTGCGGCATTTGTGGCCGGGGCGCTGCTTATCCGTAAATACTGGGAGCCAATAAGCGCATTCTTTTCGGGTGTGGTGGAGGGGCTTAGAGCGGCCTTTGCGCCGGTGGCTGAAATCTTCTCGCCGCTCGCGCCGGTGTTTGATTCCATCATCGAAAAACTGCGCGGGGTCTGGCAGTGGTTCACTGACCTGATAGCGCCGGTTAAGGCAACGCAGGAGACGCTCGATAGCTGTAAAAATGCGGGGGTGTTGTTCGGTAAGGCACTGGCCGACGCGCTGATGTTACCGCTTAATAGTTTCAACAAACTGCGCGGCGGCGTTAACTGGCTGTTGGAGAAACTCGGGGTTATCAATAAAGAGTCGAGCGACCTTGACCAGAAAGCCGCAAAAGCCAATGCGGCAACGGGTTCAGGTAAAGAGTCCAGTATCAAACCAGCCTCGTTCTTTGGCGATTCTCAGTGGTATCACCCGGTGCCGGTTCCTGCCGGGAAGACCTACGTAGATCAGAGCAAACCAGAATATAACATCACCCTACATGGTGGCATCGCACCGGGTACAGACCTTGACCGGCAGCTCCGCGAAGCCGTCGAAAGACTCGACCAGCAAAACCGTGCGCGTCAGCGCTCAAGTATGCGTCACGATGGATGAGGGCTAAAGCATGTTAATGGTGTTAGGTTTATTTGTGTTTGAGCGCCGCACGCTGCCACATCAGTCAATGCAGTATTCGAAAGAGTACCGCTGGGCGTCAAATGACCGCATCGGCAAACCCCCGGCTTATCAGTTTCTCGGGGAGGGGGAAACCTCGCGCACACTGTCGGGCGTGCTGTACCCGGAAATCACCGGCGGCCGTCTGTCACTGACCGCCATCGAGCTGATGGCCGACGAAGGCAGGGCGTGGCCGCTGATTGACGGAACGGGCATGATCCACGGCATGTATGTCATCGATAAAGTGACCCACACGCACAGCGAATTATTCAGCGACGGCGCGGCCAGAAAAATCGAGTTTAGCCTGTCGCTGAAACGGGTCGATGAGTCGCTCGCGGCGATTTACGGCGACCTGAAAACGCAGGCCGACAATCTGGTGACGTCTGCCGTTAACTGGCTGGGAGGGCTGGCGGGATGATTACGGGTATGAATATTCAGGCCGGTGCAAAGATTGCCCCGGCGTTTATGCTCAAGCAGGATAACGAAGATATTACGCAGGATTTCAGCGACCGGCTAATCAGCCTGACCATGACGGACAATCGCGGATTCGAGGCCGACCAGCTCGACATCGAGCTCGATGATACCGACGGTCAAATCGCTATGCCTCCGCGCGGCGCAACGTTAACGCTGTGGCTGGGCTGGCAGGGTAGCGCCTTGATAAAAAAAGGCACCTTTACGGTCGATGAAATCGAGCACCGGGGCGCGCCTGATACGCTGACCATCCGGGGGCGCAGCGCTGATTTTCGCGGGTCGCTCAATTCCCGCCGGGAACAGTCATGGCATGACACCACGCTCGGCGTCATTGTTGAGACAATCGCGGCGCGCAATAAGCTGGAGGTCAGCGTGGCCGACACGCTGAAAGCGATCCCCGTCCCTCACATTGACCAGACTCAGGAATCCGACGCGGTGTTTCTGTCCCGTCTGGCTGACCGGAACGGTGCGGCGGTTTCGGTAAAAGCGGGGAATCTGTTATTTCTGAAAGCCGGAAGCGGTAAGACGGCCAGCGGGAAGCCCATTCCGCGTATGACACTTGAACGCGGCGACGGCGACCGGCACCAGTTTGCGATTGCTGACCGCGAAGCCTACACCGGCGTTACGGCCAAATGGCTGCACACCAGAGACCCGAAGCCGCAAAAGCAAAAGGTCAAGCTTAAGCGTAAGCCCAAAGAAAAGCACCTGCGCGCGCTGCAGCATCCCAAAGCGACCAAAGCACCGGCAAAGGCAAAAGCCAAAAAAGAGCAGGAAGCACGCGAGGGCGAGTACATGGTCGGGGAGTCTGACAACGTGCTGGAGCTGACGACCATATACGCAACAAAGGCGCAGGCCATGCGCGCCGCTCAGGCAAAGTGGGACAAGCTGCAGCGCGGCGTTGCGGAGTTTTCAATCTCGCTGGCTATTGGCCGGGCAGATTTATTTCCTGAAACGCCGATCGCGGTGAAAGGGTTTAAGCGCGTCATAGATGATCAGGCGTGGATAATCAGCCGGGTGGTGCATAACCTCAACGGGAACGGGTACACAACGGGCTTAGAGCTTGAGGTTAAGGTTTCGGATGTGGAGTACGAAAGCGAAGAGTTAACGCAGTGATATTTATTTAACCATTTGTTATATAAGAATAAATTGAGTAAAATTAACGAATCGGAAATTAAATGAGGTGCTTGCCATGTTTCACTGTCCAAAATGCCATTTCGCCGCTCACGCTCGCACAAGCCGCTACTTTACTGACACGACCAAAGAGCGGTATCACCAGTGCACAAACATCAACTGTAGTTGCACGTTTGTCACGACCGAAACTCTTTCGCGTTTTATCGTTTCACCGGGTAAGGTAGTGCCAGTGCCGCCGCACCCGACGCAATCAGGTCAGCAACAAATCCACTGGATGTGACCAAAAGAAAGTCCCGCAAATGCGGGACCTTTTATCGTTTAAACTAGTGAAGGCCGGTAAGGTGCCAGAGGCGTATCCCACAAACCCTACTATGTGTTAATTGATAAGCAGATAATCATCATAACTCTTTAAAGCATTATGGAAAAATTGACATCAATGGTCACAAGCTATTGACTAAAAATTGCGCGCAAGCCAGCAACAAAAATCTCTTTGATTTTATTGCGGAAGACATCACCAAAATCAGAGTTTGTAACAGGTGTGCGCCAGATAACTTGAGCAACGCCTTCCCGGTCTTCTGAAAACACAGAAATGCTGAGTTCATCAGCAATAATTTGAAAGTCGAATGTAGGTCGGAAACGAGGATACGAAGTTCCCGGGGTATCAAATCCTATGTTTAACCAAGAGTGACGGGGTTCATATTTATAGTATCCAGTTTCAACTCCGGACAGGTGATCTCCGATCTCTTCTACGATCTTATTCCGAACTATAATTATTTCTCTTACAGCCTCCTTTATTTTACTGAAATATGTCTTATTTATTTCAGCTCCTTGCGCCTCCAACCTCTTTTTTATTTCTAAAAGAATCTCATCATCCTCTAATGGTGGCTTATCTCCGCTCATTCTCTTCAACTCCTGTCTTAATTCTTGTGCTGTTTGAAATCTGCTATTTAATAGTGGTGAAAATCCACGGTCAAACAATGCAAGCATTGAAAGTGCCCAACTATTAGTAGCGGCATGAATGCTTTCAGATACTCCTTCACGTTGATGAGGTCGACGTCCAGTCTCAGATTCTTCTAAAACATTCGGGTTTTTTCCTGTTAATACGTAAAATAAAATACCTACTACAAAGGTAATATCGCTTCGAGGATCTCGTTTATTAGGACTGTCTGGCGCAAGCTCATTAAGCCGCAAGAAACGATTACCTAGCTCTTGGCTATCAGAAGTAGCATGAGCGTCCTCATCTTGAGGTTGCCAAGCTAGACCGAAATCTACCAATACTGCATCTGCCGGATTACTATTACGCAGTATAATATTATCTGGTTTTATATCTCGGTGGATGCCATCTCGGGAATGATAGTATTCGACTATATCCAAGAGGCGATCTGTCATATCAACCGCCTGTTGAAATGGCATAGTCCCATTTTTCTCAATATACTCACGTAATGTTGGACCTTGAACCAATTCTGTAACCAAATATAGCTTGTATTCCATTTGTTTATAAAGATGGCAATTACTTTCTATAAGTGATGGAATTCCTTCGTGTTCATAGGTATAGAGAGCAACTGCTTCCCGATACATACGAGCTCGTCGTTCAGAGTCTTTCTGACTTTTCAAGACTTTTAAAAATGCTCTAATGTCAGAACGAACAGCTGGCCATGCCTCGCCTTGGCCACCACTTTTCTTGTCACCATCCGCTATCCAGCCAGCATTCTTCGCATCTATTTTGTCATTCCACACGCTACCAACCATTTTCTGTCCCATAGTGATGTAAATGAAGTTCCTTTAGCAGTTCATTATTATCTCACAAATTATCAAATTTTTAGGATACGAATGTATGGCAGATTGAATCGGGATTCCTGCGGTATACGTTTTGATAGGTTATTGTGAGATAAATTACAGCTGTAAGATTCCGCTCCTCGTTGGCAGTCAGCTGTATCCTCGTTCCTTTCAAAATTTGTTCTTACATATCAGTGGAAGTCAAAACAAAAGCCCTGCATAAGCAGGGCTTTTAGTATCGATGTGGTCGATATGTGGACGTGAACTGAAATAAATCCTTTTATTTCAATAGTTTGAGACGTTATAAAAAAGCTCCTGAGGGAGCCTTTTAATATCCTTGACAATGCTCCGCCATTTGGTTGTATAGTACAACCAAATGACGGAGAAAATAATGCATACTGAACCCCCTGTAGTTAGCGACATTCGCGTTGCGTCACGTCTGATGGTCAGAGAGCTGGGCTTTATGGCCTCCACGCTGGCCTCTACGCATTACTCGCCCTCGGCCGTACACACCCTCGTGGAAATTGAGCTGCATAAGGAGATGACCGCAGGTCAGCTGGTGCGGTTGTTGGGTCTGGAAAAATCCAGCGTCAGCCGGATGCTGTCGCGCCTTATTTCTGCAGGCGAACTGGAGGAGGGTGTTTCTGCGCAAGATGCCAGGGCCAAAAGTCTCCGGCTGACTGCAAAGGGGCGCAAGACCGTTGAGCAGATTAATGCCTACGGGAGTGAACGGGTCATTTCAGCGATACAATCACTGGATCCCATACAGCAGGAAACCATTTCTCAGGGACTGTCGCTCTACGCCAACGCGCTGCTGGCCTGCCGGGAGAGCGGCGCTGAGCGACAGCCTACGGCCCCAGTGATTGTTTCAGGTTACCTTCCCGGCATGATTGGCCGCATCACGGAAATGCACGGCAGCTATTACGCACGCGAGCATAATTTTGGCAGCTTCTTTGAAGCCAAAGTTGCTGCGGGGCTTGCTGAATTTAGCGGACGCCTCGAGAAGCCGTGCAACCAGGTTTGGCTAGCCGTGATGAACGGCAGAATTGTAGGGTCTGTCGCCATTGATGGCGAAGATTTAGAGCCGGGTGAGGCGCATCTGCGCTGGTTTATTCTGGACGATGGCTGCCGGGGTCATGGGGTTGGCAAAAAACTGTTGAGCGAGGCCATGACGTTTTGCGACAGCGAGGGGTTTTCAGCCGTGCATCTCTGGACGTTCAATAAATTGACCGCAGCCCGACGTCTTTACGAATCCTTTGGCTTTACGCTAGCGAAAGAGTGGGAAGGCGATCAGTGGGGCAGTCGTATCATTGAACAGCAGTTCACCCGGTTCAAACAGGTTTAACGGTGCGATAAAAAAGGCTCCTTGCGGAGCCTTGAGGCATCAAAAGACTTTTTTGTACGGGCGCACCGTGACTTTTTCGTACACACCGGCAGCCACATACGGATCGGCGTCAGCCCAGGCGGTTGCCGCTTCCAGAGATTCAAACTCGGCAATGACCGTAGAGCCAGAAAAACCCGCGGCGCCAGGATCGTTGCTGTCTACCGCAGGCATAGGCCCCGCGGTCAATAAGCGGCCTTCATCCTGCAGCAGCTGTAGGCGTGCCAGGTGGGCAGGGCGAACAGACTGGCGTTTTTCCAGGGATTCAGCGACATCTTCAGAGTAAATCACATAAAGCACGGCGAAGCTCCTTAACCATTAAAAGTGCCAGTTACGTTATGTGAAAGGGCAAATGACTGCAATGTAAAGATAAAAACAATGTTAAATCCCTGATCTAAATGCCCCTTTTTTCGCCGCTCTGGCGCTTTAATTGCGCTTAGACAAAGTGTCTTATTGAATATGATTGCTATTTGCATTTAAAATCAGGGTTCGGTTTTTTAACGTTGATGATTATGACTTCGATGACCCTTGATTTACCTCGCCGCTTTCCCTGGCCGACGCTGCTTTCTGTCGTGATTCACGGTGCCGTTGTGGCGGGTTTACTCTATACCTCGGTTCATCAGGTTATTGAAATGCCAGCGCCCGCGCAGCCAATTTCCGTGACCATGGTTTCGCCAGCGGATCTTGAGCCGCCGCAGGTTGCGCCTCCGCCGCCACAGCCGGTTGTGGAACCTGAACCTGAACCCGAGCCTGTCCCGGAACCTCCGAAGGAAGCGCCGGTGGTGATCCACAAACCGGAGCCTAAGCCGAAACCTAAGCCGAAGCCAAAACCGGTGAAGAAAGTCGAAGAGCGTCCGAAACGCGAAGTACGCCCGGTCGAGACGCGACCAACGCAGCCGGCAGAGAATACTGCTCCTTCGCGTCCGGTGATGAACAACACCGCAACGGCCACGAAGCCGACCGTTACAGCGCCTGCGGGGCCAAGGGCGCTCAGCCGCAACCAGCCTACCTATCCGGCGCGTGCTCAGGCGCTCCGTATTGAAGGGCGCGTGCGGGTGAAGTTTGACGTGACCTCAGATGGCCGCGTTGACAATGTGCAAATCCTCTCTGCACAGCCCTCAAATATGTTTGAGCGTGATGTAAAGGCAGCGATGCGTAAATGGCGCTATGAAGCCGGTAAGCCGGGCAGTGGATTGATAGTGAATATTGTTTTCCGCCTGAACGGCGGGGCGCAGATGGAATGAAAAAAGCCTCCGTAAGGAGGCTTTTTTGTCTGACAATCAGGTTTGAGGGAGCTGACGCGGTTTACCCGCGTTATCGACCGCCACATAAATAAACAGCGCTTCCGTGGCTTTGTAACGCTGTCCAATCGGTTCGGAAGAGACCTTTTTCACCCATACTTCAATGTTGATGGAAATTGACGTGTTGCCGCGTTTCACGCAGCGCGCGTAACAGCACACCACATCCCCCACCGCGACCGGGCGCAGGAAGGTCATGCCGTCCACCCGGACAGTCACCACCCGCCCGTGCGCAATCTCTTTTGCTAAAATTGCCCCACCCATATCCATCTGCGACATTAGCCAGCCGCCGAAAATATCGCCATTGGCATTCGTGTCCGCGGGCATTGCCAGTGTGCGTAAAACCAGTTCGCCCTGAGGGGCGTCATTTGTTGTCATTGTTTTAAACTCGTAACTGAAGACTTCAGGCGGGATGCTACTATGATTTTTAACGGGAGAAAATAGCCCGGAACGCGCATGTTCCGGGCGTGAGGATCAGTGCTTGTCGTCCTGAGGCATGTGTCGATAGATATAGACACCGCTCAACAGCGTGAAGATAAGCGTCAACGCGGTCAGCCCAAAGACCTTAAAGTTGACCCAGATGTTCTGCGGTAGCCAGAAAGCAATGTAGATATTGGCGAGGCCGCAGAGAATAAAGAACACCGCCCAGGCGACATTCAGACGGGACCACACCTCTTGCGGCAGCGTAAGCTCTTTGCCCAGCATGCGCTGGATCAACGGCTTTTTCATTACCCACTGGCTGATCAACAACGCACCGGCAAACAGCGCGTAAATCACCGTGACCTTCCATTTGATGAATTCATCATTGTGGAAGAACAACGTCAGGCCACCAAATACAGCCACCATAATGAAGGTGATCAGCGCCATTTTTTCAACTTTGCGGTAACGCACCCAGCTGTAAATCAGCACGATAGCGGTAGCAATAATCAGCGCCGTCGTTCCGGCATAAATGTCGTACAGCTTGTAAAACGCAAAAAAGACGACCAGCGGTAAAAAATCAAGAAACTGCTTCATTCTACGATCCCAATTACTGACGAATTAACATATACAGGCGGAACAAGTAGACCAGCAGAACTGCTGATATCAGGTTGCTCAGCGTATTAGCAACGACCGCGCCAACGTTCGGCGTTAACACGGCAAAATTCGGTGCAAATAATAACAGTAGCGTTTTGGCAAGGAGCCAGCCGATCACAGCAGGTGCCACCAGACGCATGTTCGCCCACGCCAGTCTGATGCTGCTGCGCATCGCAGTAAAGATACCCATCTTATCCTGCACAATCATTACCGGCGCGAAAGAGAGCACGATAGCCAGTAATACACCCGGCACCACGACCAGCATAATCCCCATTTGTACCAGCAGCGTGGTTAAAAAGATGACGATGAACAGCTTAGGGAGCACTGGCGCGCTGGCGCCAATGGCGCGTAGGGCACTGACGCGATGACCCGCCGAAACGAGCTGAATCATCAGCAGCACGCCGCCCGCCAGAACAGCATTACCGATCAAACCTGAAAATGTCGATGCCGCGGACGCCCGCAGCAGGATTTGCTGTTGCTCCGGCGTCATGTTTTGCACCAGTTCAAATAACCCCACGCTATCGGCAAGATGGTCGCCCTGGCTCAGGCTGGCAATCTGTTCTTCACTCGGTGAGAACGCATGACCAAGCACCACCGTGATAAAGGCGCATAGCAACGCGATCAGTAAAAAGGTAATGAACTGATTGCGGAAAAAATTTCCCGTGTCACGGTAGACGGACTTCGCCGTGATAGACATGCACTCTCCTTGAGTATTGCAGGTGTTAATTAGCCGGCAATTGTACACCGGATAAGAGTGCCGTGGCAGCATCAAGGCTTGTATGGAAAAGCATATCTTTGTAAAGCGGCAGTAATTTTTCGCTCATCACTAAAATTTGATGTAGAACCCACCTGGCGGGTTAAGTTTGATTATCAAAAATTAACCCAGATCAATGAATGTTAACTTACTGGTTTTAATGTGATCTGTGATAGATCACTTAATACTCTTTTGTGAGTATATTCTCATCCGCACTTAAAACCACAACGATGGAGCGGATATGAAAAAATTAGCGGTGGCAGCCCTTATATTAAGCAGTCTCTCTGGTGGCGCGTATGCGCATGAAGCAGGCGAATTTTTTATTCGAGCCGGTTCGGCAACGGTTCGCCCAACTGAAGGTTCCGATAGCGTACTGGGAATGGGCGGCTTTAACGTCAGCAATAACACCCAGTTAGGTTTGACCTTTACCTATATGGCGACAGAAAACATCGGCGTTGAGCTTTTGGCCGCAACGCCGTTCCGTCATCGCGTTGGCCTTGGGCCGACCGGCGATATCGCCACGGTGCACCATCTGCCGCCGACGTTGATGGCGCAGTGGTACTTTGGTGATGCCAGCAGCAAGGTGCGCCCGTACATTGGCGCGGGTGTGAACTACACGACCTTCTTTGATGAGAAGTTTAACGATACCGGTAAAGAAGCTGGTCTGACTGACCTTAGCCTGAAAGACTCGTGGGGGATGGCAGGGCAGGTAGGTCTGGATTATCTGATTAACCGCGACTGGTTAATCAACGCCTCCGTCTGGTATATGGATATCGATACCGATGTGCGCTTCAAAGCGGGCGGTCAGCAGCAAAGCATCAGCACTCGCCTCGATCCGTGGGTATTTATGTTCTCTGCGGGTTATCGTTTCTAATTCCTGCTGTTCAATGCGCCCCGTCCGGGGCGCATATCATTTACTACTTCTGAATCAAATAACGAATCGTTGGTCCATCCTGCTGAATATCCAGCACGGTATAGCCGTGGTTTTTGGCATCCAGCGGAATGTTATTGATCGACTGCGGGCAATCGCTCACCACTTCCAGAATTTCACCTTTCTTAAGCTGCGGCATTGCTTCAAGCGTGGCGACAGCCGGGTAAGGGCAAGGTTCACCCACCATATCGAGGCGATAGTCAGGCACGATCTCTTTCATGCAGCATTCTCCTGCGTTGCAGTTTTGACGGTGGCACGACGGAAGAAGCGTTTCTCCTGTGCAATAACCAGTAAAAAGGCGAGCAGCAGCAGGGCATAGGTCACCACGAGCCCACCGAGTGGGCCAAAGGTGTTCAGCAGATTAACCTTGTCCCAGTTCGTCGCCAGTACGGGTGACATATCATCCCAGTAGTAGGCCAGGAGGGTGGAGCCAATCACATTCCCAAGTCCCACCCACCAGTAATGCACCTGACCTTCGACGGCGCGATACATCCAGCCAGTCTCACAGCCGCCCGCCAGCACAATGCCAAAGCCAAACAGCAGCCCGCCGATAACCGCGTTAGGGCCAGCCCACATGATTTTCGGCTCTACGCCAAGCTGAACATAGCTGAAGATGCCGATCGCGCTCACGGCCATCCCGGCAATAATGGCTTTGGCCATCATGGTGCGTCCGGTGATCCACATGTCGCGAAACGCCGAGGTAAAGCAGATTTGCGCGCGCTCAATCAGCAAACCAAAGCCAACGCCGAACAGCATTGCCAGCCCCAGTTTTGGCTGATTCAGCGCAGTACACAGTGCCCATGCGATCGTGGCGAAAAAGACCAGCATACCCAGACGAAAACGGCGGCGGGCCTGAGTGGGTTTTTGCGTTAATGGCGATGCGGCGCTAACTTTGGTCATTTTTACCGGAATGCGGAAAAACGGCAGAAGCGTGAATTTTGCGCCAAAGTAAGAGCCAATTGCGGTTGCCACGGCAAAAAACCAGGCGTGCAGCGAAAACTGTGGGATCCCGGTGAAGAACGCCGCCAGATTACAGCCCATCGCCAGACGCGCGCCAAACCCTGCGATAATCCCACCGGCTACCGCCTGCAGGACGCGGATACGGCTTTTCGGCATGCGCAGCTTCACGTTGTTAGCCCACAGCGCCGCCGCGAAGCAGCCGCCGAACATCCCGATAATCATCATCCCGTCAATGCGGGTGAGCGGGGTACCGTCCAGGTGAATGAGCTTAAAGTAGCCCCACTCTTCAGCGTGGATGCCAGCCAGCTGCAGCAGCTGTCCGCCCCAGCGGGTAAATTCCCCGGTAACGGCCCAGAAGGTGCCGGTAATGCCAAAATAATAAGTAGAGAGAATACCTGCCGCGATAACGGCCGGTACAGGTGACCAGAACTTAACCAGGTAAGTCTGTTTGAAATGTTGCCATGACATGTGTAAGCCTCTGAACTCAGAAGGTATAAACAGAAAGAAACCGAATCATACGCTTACGGCAGGGTTTGAAAAGTCATTCGCACCGAGAATATCGACGCGATCAATTTTGACGTAACTCGACAGGGGTAAAAGGGGAACCGTCTGGCAGTCGCGCCAGACGGGGAGTGCATCATGCTTTACGCGTTGCCGCTTTCATCTCTGTCACGAAGGTTTTGAGCTCGGCCAGCATCTGCTCTGGCTTATCCACGTTTTTCTCGATGATTTTTACGATGGCGGAACCGGAAATCGCCCCGGCGGCCTTCGCATCGATTGCGGCAGCAACCTGATCCGGGGATGAAATACCAAAGCCCTGTAACGGAGGCGCGGCATGGTATTCAGCCAGCTTTTCCACCAGATGATGCAGAGGCAACGCCGCTTTATTCTCGGCGCCGGTGACACCCGCGCGGGAGAGCAGGTAGGTATACCCGCGTCCGTAAGAAGCAATCTGGCGCAGCAGTTCGTCGTCGGCGTTCGGCGGGCAGATGAAAATCGGCGCAACGTTATGGCGCATCGCTGCCTGGCGGAATGGGGCAGACTCCTCAACCGGCACGTCTGCTACCAGCACGGAGTCGACGCCCACGCGCGCGCACTCGGCATAGAACTCATCAATACCGCGGTTAAAGACCAGGTTGGCGTACATCAGCAGGCCGATCGGAATGGTCGGGTGCTTCTGGCGGATCGCCGCCAGCATCTCGAAACACTGGGTTGGCGTCACGCCGGAGGCAAATGCGCGCAGCGTCGCATTCTGGATGGTCGGACCATCCGCCAGCGGGTCAGAGAACGGAATACCCAGCTCAAGCGCGTCGGCACCGGCTTCAATCAGGGTATCGATAATCTTCAGCGACTGCTCAGGACCCGGGTCGCCAAGGGTGACGAAGGGAACGAACGCGCCTTCCTGGCGGGACTTCAGCTCTGCAAATATGTTATCGTAGCGTTCCATCAGATTTCCCCTCGTGCTTTCAGAATATCGTGAACGGTGAAGATGTCTTTGTCACCGCGACCGGAAAGGTTCACCACCAGCAGCTGTTCTTTTTCCGGGTTCTCTTTAATCATTTTCAGCGCATGCGCCAGGGCATGTGAAGACTCCAGCGCCGGGATGATCCCTTCGCTGCGGCACAACGTTTTAAAGGCTTCCAGCGCTTCGTCATCGGTAATGGAGACATAGTCCGCGCGCCCGGTGCTGTTCAGAAACGCATGCTGTGGGCCAACGGACGGGAAGTCGAGGCCCGCAGAGATAGAGTATGACTCTTCAATCTGGCCCTCATCGGTTTGCATCATCGGGGATTTCATCCCGAAGTAGATCCCTACGCGACCGTGCTTCAGCGGCGCGCCGTGCTCACCGGATTCAATCCCGTGACCGGCAGGCTCGACGCCAATCAGACCAACGCTGGTGTCGTCAATGAAATCAGCAAACATGCCGATGGCGTTAGACCCGCCGCCAACACAGGCGATCACCGCATCCGGCAGGCGACCCTCTTTCTCAAGGATTTGCGCTTTGGTCTCTTCACCAATCATGCGCTGGAATTCGCGCACGATAGTCGGGAACGGGTGCGGACCTGCGGCTGTGCCGAGCATGTAGTGCGCGGTGTCGTAGCTGCCAGACCAGTCGCGCAGCGCTTCGTTACAGGCATCTTTGAGCGTGGCGGAACCGCTGTGTACCGGGATCACTTCTGCCCCCATCAGGCGCATACGGAAGACGTTCGGAGACTGACGCTCAACGTCTTTCGCCCCCATATAGATTCGGCATTTCAGGCCGAGCAGGGCGCTGGCAAGCGCAGAGGCCACGCCGTGCTGACCTGCGCCAGTTTCAGCGATGATTTCGGTTTTACCCATACGCTTCGCGAGCAGCGCCTGGCCCAGCACCTGGTTAGTTTTATGCGCACCGCCGTGCAGCAGGTCTTCACGCTTCAGATAAAGCGTGGTTTTGGTGCCTTCCGTCAGGTTGCGGCATTTGGTCAGCGCGGTCGGACGACCGGCGTAATTCTTCAGCAGGTCGGTAAATTCCGCCTGAAACGCCGGATCTTTCTGCGCGCTGACAAAGGCTTCTTCCAGCTGGCGCAGCGCGGGCATCAGGATTTGCGGGACGTACATCCCGCCGAACTCACCAAAATACGGGTTTAGTAATGTCGTCATCTTCTCTTCCTTAATATGCACGCAGAGTTTTAAAAACCGAGGCCAGTTTGTTGGCATCTTTAATACCCGGTTGGGACTCTACGCCTGAATTGAAATCGAGGCCTGCGCAGCCGGTTTTGGCGGCTTCTACGCAGTTATCCGGGCTTAATCCACCCGCCAGTAGAGCGTTGTCCAGCTTTTCGCCGCTCAGCAGTGACCAGTCAAAACGCTGGCCGGTGCCGCCCTGGCCGTTATCGAGCACGTATTTATCCACATGGTTAAGGTTACGTGCGGGCAGGGTCTCGCCGACGCTTTGCGCTTTCCAAATCTGAACCTGAGGCGCCAGCGCGGCGCGCAGGGCATCGATATACGCCTGATCTTCGCTGCCGTGAAGCTGCACCGCGCTCAGGGATAACGCCTCGGCTTTTGCCGCAACGTCTTCACTATCTGCATTGCGGAAAACGCCCACGTAGCTGAGCGGAGCCGCTGAGATGACCTTGCGCGCCTGCTCTTCGCTGACCGCGCGAGGGGACGAATCGACAAAGATCAGCCCGCCATAAATCGCCCCGGCTTCGTACGCGGCCTGGGCATCCTGTTCGCGGGTTAAGCCGCAGACCTTGTTTTCACCCAGCAGCACGCGACGCACAGCCGCGTTGAGATCGTCATGCTCCATCATGGCGGAGCCAATCAGGAAACCGTTGGCGAAGTGGCTTAGCTCGCGCACCTGGGCGTAGCTGTTAATGCCGGATTCGCTGATGACCGTGACGCCAGACCCGAGACGCGGTGCCAGCTGGCGCGTGCGGTTCAGGTCAATGGACAGGTCGCGCAGATCGCGGTTGTTAATGCCGACCACTTTGGCTTCCAGCGCAATCGCGCGCTCAAGCTCTTCTTCGTTGCTCACTTCGGTCAGCACGCCCATGTTCAGGCTGTGCGCGACGGCGGAGAGCTGGCGATACTGCTCGTCGTCAAGCACCGAGAGCATCAGCAGACAGGCATCGGCCTGGTAGAAACGCGCCAGCCAGATCTGATACGGATCGATAATAAAGTCTTTGCACAGGATCGGCTGCGGCGCGATGCCGCTGACGATCGGCAGAAAATCGAAGCTGCCCTGGAAATATTTTTCATCCGTCAGCACGGAGATGGCGGACGCATGATGCTTATAAATACCGGCAATACGCGCCGGGTCAAAATCGTCACGAATAACGCCTTTCGACGGGGACGCTTTTTTGCACTCTAGAATAAACGCGGTGCGCGCACCCTGCAGGGCATCATAGAAACGTCGTTGGCTTGGTACGACGTCATTCTGGAAGCTGGCAAGCGGCTGCTGTTGCTTGCGGGCTTCTACCCAGATGGCCTTATCGGCAACGATTTTCGCTAAAACGGTCTGCATTCTTTACCCTCTTGCCGCAAGTGCGGTAACGCGATCGTAAGCTGCACCGGAGCGCAGTACGTCCAGAACTTTTTGAACGTTGGCCTTCAGGTCTTCCTCACCGTGCAAACGCATCAGCATAGCGACGTTGGCAGCCACGGCGGCCTCGTGGGCAACCTCTCCTTTACCTTGTAATAAGCGCGTGAGAATGTCACGGTTTTCTTCCGGCGTACCGCCTGCCAGCGCTTCCTGGCGATACGGCGCTAAGCCGAAGTCAGCAGCCTCAAGCTGGTAACTCATAATTTCACCGTTGTTCAGTTCGGCAACCAGCGTCGGTGCATGCAGCGATACTTCATCCATACCGCCGCTGTGCACCACGGCGGCACGTTTGTAGCCCAGCACGCGCAGTGTCTCAGCAATCGGCAGAACCAGTTCCGGGCTATAAACGCCAATCAGCGCCAGCGGTGGATGGGCCGGGTTGATCAGCGGGCCGAGCACGTTAAACAGCGTGCGGGTTTTAAGCTGCTGTCGCACTGGCATCGCATGGCGGAAACCGGTGTGATACTTCGGCGCAAACAGGAAGCAGACGCCCAGGTCATCCAGCGCTTCACGAGAACGCTCTGCTTTCATATCCAGGTTAATGCCAAACGCGGCGAGCAGATCGGAAGAGCCTGACCGGCTGGAGACACTGCGATTACCATGCTTCGCCACTTTCAGCCCACACGCCGCGGCGACAAAGGCGCTGGCCGTAGAGATGTTGATGCTGTTGCTGCCGTCACCGCCGGTCCCAACGATATCGGCAAACTGATAGTCCGGGCGCGGGAACGGGGCGGCATTTTCCAGCAGGGCCGTGGCGGCACCGGCGATCTCCTGCGGGCTTTCGCCGCGCACTTTCATGCTCACCAGCGCAGCCGCCAGCTGTTCAGGCTTCAGCTCGCCGCGAACCACGGCGGAGAAGAGCTGGTGGCTCTCCTGCTGGCTCAGGGTCTGCGCCTGATACAGTTTTTCCAGAATCGGCTGCAGGGTGTTGGTCTGCTCCAGCTTCTGTAACGCCCAGTCGAGCGTCTGCTCCAGCAGGCGCGCGCCGTTGGAGGTCAGGATCGATTCCGGGTGGAACTGCATACCGCAGACGCGATCCGCATCATGACGTACCGCCATCACCATGCCTTCAAACGAGGCATTAATGGTCAGCCCCGCAGGAATATTGCTGCCCACCAGCGAGTGGTAGCGCGCAACCGGGAGCGGATTCGGCAGCCCGGCAAACATTGCCTGGCCGTCATGTTCAATACTGGAGGCTTTGCCGTGCAGGATCTCACCCGCCTGGCCAACGTAGCCGCCGTAGGCTTCAACAATCGCCTGATGTCCCAGACAGATGCCGACGATCGGCAGCTTGCCGCGCATACGGGTCAGCAGCTCCGGCATACAGCCCGCTTCGCTCGGTGCGCCTGGCCCCGGGGAGAGCATCAGCACCGGGTTTTGCATGGTTGCCAGACGGTCAATCAGGGTCTGCGCCGGTACGTGGTTGCGGTAGATAACGACGTTGTGACCATTCGCACGCAGCTGATCTGCCAGGTTATAGGTAAAAGAGTCGATATTATCGAGCAGCAGAATGTCAGCCATCAGAAAATCTCCTGTGCGTGGTGTGCAGTCGCAATGGCGCGAAGGACCGCACGCGCTTTACTGCGCGTTTCGTCAGCTTCAGACTGCGGAACAGAATCAAGAACAATCCCGGCACCCGCCTGGACGGTGGCAATACCGTCTTCAACATAAGCGGAGCGGATAACAATGCAGGTGTCGAGGTCACCGTGAGCCGTGAAGTAGCCCACCGCTCCGCCGTAGCTGCCGCGACGGCGTCCTTCGGCAGCGGCAATCAGCTGCATGGCGCGCACTTTTGGCGCACCGCTCAGGGTGCCCATGTTCATGCAGGCGCGGTAGGCGTGCAGAACATCAAGGTCGTGGCGCAACTCACCCACCACGCGGGAGACCAGGTGCATGACGAAGGAGTAACGGTCAACTTTGGTCAGGTCCGCCACGTAGCGGCTGCCAGGGGTACAAATGCGTGCCAGATCGTTACGCGCAAGGTCTACCAGCATCAGGTGCTCGGAGAGCTCTTTGTGGTCGGTGCGCATTTCCAGTTCAATGCGGCTGTCCAAATCGCGATCCAGCGAGCCGTCAGCACGGCGTCCACGTGGACGGGTACCGGCAATCGGGTAGATCTCAATCTGACGGCTGGTGGCGTCGTACTTCAGGGAGCTTTCCGGGGATGCGCCGAACAGGGTGAAATCATTGTCCTGCATGAAGAACATATACGGGCTTGGGTTGCTCTTTTTCAGCACGTCGTAGGCTGCGAGCGGTGACGGGCAGGGCAGTGAGAAGCGACGGGAAGGCACAACCTGGAAAATTTCCCCGGCGCGAATCGCCTTTTGCATCTGGCGAACCACGGCGCCGTACTGATCGTCAGTCTGGTTAACGTCGCACGTCATTTTCTCCACCCGCTGCACCGGCAGCGCAGGTGGAGCTTCGCGCATCTGCTGTTCCAGTTGTGCGATACGGTGTTCGAGGCGTTCTTTCTCCGCGCTGGATGGCGTGAACAGGCTAGCCTGAATGCGGGTGTACTTTTTCTGATGGTCGATCACCAGCAGGGTTTCAGCCAGATAGAAGCAGTAATCCGGGCAGCGGTTACCCTGTTCCGTTTCCGGCAAATCTTCGAAACCGGCAACCAGGTCGTAAGCAAACAGCCCGCCAAAGAACATCGCTTCGCGTTCCTCTGCCGGCACGGTGACAAGATTCTGCAGCAGGCGGAAGGCATCGAAAACGGAAAGAGAGCAGAGCCGCGCGTCTTCGTCCAGCAGCTGGCTGACCGCCGGGAAATGCAGAATGCGCATTTCGGGGTGGCGTTCATTTTCAATACCTGAAGGCAGAGCGGCATCCAGCAGTGGCAGCAGCGATGCACCATTCTCTGATAACGCCTTGATAGTGACAGTGTCACCTAAAGCGGTAATGCGCAGCGCGCTGTCGACCAGCAGCAGGCTCTTGAGATCGTCTTTACTGTCGATATCCGCAGATTCCAGCAGTAGGGTAGCCGGACGCGCTCCGCAAACCTGATGAAACAGTGCGGTGGGGTTGTGACGATAGGCCGCCTCGCAGGTCAGCAGTTCGAGGTGTGGTTTGGCTGTTTGCATTATAGTGTTCTCATTTTTTGTTCAAAAAAAAGCCCGCTGGGTAGCGGGCTGGGTATCTGTTTGCATTTCGCAGACGTGTGACACTGCCCGAAGATCAGGAAGTGCGCCACCAACCGTGCAGAGTGAAATGTGCTGTCATTTTCAGATACCTTTCTCGTGTGAACTTGCGTACTAGTTAACTAGTTCAATGGCTGGTTGTCAACCCTTGATTTCAGAATTTCGCGTTAAGTCGGTATCATGGTGGTTTCGGATGTCTCCAACCTGTTATGGGAAGTGCTTTGAGCGATACCACCTACGCCATTATTTATGATTTACATAGCCATACTCAGGCCTCTGACGGCCTGCTGACACCCGAAGATCTGGTCCATCGCGCCGTTGAAATGCGCGTCGGTACGCTGGCGATAACCGATCACGATACGACAGATGCTATTCCGGCGGCGCGCGCCGAAATTGCCCGCAGCGGGCTGACGCTGAATCTGATACCCGGCGTCGAGATATCAACCCTCTGGGAAAACCACGAAATTCATATTGTTGGCCTGAATATCGATATAGACCATCCGGCAATGTGTGCGTTTTTGCAAGAACAAAAAACACGCCGCAATCAGCGCGCCGAGATGATCGGTGAGCGTCTGGAAAAGGCGCATATTCCGGGCGCGCTGGAAGGGGCGCAAAAGCTGGCGAACGGCGGGGCCGTGACGCGCGGTCATTTCGCCCGTTTTCTGGTTGAGGCAGGTAAAGCAACGACCATGGCGGACGTCTTTAAACGGTATCTGGCGCGCGGGAAAACCGGATACGTTCCGCCACAGTGGTGTACAATAAAACAAGCTATTGATGTGATTCATCATTCTGGCGGTAAGGCCGTGCTGGCCCATCCGGGACGGTATAATCTTTCCGCTAAATGGCTGAAAAGACTGCTGGCACACTTTGCCGAATGTGGCGGTGAGGCGATGGAAGTCGCCCAGTGTCAGCAGGCGCCCAATGAGCGCGCACAGCTCGCGACCTATGCCCGCCAGTTTGGCCTGCTTGGGTCACAAGGGTCTGATTTCCATCAGCCCTGCGCCTGGATTGAACTGGGGCGCAAGCTCTGGTTGCCTGCTGGCGTTCAGCCGGTCTGGCAGCTCTGGGAACAGCCGCAGCAAATTGAAGAGAGGGAAGTATGAGTCAGTTTTTCTATATCCATCCTGATAACCCGCAGCCACGTCTGATTAACCAGGCCGTGGAGATCGTCCGCAAAGGCGGCGTCATTGTCTACCCGACCGATTCAGGCTACGCGCTGGGCTGCAAAATTGAAGATAAAGGGGCGATGGAGCGTATTTGTCGTATTCGCCAGTTGCCGGACGGCCATAACTTTACCCTGATGTGTCGCGATCTCTCTGAGCTGTCGACCTACGCGTATGTTGATAACGTGGCGTTTCGCCTGATTAAGAACAACACGCCGGGTAACTACACCTTCATCCTGAAAGGGACAAAGGAAGTGCCGCGCCGTCTGCTGCAGGAAAAACGCAAAACCATCGGCATGCGCGTGCCATCGAATCCGATTGCGCAGGCGCTGCTGGAAACCCTCGGCGAACCGATGCTCTCCACCTCGCTGATGCTGCCGGGAAGTGAGTTTACCGAGTCCGACCCGGAAGAGATCAAAGATCGTCTGGAGAAGGTGGTTGAGCTGATTATTCACGGCGGCTATCTTGGCCAGCAGCCGACCACGGTGGTCGACTTAACCGAAGATGCGCCGGAAGTGATTCGTGAAGGCGTGGGTGATGTTAAGCCTTTCTTGTAAAGGTGTAAGCAGATATACTACGCGGCCATCAAAGCAGGGCCCGGCCCTCTTTTGACCTGATTCGACGCCTGTGAAGGCGACACCTGAGGAAGCTCAATGAGCGAGAAGTTACAGAAAGTGCTGGCGCGTGCTGGCCACGGTTCGCGCCGTGAAATTGAAGCCATTATTGAAGCGGGTCGCGTGAGTGTGGACGGTAAAATCGCCACGCTGGGTGACCGCGTAGAAATCGTCCCGGGGCTGAAGATCCGCATCGACGGTCATCTTATCTCCGTGAAAGAGTCCGCCGAACAGATCTGCCGCGTGCTGGCTTACTACAAGCCGGAAGGCGAGCTGTGTACCCGCAACGACCCGGAAGGTCGCCCGACGGTGTTCGACCGTCTGCCTAAGCTGCGTGGCGCTCGCTGGATCGCCGTAGGCCGTCTGGACGTGAACACCTGCGGCCTGCTGCTGTTTACCACCGATGGTGAACTGGCAAACCGTCTGATGCACCCAAGCCGCGAAGTAGAACGCGAATACGCCGTGCGTGTATTTGGCCAGGTTGACGAAAATAAACTGCGCGACCTGTCGCGTGGCGTTCAGCTGGAAGATGGCCCCGCGGCCTTCAAAACTATCAAGTTTACCGGTGGGGAAGGCATTAACCAGTGGTACAACGTGACCCTGACCGAAGGCCGTAACCGCGAGGTGCGTCGTCTTTGGGAAGCAGTTGGCGTCCAGGTGAGCCGTCTGATCCGTGTCCGTTACGGTGACATTCTGCTACCTAAAGGACTGCCACGCGGTGGTTATACCGAACTGGATCTGACGCAAACCAACTACCTGCGCGAGCTGGTCGGCCTGACGCCGGAAACCACCTCTAAAGTGGCGGTTGAAAAAGATCGTCGTCGCATGAAGGCGAATCAGATTCGTCGCGCGGTGAAGCGTCACAGCCAGGTGAGCAGCAACCGCCGCTCCGGCAGCCGTAATAACAACGGTTAATCTAAAAGCCCGGTGAACGCACCGGGCTTTTTTCTTTAGTAATCAATCCCAATTTGCGCTTTGATACCTGCATCAAACGCATGCTTGACCGGACGCAGCTCGCTGACGGTATCTGCCAGCTCAATAATATCCCGATGACACCCGCGTCCCGTGATGATAACCGTCTGGTGCGCAGGGCGGTTCTTCAGTGCATCCAGCAGGGCGTCCAGCGGCAGATAGTCGGAGGCGACCATGTAGGTTATCTCATCCAGCAGAACCATATTCAGCGAGGGATCGGCCAGCATTCGCGTTGCATGCTCCCAGACGGCGAGGCAGGCGGCTGTATCGGTTTCCCGGTTCTGCGTGTCCCAGGTAAATCCGGTGGCCATCACCTGAAATTCAACGCCGTGAGGCTCAAGTAAATTGCGCTCGCCATTGGGCCATTCGCCTTTGATAAACTGGATCACGCCCACTTTCTGCCCGTGCCCGACGGCGCGTGTCGCCGTGCCAAACGCGGCGGTGGTTTTCCCTTTACCGTTGCCGGTAAATACGATGAGGATCCCACGTTCGTCCTGGGCTGCGGCAACGCGTGCATCAACCTGTTCTTTCAGACGCTGCTGGCGCTGCTGGTGGCGTTCATCACTCATTGCGAAATCCCTGGTTTGCGGTTGGGTTGGGCATCAAAAGTCATCCCGGTTTTACGGCGACTGTCATCACCCATCAGCCAGAGATAGAGCGGCATAATGTCTGCCGGCGTTTTCAGCTTTTGCGGATCTTCCGTCGGGAAAGCGCTGGCGCGCATTTTTGTCCGCGTTCCGCCAGGGTTAATGCAGTTTACGCGCAGATGACGGTTTTGATACTCCTCCGCCAGCACCTGCATCATGCCTTCGGTCGCAAATTTCGAGACGGCATACGCCCCCCAGTTAGCGCGTCCCTCACGGCCTACGCTGGAAGAGGTGAAGACCAGCGAACCAGACTCAGAATTGAGCAATAAAGGAAGCAACGCCTGGGTGAGGAAAAAGGTTCCATTAATGTTTACCTGCATTACCTGCTGCCAAATCTCAGGATCTTGTTCATCCATCGGGCGTACTTCGCCCAATAAGCCAGCGTTATGCAACACGCCGTCCAGACGGGGATAATGAGTGCTGATGCGCTGGGCAAGTTCCTGACAGCTAGCGGGCGTGCAGGTCAGTAAATCGAGGGTGTACCAGGAAGCAGCGATGCCGCCAGCAGATTCAATCTCCTGAGCGACTCCCCTGAGTTTTTCTTCATTACGACCCGTCAGAATGACGCTGGCACCATATTCAGCGTACGTCAGGGCGGCTTCACGACCAATGCCGTCGCTGGCACCTGTGACAAGTATGATCCGGTTCTGGAGCAGATTTTTTTGCGGTTGATAATGCACGGTGACTCCTCTGGCGCACTGGAGCTTGATGGCGCCTTCTTTTATGACTTTTCGGCTTTATGCCCGAATTAGCCTAATAATTCAATCAGTCTACAGGACGCATTACTGTAAAATTAACAATTTGCAAATATTTAAACTCCAGACCGGGGATTCCTGAAGGCGGCTCGCAGAGGTAATGTCACGAGCGAGACGCATGGGCAGGGCTGTTGTACACTGCCGTGAAAGATTCGTGGTTAAATCAAGGTGGAACGCGTGGAATTACTTTCTCAATATGGGTTGTTTTTGGCCAAAATCGCGACGGTGGTGATTGCCATTGCGGTGGTTGCCGTTCTGATTGTCAACCTGACGCAGCGCAAGCGTCAGCGTGGGGAGTTACGCATCACCCGCCTGAGCGAGCAGTATAAAGAAATGCAGGAAGAGATGTCTCTGGCGCTGCTTGATAGCCATCAACAGAAACTCTGGCTTAAAGCGCAGAAGAAAAAGCATAAACAGGAAGCCAAAGCGGCTAAGGCAAAAGCGAAGCTTGCCGCGCCGCAGGATGAGGCAAAACCTCGCGTCTATGTGCTCGATTTTAAAGGCAGCATGGATGCGCATGAAGTCTCCTCCCTGCGGGAAGAAGTGACGGCGGTATTAGCGGTAGCGAAACCGGAGGATCAGGTGGTGGTCCGTCTTGAGAGTCCTGGCGGGGTGGTCCACGGTTACGGACTGGCGGCTTCTCAACTGCAGCGCCTGCGTGAAAAACAGATCCCGCTGACCGTAGCCGTGGACAAAGTGGCCGCGAGCGGTGGATATATGATGGCTTGCGTGGCGGACAAAATTGTCGCGGCGCCGTTCTCTATCATTGGCTCAATTGGCGTGGTCGCGCAGATCCCGAACTTTAACCGCTTCCTGAAAAATAAAGAGATTGATATCGAACTTCACACCGCGGGGCAGTATAAACGCACCCTGACGCTGCTGGGAGAGAACACGGAAGAAGGGCGTCAAAAATTCCGCGAAGACCTGAACGAAACCCACCACTTGTTTAAAGATTTTGTGCACCGTATGCGCCCCTCGCTTGATATTGAGCAGGTAGCAACAGGTGAACACTGGTACGGCACGCAGGCCCAGGAGAAAGGGCTGGTGGACGAGGTGGGGACCAGTGACGATCTGCTCTTGAACCTGATGGAAGGGCGCGAACTGGTTGGCGTGCGCTTCACCCAGCGTAAGCGTCTGCTGGACCGCTTTACCAATAGTGCCGCAGAAAGTGCAGATCGCTTGCTGCTACGCTGGCTACAGCGCGGTCAAAAACCGCTGCTGTAAACAAAAACGCGAGGCAATTGCCTCGCGTTTTGCATTAATCGATCAGGTGATATTTCTCTGAGAGCGTATGCGCCAGGTATTTAAACATGTTGAATACCGCGGTGCTTTTCGGGGTGGGTAAACCCTGTTCATCAAGGAAATATTCACCGCTGAAAACAAGCACGCCGTTACGCTGTTCCACGCCAGTCGCTTCAATGCCCGCCAGGGTGTCTTCATGATCGCGAATGAGTTTATTTGCTTCAATAAGCAGAGACGCTCGGTCAATAGGTTGGGTCGTACTGTGCATAATCCACTCCTTAAACAATGACAGTAGTTTACGCCCGGGGCGCGTTGGGGGCAAATTTTCCCTGTAATCTGAGAGGGTAAGGCGAAGGGGTCTGGCTGGCATGATTTGCTTTTGCATGCTAATAAAGTTGCGTAACGAATTTTATCAGGTACAGTGTGCGCTTTCGTCATTCTGGCAACAGAATTGCTTGACATTCGACCGGGAATTCGTCACGAATTATATTAAGTGCGAGAAAAATACCCGATAAGTCAATAACCTGGATGTTATCTTTCTGACGTCCAGTAAGACAAAGGGGTTGATATCCCCTGGCGCAGTCGCAATATCAATGGCTCGTCGTCAGCGGAAGGGAAATCAACGTGCGGCGTATTCCTGGAAGAATTAAATTAGGTAAAGGTGAATATGGGTAAAGCTCTCGTCATCGTTGAGTCCCCGGCAAAAGCCAAAACGATCAATAAGTATCTGGGTAATGACTACGTGGTTAAGTCCAGCGTCGGTCATATCCGCGATTTGCCGACCAGTGGCTCAGCCAGCAAAAAGAGCGCAGACTCTACCTCCACCAAAGGGGCTAAAAAGCCTAAAAAGGATGAACGTAGCGCGCTTGTCAACCGCATGGGTGTTAACCCATGGCATAACTGGGATGCACAATATGAAGTGCTGCCAGGTAAAGAAAAAGTCGTTAACGAGCTGAAGCAGCTTGCTGAAAAAGCAGACCACATCTATCTCGCAACCGACCTTGACCGCGAAGGGGAAGCCATTGCCTGGCACCTGCGGGAAGTGATCGGGGGTGACGACAAACGCTACAGCCGTGTAGTGTTTAACGAAATTACTAAGAATGCGATTCGTCAGGCGTTTGAGAAGCCGGGCGAACTGAACATTGACCGTGTAAACGCGCAGCAGGCACGTCGCTTTATGGACCGTGTCGTGGGCTACATGGTTTCGCCACTGCTGTGGAAAAAGGTTGCGCGTGGTCTGTCCGCCGGTCGTGTGCAGTCCGTAGCCGTACGTCTTGTCGTCGAGCGCGAACGCGAAATTAAAGCCTTCGTGCCGGAAGAGTTCTGGGAAGTTGACGCCAATGTCACCACGCCCGGTGGCGATGCCCTGCCGCTGCAGGTCAGTCATCACAACGACAAACCTTTCCGTCCTGAAAACCGTGACCAGACTATGGCTGCGGTGGCGCTGCTGGAAAAAGCACGTTATCAGGTGCTGGATCGTGAAGATAAACCGACCAGCAGCAAGCCTGGTGCGCCGTTTATCACCTCAACGCTGCAGCAGGCGGCGAGCACGCGTCTGGGTTACGGCGTGAAGAAAACCATGATGATGGCGCAGCGCTTGTATGAAGCGGGTTACATCACTTACATGCGTACTGACTCCACCAACCTGAGCCAGGACGCTGTTAATATGGTTCGCGGCTATATCAGTGACAATTTCGGCAAAAAATACCTGCCGGAAAGTGCGAATCAGTACGCCAGCAAAGAGAATTCCCAGGAAGCGCACGAAGCAATTCGTCCTTCTGACGTCTCCGTCCTCGCGGAATCGTTAAAAGATATGGAAGCGGATGCGCAGAAGCTGTATCAGCTGATCTGGCGCCAGTTTGTCGCCTGCCAGATGACGCCTGCGAAGTACGACTCCACAACGCTGACCGTCGGCGCGGGTGATTTCCGCCTGAAGGCGCGCGGTCGTATTCTGCGCTTCGATGGCTGGACCAAAGTGATGCCTGCGCTGCGTAAAGGCGATGAAGACAGAACGCTGCCTGCGGTTAATAAAGGCGACGAGTTGTCGCTTGTCGATCTGGTTCCGGCACAGCACTTCACCAAGCCGCCTGCACGTTTCAGTGAGGCCTCGCTGGTTAAAGAGCTGGAAAAACGCGGGATCGGTCGTCCGTCGACCTATGCGTCGATCATTTCGACCATTCAGGATCGTGGCTACGTCCGTGTTGAAAACCGTCGCTTCTACGCTGAAAAAATGGGTGAGATTGTCACTGACCGTCTGGAAGCTAATTTCCGCGAGTTGATGAACTACGACTTCACCGCGCAGATGGAAGACAGCCTCGATGAGGTTGCCAGCCACAAGGCGGAGTGGAAGAAGGTTCTCGACAGTTTCTTCAGCGACTTTACTGACCAGCTTGAGAAAGCAGAGAAAGACCCTGAAGAGGGCGGCATGCTGCCTAACCAGATGGTCCTGACCAGCATTGACTGTCCAACCTGTGGGCGCAAGATGGGTATCCGTACCGCAACCACGGGTGTGTTCCTGGGCTGCTCCGGTTACGCGCTGTCACCGAAAGAGCGCTGCAAAACCACCATCAACCTGGTACCTGAGAACGAAGTGCTCAACGTGCTGGAAGGTGACGATGCAGAAACCAACGCCCTGCGCGCCAAGCGTCGCTGTCAGAAATGCGGCACGGCGATGGACAGCTACCTGATCGATCCTAAACGCAAACTGCACGTCTGCGGTAATAACCCGACCTGCGACGGATATGAGATCGAAGAAGGTGAGTTCCGCATTAAGGGCTATGATGGCCCGATCGTTGAGTGCGAGAAGTGCGGTTCTGAAATGCACCTGAAAATGGGGCGCTTCGGTAAGTACATGGCGTGCACCAACGACGACTGTAAAAACACGCGTAAAATTCTGCGTAACGGTGAAGTGGCTCCTCCGAAGGAAGATCCGGTTCCGCTGCCAGAGCTGCCGTGTGAGAAATCAGACGCTTACTTCGTGCTGCGTGACGGTGCTGCCGGTGTTTTCCTGGCGGCCAACACCTTCCCGAAATCACGTGAAACGCGTGCGCCGCTGGTGGAAGAGCTGCATCGCTTCCGCGATCGCCTGCCGGAAAAACTGCGTTATCTGGCCGACGCGCCACAGCAGGATCCAGAAGGCAACAAGACCGTTGTGCGTTTTAGCCGTAAAACGAAGCAGCAGTATGTGGCTGCGGAGAAAGAGGGTAAAGCGACCGGCTGGTCGGCGTTCTTTGTTGACGGCAAGTGGGTTGAAGGCAAGAAATAATCTTCACTTACCGTAACTTACCTGTGAAAGGGCCGGATCTCCGGCCCTTTTTTATTACGTTGTTATTATTTTTTGTTACGTACTATACAGTCAGGCTATAAATGATATAGTGGTTATAGTTAACCCTTTTCTTATTATCAAATCGTCTTAAGCGATTGACCCGCGTGCGCTAAATCGGATGGTCTGGCATGAAATTACAGCAGCTTCGTTATATTGTTGAGGTGGTGAATCACAACCTTAATGTCTCTTCTACCGCTGAGGGGCTTTATACCTCGCAGCCAGGCATCAGCAAACAGGTTCGCATGCTGGAGGATGAGTTAGGCATCCAGATTTTCGCCCGTAGCGGTAAGCACCTCACACAGGTGACGCCAGCCGGGCAGGAAATTATTCGGATTGCGCGGGAAGTGCTTTCCAAAGTCGATGCGATTAAATCCGTGGCGGGGGAGCATACCTGGCCTGATAAAGGCTCGCTCTACATCGCAACCACCCACACGCAGGCGCGTTATGCGCTGCCAGGCGTCATTAAAGGCTTTATCGAGCGTTATCCGCGCGTCTCTTTGCATATGCACCAGGGCTCTCCGACGCAAATTGCTGAAGCGGTCTCCAAGGGCAATGCGGACTTTGCCATCGCCACGGAAGCTCTTCATCTTTATGACGATCTGGTGATGTTGCCGTGCTACCACTGGAACCGCTCCATTGTCGTGACGCCTGACCACCCGCTGGCGGGTAAAGGTTCTGTGACGATTGAAGAGCTGGCGCAATATCCGCTCGTGACATACACGTTCGGCTTTACCGGGCGTTCTGAGCTTGATACGGCATTCAACCGCGCGGGCTTAACGCCGCGTATCGTCTTTACCGCAACCGACGCCGATGTGATTAAAACCTATGTACGTCTGGGACTGGGAGTAGGGGTGATTGCCAGTATGGCGGTTGACCCGGTTTCCGACCCGGATCTGGTACGCCTTGATGCGCATGATGTTTTCAGCCACAGCACGACCAAGATTGGCTTCCGCCGCAGTACTTTCCTGCGCAGCTACATGTATGATTTTATTCAACGCTTCGCCCCGCATTTAACACGCGACGTGGTTGATACCGCCGTTGCATTGCGCTCAAACGAAGATATCGAAGAGATGTTTAAAGACATCAAACTTCCTGCCAAATAATCACTCCCGGTATCTTTCCCCTGCGGAGAGATACCGAAATAACCTCTCAAACCTAAATCAGAATTATCATCATCTGCACTTTAGTGCCATATAATGCCAGTACCCATTAGGACTGTGTGGTTTTAATGTCGCGAATTGGCGACAAAAGTAGAAAGTATTTTACGCCTACGCAAATATTTCTTTTCAATTATTTATTTCTGGTCAAAAGATTGAATATTCGCGGGAAGAGATACGTAAATTCACTGGCTTTTCGGCTAAAGTTTCTTTAGGATTTATCTCATCAGATGATTAATTGTACCAATTGTTTGGTCCTAAAATGATAAGCGATGTCGATTGTATGAGGTTAGCAATGCCTTCAGGAAGTGAAGAACCGCAAAGGGATCCTGCGCTCAAGCGTAAAGCCTGGCTGGCGGTCTTTCTCGTCTCTACCCTGTTTTGGGTGGTGGTTGCTCTCCTGGCCTGGAAATATTGGGGTTGAATATGGCAGTGACGGTACGTTCAGAAACGCTAAAACCAGTGTGTCAACACCGTGACAACGGGCACAAAGCTCGCAAAGCACCTGCGACTACAGTACCAGCGTCCTGGAAACTGACAGCACAGCAGCAAGCATTTATTGATGTGTTCGCGGAAGACGAACCCAAAAAACAATAATTTAGTTTTTTTGCGTAATGATGCAAATAGTCTGAATAAAGACTCTGTGCTTTTGTACTCTTTAATAAATACACATCAGCAATATAGACCTGAGGGCTGACCTCGGAATCTTTAATAATTAAAGCCTGGTGTCCCTATGATGAATAACATGACAACTCTCAAATACTGGTCATGGATCGGCGTTTTTTCCGTGTCGATTCTCTTCTGGTGTCAGCTTATCTGGCTGGCTATCCACTAAATGCTAAAACCTCGCTGCGGCGGGGTTTTTTGTTTTTATGCTTCACCAGAACCTTCCTGGATTTATCAATTTGGGTTGTTATCAAAACGTTACGACATCTTTGTGTTATCTTTAATTACGGCCCTGATGATTGTCAGGGTTTCCCTGTGATTAAGGAGGAGCTTATGTCGTTAACCCTACGCGAAGCCAGTAAGGATACGTTGCAGGCAGAAAATAAAACCTGGCATTACTATAGCTTGCCGCTGGCAGCCAACACGCTTGGAGACATTTCGCGGTTACCCAAGTCGTTGAAAGTTTTACTGGAAAACCTCCTGCGCTGGCAGGATGAAGAGTCTGTCACCGCCGAGGACATTCACGCTCTGGCAGGATGGCTCAAGGATGCCCATGCTGACAGAGAAATAGCCTATCGCCCGGCAAGGGTCCTGATGCAGGATTTCACTGGCGTACCTGCCGTCGTTGATTTAGCCGCCATGCGTGAAGCGGTAAAACGTCTGGGGGGCGATACGGCAAAAGTGAATCCACTTTCCCCCGTCGATCTCGTTATTGACCACTCGGTGACCGTTGACCATTTTGGCGATGATGATGCGTTTGGTGAGAACGTGCGTCTAGAGATGGAGCGTAATCATGAACGCTATGTTTTCCTGAAGTGGGGACAGCAGGCTTTCAGCCGCTTCAGCGTTGTTCCACCGGGCACCGGCATCTGTCACCAGGTGAACCTCGAATATCTTGGCAAAGCCGTCTGGAGCGAATTACAGGATAAGGAATGGGTCGCTTACCCGGATACGCTGGTCGGTACGGATTCCCATACCACCATGATCAACGGCCTGGGCGTTTTGGGCTGGGGTGTCGGCGGCATCGAAGCGGAAGCGGCGATGCTTGGGCAACCTGTCTCCATGCTCATTCCTGACGTCGTCGGTTTCAAACTAACAGGTAAGCTCTCAGAAGGGATTACCGCCACGGACCTGGTGTTGACGGTTACCCAGATGCTGCGTAAGCATGGCGTGGTTGGCAAGTTTGTTGAATTCTACGGCGACGGACTTGATTCATTGCCGCTGGCGGATCGCGCCACTATCGCCAATATGGCGCCGGAATATGGCGCAACCTGCGGCTTTTTCCCAATCGATAATGTCACGCTGGAATATATGCGTCTGAGTGGTCGCAGCGAAGAACAGGTGGCGCTGGTCGAGGCCTACACTAAAGCGCAGGGCATGTGGCGCAATCCCGGGGATGAACCGGTCTTTACCAGCACGCTGGCGCTGGATATGGGCGCGGTTGAAGCGAGTCTGGCGGGGCCAAAACGGCCTCAGGATCGCGTTGCCCTGAACGATGTGCCAAAGGCGTTTGCGGCCAGCAACGAGCTGGAAGTGAATACGGCACAAAAGGATCACCGTCCGGTCGACTATGTCATGAACGGGCATCAGTATCAGCTCCCTGATGGCGCTGTGGTCATCGCCGCAATTACATCCTGCACCAATACCTCCAACCCAAGCGTACTGATGGCCGCCGGGCTGCTGGCGAAAAAAGCGGTGGAGCTGGGCCTCAAGCCTCAGCCATGGGTGAAAGCCTCTCTCGCGCCGGGCTCAAAAGTGGTTTCCGATTATCTTGCGCAGGCCAGGTTGACCCCGTATCTGGATGAACTGGGTTTTAACCTGGTTGGCTATGGCTGTACCACCTGCATCGGTAACTCCGGTCCGCTACCGGAACCGATTGAAGTGGCGATCAAGCAGGGCGATTTGACCGTTGGTGCAGTGCTTTCGGGCAACCGAAACTTTGAAGGTCGTATTCATCCGCTGGTCAAAACCAACTGGCTGGCATCACCGCCGCTGGTCGTGGCTTACGCGCTGGCCGGGAATATGAACATCAACCTGGTTACCGATCCGATTGGTCACGATCGCAGGAACGAGCCGGTCTATCTGAAAGATATCTGGCCGTCGTCGCGAGAAATTGCGCGTGCGGTAGAAAAAGTGTCGACCGAAATGTTCCGCAAAGAGTATGCGGAGGTGTTTGAAGGCACGCCGGAATGGAAAGCCATCAACATCGTCGGCTCGGATACCTATGACTGGCAGGATGATTCAACCTATATCCGCCTGTCGCCATTCTTCGATGAAATGCTGGCAGAGCCTGCGCCGCTTCAGGATATCCACGGCGCGCGCATTCTCGCGATGCTGGGGGATTCTGTCACCACAGACCACATCTCACCGGCAGGCAGCATCAAAGCCGACAGCCCGGCTGGACGCTATCTGCAAAGCCGGGGTGTCGAACGCCGCGACTTTAACTCCTATGGCTCTCGCCGGGGTAACCATGAAGTGATGATGCGCGGGACGTTTGCCAATATTCGTATCCGTAATGAAATGGTGCCGGGTGTGGAAGGCGGCATGACGCGTCATCTGCCGGGTACAGAGGTCGTTTCTATTTATGATGCGGCCGTTAAATACCAGCAGGAAGGTACGCCGCTGGCGGTCATCGCCGGGAAAGAGTACGGCTCTGGCTCAAGCCGCGACTGGGCAGCGAAAGGTCCGCGCCTGCTCGGGGTTCGGGTGGTCATCGCCGAATCGTTCGAACGTATTCACCGCTCTAATCTGATCGGGATGGGGATCCTGCCTCTCGAATTTCCACAGGGCGTCACCCGTAAAACGCTGGGCCTGACCGGGGAGGAGCAGATTGACATTAGCGGTCTGCAAAACCTGCAGCCGGGTAAAACGGTTCCGGTGAAGCTAACGCGGGCAGATGGGAAGATTGAGGTGCTGGAATGCCGTTGCCGCATCGATACGGCAACAGAGCTGACCTATTACCAGAACGACGGTATTTTGCACTATGTGATTCGTAAGATGCTGGATTGATGAAAAACGCCCGGCTTTTAAAGCCGGGCTTTCAGGTTTACTCGCTGAGCAGATGGCCCATCTTTGCGGCTTTGGTGTCGAGGTAGTGCGCGTTTTTCGGGTTACGTCCGACAATCAGCGGCACGCGTTCGACAATGTTGATCCCCGCCTCGGTCAGAATTTCGACCTTTTTAGGGTTATTGGTCAACAGACGCACTTCGTCCACGCCCAGCAGCTTGAACATATCTGCACACAGGGTGAAATCGCGTTCGTCAGCGGCAAAGCCCAGCTGGTGGTTGGCTTCTACCGTGTCGTAACCCTGGTCCTGTAGCGCATAAGCGCGGATTTTATTCAGCAGACCAATATTACGCCCCTCCTGACGGTGATACAGCAGAACGCCACGGCCTTCTTCCGCAATGTGCGAGAGGGCGGCTTCGAGCTGGAAACCGCAGTCACAGCGCAAGCTGAACAGCGCATCGCCGGTCAAACACTCTGAATGTACGCGGGACAGCACCGGCGTCTGCCCTGAAATGTCGCCATAGACCAGCGCGACGTGATCTTGTCCGGTTGCCAGTTCTTCAAAACCCACCATCAGGAAATCGCCCCATGGGGTTGGCAGTTTGGCTTCTGCCACACGTTTAAGCTGCATGTGATTCTCCAGAATCGGCTGACACGTTTCGTGCCGTCTGCCTGTTTGGCTTTCTCTATCTGTTCATTTTGCCACAAGCTTCTCAAGTTCGCCTAATCACCACCATGCTATACGCGCGTTAAACGCACGATCCGACATATCCACCACATGGATGAATTTCAGTTATGATTGTGGTGCTTAGCATAAAAGGAGAAGACATGCTTTCAATCGCCAGACGAACGGCAGCGGGTGCGGCCGTACTACTTGTGATGCCTTTGGTTGTATGGTGCTCCGGCTGGATGTGGCAGCCGGGCCAAAACGCCATGTGGCTGAAAACGTTATACTGGATAACGGAAACGGTGACACAGCCGTGGGGGATCATCACGCATGTTCTTCTCTGCGCCTGGTTCCTGTGGTGCCTGCGTTTTCGTCTGCGCGCAGCGCTGGTGTTATTTGCTATCCTCGGCGGGGCCATTCTGGTGGGTCAGGGCGTAAAATCCTGGGTTAAGGATCGTGTACAGGAGCCGCGTCCTTTCGTCATCTGGATGGAAAAAACGCACCATGTGCCGGTGGATGAGTTCTACACTTTAAAACGTAAAGATCGCGGTGCGCTGGTAAAAGAGCAGCTTGCAGAACAACAGGATATTCCGGCATTTTTGCGTAAACACTGGCAAAAAGAGACCGGTTTCGCGTTTCCTTCCGGACACACGATGTTTGCAGCAAGCTGGGCGTTACTCGGCGTCGGGTTATTGTGGCCGCGGCGCCGGACGGTCACTATTGCGATTCTGTTAGTCTGGGCAACCGGCGTGATGGGGAGCCGTTTACTGCTGGGGATGCACTGGCCGCGTGATTTAGTCGTGGCCACGCTGATTTCCTGGCTGCTGGTAACGTTAGCCACCTGGCTTGCCGAACGATTCTGTGGGCCGCTGACGCCGCCACCGGAAGAGAAGGAAGAAATCGCCGAGCGTGAGCAAAGCGGTGTCTGAAGGTTGATTTTCCGTATTTTGCCCATAAATCCATGACGGGCGCGCAACTTTTTCCGTTTCGCCCCCGTCACTAAAATGGTAGTTTATAAGGCTGATTGCGGTGAGTTGAACAGACTTTATTCGCTTGAACCACATAACGGGAAGTCATGTGAAATATTTACTCATTTTCTTACTGGTGTTGGCGATTTTTGTTATTTCCGTCACCTTAGGTGCGCAAAACGATCAGCAGGTGACCTTTAACTATCTGCTTGCACAGGGCGAGTACCGGGTATCGAGCCTGCTCGCGGTCCTGTTTGCCGCCGGTTTTATCATCGGCTGGCTGGTGTGTGGTCTCTTCTGGCTTAAAGTTCGTGTTTCGCTTGTGCGCGCTGAACGTAAAATCAAACGCCTTGAACATCAAATTGCGCCCGCGACTGACATTCCGGAGAGTTCTGGTGTGCCGGTAGCCAAGGAATAATCGAATATGCTGGAGTTGTTGTTTCTGCTTTTGCCTGTAGCCGCAGCCTATGGCTGGTATATGGGCCGCAGAAGTGCGCAACAAACAAAACAGGATGAGGCCAACCGACTCTCCCGCGACTATGTTGCGGGGGTGAACTTCCTCCTGAGCAATCAACAGGATAAAGCGGTTGATCTGTTCCTTGATATGTTGAAAGAGGATACGGGCACCGTAGAAGCGCATCTCACCCTGGGCAACCTGTTCCGCTCGCGCGGTGAGGTTGATCGCGCTATTCGTATTCACCAGACGCTGATGGAAAGCGCGTCGTTAACCTACGATCAACGCTTGCTGGCCGTTCAACAGCTGGGACGTGATTACATGGCGGCGGGGCTGTACGACCGTGCCGAAGATATGTTCACCCAACTGGTTGATGAGACCGACTTCCGTATCAGTGCGCTCCAGCAGTTACTGCAGATTTACCAGGCGACCAGCGAATGGCAAAAAGCCATAGATACAGCCGAACGTCTGGTGAAGCTTGGCAAAGATAAGCAACGCGTAGAAATTGCTCACTTCTATTGCGAACTGGCGCTTCAGCAGATGGGCAACGACGACATGGATAAAGCCATGGCACTGCTGAAGAAAGGCGCCGCTGCGGATCGCAACAGCGCGCGAATCTCCATCATGATGGGGCGCGTCTTTATGGCGAATGGCGACTACGCCAAAGCCGTTGAAAGCCTGTTGCGGGTTATCGACCAGGATAAAGAGTTGGTCAGTGAGACGCTGGAAATGCTGCAAACCTGCTATCAACAGCTCGACAAGCAGGATGAGTGGGTAGCATTTCTGCGTCGTTGCGTGGAAGAAAATACTGGCGCCACCGCTGAACTGATGCTCTCAGACGTTGTTGAGCAGTATGAGGGAAGCGACACCGCGCAGGTTTATATTACGCGTCAGCTGCAGCGCCATCCGACCATGCGGGTGTTCCATAAGCTGATGGATTACCACCTGAACGACGCAGAAGAAGGGCGTGCCAAAGAGAGCCTGATGGTGCTGCGCGATATGGTCGGCGAGCAGGTACGCAGTAAGCCGCGCTACCGTTGCCAGAAGTGCGGTTTTACTGCCTATACGCTGTACTGGCACTGTCCTTCGTGCCGGGCCTGGTCAACCATCAAGCCGATTCGTGGTCTTGACGGGCAGTAATTTTTTAAAACGTCCCATTTTAGTTACAACATACTGTTGGGTTTTTGCCACTGAGTCAGCACCGTGCAATTTTTCGGTCAGGCAGGAAAGGAAATCGATTCTGTCAATTTCCACCGCTGGCAGGTAGAATGCAGGCCGTTTATCTGTTCCGCGCCGCTGCGCGCCCATAGACGAAAAGGGCTGGTCATGACGTCTGTTACTTCCTCCGCTTCCCGCGTAATTACTGATTCTCCTGTTGTTGTTGCGCTTGATTACAATAACCGCGACGCCGCGCTGGCCTTTGTGGATGGTATCGATCCGCGAGATTGCCGTCTGAAAGTTGGCAAAGAGATGTTTACGCTGTTTGGTCCGCAAATTGTCCGCGATCTTCAGCAGCGTGGGTTTGACGTTTTCCTGGACCTGAAATTCCATGATATTCCCAACACCACTGCGCATGCCGTCGCTGCTGCAGCCGAGCTTGGTGTGTGGATGGTCAACGTCCATGCATCGGGTGGGGCGCGTATGATGACCGCCGCGCGCGAGGCGCTGGTGCCCTTCGGCAAAGATGCACCGCTCCTGATTGCGGTCACCGTGCTGACCAGCATGGATGAATCTGACCTGCGCGATCTTGGCGTGACGTTGTCACCTGCTGAGCAAGCTGAACGTCTGGCTCGTCTGACGCAAAACTGCGGTCTCGATGGGGTAGTCTGTTCAGCCCAGGAGGCGGTGCGCTTCAAATCCGAACTGGGCCAACAATTTAAGCTTATCACGCCGGGTATTCGTCCCGCGGGCAGTGAGGTTGGCGATCAGCGCCGTATTATGACGCCAGAGCAAGCGTTGGCTGCAGGTGTGGATTATATGGTGATCGGCCGTCCCGTTACGCAATCTGCGGATCCGGCGCAGACGCTAAAAGCGATCAACGCGTCATTGAAAAAGGGTGCCTGATGAGCGATTCCAACAGCCGCCTGGTCTACTCCACCGGAACCGGGCGTATCGATGAGCCAAAAGAGAAAGCTGAACGTCCTAAAGGTGATGGCATCGTGCGCATCCAGCGTCAGACCAGTGGTCGCAAGGGCAAGGGAGTGTGCTTGATTACCGGTATCGATCTGGATGATGCGGAGCTGGCTAAACTGGCCGCAGAATTAAAAAAGAAATGCGGCTGCGGCGGTGCCGTGAAAGATGGCGTGATCGAAATTCAGGGCGACAAACGCGATTTAATTAAAACGCTGCTCGAAGCCAAAGGAATGAAAGTTAAACTGGCGGGCGGCTAAATTAAAAGAGCCACGGCGTTAACCGTGGCTCTTTATACGTGTGTAAGTCAGACCTGAAAAATACTGAATATATTATTAGACCGGTGAGAGCCGTTATGGTGATTATTTGCCCACCTGGTGACCGATAATACCGCCGACAGCAGCGCCACCTAATGTACCCAGCGTACTACCATCCGTTAATACCGCACCACCAAGAGCACCGGCACCCGCACCAATCGCGGTGTTACGGTCACGTTTAGACCAGTTAGAGCAGGCGCTCAGGGACATAGCTACTGTAATTGCCAGAACAGCGGCAGCGATTTTTTTGCTGGTAAAGGTCATAATACTTTCTCCTGAATTATCGATTCACGGAAAGAAGTGCGCTTTAAGTATAGACAATAGTCATACTTAAATTCTGTTTTCCGTGAAAGCTAGTCGCGCAGGTGTTACGTAATCACGCAAGTGATAGTCACTTCCTGTTATATCGCTAATAATAATTTTACCCCTTTAGCTCAGGTTAAACAGGTAAAAACTCTTAAAGCAGGCTTCGGAATCATCTCAGAGAGAAGGAGAGATTTGCGCCCGTTATTCAGGCGCAGAGGAGAGTCAGGCAGATTTTCTCACAATATCGACGGTCAGGCCGTCATGCTCAAGCTGCTGGCGATGTTCATCACTCAGCCGTTCATCAGTGATCACGCGGCTAAAACGGTTTATCGGGCCCATCATATAGGGATGTACGGAACCGAATTTAGAACTGTCGGTAAGGACAATTGCTTCACACTCTTTTTCCAGCACGGCATTAACCACGTCAGAACGCATCATATCCCGGCCGGTGAACCCGGTGTCAGGTTGCCAGCCATCAATACCAATGAACGCTTTGCTGAAATGAACCTGCTGGACATACTGACGAGTGAGTGGACCCACCATGCTTTCACTTTTCTTCTGGTAAATACCGCCCAGCAGAATGACCTCACAGCGCGTCTCCTTCAGCAGATGCGCGATATAGCTGCTGACGGTGATAATGGTAACGTCTTTTTGATCGGCCAGGGTACGTGCCAGAAGGGCGTTACTGCTGCCATTCTCAATAAAGACCGTTTCACCATTGTTCACTAAGGATGCAGCAAATTCTGCCAGTTCTCGCTTGAGGGCATAATTGTTCATCATGCGGGTTTCAACGTCTTCACTGTCCAGTGGGACGGCATAACCATGCGCACGACGCAGGTAGCTCTGTTTTTCCAGAAGGTTAAGATCCTGACGGATTGTGACTTCAGAAACGCCGGTCGTTTTAGCGAGATCGACCACGCTTACGCGCCCCTGATCGATGACCATCTGCAAAATGATTTGTTGTCGGGAATTCATAGCATCCATTTAAAAAGCAAAACGAGGTCGGAAACGGTGGAGTCAAACTTCCCACGGGGCTTTTGGCTGAGCGCTTTCTGGCGCGGAATCGGAATCTTTGTGAGCCATTAACTCTGATTTCAGGATCTCAAGATTACGGATCGCAGAGTGATAATCACCCGCAACCAGGATATCCAGCACCGTATCAATACGTCGTGCCACAGTCAGTGCATCAATGTCAGACATAATCTCACCCCAGGAGCGAAAAGTTAATATTTTCAATGATGCAGAAAATGGGAACAAAAGAGAAGGGAAAAAATGCAATAACTAAATTACATAAATGAAAGTGATAAATTTATTCCCTCTCATGCAGCGGGGTTAATGAGTGGATTAGTCTAAAACTGCGCGCAAGGCGCTTTTTTTTAAGAGGAATTAGACTATGACCGTTATCAATCAAGCAACCTGCACACTGTTTACCAATACTGAACGTTTCACTCAGCTGGCGGGCTATTATGAGGCGGAGCGTCGCACTGTCTGGATGATGTTGCGGTCGCAACCGCGTCCTTGCTTCAACCACGCATTAATAGAGGAGATCATGAATCTTTCCTGGCTGGTTCGCCAGTCCGGTTTTGTGGTCGATTTTTGGGTTACCGGATCGCTGGTACCCGATATGTATAACGCCGGTGGGGACTTGCAGTTCTTCGTAGACTGTATTCAAAACGGGCGCCGGGAAGCATTACGTGCATATGCGCGTGCCTGCGTTGATTGCGTACACGCCGCATCACGGGGTTTTGATTCCGGGGCAATTACGCTGGCGATGGTCGAAGGGAGCGCCTTGGGAGGCGGCTTCGAGGCTGCGCTGGCGCACCATTTTCTCCTGGCTCAGCGCGATGCCCGGTTAGGGTTCCCGGAGATCGCCTTTAATCTTTTCCCCGGAATGGGGGGCTATTCGCTCGTTGCACGCCGCTCAGGCATGAAGCTGGCAGAGGAGCTCATTTACAAAGGGGAATCCCATACGGCTGAGTGGTACGAACAGCACGGACTGGTGGATGTGCTGTTTGAACCGGGACAAAGCTACGTCACCGTACGAACATTTATCGACACGCTGCAGCCGAAACTGAACGGCGTCAGGGCAATGCTGCGCGCCCGCACCCGCGTTTTGCAGCTGCCACGCAGTGAACTGATGGATATTACAGAAGACTGGGTCGATGCCGCGTTTTGCCTTGAACCGAAAGATATCGCTTATATGGAACGTCTGGTTATGCTGCAAAACCGCCATCAGGCGGCGGGGTTACGCCAGGCCAGTTAACGCATCTTTCGTGACTGATAGCGCTTTAGCCATCGCTCGAAAACGGCAGCGGGCATCGGCTTAGCAAACAGAAAACCTTGCCGTTCGTTGACGCCGTTCTTAGTCAGAAAGGCGTCTTCTTTTGCACTCTCCACGCCTTCCGCAATGACCTGCAGATTCAGTGCCTGAGCAACGGCCACAATCGCACGGACCAAAGACTGCGAAATGGATTGTTTATGGATATCCCGCACAAACGACTGATCGAGCTTGATGGCATCGATAGGAAAACGCGCCAGCTGTGACAGGGATGAATAGCCTGTACCGAAATCGTCCAGATGAATTTGCGCCCCAAGCTGGCTGAACTGCTGGATGACCGAAAGGGCCAGCTCTTCGTTTTCGATAAGACAACTCTCGGTCAGTTCAACATCGATAGGGCAATATTCAAAATTCAGATCCTTCAGCGCCTGTTTCAGGTCACTGAATATCGTCTGGTCTGCCAGTTGACGCGCTGATACGTTAACCGCTACCCGCAGGTTAATGCCTTTATCGCGCCATTTAGCCACCTGACGCACCACGTCCAGCATAACCCAGCGACCGAGCGGCACAATCAAGCCGGACTCTTCAGCGTAAGAGATAAATTCCAGCGGAGGAATAAGTCCGCGCTCTGGCGATTGCCAGCGCACCAGCGCTTCCAGGCTTCTGACTTCACCGCGCCAGGTCATTTTCGGCTGATAGTGGATTAAGAGCTGGTCGTTATCCAGCGCTTTGCGCAGGTTGGTATCCAGCCAAAGATATTCGAACACGCGCTGGTTCATCTCTGGAGAGAAAACGCAGAACTTGCCTCGCCCGTTCTCTTTCGCGGTATACATCGCGGTATCCGCGTTGCGGATGACGCTCTCGCGGTCGTTGCCATGCTGCGGGGCAAGGGCGATGCCCAGAGAGCAGCCGGTGTAAATTTCAATTAAGCCGATGCGGAAGGGTTGTCGTAACCGGCTCAAAATACGTGATGCCATGGCTTCCAGTGAGCCCTGCGAGGTATCGGTTGCCATCACAATAAACTCATCACCCCCGAGTCTCGCCAGCACCTGACCTTCATCCAGGCAACTCAGAATGGCAAGGGCGACGGCCTGCAATAACTGGTCGCCAAACATGTGCCCATAGGCATCGTTAACCTTTTTAAAATTATCCAGGTCGAGATAGACCACGCCGACCTGAGTGTCTCCCCGGGTGGCGATGGCATCGGAAATCAGCTCGTGGATCGCGTTTCGGTTTGGCAGTCCGGTGATGGTATCCGTATTGGCCAGCACGCGCAGGCGTTCCTGAGCACGCCGCTCCTCCGTGATATCGGTACCGGAACAGATAAGATAAATTTCATTTTTACCGCTGCCGCTGTGAACAAATTTGTTTCTGAACAGAAACAATCGCTGCCCTTTGCGGGTCTTGACCCAGCGTTCAACTTCGTAGGAACTGCCGTTACGAAAAAAACCGGCGATATTACGTCTTGAGGCAGCGGCTTCGCTGCGGGTCATAAACAGTTTGAAGACGTTTTGCCCGATCACCTCGTGCTCTTTCAGCCCGGTGTACTCTTCACTCAGGCGGTTAAAGCGCTGGATATTCCCGTTCTGGTCCAGGATAACGATAACTGAATTGGCTTCTGAGACAACCTGTTCGGCAAAAGAGAGACCCTGCGCCAGATCGCGCGCAACGGAAGGGGTATCGTGCCAGGCAGAGGCTGTACCGGCCCACTCGTTTCGGGTAATTTTGCGCCCGACCAGATGGACAGGAACATCTTCACCGTACAAAGAGAGGGTCATCGAGATACTGGAGGTGATGACGGTTAACTGACGGATGAGCGCGGCCTGTTCATCATTCAGCGCGATCACTTGCGTCACATCGGCATTTTCACTGGTGGAGAGATGCAGAGCATTGCTGTCAGCGGTCAGTCGCCACCAGGGACTGTGGGTTCCCATGTAACGAAACAGCAAATTCTGCTCCAAATCGTCCATTCTGTTTTCTCCCGCAGCTGCTCATTAGCGCACAAATCATTCATTTGTTGTCGACTTTCCGTTGTGATCCAGCGGCAAAACCGAAGTGAACTTATTGTTTTTTCCCTGATTTCTAATAATAAAACGAGTCAGGTAAAAAAGGATACTCAGCGTATAAAAAACACGTAATCGAATATGAAGGGATTCTTTTAATGTAGATAATTATGGCGATTTTGGGCGGGAGGAGACTGAAAATAGTCAGTGATTTTGTGGTTTGTGATGAGAGAAGAGTTTGTCGACCCATCCATGAAGGAAAGGGTCGACAATTTAACAGCTTATCAGGCGACCGGGCGCGCAATAATGCTGCGCGTTTCCATGCGAACTTCAGCGATATTGACATCAATCACGTCAGTGACTTTGTAAACCGTTTCGCCTTTGATTTGCACGGTTCCGTTTTCCTGGCTACACACCAGTTCGTCGCGAACAGCATGCAGGAATGGCGCAGGAATGAAAGCAACGGCACCGTTGTCCACCAGACGTACGCGCATACCGCCGCGGCTGATATCAATGATTTCCGCCGGGAAGCGGGCATCCGTTCCAGCTTTATCATTCAGGAAGCGCGCGTACAGCCAGTCACCGACATCACGTTCAGCCATACGGTTCAGGCGGCGGCGCTCGGCCATTTGTACGGTGGAATCATCCTGAGGACGCGCGACCGATTCCCCTTTGATAATCGCTTTCAGCAGGCGATGGTTTACCATGTCGCCGTACTTACGAATCGGAGAGGTCCAGGTGGCATAGGCTTCAAGCCCCAGACCGAAATGCGGGCCCGGTTCGATGCTGATTTCGGCAAAGGACTGGAAGCGGCGAATACGGCTGTCGAGGAAACCGGATGGTTGCGCATCGAGTTCGCGACGAAGTTTGCAGAAGCCTTGCAGCGTCAGCACTTCTTCAGGATCGACATGCACGTCATGCGTTTTCAGCAGGGCAGCCAGCGCCTCGGTGTTAGCCGGATCGAATCCGGTATGCACGTTATAGATGCCGAAGCCTAACTTGTCGCGCAATACGCGGGCGGCACAAATGTTGGCCGAAATCATGGCTTCTTCAACAATACGGTTAGCGATGCGGCGTGGTTCAGCAACGATATCCAGCACTTCGCCTTTTTCACCCAACACGAAACGGTAGTCCGGACGATCCTTAAAGACCAGCGCATGGGTTTTACGCCATTCACTGCGGTTCAGACACACGCGATGCAACAGTCGAATTTGCGCGGCAATGGCATCGTTTTCAGGTTGCCAGGTGCCGGTGTTTTCCAGCCAGTCGGACACGTCGTCATAGGCCAGCTTGGCTTTGGATTCGATGGTCGCAGCAAAGAATTCGATATCGTCTTCAATCGTGCCGTCGGCGGCGATAGTCATGCGGCAGGCGAGTACCGGGCGCACTTCATTCGGGCGCAGCGAGCAGAGATCGTCAGAGAGTTCACGCGGCAGCATCGGGATATTGAAGCCCGGCAGGTAGTTGGTGAACGAACGCACTTTTGCCATATCGTTCAGTTTGCTGCCTTCGACAATCCAGGCGGTAGGATCGGCAATCGCGACGGTCAGATGCACTTTGCCATCCGCAGTCTCTTCTGCAAACAGTGCATCGTCCATGTCTTCGGTGCTGGCACTGTCGATGGTGACAAAGTCCAGACCGGTCAGGTCACGGCGTGACAGACCTTCGTCCTGCATTTCTGTCGCGACGCCGTCTGGCGCCTCTTTTTCAAGATTGTGACGCGCCAGCGTTACCCACCACGGGACGAAGTGGTCGTCGCCGAAGGTGATAAATTGCGTCAGCTCAGCATAGAAACCACGGTCGCCTTTGAGAGGGTGGCGGCGCATTTCAGCAACGGCCCAGTCACCCTCTTTAAAATCATGCTCAACGCCACGCGCAGCACGGCACTGAATAGCATCTTTCAACAGGGGATGGTCCGGCACGATGGAAAGACGGTCATCTTTTCTGTGTACCTTGCCCACGAAGCGAGTCAGGAAAGGTTCAATCAGTTCTTCTGGCTCGGCGGACTCGCGTTCCTTTTCCGTATGAATAACCGCTGTGACGCGATCGCCGTGCATCACTTTTTTCATCTGCGGAGGCGGGATGAAATAGCTCTTTTGCCCGTCAACTTCAAGGAAGCCAAAGCCCTTTTCCGTGGCTTTTACGACCCCTTCTGCACGCGGCGTCTGGGAATGCAGTTGCTGTTTAAGCTGCGCTAGCAGCGGGTTGTCCTGAAACATAATGTTCTATTTTCGTAGCCATTGAGCGGCTGACAGTTTTACGCGAATCTTACTGCTTCAGCAAGCGCTCTTTGGGTAAAAAGTATGGTTATTCCGCTTTGCCAAGCGCCACTCGCAGGCGGTCGAGCCAGCCAGTAAATGCACTTTGAGTAAGCAGATTGATGGCGCGGATATCGGGGATCCCAACATCAATCAGCGGCGTGAATTGTGCCGCGCTAAAACGATCCGGTGAACGGGTCAGTAGCTCGACTGCCGCAGTAAGCGCCCCGTGCGTTTGTGGCTCGCTTTGACGGTGATTGCTCAAAATCTCGCCCGTCAGGTTGAGTAGCGCAGGCTCATGGCTCAGCACCGGCGTGAGCGCCTGAAGTTCCGGCTCTGCTTGCCAGCGTGAAAGCGACTCAAGCTGGAATGGGGTCGCGTAGCGCAGTTCGACGACGGGCAGTACAGGGGTCCAGACACGAATAGTCACCGGTAAGGAATGCGGCGGAATATGGTGTCCGGGCAACCAGCGTACAGGATGCCCCAGTAACGCCTGAAACACCGCCACAACGCGCGCCTGAAAGCCAATAAAGCCGATAATCTGGTTGATCAGCACAATGTCATAGGTTGTCAGACCCACTTCATCGAGCTGTAGCTGCGCTTTGTGGTCAATGACGTCTGGTGAGCTGGCAAGTTGGCGGGCATATTGCGTGATTTGTGCCAGGCGGCGGTTGCTTTCGCGTGAGGAGTCAGGACCAGGAAGGGGGGCGAGCAGGGCAGCGTAGTGGTTACAGAGTCGCTGAACACCACACGCCTGAGCGACCGTCAACGCCGTGCTGAGTCTGTCGTACGCACTAAGCGTGTGTAGTCGGTTAACCTCAATATTGAGCGGGAACAGAAGGTGGCACAAGGCCCTGGCGGGAGCGAGCCAGCCATGGCAGGCGGTGACAATCTTTTCAGGGAGTTCTAAATCGAGCAAAAAACGATCGTCGACGTTAGCGGCTTCGGGCACCAAAGGCAGGACATCCGTTTGCGAGTGGTTGGACTGGGTTTCATGATACCAGTGGCCTTTGCCGGAAAAGCGGCGTTGTTCCATGGGCGTTCCTTGATCTCAAAATGGCGATCAATATCCTGGCGTAAGGCGGATGAGGGGAAAAATATTGTTAGGTGATAACAAATAACAGAAGGGAATAACGAAGAGCACAGCAGGGGGAGAGAAACTCTCTTCCCGGACGGGAAGAGAGTCACGCGCTTATTTGATTTCCAGCTCGTTCATGGCAGCGATGTTGAAACCGCCGTCAACGTGAACCACTTCGCCGGAGATACCCGCAGAGAGGTCAGAGCACAGGAAAGCTGCAGAGTTACCCACATCTTCAATGGTAACAGTACGACGAATCGGGGTAACCGCTTCGCAGTGTGCCAGCATTTTACGGAAATCTTTAATACCGGAAGCGGCCAGGGTGCGGATAGGACCTGCAGAGATGGCGTTAACGCGCACGCCTTCAGGACCCATTGCATTCGCCATGTAGCGAACGTTGGCTTCCAGAGAGGCTTTAGCCAGACCCATCACGTTGTAGTTAGGGATAGCACGCTCTGCGCCCAGGTAGGACAGGGTCAGCAGGGCTGCGCCCGGGTTCAACATCGCGCGGCAGGATTTTGCCATCGCAACGAAGCTGTAGGAGCTGATGTCGTGAGCGATTTTGAAGCCATCACGGGTCACCGCGTTCACGTAGTCGCCGTCCAGCTGATCGCCAGGCGCGAAGCCGATGGAGTGAACGAAACCGTCGAATTTCTCCCACGTTTTAGCCAGTTCAGCAAACATGCCATCGATGCTTTCGTCTTGTGCAACGTCACATTCCAGAACAATGCTGGAACCCAGCTGCGCGGCAAACTCTTCAACACGGCCTTTCAGCTTGTCGTTCTGGTAGGTGAACGCCAGCTCAGCGCCTTCGCGATGCATTGCCTGTGCGATGCCGTATGCGATGGACAGTTTGCTGGCAACGCCAGTTACCAGAATGCGCTTACCGGAAAGAAAACCCATAGCTTTAATCCTTATATTCATTGTTGTGGCGATCGCCATCTTAGCGGGGCAATCGTCGTTAAAACGCGGCGATAATATCACGTGTCGCGTGCTTAGTTAATCCGACCACTCAGTTGACCCGTGCTTATCGATCTTTTCTCCACGCATCGGCGGTCAATGCTTCACCGAAATGCCCGGCGATGAGCCGTTTCGTTAAATCGTGCAGCGGAGAGGCCAGCACATCAGCCGTACTTCCTCGTTCGACAACTTCACCCTGGTGCATCACCATGACCTGGTCGCTGATGTGTTTCATCATGCCAAGATGCTGGGTCACGTAGATATAAGAGATACCCTGTTTTTCCTGTAATTCCAGCATCAGGTTAATTAACTGCGAACGCATCGACATATCCAGCGAGGCAAGGGCTTCATCGGCAATAATCACCTTTGGACGCAGAATCAACGCGCGTGCCAGCCCCAGACGTTGCTTCTGACCCGGCGCCAGCATGTGCGGGTAGTAGCTCACATGATCGGGAAGCAGTCCGACCAAACGCAGCGTTTCGACGATGCGTTTACGCCGGGCTTCAGGCTCCAGGTCGGTATTCAACCGCAGCGGGAAATCCAGGATCTGCGAAATTCGCTGGCGCGGATTCAGGGAAGTAGACGGATCCTGAAAGATCATGCGGATGCGCTGGCTGCGGAAAGAGTAGTCACCAAATTCTAGCGGGTGATCGTCAATCAGCACTTCGCCATCGGTTGGCTCAACCATGCCCGCCAGCATTTTCGCCAGCGTGGATTTTCCGGAACCGTTCTCGCCAATGATCGCCAGCGTCTGTTTCTCGCGCAGCGTGAAGCTCAACGGCTTTACCGCCTCTACGGTCTGGCGGTGAAAGAGCCCTGTGCGGTAGCGAAAGGTCTTACTCAGGTTACGAACTTCCAGTAAGGTTTCGACCATTTCACTCTCTCTCCATGTTCAGCGGGAAATGACAGGCGTACAGATGGCTTTTCGCCCCTGTGAGACGTGGCGTCTCAATGCATTTACGCTGAGCGTAGGGACAACGTGGTCCCAGACGGCAGCCAATAGGCAACGACTCCAGCAGGGGAATGGCACCCGACAAGGTATTCAGACGGCTTTTATGCGGCATCGCGCTACCGAAATCCGGTATCGCGCGGATCAGTGCCTGGGTGTAGGGATGATGCGGTGTATTCACCAGATCTTCACTGACGGCAGTTTCGACCGTCTGACCGCAATACATCACGTCAATTTTATCCGCCCATTTGCTCAGCATCTGCAGGTCATGGCTGATCAGCAAAATGGTGGTGTTATTGTTCTGATTAAGACGCGTCAGCAGGCGGAAAATTTGCGCCTGCGTGGTGGGCTCCATCGCGTTTGTGGGTTCATCGGCAATCAGCAGGCGCGGCTGGTTTGCCAGCGCGATGGCAATCATCACTTTTTGACATTCGCCGTCGGTCAGTTCGTAAGGGAAGCTGCGCATCGCGTCTTTGTGATCTTTAATCCCGACACGGTGCAGTAGCTCAATGGCACGGCGCTTGCGCCAGCCAAAACGCTGCCACCAGCGTCCTTTATAGGTCCAGCCGGGGATGTTCTGCATCAGCTGTTTACCCACGCGCTCGGACGGGTCGAGACAGGATTGCGGCTCCTGGAAAATCATCGACACGTTATGACCCACCAGCTTGCGGCGTTCCCGAGGGGAGAGGCGCAGCAGGTCGATATCATCAAAGCGCATGCGGTCAGCGGTGACGCGCCAGTTGTCCTTCGCCACGCCGCAGATGGCTTTGGCGATCAAGCTCTTACCGGAGCCAGACTCTCCAACCAGCCCGCGGATTTCGCCTTCAGCAAGCGTGATGCTGATGCGGTCCACTGCCTTCACCCAGCCTTCACCGGTCTTGAATTCGATTGTCAGGTTGCGGATATCAAGTAACGGCATTATTCCACCCCCGCATTAATCGCACGGCGAATGCCGTCGCCCAGCAGGTTGACCAGCAGTACGCTCACCATAATGGCCGCCCCTGGCAGCATGACGGTCCACGGTGCGACATAGATAAGCTCCAGGGCATCACCGAGCATTGCACCCCATTCAGGGGAGGGCAGTTGCGCCCCCAGATCGAGGAAACCCAGCGCGGCGATGTCCAGGATGGCCATCGACAGGGCGCGGGTGATCTCTGTGACCAGTCCGGCAGCAATGTTCGGCAATACGGCAAACCACAAAATATTAAACGTTGTCGCGCCGTCCAGACGGGCCGCGACAACGTACTCTTTTTCCAGTTCATCATGCACCAGGCTGTATACCGAGCGAACCAGGCGCGGAAGGATTGCCAGCCAGACGGCAAACATCGCGTGTGACAGATGTGGCCCAGCGAACGCCACGACGATAATGGCAAGCAGCAAAGACGGAATAGAGAGCAGGGTATCCAGAATGTGGTTCAGTACCGCCGAACGCAGGCCGTGAGTAGAGCCAGCAAAAATGCCCAGCGCCAGGCCGCAGATCGTGGCCGCCAGCGTAACCACAAACGCACCGCCCACCGTTGGGGCCGCGCCGCTCAGAAGACGGCTTAACACGTCACGCCCAAGATCGTCAGTCCCGAGGAAGAAGGAGACTTCACCATAGCGTGACCACGAAGGCGGCAAAAGTTGATAGCCAAGAAACTGCTGATCGATGCCATAGGGTGCAAACCACGAACCCAACACGCACAGCAAGGCCAGGCCAGCGCAGCCGTAAAGGCCAATCATAGCCGTGGTGTCACCATAGAATTTACGCCACACGGTACGTAGCGCACCGGGCGTGCGCTTTTCACTGTATACGCTATCGTAAGGCATACCATTCCTTATGCTTCAGAGGGTTGGCCATGGCACCCAAAATATCGGAAAGAACGTTCACAATAATCACCAGGGAGCCAATCACCATCACACCGGCGGAGATCGCTGCGTAATCCTGCTGGCGAATGGCGTTGATCATCCAGCGCCCCAGACCCGGCCAGCTAAAGACCATCTCCGTGATCATCGCCAGCGTGAGCATGGTAGAGAATTGTAATCCCAGGCGGGGAATAACCGGCGGCAGCGCATTGTGCAACACATGGCGACGCAGAATAGTCAGACGCGACAGCCCGCGCGTGGCGGCAGCTTTGACGTAGTTTTGATCGAACACCTCAATGGTGCTGATGCGCATAAGGCGGATCACTTCGGTGGTAGGCGCAACGGCTAAAGTCAGAACCGGCAGCACCATATGACGCAGCGCACTCATGATCATCTCATCGCGCCAGACCGAATCCGAAAGCCATGCATCGATGATGGCAAAACCGCTCACCGTTTTAACCGTATAAAGCAGATCGAATCGCCCGGAAACCGGCAGCCAGCCCAGTGTCAGAGAGAAGAAGAGGGTGAGCAGCAGCGCCAGCCAAAATACCGGGATTGAGAAGCCGAGCAGGGCAATGGCGCTGATAAATTTATCCTGCCATTTATTGCGATAAATGCCCGCCAGCATCCCCACGGGAATGCCCACCAGCAAAGCAAAGCCAAAAGCCAGGATGCACAGTTCCATGGTCGCCGGGAAAACCTCTTTCAACTGTTCTGAAATCAGCTGTCCGTTAATGCTGGAAACCCCGAAGTCCCAATGCAGTACGCCGTTAAACCAGAACAGCCACGCATCCCACAGTGACGATCCCTGAAGCGGGGCGTGGGGTGTGAAATAGCTCAGGCTAAAGCCCACGAAGGTCAAAAAGAACAGCGTAACCAACAGCAACAGCAGACGGCGCAAGGTAAATATGATCATGGTTTCTTCACCTCTTGCTCTTTTTCACGAGTGACCCCTGCGAAGGAGGCGTTGCCAAACGGACTCAGTACCAGCCCTTTAATATCGTACCGATAGGCCTGCAAACGCAGGGATGAGGCCAGCGGGAGCACCGGGAGTTCCCGAGCCAGAATATCCTGAGCTTCGTCGTAGGCTTCTATACGCGACGCAAGCTGTTGTGAGGCGAGCGCTTTTTGTAACACGGCATCAAATTCCCGATGACACCAGTGCGCGTAGTTGGTCTGTGAGTTAATCGCGGCGCAGCTGAGCAACGGGCGGAAGAAGCTGTCCGGGTCGTTACTGTCGGTAGACCAGCCCGCCAGCGTCAAATCATGGTTCATATCCATCAGGCGAGCCTCCTGGAAACGACCTTCGACAGGGACGATGATCACTTTAACGCCCACCTGCGCCATATCGGCCTGCAACAGTTCCGCTGTTTTCAGCGGGCTTGGGTTCCACGCCTGTGAACTGGTCGGCACCCAGAGTTGCAGCGTCAGGTTTTCCGCTCCCAGAGCCTTGAGCTGTTCGCGCGCTTTCGCCGGATTGTATTCCGTAATTTTAGCTTCGCCGTCGTAGGCCCAGGAGGCTCTCGGTAAAATAGAAGCCGCCGTTTCTGCGGTACCGTAGTAAATCGACTGCATCAGACGCTGGTTATTGATCGCTAACGCCAGCGCGTGGCGAACGGCAGGATTGTTCAGCGGCGGTTTGTCGGTGTTGAACGCCAGATAGGCAATATTCATCCCCGGACGCAATGTCAGGCGCAGACGCGGATCGTCACGCAGAATGGTCAGCTGGCTGGCTGCTGGCCAGGCAAGCACATCGCACTCACCGGTTAACAGCTTCGAAAGACGTCCTGTACCGCCAGAGCCCAGATCGACAACCACCTGGGGCATCAGCGGCGTGCCGCGCCAGAAATGTTCGTGACGCTGCAGGCGAATAAACTGCCCGGCACGATACTCTGCCAGCTGGAACGGGCCCGTGCCGACAGGCTGGCGGTCGAGCAGTTCCTGGCGATCTTTTTTCGTCAACGTAGCCGCGTATTCTGCCGACATCACTGACGCATAGTGTGTTGCCAGATGCCAGAGGAAAGAGGCATCCGGGCGAACCAGCCGGAACTCCACCGTCCGGTTATCCAGCTTGCGCACGCTTTTGACGGTATCGGCAAACTGCAGACTGTCGAAATAGGGGAAGTTTCCGCCGTTAACGTTATGCCACGGATGGTTACGGTCAAAGATGCGCTGGAAGGTAAACACCACGTCATCCGCGTTCAGTTTGCGGGTGGGGGTAAACCATGGCGTGCGCTGGAAGTCGACATCATCGCGGAGATGGAAACGGTAGGTTGCGCCGTTATCCAGCACTTCCCAGCTCTCAGCAAGCTCTGGCACCAGGCGGTAGGTATAGGGATCAACATCAAGCAGACGGTCGTAAAGCTGTGCGGCCAGCGTATCGACAATCAGGCCGCTACCCGCTTTTTGCGGGTTAAAGGTATCAACTTGCCCGCTGACGCAATAGACAAATCCGCTATCGCGAATATCAGGGAGCGCAGATCGCTCAGGCGCAGCAACAGCCAGGTTGCTGAACAGACCGAGTGCCAACAAGGACGATAAAACCAGACGCATAATTTTTAAGGTTTTTAGGTTCGATCTGCAAAGTGTATCGCACTTACACCTGCTTCGTAAAAATGTCTGCAGATAAGTGCTGATAATGTCAGCGCATTTGATGCTTTTTGAGCAATGCCCTTAATTGATGGTAGGTCAGACCCAGCAAATCAGCCGCCTGTTTCTGGTTATATTTCGCCTGCTGGAGGCTCTGTTCCAGTAACTGCTGTTCCTGCTTATGCTGAAATTGACGCAAATCGAGCGGCAGAGACGGCACGTCAGTGTTATCGACAGGCACAACAGCGGGCTGAGCGTTGCGCTTAAACGGGTCGAGTATAATGTTGTCCAGTTCGGTTTCGCTGCTGCCGTGGCGATAAACCGAACGCTCTACCACGTTTTTCAGTTCACGAACATTCCCCGGCCACGGGTAGCCGAGCAGGGTTTCTGTGGCGTAATCGCTGAAGCCGGGGAAAAGAGGCAGACCCAGCTCACGGCACATCTGGATGGCAAACTGCTCTGCCAGCAGCATGATGTCGCTGCGCCTTTCACGCAGCGGCGGCAGTTGTACGACGTCAAACGCCAGCCTGTCGAGCAGGTCTGCGCGAAATGTATCTTCCGCCACCATTTCCGGCAGATTGGCGTTGGTCGCGCAGACCAGACGCACGTTAACCTGCAGCGGCTGGCTTCCGCCGACGCGCTCCAGCTCGCCATATTCAATGACGCGCAGCAGCTTTTCCTGAACCAGCATTGGGGCTGTCGCCAGTTCATCGAGGAACAGTGTGCCGCCATCTGCACGCTCGAACCGTCCGGGATGGCGTTTTTGTGCACCGGTAAACGCACCCGCTTCATGACCAAACAGTTCAGTGTCGAGCAGATTCTCATTCAACGCCGCGCAGTTAAGGGAAATAAATGGCCCATCCCAGCGCCCGGATAAATAGTGGAGACGGTTGGCTATCAGTTCCTTACCCGTACCGCGCTCGCCGATAATTAGCACTGGTTTATTGAGAGGCGCCAGGCGCGAAACCTGCTCAAGAACTTCAAGAAAACTGTTCGCTTCACCCAGTAAGTTATCTTTGTATCCGGTCATGATGAAATTAACCACTCCTTAGTGATATTCACCAGGTGAGGATAGTGCCATAATGTGCAAATATCAATCACATCTAATAATATCAATAAGGTAAAAAGTTGGCATGGGATTTGTATTATCTCTGTAGCAGGGCATCGCCCGATAACAGAAATAAGAGGATTTGATTATGGGTATTTTTTCTCGTTTTGCCGACATCGTGAACGCCAACATCAACTCACTGCTTGAGAAAGCGGAAGATCCGCAGAAGCTGGTGCGTCTGATGATTCAGGAAATGGAAGACACGCTGGTTGAAGTGCGTTCCACCTCCGCTCGTGCGCTGGCTGAGAAAAAGCAGCTCACGCGTCGCATTGAGCAGGCGACCACCCAGCTCAACGAATGGCAGGAAAAAGCCGAACTGGCGTTACGTAAAGATAAAGAAGACCTCGCTCGTGCCGCGCTGATTGAAAAACAGAAGTTGTCAGATGTTGTAACCGCGCTTGAACACGAAGTGACGCTGGTTGATGACACGCTCTCTCGTATGAAGAAAGAGATCGGCGAGCTTGAGAATAAACTCAGCGAAACCCGCGCTCGTCAGCAGGCGCTGACGCTTCGCCACCAGGCGGCAAGCTCTTCCCGTGACGTTCGCCGTCAGCTGGACAGCGGTAAGCTGGACGAAGCGATGGCCCGTTTCGAATCTTTCGAACGCCGTATCGACCACATGGAAGCGGAAGCGGAAAGTCACAGTATCGGTAAGCAAAAAACGCTGGATCAGCAGTTTGCCGATTTGAAAGCCGACGACGAAATCAGCGAGCAGCTGGCGGCGTTGAAAGCCAAAATGAAGCAAGACAACCAGTAATAATTCGTGCGGCACCTGAGCGTGCCGCATCATAAAACAAGGAGTACACATGAGCGCGCTTTTTCTGGCAATTCCCCTGACCATTTTCGTGCTGTTCGTTCTGCCGATTTGGTTATGGCTGCACTACAGTAACCGTTCTTCGCGTGGAGAGCTTTCTCAGAGTGAGCAACAACGCCTTGTGCAGCTTACCGATCAGGCGAATAAGATGCGCGATCGCATTCAGGCGCTGGAAGCGATCCTGGATGCAGAACATCCGAACTGGAGGGAGCGTTAATGTCTGGACTGAACCTGAACAAAAAATTGTGGCGCATCCCGCAGCAGGGCATGGTACGCGGCGTTTGTGCTGGATTGGCCCATTATCTCGATGTACCGGTGAAACTGGTGCGTGTGGTGACGGTATTATCGATTTTCTTTGGTCTGGCTTTTATTACTCTGGTGGCCTATATCGTGCTGTCGTTTGTGCTCGACCCCATGCCTGACGGTGAACTGGCGGCGGAAGGCGCACCGACCAGCAGCGATCTGCTCAACGCCGTTGATGATCAACTGGCTGAAGGGGAGAAGCGGCTGCGGGAAATGGAGCGCTATATCACCTCTGATACCTTTACGCTGAGAAGCCGTTTTCGTCAGCTTTAAGAGAGAACATTAATGAAACAAAACTGGCAACAGGCCGGTCAGAAGGTAAAACCCGGCCTGAAAATCGCAGGTAAACTGGTCCTGCTGACAGCGTTGCGTTACGGTCCGGCCGGTGTGGCGGGCTGGGCGATAAAATCTGTTGCCCGTAAACCGGTCAGAATGCTGCTTGCCGTGGCGCTGGAACCGATGCTGCAGAAACTGGCAAAACGCGTTTCTCGTCGATACTTTTCCTGACCCTTCCTGATTGCGTTAGCCCTTTCTCACCCGAGAGAAGGGCTAGCGGCGTTTCTGCCTGGCACCTCTGTCTTTTTATTCTTTCTTTGCTGTAGCTCACATTACTGCTCTGCGCTGCTTTGTCAGGGCCATTTTATGCTTCCTGGTCCGTTGACAGATATTTTTCATGGGAGTAGATTGCGATCCGTGGGACCGCTACCATGGAAAACAAAGTGAACGCAAAAATTAATAAACTCATTGATCTTATTTACGGGGAAACCTTTACTGATACACACCGCAAGGTGTTATTGGAAAAAATCGGTAATGCCGCTTCTCTTATTACGGAAAAACGTAAATCTGGCTGGGATGAAAAAGATGTCGTCCTCATTACCTATGCCGATCAGTTTTCGGCAGCAGGGGAGAACGCGCTGCCTGTGTTTACCCGTTTTTATAATAAGTGGCTTTCTCATTCCTTTTCTCATGTCCATCTTCTGCCTTTTTATCCGTGGTCCTCTGACGATGGTTTTTCTGTTATCGATTATCATGAAGTGGCACCAGAAACCGGAACCTGGAGAGATATTGCTGAATTAAAACAGTCCGCCAGCCTGATGTTTGATTACGTGTGCAATCATATGTCGGCAAAAAGCCAATGGTTTGCAAACTATCTACAGCAAACGCCTGGCTATGAAGATTTCTTTATTTCTGTCGATCCGCAAACAGACTTATCCGCCGTGACGCGCCCGCGAGCGTTACCGCTTCTGACGCCTTTTACGCTTCATGACGGCAGCGTCCGCCACCTGTGGACCACCTTTAGCGAAGACCAGATCGATCTGAACTTTGCTTCGCCGGACGTGTTAATTGCCATGGTGGATGTACTGCTTCATTACCTGATGGAAGGGGCGAATTACATCCGTCTCGATGCCGTGGGTTTTATGTGGAAAATCCCCGGGACACACTGCATCCATCTGGAACAAACCCACCAGCTCATCCAGCTATTCCGCGCGATTACCGAGGCTGTGGCACCGGGAACGGTCATCATCACCGAAACAAACGTTCCGCATAAAGACAACATCTCTTATTTCGGCAACGGCGAAAATGAAGCGCAGATGGTGTATCAGTTCTCTTTACCACCGCTGGTGTTGCATGCCATCCATCGTCAGGATGTCCGCACCCTGAGCCAGTGGGCCTCATCGCTGGAACTCCCATCCACGAAAACCACCTGGTTTAATTTTTTAGCTTCGCATGATGGTATCGGCCTGAATCCGTTACGCGGGATTTTACCTGAATCCGACATCCTTTCGCTGGTGGAAAAACTTCAGCAGGAAGGGGCTCTGGTCAACTGGAAAAATAACCCTGACGGCACGCGAAGTCCTTATGAAATTAATGTTACCTACCTGGATGCATTAAGCCCGAAAAATGCAACTGATAACGAACGTATTGCACGTTTTATTCTGGCGCATGCGGTCTTATTGAGTTTCCCTGGCGTGCCTGCCATTTATATTCAGAGTGCGCTGGGCTCACGTAATGATTATGAAGGCGTTGAGCGACTAGGATATAATCGCGCAATCAACCGCAAGAAATACATTGCCAGTGAGATTGATTCAGAACTCTCAAACAAAACAGGCATCCGCCATAAAATATTTAAACAACTAAGCGAATTGATTGCGATTCGCAGAGCGGAGCAGGTATTTCATCCAGACAGTCACGCACTTTTCGAAACATCCGGTAAACATATTCTAAAAATTATTCGCGTGACCGAAAAGGGTGAGCGAATAACGGCATTATTTAACTTTAGCCAACATATTCAGACCGTGAATTCTGAAGGGATATCCGGTACGGAGCTGATTGCGAAACAGAATATTAGCGGTACGACTCTGACCCTTAATCCATGGCAGGTGATGTGGATTAAAGAAAACTAAAAAGGACCTCAAAAATGAAGATGACCAAAATTGTGCTGCTGTCAGCACTGGTTTCGTGCGCCCTGATATCAGGATGTAAGGACGACAAGCCATCGAACGTCACCATTGAATTTATGCATTCGTCGGTGGAGCAGGAACGTCAGGCCGTCATTACGAAACTGATTGAGAAATTCGAGAAGGAAAACCCAACCATCACGGTGAAACAGGTACCGGTGGAAGAGGATGCCTACAACACTAAGGTCATCACTCTGGCCCGTACCGGCGCATTGCCGGAAGTGATCGAAGTCAGCCATGACTACGCAAAGGTGATGGACAAAGAGCAGTTGCTGGATCGGGACGCGATCGGTGAAGCGATTAAAGCCGTCGGTGAAGACACCTTCTACGACGGCATTCTTCGCGTGGTTCGTACTGAAGACGGCACAGCGTGGACCGGCGTTCCTGTCAGTGCCTGGCTGTCCGGCGTCTGGTACCACAAAGACATCCTGGCGTCTGCGGGCATTGAAGAGCCGCATAACTGGGAGCAGTTGCTGCAAGCCAGTCAGAAACTCAACGATCCGGGCAAGAAACACTACGGCATTGCGTTGCCAACGGCAGAAAGTGTGATGACGGAACAGGCATTCTCCCAGTTCGCCCTTTCGGGTGGCGCAAACGTCTTTGATGCGAAAGGCGACGTGGAGATTGATACGCCAGAGATGACGAAAGCGCTGGCCTTTTATAAAGCGCTGGCGGCAACCACCATGCCTGGGTCAAACGATGTCATGGAGATCAAAGACGCCTTTATGAACGGCTCCGCGCCGATGGCCGTTTATTCCACCTACATCCTTCCGGCGGTCTTCAAAGACGGCAATCCCGCGAACCTGGGCTTTGTGGTCCCGACTGAAAAATCCTCTGCGGTCTACGGCATGATCACATCACTGACGATCACCACAGGCCAAACCGAAGAGGAAACTAAAGCGGCAGAGAAATTTGTCACCTGGATGGAGCAGGCTCAGAACGCAACAGACTGGGTCATGATGTCGCCTGGTGCAGCGTTGCCCGTGAACAAACGGGTTGTGGGCACTGAAACCTGGAAAAACAACGATGTGATTAAAGCGTTTGGGCAACTGCCTTACGAGCTGATCGCCCAGTTCCCGAACGTGCAGGTGTTTGGTGCCGTGGGTGATAAAAACTTCACCCGCATGGGCGATGTCACGGGTTCCGGCATTATCAGTTCTATGGTGCATAACGTCACGGTAGGTCAACAAGATCTCAGTGCAACGTTAAGCAACAGCCAGAAGCGACTGACTGACCTGATTTCACAACGATAGGAGCGCTTTGCGAAGGGAATTATGAAGACGTTGTTTTCTGGTCGTTCAGATATGCCTTTCGCCATGCTGCTGTTGGCCCCCAGCCTGATTTTGCTGGGGGGCCTGGTGGCCTGGCCGATGATTTCCAACATTGAAATCAGTTTCTTACGCTTGCCGCTCAACCCGCGCATCGATGCCGTGTTTGTTGGGCTGGATAACTACATCCGTATTCTGAGCGATGCTGCGTTCTGGCACTCGCTGTGGATGACGTTCTGGTACACCGCGCTGGTCGTTATGGGCAGTACGGGCCTTGGGCTGGCCGTCGCCATCTTCTTTAACCGTGAATTTCGCCTGCGCAAAACGGCCCGTTCACTGGTGATTTTATCCTACGTTACACCGTCAATTTCGCTGGTGTTTGCCTGGAAGTACATGTTCAACAACGGCTACGGCATTGTGAACTATCTGGGCGTTGACCTGCTGCATCTGTATGACCAGGCACCGCTGTGGTTTGACAACCCCGGCAGCAGTTTTGTGCTGGTGGTGCTGTTTGCCATCTGGCGCTATTTCCCCTATGCGTTCATCTCGTTTCTGGCCATTTTGCAGACCATTGATAAGTCGTTATATGAAGCGGCTGAAATGGATGGCGCGAATGCCTGGCAGCGTTTTCGCATTGTCACGCTGCCCGCGATCATGCCGGTTCTGGCAACGGTGGTTACGCTGCGAACCATCTGGATGTTCTACATGTTTGCGGATGTCTATCTGCTGACAACGAAGGTCGATATTTTGGGCGTCTATCTCTATAAAACGGCCTTTGCCTTCAACGATCTGGGTAAAGCCGCCGCTATCTCCGTGGTGCTGTTCGTGATCATCTTCGCCGTCATTCTGCTGACCAGAAAAAGGGTAAACCTCAATGGCAACAAATAAACGCGTGCTGGGCCGTATCGGTTTTTATCTGGGGCTGGCGATGTTCCTCATCATCACGCTGTTCCCGTTCTTCGTGATGCTGATGACGTCGTTTAAAATCGCCAAAGAGGCGATCTCGCTGCATCCGACGATTCTGCCGCAGGAGTGGACGTTACAGCATTACGTCGACATCTTTAACCCACTGATTTTCCCGTTTGTGGATTACTTCCGCAACAGCATGGTGGTGTCGCTGACTGCATCAGTGATTGCGGTGTTTCTCGGTACATTAGGTGCCTACGCCTTGTCCAAACTGCGTTTTAAAGGGCGCACGACGATAAATGCGAGTTTTTACACCGTCTACATGTTCTCCGGAATTTTATTGGTGGTGCCGCTGTTCAAAATCATCACTGCACTCGGGATCTACGATACCGAACTGGCGCTGATTATCACCATGGTGACCCAGACGCTGCCGACGGCGGTATTCATGCTGCGCAGTTACTTCGACACCATTCCGGATGAGATAGAAGAAGCCGCGATGATGGACGGTCTTAACCGGCTGCAAATCATCTTCCGCATCACCGTGCCGCTGGCGATTTCTGGTCTGGTGTCGGTGTTTGTCTACTGCTTCATGGTGGCGTGGAACGACTATCTGTTTGCCTCCATTTTCCTGTCCAGCGCCAGCAATTTCACCCTGCCGGTAGGGCTGAACACGCTCTTTAGCACGCCAGATTACATCTGGGGTCGCATGATGGCGGCATCGCTGGTGACGGCACTGCCTGTGGTCATCATGTACGCGCTGTCTGAACGTTTTATTAAAAGTGGTTTGACCGCCGGTGGCGTGAAGGGCTGAGGCGGCCAATTTTAACAAGGAGTAAGTCATGAAAAAGTTAGTTGCGACAGCGCCTCGTGTGGCGGCGTTGGTGGAATATGAAGATCGTCCTGTTGCCGTTCACGAAGTGAAAATTCGTGCCCGCTTTGGTGCCCCGAAGCACGGTACAGAAGTGGTGGATTTCCGCGCGGCAAGCCCGTTTATCGATGAAGAGTTCAACGCCGAGTGGCAGATGTTCACGCCACGTGAGGAGGGCGCGGCCCGCGGTATTGAGTTCGGTAAATTCCAGCTGGGGAACATGATCGTCGGCGAGATTATCGAATGCGGTGCTGACGTGACGGAATACCAGATCGGCGACAGCGTCTGCTGCTACGGTCCATTGCAGGAAACGGTCATTGTTAACGCGGTCAACAACTACAAGCTGCGCAAAATGCCGAAGGGTTCGTCCTGGAAAAATGCCGTTTGCTACGATCCGGCGCAATTCGCCATGAGCGGCGTGCGTGATGCCAATGTCCGTGTAGGTGATTTTGTGGTTGTTGTCGGGCTGGGGGCGATTGGTCAGATCGCGATTCAGCTGGCGAAGAAAGCGGGCGCGTCAGTGGTCATCGGTGTCGATCCTATTGAACATCGCTGTGAGATTGCTCGCCGTCATGGCGCGGACCACTACCTGAACCCAATCGGTACTGATGTCGGTCTTGAAATTAAAAAACTGACCGGTAAGCAGGGTGCAGATGTGATCATCGAAACCAGTGGTTTTGCCGATGCGCTGCAATCTGCTCTGCGCGGTCTCGCTTACGGCGGAACCCTCTCCTACGTGGCGTTCGCCAAACCCTTTGCAGCAGGATTCAACCTCGGCCGCGAAGCGCATTTCAACAATGCGAAAATTGTCTTCTCCCGTGCCTGCAGCGAACCCAACCCGGATTACCCGCGCTGGAGCCGCAAGCGCATTGAAGAAACCTGCTGGGAATTGCTGATGAACGGTTATCTCAATTGCGAGGATCTGATCGACCCGGTTGTCACTTTCACCACCAGCCCCGAGAGCTACATGAAATATGTCGACCAGCACCCTGAACTGAGCATCAAAATGGGCGTCACTTTTTAAGCTAAGGAGAGCAAGCAATGAAGATCGCAACACAAAACCAGGCCTTTTTCCCGACCAACATCATGGAAAAATTCGAGTACATCAAAGCGATGGGTTTTGATGGCTACGAAATCGATGGCCGACTTCTGGTAGAAAATCTTGATGAAGTGAAAGCGGCTATCAACGCGACTGGCCTGCCGGTGACGACGGCCTGCGGCGGATACGACGGCTGGATCGGTGACTTTATAGAGGAACGCCGTCTTAACGGTTTACAGCAGATTGAACGTATCCTGGAGGCGCTGGCAGAGGTGGGCGGCAAGGGGATTATCGTCCCTGCCGCCTGGGGCATGTTTACCTTCCGCCTGCCGCCAATGACCTCTCCACGCAGCCTGGACGGTGACCGCAAAGCAGTCAGCGCCTCCCTGCGCTGGCTGGATGAAGTGGCAGCACGCACCGGGACAACGGTATACCTGGAGCCGCTGAACCGCTATCAGGACCATATGATCAACACCCTGGCGGATGCGCGTCGTTACATCGAAGAGAATGCGCTCAAACACGTGCAGATCATCGGTGATTTCTATCATATGAACATTGAAGAAGACTCGCTAACGGATGCGCTGCACCACAACCGCGATCTGCTGGGGCATGTGCACATTGCAGATAACCACCGCTACCAGCCGGGCAGCGGCAGCCTCGATTTTGCCAGCCTGTTCGATCGGCTGCGCGCTGACGATTATCAGGGTTACGTGGTCTATGAGTGTCGTGTTCGTGCTGACAATCCTGCGCAGGCTTATCAGGATTCGCTCACCTATTTGCGTGAATGCCAAGGATGACATGCGTGATGAGTGCTTCAACACCTTCGCCTCTGCGCGTCGCCATCATTGGCGCCGGCCAGGTCGCGGACAAAGTTCATGCCTCGTATTACGCCACGCGCAGTGATGTTCAGATGGTGGCTGTCATGGACAGCCGCCCTGAACAGGCACAGGCGTTTGCGGAACGTCATGGGATCCCGTCTGCATGGCAGGATGCGCGAACCATGCTGGAGACGGTCAGACCGGATGTGGTGAGCGTTTGTTCACCTAACCGGTTTCACTTTGAACATGTTATGGCGGCGCTCGACGCCGGATGCCATGTCATGTGTGAAAAGCCGCCCGCCATGACGCCACAGCAGGCCGAACAGATGCGTACCGCTGCCCGTAAGGCGGGAAAAGTGCTGGCGTATGATTTTCACCACCGGTTTGCACGCGATACGCAATTGCTGCGTGAGGCCGTGTTGAATGGCGTCCTGGGCGAGATCTACTTCACGACGGCGCAGGCGCTGCGTCGATGTGGCGTGCCGGGCTGGGGCGTCTTTACGAACAAATCGTTGCAGGGCGGCGGACCGTTGATCGATATCGGCATTCATATGCTGGATGCCGCGATGTATGTACTGGGGTTCCCGGCAGTAAAACGGGTCACGGCGCACAGCTTCCAGCGACTGGGAAACAGGAAAAACAGTGGCCAGTTTGGTGAGTGGGATCCGGCTCAGTTTACCGTCGAAGATGCGCTGTTCGGCACAATTGAATTCTGCAACGGCGGCATCCTGCGTCTGGATACCTCGTTTGCCCTGAATATTCGCGAGCAGTCGATCATGAATGTCTCATTCTGCGGTGAAAAGGCCGGGGCAACGCTGTTCCCGGCACACATTTACACTGACGAGGCCGGGGTATTACAGTCCCTCACGCAGCGCGAAGAGGCTGACGACCAACGCCATTTGCGCAGTATGGACGCCTTTGTTCGTCACGTGCAGGGAGAGCCGGTCATGATTGCTGATGCGGAGCAGGGGCTGGTTATCCAGCAGCTTGTTGCCGCGCTCTATGAATCAGCAGAAACAGGGGAAAGCGTGACGTTATGCTGAACGTGTCTGTATTAACCGATCCGGGCTTTTGTCCACATAGCCTGAACAAATTCGCTTCTGTTATGGCCTGCGGCAATGGCTATATGGGCATTCGCGCTGCGCATGAGGAAGACTATACCCAGCAAACCAGAGGAATGTATCTGGCGGGGCTGTATCATCGCGCAGGTCGGAACGAGACCAATGAACTGATCAACCTGCCGGATATCACCGGTATCGAAGTTGAACTGGATGGCGTGAATTTTACCCTCCTGTCAGGGGATATCCTGAGCTGGCAGCGCGAGCTGGATTTTGCCAACGGCGAACTGCGTCGCACGGTTCTCTGGCGCGCGCCCGATGGGAAGCGCTATCGTCTGGATAGCCGTCGCTTTGTGTCACTCGATCAACTGCCGTTGGCGGCAATGCAACTGTCGATCACGCCGCTGGATGCTGCATCCCAGGTGGTGTTGAAAACAGGCATTGATGCGACCCAAACCAACAGCGGCAGACAGCATCTGGATGAAGTTTCTGTCAGAGTTTTTGACCAGCATTATCTGCAGGGCGTCTATGAAACCCAGGATCGCGCTGCAGAGGTGGTAATCTCAACAAGCTGCCGTCTGTCGTCGGGCAGCAGCGACAGCTGCTTTAGCGCGAAAAATCGCCGCGTCATGGCACACCATTCGCTGACGCTTCCTGCCGGTGACACTGTCACACTTGAAAAACTGGTGTGGATCACTCACCGCAAGGACAAAACGCTCTCGCAGGAAACCTATGCGCGCAATGCGCTGGCCGATCTAAAAGTATGTGCCACAAAAGGGTATGCATCGCTGCTGGAGAACTCCGCGCGTGCCTGGGAGAACGTCTGGCGTGACGCGCGGGTTGACGTGACATCCACCGACAAACAGGATCAGATGGCGCTTGATTATGCCGTCTGGCATCTGACAACCATGACGCCAGCGCATGACGAGCGAAGCAGTATCGCCGCCAAAGGTTTGACCGGAGAAGGGTATAAAGGTCACATCTTCTGGGATACCGAAATTTTCTTGCTGCCTTTCCATCTTTTCACCCGTCCACAGATTGCCCGCAACCTGCTGCGCTATCGCTGGCTTAATCTCTCCGGAGCACGTGAAAAGGCGCGTCGTAACGGTTGGCCTGGCGCGCTGTTCCCGTGGGAAAGCGCCGCGAGCGGTCAGGAAGAGACGCCGGAATTTGCGGCAATCAACATTCGTACGGGCAAACGTCAGAAAGTGGCCTCTGCACTGGCCGAACACCACATTGTGGCGGATATCGCGTGGGCCGTTGTCGCTTACTGGCAGGCGACACGGGATGACGCCTTTATGCGCAATGAAGGTTTGACGTTGCTGATCGAGACGGCGACGTTCTGGATGGGGCGTGCCGTCGAAGCCAACGGTCGTCTGGAAATCCATGATGTGATCGGGCCGGATGAATACACCGAACACGTCAACAACAACGCTTACACCAACTATCTGGCCTGGCATAACGTCGCCTGCGCACGCCAGTTTATGTCGATGTTTGGTCGTGACGATGCCGTTTTCCTGGCAAATGCCACCCGTTTTCTGACGCGTTTATGGCTCCCGGAGGCGAATGCCGAAGGTGTCCTTCCTCAGGATGATACCTTCATGGCGAAACCGGCTATCGATCTGAGTCGCTACAAAGCAAAAGCGGGTAAACAAACCATTTTGCTTGATTACTCTCGCGCTGAAGTGAATGAGATGCAGATCCTCAAACAGGCCGATGTGGTGATGCTCAACTACCTGCTGCCGGAAAGGTTTACACCACAACAGTGCGCTGCCAACCTGGCTTTCTACGAGCCACGCACCATACATGACTCTTCGCTGAGCAAGGCCATTCACGGGATAGTGACGGCGCGTTGCGGCGACACTGAAGGGGCATATGTTTTATGGCGTGACGGTGTCGCTATCGACCTGGGTGACGATCCCCACAGCAGCGATGACGGTATTCACGCCGCCGCGACAGGTGCCATCTGGTCTGGCGTTATTCAGGGTTTTGCCGGGGTGCAGATTGTGGAAGGGGAACTTCATCTCGCGCCGAAATTGCCTACCCACTGGCGAAAACTGAGCTTCCCGCTGCGGTGGCGAAACGCGCAAATGCGTTTCTCATTTGAACATGATGCGTTGACCGTTGAATCCTCTGCACCTGTCACGTTAACGCTATGGGGTAAAACCCTTAACGTCTCGGGGCTTCAGGCCTTTGCACGTACGGATTTTCTTACGCCAATGAATGGGACCGCTACCAGGGAGGGGCGCTATGACGCTTAAGGCAGTTGTATTTGATCTGGATGGCGTGATCACCGATACCGCACATCTGCATTTCCTGGCCTGGCGTAGCGTGGCACAGGAGATTGGTATCACCATCGACGAGGTGTTTAACGAGCAGCTAAAGGGAATTAGCCGCATGGATTCCCTTCAGCGGATCCTGCGACACGGTGGAAAAGAGGGGGCGTTTGACGACAAGGAATGCCTCGCGCTTGCCGGGAAGAAAAACGATCTCTATGTCCAGTCCCTGGCGTCGTTGACGCAAGATTCGCTGCTTCCGGGTATCCGCGAAGTGCTGGCGGATATTCGCGCGGCGAAAATGAAAATTGGGCTGGCCTCCGTTTCCCTCAACGCCCCCGGCATATTACAGGCGTTGGGCATTCATAAGGCTTTTGATTTTTGCGCAGATGCTTCTCGTATTACCTGCTCAAAACCTGACCCGGAGATCTTCCTCGCTGCCTGCGCAGGGCTGAATGTCCGCCCTGAAGAGGCCATCGGTATCGAAGATGCGGCGGCGGGTGTTGAAGCGATCAATGCGGCAGGGATGTTGTCGGTTGGGATTGGACCTGGCCTGAACCATGCGGGATTACAACTTCATTCAACGCGGGAACTGACCTGGAAATGCCTGACGGATTTCTGGGCGTCCCGGACGGCATTGATAAGGAATTAATAATGGCTCAACTGTCTCTGAAACACATTCAGAAAATCTACGATAACCAGGTCCACGTGGTGAAGGATTTCAACCTCGAAATTGAGGACAAGGAGTTCATCGTCTTCGTCGGGCCATCTGGATGCGGTAAATCGACGACGCTGCGCATGATCGCCGGACTGGAGGAGATCAGCGCTGGTGAACTGGTGATAGACGGCGTCTGCATGAACGATGTCCCCGCCAAGTCTCGCGATATCGCGATGGTTTTTCAGAACTATGCGCTTTATCCGCATATGACGGTCTACGACAACATGGCGTTTGGCCTGAAGATGCAAAAAATTGCGCCTGCGGTTATTGAAGAGCGCGTTAACTGGGCAGCTCAAATCCTCGGATTGCGTGAGTATCTCAAGCGTAAACCTGGCGCGTTGTCCGGCGGCCAGCGGCAGCGTGTGGCATTAGGCAGGGCGATAGTGCGTGAAGCCGGTGTCTTCCTGATGGATGAACCACTCTCCAATCTCGACGCCAAGCTTCGCGTGCAGATGCGCGCAGAAATCAGCAAGCTGCACCAGAAACTCAATACCACGATGATTTACGTGACCCACGATCAGACGGAAGCGATGACGATGGCCACACGCATCGTAATTTTGAAGGACGGCTTCATTCAGCAGGTGGGGGCACCTAAGCAGGTGTATAACGAGCCCGCGAATATGTTTGTCGCCGGGTTCATTGGTTCACCCGCCATGAACTTCATTCGCGGGGCGTTAGACGACCGTTATTTTGTGACGGAAACACTGCGTCTGGAAATCCCGGAAGAGAAGCTTGCGGCACTGAACGCTGCTGGCTATCAGCGTAAAGCCGTGGTGTTTGGGATCCGACCGGAAGATATTCTGACGCTTCAGCGCCAGGGGGAAGACATCGCCGCGAAAGTGAGCGTAGCCGAGTTGACGGGTGCGGAGTTTATGCTTTATGCCACTGTCGGTGGGCATGAACTGGTTGTTCGGGCGGGTGCGGCCAATGACTACGTTGCCGGAGACACTATCGGCATCCAGTTTGATATGAATAAGTGCCATTTCTTCGACGCGGATACCGAAGCGGCTATTAGATAAGAAAGGTGTTTGCCGGAAATGCAAATTTCCGGTTTTTTTGTTTGTTAATTATAAAGGAATATTTTAATGAGTACTCTACTACGAAGTGCTGCGCTCGTGCTGTGCGCAGGGGTTAGCTGCGCGCAAGCCGAAGAAACATCAAAACACTGGGCGTTTAATATCGGTGCAATGTATGAAATTGAAAACGTAGAAGGTCAGGGCGACGATAAAGATGGTCTGTATGAACCCTCCGTCTGGTTTAACGCCACCTGGGATGCGTGGACAATTTCGATGGCGATGTATCAGGAAGGGCCGGTTGATTACAGCAGTATGACCCGTGGAACCTATTTCGACCGTCCTGAATTAGAATTGCGCTATCGCTTTATTGGAACGGATGATTTCACACTCGGCCTGACGGGTGGTTTCCGTAATTATGGATATCACTTCAAAGATGAAAAGGGGGCGAAAGACGGTAGCGCTAATATGCAGCGCTATAAAATTCAGCCTGACTGGGATATTAAATTAACCGATGACTGGCGTTTTGGCGGCTGGTTTGCCATGTATCAGTTTGCCAATGACCTGGAAAAAACAGGGTATTCTGACAGCCGTGTCGAAACCGAAACGGGCTTTACCTGGACCATCAACGAAACCTTTGCGGCTAAAGTGAATTACTATTTAGAGCGCGGTTTCAATATGGACAGTTCACGTGATAACGGCGAGTTTTCGACGCAGGAAATTCGTGCGTATCTGCCCATTTCATTAGGCCAGACGACGCTTACGCCTTATACCCGCCTTGGGCTTGATCGCTGGTCGAACTGGGACTGGCAGGACGATCCTGAGCGAGAAGGACACGATTTCAACCGACTCGGTCTCCTCTACGCTTACGATTTCAACAATGGTTTATCCATGACGCTGGAATACGCCTATGAGTGGGAAAACCATGATGAAGGTGACAGCGACCGCTTCCACTATGCGGGCGTTGGCGTGAATTACGCATTTTGATCGACACAATGCCAGGGGCTAACCGCCCCTGGTATTACCGTAGGGAGGCTGCAAGTGAAAAATGGGTATCAACGAGTACCTTTTGTGGCGCAGGATGACCGGCGATACGCTTAAATAGCAGATCGCAACTCTCTTCGCCCAGCTTGCGGGTAGGAATATCAAAGCCTCCAGGTGCAGGCGTGAGAATGAGTGACAGCATCGGATCGCTGTATCCCGCAACCACAACCTGCTCTGGGATCATCAGGTTTAACTCATCCGCCGCGCGATAAAGACCAAGTAACTTCATGCTGTCAGTCGCAAATACCGCGTCAGGCGGCGTGGGCGAGGACAATAATTGAATGGCCGCAGTAAGCGCGCTCTCGTGTGTATACCCGCCATCAATGATCCAGTCTGGATTAATAGCAATGTTATTCTTTTCCAGACTGGCTTTATAGCCTGAAAGACGATCGATAGAAACATGATAATCAAGCGGTGCATGCAGGCAGGCAATTTTATGCCGTCCGTTTTTAATAAAATTATCTGTTAGCGTGGCGCTGTCATGAAAATTATCCGTGTCGACGGAGTAAATATTCGTAAAATCGCCTTCCACTTTACCGATGACAACTACCGGTACGCCATACGCATCCAGGGTAGTAAAAAAAGATTCATCGGCCGGTGAACTCAGCATAATGATCCCTTTAATCATTTTCTGCTTTATTTTATTCACACATTTTAGCAGGTCGTCTTCACTGCTTTTAGACGTCTGCAAAATAACGTCAAAACCTTCTTCTTCAGCTTTTGCCGTAATGGTATGAAGTACATCAGAGAAAAAAGGGTTACCGGCAGTCGTTTTGGTTGAACGCGTTGAAATTACCATAATGGCGTCGAAGCCAGAAGAGGTCAGGGCGCGGGCAAGTTTGTTGGGCTGATAATTTAATTCGTCAATCGCCTTCAACACTTTGTCACGCGCTTCAGGAGAAATATTCGTTTGTTTATTCAGAACGCGCGACACGGTTGATTTTGAAACGCCAGCAACCCGGGCGATATCATAGATAGTGGGTGACATACACCTCTCACTCCAGACAAACAGCAATGCCGTTCATCTTACTGGAGAGAAAACGGCAATAGCAATAAATAAGAATTGATAATCAACGATCTGCCCCCATTTATTGTATTCTGAAGCCATGCATTTCAGGTTTCCACGCAATGAAGGACGGCGATGAAGCGACTTAAAAACGAACTCAACTCTCTGGTGAACCGCGGTGTGGATCGCCATCTGCGTCTGGCGGTGACGGGACTCAGCCGCAGCGGCAAAACGGCGTTCATCACGGCGATGGTGAACCAACTGCTGAATCTGCACGCCGGTGCACGGCTGCCGCTGCTAAGCGCCGTGCGCGAAGAGCGTTTGCTGGGCGTTAAGCGCGTGCCACAGCGCGACTTCGGCATTCCTCGTTTTACCTATGATGAAGGGCTGGCACAGCTTTATGGCGACCCGCCGACGTGGCCGACGCCGACGCGCGGCGTGAGTGAAATTCGCCTTGCGCTCCGTTTTCGCTCCAATGAATCTCTCATGCGCCACTTCAAGGATACGTCGACGCTCTATCTGGAAATTGTGGATTACCCTGGTGAGTGGCTGCTTGATTTGCCAATGCTGGCCCAGGATTATCTGACGTGGTCCCGCCAGATGACGGGATTATTGCAGGGGCAACGTGCCGGGTGGTCGGCAAAATGGCGACAGCTGTGCGAGGGGTTAGATCCCCTGGCCCCTGCGGATGAAAACCGGCTGGCAACGATTGCCGAGGCCTGGACGGCGTATTTGCATCAGTGCAAACAGGAAGGGCTGCATTTCATCCAGCCAGGTCGTTTTGTTCTGCCGGGAGACTTAGCGGGGGCACCCGCACTGCAGTTCTTCCCCTGGCCGGATGTGGATGCATACGGGGAATCAAAGCTGGCGCAAGCGGACAAGCACACCAACGCCGGGATGCTGCGCGAGCGCTACAATTACTACTGCGAAAAAGTGGTTAAAGGTTTCTATAAAAATCATTTTTTACGTTTCGACCGCCAGATCGTGCTGGTGGACTGCCTTCAGCCGCTCAACAGCGGACCGCAGGCGTTTAACGATATGCGCCTTGCGCTGACGCAACTGATGCAAAGTTTTCATTATGGACAGCGCACGCTGTTCCGCCGTCTGTTCTCGCCGGTGATCGATAAACTGCTCTTTGCCGCCACCAAGGCCGACCACGTGACGGTCGATCAGCATGCCAATTTGGTCTCGCTGCTGCAGCAGCTGGTGCAGGATGCCTGGCAGAACGCTGCGTTTGAAGGGATCGGTATGGACTGCCTCGGGCTGGCCTCGGTACAGGCGACACAGAGCGGGTTGATAGACGTTAATGGCGAAAAGATCCCTGCACTGCGGGGCAACCGTCTCAGCGACGGTGAACCGTTGACCGTCTATCCGGGGGAGGTACCGGCTCGTCTGCCGGGGCAGGCATTTTGGCAAAACCAGGGCTTCCAGTTCGAAGCCTTCCGGCCACAAACCATGAGCGTCGATCGGCCGTTACCGCACATTCGTCTGGATGCGGCTCTGGAATTTTTGATTGGAGATAAATTGCGATGACGGAACCGTTAAAACCGCGCATTGACTTTACCGGGACGCTTGAGAAAGAGCATCAGGAGGCGTTTAAAACGGCGCAAACCTTTAACGGCGCGCAGGCTGATAACTTTGCTCCAGTGCTGACTGAAGAGCCCAGCGTCGAGGACGGTCCGGCTGAAGCGGTGGTTGAAGCGGCCTTACGCCCGAAACGTAGCCTGTGGCGGAAGATGGTCACTGCCGGGCTGGCGTTATTTGGCGTAAGCGTGGTGGGTCAGGGTGTTCAGTGGACGATCAACGCCTGGCAAACCCAGGACTGGGTTGCGCTGGGTGGATGCGCTGCGGGTGCGCTGATTGTGGGGGCGGGTGTCGGGTCGGTTGCTACCGAGTGGCGGCGTCTGTGGCGTTTACGACAGCGCGCGCACGAGCGAGATATCGCCCGGGATCTGCTTCACAGCCACGGTACGGGAAAGGGCCGGGACTTTTGTGAGAAACTGGCCGCACAGGCCGGTATAGACAAGTCGCACCCGGCGCTTCAGCGCTGGTATGCCGCCATTCATGAGACTCAGAACGATCGTGAAGTGGTGACGCTTTATTCCCACCTGGTGCAGCCGGTGCTGGATGCGCAGGCGCGACGTGAAATCAGCCGTTCGGCGGCGGAGTCCACGCTGATGATTGCCGTCAGCCCGCTGGCGCTGGTGGATATGGCATTTATCGCCTGGCGTAACCTGCGTTTGATTAACCGTATTGCAAATCTGTACGGCATCGAACTGGGCTATTACAGCCGTCTGCGGCTGTTCAAGCTGGTGCTGCTGAATATCGCGTTTGCCGGTGCCAGCGAGCTGGTTCGTGAAGTGGGTATGGACTGGATGTCACAAGATCTGGCGGCGCGTCTGTCCGCACGTGCTGCTCAGGGGATTGGTGCCGGTTTGCTGACTGCTCGTTTGGGGATCAAAGCGATGGAAGTATGCCGTCCGCTGCCCTGGATCGATGGTGATAAGCCTCGTCTGGGCGATTTCCGTCGTGAGCTCATTGGGCAACTGAAAGATACGCTCAATAAGAAACCGACCCCGTAAAGGCTTTGTTTACTATTCGTGCTGGCTGTCAATATTTGTTGACAGCCACCTTCCAGAATACCGTGATCTGACATATCATTTTAGCGTTAATGGCTAAGAATGGTGAATTTCCCATGCGTCTGGAAGTCTTTTGTGAGGACCGTCTCGGTCTGACCCGCGAGTTACTCGATCTTCTTGTTTTACGTAGCATTGATTTACGTGGCATTGAGATCGATCCTGTCGGGCGAATTTACCTCAATTTTGCCGAAATTGAATTCAACACCTTCAGTAGCCTGATGGGGGAAATCCGCCGTATCGCTGGCGTTACGGATGTCCGTACCATCCCCTGGATGCCGTCAGAGCGAGAGCACCTGGCGCTGAGCGCGCTGCTGGAAGCCATGCCTGAACCTTTCTTGTCTCTCGACTTGAAAAGTAAAGTTGAGCGCGTGAATCTGGCGAGCTGCCAGCTTTTTGCGCAGAGTCAGGAGAAACTCAGCAATCATCACGCTACGCAGTTGATCCCCGGCTTTAACTTCCAGCGTTGGCTGGACAGTAACCCGCAAAACACCCACAGCGAACATGTCGTCATTAACGGGCAAAATTTCCTGATGGAGATCACGCCTGTCTACCTGAAAGGGGAAAACGACAGTCGTGTCCTCACGGGGGCCGTGATCATGCTGCGTTCCACCGTCCGTATGGGACGCCAACTGCAGAATATTTCCAGCCAGGACGTCGGCGCATTCAGCCAGATTATTGCCGTGAGCCCGAAAATGCGTCATGTGGTCGATCAGGCACGTAAGCTTGCCAGTTTGACGGCACCCTTGCTGATAACGGGGGACACGGGAACCGGGAAAGATTTACTCGCGCATGCCGTACATATGGCCAGCCCGCGGGCGGCAAAACCTTACCTGGCACTGAACTGCGCATCGATCCCTGAAGATGCCGTTGAAAGTGAACTGTTTGGCCATGCGCCGGAAGGGAAAAAAGGATTCTTCGAACAGGCCAACGGCGGTTCGGTCCTGCTGGACGAAATCGGCGAGATGTCTGCACGGATGCAGACCAAGCTGCTGCGCTTCCTGAACGACGGAACCTTCCGTCGCGTGGGTGAGGACCATGAAGTCCACGTCGACGTTCGCGTTATTTGCGCCACCCAGAAAAACCTGGTGGAGCTGGTGCAAAAGGGGGTATTCAGGGAAGATCTCTATTATCGTCTGAACGTGCTGACGCTTAACATCCCGCCGCTGCGCGATTGTCCGCAAGACATCATCCCGCTGACGGAGCTGTTTGTGGCCCGTTTTGCGGATGAGCAGGGGGTGCCGCGTCCGAAGCTTTCTGCAGATCTGGGCACGGTGCTGACGCGCTACGGCTGGCCGGGCAATATTCGTCAGTTGAAGAACGCCGTGTATCGCGCGTTGACTCAACTGGAAGGATACGAGCTGCGGCCTCAGGATATCCTGTTGCCGGATTACGATGCCGGGACGGTGTCGGTAGGTGAAGAGGCGATGGAAGGCTCGCTCGACGATATCACCAGTCGTTTTGAGCGCTCTGTGCTGACGCAGCTGTATCGTAGCTATCCAAGCACACGCAAGCTGGCCAAGCGGCTTGGGGTGTCACATACCGCGATTGCGAATAAGCTGCGTGAGTATGGGCTGAACCATAAGAAAGGCGACGAATAAAAGCAAAAGCCTCCGCAGGGAGGCTTTTGAATATCCACTTATTCCTTCGCGATTGGGGTGGCAACGAGGTCTGGTATTGTTTCACCCTGAATCGCCGCGATCCTGTTCTCCACCTCTTTCACCTGATCCTGGTTATGAAGCAGGGTATAGGTGAGATCGAACTGGGTGCTTGCGCCAGGTTCCAGCTGCTTCACGCGTTTCTGCTCGCGTTCAATCGTGACCGGGTAGGCGTAGCTGGTACCGGGTTCAATACCCGTGACATAGCCTTGCTTCAACGTGTCGGTATTTTTCCACAACGTCAGAACCGGCAACTGGCGAGTATCAAACTGAATTGATGCCCCTTTATCACCCGCTTTGTTGACCACCGCAGCAAGGGTCTGGCGATCTTTGTCAGCCAGCGGCGTGATATTAAAGACCATCTCATCAAACCCTTTTGTCGGACCGGCATAGGTTTGCCAGCCGTTCAGACCCGCTTTGGCGTAATCGTTAAAAGGACTCACGCTGGCGGCCGGAGCCAGGAAGCGAGCGCCTTCTTCAAGGATCGGCGTGCCAAAGTTGCTGTGGTAGATGATTTGATAGTCGTGCGGGTAGTCAGCATGGTTGGTCAGGACATCATGCAGGATGAACTGGTTGCTTCCGGGAACATAACGCAGTTCGGTCATCGTTTGCAGGTCGGCTTTTTTGAAGGTGCTCTCTTTAATCAGACCGCGAATGCGGATTTCATGCGGTGCAGCATCAGCCACCTCGACTTCAACCTGAGATACCGGCGTATTCCCCGCCTTACCGTGCAGCGTGTAAATCTGCCCGTCCGCTGTTACCGGGTGGCCTGTCCACTCATAGCCGCAGCGAACCATCATTTCGTTGAAACCTTCCAGCCAGCCGAGTCCATTTCGACTTTCCAGATTGATAAATGCCGGGTTAACGACCTCTTTAACCGGGGAGTTCCAGCCCAGTTTTGACCCAAAACCCTCCACACGCAGTAAATTCATACCACGGGTTGGACTCAACGTTATTGTCAGGCCACTTTTACTGCTAATAACAATGATTTTGCTGCCTTCCTGCTTACCGCCGTGGAGAACTTTTTGTTCGATGCTGAAGTCCGGCCCTTTAGCGTTCAGCTCATCACTCGAAATTCGCCAGTTTCCTTTTTCCACACCGCTTTCAGCGCTTGTCAGCACCCATGTTTTTGCCGAGACATGACCCGAAATCAGTACTGCAACCACCGTCAACGCCAGTTTAATTTTCATATTTATCCCTTTTTGCTGAAACGATTATTTGAATACGTCAGCAAATCTAATATTTAGAGGGGAGGGGAAATGTGATGCGGTTCACTGGTGAGAAAATAACGGCTTTTTTACCTGAAAAATGAGATTTGACTCTCTTGTTTGTTTGTCTCCTAAACAATATTTACATGAGAAGTGTGAGGCAAAAGTATTTATGCCTTAACGATTCAGCAATTCTGGCAATAAAAAACCCCGCCGACGCGAGGTTTCAGGACAATGCTAAACTTTATAGAATGCTAAGCAATCATTATGCTTTCAGGGCGTCCAGCGCAGCAGTGTAATCCGGCTCGGTGGTGATTTCGTTTACCAGTTCGCTGAAAACAACGTTGTCGTTTTCGTCAATGACCAGAACCGCACGTGCCGCCAGGCCTTTCAGGGCGCCTTCAGAAATGCCAACGCCGTATTTCTCGAGGAAATCAGGGCTGCGCAGGGTAGAAAGGGTAATGACGTTGCTCAGACCTTCAGCACCGCAGAAGCGAGACTGGGCAAACGGCAGGTCAGCGGAAATGCACAGCACCACGGTGTTGTCCATTTCTGTTGCCAGTTGGTTGAATTTACGCACGGATGCGGCACAAACGCCGGTATCGATGCTTGGGAAAATGTTCAGGACTTTGCGCTTGCCAGCAAACTGGCTCAACGTGACGTCAGACAGATCTTTAGCCACCAGCGTAAAAGCCTGCGCCTTGTTACCCACCTGCGGAATGGCACCTGCAACAGTGACCGGGTTGCCCTGGAAATGAACGAGTTGTGACATAGATATCTTCCTGTTTACATATAGTTAACGTCGGGGCTAGTGTATGCCATCCGCGGATAACACGGCAAACCAATTTTTATGCCTTACCGGCTGCAAGGAGTCAGTGATGAGAAGCGTAAAGGTTTATGAAGAAGCCTGGCCATTGCATACCCCGTTTGTGATCTCCCGCGGCAGTCGCAGTGAAGCCTGCGTCGTGGTGGTCGAAATAGAGGAGGAGGGCATTAAGGGGGTAGGTGAATGCACGCCTTATCCTCGTTACGGCGAGAGCCTTGCTTCGGTGATGGCCCAGATCATGACCCTGGTGCCCGATCTGCAAACGGGTCTTACCCGCGAGGCGTTACAACAGCGACTGCCCGCCGGGGCAGCGCGCAACGCGATTGACTGCGCACTGTGGAGCCTGGAGGCTGCGCAGCAGCAGACAACCTTGCCCTCGCACCTGGGGATTACGTTGCCGGGTGCGGTGGTGACCGCGCAGACGGTCGTTATCGGTGAACCAGAACAGATGGCTGCCAGTGCGAAAGCGCTTTATGACGCTGGAGCAAGGTTATTGAAGGTTAAGCTCGACGATCGATTAATCAGTGAACGGATGGTTGTCATTCGTGCGGCAGTGCCGCAGGCAACGCTGATTGTGGATGCGAATGAATCCTGGCATAGCGAGGGACTGGCTGCACGTTGCCAGCTGCTGGCCGATCTTGACGTTGCCATGCTCGAACAGCCTTTACCGGCGCATGAGGATGCCGCCCTGGCGAATTTCATTCATCCACTTCCTGTCTGTGCAGATGAAAGTTGTCACACCCGCGACAGCCTGGACAGCCTTAAAGGCCGCTATGAGATGGTTAATATTAAGCTCGACAAAACGGGCGGATTAACCGAAGCGCTTGCGCTGGCAAAAGCGGCGCAGGAGCAGGGATTTACCCTCATGCTGGGATGCATGTTGTGCACATCCCGGGCGATTGGCGCTGCGCTACCGCTGGCAAATCAAGTGCGTTTTGCCGACCTGGATGGCCCAACATGGCTGGCGGTTGACGTCTCACCCGCGCTGAATTTTACCACGGGCGTGCTTCATCTCTGAGGTTCCCACCGCAGAAGTTCTGTCATCGCTTTGAGATACTTTTCGCTGGCTTCATCAGACGAGATAGGCGGGAATTCTGCGGTGATACAATGCAACCCCAGGTCAGCGCACCAGCTGCCGAACGAGCCTGGTGTTTCGTAACCCACGCTGGTCACTAGCGGAAGGGCAAATGCCTCAGCCAGCCACTGACCCAGCGCCGTATGGCGCGGATCTTCGATACAGGCCAGCGGATCATGGAACGAGACAACCCAGGCCGGGTGGATCTTATGAATGAGTTGGCATAACGCCTGCGTCTCCGGCTCCGAGCCGGGGGTGTCTCCCGTCAACAGGACCACATCGCGCTCTTCAGCGGAGCTGTTCCAGCGATACACCGTCTCACCGGCGCGCCAGTTTGCTGCCGGAAAATTGCGGTTTAAGTCAATCCCCCTCGCATTGGCACGCAACCCAAGCTGACAGCCATCCGGATTGACGGTCAAAATCACGTGATGACGCCGCAGTTCGGGTGTCAGTGTCCTCAGCGCGCACGACAGCGTGACAATGGATGAATTCTCATCGCCGTGCGTACCGGCAATGATCAGACCGCTGTTACGATCCGCCTCCGGGGCAGGAAACCAGATCAAAGATGCACCAAAAAAAGAACGGCCATATTGCTCAGCGCCAGGCGGAAAAGCACCACGTTGTGCTCTTGGTCGGGTGATTGTCATACGAAATCCTGATAAAAATGTCTCTACTGGCAGTGTTGTGCAAAACTTGCTGTTTATCAAATAGTTTCCGTGTTCGCAGAAAATTGCCAGATATCAACTTTCCGGATGAAGGTATTTGCTTTTCTCATTTGTGAAACAAATAATTACGCATCTGCTGGTTATCTGAATTCAATCAAGGGGATCTTATGAAGCATCCTGTTTCGCGTCTCTGTACTGCACTCTGGCTGTGCGGACTTTCTTCACTTTCGTACGCTGCTGATGTGCCGCAGGGCACTGTTTTGGCGCAAAAACAGGAACTGGTGAGACACATTAAAGACGAACCGGCTTCGCTCGATCCGGCTAAGGCCGTAGGTTTGCCTGAAATTCAGGTGATCCGTGACCTTTATGAAGGCCTGGTGAATCAGAATGAAAAAGGGGAACTGACCCCCGGCGTGGCCACGCGCTGGCAGAGCAACGATAACCGCGTCTGGACCTTCACGCTGCGAGATAACGCCCGATGGTCTGACGGCACGCCCGTGACGGCACAGGATTTTGTCTACAGCTGGCAGCGTCTGGTTGACCCAAAAACCACCTCACCGTTTGCGTGGTTTGCGGCGCTGGCGGGTATCAACAACGCGCAGGCGATTATCGATGGTAAAGCCGCGCCTGATAAACTTGGCGTTACGGCCGTCGATGCCAAAACGTTGCGCGTACAGTTGGATAAGCCGCTGCCCTGGTTCAGCAACCTGACGGCTAACTTTGCGTTTTATCCAGTCCAGAAAGCCAATGTTGAAAGTGGTAAAGAGTGGACGCGTCCGGGCAGCCTTGTGGGGAACGGTGCGTATGTGCTGAAAGATCGTGTGGTCAACGAGAAGCTGGTGGTGGAGCCGAATGAACACTACTGGGATAACGCCAAAACGGTGCTGAAAAAAGTCACTTTTGTGCCCATTAACCAAGAGTCTTCAGCCACAAAACGTTATCTGGCGGGCGATATTGATATCACCGAGTCGTTCCCAAAAAATATGTATCAGAAGCTGCTGAAGGATATTCCGGGGCAGGTGTATACGCCGCCGCAGCTGGGCACCTATTACTATGCGTTCAACACGCAGAAAGGCCCAACGGCTGATGCCCGCGTACGCCTCGCGCTGAGCATGACAATCGACAGGCGTATTATGGCGGAAAAAGTGCTGGGTACAGGTGAAAAACCAGCCTGGCATTTCACTCCTGACGTCACGGCAGGCTTTACGCCGGAGACATCGCCTTTTGAGCAGATGTCGCAGCAGGAGTTAAACGCACAAGCAAGGACGCTTTTGCAGGCGGCAGGTTACGGTCCGCAGCGTCCGCTGAAGCTAACTCTGCTGTACAACACATCAGAAAACCACCAGAAAATTGCCATCGCCGTGGCATCAATGTGGAAGAAAAACCTGGGTGTGGATGTCAAACTGCAAAACCAGGAGTGGAAAACCTACATTGACAGTCGCAACACCGGTAATTTTGATGTGATCCGCGCGTCGTGGGTAGGGGATTACAACGAGCCGTCGACGTTCCTTTCGCTGCTGACCTCAACCCACAGCGGCAATATTTCCCGTTTCAAAGACCCGGCTTACGACAAGATTATCAACCAGGCGACGCTTGAAACCACTGAGAAAGCGCGTAACGAAGATTACAACATGGCGGAAAAAATTCTGACCGAGAAAGCGCCGATAGCCCCGATTTATCAGTATACCAATGGACGTTTGATCAAGCCGTGGGTGAAAGGTTATCCGATTAATAACCCCGAAGACGTAGCCTATAGCCGGACGATGTATATCGAAAAGCACTAATCAGTGCCTGTTAGCCTGAGGCTACTACCGCTAAACCTGAGCTGGCGCGCTTACAGCGCCAGTTTCTTTATTTGACACTCTCCCGCCGCAACGACATCCGACGAATGGTACCCAGCAATTTAGTCTGGGGGATCTTATTATGACGTTTTTATATTGACAATCGCGCCATGATTGGAATAAACCTTTCGTTGACTCTTACGAAATATTACTATCAGGTATCTGAGGTGCGATTACTATTTGGAAAATTATTCGTCTAAATAATATATTCATGGCGCGAATGATAAACATATTTTGATTACGTTCTCGGAATTATTTTTTGTCCAGTATTGGACTTTTTTATTGTTGATGCTTTTAAGAAAATTATCGTGCTGTAATTTGAGGGTTCAGAAATTTCTCAATCATGAGGGCATATACCGCTGTATTCATTCATTGATTTATATCAATAATCTGCGTGTTCTTTGATATAAAGAGGATGTTTCCATCGCTAGTGGATTTTAATTCCATCTTTCTGTAAGTAAAAAGTTAGTTTAGTGTGTTGTTTACGTTTTAGTAGTGTTATGTGTTAATCGTTAATGGATGAAAATTCTTAATAAAAGTCTTATATCAGATCTATGATCTGTTTAGTTGATCTTGTGTAGTGTTTTGTTCTAATATGGATTTGTAAAGAAACGTCGTTATTTTCAACAAACATTCCTTAAGGAAAGGGACCGCTATGGCCGATACGTTCCAGAACGAGGTGCCGAAGGCACGCATAAATTTAAAGTTGGCTCTGCACACTGGTGGCGCACAGAAGAAAGTCGAACTGCCGCTTAAACTCCTCACCATCGGTGATTTCAGTAATGGCAAAGAAAGTCGTCCATTATCTGAAAGAGAAAAAATCAACGTCAATAAAAATAACTTTAATAGCGTACTTTCGGAATTTAACCCGGAAGTAAACCTTAGTGTGCAGAATACGCTGGCAGGGGATGGTTCGGAAGAGAACGTGAAGCTGAGTTTCTCCGATATTAAAGATTTCGAACCGGAACAGGTGGCCCGTCAGATCCCTCAACTCCGTGCCATGCTGGCGATGCGTAATTTATTACGCGATCTGAAATCTAATCTCCTTGATAACGCTACTTTCAGAAAAGAACTCGAGAAAATTCTTAAAGACCCGGCGCTGTCTCAGGAATTACGCGACGAAATGAGTGCACTGGCCCCGAAATAAGCGGCGTGCGTTATTTAATGGATTAACCGGGAATATGCTGATGTCTGTAAATTCTGAAACCGCCTCCGTACAGGGGCAGACCACCGTACTTGCAAAAGAGAGCGTTTACGCCTCCCTGTTTGAAAAAATCAACCTGACCCCGGCCTCAAGCTTGGGTGATATTAACGCGTTTCTGGATGATGCGGCACTTTCTGACGCGCCAGCAGGCGAGCGCCTGACGGCGGCGATGCAGGTATTTATGGATTGCATCCGCAAGTCCGGCCAGCAGGTCGAGAAACTCGACAAAACGCTGATTGACCACCACATCGCTGAGCTGGATTTCCAGATCAGTCGCCAATTGGACGCAGTAATGCACCATCAAGAGTTCCAGAAGGTGGAATCACTGTGGCGCGGCCTGAAGCAACTGGTGGACAGCACTGACTACCGCCAGAACGTGAAGACTGAAATTCTGGACGTCTCGAAAGACGATCTGCGTCAGGACTTCGAAGACGCACCGGAACTGATTCAGAGCGGACTCTACTGGCACACCTATACCGCCGAATATGACACCCCTGGCGGAGAGCCAATTGGTTCTGTGATCTCCTCCTATGAATTCGATGCCAGTCCGCAGGACGTGGCGCTGCTGCGCAACATCTCTAAAGTGTCTGCTGCTGCACACATGCCGTTTATCGGTGCCGTCGGCCCGAAATTCTTCCTGAAAGACTCCATGGAAGAAGTTGCAGCGATTAAAGATATCGGCAACTACTTCGATCGCGCTGAGTACATTAAGTGGAAATCCTTCCGTGACACCGACGACTCACGCTATATCGGCCTGGTGATGCCGCGCGTGCTGGGGCGTCTGCCGTACGGTCCGGACACCGTGCCGGTGCGTAGCTTCAACTATGTCGAGCAGGTGAAGGGCCCGGATCACGAGAAGTATTTGTGGACCAGTGCGTCATTCTCCTTCGCCTCGAACATGGTGAAGAGCTTCATCAAAAATGGCTGGTGCGTGCAGATCCGTGGCCCGCAGGCCGGTGGCGCGGTGAAAGATCTGCCGATCCACCTGTATGACCTTGGCACCGGTAACCAGGTGAAAATCCCGTCGGAGGTGATGATCCCGGAAACCCGCGAGTTTGAATTTGCCAACCTGGGCTTTATCCCTCTGTCGTACTACAAAAACCGCGATTATGCCTGCTTCTTCTCGGCTAACTCTGCCCAGAAACCGGCGTTGTACGATACCGCGGATGCCACCGCCAACAGCCGCATCAACGCGCGTCTGCCATACATCTTCCTGCTGTCGCGCATTGCGCATTACCTGAAGCTTATTCAGCGCGAAAACATCGGTACCACCAAGGATCGACGTCTGCTGGAGCTTGAACTCAACACCTGGGTGCGTGGTCTGGTGACTGAAATGACCGATCCGGGCGACGAGCTGCAGGCCTCACACCCGCTGCGCGATGCGAAAGTGGTGGTGGAAGATATCGAGGACAACCCGGGCTTCTTCCGCGTGAAGCTGTTCGCGGTGCCACACTTCCAGGTGGAAGGCATGGACGTGAACCTGTCTCTGGTGAGCCAGATGCCGAAAGCGAAAGCGTAAGCTAAGGCAGGAAGCCAATGAAAACGGAACAACCGTTATGGGGCAGGGGCCAGATGGTCTCTCCCCAGCACTTCCAGCAACAGGCCGCGTATGCGGCCTGGACTGAGGAATGCATTGCCCGGTTAGGCCTCTCCCATCCCTGGGGAGTGATTGATGCCACTTTCGAACCGGATGCACTGAAACTGTGCCGCCTGCAGGCCCGTCATCTTCACATTCGTTTCCCTGACGGGACGCTTATCGACACGGATAATGCTGACGATCTGCCGCCGGTGCTGGCGCTTGAGAGCGAATCACAGGAGGTGGTGGTGGTTCTGGCGCTTCCGCTGCTGCGGGCGAATGGTGGCAACTGCCTGAAACCTGATGAGGTGGCCGGGCGCCCTGTTCGCTATCGCCAGCGCTGGCAGGACGTCCGCAATACCTTCGGGGACGATACCCGCCAGATTGCGGTGATACGCCCGGAGCTGACGCTGCGTTTCGCACATCAGGACAACAGCGATTACCTGACCTGTCCGGTCGCCCGCCTGCAGCAGGATCTGCAGGGAGTGTGGCAGCCTGATGAGACGTTTCTCCCCCCGCTCCTGGCCATCCAGGGCAGCCGCTGGCTGGTAACTCAGCTCCAACAGCTGATGAGCCAGCTACGTGTACGCCTGAGTCGGCTGATGGCCATGCGCCGGGAAAGCAATGAGCGGATGGCCGATTTTGCCGTGGCCGATGTGTCCCTGTTCTGGCTGCTCAATGCCCTGAACAGTGCTGAGCCAGTGCTGGGACAGTTTCAGCGACATCTGAAAAGTCCGCCTGAGCGCATGTATCCGGAGCTGGCCCGCCTGGCGGGCAGCCTGCTGACCTTTTCGCTGGAGCACCAGGTGAGTGCGATCCCGGTCTGGCAGCATGAGCAGCTGAATAACGTTTTCCCGCCGCTGTTTGATTTACTAGGCGACCTGCTGGAAGCCAGCCTGCCGTCGCGGGTGGTGGCGATTGAGCTTGAGCACGATGCCCGGCTGCACTTCTGGCAGGCCCGTCTGCATGACCCGCGTCTACGTGAAGGGGCGGATTACTACCTCTCCGTGCGTTCACCGGTGCCGGTGGCACAGCTGCAGGAGCAGTTCCCGCGCCAGTGCAAGGTCGGCAGCCCCGATCATGTCAGAAGTATCGTCAATTCATCGCGGGTGGGCGTGCCGCTGACCCCGCTGCGCCATGTACCGGCAGCCATTCCGTTACGTCTGGAAAATCAGTATTTCAGCCTTGATGTCTCTCATCCTCAGGCCACTGAAATGCTCCAGGGCGGCACTTGCATGTTTTACGTTCCGGGCATGCTCGGCGAGCCTGAACTGGAACTCTTTGCGGTGCTGAGAACATGAGTGAGCGTAAACGCGGCGCTGCCGCGTCCATTGATATTGATGCCCTGCTGCAGGACACCTGGCTGCAGGTGATCAGCCTGCGTCACGGCCCAACATTCCAGAATGGGGAAGGGCGTACGCTTTGGGAGCGCTGCATTGCTGATGTGGAGCGCGTGCAGCGTGAGCTGAAAGCGGGCGAACTCGATGAAGCCAGCTGCCGGCATATTCTCACCGCACAATGTGCGCTGCTGGATGAGGCGGTCAAAGGTCGCGGTGTGGAGGATGATGCCTGCGTGCAGTGGTATGACATTCCCCTGCAGGGGCACTTCCTCGGCACCATGGACGCCGGTGACACGCTGTGCGACCGGATGTGCGATGTGCTGCGTGAACCGGCTCCGGATCCTGCAGTCGTGACCTGCTTCCAGCGGGTCATGCTGCTGGGGTTCCTCGGCGGTTTCCGCTCCCTGAGCGACCCGGAGCGCCAGAAACTCGTCAGTGCACTCAGTGAACATGTCACGCCGTTCAGCTATCCACCGGCTCACCCCGTACTGGCGGAAAGCCGTGCCGGACGGAAAATGGGCTGGCTGTCGTCGTGGCCCGTGCGTATCGGCCTGAGTGTGGTGGTGGTGGCTGCACTCTGGTGGGGGCTGGATCGCTGGCTGGATCAGACGCTGCAGACCCTGTTGCCGGGAGTCGTGAAATGAGTCCTTTACAACAGCGCGGGCTTGCGCTGTGGGCCGCCCTGCTAAGTACCGTGCTCTGCCTGGGTTTTCTGCCGGTATCCAGGTGGGTTTCGGTACTCGTTCTGTTTACCGTTCTGGGGCTTATCCTGGCATTCCGGACTGTCGCCAGTCGCCGTGAACAGCATGATGTCACCCTGCGTCTGGAGGACCTGCCTGACGCCACTTACCGTCAGCCCGTGGTGCTGGTTTGTGGCGATCTGCCGCTGGCCTGGCCGCAGCAGTCACCGGTACTCACAGTTACGCAGGGATGCTGGATCCGCGTGGAGGATCATCAGGATCTGGCGCAGGCTGCCCGTCAGATACTGTGGTTACGTCCTGACTGGGGACGTCAGCTGTCGGTGATGGTCAGTGTCTGTCCGCAGCAGCACCCTGACAGCGAAGCCCTGACCAGTCGCCTGCTGACCCTGCGCTGGCACATCAGCCAGCTGCGTAAAGCAACCGGTCATTCTGTGCCGCTGGTGCTGAATGGGCAGGTCGGCAGCGCGATGACGAATGACGTGTTCTGGCAAGCGGTTTTCCCGGGTGAAGGCGTGAGGGTCTGGCGTGAATCTACAGCCCCGGGTTCTGTTGCTGAATGGGTTACCACCGGCGGAACGCCTGCGATGCAGCAGCAGGTGTTGATGAACAGTCTGATGAACTGGTTCCGTCAGCATGTCCAGGCCGTCTTTATGGAGGAGAACCCCGATGTGCCGGTCATTGCACCTGTTGCGGTGCTGTGGGGAATGGGGCCGATCCTGGCCGGAAGCCTGGCCACATCGGCCTGGACGACATGGCTTTCCCGTCACACCGCGATGCAGCAGGTGTCTGGCTGGCAGCCGGTGGGAACGGACAGTACGGTGATTTCCCTGTTCCCGGATTTTATTCTGCCATTACTGCTGGAAGGGTGGGGTCTGACGCCGCGTGAGCGAACCTGGCGCTGTGCGCTTGGGATCTTCACGCTGGCGGCCATTGCCGCACTGCTCAGCAGTGGCTGGAACAATCGCCAGCTGCTGCAACGCGTGAGCTTCGATATTGTCCGTTACAACAGCATCGCCATGGATGATTACGGTCCGAAAGCCAGCGCCGTACAGGTGCTGCGCGAGGATGCGGCGCTGCTGGATGAGCAGGCGCGCAATGGTGTACCGGCCCGGCTGGGCCTGGGGCTTTATCGGGGGGAACGTCTGCGCATACCGGTGCTGGAAGCGATCCGCTCGTATGTGCCGCCGCCTCCGCCACCGAAGCCTGTGGAAAAGGTCGCGCCAAAAATCATCCGCCTCGACAGCATGTCGCTGTTCGATACCGGCAAATGGGCCCTGAAACCCGGCTCGGTGAAGCTGCTGGTGAACTCGCTGGTAGGGATTAAGGCAAAGCCCGGCTGGCTGATTGTGGTGGCGGGCCATACCGACAGCACGGGGGATGACCAGTCCAACCAGGTGCTCTCCCTTAAGCGTGCGGAGTCCGTGCGTGACTGGATGCGCGATACCGGCGACGTGCCGGAGAGCTGTTTTGCGGTGCAGGGCTACGGCGAAAGCCGTCCTGTCGCCACCAACGACACGGCGGAAGGCCGGGCGCTGAACCGCCGTGTCGAAATCAGTCTGGTGCCGCAGGCGAATGCCTGCCAGCTGCCGGGCAACACACCCGCGTCATCGGATGATGGCGCGTCAAAAAATGAAATGGAGTAATTAACATGGCAATTCCTGTTTATCTGTGGCTGAAGGACGACGGCGGCGCGGACATCAAAGGTTCCGTGGACGTGAAGGACCGTGAAGGCAGCATCGAAGTTGTTGCTCAGGAGCACAACCTGTACATCCCGACCGACAACAACACCGGCAAGCTAACCGGCACCCGTATCCACACGCCGTTCCTGTTCACCAAGGAAATCGACTCCTCCAGCCCGTATCTGTACAAGGCGGTGACCACAGGCCAGACACTGAAGTCGGCTGAGTTCAAATGGTACAAAATCAACGACGCGGGTCAGGAAGTGGAGTACTTCAACACCAAACTGGAAAACGTGAAGCTGGTTAAAGTGAATCCGAAGATGCACGACATCAAGGATCCGGCGTTCGAGAAGCACAACCACCTCGAGCAGATTGAGCTGCGCTACGAAAAAATCACCTGGACCTACAAGGACGGCAACATCATTCATTCCGACAGCTGGAACGAACGCGCCACCGCGTAAGTCGCAAGCGGGCAGAGCTTCTCTGTCCGCATTTTTCTTTACTGAGCGCCTGAGAAACAGGTGTTGAGCAAAGAAAAACACAATCTGCCTGCCTGACCTGATGCGCTTTGGTGAACAGCGACGGGCGGTAGCGTGTCCGGAACTGATAAAGAGAGAGAGTCTCATGGAAAATCCCGCCGTCCTGTTACGTCGTTTGAACCCTTACTGCGCCCGTGCGATGGAGGGCGCGGCTTCCCTGTGCCAGACCCGCGCCCACGCCGAAATCCTGCCCGAGCACTGGCTGCTGAAGCTGCTGGAGCAGGGCGAGGGCGACCTGACGGTGCTGGCACGGCGCTACGAATGGGATATGGACGCCATCTGGCAGGATTTGCTGGCATTTCTCGACACGCTGCCCCGTTCAGTGCGCAGCCGTCCGCAGCTCTCCGACAGTATTCAGAGCCTGATGCAGGACGCCTGGCTGCGGGCGTCGCTGGCGGGCGAAGAGCAGATACGCAGCATTCACCTGCTGATGGCCCTGACGGAGAAACCATCGCGGGCGCGCTGTGATGGTCTCTGGCCGCTGCTGACGCTGGGGCAGAGCCAGCTGGAGCGTCTGCGCGGGCTTCTGGATGCGCAGTCTGACGAGCGTCCGGAAGTACAGCAGGAGGCGGAACGGGCACAGGGCGGGGAAGTGGCGTTTGTCGGCCGTCCGGTTGATGCAGATATAAAGGAGGGGGAACTGAACCCGGCGCTGCAGAACGCGCTGGACAAGTTCACCCTCGACGTCACCGCCCGCGCCCGCGAGGGCCGAATCGACCCGGTGTTCGGCCGCGACAATGAAATTCGCCAGATGGTGGACATTCTCTCCCGTCGCCGCAAGAACAACCCGATTCTGGTGGGTGAGCCGGGCGTGGGTAAAACCGCCCTGGTGGAAGGTCTGGCGCTGCGCATCGCGGAGGGCAACGTCCCGGATGCGCTGAGGCCGGTCTCGGTACGCACCCTTGACCTTGGTCTGCTGCAGGCGGGCGCGGGCGTGAAGGGCGAATTTGAACAGCGCCTGAAAAACATCATTGAGGCAGTGCAGCAGTCGCCGCTACCGGTGCTGCTGTTTATTGACGAGGCCCACACCATTATCGGGGCAGGCAACCAGGCGGGTGGAGCCGATGCGGCTAATCTGCTGAAACCCGCGCTCGCCCGCGGAGAACTGCGCACCATTGCGGCCACCACCTGGAGCGAGTACAAACAGTACTTCGAGCGCGACGCCGCACTGGAGCGGCGCTTCCAGATGGTGAAGGTGGATGAGCCGGACGACGACACCGCCTGCCTGATGCTGCGGGGGCTGAAATCCCGCTACGCGCAGCACCACGGTGTACATATTACCGATGAGGCGGTCAGGGCGGCGGTCACCCTGTCCAGACGTTACCTGACAGGTCGCCAGTTGCCGGACAAGGCGGTGGACCTGCTGGACACGGCTTCCGCCCGCGTGCGCATGAGTCTTGACACCTTGCCGGAGCCGCTGACCCGGATGAAGGCGCAGCTCACGGCCCTGGCGATGGAAAAGCAGGCGCTGATGGAGGATATCGCGGTGGGCAACCCCACTCCCGGTGAACGTCTGGAGGCCATTGAGCAGGAAGAAGTCCGCATCATCGTGGAATTCGACGCACTGGAAACGCAGTACGCCCAGGAGCTGAAACTCACGGAAGCACTGCTCGCCTGCCGCGCGGACATCTCCCGTCAGGCGGAAATTGCCGGCCTGCAGACAGACCTTACCGACGTGCAGCAGAATAACCCGCTGCTGGGGCTGGACGTGGACGTGCGCACCGTCGCCACGGTGATTGCCGACTGGACCGGTGTGCCGCTCTCGTCATTAATGAAGGACGAGCAGACGGAGCTGCTGAGCCTGGAAACCAGTCTCGGTAAACGCGTGGTGGGCCAGGATGCGGCGCTGAATGCCATCGCGCAGCGCCTGCGCGCGTCAAAAACCGGCCTCGCGCCGGAGAACGGCCCGCAGGGCGTGTTCCTGCTGACCGGTCCGAGCGGCACTGGCAAGACCGAAACGGCGCTGGCGCTTGCTGATGAACTGTACGGCGGCGAGAAATCCCTGATTACCATCAACCTCTCTGAATACCAGGAGCCGCACACCGTCTCCCAGCTCAAGGGTTCCCCGCCAGGCTATGTCGGTTACGGACAGGGCGGAATTCTGACTGAGGCCGTGCGCAAACGTCCGTACAGCGTGGTGCTGCTGGATGAAGTGGAAAAGGCGCACCGGGATGTGATGAACCTGTTCTACCAGGTGTTTGACCGCGGCTTTATGCGCGACGGCGAGGGGCGGGAAATCGATTTTCGCAACACGGTCATCCTGATGACCTCCAACCTCGGCAGCGACCACATCATGCAGATGCTGGATGAACAGCCAGAGGCTACCGAGCCGGAACTGCACGAACTGCTGCGTCCGGTGCTGCGTGACCACTTCCAGCCGGCGCTGCTGGCGCGCTTCCAGACCGTGATTTATCGCCCGCTGGCCGAAGTGGCCATGCGGACCATCGTTGAGATGAAACTCGTACAGGTCAGTAAACGTCTGAACCGACACTACGGCCTGACCACACAGATTGATGAGAGCCTGTATGACGCCCTGACCGCCGCCTGCCTGCTGCCGGACACCGGCGCGCGCAACGTTGACAGCCTGCTCAATCAACAAATTCTGCCGGTACTGAGTCAGCAGCTGCTGACTCATATGGCCGCGAAACAGAAACCAGCTTCCCTGACTCTGGGATGGTGCGAGGAAGAGGGTATCGGACTGGCGTTTGATGTGCGACAGGGAGTGAACGCATGAGTAATAATTCTCAACTAAGATTCAGCCATAACCATCACCAATTGTTGGTGAAGGGATGTGATGCGGAGCCCGATGTGCTGGCGTTTGAAGGCGATGAAGCCCTGAGCACACCGTTCAGCTACCGTATTGAGTTCACCAGCGGTAACCACGCCATCAGCAAAGAGATGATGCTGATGAAGCCTGGTTCGCTGACTCTGCAGGCCCCGGTTGACCAGGGATACGGTATCAAAATACAGCAACCAGTGCGGGTGATTCAGGGGGTGGTGACGGGTTTTGAGCGCCTTGGTACTTCAAAAGATGAAACCCGCTACGCCCTGACGCTCCGGCCGCGCCTGGCGCTGCTCGATCGCTCGCACCAGAACGCCATTTACCAGGATATGTCCGTCCCGCAGATTGTGGAGAAAATCCTGCGCGAGCGTCACGGCATGCGCGGACAGGATTTCCTATTCTCACTCTCAAAAGAGTACCCGCGCCGCGAGCAGGTGATGCAGTACGGAGAGAACGACCTGCACTTTATCACCCGTCTGCTGGGCGAGGTAGGCATCTGGTTCCGCTTCACCACCGATACGCGCCTGAACATCGACGTGGTGGAGTTTTACGACAGCCAGCAGGGGTATGAGAAAGGCCTGACGCTGCCGTCGGTGCCACCGTCAGGGCAACATTCGCAGGGTGTGGACTCGGTGTGGGAGATGGAGAGCCACCATAACGTGGTGCAGAAGCAGGTCAGCACCCGCGACTACAACTACCGTCAGGCCACGGAGGACATGAATTCCCGGGTGGACGCGACCGGCGGGGATGCCACCACGTACGGTGATGCCTATCACTGGGCCGATAACTACCTGACACCCGGCAGCGCATATGACCGTAATCCGGCGCCGGAGTCCGGGGCGTTCTATGCCCGCATTCGTCACGAACGTTACCTGAATGGCCAGACGCAGGCCCGGGCCATCACCAGTTGCCCGACGCTCTCTCCGGGTCAGGTACTGAAAGTCACCGGCGGGTACGAAGTGGCAGACGTGTTTGCGCAGGGCGTGGTTATCACGGCGATGCACTGCCATGCGCAGCGTGATGCAGACTTTGGCGTCAGGTTTGACGGTATCCCGGACAGCGCGGACTTTTGTTTCAGACCGGAGCCAGGCAGTCATCCGGTGATGGCCGGCACCTTACCGGCCCGCGTCACCAGTACCACCGAAAATGACACCTACGGGCATATCGATAAAGACGGCCGTTACCGCGTCAATATGCTGTTTGATCGCGATAACTGGGAGACCGGATTCGAGAGCCTGTGGGTCCGTCAGTCCCGCCCGTATGCCGGTGACACCTACGGTCTGCACCTGCCGCTGCTGGCAGGCACCGAAGTGGCGATTGGCTTTGAGGACGGCAACCCGGACCGGCCGTACATTGCCGGCGTGCTGCACGACTCGGCGCACGGTGACCACGTCACCATCCGCAACTACAAACGTAACGTGCTGCGCACCCCGGCGAACAACAAAATCCGCCTCGATGACGAGCGCGGGAAAGAGCATATCAAGGTCAGCACGGAGTACGGCGGCAAGAGCCAGCTGAATCTCGGTCATCTGGTTGACAGCGAAAAACAGCAGCGCGGCGAGGGGTTTGAGCTCAGAACCGACAGCTGGGGAGCCATCCGGGCGCAGAAAGGGATATTTATCAGTGCTGACGGCCAGGCGAAGGCGCAGGGACTGCAGCGCGAAATGCAAGCTGCGCTCAAAGAACTTGATGCTGCCAGAGAGGTAACGTCTGGATTGCGTCACGCCGCCCAAGCAGCCCAGGCGGAATTAGCCGATCTTGAGAAACAAACAACATTAATGAATCAAACACTTAATGATCTTAAACAGCAAGCATTACTTCTGTCTGCCCCCTCAGGTATTGCGCAGGTCACCCCAGCGAGCGTACAAGTTTCGGCGGGGGAAAATCTAATTGTTACCGCTGGTCAAAATGCAGACATTAGTATTGTCAAAAAGTTTACTCTGGCGGTAGGAGATATTCTGAGCTTATTCGCCCACAAGCTGGGAATAAAAATTTATGCCTCGGAAGGCAAAGTAGATATACAGGCCCAGTCGGATGAGCTGAATCTATTTGCTAAAGAAAAGCTGTCCGTAGGCAGTTCAAACAACAGTGTTGTCATATCAGCCAAGAAAGAAATATTATTAGTTTGTGGCGGGTCATTTATGCGGTTAAGTGATGCGGGGGTTGAAGTTGGTACTGAAAAAAACGTCACGTTGAAATGTATTGTGGTACAACAGCAATCTACAGCGAAATTAAATTCAACGCTTTCGCTACCTTCTGGTTGCAAACCCGGAGTAATTTCTGCAGCTCAACAGCAAGGAGCTGTGGTGATACTTAGCTAATTTTTGAGGGGAAAAGATGACTATAAAATTAGCTGTCTTAGGCGACAGGACGAGTGCCGGGAAAATAATTTCTGCAACTGCCAACTATTTCAGTGAGGGAAAACAGGTGGCGCAAAATAATGATAAAGCCATCTGTACTGTATGCAAGGGAATATTCCCTATCCAGGCCACTGCCGTGGGTATCGTCAGTAATGGCATACTTCTGGTACAGGATCAGGACCGTGTTCTCTGTCAGTGTTCCGACCATAAAGTGATAGCAGGCTCTAATTTTTTCACTGGCTAAATAAGGATTCTTATTTTCAGGCTCAATTATAAAGGACATGAATATGGCATGCCAGGGGTTATGCACAACGAAAGGCCTGACGATATTGCCGGTACGTTATGCTGTTGTACCGGAGTATATTAATACCACTTTACCTGGATGGGCGAATGATTCGCATGTCACGGAGATAAAGCTCGCCAATAACGAAAAGTATACCCTCCGCGCGCTTCGTCAGGGTTATCTTTACGTTTTCTATGAAAAGGGAAAACAGGGCACCAATTACTGGCAGTGCTACAGCGTTGCGTCGGACGGTTCATTGTGGCTGCAGCAGGTGGTGTCTAATCCTGCCCCGGTGGATAAGGCGCTGTGTGAAACGGGCGAACATATTGCGCAAAACGTCGAGTTTATGAGTATTGAATCTCCGGATAAGTGCGGCAATGTGTGGTTTGCGTTCAGCCAGTATCCGTGGGAGCAGGAGACGCTCGACCGGTATCGCACCAGACCTGAGGATCGCATCGCGAGAATGCAGAAAGTGATGCCTTCGGTGGCGGGGGCTCAGCGCACAAAAACAGGAACCGATGTCACCGTATCAAGCCTGAATCAGGTGCTGGACTATCAGGTACCTTCTGTTTCAGGTCTGCTGCCCGGTCCGAATGATGTGAAAGTGGTAAATGTCAGCCGGGTATCATCACTCTGGGATCCAACAATGGATGACCCATGGCGGGTCAGCCATGATGTGGTGAAAATGCAGTCCAGCCTGTATCCGTGGGTGCAAAACCGCAGTGGCAGGGCAGCCGCGACGGTCACGGCCATGGAAAATCGAAGTGAGGGAATGACGCCGCTGCTGCTTCCACTCTGGGATCCGGTGGGGATTGTCCATGAGCTAAACGGCTGGAGCCAGGATGTGCTGGGGCGACAGGCGCAGTTTCTGCAGGAGCGTGAGCTTGAGTTCGCCACCAAAACAAACCTCGACGCCGTCAGAACGCTGCTGGAAGGTAATGCTGAGTCTCTTGAGGACGCGATGCGGGGCCGGAGAATTGATGGCCCCATGCTGACTGAAGAATATCTGGATTCACGGTTGCAGATCCTTGAGAAGCGCTATCAGAGTAAGCCTGATGTGCTGGCACAAATCAGGGCAGATGACAGGTTGGTCAGAAGCTGGCATGCACAAAACGTGACGGCATCATACCCGGAGAGCGTGCTGATGAGTCCACCCGAACCGCTGGCAGCTCACCAGCGGCGGGTGGCCGCGATACAGGCGCAGGTCGATGAGGAGCTGGCCTTAAATTTGCCTGAACCCTCACAGGATTTCAGTGGAGTCCGGGCACAGAGCTGGGCGCCCTATCAGAAAAAGCTCAACACAACCCGACAGGCGAACTTTGATACCTGCTACACGAGCCTGGTTGATGCGGTTAACGCCATCTTTCAGAAGCGTATCGTCAGCGTGGTGAACTGGCTCAGTGCACCGGTACTGCTGGCAACGCTGGATGATTTCCACTGTGAGGCGCAGCGGGCAGGGCTGTTCTACCAGTCAGCGGTGGGGATGGCCATGCACGGGATTAACAGCTGTCCGGCAGGGGCCGCAAAGATAGACGGCTGGTGGAATGAGTACAGCACTAAAAATCGCGGGAATCTGCTGTGGCGGCATGTGGCGGCCAATAACCCGCAGTTAATCAGTGAGCTGGAGCCCTATCTGTTGACGGTGAAAGCGAAAAAAAATGAAGACGTGACTTCGCTGACAGCGACCGCCATAACGACAACCCTGATGCAGCAGGTCAGCAATATGAAAAAGCTGGAGGGGTATTACCAGAAATCGATGAACACTGTCGTGAAGGGGCTGCGGGAAAATGCCAGCAAACTGGAAGTACAGCTCTTCAACACGGATGCGTTTATCGTCACGGTGGGAGACAGGGTAAGCCGCATTCTGCTGGTGGATAAGGCAGGCGAGAAGCTGGCGACTACGGCGTTCAGGCTGATATTTATGGTAAGGGCGGGAATACCTTCAGAAAAAGTTCACTCGGTAGTGAATGCGTATCTGAAAGATGCCCCGGCATTGCGCCAGACGGTGCTGGCAGGTATTCGCAGCAGCGGGCGCTTTATGGCGAACCAGAATGAAGTGACTGCGATTAAACAGACGATGAGCAGCAGGCTGGAGGAACATTTTGCAACAGAGAAAGGAAAAGGTGAATACCGACTGGCAGGGATAAACAGTCTGTTGCTGGTGCTGAACGCAATGGATTTTATCTACCTGTGCGGACAGGTCAGGGATGATAAGAAGCCATTAGCGAGCCTGATGGCCAGCGGGCTGGCGATGGTGAGCCAGGGGACGTCAGTTATTTTACCGGCAATAGAGAAAGGACTGGAAGCCCGTGAGCTTACGGTGTCGTGGGTCAAGGGGGTTGGGGCAGCAGCGTGTGGTGTTGCGTCTTTGGTTTCTGTGTATACAGATTGGCTTTCAATGAAAGCAGAGTTTCAGAATAATCGTTTATTCCTGATGGTTGTAATGGGGGGAAAAACATTTGTGGATGTCCTTACTGTCACAAAATCGGTCGGTCTTCTGCTGGAAGCAATGAGCCCAGTCGTAAAAAATATGGGCAAAAAGAAATTAGCCGCCAAAATGGCATCTGGTGCGGAATACATTTCTGAAAAACTCATAGAAAGATATTTTGGAATCAGAGTTCTGGCGATTTTAATGACCTGGGAGGCCATGGTGGCAATAACTTTGCTGCAGGTGGTTGTGACCTGGATATCGGACGATGAGCTCCAGGTGTGGTGTAAGAAATGTGTGTTTGGCACAGCACCCTTCAACCGCAGTGTGGCGGACCAGAATAAAGCCCTGGAAGCAGCAATAAAGGATATTTCATGAATACAGAAGAGCTGCATCAGATATGCTCCCGTTTTGTTGAGCCAGAAAAATTATCAGACCTGCGTACGAAGCGAGAGATTGAGGTGATGAACGGCAGACCGTGGACGCGTGAGCTCCCGCCGCCGCCGGTATTGCCGCCTTATGGACCTCTGGAGAAAATATCAGGGAAACTGGAATCTTTTCGCTATGAGAGATTCAGGGAGTATTTTGATGCAGATGCCTACCGGACCCACTCTGTGCCGGAGATAACTGACGGGCAGCGAGGTGCGGCTGCGGTTGCAGCGATTGTTGTAGGGAGTCCTGGGGTAGGTGCTGTAATGATGGCAGAAAGCGAATCATCGAATAATTCGGCGGAATATGTGCAGGGGATGATTAATGGTCAGCGATTTCGCGGCTGGGTAGGTGTAACCCGACTAAAAGTGGGAGATAACGTGGACATGATTGTTGAATGGCAGCATGACCATTATGAGGTCTATGCCATTGCGTTACCGGAAGAGCGTATAGTTTCAATATGTCCGAAATGTGATATGGGGCATATCGCGCATATGCTTTGGCGGATTAAAAACATGTTTATTCTCACGGGGATTTTTTTCTTCTCGGTGCTTTTTGCGGGACTTCTGAGTGAAGTGATTGAAGGCACCTGGAAAAGCCTTGAGTCATTTATCACCACATACTTTTGGTTGTATATTATAGCATTGTTGGGGGGAGGGGGGCTTTCAGGGTTAATTGCATTCTTTGCTTATAAGGCCTGCGCGCCAACACGCTGCAAACTGGCTGAGGAGATATTTCATTTGCTTGGGATGAGAGGTGTTTCAACGGTCAGCCTCAATAGAATAACAAAAGAACGTGAGCAACAACTGAAAAATAAAGGGGAGTGGTATGATCCGGATGATGAGAATAAACCCGCCTGCCCTAGTGCTGAATTCATTTATTCATCTGAGAGCTGGTTTTACTACTAAATCGGCAGTAAAGCAAGCTACTGCCACCAGTATTGTCAGTAATGGTATGTTTCTGGTGCGGAATTCATTTCAGAAAAGCTGGTAGAAAGATATTTTGAAGTCAGAGTTCTGGCGATTTTATTGACCTGGGAAGCCATGGTGGCAATAACTTTGTTGCAGGTGGTTGTGGCCTGGATTTCAGACGACGAGCTTCAGATATGGTGTAAGAAATGCGTATTTGGAACAGCACCCTTCAACCGCAGTGTGGCTGACCAGAATAAAGCCCTGGAAGAAGCAATAAAGGATATCTCATGAATTCCGTTGAAAATCAGCAGGTATGTTCGCGGTTTGTTGAGCCAGAGAAATTAGCAGACCTGCGTACAAAGCAGGAGATTGAGGTGATGAACGGCAGACCGTGGACGCGGGAGCTTCCCCCTCCGCCGGTATTACCGCCTTATGGCCCTCTGAAGAAAATATCAGGGAAACTGGAGTCTTTTCGCTATGAGAGATTCAGGGAGTATTTTGATGCAAATGCCTACCGGACCCACACTATGCCGGAGATAAATGACGGGCAGAGAGTTGCGGTTGCCGGTGCTGCGATAGTTACAGGAAGTCTTGGCGTCGGGGCTGTGATGATGGCTGAAAGTGAATCTTCAAATGATTCGGCGGAATATGTACAGGGGATGATTAATGGTCAGCCGTTTCGTGGTTGGGTGGGTGTCACCCGACTTCAGGCTAGCGATAATGTAGACATGGTTATTGAGTGGCAGCATGACCATTATGAGGTCTATGCCATTGCGTTACCGAAAGAGCGGATAGTCTCGATATGTCCGAAATGTGATATGGGGCATATTGCGCATATGCTTTGGCGGATTAAAAATATGATTATTTTAACAGCTATACTCATCTTTATGTTTGCATGTATTTGCCTTGTTAAATCCTCAAATGAGGTGGGCTGGGGACAGTTGAATTTTTGGAAAGAATATTTTGTTTTTCTCATGATGATGCTAGGGCTGGCTTTTCTTTTTACTGGAGCGATTGCTATTGCAGCTTATAAAACCTGTGCTCCTACACGTTGTAAGTTAGCGGAAGAAATTTTTCATTTACTTGGGATGGAAAGTATTGCAACAGTCAATCTCAATAAAATAACGAAACAGCGTGAGCAACATCTGAAAAGTAAAGAGGAGGGGGTGAACCAGGAGATAAAAGTAAACCTGCCTGTCCCAGTGGGAGGTTCATTTATTCCTCTGAGAATTGGTTATACTACTAAATAAATACGTACAGTGTTGTTACTTGTTAGAGATAGAGGATGGCAAGTTCTTTTTTGAACAGCTTTTGCGTATTCATTAATCAGTGTTAATGAATTGATCTGAATCTATGTCCAGAGAGACCTGAGTATGATCTGATATTCTCCACACAAAATAAGACGGAAATATCCTAATGAATGGCGAATATTTAATGAAACAGATAGCTATTATTCCTGATTGTCGCCAGTCATAGAAAGTTGTTCATGAATTATCGGGTGATTTTTTCTGACTTATACGCAGTTATCGCAGAAGATGAAGTCTAGGAGAATATCGTGGATTTTGGCCATATTCATCAGGATTTTCTGAAGTTGCACTATAAATTTGATAAAGAATTATTTTCAGAGATGAAATATAGCGGTAAATACATTATCGAAAAGCAAAGGGATTAAAGCTTGACTACGAAGAAATAAGCATCGTGCGGTAATTGGCAGAAATTACCTCGCGTCAGTTCTTTCGGGGGGCGGGGTTTTGTAATCTTTTTCTAGTATTTAATAAGTGGGTCTGAGTAACGGGTTTGTATATTCTGGTGAGGTTTGGTTTTACTCTTAAAGAACAATATTTCTGATGAACGAAAACGAAGTTATAAATCTTATTGACATAAATATAATTATTAAGAAGCTATGGTGGATATTTTTAATATTAGTCTAGTGGGGTTGATTATGAGTAGTGACTTTTTTCACAATGTAAAAGATAAGATCACCAATGCTGCTTTTGGAAAAAATGGTCAATGCTTTCTTTTGATAGATTCATCTTTAAAACAGTATCAGCCAGATAATTTTTTGCACGATGTCCTTAAGAACTACAAATATTATTCTGTTGCATTTCATCAGGGCGAACTTCAGGACGCTTTACCACTTTCCCTTTTTCCGCTTCAAACGATAAATGAAAGGGATGAGGAATTATTTAATGACAGTATTTATCATTCATTAAATGAACTGAAAAACGAGATGCTTGATTCAGGACAAGGGCGTAGCGTTTGTGCATGGATCTCGACCGAATTAACAGGTGAGCAGTTGGCTGAACAAATCGCTTTAACTGCCGTGCAGTCGATTAAATCAGTTGGTGATATATTACTTCGCTATTTTGATCCATCAGTATTGTGTCCATTGATGCCTGTTTTGGATAATTGGCAAAAGCAGCAATTGTTAAGCAATATTAACACATGGTCTTACCTTGATGGATATGGTGTCGCTCAAATAGTGAATGGGGATTGCGCATGTAAAAGAAAATTAAATTACTCACTTGGATTAACAGAGTTAAATTTAGAACAAATGAATAGAATATCGATTGTTAATACTATTTTGCGTGCATATCGAAAAATGAATGTTGTCGATAGGCTCAGTGAGCGCGAGGCAGTGAAATTATTGCACCCTGCCTTGGGGTATTTTCATTCATTCTTCTCTCCATCTGATAATGATATTATTGAATTTGGACTTGATGTGCTACTCAGGCAGAGACTATTCTATCTGGATGGATCGTTTGATAAATATCAGCTTAATAATCGTAGTAAAAAACCACTGTCATACTCAGATGCTAAAGCCAGGATTGGCAGTCAAGATTGTTGAAAGCTATTTTTAGTTTAAGGAAAGTGTGCTATTTACAGTGGTGGAGAGAGATATGAGTTGGCCGGTACAGATTATTCCTCCTGGCGAAAAGGTTCCCGAAATAAAATGGATGAAGTGGTTTTTTTCTTTTTTATGTGGTTTAGCGTTTGCAGGGGTTAGTTGGGGAGGGGCTAAAATCATTGCTCCTGCTGAAGAAAGTGAGTTATCGGAATTATTTATTTTTTTGTTTTTCTTATGGTTGTGTGTCTATTCTATTATTCTTTTCGTTAGAATTTATTACTATGGTGTATGTTTGTCCGCATTCGAAGCTAAAAAGCGCGAGGCGGAATTGTTCAAAGAAACTTGGATTGAATGGGCTAGTAAAAAAATCAATATTCCCATCTGTAATTTATTTCTCCCTTCTGTAATATCAAAAATAGATATAACAGCATCTCATTTTATTGAAATATACAGCGAGCAAAAATTGAAATTACGAGAGCATAATGAGGAAGTGTACACTGAAGAACAACTAATCTATGAGTTGTTGGCATCTGTCAGGTCAACCTTGAACAGTCTAAGAAAATCATGTGTGTTCAATGTTATATTCACCTATGGTAGTAGTAATATTACCTTTGCCACCTTTAAAGAATGCTGGGCTGCAATCGGTTTTCCTGATGATTGCTTAGATAATTATTATTATTGGGACGGTACCTTAGAGCAAAAATTTGATATGTTATCCAATATAGAAGCTAAGCGAGTGTTAATAATAATATCTGCAAATATTGAAAGCATTGAGGGGTATTACACTGATGCAACGGAATTCGCCTCTATATTGCTGGTAACTAATCCAGATCAATTACTAAGTAATGAAAATACTGGTGTCGCTTTGCGAACGATGGCATGTAGTAAAACCTCGGCTAAGCAAGAATTTATTCACATGGTAACTTATCAGCCAGACGTTCTCAAAACGTCAAAAGTTCTTTTTAGTAACATGAGTGTGAATGATGTGCAGAATGTTTCAGATGTATTAAGAACTACATGTTTATCTATAAATGTTGGATGGGAGTATGAGGCACAGCATTTAGATTTGAAGCTGGGTAAGTTAGATGATTATCATTTTTGGTTGGTGTTTGCTCTGGCTTTTTTCATATCCGAAAAAAATAATGAGCCTATTTTGATGGTCGCCTGTATTGGTGATGAATATGTTTTTAATGTCATTAAACCGTTTGATAATAGCAAGGAGCATTAAATTGAGTACGCCAGCAAAATGGAGAGTCACTGGCCTTGTCTTCTGTTTCATTATCTTTGGTGTGCTGACTTTTATAGGGTGTTACTACTATGGGGATATCTTTGGGTGGGTATCCTCTAAAGAAAAAATGAGTCTTTGGTTCTTATTCATGTTTTTATTTTCCGTATTCCTAATGTTGATGAACTTCGGTGTGTGGTTCTCTCAAAGAGAATACCGCTTTCAGCCTATCAGGGACGGAAAGTCCGTCACAGCTAACTTTCGTAATAAGTATAAAAACTTCAATAAAAGGGATCCTGTAGAAGCACACTTACGCCGACTCTATAGCTTTTTCTGGCGCCGCAAAACCCGTCTGCTGTTAATCACCGGCGATGAAGCCGCGATTGAGCAGCTGGTTCCCGGCCTGCAACAGAAGCAGTGGCTTGAAGGTAACCGCACCGTGCTGATTTACGGCGGGAGCCTTGCATCGGAGCCTGACCACGAAAAATACGCCGCGCTGCGCAAACTGCGCCGCGGACGCCCGCTGGACGGTATTGTCCGTGTCATACCTCAGTCACTTAACCTGACCCCACAAATCAGCGACAACGATTTATGCGGCCTGGAAAAAATCAGCGAACTGCTGCGCTATTCCGCTCCGGTCTGGCTGTGGCAGTTGTGTGACAGCAACTGGTCGCAGACAAAACGCACTGAGCAGGCGGTAGGGGCAAGCTTCCCGCTGCGTGCCAAAGCTGATGATATTACCCGTCAGCTTAAGCGGATGCTGCCGGCCCTGCGGACGCAGGGGATGAATCAGGTCGCGGAAAACAACGGCCACGACTTCCTGCTGCGTTTGGGTCAGTATCTCCAGGACGGCGGTATCGTCCGCTGGGCTCAGCAACTGGTGCCATGGCTCTCCGACGCTCAGCAACGCGTTCCTCTGCGGGGGCTGATGTTCAGCCTGCCGGAGAAGGAAACTGCCGGTACGTCAGTGAGCACCGCCGACGCTGAACAGTATATCCCGGGATCACAGCACCATGCCCTGACCCTGCCGGCAACCTGGCAAGGTATCGTTGACGACTGCACCCGTGTGCGTGGCCGCCGTGTCGGTATGGCGTGGGAGAGGACGCTTGCCTGGACACTGATGACCATCATCGGTGTCTGGGGGGCGGGTACGCTGCTGTCGTTTGCGGTTAATCGGTCAGAGATAGTCTCTGTTGCTGAGCAGGCTCATGCCCTTGTGGAGCATCCTTCCGTATCGGACGACCAGCTGACGGCCCTGCACGAACTGCGTAACGACGCTGGTCGCCTGCAGCACCGTATTCAGGATGGCGCGCCCTGGTATCAGCGCCTTGGTCTGGACCATAATCAGCAGCTGCTCGACGCGATGCTGCCCTGGTACGGCGTGGCGAATAACCGCCTGATACGCGACCCGGCAAATGAGGTGCTTAAGCAGAAGCTCAGCGCGCTGGCAAATTCTGCCCCCAACAGCGACCAGCGGGCACAGCTGGCCAAACCGGGCTATGACCAGCTGAAAGCCTGGCTGATGATGGCCCGTCCGGATAAAGCCGATGGCGCATTCTACGCACAGACCCTGAAAAGCGTGCAGCCCACGCGGAAGGGTATTTCCACCGGCCTGTGGCAAAGCCTGTCACCGGATTTGTTGGCTTTCTATATATCTGAACTACCAGCGCAACCACAGTGGAAAATCACGCCGGATGCGCAGCTGGTCAGCCAGAGCCGCCAGGTGCTGCTGCAGCAGATAGGACGGCGCAACGCGGAAACCACGCTGTATGAGAACATGCTCAAATCTGTTCGTCGCAACTTCGCCGATGTGTCTCTGGATGACATGACCGGCGGTACCGATGCGCGCAGGCTTTTCATCACTGAGGAGGTGGTGCCGGGCATGTTTACCCGACAGGCCTGGGAGGGGGGGATTCAGCAGGCTATCGAAAAGGCTGCAAATTCACGCCGGGATGAAATCGACTGGGTACTGAGTGACAGCCGGAAAGCCGTCTCCTCAGACCTGTCGCCGGAAGCCCTGAAAGCGCGTCTGACCCAACGCTACTTCACTGACTTTGCCGGCAGTTGGCTGAGCTTCCTCAACAGCCTGCAGCTTAATCCGGCTAACAACATTGCGGATGTCACCGACCAGTTGACGCTGATGAGTGATGTCCGCCAGTCACCGCTGATTGCCCTAATGAATACCGTCGCCTGGCAGGGACAGACTGGCCAGAGGAGTGAAGCCCTTTCGGACTCCATCATCAAATCAGCTAAAGACCTCGTAGGCGGGCAGGACAAACCGGCAATTGACCAGTCAGCGTCAGGCCCGCAGGGGCCGCTGGATGATACCTTTGGTCCGCTGCTTCAGCTTCTGGGTAAAAACAAGGGCAGCAACGTGATGTCGGCTGATAACTCCCTGAGCCTGCAGACCTACCTGACCCGTATCACCCGCGTGCGCCTGCGCCTGCAACAGGTGGCCAGCGCCTCCGATCCGCAGGAGATGATGCAGACCCTGGCGCAAACCGTGTTCCAGGGTAAAAGCGTGGACCTGACCGACACCCGGCAATACGGTAGCTTGATTTCAGCAAGCCTCGGTGAGGAGTGGAGTGGTTTTGGCAGCACGATGTTTGTGCAGCCGCTGACCCAGGCCTGGGAGACCGTGCTTCAACCATCGGCGGCGAGCCTCAACGACAAGTGGAGCCGCTCCTTGGTGGCGAACTGGCACACGGCGTTTGACGGACGTTTCCCGTTTGCCGCGAGTAAAAGTGATGCCTCCCTGCCGATGTTGGCTGAATTTGTGCGTAAGGACAGCGGACGTATAGAGCGCTTCCTGACGACGGAGCTCGGTGGTGTACTGCACAAGGAGGGCAGCCAGTGGGTACCGGATAAGGTCAATAGCCAGGGGCTTAGCTTTAACCCGGCCTTCCTGCGGGCGATAAACCAGCTGAGCCAGCTGTCGGACATTCTGTTCACCGACGGCAGTCAGGGCATTACCTTTGAGCTGCAGGCGCGTCCGGTACCGCAGGTGGTGGAAACGCAGCTGACCATTGATGGACAAAAGCTGCACTACTTCAACCAGATGGCTGACTGGCAGTCCTTACGCTGGCCGGGAGACACGTACAAGCCGGGAACCATGCTGACCTGGACCACAGTTAACGCCGGTGCGCGCCTGTTCGGGGATTACAGCGGGACCTGGGGCTTTATTCGCTGGCTGGAGCAGGGCAAGCGTGTGCAGCTTGACCGCAGTCAGTGGATGATGAGTTTTACCGCGCCGGATGGCCGTACCCTGCAGTGGGTGCTGCGTTCACAGTTGGGCAGCGGGCCGCTGGCGTTGCTGGCACTGAGTGACTTCACGCTGCCGGATCAGATCTTCAGCGTCGACAGTGCGGCCACGTCGCAGGCGCTGATGACCAGTACGGAAGACATTGATATGGACGGAACCGAATAATGGACGCTTTACAGAATCTGGTTGCTGCCTGTCAGGCGGATGAAACCCTGCTGCGACAGCAGGCGCAGACACGTACGGAACGCTGGCAGCGCTGGCTTGCTCCGGTCAGCTTGACCTGTCCGACGGGAGAAGACCCGAGATATGACGATGATTTCCAGCGCATTCGCGAAGAAGTTAATAAGCTTTCCGGCATTGATACCGGGCTGATATGCACGCTTGCTGAAAAGCTGCTGACCATTACCACCAAAGATATCCGGGTTGCCACTTATTACTGCTGGGCGCGCCTGCACCAGGACGGCGAAACCGGCTTTGCCGAAGGACTTGAGCTGCTGGCGGGATTGCTACAGCGCTATGGCGCTCAACTTCATCCGCAGCGTGAGCGAAGCTGTAAACCGGCGCTGGAGTGGCTCGCAGGCTCCCGTGTGCTCGACAGTCTGTCTCTCTGGCCGGAAGTGGTACGCGAGGATGCACAGCGTACAGCCGGTGCGCTGCTGCTCATCCGCGACAGTCTGGGGACCGGGCCGGAAGCGTCACCGCCGGAGCTGAATGCCCTGTACAGTGCTCTGGAGTCCCGCCTGATGAAAGCCGGTGGCGTGGATGCGGTTGTACCGCAGAACGCCAGCAGTCAGACACGCATGCGGCCGGCACCCCACGCGACAGAACAGGATGCACCGGTGCTGAGCCGCATTACCTCCGGTCAGGATTTACTCGCCCAGGCCCGAACCCTGACGGACTACCTGCGTCAACAACCTGATGGCTGGCTTGCGGCGCACCGGCTGATGAAAAGCCTGCGTCATGACACGCTGAGTGCGATCCCGGCACCGGATGGCGAAGGGAAAACGCGCATCGCACCGCCGAGGGCTGACGAGCGGGCGTTGCTCAAGCGGCTGTACCTGCAGCAGAGCTGGCTGGAGTTACTGGAGGAGGCGGACAGCACCTTCTCGCGTGGCGCCAGTCACCTCTGGCTGGATTTGCAGTGGTATATCCATCAGGCCCTGGTGAAGTCGGGACAGGATGTGCTGGCCGAAATCATCACCGCCGATCTGAAAGGGCTGCTGCGCCGCCTCACCGGGCTTGAAACCCTAGCCTTTAATGACGGGACGCCGTTTGCCGATGAGGTTACGCTGAACTGGATAAACCAGAGCGTGCTGGACGATATGGCCGGCTGGCACGATGAACCGCCAAGAACAGTCAGTGAGACGGACAACGATATTCTGGCCCTCGAGCCGGAAGCGCTGGAGAAAGCTGACACGGACGGTCTGGATGCCACACTCCACTGGCTGCAGACCCGTCCGGACACCGACGCTACAAAAGACAAATGGTTGCTGCGCCTGCTGATGGCCCGCGTGGCCGAGCAGAAAGGTAAGAATGATCTGGCGCTGCATCTGCTGGGTGAACTCGATGGTGCAGCACAGACAATCACCCTGCTGCAGTGGACACCGGCGCTGTTGTTTGAAGTGAAATCGCGCCGCCTCAGACTGCTGCGCATGAAAGCCGCACGCAGTGAAACCGAAAAGTCACGGCTTCAGCCGGAGATGGACCAGCTACTGGCCGGTCTGATTGCACTTGACCCGGCTGGCAGCGCAGTGCTTTGCGGGTAACAACACCTGGCATACCTTTAAAACACATATATTCAGGTTTTTATGGACGATTTAACCCTGCGTTATTTTGACGCTGAAATGCGCTACCTGCTTGAAGCCGGCGAAGAATTTGCCCGCGCTCACCCTGAGCAGGCGGCAATGCTCAATCTCGATAAAGCGGGCGCGCGCGACCCGTACGTGGAACGCCTGTTCGAGGGCTTTGCCTTCCTCATGGGACGCCTGCGCGAGAAGCTCGATGACGACCTGCCGGAACTGACCGAAGGGCTGGTCAGCCTGTTATGGCCGCATTACCTGCGCACCATTCCCTCGATGTCGGTGGTGGAGTTCACCCCCGACTGGCGTGAGATGAAAGAACCGATGCGTGTTGACAAAGGCTTCGAGGTGAACTCGCGGCCGATTGGTGAAAAAGGCACGCGTTGTCGCTACACCACAACTAAAGAAATAAACCTCCAGCCTCTGGCGCTGGAGCATGCCCGCCTGTCGACTGATCCGGACGGGCGTTCGGTCATCAGCCTGCGTTTTAACTGCAGCCGTCTTGCTGACTGGAGCCGTGTCGACCTCAGTCAGATCCCGTTCTACTTCAACGCTGACGCACCGCTGGCCTGCGCCATGCATGAAGCCTTTACCATGAATACTGCGCGCCTGTGGCTGCGGAAGCCAGGTGATACAGATCGAAGACCGATTGACGGGTATTTCACCGCACTGGGATTTGGCGATGACGACGACCTGTGGCCGAGAGGCGGCAGCAGTTTCAGCGGCTATCAACTGCTGCTGGAGTACTTCACCTTCCGTGAGAAATTTATGTTCACCGGCCTGCGCGGGCTGGAGAGCATGGTCTTCCCGGCTGAACTCCCCTGGTTTGAAATCGACGTGGTGCTGGCAGAGCGCTGGGAGCATGACTTCAGCTTTACCGAAAAGCATCTCCGGCTGAACTGCGTGCCAGTGATTAACCTGTTCCCACTGGAATCTGACCCGCTGACGCTTAATTCCCTGCAGACCGAATACATGCTGCGTCCGATGCGCGTGCAGGATGGCCATACCGAGATTTACGCTGTGGACTCGGTGATGTCCTCAAATCAGCATACGTACGTGCCATTTTCAAGCTTCCGCCATAAAGGCGGCATGATGCGCCATGAAGCCCCGGAATATTACTACCACACCCGCGTGCGCCGTGGTCCGTCGGGGCTGCATGACACCTGGCTTATTCTTGGCGGCGAAGCGTTTGATAACCACACGATGCCGGAAGATGAAAGCCTGTCGTTGACGCTCACTGGCACCAATGGCCAATTACCACGCCGTGCATTGCAGAGCACCGTGCTTGATACAGTGATGAAAACCACCTCGGCCAGCATCGCGGTGCGTAACCTGTGTGCGCCGACGCTACCGTGCTATCCGCCCGCACAGGACCGTTTTCACTGGCGCGTACTGAGCCATCTTGGCAGCGGATTCCTGTCAATGATGGATAGCGCCGACGTGCTGCGCGGCACCCTGGCGCTGTACGAGTGGACCGACAACGAGATGAACCGCCGTCGCCTGGAAGCCATCATTGACGTAAAGCACTGTGAGACCGAACGCTTTGAGCAGGGCTACCTGGTGCGCGGTGTGCAGATTGAGGTGACGCTCGACAGCCATGGCTTTGCCGGGCGCGGCGACATCTGCCTGTTTGGTGAGATGCTGAGTCGTTTCTTTGCGCTCTACACCGACATTTATCTGTTTAACCGCCTGATTATCATCCTGCAACCGACCGGAGAGCGCCTGGAATGGGAAGAGAAGCACAACCGCCGTATTCCCGGCTGACCCCGCGGCTGGAGGCTGACCTTAACCGGATAAACTTTTACCGCTTCTGCCAGTTGCTGGAGAAACTGAATCCGGACCGGCCGCTGATGGGCTCAACCAGTCATCCTGGTGACGACCCGGTGCGCTTTGCGCCGCACCCCGGGATGGGCTTTCCGGCAAGCGAACTAAAAGCCGTTGAGTATGACGAAGAGGATGACAGTAAACCACCGCTCATCCGCGCCACGTTTATGGGGATGTACGGCGTGGATTCACCACTGCCAACCGCCTATCTTGACGACATCACCCAGCGCCGGGAAGGGCATGACGCGCTGCAGGGCTTTCTGGATATCTTCAGCCACCGCATCCTGACGCAGTTCTATCGTATCTGGCGAAAATACTCTTACCCGGCCACGTTTGAGCCTGGCGGGACCGACAGCATTTCGCAGTCTCTGCTGGGCCTGGTGGGGCTGGGTATTCCCGGTACCGCGAACCACATTGCCACACCGGTGTCCCGCTTTCTGGCGCTGCTGGGTGTGCTGCAGCAACCGGGGAAAACCCAGGAAGGGATGCAGGCCCTGGTGAGCCTGCTGGCGCGGGATACCACCGTGAAGGTCAGCCCGTACTGCCTGCGTCCGGTAGAAGTCAGTCAGCCACTGGGTTTTTACGGTGATGACGATTTTCTGCTGGACGGCAACACGCCGCTGGGCGATGAAGCGATGGATGCCAGCAGTCAGTTGCTGATTGCCCTGTCCACCGATAACGAACAAGAGGCTCAGGGCTGGAAACCGGATGGTCTGCTGTATCAGGATTTCCTGGTCATGCTGCGGGTATATCTCGGCTGGCGCTTTAAAGCAAAGCTCACCCTAACCACCCGGACCTGGCTACTGGCTGCTCCGCCGCTCGGCGAAGGCCCTTTCTGGCTCGGGATGAATGGCGTGCTGGGGGCTGATGAGGGGGAACCTGCGGATGATATCCCACAGACCTTTACGACGGAACTGGGCTATTACACTGGCCTGCAGCCAGCAATGCCACAACAAGGAAACCGACGTGTTACGTACAAATTTAACTAAAACCGCGCGCTGGCTGTTACCACTGCTGGCATTCAGCCTGGAAGGCTGTGGGGTGACACAAAGCATCACAGACAGCACAAAATCGGCCTTTAACACCGTATTCTACAAAAAGACTAAGGTGCTACATCTGGATTTCACGGCGCGTAAGGCGCTGAACACCGACGCTCGCGAAAATAACTCGCTATCTGAACCTGTCGTGATTCGGGTTTACCAGCTAAAAGACCGCAAAACCTTTGATAAGACGGTTTACCAGCAACTGCTTCAGGATGATGCAAGCATTCTGAAAGACGACATGCTGACCAGCCGTAATGTCGTGGTGAAGCCGGACGGTGACGCTAGCCTTGATATGCCGATGGAAGAAGAGGCGCAGTTTGTCGCGGTAGTGGGATTTTTCCGCCATCCGGACATGACCAACGACACATGGAGGCAGGTTATCAAGCGCAGCGATCTGGATCCAGATAATCCGCGCATTTTGGAAGCTGGCGAGAACCACCTGACGCTGCAATCGCTTAAGGACGAGTGATGCCCCAGAGACATAACACACCTTCGCTGTATGAAATGTTAACCAGAAATTTTACCGGTGGTCTCGAGCTTAATCAGGTCAGTGAGCAGAACCAGGTTATTCTGTCCGTACTCGACAATATGCAGCGTGTTCTAAACTGTCGCGCCGGCACGCTGGCACATCTGCCTGATTACGGGCTGCCCGATATGACGAAAATCCTGCAGGGCATGCCGGGTACCTCCCATGAGCTCATGGGCACATTGTCTGCCGTCCTGCTCAAGTATGAGCCACGCCTGAAAAAGATAGACGTTGTACTGCTGGAGCAGAACGTGCCCGGCGAGTTGCGCTATGCCATTGACGCCGAACTCAAAGGCATCGGCCTGGTACGGTACGGCACCGAGTTTATGCCCGAAGGGCGCGTGCTCATTCGCCACCTCAAACAGCAGCAGTATCTGGATGCCCGCTCCGCAATCTAGTTTTTATTTTGGCTGAAACCAACATGACAACATACCCTGAACGTCACCTTAACACTGGCGGTGACCCGCGCACGCTTGCCGATTATGTATCCCTGCGCGATGAAATGAGTAAGCTGATGCATCCGGCACGTCCGGACGTAAACTGGCCGCACGCGGAAACGCTCTGCCTTTCGCTGTTTGAGCACAACGGGGTGGAACTGCAAACCACTGCCTGGTATACGCTCGCGCGCACGCATTTGTCCGGTTTATACGGCATGAATGAAGGACTGGCGATTCTGGATGCGCTCCTCTCACGTCAGTGGGGGAACATGTGGCCTCAGCCGGTGCATGCCCGGATGGAAATTATCAGTTCCCTCAGTAAGCGGTTACAGCAGGTGATGCGTACCCTGACGCTGAGCTATGCCGACCTCAGCCACCTGTACCAGGCAGAGGCTTATTTGAATGCGCTGGGTGAGGTATTACAGCGTTTGGAATTAAAGCATACCAGCCAGCTTGATGACCTGCGCATACTGATCCATAACGCAGCGGTCCGGCTGGAAAACAGTGAAAACGCTGGCGTGAGCCTCTCAGGTGAGGCCGTGTCCCTTGCGCAGGCAGATCGAGTGAAGCGGGTGTTTGTTATTGAACCTGACCCTCAGCCGCATGTGCAAATGGAGACGGAATCTCCAGCGCCCGTAAAACCCTGGAAGCCGTTTATTGCCGGAATGCTGAGCATGCTGGTACTGTCCGGCACGACAGTCCTGGGATGGCAGATAATACATAAGCCTGACCCAGCGCAGATGCAGTTTGCGGCAACGCTTGCCCCGTTACCCACAGCGCTTTCGGATGAACAAATCCGGTTTTTCCGTCAATCCTCTCCTTCGCCTGATACGGGCATCAGGCAGACACAGCAGCAGCTCACGCGGCTTGTGCAGTTAAAGCCGGACTGGGCCATCAGTTATGGTGATGAACTTCTGAAGCAGGCGCTGATGCTGTGGCCTGAACAGGCGAAACCGCTGGTGCAGCAGTGGCAGCAACAGATCACGCTCGGGGCTCTTGCTGAGGACAATCTTAATGGTTGGCATCAGGGAATGACGCAGCTAGAGCAGCTGGCGAAGCGGCTGAATGCCCTTGATGAACAGAAGGGGAAGTACATGACGGTCAGCGAGCTGAAATCGGCCGTGTTTGCCATGTCGCAGTCGTTCAACAGCGCTGTGCCGGTCGAGGAGCAGCTGCGTCAGCTGTCCGTGTTACCGCAAAATCAGTCCTGGCCTGCAGCGCTGCATAGCCAGACGGAACAGCATCTTCAACAGCTGATTACCCGCTATGCAATGCTGAAACAAAAAACGGCGGAATGAGCCGATTATCGGTAAAGAAAGTGAGGGAGCGGTTGAGAAAAAAAGATAATGGCCGGTCAGCGTATCACACGCTGAATCTGGCTCAACAGCGTGTGAAATGTTAACAGGGACGACAACGTGTCAGCCAGAGACCGGTTTTTCAAAAAAGTACAGCAGAAAAATGACAGTATCCCGCTCGATCACGAATCAGCGGAGGGTGAAATCAGTGCATTCCGTCAGCGGATGGATGCGCTGGCACAACAGATTTGTGTGTGGTTTGAGGGAAGTGGAATTGAGGTCATTGTGTCGACAAAGCATATTCATGACCTGAGTACTCTTGGTTACAGCCTTAGCAGCGGCATATGCCGGTATGACATCACCACCCTCCGGCTGGTGAACGGAGATCGCAGCGTTAGTATTATGCCGGAGCAACTCTGTCGTAGCGCGGAGAGGGGCTGTGTGACAATGCGGGTTGATGCGCCCGGCATCAACCAGGTGTTTTGCCTGAGCATGGCACCGGAGGAAGGCTGGTTTATCCGGCGTGAACAGCAGGGCGTAAAAGAGAATGCCATTATGACGGAAAATCATTTTTTCCTGGCAGTGGACTGTCTGGCCTGAATATTCCAGCGGGGTACCCGGCACATTGAGCACTGTAATGTAAGACATCACTGGCGCAAGGCATTAAACGGGCCTTACGGCGCTTCAATGGTGGGATAAAGGCTATTTTCAAAATAGGCGACCAGCACCCAAATTTCACCGCTAAAAATAAACCACAAACCCAATATAATAAGGCAGAGAATAATTAAGGTGAGCAGTATTTCTGTTTTTCCCATCTAAGCGATTACCCACCTGAAGTCTGTTTCAGCCCTGGCTGGGATTCTAACGGGGCTTTCTCCACAACTCCAGCTTCATGCGGCCAGCACTTTGTTGCGACCGTCATTCTTGGCGCGGTAGAGCGCATCATCGACACGTTTGAAGAGGTCATCAATGCTTTCGCCCTGGTTGTGTCGTGCAACGCCGATGCTGACGGTGAAGCGGGGCAATCCAGGAATCGTAATGTGTGCTACCGCGGCACGAATGGTTTCCGCTATCTGCATCGCGGTTTCAAGCGGTGTTCGCGGCAGCAGGAGCACGAACTCTTCGCCACCCCAGCGGAAAACGTAGTCATCGGGACGGCTGCAGGCTTCCAACATGCGCGAAAGCGAAATGAGTACCTCGTCACCCTTAAGATGTCCGAAGAGGTCATTGATGTTTTTGAAATGATCAGTATCTACCAGCATCAGGCTAAACTGCTGCTGCGCCGGGAGGTGAGAAAGCGTGGTTTGCTCTGTGATGTTGTAAAACTGTCGGCGATTAAGCAGACCGGTCATTGAATCTCGCAGGGCTGCATGTTCCAGCTCCTGCTCGAGCAGCTTTTGTTCAGTGATATCGTGAATAATGCACAACATGAGCTTATCGCCGTAGATTTCAATCGGGCCGGCGTAGGTCTGTACGTGTCGGGTCGAACCATCCGCCAGTCGGTGGACAAAATTAAGCGGTTTATGTCCTCCTGGCAGGCTGGCAATCTCCGTCATAATAGGCAAGACGTCGCGCCCAAGCGTGTTGATTTCCCAGGTATGTTTACGGCACATTTCCTCATGGGTGTAGCCATAAAAATTAAGCGCAGCCAGGTTGGCGTCAACAATGTGACCATCACGTGCCGTATCGATTAACAACATTGGTGCGCTGTTAGTAAGAAAAAAACGCGCGTAGAATCCCTGTTTTTTTCGCTGATAGGTTGCTGAACGGCTGGCTTTAAGCCCGGAAGGCGCCTGCTGCGAAAGCCCCTCAAACACAATCACATCACCATAAGGTGCCAGATGCGTAAGCGTCAGACGGCAGCTCAGCGTACTCTCTTGATTGTCTCGCCAGACGGTGAGTATTTCGACGATGTCCAGTTCGCTTTTAAGTTCGGGAACATACATTGAGAGAGCGGTTTGCGCATTAGCGGAATAGATCCCAGTGCGCATCTCGGTCAACGTTTTATCACCCATCAGTTTAGTCGCCGCAGCATTGGCAAATATAATATTTTCTGCGACGGGTGAAATCAGCCACACCGGGTTTTTAATAACATTCAGCGCATCGAAGCAATATTGCGACATAGGGAATTCCTGTACATCGGCACGGTATACCTGACGATCACGCCGGAATTGACTCGCGTGGGCTCCTTTGAAACATACCTTACTTAATCACATCAGGCGTGGTTTTTTTGTGAAATAAAAGGGGATTCCGCCTGAATTTTACCGATTGGTATAATCTGTCTTTCAGCCGTTTTTTGCAGCAGCAGCCACGGAACCTGTTCTGCAGGTAAAGGGCGGGAGTACAGGAACCCCTGGAGATAATCACAACCCAGACTCACCAGCATTGCCCGCTGCGCTTCGGTTTCAATTCCTTCTGCAACGACATTCATATCCAGAGTCCGGGCGATGGTAATTATCGTTTCTACAAGCTTTCTACTTTTCTCATTTTCAAGCATTGAACTGACGAAACTTTTATCGATTTTCAGCTCTTTCGCCGGTAAGACGCTGAGCATGAGAAGATTCGAATAACCCGTACCAAAATCATCTATCGAAACGGTAATCCCTGCCTGGTTGAACGCGGTGAGCAATTCAATACTGCGATCGAGGTTTTTTAGCGCCGTGCTTTCCGTTACTTCAAGGATCAACCGGGAGGGGGCCAGGTTATATTTTTGCAGCGTGGACGAGATAACATGAAAGATATCCTGCTGCTCAAATTGCATCGGCGACAGGTTGAATGACAATGTCCATTGGCTGAACCCCTGTTCAGTCCAGAAACTCAGCTGTTTACAGGCCGCTTCAATCGCCCAGTTACCCACGGGAATGATCAACCCGGTTTGTTCCAGCGACGGTAAAAAGAGACTGGGCAGTAAAACACCTTGTTCCGGGTGACGCCAGCGTAGCAGCGCCTCAAACCCGTGAATGGCGCTCTCTTCTGCCAGCCAGGTTGGCTGATACCACATTTCAAACTGATCGCGTTCCAGCGCCAGGGATAGCTCCTGCAAAAAGGCAGGTTCAGCCGGAACCGTCGTGGACATCTCTGCGCGATAAATGGCCCAGCCGTTACGACCTTGCTTTTTCACGTTATGCATCGCCGCATCGGCTTTAAGCTTTAGCTCATGCAGGGTTTCACCGTGTTGAGGATAGAGGCTTACCCCTGCACTGAGCGTGATGGTTAACGTATGCCCGCAAAGGGAAAGTGGACGGCGGATATCGTCCAGCAGGGGGGAAAGCAGCGCGTTTAGCTTGTCGTCATCGCATTCTGGGACCAGCAAAATGAAAGCATCACCACCCAGGCGTGCCAGCGTCATTTCGCGTGTTAACCGTGCAGTCACGCGATGAGCCACGTTTATCAGCAGTTCATCGCCAACGTGATGACCCCAGATATCATTAATCCGCTTGAAATGGTCAATATCGAAAAATATCACTGCAAACGGCTTTTTGCTCAGCAGCGCGCTGTGCAGGCAGTCCTGCATCCGCACGTCCATCTGGTGACGATTGGCAAGTCCGGTAAGCACATCAAAACGAGCCTGCAACTCCAGCTGTCGGTTGAGTTGGCGCAAATTATCCGTCAGCCGGTTAGTCCGCCAGTGTGAATCCATCAGCGAGATAATCAACATCACACCGAGCAAACATAATGTGGTGACGGATACCCAAATTGATAATCCCAGTTCACTGATACCGCCCGGTAATGTGTTTTCCATTTCGTGGAAATGCGCGGCGTACATTCCGGTGTAATGCATGGCGCAAATGGCTGCAGCCATCACTAGCGCAGCCGCAAGGCGGTTGATGTACACGCCTTTACGCTTTTCCCGTAAATGGAAGGCTAACCACAGAGCCGCGCCGGATGCGATGACGGCAATCAGCACCGATAAGAGGACAATACGTCGATCCCAGATAATGCTGCCCTTCAGCATTAATGCGGCCATGCCGACATAGTGCATGGAAACGACACCCGCGCTGAGGATCAGCGTGGCGAGGATCAGTCGATAAGGGGAGAGCGATTTCCCGGGAACGGCGATATTAATGGCAAGCGTAGAAGCAACGACGGCAATACCCAGCGAGACGACGGTGAGCCAGAGGTGGTAGCTCATGATCATCGGCATTTTCATCGACAGCATGCCGATGAAATGCATGGACCAGATCCCGATACCTAAGGTCACGCCACCGGCCATACGCCAGAATAGCGCGGCCCTACGGGTGGCAAGGGGGATTTTACCCGCGCTGTCTAAAGCCACAAATGAGGCGATAAACGCCACCAAATAAGAAATGGCTATTAAAACAGGGTCCCACGATACGTTGAGCATTATGTCATCCCACGCAAAAGTTACGGAGTTATCAATTAATAAAGAATATAAAATATATTATGCAAATTACTTTTTTAAGTGCGACTAAACAGTATCCCGCTTTTAGTGCAATGCCTCTTAAATACGTATAAATATCTGTCGCGTGGCGTAAGAACAGAGTATCGCGTACGGGTAGCATAAACCAGTGTGGCAGCATGTCGAGCAATGCATTTCCTGTAAAACCCGCTTTTGTTCTATCTTAAGTGAAATCACGCTAATCAAACTGCGAAACAACAAACTCGCGCAGATCGTGAGGACAAAGTTATCGTGCAATGCTATAAATTTTAATGCCGATAAAAATATAAAGTCGTGGGAAAATGTATGCTAAGAAATATTAGTGTCAGAACTTTTATTGTCTATTTCCTTTTATGCCTCTTTTTGGTTAATAACGGAGTGATTGCATTGTTTGCTAATGGCGTGTCACTTTTTATTGCCGTGAATACTACACAACTCATCGCTCTGATTTTACTTTGGGCGTACATGACAAAATATCTTGTGACGCCGATCAATACTGTGAAGAAAAGTATTGAAGAAGTGACGTCGGGCAATCTTGGCGTCTCTATCCCTGAATTTGGCAATAACTGCGCAGGACGTTTGATTCCAGGGATTAATAGCTTGTCCAGTAACATCGCAACGCTGGTCAGCGAGATCAGATCCTCTTCACAAACGGCCATGACGCTTGCGGAACAACTCTCGTCCCGCAGTGCAGAGCTGTCGGTAAAGACCGAGCAGCAGTCAGCGTCATTGATCCAGACGGCGGCCAGCATGGAACAAATGGCAGCGAGTACCCGAAACAATGCAGACAATACCCGTTTAGCCAGTGAGCAAGCGAATGCCGCGACGTTACAGGCACAAAAAGGCGGACAATTAATGGGGCAGGTTGCTAACAACATGCAGTCTATAACCGACTGTGCCCTGCAAATGACGGAAATTATTTCCCTTATCGATGGTATCGCTTTCCAGACCAATATTCTGGCGCTTAACGCGGCGGTAGAGGCTGCACGTGCGGGCGATCATGGCAAAGGATTTTCCGTGGTGGCGGGTGAAGTCCGTAATCTCGCACACCGAAGCGCCGAAGCGGCGAAAAACATCAAGTCGCTGATTGACGTGACCAGCAATAACGTGACGCAGGGCGTTAACGTTGTCTCGCAAGCGGAGAGAAATATGCAGGATATCGTGGCGGGGGCGAACAACGTCAGCCGGTTAATGGACGATATTTCTGCCTCCACGTCAGAACAGGAAAAGGGGATTTCGCAGATAACGCAGGCGCTGTCTGAACTGGAACGCGTGACGCAGAGCAATGTCGCCATGGTGGAGGAGCTCAACGGATCCTCCGATGTGCTGCGTAACCAGGTGATTGAACTGCAAACCCGCACGCGTAATTTCCGGCTTGACCAGCGACATCTCGCGGATGAGCCCTCACCGCGACGTCAACGTTCCCCGATCCCCTCTCTCTGATAAAAAGCCTGGCTTGCCAGGCTTTTTCTTTGCTGCGAAAAGTACAATTCCTGAGCGCATTCAGGGCGATGCTGAACATATCTATTGCTTAAGCCTGGACGAAAGCTAGACTGACACCGTGAAGATGAAAAGCGGGAGGCGCTGTGGAGAGCATTAAAGGGTCCGAAGTTAACGTGCCTGACGCAGTTTTTGCGTGGGTGTTCGATGGCCATGGTGGTGCGAGGCCGCTGGAAGACAGCGATGATATTGATAGTGAACATCCCTGCTGGCTGCATTTGAACTACACCCATCCAGACAGTGCCCAGTGGCTGGCATCGACGCCGCTCTTACCCAATAACGTGCGTGATGCGCTAGCAGGAGAGAGCCTCAGGCCACGCGTCAGCAGAATGGGCGAGGGGACATTAATTACGCTGCGCTGCATTAATGGCAGCACGGATGAACGTCCCGACCAACTGGTTGCCATGCGTCTCTATATGGATGAGCGGATGATTGTCTCCACCCGGCAGCGTAAGGTGCTGGCGCTGGATGACGTGGTTAACGATCTAAAAGAGGGCACGGGCCCGACGGATTGTGGCAGTTGGCTGGTGGACGTCTGCGATGCCCTGACCGATCATGCCAGCGAGTTTATCGAAGAACTGCACGATAAGATTATCGACCTGGAGGACAATCTGCTCGATCAGCAGATCCCCCCACGCGGTTTTCTGGCGCTTTTGCGCAAACAGCTGATCGTCATGCGTCGCTACATGACGCCACAGCGCGATGTGTACGCGCGACTGGCCAGCGAGCGGCTGAGCTGGATGAACGATGACCAGCGTAGAAGAATGCAGGACATTGCTGACAGGCTTGGGCGAGGACTGGACGAGATTGACTCCTGTATTGCCCGAACGGCGGTGATGGCGGACGAAATTGCCCAGGTGATGCAGGAGTCACTCTCGAGACGAACTTATACGATGTCGCTCATGGCGATGGTCTTTTTGCCCAGCACTTTTCTGACGGGGCTGTTTGGCGTCAATCTTGGCGGAATACCCGGCGGAGAGTACCACTACGGGTTTACGGCCTTTTGCGTCATGTTAGTGGTTTTGATTGGCGGTGTTGCATGGTGGTTGCATCGCAGTAAATGGTTGTAAATTTACACTTTTTCGGTCGGTAGATTGCTTCAAAACGACATTTTAATTGAGCGAAGTCAATAAACATCGACCCCGCAAGGTGCAATATTACTCCCGCAGGTGAATGCAACGTCAAGCGATGGGCGTTGCGCTCCATATTGTCTTACTTCCTTTTTTTGAATTACTGCATAGCACAATTGATTCGTACGACGCCGACTTAATAGTCGGCTTTTTTTTGCCTGCCGTTCCCCAGCGACTACCCTAAAAGGGTCAACAAAAAAACCTGGAGGAAGAGATGAGCATGCTACTCGCACTGCAATTCATGAATACACGCCAGTCCGATCCGGTACCTACCGATCCAACGCCGATGCCCGATCCTATCCCGCGTCCTCAGCCTATGCCGGACCCGCCGCCTGATGAAGAACCGATTAAAATGTCGCATCCAACCCTGATATCTGCGAGGATACGCGCCATCTGACTGCGAAGATGACCACGAGAGAATACTGTGACCGCTTTTTCTACCCTGAACGTTCTGCCTGCTGCCCAACTCGATAACCTTAACGAGTTGGGATACCTCACTATGACCCCTGTACAGGCGGCTGCGCTGCCGGCCATCCTGGAAGGCCGTGACGTACGCGTGCAGGCAAAAACCGGCAGTGGGAAAACGGCTGCATTTGGTCTCGGGCTGTTGCAGCATATTGATGCGGCGTTATTCCAGACGCAGTCGCTGATTCTGTGTCCGACCCGCGAGCTGGCGGACCAGGTCGCCGGAGAGTTGCGCCGTCTGGCTCGTTTTCTGCCGAACACCAAAATTTTAACCCTCTGTGGCGGGCAACCTTTTGGCGCACAGCGTGATTCGCTGCAGCATGCGCCGCACATTATTGTTGCCACGCCGGGACGCCTGCTCGATCACCTGCAAAAGGGGACGGTTTCGCTTGATGCTCTGCAGACGCTGGTGATGGATGAAGCCGATCGTATGCTCGACATGGGTTTTAGCGATGCTATTGATGAGGTGATCCGCTTTGCGCCGCAGGATCGTCAGACGCTGTTGTTCTCCGCGACCTGGCCTGAAGGTATCGCGGCAATCAGTGGTCGTGTGCAGAAGAATCCGTTGACCATTGAAATTGATAGCGTTGATGCTCTGCCCGCCATCGAACAGCAGTTCTTTGAAACGTCGCAGCACGGCAAAATCTCGCTGCTGCAAAAGCTGCTGAGCCAGCATCAGCCTGCTTCCTGCGTGGTGTTTTGCAACACTAAAAAGGATTGTCAGTCGGTCTGCGATGCCCTGAATGCCGCGGGTCAAAGCGCACTGTCGCTGCATGGGGATTTGGAGCAGCGCGACCGCGATCAGACGCTGGTGCGTTTTGCTAACGGCAGTGCGCGCGTTTTGGTCGCGACCGACGTTGCCGCCCGCGGTCTGGACATTAAATCGCTCGAGCTGGTGGTTAACTTTGAACTGGCCTGGGATCCCGAGGTACACGTCCATCGTATTGGTCGTACCGCGCGCGCGGGCAACAGCGGTCTCGCCATCAGCTTCTGCGCGCCGGAAGAGGCGCAGCGCGCCAATATCCTTTCTGAAATGCTGCAGATTAAACTGAACTGGGTGAACGCCCCGGGCAATATCAGCATTGTCCCGCTGGAGGCTGAAATGGCGACGCTGTGTATCGACGGCGGCAAAAAAGCCAAGATGCGTCCGGGTGATGTGTTAGGGGCGCTGACCGGAGATATCGGTCTGGACGGGGCGGATATCGGAAAAATTGCGGTTCATCCGGCGCACGTTTACGTGGCGGTTCGCCAGTCGGTGGCGCATAAAGCCTGGAAGCAGCTGCAAAACGGTAAAATTAAAGGCAAAGCCTGCCGCGTTCGTCTGCTGAAGTAACGGAAAAAAGCGTCTCAGATATCTCTCTGAGACGCTTCGTTTTATTTCACTTCCAGCACATTCAGACGCAGTTCTTCTAATTGACTGTCATCTTCTTCCGGCTGCCAGCCCGCAGGCTGCATTGGGATTTCTTCCCGGTCAAACGCCAGATCGCCACCGTTAACCACTTCTGATTCGTGGTTTATGCCTTTGAAGTCGAATAACGCTACATCCGCGAGATGGGAAGGGACGACGTTCTGCATCGCGCTGAACATGGTTTCGATCCGACCCGGATAACGTTTGTCCCAGTCGCGCAGCATGTCACCAATCACCTGACGCTGCAGGTTCGGCTGCGAGCCGCACAGGTTACATGGAATGATCGGGAAACCTTTAGCCTGAGAAAAACGCTCAATATCTTTTTCACGGCAGTAGGCGAGGGGGCGGATCACAATGTGCTTGCCGTCATCGCTCATTAGCTTAGGCGGCATGCCTTTCATCTTGCCGCCGTAGAACATGTTCAGGAACAGCGTTTGCAGGATATCGTCGCGGTGATGTCCGAGCGCAATTTTGGTCGCGCCCAGCTCCGTTGCGGTACGGTAGAGGATCCCGCGGCGTAAGCGAGAGCACAGCGAGCAGGTCGTTTTCCCTTCCGGGATCTTCTCTTTAACAATGCCGTAGGTGTTTTCTTCGACGATTTTGTACTCAACGCCCAGATTCTCCAGATACTCTGGCAGAATGTGCTCAGGGAACCCCGGCTGTTTCTGGTCGAGATTCACCGCCACCAGGGAAAAATTCACCGGTGCGCTTTGCTGAAGATTACGCAGGATCTCCAGCATGGTGTAGCTGTCTTTACCCCCTGACAGACAAACCATGATGCGGTCGCCTTCTTCAATCATGTTGAAGTCCGCAATGGCTTCGCCCACGTTACGGCGCAAACGCTTTTGCAGCTTGTTCAGGTTGTATTGTTCTTTTTTGTTAATATCTTGATTTTGTTGCATTTATTACTACCTTCGGAGCCAGCAGGGTCGAAAGACGGGTTAGCGCTGGCAGATAAAAGCCAGCAGGCAAAAGTATGCCGCGTATGTTACGGATTCCGGCGGCGAATACCAGCATGTTTTAGAGCGGTGTTGGATTGATAAAGAGTAGTAGGCTTCCCGGGATGGCAACAGAGAGGGCAAGACCGATTCCTGTGATCATGGAAAAAAAGAGAGTGCTTTATAGTAGGACAGAAACATTAAAAGCACCCGGTATTATCTGGTCAAAACTGCTGATTAAATAATGAACTGTTTAAACTTCTCTTTATTATCGACTAAATAAGCCGGGAACTCAGGTTTTTTAAGATCCTGCTTGACTAATTTTCTGTCTCGACCCCAGATATCCTCTGCATTCGTAATCACTTTCATAATGTGTTCAGGATTATTGAATTCTGGCGTATCGTGTTCAGTATGAGAGATCGTAGACATCTTCCTGGAGATGCGTTCAGGCGACATAACCCATGAGAAGTGCCAACCCGCATTTTTTACAATCTTGTTTCTATATTTGAATGTCAGTCTTGACAAAAAGTCTTTATAAATTTCAGTGGACTTAACATTTCTAAAATCAAATGCCTTTCCGCCAAAACGGTATCTAAGATTGCGTAACGTCGTCGCGCGCGGAAGTGTGCACAAGCGCGGAGAGCCATCTTTATTAAAGACTTGCAGGTTAAATTGATAGTTGAAAAAATTCATGTGGAACGTCGTACATAATTTCTTCGGGTTAATTTGCTTAATGGCTTCAGGAGTGAAGATCTCATCGACATCGGAGATGATAATAATATCGTCGTCCTTAGCATCACGAAGTCCGCGCATTGTTGCGTTTCTGGTCGCTGCTTCGTTAGCCCAGGCATCATATTCCCCTTCGACGCCATTTTTCAGCTTAGGAAGTGAATCGTAAACAACGTAAATGATTTTATCTTTAAATTCAGGGAATTTGTCGATATTAAAATTGAGAGGCTTCGGAATTCCAGTAAATGAGTGAGTTGATTCTACAATCACAAACTTATCAATGACTTCGTTTAAGGTATTGAGGCGAAGTTCAAGCAGCATATCTTCATCGTAGTATAAAAAACAATCATAAATCATTTTGGAATTCCTTTATCTTTTCGCCAGGTTGGTGCATTTATCCAGCATTTTTCACGTTCTTCTTTGCGTAATGCTACCTTAGAGGACTACAAAACTAAACAGATGGAGATAACTCGTCTCTCAGGATATGCGCATTTTACAAAAATCGTTAAGAAAATCAATTTGATGGTGCGGATTGGAATGTTGGCACAAATTGACATAGCGTCAACCTGAAACATTCACGTTATCTCGTATACTGCGGCATCTGAATACGCTCAACATTCCCGTGGTCACTGCTATGACGCTCAATCGTTTTTGTTATCTGCTTCTGTTTTCCGCTGCGACTGGTAGCTTTTTTACGTCGAATCCTCTTGTCATGTGGTTCGTGCTCATCAATGTGCTGACGATGGCGATATATGGCGCGGATAAAATGGCGGCGCGAAAGGGCATGCGCAGAGTTCCGGAAGCCACTTTGCTGGCGTTTGGGGTGACAGGCGGTTGGCCTGGCGCCATTCTGGGTCAACAACTTTTTCGCCATAAAACGCAAAAGCAGCCCTTTAAAACCTACTTTATGCTAAGTGTCATCCTGAGCATCGTAGCAATGGCGGCGGTTTATCACTTCTCTGCGTTATGAGCATCGGTTGGCGTAACAAACACTCTTTTTACTGTATTCCTGCTACGCTTTTCTGTTGGACACGGGAGCGCGAACATGAAGAACAAAGAAGAACAAACAGGATTGGTTGGGTTGGCGATTGGGGCTGCCGTTATTGGGCTGGTTTCAGCGCAGAAGCCGATCAGCCGTGAAAGTATCGTTGACGAACTGGTCAGACTCGGCAGACAGAAGGGCGATGGCGTTGAAGATGAGGTGTTCGTCAAAGCCGCTGAGCTGGTCAGAAAAGGCCTATAGCGATGTTTTGAGCCCGCAGAAAGCTGCGGGCTCGTAGGATCAGAACTGGTAAACCAGGCCTAATGCAACAACATCGTCAGTGCTGATGCCGTTATTCTTGTAGAAGCTGTCGTCTTCGTCCAGCAGGTTGATTTTATAATCAACATAGGTGGACATGTTTTTGTTGAAATAGTAGGTGGCACCTACGTCAGCATATTTAACCAGGTCCTGATCGCCCTGACCGTTGCCCAGATCTTTACCTTTGGACTGCAGGTAAGAAATCGCCGGACGCAGACCAAAGTCGAACTGATATTGCGCGGTGACTTCAAAGTTCTGAGTTTTGTTAGCCACATTACCTTCGTTATCACCGTATGGTGTCATATTGCGGGTTTCGGAATACATTGCCGCCAGGTAGATATTGTTGGCATCATATTTCAGGCCAGCAGTCCATGCATCTGCTTTATCGCCGCCCGCGGTTGTACCTGTAACCTGATCGTTGGTACGGTCAGAAGAGGCGTAAGCCGCGCCTGCACTGAAGCCCATGCCGAAATCATAGGTGGTAGAGATACCGAAACCGTCGCCGTTCTCATGACGCGTATCACGACCGTTGTTGGTCCCTTCCTGATTGTTATTGCCGGATTCGTTTTTGCCCTGGTATTGCAGCGCAAAGTTCAGACCCTGCACCAGACCGTAAAAGTCGGTATTACGGTAGGTTGCCACGCCGTTTGCACGGCCGGTCATAAAGTTATCGGCGTAGGTGTATGAGTCGCCACCGAATTCTGGCAGCATATCTGTCCAGCCTTCCACGTCGTACAGCACACCGTAGTTACGGCCATAATCAAATGAACCGTAATCACCCACTTTCACACCCGCGAAAGCCAGACGCGTCCAGGACTGGTTATCAGACCCTTCGGTGTTGTTAGCCTGAACGTTGTATTCCCACTGCGCGTAGCCGGTCATCAGGTTGTTGATTTGGGTTTCGCCTTTGAAGCCCAGACGCATATAGGTTTGATCGCCATCTTTTGACGCATCGTCAGAGAAGTAGTGGAGACCATCTACTTTTCCGTACAGATCTAATTTGTTGCCGTCTTTATTATAAATTTCTGCTGCATGTGCTGCGCCTGCCATTAACAGAGCAGGAATCATGAGGGCCAGTACTTTTCTTTGCATAGTGATATTCCTTTGCAATCATTTTTATTTAATTACCAGATGAACTTTCCATACAGGAAAGATGTCTCATGCTAAATCAGTCCCAATGCGGAGTCGTAATTATATTTGTTACGTTTTAAGTAAATTCTCAACCAAATAATACTGTTGAAATCTTGATTGATTTCATGAATGTATTAACCGGAAGCATACAAAACTAAAATTATTAATTGCGCGGGAGAAAAGGTAAGATCGCCGTTGTTATATGCCTTTAAGATTTCTTCATCCATAATTGATGTGAATATTATTTAGTTATCTAAATAGTTTTCTGTGATTATCTGGATTAGCCTGGTGTGAATACATCGGGCTTTTTTTATGACAAAAAAAAGCCCGGACAAGCCGGGCGGGTAGAGTTATTCGCTGGTCGATTTATCCGCTTTCCCGGCCATCTGTGCCAGGAAGTCATAGCGTTTTTGCAGATCCGCGGCGGCATCTTTCCAGAGCTGTTCTGCCACTTCAGGCTGTTGCGCGTTGAGGCGGCGGAAGCGCTGCTCCTGCATAAGCGTCTCGGCAAGGGCATCAGATGGCGGACGTGAGTCCAGCGCCAGCGGCAGTTTGCCTTCATCCGCACGGCGTGGGTCGAACCGGTACAGCGGCCAGAAGCCGGTTGCTGTGAGCTGACGCATCTGATCGTGGCTGAGAGCCAGATCATAGCCGTGCTCCTCGCAAGGGCTGTAGGCAATAATCAGCGATGGGCCTGGGTAGGCTTCCGCTTCCTGAATCGCTTTCACGGTCTGATTAAGCTGCGCGCCCAGTGAAATTTGCGCGACATAAACGTGGCCGTACATCATCATGCTGACGCCGAGATCTTTACGCGCTTTGCGTTTGCCGTGCTCACCAAATTTGGTAACAGCGCCTAACGGTGTCGCTTTAGACGCCTGACCGCCGGTGTTGGAATAACACTGCGTATCCAGCACCAGAATATTAACGTTTTCAGTCAGACTCAGAACATGGTCAAGCCCGCCGAAGCCAATGTCGTAGGCCCAGCCGTCGCCGCCGATCAGCCAGATAGATTTCTCAACCAGCGCATCAGCATCCGTCAACAATTGTTCCGCACCCTCAACGCCCTGCAGCGCGTTGCGCAGTTCAGCCACCTGCTCGCGCCGCACATCCGGCGTGGCTTCCGAGTGAAGTGCATCATTCAGTTCTGCAGGGATTTTATCGGCAAACTGCTCCAGCAGACGCATCACGCGCGCGCGGTGCTGGTCGACGGTCAGACGGAAGCCAAGACCAAACTCGGCGTTATCTTCAAACAGCGAGTTCGCCCATGCCGGGCCGCGACCGTTAGCGTCGGTAGTGTACGGCGTGGAAGGGAGGTTACCACCGTAAATAGACGAACAGCCGGTGGCGTTAGCGATCAGCATTCGGTCGCCGTAAAGCTGCGTAAGCAGTTTGATATACGGTGTTTCTCCGCAGCCAGAGCAGGCACCCGAGTATTCGAACAGCGGAGTAATCAGCTGTGAAGTGCGAATATCAATACGTTCCAGCTTGCTGCGATCGATTTCAGGCAGGTTCAGGAAGAAGTCGTAATTCACTTTCTCTTCTTCAACATGTTCCAGGCGCGACATCATATTGATGGCCTTAATGTCCGGGTTTTGACGATCTTTCGCCGGGCACACTTCGACGCACAGGTTACAGCCGGTACAGTCTTCAGGAGCGACCTGCAGAACGTATTTCTGTCCGCGCATGTCGCGGGATTTCACATCCAGCGAGTGCAGGCTGGCCGGCGCGGTTTCCATCTCTTCAGGTGAAACTACCTTGGCACGGATGGCCGAGTGCGGGCAGGCCGCCACGCAGTGGTTGCACTGCGTACACAGCTCTTCTTTCCAGATCGGGATCGCCTCGGCGATGTTACGTTTTTCCCAACGGGTGGTGCCCATTGGCCAGGTGCCGTCTGGCGGCAGCGCCGAGACGGGCAGGGCATCGCCCAGACCGGCCAGCATTGCCGCCGTTACGGTTTTCACGAAATCCGGCGCCGCGTCGGACACCACCGGAGGGCGGTTCGGGCTGGCTGCATTCACCTGCTGCAGCGGTACTTCAAACAGCGATTCGCGCGCCAGCGCCAGCGCCTGCCAGTTGCGCTCGACGAGCTCCTGGCCTTTGCTGCTGTAGCTTTTGGCTATCGCACCCTGCAGCTCCATCAGCGCACTGTCGCCCGGCAGGATGTTGGTCAGATGGAAGAAGGCCATCTGCATCACGGTGTTGATACGTGCCGCCAGGCCACATTCGCGGGCAATTTTGGCGGCGTTAATCACAAAGAGGCGGGCTTTTTTCTGGTTCAGCACCGCCTGCACTTCCTGCGGCAGCCGCGCCCAGACTTCATCAACGCTGTACGGAGTGTTAATCAGGAAAATACCGCCAGGTTTCAGGCGCTCCGCCATTTGGTATTTGTCGATAAACTGCAGCTGGTGGCAGCCTACAAAATCTGCCTGAGAAATAAGGTAAGCCGAGCGAATAGGGTGTTCGCTGACGCGCAGGTGGGAAACGGTCAGCCCGCCCGCTTTTTTGGAGTCATAGACGAAATAGCCCTGGGCATACCACGGTGTCGAATTGCCGATGATTTTGATGTTGTTTTTGGTTGCTGAGACGCTACCGTCGCTGCCCAGACCATAGAACAGCGCCTCGAGTTTGGCGGTCGAGGGCAGGGTGTTTTCCGGCAACGACAGGGACAGGTTAGTCACATCATCATAAATGCCGACCGTAAAGCGCGGTTTTGGCTTCGCTGCATTCAGCTCGTTAAAGACTGCCAGCACGCAGTCCGGGCCAAACTCTTTGGATGACAAGCCATAGCGCCCGCCAATAACGCGCGGCAGCATTTCGCGTTCGCCGCTATTAAACGCTTCCGCCAGGGCCGTCATCACGTCCAGATAGAGCGGTTCCGCGTGCGCACCCGGTTCTTTGGTTCGGTCAAGAACGGCAACGGATCGCGCGCTTTCCGGAAGCGCTGAGAGCAAATGTTTAGCTGAGAAAGGACGATAAAGCCGCACTTTCAGCACGCCGACCTTTTCGCCGCGCGTCAGCAGTTCATCCACCACTTCTTCACAGGTGCCGATGGCAGAGCCCATCAGCACGATCACGCGTTCCGCCTGCGGATGGCCATAATATTCGAACGGTTTGTACTCCCGTCCGGTGGCGGTGGCGAACGCATTCATCGCCTGTTCAACATGGTCGTAAACCGCGTCGTACCACGGGTTAGTCGCTTCTCGAGACTGGAAATAGGTATCCGGGTTTGCAGAGGTTCCGCGAATCACAGGATGTTCCGGATTGAGGGCTCGAGCACGGTGCGCATCGATCTCAGCCTGTGGCAGAAGATTGAGGATCGTATCGTCAGCCAGCGGAACGATTTTGTTGATTTCGTGAGATGTGCGGAACCCATCAAAGAAATGAATAAACGGCACGCGGCTTTTCAGCGTCGCGATATGTGAAATCAGCGCGAAGTCCTGTGCCTCCTGGACGCTGCTGGCGCACAGCATGGCGCAGCCCGTCTGACGGACCGCCATCACGTCTGAGTGATCGCCAAAGATGGAGAGGGCGTGAGTCGCGACCGTACGTGCGGCAACATGCAGCACAAATGGCGTCAACTGTCCGGCTAATTTGTATAACGTCGGGATCATCAGCAGCAATCCCTGAGAGGAGGTAAACGACGTGGACAAGGCGCCTGTCTGAAGCGCACCGTGCACCGCGGCAATCGCGCCCGCTTCGGACTGCATTTCAACCACGCGTGGGACATCCCCCCAGACGTTTGTTACCCCGTTTCCGGCCCAGGCATCCGCCTGTTCAGCCATCGTGGAACTTGGCGTAATCGGGTAGATGGCGATAACTTCACTGGTACGGAACGCAACTGACGCGACTGCACCATTACCGTCAATAGTTTGCATAAGACGACACCCTTACATTGCGCAAAAAGAGGGGCCTGTATAACGGCAACAAGCCCTGATAATTATCCTTTTATTTTAGCAAAGCTCAGGTTTTGCGATTTTCGCTTTTGTGTCCTCGATATTCCCGGCATCAATGAGTAGATCAAACTTTTGCCGGAAAAATTGCGAGAAATTGTTTCCGGAGCGCATAAATACGCACATCCACTCTCGACGATGCGGCGCCGCGTGCCTATTATGCATAGGTTTGTCATTATTCATGGGGGAGAGAACATGCGTTCAGCGTTTTGGGTAGGGTGTGCCGCGTTATTGTTGTCGGCATGTAGTAGTGAACCTGTTCAGCAGGCAACGGCGGCGCACGTCACGCCAGGTATGAGAGCCGCGATGTCAAGCTCCGGCCAGGCCAACTGCGCGATGATTGGGGGTTCGTTATCGGTTGCTCGCCAGCTCGATGGGTCTGCGATTGGTATGTGCGCGTTGCCAAATGGCAAGCGCTGCAGTGAACAGTCGCTTGCCGTGGGATCTTGCGGTAACTACTGATTACTCAACGCGTTTAAACATCAGCGTTTTTTCGGCTGTCGCCAGCGTTAACTGGTCTTCAGTCAGGTCGACCTGTGCGCCCTTGCGCAGCATGTCGCCGATGGCCTGATCCAGTTCGTTAAGCTGTGGGTCAGTGCACAGTTTCCGGGTCATCGCCAGACTTTTGACGGTGAGCGCGCCTTCGGACAATTTCCCCTGTCCGTTATAACTGTTACACATCACGCCTGAGACAGTGATGTTTTTAATCAGGCTGATATCTGACAGTGCGCTAAAGCTTATTTCAGGCTGCGTTGCCGTTTTGGTGATGGCTTTACCATCGACATTTTCCAGCACAAAACGGTGGTTTTGAAGCTGCTCCGGCTGAACGGACGCTTTACCCGGGTTAACGCAGCCCGCCAGGGCCAGGCTCAGAAAAGTTACTGCAACGAGCTTTTTCATTTTTCTTCTCTAAATATCAATGCTGTGAATCTATTCCAAGTGTAACCATACGCCCGCGCGAGTTAATGGGGTTTATCTGAAAGTGCGAGAAGAGACCGGGCAACAGCGCGGTGCCCGGCACAAGGTGTTAGTGAGATTTGAATCCCGCCGCCGCCATCAGCATACGGAAGAACATACTTACGGCGGCCAGCGCCAGGACGCTACCGCCCCAGATGATGGCCAGCCACATCAGACGTTTCCAGACAGGTTGTTGCATCAGTGATAACCCTCCCCATGCTGTACTTTTCCGCGAAATACGTAGTAGCTCCAGAAGGTGTAGACCAGAATGATGGGAATGATCAACAGTGCGCCCACTAACATAAAGCCCTGACTCTGCGGTGGTGCAGCAGCCTGCCATAAGGTAATAGACGGCGGGATGATGTGCGGCCAGATGCTGATCCCAAGACCGCTGAATCCGAGGAAAATCAACCCCAGCGTCAGCACAAACGGCAGATTATGACTATCAGGATCCTTCAGGCTTCGCCACTGCCACAGGCTCAGGATCGCCACCAGCACCGGGACGGGCAGCAGATAAAACAGATTCGGCAGCGTAAACCAGCGCGCGGCGATAGCCGGTTGCGCCAAAGGCGTCCAGATACTGATTGCCGCAATGAATAGCAGAAGGACGATTAACAGCGTTTTTGAAACCTCACGCATCCGCTGTTGCAGGGCATTTTCGCTTTTCATTACCAGCCATGTAGAGCCTAACAGGGCATAGGCTATGACCAGACCTGCGCCACAGAACAGGTTAAAGGTAGTGAACCAGTCAAAGGGGCCGCCGCTGTACGCGCGTCCGGTAACGGAGAATCCGTTAATCACAGCGCCGACCGTCACGCCCTGGGTGAACGTTGCCAGAATCGAGCCACCAATAAAGGCTTTATCCCAGAACGGACGGTGTGCCGGTGTGGCTTTGAAGCGAAACTCAAACGCTACGCCCCGGAAAATAAGTCCGATCAGCATTAATGTCAGCGGAATGGTCAGCGCGTCGATGATGACCGCGTAAGCCAACGGGAAGGCACCAAACAAGGCCGCGCCGCCAAGCACCAGCCATGTTTCGTTCCCGTCCCACACCGGCGCAACACTGTTGACCATCACATCGCGATCGTCGCCGTTCTGCGTCGCGGGGAACAGGATGCCAATTCCCAAATCAAATCCATCCATCACGATGTACATTAACGTGGCGAATACGATGATCACAAACCAGATAAGGGAGAGATCGATTCCCATTATGGCTTCTCCTTACGTTCAGTAATAACGGCGGAAAGGGGACGAGCAGGTCGACCATCAGCTTCAGTGGCAAATGACTCATGAGGCTGAGGGCCTTTTTTGATCAGGCGTACCATATAGCTATAACCCACGCCAAACACCGAGGTATAAACCACGAAGAAGGCCAGCAGGCTGACGCTCATATGCAGATCGCCGTGCGCGGAAACCGCATCTTTCGTGCGCTGCAGTCCATAGACCATCCACGGCTGGCGGCCCACTTCCGTGGTAACCCATCCGGCAAGGATGGCAATCAATCCGGATGGTCCCATAAGCAGGGCAAACCACAGGAAGGGACGAGAGGTATACAGCCGTTTTTTGTAGCGCAGCCAGACCGCAGCAACCCCCAGCAGTAACATCAGCATGCCCAGGCCTGCCATAATGCGGAACGACCAGAAGACGATGGTGGAGTTAGGCCGGTCTTCTTTCGGAAACTCCTTGAGCGCGGGAACCTGTTTTTCCAGACTGTGGGTTAGGATCAGACTGCCCAGCGCCGGGATCTCCAGCCCAAAACGGGTGCGCTCCTGTTCCATGTCCGGCCAGCCGAACAGCAGCAGCGGCGTCGGTTCACCCGGCGGGTTTTCCCAGTGGCCTTCAATGGCGGCAATTTTGGCGGGCTGGTACTTTAAGGTGTTCAGCCCGTGCATATCACCCACCATCGCCTGAATGGGGGCCACAATCAGGGTCATCCATAGCGCCATAGAGAACATGGCGCGAATGGCAGGCGTCCTGTTACCGCGCAGCAGGTGCCAGGCGGCAGAAGCACCAACAAACAGCGCGCTACTGAGAAAGGCGGCTATCGACATATGCAGCAGGCGGTACGGGAAAGAGGGGTTAAATACCACGGCAAACCAGTCTACCGGTACGACCTGACCGTTGACGATCTCATAGCCTTGCGGGGTCTGCATCCAGCTGTTGGAGGAGAGGATCCAGAAGGTCGATATAATCGTCCCCAGCGCCACCATACAGGTCGCAAAGAAGTGCAGACCCGGACCGACTTTGTTCCAGCCAAACAGCATCACGCCAAGGAAACCGGCCTCAAGGAAGAAGGCGGTGAGCACTTCATAGGTCAGCAGCGGGCCGGTAATACTGCCCGCAAACTGCGAAAATCCACTCCAGTTAGTGCCAAACTGGTAGGCCATGACCAGCCCGGAGACCACACCCATACCAAAGTTAACGGCGAAGATCTTCGACCAGAAATGGTACAGCGAGCGCCAGACAGGATTTTTTGTTTTGAGCCACAGCCCTTCGAGTACAGCAAGATAGCTTGCCAGGCCGATGGTGATGGCCGGGAAAATAATGTGAAAGGATACGGTAAAGGCAAACTGTATCCGCGCAAGGTGAAAAGCATCTAAACCAAACATGCACAGCCTCAATGTCAAACGGTGTGCTGTTATGGTATAGGGGGGTAAAGTCGACTATCAGAGGCAGAAAAGTAAAATTTATGCATAACAGTTCGTAAACTGTCGTCATTTAACTCATCTGATATAGGTCGGTAATTAAGAATAAGAAAATTCTTTTTATGAATTTTACGCATTAAACCGCTTGCGTTGTCGTCTGCGTCGTGCGTTAATGGTCTTCTGGTTTTGAGTCCAAATAAATATCTGACGTAGTTTTATAAAGCAGTTCTCATCACGTTGTGCCTCTCCGCAGCCTCTCTTGGGTCTTTATCTACTTTCCGATTAGTTTTGTTTAAAACCATTATTGCCTGATCGGCTCATGAGTAATTTACGTTTTTACGTTTACAGGAGAATCCTATGACTTCTTATATCCATTTTCGCTGCCCATGCTGTCATGGCTCGCAGTACCGTACTTCAGTTTTTGATGTGTCTGAGAAAAATCCTCACGGCGCGAAATGCATTTTTTGCAAATCGTCGATGGTTACACTCGATCACCTGGCCGCAGCACGTTCTGCCCAGAGCCATATCACTGAGTACCGCAAGTAATTAACAACGCTTTCCATAACAGTTAGCAAAATCTTCTCTTTTTCTCCTGCTGATATACACTGTCGGCAATAAGGAGAATCTGATGAAAAAATACCAGCGTCTGGCGCAACAAATTATCTCGCAGATTGAGCTTGGCGTATGGCTGCCGGGCGATAAGCTGCCTTCGCTGCGAGAGCAGGTGGCGAGCAGCGGCATGAGTTTCATGACCGTGGGCCACGCGTATCAGATGCTGGAAAGCCAGGGGCGCATTGTCGCCAGACCGCAATCGGGCTATTACGTTGCCTCGCGCCCGACTGCGCAACAGCCTGCTCCTCCGGCTCAGGTGATGCGCGATGAAGTGGTCGACATCAACACCTATATCTTCGACGTGCTGCAGGCCAGCCGCGATCCCTCCGTCGTGCCGTTTGCTTCCGCATTTCCCGATCCGCGCCTCTTTCCGCTTCAGCAGCTTAACCGCTCGCTGGCGAACGTCAGTAAAACCGCCACCGCGATGAGCGTGATTGAAAACCTGCCGCCGGGCAACGTCGATCTACGCCACGCCATTGCCCGCCGCTACGCGCAGCAGGGGATGAACATCTCACCTGAAGAGATTGTCATTACCGCAGGCGCGCTTGAGGCGCTGAACCTTAGCCTGCAGGCCGTCACCGAACCCGGTGACTGGGTGATCGTTGAAAATCCCTGTTTTTATGGTGCTCTCCAGGCGCTTGAACGCCTGAAGCTGAAGGCCCTGTCGATAGCGACCGACGTGCGCGAGGGGATTGACCTGAATGCCCTTGAACAGGCCCTGAATGATTATCCGGTAAAAGCCTGCTGGCTAATGACCAACAGTCAAAACCCGCTTGGCTTCACGCTGAGTGCGGAGAAAAAGGCTTTGCTGGTGGCGCTGCTAACGAAGCATAACGTCACCCTGATTGAGGACGACGTCTACAGCGAACTCTATTTTGGCCGTGAAAAACCGCTTCCGGCCAAGGCCTGGGACAGGCAGGACATGACGCTGCACTGCTCCTCATTTTCAAAATGTCTGGTGGCCGGTTTTCGCATCGGATGGGTGGCGGCGGGAAAGCATGCGCGACGCATTCAGCAGCTGCAGCTCATGAGCACCTTATCAACCAGCTCACCCATGCAGCTGGCGCTTGTGGATTATCTGGCGACCAAACGGTATGACGCCCATCTTCGCCGCCTGCGACGCACGCTGGCCGAGCGCAAACAGCAGGGGTGGCAGTCGCTTTTGCGCCATATGCCTGCTGGCGTCAAAATCCATCACAACGACAGTGGCTATTTTTTATGGCTGGAGCTTCCGGCGCAGCTGGATGCCGGGCTGCTGAGCGAGAAAGCGTTAGTCCACCACATCAGCATTGCGCCAGGTAAGATGTTTTCAACGTCAGACAGCTGGACGCCGTTTTTCCGGTTTAATACCTCCTGGGCGTGGGGAGAACGGGAAGAACAGGCTGTTATTCAGTTGGGAAAATTAATTAGCGAGATGCTGGAATAAATCGCGTAGTCGGCTTTTAAATAATCCTTCCTTATCTTTATGACGGCGCTGCGAATATCCCTCAGCGCCGCATCATAGGAAATCTGCATACTCCCTTCCTCTGCTAACTCCTTGTCTATAATCCAGTTAACGGGGAATGCGCCCTCGGTCACACCTTGATGAAATTTCCTTTAGCCGAAAGGTGCGGCGCATTTGCGCGGTCTACGTTTAATTAAGGAGATATTTTTACGGCAAGGCTGCCGCTAAATTTCATTGCGACTGGAGTAAATCTAATGAGCAAAATTTTTGCCCGCAGCAGCCTGTATGCGCTTGGCATGACAATCATGACCGCGCAAGCCGCCGAACCGCCGAAGGCCATCGGCAACGGGGAAGGACGACTGGATATTATTGCCTGGCCGGGGTACATCGAACGCGGTCAGACGGATAAAAATTATGACTGGGTGACCCAGTTTGAAAAAGAGACCGGGTGTACCGTCAACGTCAAAACGGCGGCCACATCCGATGAGATGGTCAGCCTGATGGCGAAAGGAGGATATGATCTGGTCACGGCCTCCGGTGACGCTTCGCTGCGCCTGATCATGGGGAAACGCGTTCAGCCGATAAACCCTGATTTGATCCCCAACTGGAAAACCCTCGACGCACGGATTGTGAAAGGGGAATGGTTTAACGTCGACGGCAAAGTTTACGGCACGCCCTATCAATGGGGGCCAAACCTGCTGATGTACAACACCAAAACCTTCCCGACGCCGCCGGACAGCTGGAGCGTGGTATTCACCAAACAGAATTTGCCTGACGGTAAAACCAACCAGGGACGTGTGCAGGCGTACGACGGCCCGATTTATATCGCCGATGCCGCGTTGTTCGTCAAAGCCACTCAACCGCAGTTAGGTATTAAAGACCCGTACCAGCTCACCGAAGAACAGTACGCCGCCGTGCTCAAGGTGCTGCGCGATCAGCACGCGCTTATCCACCGCTACTGGCATGACACCACCGTTCAGATGAGCGACTTCAAAAATGAAGGCGTGGTGGCCTCCAGCGCCTGGCCGTATCAGGCGAATGCCCTGAAGGCAGAGAACCAGCCCATTGCCACCGTCTTCCCGAAAGAAGGGGTGACCGGCTGGGCGGACACCACCATGCTGCACGCGCAGGCAAAACACCCAATGTGCGCCTACAAATGGATGAACTGGTCGCTGACGCCAAAAGTGCAGGGCGATCTGGCGGCCTGGTTTGGCTCGCTGCCGGTGGTCGCAGAAGGCTGTAAGGCCAGCACGCTGCTGGGGGATAAAGGCTGCGAAACCAACGGTTATAACGAGTTCGAAAAAATCATGTTCTGGAAAACGCCGATCGCGGAAGGCGGGAAATTTGTCCCTTACAGCCGCTGGACGCAGGATTACATTGCCATCATGGGCGGTCGTTGAACGTCCGGGAGCAGAACATGACGTACGCAGTAGAGTTTAATGACGTCTCCCGTCTGTACGGCGACGTACGAGCGGTGGATGGGGTGACTATTGGCATTCGTGACGGGGAGTTTTTCTCCATGCTGGGGCCTTCGGGCTCCGGCAAAACGACCTGCCTGCGCCTGATTGCCGGTTTTGAACAGTTGAGCGGCGGCGCGATAAAAATCTTCGGCAAAGAAGCCAGCGAATTGCCTCCCTGGGAGCGCGACGTCAACACCGTATTTCAGGACTACGCGCTGTTTCCGCACATGTCGATCCTCGACAACGTGGCGTACGGGCTGATGGTTAAAGGTGTCGACAAGAAAAAACGCTACGCGCTGGCCGGTCAGGCGCTGGAGAAGGTCGGTCTGAGTTTTGCCGTCGCGCGTAAGCCTTCACAGCTCTCCGGCGGCCAGCGTCAGCGCGTGGCGATTGCCCGCGCGCTGGTGAACGAACCCCGCGTGCTGCTGCTGGACGAACCGCTGGGCGCGCTCGATCTTAAACTGCGCGAACAAATGCAGTTCGAGCTGAAAAAGCTTCAGCAGGAGCTGGGCATTACCTTTATTTTCGTCACCCACGATCAAGGAGAAGCCCTGTCCATGTCGGATCGGGTGGCCGTCTTCAACAACGGGCGTATCGAGCAGGTTGATACCCCGCGCGAACTTTACATGCGTCCTCGCACGCCGTTTGTCGCCAGTTTTGTTGGCACCTCTAACGTTTTTGATATTGCATTGGCCCGTCAGGTCTGTGGGATGGAGGGGATGTATTCGCTGCGCCCGGAACATATTCGTCTCAATGAGGGCGGTGACGTTCAGGTGCAGGGCGTGGTACAGGCGGTACAGTATCAGGGCGCGGCCACGCGCTTCGAGCTGCGTCTGGCTGACGGTGCGAAACTGCTGGTCAGCCAGGCGAACCTTACCGGAGGGGCGCTCCAGGCGGGGATTGCACCCGGACAGCAGGTGCTGGCCTCGTGGTCACGCGAGGCCATGGTGTTGCTTCATGAGGAGAGGTGAAATGGACATGAGCGTTTCACCCACGCCCGCGCCGCACGGTAGGTTAAGCCGTATTACCGCCTTGTTCTGGCGTAAACCCTCGCTGGGTCTGTTCCTGCTCCTGCTCGCGCCGCTGATGTGGTTTGGCATCGTCTATTTGGGTTCGCTTCTGACACTGCTGTGGCAGGGTTTCTATACGTTCGACGACTTCACCATGTCGGTGACGCCCGATCTCACCTTTGCGAACATTCAGGCACTTTTCAACCCGGCGAACTACGACATCATCTTGCGCACGCTGGTGATGGCTCTTGCGGTCACTGTCGCCAGTGCGATCCTCGCGTTTCCGATGGCGTGGTATATGGCGCGTTATACCCGCGGTAAGTGGAAAGCCTTTTTCTACATCGCGGTGATGCTACCCATGTGGGCGAGTTATATCGTTAAGGCTTACGCCTGGACGCTGCTGCTGGCGAAAGATGGGGTGGCACAGTGGTTTCTCAGCCATTTGGGGCTTGAGCCGCTCCTGATTTCTCTGCTTACGCTTCCGGCGATTGGCGGTAACACATTGTCGACATCAGGGCTGGGCCGCTTTCTGGTCTTCGTCTATATCTGGCTGCCGTTTATGATCCTACCCGTGCAGGCGGCGCTGGAGAGGTTACCCGCTTCTCTGCTACAGGCGTCTGCCGATCTGGGCGCGCGTCCGCGCCAAACCTTCCGCTACGTGGTTCTGCCGCTGGCTATTCCGGGGATTGCGGCAGGATCAATATTTACCTTCTCGCTGACGCTCGGGGATTTTATCGTGCCGCAGCTGGTGGGGCCGCCGGGATATTTCATCGGAAACATGGTCTACGCCCAGCAGGGGGCCATTGGGAATATGCCCATGGCTGCCGCATTCACGCTGGTTCCGATTGTGCTGATCTCGCTTTATCTGGCGTTCGTGAAGCGCCTGGGAGCGTTCGATGCACTCTGATCTCGCACCGTTGTTCCTGAAAGTGGCCGCGTGGGGCGGGGTCATCTTCCTTCACTTCCCGCTGCTGATTATCGCGATTTATGCGTTCAATACTGAGGACGCGGCTTTCAGCTTCCCGCCGCAGGGGCTAACGCTCAAGTGGTTCAGCGTGGCGGCAGAGCGTGGGGATATTCTCGAATCAGTGACGTTGTCACTTAAAATCGCCAGCTTATCAACCGGCATTGCACTCGTACTTGGCACGCTTGCTGCAGCGGCACTGTGGCGCAGCGAGTTCTTTGGTAAAAACGCGATCTCTCTGCTGCTGCTGTTGCCGATTGCCCTGCCGGGGATTATCACCGGCCTGGCGCTGCTGACGGCATTCAAAACCATCAACCTTGAGCCGGGATTTTTCACCATCGTTGTAGGACACGCCACCTTCTGCGTGGTGGTGGTTTTCAACAACGTGATTGCCCGGTTCCGGCGCACGTCCTGGAGTCTGGTGGAAGCGTCGATGGATTTAGGTGCAGACGGCTGGCAAACCTTTCGCTATGTGGTGCTGCCTAACCTTGGCTCGGCGCTGCTGGCCGGAGGGATGCTGGCGTTTGCGCTGTCGTTTGACGAAATTATCGTGACGACATTTACGGCGGGACACGAGCGCACGTTACCGCTGTGGTTGCTCAACCAGCTCGGTCGTCCGCGTGACGTACCGGTCACCAACGTTGTTGCACTGTTGGTGATGCTGGTGACAACCATCCCCATTCTGGGAGCCTGGTGGCTAACCCGCGACGGCGAAAACGGTGCCGAAAGCGGGAAATAACATTGATTTCAACAGGACAATGCTATGCAAAAACTACTGCTGATTAATGGTGAACTGGTGGCCGGTGAAGGGGAAACGCAGCCGGTCTATAACCCTGCCACCGGCGACATACTGCTGGATATTGCTGAAGCGTCAGCTGCGCAGGTCGATGCGGCCGTTCAGGCTGCGGATCGCGCGTTCGGGGAATGGGGGCAAACGACGCCTAAAACCCGCGCCGAGTGTTTGTTGAAGCTGGCTGATGCCATTGAAGCGCATGCTGAAGCGTTCGCCCGGCTCGAATCCCTTAATTGTGGAAAGCCTCTGCACTGCGCGCTGGGGGACGAAATCCCGGCGGTGGTCGACGTGTTTCGCTTCTTTGCGGGCGCGGCGCGCTGCCTGAATGGACTGGCCGCCGGCGAGTATCTTGAAGGGCATACGTCAATGATCCGCCGCGATCCGGTAGGCGTCGTCGCGTCCATTGCGCCGTGGAACTACCCGCTGATGATGGCTGCCTGGAAGCTGGCCCCCGCGCTGGCGGCAGGTAACTGCGTGGTGATCAAACCTTCTGAAATTACCCCGTTGACGGCCTTAAAGCTGGCCGAGCTGGCCAGAGACATCTTCCCGGCAGGCGTACTTAACGTTCTCTTTGGTCGCGGTAAAACCGTCGGCGACCCGCTCACCGGGCATGAAAAAGTCCGCATGGTCTCACTCACCGGGTCGATTGCCACGGGCGAGCATATTATCAGCCACACGGCTTCCTCAATTAAGCGTACCCATATGGAGCTGGGCGGCAAAGCACCGGTGATTGTTTTTGACGATGCCGATCTGGACGCCGTGGTGGAAGGCGTGCGCACGTTCGGTTTCTACAACGCCGGACAAGACTGCACCGCTGCCTGCCGTATCTATGCCCAGAAGGGCATTTACGCCGCGCTGGTTGAGAAGCTGGGGGCCGCCGTCGCCAGCCTGAAAATGGGGGCGCCGGAGGATGAGTCGACAGAACTTGGCCCACTCAGCTCTGCCGCACACCTGTCACGCGTGTGCAACGCGGTTGACGAGGCAAAAGCGCTGAGCCATATCCGCGTGGTGACCGGCGGGAGTAAACACGAGGGGGCGGGCTACTACTTCCAGCCAACCCTGCTGGCCGGGGCAAAGCAAGAAGATGCAATTGTTCAACGCGAGGTGTTTGGTCCGGTCGTCAGCGTGACGGAATTTGACGACGAAGCGCAGGTACTTGCCTGGGCCAACGATTCGCAATATGGCCTGGCGTCATCGGTCTGGACCAAAGACGTGGGCCGCGCTCATCGTCTGAGTGCGCGCCTGCAGTACGGCTGCACCTGGGTGAATACCCATTTTATGCTGGTGAGCGAAATGCCGCATGGGGGGATGAAATTATCCGGCTACGGCAAAGATATGTCGGTCTACGGGCTTGAGGATTATACGGTTGTCCGGCATGTGATGATAAAACACTAAAAACCATGCCCGGCGGCCAGTATCGCCGGGCGTTTTATTTACCAGCCACATACCTCGTGCTCATTTTCCGTATCGTAAGCGCGGACGGTATTCACCAAATCTTTCACCACGTCTGCGGCGACGTCGGGGATGAGCAACTCCATTGGTGCGTCAGTTTCATAATCCACCGAGACGCCGTTGCTGTTGTTGGTCACGGTCACGGTGTACGTTGCTTTACTCACGACGTTACTCCTTATGTGTATTAACAACTTTCCCGATACCTGCGCCCTGAAGCGTAACGTCAGGATCGGCAAAAAAGTCGATATTGAAATAGGTATCGTCGGTCAATAACTCAATGCGATGCCATTTCTCCGGCGGTGAGATGCCAAACGATCCCGCCTCGATCACCTGTTCCAAATCCGGTTCTGTTGCGTCTGCATCCGGGAAGCCAAAATAGCGCACCGCGCCCTGCATCACGGACAAACGGCCGTAGACGCTGGCTTTAGTATTATGATGAGTGAAAAGGGCTTTTGGCGCGGTGTCTTTATCCCAGAAGGGCGTGGAGCGGGTATGAACAAAATTCTCAGGAATACGTAGCATAATGATTTCCTCTTAAGTGAAAGCCACTTAAAGCGACCTCAGTACCTCGGGTTCAACGAAAAAGTCGATGTTGAACAACGTGTCATCGGACATGACTTCGATGTGATGCCATTTCTCCGGCGGAAAAACACCGAAGTGCCCAGCCTTGATAATCAATGTGCTGTCAGGCTCGGGAGTCAGTTCATCGGCATAGCCTAAGTAGCGTACGGCACCTTGCATAACGGAAAGGCGCGGATAAACGCCCGGACGGGTACCCGTGTCGAGATGACGCTGAAAGATCCCGGCAGGGGCAGTGTCTCGATTCCAGAAAGGGGTGGAACGGGTATGAATACAACTCTGCGGAATGCGTAGCATTTGACCTCCCATGAATGTCTGCCTTTATTAGACGCCTTTCAAAAAAAGAGGACTTATCAAAAAGTGCATTCTAGATGCGTGTTATAGAAAAGGAGTATTGCCCGCTCTCCCTGTTTGTTACGCAAGATACTCAATTGTTATTATCCATAAATTTTAAGTGGTTATTCTGTAACGAAAAAACTTGATCTGTATCAACATATGACGCATATTGCGTGCGGTTATTTTTTCGGCTCTGGTGTACAGAATGACGTTGTATCAAAAGATGTTGGTTTTTTACGCAATCATGGCTTCCCTCTGCGCATTAATTACCTGGTTCCTCTCCAAAGACCGCAAACGTATCCGCCTGCTCAGCGCTTTTCTGGTGGGCTCGACGTGGCCAATGAGCTTTCCCGTTGCGCTGCTAATCTCGCTTTTCTGAAGCACGCTTCCATTTTTAAAAGATGAATATGGCATTCCAGATACGATAACTGTATAAATACACAGTGAATCGTAAAAGGAGTGCTTATGAACAGTTTTTACTCGCAGCAGGCCGGTTGCACCGTGCGCTGGCATGACTTGCCCGGCACCAGCGATCCCGTGGTGTTCATTCACGGGCTGGGCTGCGCCTCTTCCTATGAATATCCCCGTGTCGTTCATGACCCGCTGTTTGGCGCGCGCAGAGCGATTCTCATCGATTTGCCCGGCAGCGGCTACAGCGATAAGCCTGAGCACTACAGCTATAAAACTACCGACCAGGCGCACGTTGTGGCGGAACTGATTGATCACCTTAAACTGGATGCCTTCTGGTTATACGGCCACAGCATGGGCGGCAGCATTGCTATCGAAACGGCGGGGCTGCTGGCGGGGCGCGTGAAGGGGCTGATGGTCTCAGAACCCAATTTTCATGCCGGTGGGGGAATGTTCAGCCGGTCAATTGCCGCACAAACCGAGCAACAGTTTCTGACGCAGGGTTATGACGCCATGGTGAGCGCGGAAACGACGGCGTGGGTGGGTTGCCTGAAAAGCAATGCGCCTTATGCCGTCTGGCGCGGTGCATCGAGTCTGGTGGAAGGCGTTGAGCCAGAATGGGAGGAGCAGTTCCTGTCACTCCCTTGCCCAGTGACGTTGATTTTCGGCGAGCTGTCGCTTCCTGATGGCGATGTGGAGAATCTGAAGCAGAAGGGAGTTGAGGTGAAAATCATCCCTGCGGCAGGGCACTCAATGTCTTGGGAAAATCCCTCTGCACTGGCGAAGACGCTAGCCGGGTGTATGGTGGTGTGATAATGGCCCGCACTGCTGCGGGCCAAAATATCAGGATGTAGGCCGGGTAAGCGCAGCGCCACCCGGCAAGAAAGGCGGCTACATTGTTAATCAGCGTTCAGCGCAATAATGCCTGTAAGGCCTGACGCGCGCCAGGCTGGACATCATGCGGGTGCTGGTAATCAATGTTCTCTATCGCGCGGGTATAAAGCGCAACCAGCCAGTCGTACACATATGCCGTTGCGGCATGGACGGGTTGCTCGCCCAGACGTGCGAGACGCGGGGTGGCACTGCTCACGATGGGCGTAACAAAGATTGCCTTGCCTTTACGGATGCGGCTTGCAGGACGCCCAGTAACCGGCATGTTGTCGTAACCCAGCCAGCCAATGAAATTGCCCATCACCGCATGCAGTTGCGCGGCGCTACTTTTATCCGTCTCAACGATCCGCTGCAGTTGCTGAGGTAAATCCAGACGATAACTGGCGACGACAAGTACATCGGCAACCTGCTGTAAAACCGCCGGTTCAAGGCCTAACCGGGCGGCGGCAGCATCGTTGCGGCTCCATTGACGCAGATGGTTAATCCACACCTTGTGCGCGAGGCGTGCTTTATCTTTGGTCTGAACGGTACCGGTGCTTTCCTGCGTATTTTCCGCGAACAGGTCAATCACGTCGGTGAACAACCCGTTGACCTGCTCCTCGCGCGGCTGCTGGACTGCCAGCAGCGTTTCAAAGGCTTTGAGCGGTGGTAAAAGCCCTTCAAGCAGTTCACCGTGGCGTGCGGCGCTGCTTTGCAGCATTCTCACCATATTTTCGGCCTGAGAACGTCTTTCCCCTGCATCCTGAGTGACGGGGGCAAGGTAAGGTTGCATGAGCGTCGCCAGATCCTGCTGTAAAAGCGTTTTAAGCTTATGGAGCCGCTTGTGACGCTGAGACGGCAGCGTGGCCTGAGAAAGCCACTCAATCATGCGCTGCATGCTGTGGCTGTCCAGCGCCTGCAGCGTACCCCAGCGCAGACCCGGCTGGCCCAGCAGGTGCTGGACGGCTTCATCCAGATTCTGTTTCGTCGTAAAACGCGCGTCGTGTGGCGTAATTGCCCACACGAGACCCGGGAGAGCGGATTCTTCCGCAGGCTGCGTCTCTTTGACCCAGTTCTGAAGGGTTCGCGCAGCTTTAGCCGTCTGCTGATGATGTGCGGTGGCGTTACAGATAACCAGTACATCGGGCTGTAGCTGCTGACGATAATGTTCCAGCAGCCACAGGCATTTGGCCTGCGTCATCAACGAAGCTCCGTCGTCAGACAGCGCAGGAATATCAATAATATCAACATTATCAATTACGCATCCCTCTACCGGCAGCACCAGCTCACGGGTCAGGAAGGCGAGGATATCAACGGGAATGCTGATGGCATTTAGCACGTCACCGTCGCTGATCGGGTGCAGCAGCGCTTCTTGCGCCTCCGGCGCGGTTAACGCCCCGTGAGTCAGGAAACCTTCACTTGGCAGACCAAAATTATCCACCAGCAGGCTAAGGGGTGCCGCAAGCAGCGTGGCATGGCTGGTTTGATGCAGAACGTGGGCGAGCTTAAGCCACTGTTGGGTTAACTCCTGTTGTTCTCCCCACAGCAGTGACCAGACGCTGGCGCGCGTGCTGAGATCGAGCGAGGGGATCAGCAGCGCGAACTGGTGCCACAGGGCATCGTCCATGTGCTGTTTCCCGCCGGGAACCGTGCTCTGCCAGAAACGGGCGATTGCACCCACTTCCTGCGCGGTGATCCCCGGAACGCCCTGCGGTTGACGCAAGGCGCGCCACTTCTCCAGCCGCGTTTCAATCACGGATTTATCCACCGGGCGGATCTGCGGGTGCAGGGTGATGCGAGCAATAAACAGCTGGACCAGTTCGGCTTCGGTCACCAGTCGCAGACGCAGCGGAAACGCCTCATCGGCAATATCCCGCTGTTCGCGGGTAAAACGAATGGCCATATTCGTTGCCGCATGGCCGGGATTGATATGTGAAAAATAGTCGAACGTGCGCTGGCCGGGTGACACGTTGAGACGACCATTACCGCTGCCGCACAATGACGTGAGTAAATGCGATTTCGCCGCCTGGGAATGGCCGTACAGCCCGATGCTGCTCTGGCTCAGGAGGGCACGGTCAATGGCCTGCTCACGCGCCTGGGCGGACGTGACCCGTGACAGCAGGGCATCAGCATCGTTATCCAGCATGGGAGCGTGCAGGCGCGTGTCGTTAATCCACCCGATTAAGGCCTGAGTGGTGGCAGTCGTCACAGTCATTTCAGGTATACGCTCCCGCTGTCAATCCAGTAGTGGCTGCCGCTGTGTCGGCGATCGGCCAGGGTATTCAGTTTAAAGGTCAGTGCGTCCGGGGGAACCGGCGTGCCGTCCTGCAGCCAGGCGTCGCTGAGCTCGAAGGACTCCGGCCCTTCGTGCTTGCTGCCGCCGCGCAGTTTCAGGCGAACGTTCAGCACGCCGTCGCCTGCAATGGCTTTTGCCAGTTCAGCAGAGTTAATGCTCAGGGTATACAGCGGCGTCGCTGGCCAGCGGGCGTTTGCAAGCTGACGGAAGCCGAGCGTGACGTTCCCGCGTAGCGGGAAATGGAGCCGGGCATCCAGCTTCGCGCCCGGCTTATCGAGATCGATATCCTGGTACCAGACGTTCTCTTCGCGCAGGGTATTGATGGTGTTATCCAGCACGCCCAGGTAGCGAACCGTCGAGTATGCGCCAATGTCGGCTGCCTTAAAGTTGAAGCGCGGCAGGCGAAGATCCAGCGCCAGGCTGCACAGCATCGCGCCGACGGCGGCGGTTGATTTCGGATTGCCGATACGCCCCTGCTGGCTGAACGGATACCATTCATGCACCTGATACTTGTCCAGCCAGACGATGCGGTTGACCGGCACCGGCTGCAGGTGGCGAATGAGCGCCTGAACACCCGGCAGGCAGCCCGGACGACCCGTGATCAGCAAAATATCGCAGCTGTAATGGGAAATGGCTTCGCACACCGCATGAAGGGGAGACGCCAGCGTGAACTGTCCGGCCAGCATCGCATCCTGCATCTCGCGGAAATTAACGTGCAGCGGAACGGCAAAGAGATCGAACGCTTCTGACCCTGCGGGCAGCGCATGGTCGATCGCCTGCTGCAGATAGTTCAGGACGTTGCGCGTCGGTTTTTGCGCAAGGAGATCGCCGAAGGTGGCATGCAGTCCGGCCAGCGGATCGTCAATGTCGCTGGATTCCCACGCGGCGAGGATCGCATGTCCAATCGGCATAAACAGCTGGAGCGCCGTTTGCTGGCGCAGCACGGCCTGCGTGTCAATGCGTCCGGAATCGCCGAACAGCGACGCCATCAGCAGGGAAGCGTCCGCAATCCCGGATTTCTGCAGCTGGGTTTGCAGCGCAGGCAGCACATAGCGCTGGATCACGTCCAGCAGCGTGTCGTCTCCGGCGACCTTAAACCCTTCGCGGAACAGCAGTTGCGGGGTAATTTTGACGTTGTTACCAGAACCGTCGTCTAACTGATAGTGCGTAATCGCCATATCCGTCGTACCGCCGCCAATATCAATGGAGGCCACGCGCAGTGAACGTCCGGGTTGAACGCCCGGTTCAGGCTCACGATCCGGACGGGCGAGGGAAGCGAAGAACGCTTCCGTCTGGCCGCCGAAATGGGAGATGGCTTCGTTATACAGCCAGACCAGCTGGCCGCAGCTGGCTTCGTCCCATTCCATCTGAATTTCAGGTACCGGCACCACGCTTTTTTCCTGCTGTTTGCGGCTGGCAAAATCTTCATCCTGCGGGTGCCAGCCCATCGCTTTCCAGACGATAGCAATGGCTTCAAACATGCGACGACGGAAAATCTCACGCTCCTGTTTCGGCATGGCCGAGGGCAGGGTAAGAATGAGCGTGCGCAGCTGACGCGGAGACGCCGGGAAGCCCAGGCGCAAGCGCGTGGCGACGCTGTTGATCTGCCCCAGCGCCTGTGCCAGCAGCTCGCAGAGCATATGGGTCATTAACGTGCTGCGGCTGTACTGCGGGGAAAATACCGGCAGACGTTCATCCTGGGGCAGAGTGAAGAGCGGCTCACCGTCATCGTTCATCAGGTTCATCAGCGGGAACGCGGTCGCCAGCGGTTCACGCTGGGTTTTGCTGTTCATCTGGCTGAAGCGCCAGTCCTGAACCACCGGGGTTTCGTCCCACAGGTAGCGACGCGGGCTGGAGATACCGCTGTTACCTTCGGTACCCAGGCGCTGCATCGCCAGTTTGCGCGCTTCGTCTCCCACGCGCACGATTGACGGCCAGACGAAGGCATCTTCACGGCCGCTTTCCACGGAGAAGTGCTGCTTGCCGAAACGCGCTTCGGAGAACTCCAGGCGGCTGGTGAAGAGCGGCTCATTCAGGAACTGCGGCTCGCTTAGCGAGCGAACCTGCAGCTCGGCGGTCTGGCGCAGCCCATCGTTCGCATCGCCATGATCTTCAATAATGACGCCGCAGGTGTGGGTGTTGCCCACGTCGAGGATCAGGTCGACCGGAATGGCAGGGGTGCTGAGCGTGTGGGTGACAAATTTCACTTCAGGCACGGTCAACTGCTCGCCGAGCATCGACAGGAGATTGAGCCAGTGCGCCTGATATTCAAAGCTGCGCATTGCCTGGTACAACTCGCGCTCAGAGCGTTTTTCAACACCGTCCGCAAACTGGGTAAAGGCTTCGCGCAGCCAGCCGTCAATCCAGGTCTGATCGAGGAAGTTCTCCACTTCCTCATCGCGCCAGGCGAGGGCGAAACGGGTGCCGTTCAGAATGTCGTTTTCGACAGGCGACAGCGCGGAAGTGGCGTGTTCTGCAATCTGGCTGTCGAGCGCGAGGGTCACGCGATGCGTATTGCCTGCCGCATCCGGGGTATCCAGTTTACGCACCTGCACGCGAGCCCAGTTGTCCGGGCCATCAACGAAGGTGCGCGGAGGATTAAAGCGCAGGAACGGTAGCGGGAGCCAGACGCCGTCCAGTACCGTCAGAGATTGATGCAGTGGAATGGTGCTTTCCGGCTTCACCACCTCCGGCTGGCTGCCGCCGTTCGCCGGGAGCGTGTAACGGCCGTTCACCAGGTCGAAATCAAGGCGCAGCAGCGGGCCATTTGCCGTTTTACGCACGAAACGGCCATTGCTGGCGGTGTCCTGCGGGGTCAGGCCAAAATCAAGGAACTGTACGCCGCTGTTAGCAATGAGCGTGACGCTCTGTTTATAGTCGCAAAGAGTTACCAGCATAGGATCACGCACCTGCTTTCTTGAACGTCAGTGGAACGACGGTGTTGGCATCATAACGTGCGCTACATTCCGCCACATCGCTGGTGCCTGCTTTACAGGCGACTTCAGGCATGGGATAGCGTGAGCCGTCCGTGCAGCGGGCGTTGCCGCGCGTTTTAATCAGTAATTCACCGTTGCTGTGCAGCCCGGAAAACACCTCGACGCGGCATACGATGTTGTCGCCGTGAACCACGCGCGCGGTGCCTTTATTATTCTGTATTTGGTAGCGCAGTGACGGCGGCTTGCCGGTGACCGGATCTTTCACGTCGAGAAGGGCGCGCCAGGTTCCGTTCAGGAACCGTGTCGAGCCTGCTTTGACCTGGTTTGCCTCCATCACCATGGCATCTTTCGGGATCGCGGCAATCACGACAGGCTCTGGTTTTGCGACGGGCGCTTGTACCTTCGGCTCCAGCACTTCGGCCTGGTGCAGAGGCAGGTTCATGGCAAGCTGTTCCACCGGCTTAATGGGTTTTGGCGCAATGGCAACAGGTGCTGCCGGCAAGGCGACAGGTTCAGCAGAGGGGGCCTGTTTTGGCCAGAGTAATGGGGTCGCAATTGCCGCAACAATCACTGCTGCGACGGGCAATGACCACAGGGGGACGCGGCGCTTTTTCGGCACAATTTCGGGGACCGGATCTTCTGCTACAAGCGGAACAATCACGCGAGGCGGTTCCGGCTCGTACAGTTCGTCCTCGGTGATGCGCACGCTGGTCGCGGGCGTCACGAGCGGCTCATCGGCTTGTTCAAAAGTAATCACCGGCGTGGGCTCGGGCTCTGGCTCGGGATCGTCAATGACTACGGGCGCAGGTTCCGGGATCAGCGATTCCCTCAGGCAATCAAGCACGTCGTCACGGGCGTTTTCGTTAAGGTTCACAAAGCCCCAGAAGCAGATCACCGGTTTGCCATCGACCAGATAGAGGAAGTTTTCGCCGGGGAACTGGAAGGTTTTTGACAGCAGGGAACCAAACAGCTGTTGCGCGGTTTTCGGTGACTGCAGACACTTTTTACTCAGCGATTCCACGCTGGTCAGGGTGTTCTCCAGGTAGCGCAGGGCGCGGTAACGCTCATCTTCCTCTGCGGCTTTCCAGCTGGAAACCGTTCCGTCAACGGGGGAATACCAGTCTACGCGATCGCCGCCATCGTTTACCTGAGGAATGGCCAGGCAGTCGACAATCGCCTGCTGTTTGCGCAGCCGAAGCGCTTCACGGATTTGCAACGCTGATTCAAAAACGGCCTGTCCGCCGCCGCCAACGGCCTGAAAATCATCCAGATTACCGCTGCGTAAAAGTGTTTTTGCCACGATTTGTTCCCATAGACTTCTTCACACCGTTACTTTAACGAAACCGGGACGCAAACAAACGGCTGAGGAGACGCCAAAAGGGCCGATTTCTTACGGCATTGATCGCGACGGTTGTGCTTGACGAATAATGGTACTTAAGGCAAATCGCCTTTTTTCTTGAGTGGAAAAGCAGCAATAAACTCTGCTTTAGAATAACCTGATAGTGTTTCGTTATTTGTCAGGTCAAAACCGCTGTGCTGTTATTACTGTTCACAATAATAAAACTGAAAGGGTTATAACCATGTCTACAGGGAAAACACTGCTTGCTCTCGCGTTGAGCACGCTTTTACCGGCAGGGGCCGCATGGGCGGCAAACACCGATACCATTATTTACTGCTCCGAGGCTTCACCCGAGTCGTTTAACCCGCAAATCGCCAGTTCGGGTCCGTCTTTTGTCGCCAGCTCTCAGGTACTGTATAACCGCCTGATCAATTTTGACCCGGTGAAAAACACCCCCGTTCCGTCGCTGGCGGAGTCATGGACCATTTCGCCGGACGGCAAAACCTATACCTTCACCCTGCGCAAAGGGGTGAAGTTTAATAGTAATAAATTCTTCAAGCCGACCCGTGACTTTAACGCCGAAGACGTTATTTTCTCGGTCTTGCGTCAGAAAGACCCTAAGCATCCGTATCACAACGTCTCGCAGGGCAATTACGAATACTTCAACGACGTGGGGCTGGATAAGCTGATTCAGGACGTGAAAAAGGTCGACGATTACCACGTCCAGTTTACGCTTAGCGAACCGAACGCCGCGTTTCTGGCCGACTGGGGGATGGATTTTGCCTCTATCCTGTCCGCTGAATATGCCGATGCGATGCTGAAAAAGGGCACGCCTGAGAACGTCGACACGTGGCCAATCGGCACCGGGCCTTACGTGCTTCAGCAGTATAAGGTGGACTCGCTTATCCGCTACGTCGCAAACCCGAACTACTGGGACGGCGCGGTCCCGACCAAACACCTGATCTTCTCTATCACGCCAAACGTAGAAACCCGTCTGGCGAAACTTCAGACCAACGAATGCCAGATTATCCCTGCGCCGTCGCCGGTTCAGTTTGACGTCATTAAGAAAAACAAAGACCTGACGCTGCATTCGATCGACGCGCTTAACGTCGGCTATCTGGCGTTCAACACTGAGAAAAAACCGTTCGATAACGTGCTGGTGCGTCAGGCGCTGAACTATGCGACCGACAAAAAGGCGATCGTGAACGCGGTGTTTATGGGCTCGGGTACGGTGGCAAAATCGCCGATCCCGCCAAATATGCTGGGCTTCAACAAAGATCTGAAGGATTACAGCTACGATCCTGAAAAAGCGAAAGCATTGCTGAAACAGGCCGGACTGGAGAAGGGCGCAGAAGTGACTCTGTGGTCAATGCCGGTTCAGCGTCCGTATAACCCGAACTCGCGTCGTATCGCTGAGATGATTCAGGCCGACTGGGCGAAAGTGGGCGTGAAGGCGAAAATTGTCTCTTACGAGTGGGGCGAGTATCTCTCCGGCATGCGTAAGGGCGAACACGACTCCGCGCTGTTTGGCTGGATGTCCGACAACGGCGACCCGGATAACTTCGCCGACGTGCTGCTGGGCTGTGACAGCATCAAAACCGGATCCAACGCCGCACGCTGGTGCGACAAGGGTTATGACGCTCTGGTGAATAAAGCGAAGCTGACCAGCAACCCGACCGAGCGTGCGAAACTCTACGGCCAGGCGCAGGAGATTTTCTACCAGCAGGCACCGTGGATTGCCCTCGCGAACGGCAAAACCTTCTACGCGACCCGAAGCAACGTGACGGGTTACAGCGTGAGCCTGATGGGCAGCGATTTCTCCAAAGCGAAGCTGAATTGACAATGTTGCCCGGTGGCGCTGCGCTTACCGGGCCTACAGGTCTAACGTAGGCCGGGTAAGGCGTAGCCGCCATCCGGCAATAACAAGGAGTGACAATGTCACATTTAAACGACGTAACAGCCCGTGTGGATGCCGCCATCAAAGAGAGCGTGATTACCCACATGAACGAACTGCTGATTGAACTCAGCGATGATGCAGAGCTGAGCCGGGAAGACCGCTATACCCAGCAGCAGCGCCTGCGCACCGCGATTTCACACCACGGTAAGCAGCACAAAGAAGAGATGGATGCGCGTGAGGAACAGCTAACTAAAGGCGGCACCATACTGTAACGATCAAAACTGGCGTCGGGCCACCAGCCAGGCGCCCACCACCAGCATCACCGCGCCACACACCGGGCCGACCAGCGCGCGCAGTGGAATGCCGTGGCTTCTCAGCACGTCCAGCACCAGCCCACCAATCAGCTGGCTTGCCACCAGCACCGCAATGGTGGTTGCCGCCCCCACATTCTGATACCCGCTAATGCTGGCAAAGACAAAAAACGAACCCAGCAGGCCCGGGATCAACGTCCACCAGCGAACCGTTGACGCCAGTTCATGAAAGCCGGTGAACCCCTGCTTAATCAACAAAATGCTGACAAACAGCACAATGCCAACCAGCGAGTTCAACAGCATGGCGATGAGAATGGTGGACGAGCTTTGAGTGATGCGCACCATGAGCGTGTTTTGCACCACCAGCCCAATACCCGCGGCAACCAGGAACGCCAGCGTGAGCGATTGATTCATGGGAGTGCATCCGGTTCGCTGCGCTCGTCAAGCTGCAGCTGCATGAAGGTTAAATTCAGCCATCGACCAAACTTGGTCCCCACCTGCGGCATCTGTCCCGTGGTGACAAACCCCAGCGACTCATGAAGATGAATGGAGGTATGGTTTTGCGCTTCGATCCCCGCCACCATGACGTGTTTGCCAATTTTTCGCGCTTCAATAATCAATGCCTTCATCAACAACCGCCCGATGCCTCTACCCTGGTGGTCCGGATGTACGTAGACGGAGTGCTCAACGGTGTGGCGAAAACCGTCGAACGCCCGCCAGTCGCCGAAGGAGGCATATCCCGTTACCACGCCATCGTCTTCGCTGACCAGCACGGGATAACCCACCAGCGTGCGCGCTTCAAACCACGCTATTCGATTATCGGTATCCACCGTTTTATCGTTCCAGATGGCGGCCGTATGCAGAACCGCGTGGTTATATATTTCACCGATAGCGGCGCAATCTTCTTTACTGGCATGACGAACGATCATGATTAACCCTCAGGCTGAGTTGTTCACTATAGTGGTACGATGATGTCACAATAGTACGCAAAAGTGCCGTCTTACGGCTACGGTATAAACCCTATTTTTTTGTTATAAAAACTGCCCTTGAAATGCATTGAAATGCTGTTCATACACTATAGTATGACGTGATGAATACTATGACAGACAATATGAATCAACGGATTAGCGCGCGTATTCGTATCGAACGCGAGTCGCGAGGCTGGTCCCTGAGCGAGCTGGCCGAACGGGCAGGCGTATCGCGCGCGATGATCCATAAGATAGAGCGTGGGGACAGTAGCCCTACGGCGACGCTGCTTGCCCGGTTATCGGGTGCCTTTGGCATCAGCATGTCTACGTTAATCGCGCGGGCAGAAATGCAGGAGGGCAAACTCCTGCGCCTGGCGAATCAACCGGTCTGGCGCGATCCGCAAACGCATTACGTGCGGCGTCATGTGTCGCCGCGCACCGATTTGCCTATCGATCTCGTGCAGGTGGAACTTCCCCCCGGCAGCGATGTGCCGATGCCTGCATCATCTTACGCGCTGGCACGTCAGCTGATCTGGCTGCAGTCTGGCGAGCTGGTGTTTCAGGAAGGGGATACCCGGCATGAAATGAAGGCCGGAGATTGTCTCGAACTGGGGCCGCCCAATGACTGTCGGTTTATTAATGAGACCGATGAAGCCTGCATTTATCTGGTTGTTCGCCTCAATCAGTCTGGCTCGTAATGTCAAAGCGTCATGCCAGATAAGGGACTAGTCTCAAAAGACATTTGCACGAGAAAGGAGTGATTTATGAGTCAATCTTCCACGCGAAACCGACGCTGGCTTTTGGCCTCGCGCCCACACGGTGCGCCAGTGGCGAATAACTTCCGTTTAGAAGAACAGCCGCTGCCCGCTCTGACAGAGGGACAAGTGCTATTACGCACGGTGTGGCTCTCGCTGGACCCGTATATGCGCGGTCGCATGAGCGATGCGCCTTCCTATTCTCCGCCCGTTGAGATTGGCGCGGTTATGGTGGGCGGTACGGTAAGCCGGGTTGAGCAGTCGAACCACCCGGATTTCAAACCGGGTGAATGGGTGCTGGGCTATAGCGGCTGGCAGGAGTATGAACTCTCGGACGGCAGCGGCCTGGTCAAGCTGGGGGAAAACCCTTCGCACCCTTCATGGGCGCTTGGCGTGCTCGGGATGCCGGGCTTTACCGCCTATATGGGCCTGCTGGATATCGGTCAGCCAAAAGCCGGTGAAACGCTGGTGGTGGCTGCGGCGACCGGGCCGGTTGGGGCAACGGTCGGGCAAATTGGCAAGATTAAAGGCTGCCGGGTTGTCGGTATCGCGGGTGGTGCTGAAAAATGCCGCCATGCTGTCGAGGTATTGGGATTCGACCAGTGCCTGGATCACCATGCTGCGGATTTTGACGCGCAGCTGGCAGCAGCCTGCCCGCAGGGAATAGATGTTTATTATGAAAACGTTGGCGGGAAAGTCTTTGATGCCGTACTGCCGCTACTGAATACCGCCGCGCGCGTGCCGGTATGTGGGCTGGTCAGCGGCTACAATGCAACCCGCCTGCCGGACGGCCCGGATCGTTTGCCGCTGTTGATGGCAACCCTGCTGAAGAAACGCATTCGCATGCAGGGCTTTATCATCGGCCAGGACTACGGACACCGTATTAAAGAGTTCCAGGACGAGATGGGGCGTTGGGTACAGGAAGGTAAAATCCATTATCGCGAACAGGTTACTGACGGACTCGAAAACGCACCCGAGGCGTTGATTGGGCTGCTTGAAGGCAAAAACTTCGGCAAAGTCGTGATTCGCGTCGCGGCGGACCATAAATAAACGAAAATATGGCGGGAAACCCGCCATATTTATTTGTGAAGATACGATATATTGTCTTTAATTATATCGGCACCGCGCCAGCGTCATCAGCATAGAAGGCCAGAGCGCGATAAAAACAGAGTGTATGTATTTTTTTTGCGTTTATACGCATTTCCCACCACCAGGCATGACGATACAGGATATATCGAACCAGCGTCGTTATAAAAAGCGACGCTTAAAAATAGCGTTAAGTATTAGCTACAGGAATTGAACATGCTTGATTTGGATCATTTAGAAAAAGCGCAAAGAGTCAGTCTAACCATGCAAGTTGAGATCAGTTTAAAAGGGGCGTTAATTACAGGCTCACTTAAACCTGGCGCTCGACTGATTACGAAAGAGATCGCCGATAAATTAGGCACCAGTATCACCCCGGTTCGCGAGGCGCTTTTACGTCTGGTATCGGCGGGGGCGCTGCACGCCACGCCTGCGCAGGCCTTCTTGGTGCCTGAGGTAACGTTAGAACGCTATAACGAAATAAACGCCATCAGAAAACAGCTGGAGCCAATGGCGGTAGCGGCTGCCTGTCAGCACATGACGGAGAGCAAGCTGGAAACGCTGCACAAGCTGTCTGAGGCCTTTCATGACGCCATGTCTAACGGCAACGTCCAGCAGGCGTTATACGCAAACCGTGTTTTCCGCTTTACGCTGTATCAGTACGCGGAGATGCCGACGCTCAGCGCGCTCATCGAGCAGCTGTGGGTGCGCATTGGTCCCTGTATTAACTATCTCCACCGGGAGCTGAATGATATCAGGGCATCAACCTATCATTACGCAGATTTACTTTCTGCTCTGGAAAGAAGGGATGTTGAAGGGAGTAAGAAAGCAATAGATAAGCTGATTGATGAAGCAAACGATCTGCTACAGCGGCAATATTTCAACTGAGAGATTATTTTAGCGCGCGACTATTTACCGCATCCATTTATTCTTTTTATGAATAACTCCTGCTGGCAATTAGCCAACAGGAGTTAAAATATAAAAAAGAGAAGAGGGGCGTCGCGTATCCTTACTCGAAGCGATAAGAGACCGACAGTCCTACGCCGTAGTTGCGGCCCGGAGCAGGTTCGTAATAACGCCCGTTGGACTCGTTGACAATCACTGAGCCCGCGTACTCTTTATCGAACAGGTTATCGACGCGGCCAAAGAGATCCATTCCCCAGTTGCCGTAATTGAATTTATACCCGGTATTGAGTCCGACAACCGTATAAGACGGCGCTTTGGCCGTGTTTTCGTCGTCGGCCATGATGTCGCTCATGTAGCGCACGTCTGTCCCTGCATACCAGCCTTCTTCTGGCTGCCAGCCAAACGATGCGAAGCCCATGTTGCGGGCAATACCCGGCATACGGTTGCCGTTGCAGTTATCATCCCCGCATACGTTGGTACGGTAGGTGGCATCAAGGTAGGTCCACGCCATTTTCAGCTTCCAGTTTTCCGCAAACTGCTGGTCGAGGGAAACTTCCACACCCTGACGGCGGGTTTTACCGGCATTTTTATAGCTGGTTCGGCCTCCGGAGCTGGAATCCACCACAATCTCGTCATCCGTATCGGTGCGGAACAGCGCTGCCGTCAGCAGGCCATTGCCGATACGGGTTTTGCTGCCCACTTCATAGGTGTTGTTGGTGGACGGCTTCAGGCCAATGTTCAGCCCGCCCTGGTTATCAGGACGATAGGAGAGTTCATTGATGGTCGGCGTTTCAAATCCACGTCCTGCGGCGGCATAGAGATTCCACGCGTCGGTCACGGCGTATTTCACCGAGCCCGCCGGGAGCCATTTATGGTAGCTCGCCTCGCCGCTGTCATCGCCGTTGGCGGACGTAACGTAATGGTCGTTGGAATCAAACCAGACGGAGCTGTAACGCACACCCGCATCGACAGAGAGTTTTTGCGTTAACTGCCAGCTGGTTTGCAGGTAAGGGTCAAGGTTCCACATCAGGTTACGTTCGTCACGACGCTTATCGCCTTTTACACCGTAATCCGGCACGCCGTTGTTCATGACAAAGTTCTCGTACCCGCGACGATCTTCACTCAGATTTTCGTAGTTCAGCCCGGTAGTAAAGGTGACCGGAACCAGCAGCTCGCCCCGATGCGTCCAGCGGGTATCGACGCCCTGATAGTGACGCTGCATATCAATCACGCCGCCGGAATGGGTTGGTCTCAACTGCGGCTGATACGGAATGGATTGATACTGCGTCATTTCACGCTCACCGGCGTACATCATCACGCTGAGATCGTCCTGCTCGCTCAGCTGACGGTCATAGCGCAGCCCGGCCTGGGTCTGCTTGATGGTTTTGCGGGTGTTGTACTGGTCGCCGCGCGGTGACTGACGCGGGTTGTCACGCCATTCCTGATAATCAAGACCGCCCGGATCGTTGGCTTTCATGTCCACGCTGTTGAAAATCAGCGTCAGCTTGCTTACGTCATCAATACGCACGCCCAGCTTCGCGTTGGCGAGATTCTTGCGCGCGCCGCTGTGGTCGCGATAGCCATGGGTGGTGAAGCGGGTGGTCGAAACGGTGTAATCCACATCGCCCGCATGCGTACCGTCGCCCATCGCACCGGTGGCTTTCATGCCGTAACGCCAGGTGCCGTAACTGCCGTAATAGCTGCTGGCCTCAATGGTCGGCGGCTGCTGGCCGGTCTGCGTATTAATGTTAATGACGCCACCAGAGGCGTTGCCGTAAAGGGCAGAGAAGGGGCCGCGCAGCACTTCCACGCTATCCACGCTGGTGAGATCGATGTTCGAGGTCTGGCCCTGTCCGTCCGGCATGGTGGCGGGAATACCGTCCACGTACATCCGAATACCGCGCACGCCGAAGGTAGAGCGGGCGCCAAAGCCACGCATTGAAATCTGCAGATCCTGCGCATAGTTCTGGCGATTCTGAATTTGCAGCCCCGGCACGCTACCGAGAGATTCAGACAGGTTAATCCGTGGCGCTGCCTGACGCATATCGTCGCCATTGACCACGCTGACCGCCGCAGGCGTATCCAGTTCAGAGACGGTCTGCGGCGTGGCGCTGACGATCATGGTCTGCTCATCCGCGCCTATCGCCTCAAGGGGCGCCAGGATAACAGGAACCAGCAGCAGCGGGAGAGTTGCCTTACGGGCAATAATGATTTTCATGAAGTAAACCAGTTAAGGAGAAGAAACGAACCAAATGGAACATGTGCATACATGTTAAATCTTTTGTAAATGTTTTGAAAACTATAACCGCACATTGCGTTAATGAAAGGCGAGAAGGGAAGAAAAACTCCACATTTGTAGAATTAATGATTACTATTCTCATTATCATAAAGGCGGCGCGATGACGCTGCCGGTTGGAAGCGATGTCAGCAGTACACTTATTCTTCAAAAAAGGAATTGTTATGTCTTTACGTCATCTGTGCTCGCCGCGCCTGCGCGGTTCTCTGCTGTTAGGCTCATTATTATTCGCCGGTACGTTCCAGGTTCATGCTGCAGAAGAGATGCTGCGTAAAGCGGTCGGCAAAGGGGCTTATGAGATGGCGTTGAGCCAGCAGGAGAACGCGCTGTGGGTGGCGACATCACAAAGCCGTAAGACCGATAAAGGCGGCGTCGTTTATCGCCTTGACCCGGTCACGCTGGACGTGACACAAGCGATCCATAGCGATCTCAAACCGTTCGGGGCAACCTTCGATAACGCCACCCAGACGCTGTGGTTGGGTAACACCATCAACGGTGCGGTGACGGCTATTGATGCCAAAACGGGGGACGTGAAAGGGCGTCTGGTGCTCGACGATCGTAAACGCAGCGAGACGGTCAAACCGTTGCAGCCGCGCCAGCTGGTGGCGGACGACGCGAGCAACACCGTTTACATCACCGGGGTAGGCAAAGAGAGCGTGATTTGGGTCGTGGACGGCGCAACTCTGAAGCTGAAGGACACCATCGCTAATACCGGTACCTACAGCACCGGCCTGGCGCTGGATGCGCAGGCGAAACGTCTCTACACCACGAATGCGGACGGCGAACTGCTGACGATTGACACTGCCACCCACAAAATCATCAGCCGTAAAAAAGTGCAGGACGACGGTAAAGAGCATTTCTACCTTAACCTGAGCCTGGACACCGCCGGTCAGCGTGCGTTCCTGACCGATTCAAAACAGCCGGAAGTGCTGGTGGTGAGCCTGAAAGACGGCAGCGTAATGGAGAAGATCGCCGCGCCTGAATCACTGGCCGTCCTGTTTAACCCAACGCGCAATGAAGTCTACGTGACGCACCGCGAAGCGGGCAAGGTGAGTGTGATTGACGCGAAAACCTACAAGCTAACCAAAACGTTCGATACGCCGGTTTACCCGAACAGCCTGGCACTCTCTGCCGATGGTAAAACGCTGTATGTGACGGTGAAACAGAAGTCGACCCGTCAGCAGGAAGCAACCCAGCCTGATGATGTGATTCGTATTGCACTCTGATGGGGAAATTGCCCGGTGGCGCTGCGCTTACCGGGCCTACAAATTCTTGATATGTAGGCCGGGTAAGGCGAAGTCGCCACCCGGCTTTTTTATTAACGCGAGGTTTCTTCCACCAGCGGTGCGTCGTGCTTTTCATCGTCGTGATGAACCGGCGCGGTGCTGTGGATCTCGTGAACGCGCTTACGCACGCCGAACCAGCCAGCAATCAGCAGAACCGCCAGCAGCGGGATCGTCGCGATGGTGTAAGTACCGTTCGGGTAGTCAAACGCCATCAGCACCAGCACGCTGAACAGGAACAGCAGGGTGAGCCAGGAGGTCACCGGTGCGCCCGGCATCTTGAAGCTCACATCAGCCGCTTTGCCTTCTTTGATCGCTTTGCGCAGACGCATCTGGCAGACCACAATAAAGGCCCAGGAGGCGATAATCCCCAGCGCGGCTACGTTCAGCACGATCTCAAATACGCGGGACGGCACCAGATAGTTCAGGAACACGCCAAAGACGTAAACCACCAGCGTCGCCAGAATCCCCGCATAAGGAACCTGCTGCTTGCTCATCTTCGACATGAACTTCGGCGCGGAACCGCCCATCGACATGGAGCGCAGAATACGGCCAGTGGAATACAGGCCAGAGTTCAGGCTGGAGAGCGCCGCGGTCAGTACCACGATGTTCATGATGCTGCCCACATAAGGGACGCCCAGCTTAGAGAAGAAGGTCACGAACGGACTCTGGCCTGCCTGATAAGCGTTCCACGGCAGCAGCAGAACCAGCAGCACCACGGAGCCGACGTAGAACAGGCCGATACGCCAGATCACGCTGTTGATGGCTTTTGGCACCATCGTCTGCGGATCTTTACATTCACCCGCCGCGGTACCGACGAGCTCAATGGAAGCAAAAGCAAACACCACGCCCTGAACCAGCACCAGCGCAGGCAGCAGGCCGTGGGGGAAGAAGCCGCCGTTATCAGTTATCAGGTGGAAGCCGGTGGCATTGCCGTCCAGCGGTTTACCGCTGCCGAGGAACACCGTACCGACCACCAGGAACACCACGATGGCCAGCACTTTTACCAGCGCAAACCAGAACTCCATCTCGGCGAACCACTTCACGCCGATCATGTTCATAGTGCCGACAATCGCCAGCGCGCCAAGCGCAAAGACCCACTGCGGCACATCGCCAAACGCGCCCCAGTAGTGCATGTACAGCGCAACGGCGGTGATGTCGACGATACCGGTCATCGCCCAGTTGACGAAGTACATCCAGCCTGCCACGTAGGCGGCTTTTTCACCGAGGAACTCGCGAGCGTAGGAGACAAAACTGCCGCTGGACGGGCGGTGCAGTACCAGTTCGCCCAGGGCACGAAGGATGAAGAACGAGAAGATCCCGCACACCAGATAGACCAGTGCAAGTGCGGGGCCCGCCATTTGCAGACGTGCGCCAGCACCTAAAAACAGACCTGTACCGATAGCGCCGCCGATGGCGATCATTTGAACCTGACGGTTGCCCATCGCTTTGTGGTAGCCCTCTTCGTGGGAGTTCAACCAGCGACGTTTCGCAGCGTGATGATCGGCTGCGCTTTTATTGCTTGTTTTCATTGAGTTACCTGTTTGCCTGTCTGAACCATTATCGTGATAGTCCTGCCTGGCAGAACGCAATACAAACGATTGCTTCTGCGCAAACACATGCTGCCTTTCCAGTCATTCTGTGTATGGATAAGGCGAAACATGGCGTGGCATCCTACCCGCAATTGATAAGCGACGCAAAATATAACCGTGCCGAAAGTGATGCACGTCGAAGGAAATCGTGTGGTCAGAGCAGACGGGGATCACAACGCGCTGAAACGTGGCGAGTTTTTAGACAAAACGCGCGTTGAAGCGGTGCTTTAATCATCAGGTTTGCTTAATAATTACCTGTGGGTATCGATGACGGCTGACGCAGGGCATCCAGCAGCAGCTTGAAAGCGTGCGCGTGCTGGCGACGACTGGGATAATACAGGTGATATCCTTCAAATGTCGGACACCAGGCGTCGAGGACCTGAACTAACCGTCCTTCCGATACGGCCTTACTGACCGACGTTTCCGGCACGTAGGCCAAACCGAGACCGTTCTCGGCGGCATCGATACGCTGCGGCAGGCTGTTCAACGTAAGCTGTCCTTCAACTCGCACGCTAAAACCGCGCCCGTCTCGTTCAAATTCCCAGGCATATAATCCCCCAAGAGTGGGCAGGCGCATATTGATGCAGCGGTGCGTCGCAAGCTGCTCCGGTGTTTCCGGCACGCCAAAGCGCTCCAGATAATCTTCGGACGCGACGACGGCCATGCGCATGTCCGGCGCGATCCTCACCGCCACCATATCTTTCGCCACCTGTTCACCCAGGCGCACACCCGCGTCGAAACGCCCATCAACAATATCGGTCAGGCCGTTATCCACCGTCACTTCAACGTTAATATCCGGGTATTGCGCCATAAAGGGTTTCAACACCGGCCAAAGGACGCTCTCCATAGCATGTTCACCCGCGGTAATACGGATATTCCCCGCAGGCCTGTCACGCGTATCGCGCAGCGCCGTTAGCTCCTGTTCGATCTCCATCAGGTGGGGACGTAAGCGGATAAAAAGCTGCTCGCCGGCCTCGGTAGGAGCCACGCTACGGGTAGTTCGGGTCAGCAGGCGAACGTCCAGACGCGCTTCAAGATTGCGCATCGCATGGCTCAGTGCCGACTGCGAGACGCCCAGCTGTGCCGCGGCTCGTGTAAAGCTGCGCTCGCGGGTGACGACCATAAACGAGAGCAGATCGTTGAAATTGTCTTTTAACATGGCGGCTAGCCCTCATTTATGAATTCAGTTCATGTTTCCGTTCTGATTATGCACTCTAATGCTGCGGATGGCTTTGCGCTACTGTTAACGCAACAGCCAATGAGGAGTACATGATGAAAATTATCCGCAGCGGTTCATTACCGTCAGTAAAGGGCCCAGACGCCTGGTTCACCGGCATCGTGCGTATTGATGCGCCGTTCCAGGCGACAGAACCGGCAAAAGTAGGCGGGGCCACGGTGACCTTCGAGCCGGGCGCGCGTACCGCCTGGCACACTCATCCGCTGGGACAAACGCTGATTGTCACCCAGGGGCGCGGCTGGCTGCAGGAGTGGGGCAAAGAGGCGGAGCCGCTTAACCAGGGCGACATCGCGTGGATCCCGCCGGGCGTCAAGCACTGGCACGGCGCGTGTGCGCAAACGGCGATGACTCATATTGCCATCGCCGAAGCGGTAAACGGCAGTCCGGTTGAGTGGCTGGAGAAAGTGAGTGACGTGCAGTACCCGAATGATTAGCTAATGAGCGTTTCGGTGACAAAAAGAAAGGGATATGATGCGATCCTTTTTTCAGCATAGTCAGGCGGAACGGTGAAAATCAATATTATCGGCACCAGCGGGAGTGGCAAAAGCACGCTTGCCCGGCGCATCGCAAGGGAATTGTCACTCCCGTACATCGAGATGGACAGGCTATACTGGCGTCCTGACTGGCAGGGAACGCCCGATGAGGTGCTGCTGAAAACGCTGGCGGAGACGCTGGCCGCCACGCCCGGCTGGGTGCTCGACGGTAACTACAACCGCACTCGTCCCGTGAAATGGCGCGAGGTAGATCTGGTGGTATGGGTGGACTGCGGGTTCGCCCGCACGCTCTGGCAGGCGGTGACGCGTGCGTTTAAACGTGCATGGCACCAGCAGGAACTGTGGCCCGGCACCGGAAACCGTGAAAGCTTCCGCCGCTCGTTTTTTAGCCGGGACTCCATCATCATATGGACCCTCAAAACCTGGCGCAGCAATCGCGAACGCTACGAAGCCGATATGCAAAATCCGCAATATGCCCACATTCGCTTTGTCCGCATCACCCGTCGGCAGGAGGCGGAGGCGCTGATTTCATCGCTTAAATCACACCGTTAGCAGGGTTTACATATCTGATTTCCGGCAAACTAAATGTAAATTAATTGTTTCTCAGAGGTTAATCGCGCCTTTAATAATGACGACATGTTAAGTCAAACGAGAACGCAACATGTCATGGCGAATCAGCATTCTGGATAAAAGCCCCGTCGCAGAACACGAAACCGCCGCCGATGCGCTGGCACGTACCTTAACACTGGCGCAGCAGGCGGAAACGCTGGGTTATCACCGCTTCTGGATTGCCGAACACCACAACACCCCTCAGCTCGCCAGCCCCTCGCCGGAACTGCTGATTGCCTGGATCCTCGGGCAAACAACGCGCATTCGCGTGGGGTCGGGCGGCGTCATGCTTCAGCACTACAGCCCCTATAAGGTCGCAGAAAACTTTAATCTTCTGGCCGCGCTGGCACCGGGCCGCGTGGATCTGGGCGTCGGGAAAGCCCCCGGCGGTCTCCCGCTCTCTACCCGCGCATTGCAGCTCGGATTACATCCTCAGGAAAAAGGCAGCTTTGCAGAACAGCTGACGCAGCTGGACGGCTGGATCCGCCCTGAAAATCAGTCGGCGGAGGAGGCCGTTCGCGCCACGCCGCTGCCGTCGGTGCCTGCGCAGGGGTTCCTGCTGGGAGCCAGTACCGAAAGCGCGCTGCTCGCCGCATCACTTGACTGGCACTTTGTTTTTGCCGCTCATCTGAACGGCGATCCGGAACTGCTGCGAGAGGTGGTGTCAACCTGGCGTCAGAACAGCACCCGCGATGTGATTGTTGCAGTGCAGGCCATTGTGGCGGAGTCGCAGGAGCAGGCCGACGCGCTGGCGCAGAAGGTCGAAGTATGGGGCGTTGAGCTGGCAAACGGCCAGCGCGTGACCGTCGCCAGCGAAGAACAGGCCTACGCCTTTGCGCGTCAGGCAGGCAGCGAGCCGGTGCGTATTGCCCGCCGGGCGCAGTCCCTGCTGGCGGGCACTGCTGACTCGGTGCTTGAACAACTGAACGCCCTGCACGAGCAGTGGGGCATTGACGAATTTATCATCGACACGCCGGTCGCGGAGGGGGCAACGCGCGTCGCGTCGCTGCGTTTGCTTGCCGAAGCGCGTCTCAACAAGGAGGTCACCGTATGAGTTTTGGCGAACAACTGATTGCCTGGCGTCGTGAGCTGCACCAGAACCCGGAACTCTCCGGACAGGAGGTCGAAACGACTGCACGCCTGCGCCAGTGGCTGACGAATGCTGGCATTACGCCGCTGCCGTATGACCTGACAACCGGGCTGGTGGCGGAAATCGGGACGGGTAATAAGCTGATTGCGCTGCGCGCAGACATTGATGCGCTGCCGATAGAGGAGCGCAGCGGCGTGCCGTTTAGCTCGCAGCGTGCGGGGGTGATGCATGCCTGCGGACACGACATCCACACCAGCGTGATCCTCGGCGCGGCGCTGAAGCTGAAAGAGCGTGAAGCGTCGCTCGACGGGCGGGTGCGGATCCTGTTCCAGCCTGCGGAAGAGAACTTTGGCGGCGCAAAAAGCATGGTGCGGGCCGGTGCCCTGCGTGACGTTAGTGCCATCTTCGGTATGCATAACGAGCCGGGGCTGCCGGTGGGCGAGTTTGCCACTCGCGGCGGGCCGTTTTATGCCAACGTTGACCGCTTTGTGATCCGCATTACCGGCAAGGGGGCGCACGCCGCACGTCCACACGAAGGCAACGACGCCATTGTGCTGGCGAGCCAGCTGGTGACGGCGCTGCAAAGCGTTGCCAGCCGCAACGTCAACACGCTGGATTCGGTGGTGTTGAGCGTAACGCGCATTGCCGGAGGCAACACCTGGAATGTCCTGCCGGAAAGCGTGGAGCTGGAAGGCACGCTGCGCACCCATCGCACGGAAGTGCAGCAAAACGTGAAGGCCCGCGTCGGGGAAATCGCCGCCGGGTTTGCCAGCGCCTTCAGTGCGCAGATCGACATCACCTGGTATGCCGGACCGACCGCGCTGGTGAACGACGAACGTTGGGCAGATTTCGCCACCTCTGTTGCCAGAGAGTCAGGGTACGAAACCCAGCACGCGGAGCTGCACATGGGCGGGGAAGATTTTGCGGTCTATCTGCAGTCTATTCCTGGCGCGTTTGTCAGCATTGGCAGCAACAGCCCGTTCGGTTTACACCACCCGTCCTTTAATCCGGATGAGGCCCTCATTGAACCCGCTGCCCGCTATTTTGCACAGCTTGCGGAAAAAGCCCTGCAACACGTTTAATTTATTTGAGGTGAATATGTCTGCACATCGTCAACTGCGGCTGGGAACCATTTTGCATGGTGCATCCGGAAATATGTCAGCCTGGCGTCATCCTGCGGCAATCGCGGATGCCAGCATCAATTTTGATTTTGTTAAAGAGACGGCGCTAAAAGCGGAGGCGGGCAAACTCGATTTCTTATTCGTGGCCGACGGCCTCTATATTAACGAGAAATCGATCCCGCATTTTTTAAACCGCTTTGAACCGCTAACGGTGTTATCCGCGCTGGCGAGTATTACCTCACGCCTTGGCCTGGTGGGAACTTTATCCACCTCCTACAGCGAGCCTTTTACCGTGGCACGTCAGTTTGCCAGCCTCGATCACCTGAGCAACGGTCGCGCGGGCTGGAACGTGGTGACCTCGCCGCTGGAAGGCTCAGCGAAGAATTTTTCCCGTGAAAAGCACCCCGAGCATGCGCTCCGCTATCGCATTGCGGACGAGTATCTCGACGTCGTGAAAGGGCTGTGGGATTCCTGGGAGGGCGACGCCTTTGTGCGCAATAAAGAGAGTGGCCAATTCTTTGATTCGGCAAAATTGCATACCCTGGATCACCACGGTGATTTCTTCCAGGTCGCCGGTCCGCTGAATATTGGTCGAACGCCACAAGGACGACCGATTGTCTTTCAGGCGGGCGCGTCGGACGACGGAAAAAAACTGGCGGCGAAACATGCAGACGCCATTTTTACGCATCATGAAACCCTCGACGAAGCGAAAGCCTTTTATCGCGACGTGAAGCAGCAGCTGGAAATTAACGGACGCCGCGCGTCTGATTTGCATATATTCCAGGGCGTCAGCGTCATTGTGGGTAAAGACGCCGATGACGTGGAAAACCAGTATCAAACCACGGCGGCGCTGGTGTCGATTAACGATGCCCTCAACTACCTCGGGCGTTATTTTGAGCATCACGATTTCGGCCAGTATCCGCTCGACGAGCCGTTCCCGGATATCGGCGACTTAGGCAAAAACAGCTTCCGCAGCACCACCGATGAAATTAAGCGTAATGCCGCAGAGCGTAACTTAACCCTGCGTCAGGTGGCCCTTGAAGCTGCATCACCGCGCCCGCGCTTTTCCGGCACGCCGGAAGAGGTGGCTGACGGCCTGCAGGCCTGGTTTGAAGGCCATGCGGCGGACGGTTTCATTATTCAGGGCGGTACGCCGGACACTTTCCCGCGCTTTGTTGACCAGGTGGTGCCCGTTTTACAGGCGCGCGGACTGTTTCGGACCGACTATCCCGGCACCACGCTGCGCGAAAGTCTTGGCTTAGACGAACCTAAAAACCAATTCACACAACAATAAAAGAGAACCCCGCTATGCAGAAAACATCGCTTATTCTGGCGCTCGCGCTGGCCTTTACCCCTGCCGTCTGGGCAGAGAATGTGAATATTAACGGCACCGGCGTGAGCATCGAGGCCAATAAAACGCCGGTTAATACCGCCAAAAACAACGATGCGGTGGCACAGCTGCCGAAAGATTACCGCTTCGCCGTGCCGGGGAAATTTACCGTTGCGGTGGCGGGTCTCAATCAACCGCCGCTGACGGTGTTTTCCGATGACAACAAAACGCTGCTGGGAAGTGAAGTGGACGTCGCCCGTCTGGTCGCTGACAGCCTGGGGCTGGAGCTGAACGTGGTGCCGACCTCCTGGGAAGACTGGCCGCTGGGCGTGGCCTCCGGAAAATACGATGCGGCCATCAGCAACATCACCGTGACCAAAGAGCGCAAAGAGAAATTTGATTTTGCCACCTACCGAAAAGATTCCCTCGGGTTCTACGTGAAATCAACCAGCCCGATCGCGTCGCTTGAGAAGGCGGAGGACATCGCCGGGCTGCGGATTATCGTTGGCTCCGGCACCAACCAGGAGGCCATCCTGCTGGCATGGAATGCCGAAAACCTGAAGAAGGGACTCAAACCCTTTACCCCGATCTACACCAAAGACGATGCGGCACAAACGCTGGCGCTGCAGTCCGGACGCGCGGATGCCTACTTTGGTCCGAACGTGATTGGCGCCTGGAAAGCGGCGCTAAACGGGAAAACCAAACTGGTGGGTAGCGTCGACGGCGGCTGGCCAAAGGCGGCGCACATTGCGGTGACGCTGAAAAAAGGCAGCGGGCTGGTTGAGCCGGTGCAAACCGCGCTGAACGGCGTCATCAAAAACGGCGATTACGACAAAGTGCTGAACCGCTGGGGGGAAGGGGTTGAGCGCATTCCTCAGTCCGAAGTGAACCCTGCTGGCCTGGGCGATTAAGGAGGCTGCATGAGCGAACAATTTCGTGACGTTTCGCCGGAAGATGCCGAGCTCCAGCCCATCATCGAGGGGCTGTTCGGGGAATACGCCGCCCGTTATGGGGACTATTTCTCTAAAGACGCGGAAGTTGAACTCACCGAGTGGTATTTAGCGCCGCAGGGGCTGTTTATCGTACTGGAGCGCGACGGAAAGATTATCGCCACCGGGGCGTACAAACCTTTCGACGAACGCACCGCGGAAATCAAACGCATCTGGACGGACAAAACCCTGCGTCAGCAGGGGCTTGCCGGGCGCGTGGTGCAGGAGCTTGAGCGCCGGGCGGTTCTGGCAGGATATAGCCAAATCTACCTGACAACCGGTTTTCGCCAGCCGGAGGCGGTGAGGCTCTATCTCAGCCAGGGCTACCAGGCGCAGTTCGATCTGAACCGGGATCCGGAAGAGTACAGCCAGCCGCCGTTTGACGGTCGGCTGCGCTTCACTAAAACGCTGGTACGCGAAGCGTTCAGTAAAACCGCATGAGGAACGACGATGAGCAACGTTGAAACCATTAAGGTGGTCCCGGCGCGATATCCGCTGCGGGCCGTCGGCGCCGCGGTGGCGCTGTTTGTCCTGGCCGTCGTGATTCAGTCGGTGGCCTTTAACCCGCGCTGGGAGTGGGCGGTATTCGCCCGCTGGTTCTTTGACCCGGTGATCCTCGAAGGCGTAGGGCAGACCCTGCTGCTGACCCTGATCGGCACCGCGCTGAGCGTGGTGTTGGGCGGCCTGCTGGCGCTGGCGAGACTGTCCTCGTCATGGCTGCTGAACAGCCTGGCGTGGGGCTATATCTGGCTGTTCCGGTCGCTGCCGCTGATTGTGGTGCTGATCATTCTCTACAACTTCTCCTATCTCTACGACACGCTCTCTCTGGGCGTGCCGTTCACCGGTATCACATGGGGCAGCTTCGACACCATCAACGTGCTGGGACAGTTCTCTACCGCCGTGGTGGGGCTGACGCTGGTGCAGAGCGCCTATACCGCCGAAATCATTCGCGGGGGCTTCCTTGGGGTCGATCACGGTCAGTATGAAGCGGCCGCCGCGTTGGGTCTCCCGGCCTGGCGTCGTACGGTGCGGATCATTCTGCCTCAGGCGCTGCGCACCATCTTGCCGTCGGGATTCAATGAAATCATCAGTCTCGCCAAAGGTACGGCGATGGTGTACGTCCTGGCGATGCCGGAACTGTTCTATACCATTCAGATGATCTACAACCGCACGCAGGAGGTGATCCCGCTGCTGATGGTCGGTGCTGCCTGGTATCTGGTCATTACCACCGTCTTGTCCGCAATTCAGTATGTTGTTGAGCGCGGTCTGGCACGCAGCGAACGCCGCTCCGCCGTCAATCAGAACCGCGCCACTCGCCGCGTCCGTTCCGTTACCTCCACGCCAGCACAGGAGCCCGTTCATGCAAGCCTCTCCTGAAGGACATATTTCGATTACCGGCGTCAGCAAGTTTTTTGGCCGCCATAAGGCGCTCGACAACGTTTCACTTGAGATCCCGCCCGGGTCCGTGACGGTCATCCTGGGGCCGTCCGGCTCCGGCAAATCAACCCTGCTGCGCACCATTAACCACCTGGAGCGCGTTGACGAAGGATTTATCCAGATTGACGGGGATTACATCGGTTATCGCCGTCAGGGTGACAGGCTCTACGAGCTGAAGGAGAAGGAGATCCTCAAACAGCGCGTCAACGTAGGTTACGTGTTCCAGAACTTTAATCTCTTCCCGCATCTGACGGTGCTGGAAAACCTGATTGAAGCGCCCATCGCGCATAAAAAGCTCAGCAAAAAAGAGGCGGTGGAAAGGGCGTACAGCCTGCTGGACGTGGTTGGGCTGCGGGATAAAGCCGATGCCTGGTCGCGCCATCTTTCCGGCGGACAGCAGCAGCGTATCGCCATTGCCCGCGCGTTGGCGCTGCACCCCCGCGTGATGCTGTTTGATGAGCCCACCTCGGCGCTCGACCCTGAACTGGTTGGCGAAGTGCTGGACGTGATCAAAAAGCTCGCCCGATCCGGCACCACGCTGGTGGTCGTCACCCACGAGATCGGCTTTGCCCGTGAAGTCGCGGATCAGGTGGTGTTTATGGTTGACGGGAAAATTGTTGAGCAGGGCAGTAGCGACGAGGTGTTGAACCGTCCGTCGCATGCGCGAACGCGCCAGTTTCTGTCTAAAGTGCTGTAAGGAGCGCAGATGAAATATGGACTTCTGGCGGGGCTGGTCTTCACGACGGTGAGCCACGCCAGCATTGATGTGATAGCCAACGAGCAGCCGCTGCCGGTAACGCTCGATCCGCAGGCGGTGGCGAAGATCCCCGCGAACTACACATTCGTTGAACCGGGTACGCTGACGGTGGCCATTTCAGCCCTCAATTCACCGCCGTTGGCGCTGCTGGCAAGCGATAACCGCACGCGCATCGGCAGTGACCCGGATATCGCTCGCCTGCTGGCGGGCAGCCTGGGGCTAAAGCTGAAGCTGGTGCCGACGGCGTGGGAAGACTGGCCGCTGGGGATCAGCTCCGGGCGCTACGACGTGGCGCTGGTGAACATTGCGGTGACCGAACAGCGCAAAGAGAAGTTTGATTTCGCCACCTACCGCGTCGATTCGCTGGCGTTTTCGGTGAAATCCACCAGCGAGATTCAGTCAATCAAAAGCGCGGAAGATCTGGCAGGGAAAAAGGTGATTGTCGGCTCGGGTACCAATCAGGAGCGCATACTGCTGGGCTGGAACGAAGAGAACAAAAAAGCGGGGCGGACGCCTGCGCTGCCGGTCTATCTCCAGGACGATGCCTCCGGCAATCTCTATATTCAGTCCGGCAGGGCAGACGTGTTCTTCGGGCCTCAGTCAGTCTCGGCCTACAAAGCGGCGCTCACCGGAAAAACGCGCGTCGTGGGATTAGGGCCGAAGAAGGCGTTTGTAGCCACCACCACGAAAAAGGGCAATGAGCTGGTGTACGCGCTGCAGGCCGCGCTGGACGGTGCGATCAAGCGGGGAGAGTACCAGAAGGTGCTGGCGCGCTGGGGTGAACAGGGCGAAGCGGTGACGCAGTCGGAGGTCAACCCGCCGGGGATAACCTACTAATGGTGCTCTATACTTAGGGTTTTCATTCCTGAGGGGGGAGGGGGCAACATGATTAAACTCTATGGCGTACCCGGCTGGGGCTCGGCAATCAGCGAAGTGATGCTAACCCTGGCAGATATCCCTTATCAGTTTATCAACGTGGACGGGTTTGACCAGCCCGGCCCGCAGCGTGAGCTGCTGCAAAAACTTAACCCGCTGTGTCAGGTGCCTACGCTTGAGCTTGAAAACGGCGCCATCATGACAGAAACCGCGGCCATTGCCCTGATGGTGCTCGACCGTTGCCCGGATCTTGCCCCGCCCGTCGGCCAGGCCGAGCGCCAGCAGTTTCAGCGTTTGCTCATCTGGTTTGTGGCGAACGTCTATCCCACCTTTACCTATGCTGATTATCCGGAACGCTGGGTGCCCGACGCGCCGGAACAGCTGAAGAAAAACTGCATTGAGTACCGGAAATCACTCTATCTGTGGTTCGATAGCCAACTTAACGCGTCTCCTTTTGCGCTGGGGGAGCGGCTGACGCTGCTCGACGTCTATATTGCGGTCGCACGCACCTGGGGGCCACGACACGAATGGTTTGCAGCCAATACGCCAAATATGACGTCAATTGCCGATTCCGTTTGTGCGCTGCCGGAACTGCACAAGGTGTTAAAGGCAAACGAGATTATCTGATAACGTGGAACGCTCACCCACAACAGGAAGCCTGCACATGCCACACGTTGATATCAAATGTTTTCCCCGCGATCTGAATGATGAACAAAAAAACGCTCTGGCGGCGGATATCGCCGAGGTGATTACGCGCCATCTGAACAGCAAAGACCGCTCCATTTCGGTGGCGCTGAATGAAGTTCAGGAAGCCGACTGGAAAGCGAAGGTCTGGGATACCGAGATCGGACCGAAACTGGACGAGCTGATCAAGAAGCCTGGGTATTCGATGTAAGGGTTGCCGGGCAGGCGGGAACGCTACCCGGCGTTGAAACTACAGCGCCGACCTGCGGTACGGCGCATAGTCCGCCTGCCACCAGGTTTTTTCGATTTGCGCCAGCAAGGTCTCGTCATCCATTGCCTCCGCAACGCCTTGCTCAATCGCTGCCCGGGCGACCGCAAACGCGATATTGCGCGACACGGTGTCAATGCGGTCGACGGGAGGGAGTAATCCACCTTTTTCAGTGGTGACCAGCGGCGATTGTGCCGCCAGGCTGCGGCTCGCCACCATCAACATCTCTTCGGTAACCCGCCGCGCGTTGCTGGCCAATATCCCCAGCCCCAGACCGGGGAAAATGTAGGCATTGTTACACTGTGCAATGTCGTACTGTTCGTTCTGCCAGAATACCGGCGAGAAGGGGCTACCCGTCGCAACCAGAGCGCTACCCTGCGTCCATTCGATCAGATCCTGAGGTTGCGCCTCTGCGCGTGATGTTGGATTAGAGAGGGGCATAATAATAGGGCGCGGACAGTGGCGGTGCATCTCTTTAACTATCGTTTCGCTGAACAGCCCCGGCTGACCGGATACGCCAATCATCACGGTTGGATGGGCATTTTTGACCACCTCCATCAGCGAAATATTGCACGATTCCACCTGCCAGTCGCGAATGGCTTCCCGCGCCGTAAGCAGGTTTTTCTGGAAATCGAGCAGGTTGGTCATATCGTCGGTCAGTAAGCCAAAACGATCGACCATAAAGATCCGGCTGCGGGCCTCGGCCTCGGTTAGCCCGTCGTCGACCATCAGCGCCACGATTTTTTCGGCTATACCGCATCCTGCAGAGCCGCTGCCGAGGAAGACCACGCGCTGATCGCGAATGCGGGTTCCGGCTGCATGGGCGGCAGCAATCAGCGTGCCGGCCGTGACGGCAGCGGTTCCCTGAATATCGTCATTGAAGCAGCACAGCTGGTCGCGGTAACGCTGGAGTAATCGGGTCGCATTTTTTTGCGCAAAATCTTCGAACTGTAGTAAAACAGTTGGCCAGCGGGCTCTGACGGTACTGATAAACATATCCATAAATTCAGCGTATTGCTCGTCGCTGATGCGTGGATGACGCCAGCCCATATACAGCGGGTCGTCCAGATGTTGCTGATTATTGGTGCCAACATCCAGCATAATCGGTAACGTTGAGGCCGGATGAATACCACCGCACGCGGTATACAATGACAATTTACCAATCGGAATGCCCATTCCGCCGATCCCCTGGTCGCCAAGGCCCAAAATACGCTCTCCGTCAGTCACCACGATCACGCGAATATCATTACGCGAGAAACTTTGTAGCATTTCATCGATGCGGTGGCGATTCGGCCATGAAATAAAAAGCCCGCGCGCCCGACGATAGATGGTAGAAAAATGTTCGCAGGCTTCACCAACCGTTGGGGTATATATGATCGGCAGCGTCTCCTTCATATGTTTCCGCAACAGATTGTAAAACAGGGTCTCATTGGTGTCCTGAATATTGCGCAGATAAACGTGGCGGGAAATATCACTTTTGAAATGACAGAATTGTACCCATGCGCGTTCGGTCTGCTCTTCAATGGTTTCAACATTATGCGGTAATAAGCCGTGCAGATTAAAATTATCACGTTCCTCTTTAATGAACGCGAGGCCTTTATTCAGTAATGGGTTTTCCAGCAGTACAGCGCCGTTATAGGGCGTGTACAGCACTTCTTTGCGAGACATGGTTGACTCCTGAAATAGTTAAAACGGATTAAATAAGATTTGCGAAGCAGGTCTGCTCTTAAGCGCGTTTATGTTTTTTATTTAGCGCTAATCTAGCGGTTAAAAATCAGGGCGGTGGTGATAAGGGTCACACTCTGTCTGGTTTTATTAATTTCAAAATACGGGTGGTAATTAATAACTTTACTTACGAAAAGATGAATTAAGTTTATAAAAAGAAATCATTACGGCCTTCACATTTCTGGCTGAATGCTCGTGCTAATTTCATGCTGAACCATTTTATAAATGGCGATTTAAAATTATTAAATATAAAGAATATTTTTGAACACGGGAGTTATCGGTTTTTACTCCTGTTTTTATATCCGAACCTACTAATCAGGTGATTATATGAAAGATAATCCTGTATCGACTTCTCCGTTCTCCGCGCGTTTTACGTTAGGGTTGAGTAATGCCGAAGTGGGCGCTGTCCCACTGATGTTGTTTGTGGGCATTGCGACCATCGTGGCGACGTCCGCATGGGCGGGGCTGCTGCCGAAAAATATGATCGGTGGACTGGCGGTGATCATGACGCTCGGTTTCGCCTTTGCCAAAATCGGTCGTCAGATCCCGCTGTTAAAGGACATCGGTGGTCCGGCCATTCTCTGCCTGATGGTGCCATCCATCCTGGTCTATTTTGGCGTGTTCGAAAAACAGACGCTGGATACCGTACACCTGCTGATGAAAGAGGCGAATCTGCTCTATTTCGTCATTGCCTGCCTGGTGGTGGGAAGCATTCTGGGGATGAACCGGGTGCTGCTTATCCAGGGGATGATCCGCATGTTTGTACCCCTGGTTGTCGGGACGCTGATGGCGGTAATGAGCGGGTTAATCGTCGGCTCGCTGTTTGGCTATACGCCTTACCACACATTTTTCTTCATCATCGTGCCGATTATTGGCGGCGGGATTGGTGAGGGAATTTTGCCACTGTCGCTGGCGTATTCGGCCATACTCGGACAAGCGCCTGACGTTTACGTCGCACAGCTGGCCCCTGCCGCCGTCGTCGGTAATATCTTCGCCATCATCTGTGCGGGTACGCTGGCGCGTCTGGGAACGAAACGTCCTGCACTTTCGGGAAACGGCATGCTAACCCGCAGCAAGGACGATCAGAATCTGTTTGCGGGGGTGCAAAGCGTTCAGCAGACGGATTTCCACCTGATGGGGGGCGGGCTGCTAATGGTGTGCGCATTTTTCATCGTCGGTGGGCTGTTTGAAAAACTTGTGCACATCCCTGGTCCGGTGCTGATGATCCTCATCGCCGTGCTGTGTAAGTATTTCAGGGTGATTCCCGGTTCCATGGAACAGGGGGCGCACAGTTGCTATAAGTTTGTCTCGGCAGCGCTGGTCTGGCCGCTGATGATTGGTCTGGGCATGCTGTACGTGCCGCTGGAGAGCGTGGTGGCGGTCTTCTCGGTGGGCTACGTTGTGGTGTGCGGATCGATCGTGATTGCGATGGCGCTGAGCGGCTATTTTGTTGCATCGCGTCTGAATATGTATCCCGTGGAAGCGGCGATCGTTACCTGCTGCCACAGCGGGCTGGGTGGGACAGGGGACGTGGCGATTTTATCCGCCTCTAACCGCATGTCGTTGATGCCGTTCGCGCAAATCGCTACCCGTATCGGCGGCGCATCGACGGTGATTTTCGCCACGCTGCTGATGGGCTGGATAATGGCGCACTGATTCGAAATATCAGGAGACTGAATCACAACGGCATTTTGTGAATGCCGTTGCGGTTCAGTCCTTTATAAAAGTCGCCGCGCTGGATAGAATTACCCCATCCACAGCGACCGGATACACCACTATGACCGGAAGAGTCGATTACCAGATTGAAAAATATCTCCTTACCGAAGCCGCCGAGCCGGAACGCCTGACGCGCCAGTGGGCAGAGGTGCTGGAAGAGTGTCGTGAGCAAAAATCCGGTGCTGAGGAGCGCTTGCGCCTCGCGCTGCTAAATGTGGATTATGTGACCAGCTTCGAGCTTCCCTTCAGGCTTCTCCTCACCCGTGCGCCACAGCTGATAGACGGCGTCAGAAACGAGCTTCAGCTTAGTCAGAAAAATGTTCTGTTTAACGGCAAGCGCTTTGGCTGCGTCTATAGCCTTAAAAAGGATCTCAACGGAATACCTGACGAGTTTACCTATCAGTTGAAAACGCGGATCCAGCGCAGTGACGCGACAGGATGTAATGAAGTCCCTTACCGGCAAATCGCCCAGCAGGTGAAAGCGCCCCGCGAACGACTCAAGCTGGCGCTGGAAAACGGACTGTCCGTGACGGCGCTCGACGGGCTTTTCTGGTTTGGTATTCAGCGCATCGCGGCGGATGTTCAGAGGTTACGCAAAACGGGGATCAGGATAGTGACATCTGAGGCCGAGGTGTTTGATACGCTCACCAAAACAACCCGACGGATCCCCGTTTATCGCATTGAAGGGGCAGAGACTATTTAACCTGCAGCAGTATCTCCATCAGCCCCGGAAAGCGGGCATCCAGATCCTCTCTTCGCAATGAAATCATATTTTCCCGCCCCTGCGGGCGCTGCCAGATAACGCCGCTGTCGCGCAGTACGCGCCAGTGGTGTGTCATGGTGGATTTCACTACATCCTCCGGGCGTAGCGCATTGCAACTCAGTTCACTGCCGTCGGCAAGCCTGCGAATTATCGAGAGGCGGAGCGGGTTGCCGAGGGCGAACAGCACGTTTTCCAGGAGTATTTGTTCAGGTTCGGGGTGGTTTGGGATCATGGTTTTCCTGCGTGAAATGTCAGATTGAGCTATATCAACAATAGGTCAATCGTTAAAAAATAGTTCGATAATACTCGTACAATAGGACTATTATAACAAACGAACGAATATACGACCATCCCGGTCGTCACAATACAGTCTTGAAGACTTAAGGAAATATCATGCCCCGACCCATCCCCCTCGAACGTTATCGCAACATCGGTATCTCCGCGCATATCGATGCCGGTAAAACAACCACCACTGAGCGCATCCTGTTTTATACCGGGATGAGCCACAAGCTGGGTGAAGTACACGATGGCGCGGCAACCACCGACTGGATGGCTCAGGAGCAAGAGCGCGGTATCACCATTACCTCCGCGGCGGTCAGCTGCTTCTGGCCGGGTATGGACCGGGGGTTTGAGCCGCACCGGATCAACATCATCGACACTCCGGGGCACGTGGATTTCACCATAGAGGTGGAACGTTCCATGCGCGTGCTCGATGGTGCCGTGATGGTGTATGACTCAGTAGGCGGCGTGCAGCCGCAGTCGGAAACCGTCTGGCGTCAGGCGAACAAATACAAGGTTCCACGCATTGCGTTCGTCAACAAAATGGACCGTCCGGGTGCCGATTTCTTCCGTGTCGTGCGGATGATGCAGGAACGCCTGAAGGCCAATCCGGTGCCGATTGTGATCCCGGTTGGCGCAGAAGAACATTTCACCGGCGTGGTGGATCTCATCAAGATGCGCACCATTCTGTGGGACGATGCCACTCAGGGCATGGCGTTTAACTATGCGCCGGTACCTGACGATCTGCTCAGTACCGCGCAAGAGTGGCGCGAAAAAATGGTCTCTGCGGCGGCGGAAGCAAGCGATGAACTGATGGATAAGTACCTGGAAACGGGCAATCTTGATGAAGCTGAAATCATTAAGGGGCTGCGTATTCGCACCATTGCCGGTGAAATCCAGCCGATGCTGTGCGGCAGCGCCTTCAAAAATAAAGGCGTGCAGCGCATGCTGGATGCCGTGATCGAACTGATGCCGTCGCCGCTGGACGTGCCGGCCATTGACGGCGTGGATGAAAAAGGACAGCACGCGGAGCGTCATCCGAGTGATGACGAACCGTTCTCGGCGCTGGCGTTCAAACTGATGAGCGACCCGTACGTCGGGCAGTTGACGTTTATCCGCGTCTACTCCGGCGTGCTGCGCAAAGGCGACGCGGTGTATAACCCGGTAAAAGGGAAGAAAGAGCGTATCGGGCGTATCGTGCTGATGCATGCGAACGATCGCCACGAGGTGGACGAACTGCGCGCGGGCGATATCGCGGCATGCGTGGGTCTGAAAGATGTCACGACCGGTGACACGCTGACCGACCCTAATGCGGTCATCACGCTTGAACGTATGGAGTTCCCGGACCCGGTAATTTCTCTGGCGATCGAGCCGAAAACCAAGGCCGACCAGGAGAAAATGGGTATCGCGCTGCAGCGTCTGGCGGCAGAAGACCCGTCGTTCCGACTCCATACCGACGAGGAGTCTGGCCAGACGATTATCTCCGGGATGGGCGAGCTTCATCTGGAAATTATCGTCGACCGCATGAAGCGTGAGTTTGGCGTGGAGGCAAATATTGGTCGTCCACAGGTAACGTACCGTGAAACCCTGCGTAAAGCGGTGAAGGACATCGAAGGCAAATTTGTCCGTCAGACCGGCGGTAAAGGGCAGTACGGCCATGTGGTGCTCAGCCTTGAACCGTTAGAGCCGGGCAGCGGCTTCAAGTTTGAAGATGCCACCAAGGGCGGCGTGGTGCCGCGCGAGTATATTCCTTCCGTTGAGAAAGGACTGCGTGAGGCCATGAACTCTGGGGTGCTGGCGGGATATCCGGTCGTGGATGTGAAAGCCACCCTGACGTTTGGTTCGTATCACGACGTCGACTCCTCGGAGATGGCCTTCCGCATGGCGGCGATCCTGGGCTTCAAAGAGGGCGCGCGTAAAGCGGATCCGGTCATCCTGGAGCCCGTGATGCACGTGGAGGTGGAAACGCCGGAAGAGTACGCCGGAAATATTATGGGCGATCTCTCTTCCCGTCGCGGCATGGTGCAGGGGATGGCAGAGCAGTACGGCAGCCAGATTATTCGTGCCGACGTGCCGCTCGCAGAGATGTTTGGCTATGCCACCACACTGCGTTCGATGTCCCAGGGGCGCGCGACCTATACGATGGAGTTCCATCATTTCGCAGAAGCACCGCGGAATGTTGCGGATGAGATTATTTCGCGGCGAGCTAAGTAGTTAATTAACTGCACATGGTAGTCGCTAGGCTACCATGTGCTTTTATGACCTAAAAGATCTCTAAATATCAGCATCCTAGCTTTTCATCGATTAAGTCATTTTGTAGCAGTAACGTTTCTTGAAAATTCTACCCTGGCGACTGACTGTACTTTCCAGGCTCCATTTTCTTTGACCATGCAGTCAATGACGATGTGATCCTGCTTTTTTCCAAATGCGATATATACATTTACGCATACAGGATCTGTGTCACCTGCAATTGCGGCTACATTGCTGGGCCAGTCATTGCCAATATCCTGCGCTTTTAAAAAAATATCCGCGTCATAAAAGTCATCATCAGCGTAGTTAGGATCCTGAGCATGACGAAGTTTTTTCATTGTGGATGCAGTGACAAATTTATCGATCTCGCGGCTGTCAGTTATTGGAAAGGCATCCTTGCTAATTTGATTAACATACCATTTATTGAAATTAACAGCCTGTTGAACGGGATCGTTTTGTTGCGCCAACGCTGAGCAAGAGCCCAGAAGTAAAATCAATAAGGCTTTTTTCATATTAGTTGTGCCTGTAAATAGTTATTTTGGGTTGGAGCTTTCGATATGTTGACCCAGGATAGAGGCTGTTTTGTTTGAAATCAGAATACCAGGTTCCAGAACCATCATAAATGCATGCGTGTCCGTTCTGGTGTGGGCCGGGGAGTGCGTCAATAACAGCAACATCACCCTCAATTGGGGTGCCGTAAGTTTTTGTGAATCCGGCTTTCTCAAGAGAACGCCAGAAATCTTTGGCATCAGCTCCTTCAATTTTCAAGCCTCCGGCACGGATCGCTGCGGCCACTGCGCGGGCACAATAACCAGAGCTTTTTTGATGTGCGTGACTGCGGGCATATGAAACGGCTTCCCTTTTATTCCATGACATAGATATTTCCTTAGTGTGAGCATTGCTAATGCAACAACTGCAGAATATCCTCCGTTTTATTTCGCCGTGGTAAACATAAAATGCCATGGAAAATTTTTATATTTCAGTAGGATATGATTTACGAAATCAATCCAACGCCTTCACTATCTTCCCACTCACCACAAACGTCCCGGCCCCAAGATGATGCAGCGTATTCAACTTATCCCCGTCAAACTGCCAGCGTCCGGCGACAAACGCGCGTTCGTCTGCTGCTGCTGAAACCACTTCACCAAACAGGGTGTCATATTTTTCTGCCGCAGAAGTTACAGGTAATAACCGACACTCCATCCACGCCAGACATTTCTCTTCAATAACCGGCAGGCCAAGTTCAGGACCGTTCACGACCGGGATCCCATAGCAGTTGAATTTATCTTCATCGCGTCCGCTAACGTTACCGACCGCGTATGTCCAGTTGGCTGCTGCCACGCCGGGGATGACGATACCAAATTTCCCGCTGCGCTCAATCAGCTCACGTGACCAGGTACTTTTATCCACGACGATCGCGATGCGCGGCGGTTCAAACTCAACGGGCATTGACCATGCGGCGGCCATCACGTTGCGTTTGTCGAGGCTTTCATCCCGACTGGTGATAAGCACAGTCGGACCGTGGTTCAGCAGACGGCTGGCATGACGTAATTCAACAGGGCGAAAGTGATTCATAGAGGCTCCTTATTTACTTTGATGAGTATGACGAAAAAGCACGTAAATCAAAGTGGGCGCATAAAATTAGTTTATAAACAGAACATCACAATCAAAGGAAACTGATTAATGTCCCCATTTCTGACCGCCTATTTCGCTCGCATTGGCTGGACGCAACCGACCGCGGTTGATATCGACACCCTGCGCGCGCTGCATTTACACCACAACTGTGCGATCCCTTTTGAAAATATTGATGTCGTCCTGCCGCGAGAGATCCACCTTGAGGATCAGAATCTGGTCGACAAGCTGGTCTCCGCGCGCCGCGGAGGCTATTGCTTTGAGCAAAACGGCCTGTTCGAACGCGTATTGCGCGAAGTTGGCTTTACGGTACGCAGCGTGCTGGGGCGCGTCGTTCTGGCGAATCCGCCGCAAATGCCGCCGCGTACACACCGCCTGCTGCTGGTGGAGCTTAACGGTGAACGCTGGATTGCCGACGTAGGGTTTGGCGGCCAGACGTTGACGGCGCCGATTCGTTTGATTGCCAATGGAGAACAAGAGACGCCGCACGGGCTGTATCGTCTGCTGAGTGAGGGTAACGACTGGGTGCTGCAGTTCCGCCACCACGAGCACTGGCAGTCGATGTATCATTTTGACCTGACGACGCAGTATTTCAGTGATTATGTGATGGGGAATTTCTGGTCGGCGCACTGGCCGCAGTCGCATTTCCGTCACCATCTGCTGATGTGTCGTCACTTGCCTGACGGCGGCAAGCTGACGCTGACTAACTTCAACTTTACCCACTGGCAAAATGGCCATGTGGTGGAGCAGATCCATTTGCCGGACGCTGAAGCGCTTTACCGACTGATGCAGGAACGCTTTGGACTGGGCGTTGACGATGCAAAACACGGATTTTCACTGGCTGAGCTCACGGCCGTGATGGCGGGTTTTGAAACGCAGGGAAAATAACTCACTTCGCTATCGGCCGCGAAACTCGCGTCGATAGCGGGAAGGTGAGGTATTGAGCAGATTGTGAAAGTGACGGCGTAAAGAGGTCGTCGAAGGAAAACCGACGCGCTCGGCAATGTCATCCACCGGCTGGTCGGTTTTTTCGAGATAGCGCTGTGCGACGATGATGCGCTGGTTGAGTAGCCAGCGCGAAAAACTTTCCCCCGTGGTTTGCTGGAACCGCCGGGTAAAACTGCGTCGGCTCATGCAGGCTTTCTCCGCCACGCAGTCCAGCGTGAGTGCGAGCTGGAGATTCTCCGTCGCCCAGGCCAGCGCATCGGTGAAATAATCCCCGCGACGCGTATTCTGAACCGGCAGCTCGACATACTGCCGCTGCCCGCCCTGGCGGTGCGGCGGTACAACCAATAAGCGCGCCACGCCGTTTGCCACTTCAGCACCCCATGCCTGACGCACCAGATGCAGGCAGCAGTCAATACTCGCCGCCGTTCCGGCGGAAGTGACAATGTCACCATCATCAATATAAAGCACGTCTTTATCTATGTGCACGGAGGGATAGAGGCGCTGAAAATCAGCCGCCCATCGCCAGTGCGTTGTCGCAGGACGATGTTCCAGTAACCCGGCGGCGGCAACCACAAATGCGCCCATGCACAAACCCACAATGCGTGCACCCGCAGCATGGGCCTTTTGCAGCGCCAGCAGGAGGTCGGGATCCGGGGCTCGCTCGGGAACATCCCAGCTTGGGACGATCACCATATCCATTCCGACCAACGCATCCAGCCCGCGTTCAACAACGATCGAAAATCCGGCATTGGTTTTCAGTACGCCGGGCGTCGTGGCGCAAACGACTAACTGACAAAGGGGGTCGCCTTGTGGCGTGAGCGCTTTTTCAAACACGGCATACGGCACCGAAAGGTGAAAAGGGATGATGCCATCAAATACCACAATACCAATTTTCAACGTCATATAAGCCTCCATGTGCCAGCCAGTATAGAAGTCTGGCTGGCGCCAGGGATCAAGTCCGGTCTTATTTTGTGACCGGCAGTGCCATAACGCCTTTGGTGGTCATTACCTCAGCGAATACATCGGCCACACCGGCTAATGCCGCCCGCTGCAGCGTTTTGTGATCCACCACGCCGCCCTTGCCGTCATCCAGATCGCGCGTTGCCGTTGCATCTTCAGGAATAATCACGCTGTAACCCAGCGGTACAGCGTCACGCGCGGTGGACGAAATGCACATATGCGTCATCAGGCCAATAACAATCACCTTTTTAATCCCTTTTTTCTTTAATTGCGCATCCAGATCGGTGCCAACAAAAGCGCTCGGGGTCGCTTTGGTGATAATGGCGTCTTGTGCAGAAGGCTGCAGATCTTTATGGAACTGCGCAGAGAGAGAGCCCTCGGCAAACAGCGGGCTGTCTTTCGGCCCCATATGACGAACGAAGTAGACCGGCATCCCTACCCGGTGGGCGTAGGTGACCAGTTTTTGGCTGTTTTTCAGCACGTTTTCACCCTCCGGGATCACCATCTGACCGCGAAAATCTCTTGATGCGTAATATTCGTTTTGAATATCCACCACGATTAACGCAGTTTCAGACGCTGATAAGGATGGGGTAGCTTCTGCGCCCGTTATTGCGCGAATGGTTTTGGTATTCATGCGGGTTGTCTCCTGCGCGGTAGCACAAGTGGAAAAGGCGCTCATCATGCCGATCATCACTGCCGTACGAAAAAATGGTTTCATCACGATCACTCCCTCTGTGTTGTGTTCGGGAGCCATTATTCCTCACCGTCTCCAGCGGCAGGAGTGACCTGAAGAACCAATAACGGTACTTTTGGGCCAAATTACTGCATAAACTTGCTGATCCAGGGGCTGTTGTTTTCACCAGACCAAAGTTGAACAAGCATCTCTCTGAATTTTTCCGCAGCCGGGCTGAGCGGCGTTTCACGGCGTTGGACCAGCCCCAGCGTACGGCGTATGACGGGCTCAATCAGCGGACGGCTGACAAGGACATGATGTTCATCGGTCGGCATCGCCAGGCTGGGAACGACCGACACGCCAAGACCCGCTTCCACCATCCCCAGCGACGTTGACAGATGACGCACTTCATAAAACCAGTTCGGTTTCCAGGCCATTTTCTCGAACGCCTGATCGATAAGCGAACGGTTCCCGCTGGAGCGCCTTACGCCGATCAGCTTCATGCCTGCCAGATCGTCCCATGTCACCAGCGGTTTCTTCGCCAGCTCATTGTCCCGTCGGCATGCCAGAACAAAGGGTTCATTCACCAGCGGCGCAAAATCGATATTAGGATGTGTGACGTTTATCATATTTATGCCGAAATCTGCGTCGCCATTTAATACCGCTTCGAGACAATCGCTGGCACTGTGCTCAAGTATGCGGATACGGATGTTTGGATAGTCATTGTTATAATCTCGTATCACTGAAGGCAGAAAATAGAACGCGGCAGTCGGGATACAGGAAACGGTAATAACCCCTGCCTGATGGGTCGCCATCTCTTTAATACTCAGGATCGCGCTTTCATAAAAATCGATTAAATTCTTCGCTTTAGGTAAAAATTCCCTTCCCACGGTTGTGAGCTTGACGCTGCGCGTGGAACGTTCAAACAGCGTGGTCCCCAGGCTCTCTTCGAGCTTCTGAATTCTGCGTGTTAAAGCCGGTTGTGAAATATGAAGAAATTGCGACGCTTTTGTAAAACAACCGATTTCTGCAATTTTTACAAACGCTTGTATTCCCTGTAATTCATGCTGCATATCTGCACCTGATTATTGCTTTCCTATAACCACGATAACGTAATGGCTATTAATGTGCAAAACGTATTAATCCTGCTTTTTTTGACATTAGAGTTATCAACGGGAGTGTGAAAACCTAATTGCGTTCCTGATAAACGCGAAATGAGAAAAAGACATGTTAAAGATCCCTTGCGTATTAATGCGTGGCGGTACCTCAAAAGGCCCAGTCATTCTGGCCAGCGATCTGCCTGCGGAAACTGAAGCGCGTGATGCGGTTTTACTCAGCCTGATGGGCGCAGGCCACGAGCTCGAAATTGACGGCATTGGCGGTGGAAGCCCGCAAACCAGTAAGGTGGCGATCGTCAGTCCGTCCGACAGTCCGGACGCGGATGTGGATTACTTATTCGCCCAGGTGATGGTGAACGAACGTCGCGTCGATACCACGCCTAACTGCGGCAATATGCTTTGTGCCGTGGGCCCCTTTGCCATTGAAAAAGGGCTGGTGATGGCGCAAAGCCCGGTGACGACGGTGCGTATCCGCAATCTCAACACCGGGACACTGGTGGATGCCGAAGTGCAAACGCCTGATTATCGCGTCGTGTATGAAGGCGATACCCAGATCGACGGTGTGCCGGGTACAGCGGCACCGATTGGCTTAACCTTCCTGAATTCAGCGGGGTCGAAAACGGGGAAACTGCTGCCAACAGACAGCGTGACAAACATGTTAGACGGCATTGAAGTTACCTGTATTGATATGGCGATGCCGATGGTTCTGATTGACGCCTCGGCGCTGGGCAAAACAGGCGGGGAGTCACCTTCCGAATTAGATGGCGATAGGGCGTTTAAGGAAAGGCTGGAGAAACTGCGCCGCCAGGCTGGCGCGGCGATGGGGTTAGGGGACGTGTCCAACAAAGTCATCCCTAAACCGGTTCTTCTTAGCCGGGCGCGTAACGGCGGAACGCTGCAGGTGCGTTATTTCATGCCGCATACCTGTCATAAATCACTGGCGATTACCGGCTCGATTGGTATCTCAACCGCAACGCTGATTGAAGGCTCCGTCGCCGCCAAAATTGTTGCCGATCGTCCAAAGGAACGCTTTACCAATATTATTGATATTGAACACCCCAGTGGAAAAATATCCGTATCGTTGCTGAGGGACGGAAATAACATCGAAAATACCCGAGCTGCGGTTATTCGCACGTCGCGCAAGTTATTTGAAGGTGTCGTTTGTGTGCCAGAAAAAATGCTCTCTGAAGTAGATTAAGTAAAACCTGAACTAAAAACTGATTCATCTTAAATAAATCACACTCTGTACCTTAACTATAATACTGAGGTTATTATGGCGTTAACGCATGCTAACAATACCCTGAAAGCTCCCGATCCGGTAAAAGCCAGCGCGCATATTCGTGTAATTCTGGCGCTGGCATTATCCGGGCTTGCGGAACTTGCTTCGTTGTTTTTTATTCAACCGCTGCTCCCGACACTTGCTGTAGAATATAATGTCCCGGTCAGTCAGGTGAGTATTATCTTATCCGCAGAAACGGCACTGCTGGCAATTGGGCTGCTGTTTACCGGGACGTTATCCGATCACTATGGCAGGAAGCGGTTAATTATCGTCTCCCTCCTGCTGGGCGGCATTCTGACGCTGCTATGCCCGCTGGTGGAATCCTGGACGATGCTGGTGGCGCTGCGTGCGGTAATTGGTCTGGCGCTGAGCGGCATCGCGGCGGCGGCAACCGCCTACATCAGTGAAGAGGTCGCACCAGTGGCGGCAGGCATCGTGACGGGATATTTTGTCTTCGGTAATTCGATGGGCGGAATGTCCGGGCGTATTGTCGCCAGCCAGCTGATCGATCACGTTTCAATCAATGTCATCTTTTACGGGTTTGCGGTCAGCCTGATTGCGGTTGCCATTCTGGTAAAGTTCCTGCTGCCAGAATCGAAAAACTTTACGCCTACGCAAAATCTTAATGTAATGCGCATGGTGAAAGGGGCGGCATCGCATTTCAAAAACAAAAATCTGGCGCTGGCGTTTGTTATCAGCTTCATTATTTTCGGCGCATTTACCTCACTATATAACTATCTGGCCTTCTTCCTGAAAGGCGAGCCGTTCCATATTTCACCAGCAAACGCGGGTCTGCTCTCCTTTAGCTTCGCCCTGAGTTTCTTTACGGCTCCTCAGGCAGGTCGATTATCGGCGAAATATGGCGCAATGAAAGTCCTGCGCGTGCTGTTCCTGATGATGGCCCTGGGGATGCTGCTGACGCTGACGTCAAATGTCGTCACCTTCATTGTTGGCGCTGTGATTTTTACCGGCTGTTTCTTCGGCTGCCACTCTATCGGTTTAAGCTGGGTCAGTAAAAACGCAACGCATGCAAGAGGCCAGGCCGTCGCGCTCTATTTATTCTTCTACTACATGGGCGGTTCGGTTATAGGGTTTATCAACGGTTTCGTCTTCCATTCAATGGGCTGGCAGGGAATGACCGGATTTATTCTGGCATTACTTGGCGTGGGCGTTGTGGTGGCAACGTATCTGGCATCCGGAAATAAACAGGTGCTGGTTCCAGCGCAGTCAGCTGAATAAATAGCATGGCAATGTGTTCACGCCTCCGGGCGTGAACACAGAATGAGCACGTATATCAATCGGGTATTATTATGAAATTAGCAAGCTATATTCATCAGGGCCGTAAAAGCTACGGAATTTATACACAGTCCGGCATTATCGATCTGGGTAATAAAATCGGTCATCACTATGCGACATTGAAAGACCTTCTGCAATGGGATGCGGTTGACGTCGCCAGGCAATATCACGATTGCCCTGTGGATATGATGCCTGAAGACATTACCTTCCTGCCCGTGATAGAAGAGCCGGGAAAGATTTTCTGCGTGGGGATGAATTACGCGGAAAAAAGAAAAGAATTTGCCGAGACGAATAATGCTCCCACGCTGTTTATCCGCTTTCCTGATTCCCAAACCGGACATGCGCGGCCGGTTTTAAAACCGGTTCTCTCCAGCGAGTTTGATTACGAAGGCGAGCTGGCCGTGATCATCGGTAAACCCGGTACCCGAATTGACGTCGAAAATGCGCTCAGCCACGTCGCAGGCTACAGCTGCTACATGGATGGTTCCGTCCGCGACTGGCAGCACGCCTGGTTCACCGCCGGTAAGAACTGGAAGCAAACCGGCGCCTTCGGCCCGTATATGACTACGGCAGATGAGATCCCCGACCCTCACGCGTTGACCATCTATACCTGGCTGAACGGCATGCTGGTCCAGAATGACTCCACCGGCAGCATGATCCACAAAGTAGCGGATCTTATTGCCTATATCAGCACGTTTACCTCCCTCAGCGCCGGGGACGTGATCATTACCGGCTCGCCCGGTGGTGTTGGAAAAAAACGTAATCCGCCTCTGTTTATGCGCGATGGCGATCGCGTCGAAGTTGAAATCGAAAACATTGGCCGCCTGATGAACACCATCGTGGAAGCGCAACCCCAGCAGCAAGAATTAACCGTCTAGACGCTCAGGAGAGAGACGATGTACACCGCCACCACGCCAGAATTTGAGGTGATTAAAGCCGGTAACGTTCAGGCCAGAGAGGAGGTAGCCCGCTTCCTGGCCCGCAACGGTTTAGGCATTGATAATGATATTGAGCAATTTATCGTTGCGCGCTATCAGTACCAGCTTGTCGCCTGCACCGGCATTGCGGGTAACACGCTAAAATGCATTGCCGTGGATGCCGGGTGGCGGGGCACGTCGTTAAGCCTGACGTTAATTCATGAGGCCGAGCTTCTGGCGGCACAAAACGGCGAACATCAGCTCTTTCTTTTTACCTGTCCGGATAACGTAAAGTCATTTCGCGGATGCGGGTTTTATCCCCTGGTGACGATCGAGAACTGTGCGGCATTAATGGAGAATTCGCCGGTCGGTATTCATCGTTACTGCAGCCAGCTGCGTCGCCATCATTTCGTACCCGGGCAAAACATTGGCGCGATTGTGATGAACGCGAATCCGTTCACCCTGGGCCATCAATATCTTATCGAGCATGCGGCCAGCCGGTGCGACTGGCTGCATGTATTCGTGGTGCAGGAAGATGTCTCCGCTTTTTCGTTTAAAGAACGGTTTGCGATGGTCAGAGACGGCGCGCGGCATCTGCAGAATGTCACTGTTCATCCGGGGTCGTCGTATATTATTTCTCGCGGCACATTCCCGGGCTATTTCCTGAAAGATAAGCAGGTCATCGATAAAGCCTATGCTGCCATTGACCTCATGCTGTTCAGACGTTATATCGCCCCCGCGCTGAATATTACTCATCGTTTTGTCGGTACCGAACCTTTTTGCCCGTTAACTGCGGAATATAACCGGGCGATGCACCGCTGGCTGGAAGACGAAACGTGTTCAGCGGTGCGTGTCAGCGTACACGAAATAGAAAGAAAAACGGATGGCAATAATGTGCCTGTCTCGGCTTCAGCCGTTCGTCGTTTATTAAATGAAAACAAACTCTCTGCCGCCAGCCGCATGGTGCCGGCCACCACGCGCGCGTTTCTGAATAAAGAGGTACAGCATCAGCCTTGTTTATCCGAACCGATGTCGGCAGCGGTTTAACCGCAATATTACAGGAAAAATGATATGAAAATTGTGCAAGCCGCCATGGCGGGAACGCTGGAGTCCAGCGACCTGATGGTGAAGGTGAGCCCCGTCGAGAGCGGGCTGGATGTGGTCATCCAGAGCGAAGTGTATAAGCAATTTGGCGACCGAATTACTGAGGTTGTCAATGAAACCCTGGCCGCGTTCAACATCGAGCAGGGGCTTGTCGTTATTGATGATAAAGGCGCGCTGGACTGCGTGATCCGCGCCCGCGTGCAGGCTGCTCTGCTCAGAGGAATGGCCCGGGAAGACATTGCATGGGAAACGTTATAATGAAAAAGTTACGCCGCAGTATGTTATTTATTCCCGGATCAAGTGCCGCCATGCTGTCAACGGCATTTATCTATAAACCTGATTCCATCATGTTTGATCTGGAAGATGCCGTCGCGCTAAAAGAAAAAGACAGCGCCCGTCTTCTGGTATTTCATGCCCTGCAACATCCGATGTACAACGATATTGAAACCGTTGTCAGAATTAATCCGCTGAACACACCTTTTGGATTAAAAGATCTTGAAGCCGCCGTCAGGGCGGGTGTCGATGTCATTCGTTTACCCAAAACTGATTCCCCGGAAGATATTCATCAGCTCGAACGTGAAATCGTCCGCATCGAAGAAAGCTGCGGGCGTCCCGTTGGCTCAACGAAATTAATGGCGGCGATAGAATCTGCCGTTGGCGTAATTAATGCTGTTGCTATTGCGAAATCCTCCGACCGCCTGATGGGGATTGCGCTGGCCGCCTTTGACTACGTGATGGATATGCAAACCGAACGGGGCGACGGGACGGAGCTGTTCTATGCCCGGTGCGCCGTATTACATGCCGCGCGCGGAGCCGGTATTGACGCCTTCGACGTGGTGTACGCCGACGTGAACGACGAGGCCGGTTTCCTGAAAGAAGTGGATCTCATCCGCCGGATGGGCTTCAACGGTAAATCGCTGATTAATCCGCGACAAATCGAAATTCTTCATAACGCCTACGCGCCAACGCAGGAAGAGGTGGATTACGCAGAGCGCGTGCTTGCCGCCGCAGAGGAGGGTGAACGCAACGGACTGGGGGTGATTTCGCTAAACGGCAAAATGATCGATGCGCCAATCATCAACCATGCCCGCGTCGTGATCGAACGCAAAAATGCCTCCGGCATTCGTCAGTAATCCCCTTTACCGCAAGCGACAGGATGAAAAATGAAAAACCAAACTGAAACCCTGCACCACATTCCTGGCTCTCGCCGTGAGTACGTCGCCTTCAGCGGCGCTAACGCGACGACGCCTTATCTTGCTGACAGCCAGCAAAAGTCTCAGCGCAAACTGTTTACCAGCGTGGACGATGTGCTGGCTCGCTGCGATCTGCATGACGGCATGACTGTCTCTTTTCATCACGCCTTTCGCGAAGGGGATAAGGTCATCAATTACGTGATGGATAAGCTGGCTCAGCGCGGCCTGAAGGGGATCACGCTCGCGTCCAGCTCGCTGATGTCGTGCAATTCGCCACTTATAGCGCACATTCGCAATGGTGTGATCGGCAAAATCTACACCTCCGGGATGCGCGGCGAACTGGCGGATGCGATTTCGCACGGCCTGATGGACGAGCCGGTGCAGATCCACTCCCACGGCGGGCGGGTGAATTTGATTCAGAAGGGCGAAATCGCCATTGATGTCGCGTTTCTGGCGGTCTCGTGCAGCGATGAATACGGCAATGCCAGCGGCAACGGGGGCACCTCTCAGTGCGGCTCTCTCGGCTATGCGATGGTCGATGCGAAATATGCCAGAAAGGTGGTTTTGCTCACCGAAACCCTGAAGCCTTTCCCCAACCTGCCAGCCAGTATCATTCAGGATCAGGTTGACTATGTGGTGCAGATTGAGAGCGTCGGCGACCCGGCAAAAATCAGCGTCGGCGCCGCCAGGGTGACCAGCAATCCGCGCGAGTTGATGATTGCACGTTCTGCCGCTGACGTTATCGAACACTCCGGCTATTTCCGCAACGGCTTTTCCATTCAGACCGGTTCAGGCGCGGCGTCCACCGCCTGCACGCGGTTTATGGAAAACCGTATGCGCAAGCACAATATTGTCGCCCGCTTCGCGCTCGGCGGGATCACCGGCAGCATTGTCGATCTGCATCAGAAAGGGTTAATTGAAAAGATCCTCGATACGCAAAGCTTTGACGGCGCGGCAGCAGCCTCCATGGCGGTCAATCCCGACCATGTGGAGATCTCCACCAACGTCTATGCGAACCCGGCCGCAAAAGCCGCCTGCTGCGACAGGGTGGACGTGGTGATCCTCAGCGCGCTGGAGGTGGATACCCAGTTTAACGTTAATGTCCTGACCGGATCCGACGGCGTGATGCGCGGCGCATCGGGCGGACACTGCGACGTCGCCGCGGCGGCAAATCTCACCATCGTGGTTGCCCCGCTGATCCGCAGCCGCATTCCTACCGTCGTCAGACAGGTCACCACCCTGGTGACGCCGGGTGAAAGTATTGACGTTTTGGTTACCGATCACGGTATTGCCGTTAACCCGGCGCGCCCGGAGATCCGCGAACGTCTGATTAACGCCGGGCTGGCCGTTGTCGACATCGACGCGTTGTATCAAAAGGCGCTGCTCATCTCGGGTGAACCTAAGCCTGTTGCGTTCACTGATCGTATCGTCGGCGTGGTGCGCTACCGCGACGGCAGCGTGATTGACGTGGTTCGTCAGGTGAAGGAGTAATCCTCATGACGGATAAAGCCTCGAACGCGAAAGTCTCTCTGGAACAGGTGTTGAGCGCCAGAGAGCAGCGAGCCCGTCGGCAGCAGGCGTGGCTGTTTCAGTCGGAACATACGGTTGTATCCGTCACGCTGGTCTGGCCGGGGGAGGTGAAAGATACCGACCTGGCCAGGCGGGTGATGGCCGCTGCGAATCAGGCGCTCGGCGAGGTATTCCGCACCCATCAGTGGACGGTCTGCCGGCATCAGATCCTGCAGCCGGTCACCGGCCCCGAAGCGCTCTGGTCGGTGTCGGCACCCGCGTGGATGATCAAACACGTCACGGCGCATCTGGAGGATAACCATCCTCTGGGACGCCTGTGGGACATCGACGTGCTGTGTCCGAAAACAGGGCTGCTGAAAAGAAACGCTATCCAGCAGCCGATGCGCAGATGCTTTATCTGTCATGAACCGGCCCACGTTTGCTCGCGCGCGCGGCGTCATTCGCAGGCCGAACTCGCGCGAATACTCGAGGCGTTAACCGATGACTACTTCGCTTGCCAGGCGTAAAGCGCCAGACGTTCAGCGCACCGTCGCTGAACTGGCTGCCGAGGCCATGTATCGGGAAATTCACTTAACCCCGAAGCCGGGTCTGGTGGATCGCGTAAACAGCGGGGCGCATAGCGACATGGATTTTGCGCTGTTCATGACCAGCATCGCGGCGATTGCGCCCTGGTTCTCAACGTTCTTTAACGTTGGCAGAGAGACGGCCCGACTTGCTGGCCCGCAAACGCTGCGGGCCATAAGACCGACCGGCCTGGCCTGCGAGCAGGCGATGTTTAATGCCACCGGCGGGGTGAATACCCATAAAGGCGGGATCTTCTCGCTGGGGCTGCTGTGCGCCGCGGCGGGACGTCTGACGCAAAGGGATGAAATGCTCACGCAGCGTAGTTTATGCCGTGAGACCCGCATTATTTGTACCGGCATCGTTGAACAGGAGCTGAAAACGACCGGCATCGCCAGAACGAAGGGCGAGCAGCAGTTCCAGACATACGGGTTTACCGGGGCGAGAGGGGAAGCGGCCAGCGGTTTTATGACCGTCCGCCAGGCCGGTCTCCCGCACCTGCACACCGCGTTAGGTCAGGGCGAACCCGAAGACGTGGCGCTCTTGAGGATGCTGCTGGGTTTGATGGCCGCGAATCCAGATACCAATCTGGTTTCCCGTGGGGGAATAGAAGGTCTGATCTACGCCAGACGCTATGCGAGGCGGTTATTAAAAATAAAACGTCTCACGGCGGATAAGTTAGTAAACGCGCTGCTCAAAATGGACGCGGAATTTATCAAACGCAATTTGAGCCCCGGCGGTAGCGCCGATCTTATTTCCGTTGGCTGGCTATTGTCGCAGTTTCCACCCGAATAATCGCGAATAGCGTAACAGGAAAACGTCATGATTGAACAACGCCTGCAACAGCTCAGTAAGGTTTACACCCTTGTTCTGGTCCCGGGTCTCAGAGACAGCGATGAACATCACTGGCAAAGCTGTTGGGGGCGGCGTTTTCCCTTCTGGAAACGGATCCAGCAGAAAAACTGGTTAGAGCCCGATATCGAAAACTGGGTCTCCGCCATTACCCGCGAGCTGGCAATGTGCCCGCTGCCCGCCATCCTCGTCGGCCACAGCTTTGGCGCGCTGGCGTCATGTCGGCTGCTGCAAACGCGGCGGGTAAACGTAGCCGGGGTGGTGATGGTCGCACCGGCAGAGCCCGCGTTTTTCGGCCTCGAAGAGGCCATTCAGCCAACGCCATTACCCGTCCCCTGCATGATATTTGCCAGCCGAAACGATCCTCTGATGCCTTTTGCGCGCGCTCACTATTGGGCTACGCGCTGGCGCGGCCATCTCATCGATATCGGTGAGGCCGGACATATTAATTCTGAGTCCGGTTTTGGCGAATGGCCGTACGGACTCGAACGATTAACAGAATTTTGCGAACAACTTTAGCTTTAACAGGAGAACCTATGTTAGATGATTTTCATCAGCACCAGAAAGCGCGCGTAAAGTCGGGTATTCCCCCGAAACCGTTAACGGCGGAACAAACCGAAGCACTTATACATTGTTTAATAAATGATGCGTCCGCACAGCATCCACAATTATTGGCTTTATTAACCCACAGCGTCCCACCGGGCGTTGATCCCGCAGCAAAGCTAAAAGCCGATTTTTTATTTAAGGTGGCATTGCAGGAATATCGCGTAAACGGGCTTTCTCCCGACGCGGCCACAACGCTGCTGGGGTCCATGCAGGGTGGCTATAACGTCCAGCCGCTGATTGAGCTTCTTGACCATCCGAACCTCGCACCGCTGGCCGCCGGGCAGCTTTCTTCTACCATCCTGATCTTTGAAAAATTCAGCCAGGTGGAAGCCAAAGCGAAGAGCGGCAACGTCCGGGCAAAAGAGGTGCTTCAGTCCTGGGCTAATGCCGAGTGGTTCACGCGCCGTCCGGCCATGCCTGAAAAAATTACCCTGAAGGTGTTTAAGGTTCCCGGTGAGACCAATACCGACGATTTGTCTCCGGCACCGGAGGCGTGGTCACGTCCGGATGTTCCGCTGCACGCGCTCTCCATGCTCAGTAACGTCAGGGAAGGGGTCGAGCCGGATGAACCCGGCGTGCGCGGTCCTTTGCGCCAGCTGGCAGAATTAAAAGAGGAAGGCTGGCCGCTGGCGTACGTCGGCGATGTCGTCGGAACCGGGTCATCGCGCAAATCCGCCACTAACTCGATCTTATGGCACATCGGGAACGATATTCCGTACGTGCCGAATAAACGTAACGGCGGGTTTGTGTTTGGCGGCAAAATCGCGCCCATTTTCTTCAACACGCTGGAAGATTCCGGCGCGCTGCCGGTAGAGATGGACGTCTCCGCGCTGACGACCGGGATGCTGATCGATCTGTATCCCTATAAAGGCGAAATTCGTGAGACGGAAAGCCAGCTTCTGGTGACGCGCTTTACGCTTAAAACCGAGGTGCTACTGGACGAAGTGCGCGCCGGCGGGCGGATCCCGCTGATTATCGGACGCAGCCTGACCGCAAAAGCGCGGGAATCGCTGATGCTTGCGCCTTCAGAAGTCTTCCGCAAGCCCTCAGCCCCTGCGCCATCCGCAGCCGGTTTTACGCTGGCGCAGAAAATGGTGGGTAAAGCCTGCGGCGTGGCGGGGATCCGCCCCGGGCAGTATTGCGAGCCGAAAATCACGACCGTGGGATCTCAGGACACCACCGGCGGGATGACGCGCGACGAGCTGACCGACCTTGCCTGCCTGACGTTTTCAGCCGACCTGGTGATGCAGTCTTTCTGCCACACCTCTGCGTATCCTAAGCCCGTCGACGTTCAGCTGCATGAAACCCTGCCGCAGTTTATCACCCGCCGGAATGGGGTGGCGCTTAAGCCGGGCGACGGTATCATCCACTCGTGGCTTAACCGCATGCTGCTGCCGGATACGGTAGGCACGGGTGCCGACTCCCATACCCGCTTCCCGCTGGGGATCTCCTTCCCGGGCGGCTCCGGGCTGGTGGCGTTCGCCGCCGCAACCGGCATCATGCCGCTGGATATGCCTGAATCGGTGCTGGTGCGCTTTAAGGGAGAGATGCAGAAAGGGATCACCCTGCGCGACCTGGTGCATGCCATTCCGCTCTACGCCAGAAAGCAGGGGCTGCTGACGGTCGAGAAAAAGAATAAACGCAATGTTTTCTCGGGCCGGATCCTCGAAATTGAAGGCCTGGAAACGTTAAGCGCAGAGCAGGCGTTTGAACTGGCTGATGCCTCCGCCGAACGGTCCGCTGCCGCGTGCGTGATGCGACTGGCGGAGGAGAATGTCGCGCAATATCTTCGCTCCAATGCGGCTCTTCTGCGCTGGATGGTTAAGCAGGGGTATCAGAACGCCGCCACGCTTGAACGACGCATTGCTGAAATCGAAGCGTGGCTGGCTAACCCGTCGCTGCTCCGCGCCGATCCTGACGCGGAATATGCGGCAGTGATTGAGATCGATCTCAATGAAATCACCGAACCGGTGGTCTGCGCGCCAAACGATCCGGATGACGCACGCTTACTTTCTGAGGTGGCCAGCACGCCGATAGAGGAGGTTTTTATTGGCTCCTGTATGACCAACATTGGTCACTTCCGCGCTGCGGGTGAAATCCTGGCCGATGCCAGTGCAAGCCAGGCGCGGCTGTGGATCGCGCCTCCCACCAAAATGGATGCCCAACAGCTCTCCCGCGAGGGCTATTTTAATCAGTTTATTAAAGCGGGGGCGAGAATCGAGCCTGCGGGCTGTTCCCTGTGCATGGGGAACCAGGCGAGGGTGCGTGAAGGGAGCAACGTGGTATCAACATCCACCCGAAATTTCCCGCATCGTCTGGGAACGAATGCGAAAGTGTTCCTTGCCTCAGCTGAATTAAGCACCGTCGCGGCCATGCTGGGTAAAATGCCAACCGTGGAAGAATATTTTAGCTATACGGATAAACTTCATGGCGCGCAGGAAAATATCTATCGCTATCTCAGTTTTGACACCCTGGCAGAATATAAAAACACAGAAGGTGATAATATCCAGATTGTTAGCCTGTAGTTTCTTATTATTTATCTAGCAAATGTATTTAGCCGGCAGAGGCGTCTCTCTGGAGTCGTCCCTGCCATTCAGGGACCCTTTTCTCATGGGTGAGATATGCTTAAATCCAATGTTTTAAAAACAATCTTACTTGCCGTAATAATATTATTATCAATATTTATTCCTCCGCCTGATGGATTAACCAAAGAGGCGTGGATACTGGCAGGCATATATCTGGCCGCTATCGTTGGACTGGTCATTAAACCGTATCCCGAACCCGTCATCATGCTGGTCGCGGTGGCATTAACCTGTTTTACCGTAACGAAATTCCCGGATTCTCCTGTTAAATCAATGGATGTCCTGAGCGGATACGCCTCGGGCACGACATGGCTGGTGTTTAGCGCCTTTACGCTGAGCGCGGCGTTTGTCACTACGGGACTAGGGAAACGGCTTGCCTACTGGTTTATCCTCAAGTTTGGCAGCACGACGCTGAGGCTAGGGTATGTGACCGCCTTGCTGGATTTGGTGCTGGCACCCGCCACGCCATCAAATACCGCGCGGGCAGGTGGTGTGGTTTTTCCTATTATCAACAGCATCGCGACGGTACTGGGCTCAACGCCAAAAGAGACACCGTGCAAGGCTGGGCGTTATTTAATGGTCAATGTCTATATGGTCACTAAAACGACCAGCTATATGTTTTTAACGGGCTTTGCCGGAAACGCGTTAGCGCTACAGCTAATTTCCGATATCTTCCATATTCATATTAGCTGGATTGGGTGGATGCTGGCGGGAGCACCGTTGGGGCTATTGATGCTGTGTATTATTCCCTATATTTGCTACCGAGTTGCCTCCCCGGAAATTAAACATATTGATAATGTCGCAATTGCGACCAACGGCCTGCAAAGCCTTGGAGCAATGAGCATCAAAGAGAAGGGGCTGGTGGTCATTTTTATCGCCGCGTTATTAGGCTGGATCTTCTCTCGTCACCTTGGGCTTAATGAATCCGCCGTCGCCATTATCGCGATGGGGGCAGCGCTGCTGTTTAATATTATCGGCTGGAGCGACGTACAGAAAAACAAAGGCGGCTGGAATACCCTGATGTGGTACGGGGGCATCATCGGTCTGAGCGCCACGCTGAGCAAGGAGGGATTTTTCCGCTGGCTGGCTGATTTCTTGTCAGCGCACCTCGATTTTCTCAGCGCGGGGAATATGACCATCGTTATTATCGTGTTTCTCAGCGTGCTGGTGCGCTATTTCTTTGCCTCCGGCGGAGCATACGTCGCGGCGATGGTGCCGGTCTTTGCAACCGTGGGGCTGGTCACCGGAACGGCACCCGTTCTGCTTGCCCTCGCCATTCTGTTTTCCAACTCCTATGGGGGATGCATCACTCACTATGGCGGCGCAGCGGGGCCGATTATCTTCGCCGCCGGGTATAACGACATCAGGTCATGGTGGACCATTGGCACGCTCGTGGCGCTGTGCACGTTTCTGATTCATATGGTTTGTGGCATTCCGTGGTGGAATTTTCTTCTGCAAAACGGCATGCTTCAGTCTTAATCGCCCGGTGGCGGCTACGCCTTACCGGGCCTACAGCTCACGCGGCGGCATTACTCGAAGGCATGTTGATATGGAAATCGTATTACGAAATAAATTCAGTTCATTGGGAATGTTTTTGGGGGGAATTGCACTCATTCTCTCAATCGTTCAGTTTTCATTCGGACCGTTTTCTCCAAAGCCGCCAGCGCTTGAGGTTATTGTTGCTGAGAAAGTTTCAGCTGTAAAACAAGGGGTAATTGCGGGGTTAAAGGGAGAGCGTCCTGCTGCCCGAACCGAAAAAACGACGGTTGATATCGACAGTATTATTCTTAACGCCGGGATTATACTCGCTGTTGTGGCACTGGGACTTTCGTTCATCGGAGGAATGTGCAAGGAGAGCCGTTGGGGTATCTCTGGGGCACTTCTATTCTCAGGGCTAACGCTGACCTTTCATGCTGTGCTGCTTGCGTTCGGGCTGATCGTCGCAGTGTTGTTTCTGTTATTTATTCTCTCTCTGGTAACCGGAAGTTCTGTAGGTTGATTATAGCCCGGTGGCGGCTACGCCTTATCGGGCCTGCATGAGTTTGAACGTAGGTCGGGTAAGGCGTAGCCGCCACCCGACAAAATCAACGACGCGATCTCACCACCTGATACCGACGGGTAAAATACTCAAACGGCGCGCTCCATACGTGCACCAGACGGGTGAACGGGAAGATCAGGAAGATCGTCATCCCCAGCACCAGATGGATGCGGAAAATCGGCGCCACGCCGCTCAGCATTTCTGATGAGCCTCCCTTAAACGTCACGATCCCCTGCGCCCAGCCGACCAGCTTCATCATTTCACTCCCGTCAGGATACTGTGCGGAGAAGGGGATGGTGGTCAGCCCCAAAATGCACTGGATCAGCAAAATGCTCATGATGATGATATCCGGCGTGGTGGACGTGGCGCGCACGCGCTGATTGAACAGGCGGCGGTAAAGCAGCATAGAACCGCCAATCAGCGTCAATACGCCACAAACCCCACCCGCCATCATGGCCAGCTGCTGTTTAACCGCGACGGGTAAAAACCAGGCGTACATCCAGTGCGGGGTTAACATGCCGAACAGGTGTCCGAAGAAAATCCCCAGGATCCCGATATGAAAGAGGTTCGAGCCCCAGTTCATGCCGCGTTTGCTGAGCATCTGGCTCGACGAGGCGCGCCAGGTGTACTGCCCGTAGTCGTAGCGCAACCAGCTGCCGAGGAAAAAGACGGTGGCGCAGATGTAGGGGTAAATGTCATAGAAAAACACGTTCAGGTAATGTGTCATTTTGGGCCTCCGGCGCTGACGTCCACGTACTGCGGCGCGACGTCCTGGCTAAAGCGTCGTTGATATTGCTGCATCGGCGAGCTGTCGCACGATGTGGCGTTGTCTTCGATAAACTTGACCTGTTCCTCTTCCCATACGGCGTCCAGCGCCTGGCGGGAATCATCCCGTTTTTCACTGGACACCTGTTTCGCCACGCTGTCGCTGGAAAGCCGCGTACCCGCCAGCGCCAGCAGGGTATCAAACAGCTGGTAATGCGCCACGCCGCGCTGCTTCAGACGTCCCCCAATCAGCGCCAGGATCGGCGCGACGTTTTGTAATCCTTCGCGCGCTTCATCGTCGGTGACGATGCTGAGGTATTCCAGGTAGAGCGGCAGATAGTCCGGCAGCTCGCGGCAGTCCAGCTGTAGCCCGGCTTTCTCGTACTGGCTCATCAAGTCGACCATCGCCTGACCGCGATCGCGGGACTCAGCGTGAACGTGCTCGAACAGCAGCAGCGACGTTGCGCGACCGCGCTCAAAAACCTCGCACCACTCGGCCTGTTTATCCAGCAGCGGGGCGTTCAGATGCTGCCGGGTAAACGGCAGCAGCGTGGGCGCGTCCTGCTCAATCAACGAAAGCGCTTCTTCACGGCTATCCCACAGGGTCTCATCGGGATATTCGATCAGCAGCGCGATGATTTTGAGGATTTGCATTATTCTCCCTCCCCGTGTTCTCGCACCTCGGTGATGTTAATCGCGTCAATGCGGCTGCTGTTGAAGAGGTTGAATTTGGTGTCGGAGCCGTGGCAGCCGTCGCCAAAGGTGAAGCCGCAGCCGTTTTTCTCCGGGAACGCGTCGCGCGCCATTTCACGGTGGCTGGTCGGGATCACGAAGCGATCTTCGTAGTTGGCGATCGCCAGATAGCGGTACATCTCTTCAACCTGTGCTTCGGTCAGGCCGACCTCTTCAATGGCGCGGGTATCGGTCACGCCTTCCACGGTCTGGGAACGTTTGTAGTGGCGCATCGCCATCATGCGCTTCAGGGCGCGCAGCACCGGGCCGGTATCGCCCGCGCTGAGCATGTTTGCCAGATACTGTACCGGAATGCGCAGGCTCTCTACGGCAGGCAGTACGCCGTCGCTCTGCGGCAGGCCGCCCGCATCGGCGTAGGACTGAATCGGTGACAGCGGCGGCACGTACCAGACCATCGGCAGGGTGCGGTACTCCGGATGTAGCGGCAGGGCCAGCTTCCAGTCCATCGCCATTTTATAGACCGGCGAGCGCTGGGCGGCGTCGATCACGTTCTGCGGAATACCCTGTTTCAGCGCTTCTTCAATCACCGCCGGATCGTTTGGATTCAGGAACACGTCGCACTGGCGCTCGTACAGATCGGTTTCATGCTCGGTGCTGGCCGCCTCTTCAATGCGGTCCGCGTCATACAGCAGCACGCCGAGGTAGCGGATGCGCCCGACGCAGGTTTCCGAGCAGACGGTCGGCTGGCCGGATTCAATGCGCGGATAGCAAAAGATGCATTTTTCTGATTTGCCGCTTTTCCAGTTGAAGTAGATTTTCTTGTACGGACAGCCGCTGATGCACAGACGCCAGCCGCGGCATTTGTCCTGGTCGATCAGCACGATGCCGTCCTCTTCACGCTTGTAAATCGCGCCGCTCGGGCAGGTGGCGACGCAGCTCGGGTTCAGACAATGCTCGCACAGGCGCGGCAGGTACATCATGAAGGTGTTTTCAAACTGGCCGTACATCTCTTTCTGGATCTTCTGGAAGTTGCGGTCGCGGGCGCGTTTTTCGAACTCGCCGCCCAGCAGCTCTTCCCAGTTGGGTCCCCAGACGATTTTGTCCATCCGCTTGCCGTCAATCAGCGAGCGCGGACGGGCGGTAGGGAGATGATCGCCCTCCGGGGCGCGGTGGAGATCCTGATAGTCAAAGGTGAAGGGCTCGTAATAATCGTCAATCTGCGGCAGGATGGGGTTAGCGAAAATTTTCGACAGCACGCCCATTTTGCCGCCGAGGCGCGGCGTTAGCTTGCCGTGAATGCCGCGGATCCAGCCGCCTTGCCACTCCTCCTGATCTTCCCAGTTTTTCGGGTAGCCGATCCCCGGTTTGGTTTCGACGTTGTTAAACCACGCATATTCCATGCCTTCACGCCCGGTCCAGACGTTCTTACAGGTGACCGAGCAGGTGTGGCAGCCAATGCATTTATCGAGGTTCAGAACCATGCCAACCTGTGAGCGTATTTTCATTTTTTCGCCTCCTGTACCTGATCCCGACCTTCGCCATCCAGCCAGTTAATGTTTTTCATTTTGCGGATCATGATGAACTCGTCGCGGTTGGAGCCGACGGTGCCGTAATAGTTGAAGCTGTACGCCAGCTGCGCGTAACCGCCGATCATGTGCGTCGGTTTAGGGCAGACGCGGGTTACCGAGTTGTGGATCCCGCCGCGCCGTCCGGTCACCTCTGAACCCGGAATGTTCAGGATGCGCTCCTGGGCGTGGTACATCATGGTCATGCCCGGCGGCACGCGCTGGCTGACCACCGCGCGGGCGGTGAGGGCGCCGTTGGCGTTGAAGGCTTCAATCCAGTCGTTGTCTTCAATGCCCAGCTCGCGGGCGTCGGTTTCGCTGATCCAGACAATCGGCCCGCCGCGCGACAGGGTTTGCATCAGCAGGTTTTCGCTGTAGGTGGAGTGGATGCCCCATTTCTGGTGCGGCGTCAGGAAGTTCAGCGCTTTTTCGGGGAAGCCGTTTGGCGGGATCTCGCGCATATGGGTAACGCTTCGGGTATCAATCGGCGGACGGTAGGCCACCAGACTCTCTCCGAAGGCGCGCATCCACGCGTGGTCCTGATAAAGCTGCTGACGACCGGAAAGGGTACGCCACGGGATCAGCTCGTGGACGTTGGTATAGCCCGCGTTGTAGGAGACATGCTCGCTCTCAAGTCCGGACCAGGTCGGGCTGGAGATGATTTTGCGCGGCTGCGCCTGGATATCGCGGAAGCGGATCTTCTCGTCTTCTTTGTTCAGCGCCAGATGGGTGTGATCGCGCCCGGTCAGTTCGCCAAGCGCTTCCCAGGCTTTCACCGCCACCTGACCGTTGGTTTCCGGTGCCAGAGCGAGGATCACCTCTGAGGCGTCAATAGCGGTTTCAATGCGCGGGCGGCCTTTAGCCGGGCCCTCGAGCTTGACGTAGTTCAGCTTGCCGAGGAAATCGACCTCGTTCTGCGTGTTCCACGATATGCCTTTTCCGCCGTTGCCGAGCTTATCCATTAGCGGACCGAGAGAGGTGAAGCGTTCGTAAGTTTCCGGGTAGTTACGCTCGACGACCGCAATGTTCGGCGCGGTTTTGCCGGGGATCAGGTCGCATTCGCCTTTGCGCCAGTCCTGAATATCAAACGGCTGGGAGAGCTCCGCCGGAGAGTCGTGCTGCAGCGGCTGCAGCACCACGTCGGTTTCGGTGCCCAGATGCCCGATGCAGACCTCGGAGAAGACTTTGGCGATGCCTTTGTAGATCTCCCAGTCGCTGCGGGACTCCCACGCCGGGTCGACGGCGGCGGAGAGCGGATGAATAAACGGATGCATGTCCGAGGTATTCATATCGTCTTTTTCATACCAGGTGGCGGTCGGCAGGACGATATCCGAGAACAGGCAGGTGCTGGACATGCGGAAGTCGAGCGTCACCAGCAGGTCGAGCTTGCCCTCGATGGCGGCGGTCTGCCACTCCACCTCTTCAGGCTTCACGTCATCGGTAGAGCCGAGATCCTCGCCCTGAATGCCGCTCTCGGTGCCGAGCAGGTATTTCAGCATGTACTCGTGGCCTTTCCCGGACGAGCCGAGCAGGTTAGAGCGCCAGACGAACAGGTTGCGGGGATGGTTCTTACCGTTGTCGGGCTGCTCGCAGGCGAAACGCACGTCACCGGATTTGAGCCCCTGTACGGTGTACTCCTGCGGCGTCATGCCCGCCGCCTCCGCTCGGGCTTTAATGTGCAGCGGGTTAAGGTTGAGCTGCGGGGCCGACGGCAGCCAGCCCATGCGTTCGGCGCGGACGTTGAAATCAATCAGGTGGCCAGTGAATTTCGAGGCGTCCGCCAGCGGGGAGAGCAGCTCCTGCGCGGTCAGCTTCTCGTAGCGCCACTGGCTGGCGTGGTTGTAAAAGAATGACGTGCTATTCATCTGGCGCGGCGGACGGTTCCAGTCCAGCGCGAAGGCCAGCGGCAGCCAGCCGGTTTGTGGGCGCAGCTTCTCCTGGCCGACATAGTGTGACCAGCCGCCGCCGCTCTGCCCGACGCAGCCGCAGAAGACCAGCATGTTGATCATCCCACGGTAGTTCATGTCCATGTGGTACCAGTGGTTCACCCCGGCACCCAGAATGATCATTGAGCGACCGTGCGTTTTGTGCGCCGTATCGGCAAACTCGCGGGCGATTTTTTCTATCAGATAAGCGGGTACGCCGGTAATCTGTTCGCCCCAGGCCGGGGTGTAGGCTTTGATTTCACCGTAGTGTGCTGCTGCGTTGTTGTCTTCCAGACCGCGATCGAGACCGTAGTTCGCCAGCACCAGATCGTAAACGCTGACCACCCGTTTCTCGCTGCCGTCGGCGAGCGTCAGGGTTTTGCTCGGCACGCGGCGCGTCAGCACCGGCTCCTGCTTCACGCTGCGGAAATGCGGATTTTCGTTGCCGCCAAAGTAGGGGAAGGCGACGTCGGCAACGCTGTCGTGGGTAACGAGCAAAGAAAGCGTCAGTTCGGTTTCGTGGCCCGCAGCCTGCGGCTCCAGATTCCATTTGCCTTTTTCTCCCCAGCGGAAACCAATCGACCCGTTGGGCACCACCAGGTTCCCGGCAATATCAAAGGCGACGGTCTTCCATTCAGGGTTATTGGCTTCACCCAGCCCGTCGACAAGGTCCGAGGCGCGCAGCATTCGTCCCGGCACCACGCGACCGTCCTCCTGCTCGTCCAGCATCACCAGCATCGGCATGTCGGTATAGCGGCGACAGTAGTTGAGGAAGTAGTCGCTGGGGTTATCGAGGTGGAACTCTTTGAGGATCACGTGGCCCATCGCCATAGCGAGGGCGCTGTCGGTGCCCTGTTTGGGGGCCAGCCACTGGTCGCTCAGCTTCGCCACCTCCGAGAAGTCCGGTGTGATGGCGACGGTTTTGGTGCCTTTGTAGCGCACTTCGGTGAAGAAGTGGGCGTCCGGGGTACGGGTCTGCGGCACGTTCGAGCCCCAGGCAATGATATAGCTGGAGTTGTACCAGTCGGCGGACTCCGGCACGTCGGTCTGCTCGCCCCAGGTCATCGGCGAAGCCGGAGGCAGGTCGCAGTACCAGTCATAGAAGCTCAGGCAGGTGCCGCCCAGCAGGGAAAGATAGCGCGTGCCGGCGGCGTAGGAGACCATCGACATCGCCGGAATAGGGGAGAAACCCGCCACGCGGTCCGGGCCATAATTTTTGATTGTCCAGACGTTGGCGGCGGCGATCAGCTGGTTTAGCTCTTTCCAGTTCGAACGGATAAATCCGCCGTGTCCGCGCGCCTGTCGGTAGCTCTGCGCCTTTTGCGGATCGCTCTGGATGGCGTCCCAGGCCAGCACCGGATCGGTATGCTGCGCCAGCGCCTCGCGCCAGAGTTCAATTAACGTGCGGCGCACCAGCGGGTATTTGAGACGGTTTGCGCTGTAGAGATACCAGGAGTAGCTCGCCCCGCGCGGGCAGCCGCGCGGTTCATGGTTGGGCAGGTCAGGGCGGGTGCGGGGATAGTCGGTCTGTTGGGTTTCCCAGGTCACCAGGCCGTTTTTGACGTAAATCTTCCAGCTGCAGGAGCCGGTACAGTTCACGCCGTGGGTGGAGCGCACAATCTTGTCGAACTGCCAGCGCTGACGGTAGCTGTCCTCCCAGTCGCGGTTGGTGTGGTATACCTGCCCGTGCCCGTTGGCGAAGCTGTCCCCCTTTGTTTTGAAATAACGAAAGCGATCCAACAGTTTGCTCATGACATTTCTCCTGCTTCGGACGTGTAGTTATTCTTTTTTTGCGGATTTGCGGCCATACACCAGCCAGGTAACAAGTACGCAGACGATGTAAAACACGAGGAACACCTTCATGGCGCCGACCGGCGATCCGGTCATCGCCAGCGAGGTGCCAAAGGCTTTGGGAATGAAGAATCCGCCAACGGCGCCGATAGCGGAGATAAAGCCCAGCGCGGCGGCGGTCTCCGTCACCGCTTCGTGCTGCGCCTGCTCGTCCGTGCCGCCCTGCTTTTTGACGCGGTCGAGAGTGATTTGACGGAAAATAATCGCGATCATCTGGAAGGTGGATCCGCTGCCCAGCCCGGCGGTGAGGAACAGTCCCATAAAGACCAGATAGAACGCGACAAAGCTACCGGAGCCAGAGCCGGGCAGTGTCAGGAAGATCAGGGCGCTAAAGACGGCCATAAAGACGAAGTTAATCAGCGTGACCCGCACGCCGCCCAGTTTGTCAGAGATCATCCCGCCCGCTGAACGGGCCAGCGCACCGATAAGTGGGCCAAAGAAGGCGAGGTGCAGGATGTTGACGTCCGGAAACTGAGTTTTTGACAGCATGGCAAAGCCCGCCGAGAAGCCGATAAACGAGCCGAAGGTCGCCAGATAGAGCAGGCTCAGCAGCCAGAGGTGAAAGCGCTTCAGCACCGGGAGCTGGCTGGCAATAGAAGCCTTAGAGCTGGCAATATCGTTCATGCCAAAAAATGCCGCAAGGGTTGCCAGAAGCAGCAGCGGCGCCCAGATCCATGCTGCATTGGCCAGCCATATCGTCGAGCCATCTTCCTGCGGCACGCCGTGCACGCCGAGGAAAGTGAACATCGGCAGAAATATCACCAAGGGTGCGACCAGCTGCATCACGCTGACGCCCAGGTTGCCGAGCCCGCCGTTAATGCCGAGCGCGCTGCCCTGTTTTGCCTTGGGGAAGAAGAAGCTGATGTTGCCCATGCTGGAGGCAAAGTTGGCACCTGCAAAGCCGCAGAGCAGGGCAATCACGATAAAGACCCAGTAAGGCGTCGCGGTGCTCTGAATGGCAATTCCCAGCCAGACGCAGGGAATAATCAGGATGACGGTACTCAATACCGTCCAGTATCGTCCGCCAAATATGGGTACCATAAACGAATAGGGGACGCGCAATATCGCACCGGAGAGAGAAGGTAATGCCGTTAGCATAAAAAGTTGATCGGTGGTGAAATTAAATCCGACTTTATTGAGATTGACCGCGATTGCGCTAAACAGCATCCATACGCAAAAGGCCAGCAGTAAACATGCCACCGAGATCCACAGATTTCTTCGCGCGATATGTTTGCCTTTATTCTCCCAAAATTGCGCGTTTTCAGGTTTCCAGTTACTTAAAAGATGCGGGTTACTCTTTTCACTTTGTGGTGACATATCGCCCTCTTGCTTGCCATAATGGAGATAAAAACGAAGTGAAAACAAAAAGATAAATGAGAGTGGGGACTAGGGTTTATTGGATGTTTTGGGATACATCTGAAAGGATAGATAAAAAAGCGAACCCCTGAGATTAGAATGGGATTAAGGGGTCGCTTAATGTGTTACTAATTGTAAAATGCACGAAAATTAATACTCTGGAAGGGGTATTAAAACAATTCCAGCGTAATGAGTTTATCAAGATGCTTATTAAAGGCCGCGTCATCCATCTCCGGCATATTTAATATGTAAATGCCGTCCAGCCCGCACACCAGCCCTATCAAACGCCAGGCAATATTTTCTGCACGGTCAGTCAGCGTAAATTCGCTGGCGTCCGCCCCGGCACGAATAATGGCAACGGTCTCCTGGTGCCACATCTCCATTGTCAGTACGTAAGCGCCTTTTATTTCGGCATCCCGAATGGCCAGAATTTGGGCTTCACGCCACAGACGAATGTAGGGTTCAAACCTGCCGTCATCGCTGCCGAGCATGGCATGCAGCCGCTCGCGCCAGCTGGCGTTTTCGTCCAACGCGTCGGCATCCAGCAGCTCGCGGATCAGGCGAACAAAGGCCAGCGACTTTAGCTCTCCACCGGAGGTAAAGTGGTGGTGAACCTGTCCTGTCGCCACGCTGGCTTCAGCGGCAATACGGCGCACCGTCATGGCCGCCAGTCCTTCGGCGAGGGCCACGCGCATGGCGGCCTGCAGGATGGCTTCACGCCGCTCGTCCTTGCTCAGATAACGCATGTTTTTCTCACTCTCAATGGGGGCGAAACGAGTGTAACAAAAAGCTGGACATGCGTTCAACTTTACGTAGGATCGCATCCTGGACATGTGTCCATGTTTTAAAAGAAAAGGAAATTTATGTTTCGTCAGTGGTTAGCGTTAGTGATTATCGTGCTGGTGTATATCCCGGTGGCGATCGACGCGACGGTGCTGCACGTGGCGGCGCCGACATTGAGCATGACGCTGGGCGCCAGCGGCAATGAATTGCTGTGGATCATCGACATTTACTCGCTGGTGATGGCGGGAATGGTACTGCCGATGGGGGCGCTGGGTGACCGCATTGGTTTTAAACGATTGCTCATGATTGGCAGCACGCTGTTTGGCCTGTCGTCGCTGGCGGCGGCGTTTGCGCCTTCTGCGGGCTGGCTGATTGCGGCGCGCGCGTCGCTGGCAATAGGCGCAGCGATGATAATTCCGGCCACGCTTGCTGGGATCCGCACGCTGTTTGTCGACGCGAAGGATCGTAATATTGCGCTCGGGGTCTGGGCTGCAGTGGGTTCCGGCGGCGCGGCGTTTGGCCCGCTGATTGGCGGTATGTTGCTGGAACACTTCTACTGGGGTTCAGTGTTTTTGATCAACGTGCCAATCGTGCTTATTGTTGTCACGCTTGCGGCGCGTTTTGTTCCCCGGCAGCAGGGGCGGCCTGAGCAGCCGTTGAACATTAGCCATGCGATCATGCTGATCGTGGCGATTTTACTGCTGGTCTACAGCGCTAAAACCGCGTTGAAAGGTGTGCTGTCGCCGTGGCTGGTGGCCTGTACGCTGCTGACTGGCGCGGTGATGCTGTTTATTTTCGTGCGCATTCAGCTGCGCGCCCGCGTGCCGATGATCGACATGCGCCTGTTTTGCCACCGCATCATTTTAAGCGGCGTGGTGATGGCGATGACGGCGATGATCGCGCTGGTGGGATTTGAACTGCTGATGGCGCAGGAGCTGCAGTTTGTTCATGGCTTCACGCCGTTTGAGGCGGGCATGTTTATGCTGCCGCTGATGGTGGCCAGCGGGTTTAGCGGCCCGATAGCAGGTGTTCTGGTGGGGCGTCTCGGTCTGCGTCTTGTGGCGGCAGGGGGGATGGGGCTGAGCGCGGTCAGTTTTATCGGCCTGTCGATGCTGGATTTCAGCACTCAGCAGCTGCTGGCGTCTGCCCTGATGGTTCTGCTCGGCTTTAGCGCGGCCAGCGCGCTGCTGGCCTCGACCTCTGCGATTATGGCCGCTGCGCCAAAAGAGAAAGCGGCTGCTGCAGGGGCGATTGAAACCATGTCCTACGAGCTGGGCGCGGGGTTGGGGATCGCGATTTTCGGCCTACTGTTAACCCGCAGCTTCTCGGCGTCGATTGAGCTGCCGCAGGGGCTGAACCCGTCGCTTGCAGATAAAGCCTCGTCCTCAATTGGTGAAGCGGTGAAGGTGGCGCAGGATCTGGCGCCGTCACTGGCGGAGTCGGTGATTGAGGCGGCGAAAACGGCGTTTATCACCTCGCATAGCGTGGCGTTGGGTAGCGCGGGAGCGATGCTGCTGATGCTGGCGACAGGGATTTGGTTTAGCCTGGCGAAGGTGCCTAAGCCGTAAAACCCGCCCGGTTTGTCCCCTCTCCCAAAGGGAGAGGGTGAGGGCATCAGGCCGCGGTAATGGCTTAGATTTCCTGCGCGGCGGCCAACACGCTGTGCAACAGCACGTTGGCCCCTTTCTCTGACCACTCCGGCAGGATCCTTTCCGCTTCGTTATGGCTGATCCCTTTCTCGCAGGGGATAAAGATCATGCTGGCCGGGGCGATTTTGCTGACATAACAGGTGTCATGCCCGGCACCCGAAACCATCGGTTTAGACGAGTAGCCCAGCGCCGCCACGGCGTGTTCCGTGCGGGCCAGACACGCCGCGTTAAACGCAATCGGCGCGTAGTCAAAAATGCGCTCGACGTTAGCCGTCACGCCACGGGCGGCCAGGCTTTCCGCTGCCTGATGCAGCGCCACCTCCATCGCTTCCAGCGCATCCTGCTCCGGATGGCGGAACTCCACGCTACACACGACGCGAGACGGCACCACGTTTCGCGAGTTCGGCGTGATCTCCGCCATGCCGATCGTTGCGCGACCGTCCGGCGCATGCCGATAACCAATCTCTTCCACCTTCAGCGCCAGCTCGGCAAACGCGGTTAACGCATCGCGTCGGCTGTGCATGGGCGTGGTGCCCGCATGCGCGGCGAAACCCTCCAGCGCGAGGGTAAACCAGCGCTGGCCCATGGCCGCACGCACCAGACCGATATCGATGGATTCATCTTCCAGAATCGGTCCCTGCTCAATGTGCAGTTCATAGCAGGCGTGAACCGGAAAAGCGCGGGCCGGGATTTCGCCGCGATAACCGATCGCCTCAAGCGCCTCGCGTACCGTTACTCGCTTGCTGTCCATCCGGGCGTAGGCAAAATCTTCGGAAAGCTGACCTGCCCAAACGCCTGATGCGAGCATCGCCGGGGCAAAGCGCGCACCTTCCTCGTTGGTCCAGTTCACCAGCACAATGTCGCGCTCAGTCTGTACGTTGTTATCGTTCAGCGTCCGCAGCAGCTCAAGCCCGGCCAGCACGCCGTAGATACCATCGTAGTTGCCGCCGAGAGGTTGCGAATCGACATGCGAGCCGGTCATCACCGGCGCAAGCGCCGGGTTTGTACCCGCGCGGCGAATAAACATATTGCCCATGCTGTCGACGTCGCAGGTGAGGCCCGCCTCCAGCGCCCAGTCGCGCAGCAGGTTACGCGCGATGCGATCCTCCTCGCTCAGGGCCAGACGGGTAACGCCACCGGCGGGAGTGCCGCCGATCTGCGCCATCATCTCCAGCGTTGTCCACAGACGCTCAGCGTTGACCCGAATCATGCCGTGTCCTTTTTACTGCGGTAGCGGAAGTCACAGCACGAGCCGCCCTGCATGATGGTGGTGGTGCGCGTTAGCTCCACGTCCGGCGCGTAGCCCACAATAAATTTCTCATCGCGCGCGCAGGAAAGCAGGTGACCGATTTCACCCAGCCCCATCTCGTGGTACATCTCGGCGTAACGGCAGCGGGTCACGTTGTAGTTGTACTGCTGGTCGTCGGCGTCGATCACCTTAACTTCAAGGGCATTATCTTTCTCCCACAGGTACTGCAGGGCGATAAAGCTCTTTACGTCCGCACCGTCGGGCTCTTTGCTGGCAAACGCTTTGCCTGCGTCAATCGCGGCCTGCTCAATGGCCTCGCCTATGACCGCCTGCGCGCGGGTTTTTCCTATCTCCCGCACCAGGATTTCATAGATTGGCTTAATAATTTCTGCTTCAATTTTGCGGCGGGCGAGAATGCCCAGCTCATTATTATCACTCATCACATTGCCTCACTGCGGTTACTTGTCTTTCGCGCCGCCCAGCACGGTCTGCGGCTGCCACTTGCCATCAACGACTTTGTAGACCGTGAACGACGGTGATTTCAGGTTGCCTTCTTTATCAAACGCGATCTGTCCGGTCACGCCCGAATAGCTGATGGCACGCAGGGCAGGCAGATACTCGGTCGGATCGACGGAGTCGGCTTTTTCCATGGCCGCAACCAGCACGCGGGTGGCGTCATAGGCGAACGGAGCGTGCAGTTCAATATGCGTGTGGTAGCGCGCCTGGTAGGCCTGCTCAAACGCCTTACCGCCCGGCATTTGCTCAACCGGCAGGCCCGGTTCGAGGGCGACAACGCCTTCGCCTTCTTTCTGGGCCAGCTGAAGGAACGTCTGGCTGACGAAGCCGCCTGCGCCCATCAGCGTGGCGTTCATGCCCAGCTGTTTGATACGGCGCGCCAGCGGTGCAGCCTGGCTGTCGACGCCGCCAAAGAAGATCAGATCGGCGTTTTTGCTGCGAATGGCGGTCAGCACGGCGCTGAAGTCCACGGTTTTGTCGTCAACGTACTGACGGTCGACAATCTTCACGCCCTGAGCTTCCAGCGATTTGATAAATTCGTCCGCAAGACCCTGACCAAAGGCGGTACGGTCGTCGATCACCGCAATGCGTTTGGCTTTCAGCGTATTGACCGCGTACTGACCGGCAAACTGTCCGCCGTCATCGTCATGGCCCATAACGCGGAAGCTGGTGTCAAAGCCCTGTTTGGTATAGGCGTGCCCGGTCGCCACCGGGGCCACCTGCGCGATGCCCGCATCGTGATATATGCGTGCGGCCGGAATGCTGGTGCCGGTATTCCAGTGGCCAACTACGCCCGCCACGCCGCTGTCCACCAGACGCTGCGCCACGGCAACGGCGGTGCGCGGGTCAGACTGATCGTCTTCGGACTGCAGCTTGAAGGTCACCGCTTTGCCGCCGATGGTCGGGTGCTGCTTGTTGATGTCGTCAATGGCCAGCTGCGCGCCGTTTTCCAGATCTTTACCGATACGGGCAGACGGGCCGGTGAGCGGGCCCGCCAGGCCGATGGTCACGGTTTCGCTGCCAGCGGCCCACGCGGCCGTCGAGGCAAAACCGCTGAGGAGAATAGCGGCGCTGAGCGCACTGATTTTTACTGTTTTCATTATATTTCCCTGATGTTGGCTGGTGTGGTTAAACGGGCATTTCGCCCAGGTAAATCTGTGCAATCTGGTCGTCATTGAGCAGCGCTTTCGACTCGCCATGATGGACAATGCTGCCGCTGTCCATCACCCACGCGCTGTCGGTTACCTCAAGCGCAAGACGGGCATTTTGTTCGATGAGCAGCAGGGCAACGCCGCGTTCGCGCAGGCCGCCGATAACGGCAAAAATGTTCTCCACCATCTTCGGGGCAAGGCCCATCGACGGTTCGTCGAGGATCAGCAGACGCGGGCGGCTGAGCAGGGCGCGGTTAAGCGCCAGCAGCTGTTGCTCACCGCCGGAAAGCAGGCCAGCGAGCTGATGCTGGCGCTCTCCCAGGCGCGGGAAGCGCTCGAAAATGTCATTCATCTCTTGCCTGACGGTGACAGTGTCACGCCTGAGCCAGGCACCCATCTGCAGGTTTTCCAGTACCGTCATTCGGGCGAAGATCCCACGTCCTTCCGGGACCATGACCAACCCGTCCCGGAGCAGGGATTCGGGCCTGTGCTTACGTACCGTTTTACCGTTGAATTCAATACTGCCGCTAAAGTTTTCCAGCCCGGTGATGGCGCGCACGGTGGAGCTTTTTCCTGCGCCGTTCGCGCCGACGAGCGTAGCCTGTTCGCCCTCGCGCAGGGTAAAAGAGACATCGCGTACGGCCTGAATACCGCCGTAATGCACGTCCAGACGTTCAACCTTCAGTAGTTCAGACATGGGCGTTGCCTCCAAGCCAGGCGGCAATCACTGCCGGGTCGCGACGCACGCTCTCCGGCGTGCCGCTGGCGAGCGTTTTGCCGTAATCAAGCACCGTCAGGCGATCGCAGATGCCCATCACCAGCTTGACGTCGTGTTCGATCATCAGCAGGGTTCTGCCGTCGTCACGAATACGCGTCAGCAGTTCGCCGAGCGCCACTTTTTCCGCCGCGTTCATCCCGGCGGCGGGTTCGTCCAGCGCCAGCAGGAGCGGATCCGTTGCCAGCGCCCGGGCAATTTCGAGACGTCGCTGATGCCCGTAGGCCAGGTCGCAGGCACGATAGTGGGCAAACTTGGCAATGCCGGTGTATTCCAGCCAGTGCCACGCCTGCTCGCGCGTTTCGGCTTCTTCTTTACGGGCGCGCCGGTTGCGGCTCAGCGCCGCCCATAAACCGTTGCGGGTGCGCACGTGGCGGCCCACCATGACGTTTTCCAGTACCGACATCTCATTAAACAGCCTGACGTTCTGAAACGTGCGGGCGATCCCGGCGGCGGTGACTTTTTCAATCTGTTTCGGGTAATAGGGCTTATCGGCAATGGTGAACTCACCGCTGTCCGCCGGATAGAGCCCGGTAATCAGGTTGAAGCAGGTGGTTTTGCCCGCGCCGTTAGGGCCAATCAGGCCGTAGATTTCGCCTTTTTTCACGGTGAGCGAAACGTCATCCACGGCGGTCAGCCCGCCGAAGCGCTTGGACATATTGCGTACAGTTAACAGGCTCATGCTTTCACCTCCTTGTGGCGCACCGGCCAGATGCCTGAAGGACGAACAAGCATCACCAGCACCAGCGCCAGACCGTAGAACAGCTGGCGTAAAATTTCCGGGTCGACCAGCACCGTGCCAAACAGCGCCTGCTGAACGGGTGCGGCCTGGCTGCGCAGTAGCTCCGGCAGGGCCGTCAGGAGCACCGCGCCGAGGATCACGCCGGGTATATGCCCCATACCGCCCAGCACTACCATCGCCAGCACGGCAATGGATTCCTGCAAGGTAAACGACTCCGGTGAGACAAAGCCCTGAAACGCGCCGAACAGGGCACCCGCCACGCCGCCAAACGAGGCGCCCATGGCAAAGGCCAGCAGCTTGTAGTTGCGCACGTTGATGCCCATCGCGCGGGCCACGTCTTCATCTTCACGAATGGCGTGCCAGGCGCGACCGATGCGCGAATGCTGCAGGCGCAGGCAGACAAACACAATCGCCACAATCACCAGCATCAGCAGGTAGTACCACAGCCACAGGGCGGGCACTTTGAAACCAAACCAGTGATATACGCCGCTGAACTTCAGGCCGAACAGGTTCAGGGTATCGACGCCGGTAATGCCCTTTGCGCCGTTGGTGATGTTCACCGGTCGGTCGAGGTTACGCATCAGGATGCGGATGATTTCGCCAAAGCCGAGGGTCACTATCGCCAGGTAATCCCCGCGCAGTTTCAGCGTTGGTGCGCCAAGCAGAATGCCGCACACTGCGGCAGCCAGAGCCGCTATGGGAATAATCAGCAGCCAGGAGGTGTGCAACCCCTCCGGGAACCAGACGGTGAGGATCGGAAATACCTCTGACAGGTGCGGGGAGGCAAGCAGGGCGGCCAGATAGGCACCGACCGCGTAAAAAGCGATAAAGCCCATGTCCAGCAGGCCCGTGTAGCCGACCACGATGTTAAGCCCCAGCGCCAGCATGATGTAAAGCAGGGCAAAGTCAATAACCCGCACCCAGTAGTTGCCGCCAATCTGGCTGGCGACCACGGGCGCAATCAGCAGCGCGAGGCAGAACAGCGTCATGCCGGACCAGAACTTGCGCGTCGCGGTCGGCGTTTGGAGTTGTACGGTTGTCATAGTGTTCCTTACGCTCTGTTTGCCACGCGTTCGCCGAGCAGGCCTGCCGGTCGGAAGACCAGCACCAGAATCAGCACGATGAAGGCAAAGACATCCTGATAATTACTGCCGAACACGCCGTGGGTCAGTTCACCCAGGTAGCCCGCGCCGAGTGCTTCAATGATGCCAAGCAGGATCCCGCCAATCATTGCGCCGCGAATATTGCCGATCCCGCCCAGCACGGCGGCGGTGAACGCTTTAATCCCTGGCAGAAAGCCCATGGAGAAGCTGGCGTTACCATAGTTGCTCGCCATCATCACGCCTGCCAGCGCGGCAAAGATGCCGCCGATGGCAAACGTGAGGGTAATTATCGCGTTCGGGTTCACGCCCATCAGCATGGCGACGCGCGGATTTTCCGCCACGGCGCGCATGCCGCGCCCCAGGCGGCTGTATTCAACCAACAGCCAGAGACCGATCATGACGGTCAGCGCCAGCGCCACGGTCACGATGCCGGTGACGGTAACAATCGCAGGTGGATGGGCTTCGCTGCCGGACGTGACGGCGATCGGGTCCATCGGCAGGATCTGCGGGAACATCAGCGGATTGCGCGTCCAGATAATCATCGCCACGGTTTGCAGCAGCACCGAGACGCCAATCCCGGAGATCAGCGGTGCCAGACGCGGCGCGTTGCGCAGGCGTCGGTAGGCAAAGCGTTCCACAGCCATCGCCAGCAGAGCACAGACCGCCATGGCAACCAGCAGCGCAAAGCCCAGCTGCACCAGCAGCGGCAGATGCGGGAAGGTGTTGTTCAGAACGTTAATGGCGGAAAGCGTGGTTAGCGCGCCGACCATCAGAATATCGCCGTGGGCGAAGTTAATAATGCGCAAAATGCCATACACCATGGTATAGCCCAGCGCGATCAGCGCGTAGATGCTTCCCAGCATCACGCCGTTGATCAGTTGTTGTATCAGTGTATCCAACGTGCGTACCCGACAAGTTGCTCTTTCAGCGGCTACCATCCAATAAATGAATAAAATTGTAAAATACACATATATTATTTCTTATGATAAACCGGTATTGTTTTATCTTTATGATTTACATGAATATATTAAAACCCTTCAGCAGGGTGAAAAGCCTAAAGAAATCAATATATGAATAAAACAGAACAGTCGACCGCCGTGTCAGCCTATGCCGAAAGCCGTCTGGCAAACGATCCGCCGCTTCGGGCCGTGCGGGCATTTGAAGCCATTGCCAGGCTGGGAAGCGTGACCCTGGCCGCACAGGAGCTGGATATCTCCCCCTCCGCCGTGAGCCATCAGCTAAAGGTGCTGGAGGCCTATCTGCAGATGCCACTCACGGAGCGACAGGGGCGAAGGCTGATCCTGAGCCAGCAGGGGCGGGATTACTACCGCTCGATTCGCGCCGCGTTCAACGTGCTTCGGCAGGCGACGGAACACCTGGTGGAACAGGCGCAAACGCGTCAGGTGACCATCAGCCTGATCCCGCTGTTTGGTATGGGGTGGTTTATTCCGCGTCTGCCGACCTTTATGCGCGCCAACCCGCAGACGGAGATCAACGTTGTCTACGCCAACCACCGTAACTACCTGAGCGATGCGTCCGATATGTCGATTCGTTTTGGTAACGGCCAGTGGGCTGGCTATCAGAGCGAAAAACTGATCTCCGGCCAGATGGTGCCGGTGTGCAGCCGCGCGTTTTTGCGTATTCACGGTCATATTGATACGCCCGAACAGCTGCTGCAAATGCCGCTGCTGCACGATGAGGAGCGCTCGACCTGGCCGCAATGGTTTATGCAGCAGGGGGTGAAGCGTCCCGTGCGCCGCAGTGGACCGATGTTTGAGGATGGCTTGCTGACGCTGGCTGGCGTACAGGCCGGGCTGGGATGTGCCCTGATGCGCGAGCCGCTCATTGCTCCGTATCTTGAGAGCGGGGAACTGGTAAAGATCTTTGATCTGCCGATCGACGACGGACGGGATTACTACCTCTGCGTACGCACTGACTCGGATATGACCGAAGACGGGAAACTGCTGCAAAACTGGCTACGCCGGGCGGCGGGCAGTGAACAGAGCCTGGAATAAAAAAGGCCAGCGACGATGGCTGGCCTTTTCGTACTGACAAATCTTAGAACTGGTAGGTCAGACCCACAGCCACGATGTTGTCGGTAGACACTTTGGCATCTTTGGTGAACGTGTTGTCGTCCAGCAGGTTGATTTTGTAATCAACGTAGGTAGACATGTTTTTGTTGAAGTAGTAGCTCGCACCAACATCAATGTATTCAACCAGATCCTGATCGCCATAAGAACCGATGTCCTTACCTTTGGATTTCAGGTAAGCGATGGATGGACGCAGGCCGAAGTCGAACTGGTACTGTGCAACCACTTCGAAGTTCTGCGCTTTGTTCGCTACGTGACCGTTACCGAACGCGGTCATGTTACGGGTTTCAGAGTAGGTGGTTGCCAGGTAGATGTTGTTCGCATCGTACTTCAGGCCCGCTGCCCACACTTCTGCGTTTTCGCCACCGGCGTTCAGCTCGCTTGCTGCGTTAACCTGACGGTCAGTACGGTCGGATTTCGCATAGGTCGCACCTGCCGCGAAGCCGTCGAACTCATAGCTGGAAGACAGACCCCAGCCGTCACCGTTGGATTCGGTGATATCATCACGGTCGTTTTTACCCTGGTACTGTGCCGCAAAGTTCAGGCCGTCAACCAGACCGAAGAAGTCGGTGTTACGGTAGGTTGCAACGCCAGTGGTACGGCCAGTCATAAAGCCGTCGGTCTGAGTCCAGGTATCGCCACCGAATTCTGGCAGAACGTCAGTCCACGCGCCGATGTCGTAAGCAACACCGTAGTTACGACCATAATCGAAAGAGCCGAATTCGTTGAATTTCAGACCGGCAAATGCCAGACGGGTTTTGTTACCGTCAGAGCCCTGTGCTTCAGAGCGGTTGCCCTTGAACTCATATTCCCACTGACCGTAACCGGCCAGCTGGTCGTTGATCTGCGTTTCGCCTTTAAAACCCAGACGAACGTAAGTTTTGTCGCCGTCGTTGTCAGCGTCATCAGAGAAATAGTGCAGACCTGTTACTTTGCCGTACAGATCCAGTTTGTTACCGTCTTTGTTAAAAACTTCAGCCGCGTTTACAACGCCTGCTGCCAGCATAGAAGTGACTGCCACTGCAACTAATTTAAGTTTCATCTTAAACATTCCTTATAATTTTCTTAGGTATTTCCTGAGCCAATTTGAACGATTTCTAAACGAGGCGGTTCGTCAATGGCAGACTATTTTTAAAAATCTTGTAGCCTGCTTTCAATAATAAGTTTCAAAATATTAAAGATAATTTCAATTAGTGTGATCCTGATCGGAATAATTGCCGTGAAACCCGCGAATTTGATTAATATTCACGCATAAAGTGACTATTTACGCATCATGAATATTACGCAGTAAATAGTTTTTATATGTTGTAGTACAGGAGGGGAATATTCGTGATTAACGATCTTTTAAGGGTGAGGTGATAATTTTAAGTTCAGTAAAAACAGTTGCATGAAGATTTTATTGCATTGAATTTATAACGGACTTCCTGACATATCCAGAAATGTATTATTGCATTCTGTGCTATATAGCTCGTTAATATACGCAGTGAACTAGTCACAATGCGTTGTCAGTTTATGTCAATATGAGAAGAGGTGAGCTTTCATCACGAGGCTAATATAAACAGAATTTAAACAGGCCACTCTAATTCTGATAAATATTCTGAGCAGGCTCACATTTTAAATTAATGTTAATTATGTTGCCGGGATGAAAAATACTCCCGGCATGGGGAGATTATTTGCGTGTCGCATACCAGCAAAGGAGCGAACCGGCGCAGACCATCAGCGCACCTTGCCAGAAAGAGAACGACAGCGGGGAACTTAACAGCACGGCCGCCAGGGCGGCGGATAATACCGGGGTGAAATAGGAGACCGCCGCCAGGACGGTGACGTTACCGTGGAGAATGCCAATATTCCATGCGGCATAGCCAAACCCCAGCGCGATACCGCACATGACGAGCTTCACCACCACCGGGATGCTGAACACCATTTCCGGCTGATCGCTGAGCGCATATTTCACCCACAGACTCAGCGCCGTTAGCAAAACGAAAAGGGTGATCCCGTTTTGTCCTCTGGCAAATTTGGCGGTGACGGTGCAGTAGGCCGCCCAGATAAAGGCACCGGCAAATGCCAGAGCATAACTCAGCGGGCTGGAGACGATATTGCGGATGATTTCATCAACGTGTAACCCCTGTTCACCGCCTAATACCCAGCAGACGCCGAGCAATGAGATCGCGAGCCCGGGGATCACCCACACGTTTGATTTCTGCCCGTTGAACAAAATCGCAAATACAATCGTCAGGCTTGGCCAGAGATAATTGACCATGCCTACTTCTATAGCCTGAGATCGCGTGGCGGCATAGCCTAACGACAGCGCGAGGCATATTTCGTAGCTGACAAACAGCACGCTGCCCGCAATGAGATAGCGGGGAGAGAAACGTCGAATATCAGGAAATCCTACCGTTGCCAGGCACAGTAATCCGCTAAGGGTGTAGATCATCGCGGCACCGCCGACGGGTCCCAACCCCTCGCTCACGCTACGAATCAGGCCCACCATCGTGCTCCATAACAGTATCGCCGCCAATCCAATGAGCGTTGCTCTTTTTCTGTCCATTACGTCTTCATCGCCAATAAAATCAAAGGAAAAATGTATCGCATTCATCCTGACGCTGTCGCCAATTATTCTCTTAAACCGTTAATCAAAAAGGGGTATTTAAATCTGCCGAGGGTGACTATTAAGGGGGCGAAGTCAGGCGACCTTGATTTGACGCAAAAAAAACAGGGACTTTGCTGATAGTTTGCGGCGCGAAGTCTTATTCGAACACGAGGACAACAATGGACGTCAGCCGCAGACAATTTTTCAAAATCTGCGCGGGCGGTATGGCCGGAACAACAGCCGCGATGCTGGGATTTGCTCCCAAAATGGCGCTGGCTCAGGCACGCAACTATAAGCTGCTGCGCGCGAAAGAGATCCGTAACACCTGCACATACTGCTCCGTAGGTTGTGGGCTTTTAATGTATAGCCTGGGCGATGGCGCGAAGAACGCCAGAGAAGCGATTTACCATATTGAAGGGGATCCGGATCATCCGGTGAGCCGCGGCGCACTTTGCCCGAAAGGGGCGGGGCTGCTGGACTACGTTCACAGTGAAAACCGCCTGCGCTACCCGGAATACCGCGCGCCGGGTTCCGACAAGTGGCAGCGAATCTCCTGGGATGAGGCCTTCTCCCGAATCGCCAAATTAATGAAAGCCGACCGCGATGCCAACTTTATTGAAAAGAACGAGCAGGGCGTAACGGTTAACCGCTGGCTTTCCACCGGGATGCTGTGCGCATCTGCGGCGAGTAATGAAACCGGCATGCTGACGCAAAAATTTGTGCGTTCTCTCGGCATGCTGGCGGTAGACAACCAGGCGCGCGTCTGACACGGACCAACGGTAGCAAGTCTTGCTCCAACATTTGGTCGCGGTGCGATGACCAACCACTGGGTTGATATCAAAAACGCTAACGTCGTGGTGGTGATGGGCGGTAACGCCGCTGAAGCACACCCTGTCGGTTTCCGCTGGGCGATGGAAGCGAAAAACAACAACGATGCGACGCTGATCGTCGTCGATCCGCGCTTTACGCGTACGGCATCGGTGGCCGATATCTATGCGCCGATCCGCTCCGGTACGGACATCACGTTCCTGTCCGGCGTGCTGTTGTACCTGATCGAAAATAACAAAATTAACGCGGAGTACGTTAAGCACTACACCAACGCGAATCTGCTGGTGCGGGATGATTTTGCCTTTGATGACGGGCTGTTTAGCGGCTATGACGCCGAAAAACGCCAGTACGATAAATCGTCCTGGAACTATCAGTTCGATGAAAACGGCTACGCGATGCGTGATGAAACGCTGACGCACCCGCGCTGCGTGTGGAATCTGCTGAAAGAGCATGTATCCCGCTATACGCCTGACGTGGTGGAAAACATCTGCGGCACGCCAAAAGCGGACTTCCTGAAGGTGTGTGAAGTGCTGGCTTCAACCAGCGCCGCCGACAGAACCACCACGTTCCTGTACGCGCTGGGCTGGACGCAGCATACCGTTGGCGCGCAGAACATCCGCACCATGGCGATGATCCAGCTCCTGCTCGGCAACATGGGTATGGCCGGTGGCGGCGTGAACGCGCTGCGCGGTCACTCCAACATCCAGGGCCTGACCGACCTCGGCCTGCTGTCGACCAGCCTGCCTGGCTACCTGACGCTACCGTCTGAGAAGCAGGCCGATCTGCAGACCTATCTGGCGGCGAATACGCCTAAGGCGACGCTGCCGGATCAGGTGAACTACTGGAGCAACTATCCGAAGTTCTACGTCAGCCTGATGAAATCCTTCTACGGTGATGCGGCGCAGAAGGAGAACGACTGGGGCTTTGAGTGGCTGCCTAAGTGGGACCAGGCCTACGACGTCATCAAGTATTTCAACATGATGGAGAAGGGCAACGTCACGGGCTACATCTGCCAGGGCTTCAACCCGGTGGCCTCCTTCCCGGACAAAAACAAAGTCGTTCGCAGCCTGAGCAAGCTGAAGTACATGGTGGTTATCGATCCGCTGGTGACCGAGACCTCCACCTTCTGGCAGAACCACGGGGAATCAAACGATGTCGATCCGGCGTCGATTCAGACCGAAGTGTTCCGCCTGCCGTCTACCTGCTTTGCAGAAGAGGATGGTTCTATTGCCAACTCCGGCCGCTGGCTGCAGTGGCACTGGAAAGGTCAGGATGCGCCGGGCGAAGCGCGTAATGACGGTGAGATCCTCGCCGGAATTTACCATCGCCTGCGCGAAATGTACCGCACTGAAGGTGGCAAAGGCGCGGAGCCGCTGCTGAAGATGGGCTGGGACTACAAGCAGCCTGACCATCCTGAGTCAGAGGAAGTCGCCAAAGAGAACAACGGCGTGGCGCTGGCGGATCTCTATGACGCGAGCGGCAACCTGGTGGCGAAGAAAGGTCAGCTGCTGAACAGCTTTGCGCTGCTGCGCGATGACGGCACGACGGCGTCGTCCTGCTGGATCTACACCGGCAGTTGGACGGAGCAGGGTAACCAGATGGCCAACCGCGATAACGCCGACCCGTCCGGGCTGGGCAATACGCTGGGCTGGGCCTGGGCGTGGCCGCTGAACCGTCGCGTGCTTTACAACCGCGCGTCTGCGGACGTAAACGGCAAGCCGTGGGACCCGAAACGTATGCTGATTCAGTGGAACGGGGCGAAGTGGGCGGGGAACGATATCCCGGACTACAACACCGCCGCGCCGGGCAGCAACACCGGGCCGTTTATCATGCAGCCGGAAGGACTGGGGCGCCTGTTCGCCCTCGACAAGCTGGCTGAAGGGCCTTTCCCGGAACACTACGAGCCGATGGAAACGCCGCTGGGGACGAACCCGCTGCACCCGAACGTGATCTCCAGCCCGGTGGTGCGTATCTACGAAGAGGACGTGCTGCGCCTGGGCAAGAAGGACAAATTCCCATACGTCGGAACGACCTACCGCCTGACCGAGCATTTCCACACCTGGACCAAGCACGCGCGGCTTAACGCCATCGCGCAGCCGGAACAGTTTGTAGAGATCAGCGAAACGCTGGCGAAGGCGAAAGGCATTACCAACGGCGACCGCGTGAAGGTGAGCAGCAAGCGCGGCTTTATTCGCGCCGTTGCCGTGGTCACTCGCCGCCTGCAGTCGCTGAACGTGCACGGTCAGCAGGTTGAAACCGTGGGTATTCCGCTGCACTGGGGCTTTGAGGGCGTGGCGCAGAAAGGCTACATCGCCAACACCCTGACGCCTAACGTCGGCGATTCCAACTCGCAAACGCCGGAGTACAAGGCGTTTCTGGTCAACATCGAGAAAGCGTAAGGAGCGATTCAATGGCGATGGAAACACAAGACATTATCAAACGCTCCGCGACCAACCCGATAACTCCCGCGCCTCGCGCGCGGGATTATAAGGCAGAGGTCGCCAAGCTTATCGATGTCTCCTCCTGCGTGGGCTGTAAAGCCTGCCAGGTGGCCTGTTCGGAGTGGAACGATATCCGCGATGAGGTCGGGCACTGCGTTGGCGTCTACGACAATCCGGCGGATCTGAGCGCCAAATCATGGACGGTGATGCGTTTTAGCGAAACCGACCAGAACGGCAGGCTGGAATGGCTAATCCGCAAAGACGGCTGCATGCACTGTGAAGATCCGGGCTGCCTGAAGGCGTGCCCGTCTGCCGGTGCGATTATTCAGTACGCCAACGGGATCGTCGACTTCCAGCAGGACAACTGCATCGGCTGCGGGTATTGCATCGCGGGCTGTCCGTTTAATATCCCGCGCCTCAATAAAGAGGATAACCGGGTATACAAATGCACCCTGTGCGTGGACCGCGTCAGCGTCGGGCAGGAGCCTGCCTGCGTCAAGACCTGTCCCACCGGCGCTATCCACTTCGGCACCAAGAAAGAGATGCTGGACGTGGCGCAGGCGCGGGTGGACAAGTTGAAAGCGCGCGGGTACGAGAATGCAGGCGTTTATAACCCGCAGGGCGTGGGCGGTACGCACGTGATGTATGTGCTGCACCATAACGACCAGCCGGAGCTGTACCACAATCTGCCGAAAGATCCGGCGATCGATACCTCGATCAACCTGTGGAAAGGGGCTCTCAAACCGCTCTCGGCGGCGGGCTTTATCGCCACTTTTGCCGGGCTGATTTATCACTACATCGGGATCGGGCCAAACAAAGAGGTGGATGACGACGAGGAGGAGGAACACCATGAGTAAGTCAAAAATGATTGTGCGCACGAAGTTTATCGACCGCGCCTGTCACTGGACGGTGGTGATCTGCTTCTTCCTGGTGGCGGTATCCGGGATCTCGTTCTTCTTCCCGACACTGCAGTGGCTGACCGAAACCTTCGGTACGCCGCAGATGGGGCGAATTCTGCACCCATTCTTTGGCGTGCTGATCTTCGTGGTGCTGATGTTTATGTTCGTGCGTTTTGTTCATCACAACATCCCGGATAAACAGGACATCCCATGGGTGAAAGGGATTGTTGAAGTCCTGAAAGGCAACGAGCATAAAGTCGCAAAGGTGGGCAAATACAACGCCGGGCAGAAGATGATGTTCTGGACCATCATGAGCATGATTTTTGTGCTGCTGGTGACCGGGGTGATTATCTGGCGTCCTTATTTTGCGCAGTATTTCCCGATTCAGGTGATTCGCTATGCGCTGCTCATCCACGCCACGTCGGCCATCATTCTGATCCACGCCATCCTGATCCATATGTATATGGCGTTCTGGGTGAAAGGGTCGATCAAAGGGATGATTGAAGGGAAGGTGAGCCGCCGCTGGGCGCAGAAACACCACCCGCGCTGGTATCGTGATGTGGAACGTCTGGAAGCGAAAAAAGAGAGTACGGAAGGGATGAAGTAAGACCTGCGCCGTCGGCTTTGCCCGGCGGCGCTGCGCTTGCGCGGGCCTACGTTATGTATTGGTTACCAACGCATCTATTTCCGCAATAACAGTACTTCTCGCGCTGCGAAGATTGCATACATAATTTTTATTATTTAGTTTCTTTTTCTCCACGTGTGTTATACCCGCGGTATTAAGGAAATATCGTTCAAAATCAATATTCACCAGTGGCGTCGCGGCGTGGATATGCCCACGTAAAAAACTATGGTAACTTAATGGAATAATCAGTCTTGTTGATAAATCATCATAATAGTCATGTTGAATTATCATAAAATAAGGCTGATAGTCGCGTGTTCTCTCTGAAGGATTACGGTAAACGTCAAACTGAAAGCACATTAAATCCCTCCAAAGAAAGGATCGTCAGATAATAATCCCGCTTTAGCCGTAAATTCATTCATGGCTCTTATGAACTCCTTATCTTGCTGATGCTGTCGTCTCCGCGCCTCGGGTGTCTGGACCTTACGGGAGGCGCCACTCGCCACGCTCTTATTTTTGCCATAGTCTTTGATTCGGTTTGATTTCATTTTTAACTCCTTTGTTGGTGCGGTCATTATCAACCGCAGCCAACAAAAAACAATACCGTTTAACCTGGTAATCTCCATTCTGCGAGCTGTCTTCCAGTAATATCAGAACCGCTCCTCAACATACCGGAACGGGTATTTCGTGGGTTTTAACTTGCCAATTTTACGCTTCGGCAAGTCGACCTTTTCGACGTGAATGTCTTTATATGGGATCTGTTTAAGCAGATGCGAAATAATATTTAGCCGCACGCGCTTTTTATCTTCTGAACGCGCCACAAACCACGGTGCCCAGGCGGTGTCGGTGGCTTTAAACATCGCGTCGCGGGCAACTGTGTATTCATCCCAAAGGTTGAAAGATTTGATGTCCATCGGGGACAGCTTCCAGATCTTACGACCATCGTTAATGCGATCGCGCAGACGGCGCTCCTGCTCTTTTGGTGTGACTTCCAGCCAGTATTTCAGCAGGATAATTCCGGCATCCACCATCGCTTTTTCCATGACCGGCGTGCCGTCCAAAAATTTCTCCACCTGCTCCTCGGTACAGAACCCCATCACGCGCTCGACGCCCGCGCGGTTATACCAGCTGCGGTCAAAGATGACGATTTCACCGGCAGAGGGCAGATGCGGCACGTAACGCTGGAAGTAGAGCTGGCTTTTCTCTTTATCGGTAGGGGCAGGCAACGCGACAACGCGGAAGACGCGTGGGCTGACGCGCTCGGTGATCGCTTTGATGGTGCCGCCTTTACCGGCGCCGTCGCGTCCTTCAAACACAATACAGACCTTTAATCCTTTGGCGACGACCCACTGCTGGAGTTTAACCAGTTCCACGTGAAGGCGACGAAGCTCTTGTTCATACTCTTTGGTCTTAAGCGGTGCCTTCGTTTCGACATCAACAGCGACACTGGTTTTCTTTTTACTTCCCATGACTGTCATCCTCAGGTTGTCCGGCGCGGGGAAAAAGCGAGGCCGCACTATGAAGTGTAATCCACCTGAATTAATGGATTAACGTGTCAGCCAGCTGATTTGAACTGGCTCACCATACAAGATTATTCAATAATGCCCGTCGCGAGTGATTAACCAGTGGTTGAAGTATGAAAAAAACAATTTTTTCGTTGGCGCTTGGTACGTTTGGTCTGGGAATGGCCGAATTCGGCGTGATGGGCGTGTTGACGGAACTGGCGAAGGACACCGGGATCTCGATTCCCTCGGCCGGGAACATGATCTCCTTTTACGCCTTCGGCGTGGTGATCGGCGCACCTATTGTGGCGCTGTTTTCCAGCCGGTTCTCTCTGAAATCAACATTGTTGTTCTTAGTGGCGATGTGCGTCATTGGGAATGCCATATTCAGCCTTTCGCATTCTTACGTCGGGCTGGCGACAGGCCGCTTAATTTCCGGATTCCCTCACGGCGCGATTTTCGGCGTAGGGGCGATAATCCTCTCCAAAATTGCGCCGCCGGGAAAAGTCACGGTCGCGGTGGCCGGTATGATCGCCGGAATGACCGTTGCCAATCTTGTCGGCGTACCGCTCGGGACGTGGATTGGGCATGAGTACAGCTGGCGCTATACCTTTTTCCTGATTGCTGCCTTTGATGTGCTGGTGATCCTCTCCGTGTTGCTGTGGGTGCCAACTCTGCACGATAAATCCGAGATCAAATTGACCGCGCAGTTCCACTTTCTGAAGAAACCGGAGCCCTGGCTGATTTTCGCCGCCACCATGTTTGGCAACGCCGGCGTCTTCGCGTGGTTCAGCTTCGTTAAGCCGTTTATGGTCAATGTATCGGGTTTCTCCGAAGGCATGATGACCGTCATAATGATGCTGATGGGGCTCGGCATGGTGTTGGGTAATCTGCTGAGCGGAAAACTCTCGGGGCGGTTTAGCCCGTTGCGCATTGCTGCCACCACCGACATGATCATTGTCGCCTCACTGTTGCTGCTTTTCGCCTTTGGCGAACTAAAAACGGCCTCGCTGTTGATGGGCTTTGTCTGCTGTGCAGGCCTGTTTGCACTTTCCGCACCGCTGCAAATTCTTCTGCTGCAGAATGCGAAAGGGGGTGAAATGCTGGGGGCGGCGGGCGGACAGATGGCCTTTAATCTGGGTAGCGCTGTAGGAGCATACTTTGGTGGGATGATGATTACGCTCGGCTTTAGCTGGAGCTATGTCACGCTACCGGCGGCATTGTTGTCCTTCGCTGCGATGACCTCGTTTTTGATGTATGGCCATCTCTGCGCCAAAAAGCGTCAGGCCAACGCGCGGGCGCTGGCCTGATTTTTTCAGGAAAGCCAGGGCTCGCCCAGGGTCAACATCAGACGGTTGGCCCAGGCAAAGAACGCGGCTGATTGAAGCAGATCGAGCTGTTCAAGCGTATCCAGTTTCTGTTTTTCCAGCTCAGCCAGATGGCCCGGCGTGGCGGCCGGTGGCGTGACCGACAGCGCCGCCGCATAGTTGATTTCCGCCTGCCAGCGGGCAGACTGCCCCTCGCTCAGTGCGCGTCCCGGCCTGACGGCCAGAAGGGTTTCCACCGCGCCGTCGTCCTTTGACAGTTGGCTCGCTTTGCGCGCATGGACAGATGCGCAGTAAATGCAGCCGTTGATTTTACTGGCTACCGTCGCGGCCAGTTCGCGTTCAGCACGCGGTAATCCTCCCGCCGTGTAAAAAATCCCTTTATCCGTTAACGTGCGCTGTTCCAGAACCGGCAGGTTGCGCCCCAGCAGGCGGAAATAGTCAGATTCCGTATGGCCAAATTTGGCGAGAATGGCCACTTCATCATCGTTAAATTCTGCCAGAGGTTTAGCGGCAATCCATGGCTCCCAGCCCAGCTCCTGCTGGGTGAACGCGACGGGGGCCGCTTTACCCGTGGCAGTGGCTGCGTTGGTGTGCCATGCCCCCGCAACGACGGGCGTATCACTGGCCGCAACGGGTTTATCATTCAGTAAACGCAGCCCGGCAATGAGTCGGCTCTGGAAACTGACGAAGGCGATAAGCTGAGCAAGGGTGACAATGCCGTCATTGCTCCATCCCGCCTTTACAAGCGCCTGTAATGCACCGGGTGTGGCGTCGACAGGTGAGAAGGTGAGCAGACGGGCGAAGTTCAGCGCAGCGGTCAGGCGCCCGGAGGTCGGATCGGCCAGCCCAAATCCAGCATAGTGCGCCGCCAGCGCCTCTGCGTTGTGCCATTTTGCGACCTTCGCCGCCACGGCAAAGCGTTCATCCAGCGCAAATGCTGCATCCTGCTGGCTGAATAAAATCTCATAACTGCCCTGAGCGTGACGCGTGGCGGCGTCCCGCGTGGCCCGCGCCTCTGCCAGCGGCGAACCGGGCACGATGTCCGCCAGTTCGGCGAGAATATCCTGACTTAAAGCCATACGTGTCTCCTCAAACAATGTGGGGGGCGATGTGTTCTGCAATCAATTCAATCGATCGTAGGGTGTCCCGGTGCGAAGGTTCTACCGAATGCACCTGGAATGAGATATCTGTGGCGCGCGCCAGGATGCCGTCCGCTTTAAGCGAGTTCAATACCGTTTCCGGCGACCCGATATGCGCATCGAACTGTCTGCGATAATCCGTGACAGTGTCACCTGTTACCCTATGGCCCGCCGCGCGATGCTGCTGCGCCTGTCGGGTTAAGCCCGGCGTGGCCACCTTCAGCGCATAGTCATCGCTGTCGGCAACGAACGCCGTACGTGAGGCCAGGATCCGAGGCGCGATACCGGTGGGTAGCGCGTCAAGATAGGCGTCAACAATCGGGTTTTGGATTTGGTCGAGCGTTAAATCTAACTGTTCAGGGGGGCGAGGCTGGGTACGAGACAGCATCAGCCCATGACCGGCCCGCGCGGCGCGCACGGCACCGTCGACGGAGAAGGTGGCGATCCAGATACGGTCGGCCAGCTGTGGTGCAGGCGGATAAAGGTGGTTATCCGGATGGGTCAGCGAATCCCCGCGCCACGCGCTTTGGATCGCGTGCAAATGGTCAGCGAATACCGCGCCGCGTTCTTCAAACGTCAGGCCAAAGGGCAGAAAAGAGGTCGGCGTGCCGCCGGAACCAAAACCGACTTCAAGACGTCCATTGGCGAGTAAATCGAGCACGGCGGCATCTTCTGCGACGCGGAGAGGGTTTTCCATCGGCAGGGTAATGATGGCCGTACCCAGACGGATGGTTTCGGTATGCGCGGCAACGTGTGCCAAAAACAGCAGCGGCGACGGCAGCCCGCCTTCGTTTTCATGAAAGTGATGCTGCGCAATCCAGGCGCTGTCAAAACCGTGGCGTTCGGCGTGGCGGATCTGTTCGGTTGCCAGTCGATAGCGCTCCTTTGGCGTGGCGTCGTCAAGCAGGCGAGTGAAAAAGCCCAGGCGTTTTCGCGTCATGCGAACTCCTCCGTAGCGGGTGAAAAATGGGGAATAGCGTCGATCAGTTCGCGGGTATAGTCGTTCTGCGGGGCGTTGAACAACGTCTCAACGGCGCCATGCTCAATGACTTTACCGCCCTGCAGCACGGTGACGGTGTGGGCTATGCGGCGAACCGTTGCCAGATCGTGTGTGATAAAGAGATAGGTCAGGCCAAGCTGTTGCTGCAGCTGCTGGAGAAGCGCCAGAATTTGCGCCTGCACGGTAACGTCCAGCGCGGAGGTGGCTTCATCCAGAACGATAAGGGTCGGCTCCAGAATCAGCGCCCGGGCAATGGCCACGCGCTGGCGCTGCCCACCGGAGAGTTCCCGCGCCGTACGCCCCAGCACGTTAAGCGGCAAAGCCACCCGCTGCGCAACCGTCTCCACGCGGGTCCTACGCTCCGCTTTACTGAGACGGGCGAAATTTTTCAACGGCTCTTCAATAATCTCAAACAGCGTCTGATGCGGGTCGAGCGAGGCAAACGGGTTCTGGTAGACGAACTGGATCTTCTGACGCAGCTGTCGACGTGCCTCCCTGCTGAGCGTGGTGGCATCAATATCATCGATAATCACCCGCCCGCTGTCCGCCTGCTCAAACCCGAGCAAAATGCGGGCAAGGGTGGTTTTGCCCGATCCCGATTCGCCGACTAACGCGTGTGTACTGCCGCGCGTGACGTCAAAACTGACGTCGTCCAGCGCCTGCAGCTGATGCCCTTTACCCAACGAGAACTGCTTGCTAATGGACAGCGCGCGAATGGCAGGCGAGACCAGCGGACGTCCCGAGACCGGCGCGATAGTCAGACGCTGGCCCTGTAAATCGCTTAACAGCTGGCGGGTATAGGCATGCTGCGGGGCGCGGACGATATCATCGGTCGCACCGTGCTCCTGCACTTCACCGTGGCGGAACACCAGCAGCCTGTCGGCGCGCTGTGCGGCCAGCGCAAGGTCATGCGTCACAAACAGTACGGCGGTACCGGACTCCCGGCGAAGGGCGTCCAGCAGATCCAGAATGCGCTTTTGCACCGTCACATCCAGCGCGCTGGTCGGCTCGTCGGCAACGATCACGTCCGGTCGCAGGGCAATGGCGATGGCAATCAACACGCGCTGTTTCATGCCGCCGGAGAGCTGATGGGGATATTGCTTCATGCGCTGTTCGGGGTGGCTCAACCCCACTTTGGTCAGCAGGGCGAGCACCTGCTCATCACGCTGGGCGCGGGTCACTTTTTGGTGTAGTTCAATTATTTCACCCACCTGCGCACCGATGGTTTTCACCGGGTTGAGGGAATTACCCGGATCCTGCGGGACGAGGCTAATCCGCGCGCCACGAAGGGTATCGAGACGTTTAGCTGACCACTGGCTTATCTCCTCGCCGTTGAGGATGATTTTGCCCGCATCACGCCGGGCGTTGTCAGCCAGCAACCCCATGATCGCCTGTGCGGTGCTGGTTTTACCGGATCCTGACTCGCCTACAAACGCCAGCATTTCCCCCCGCTTGAGGGTAAAGCTGACGTTATGCACCACCTCTTGCCAGTGGCGGGCGGTGCGGTAGCTAATCGTCAAATTTTCCACTGAGAGAACGGTCATGAGCGACCTCCGCTAAACTGCTGGCTGATACGGTTGGTGGCCAGCACCACGGCAATGACCACCACGCCGGGGAAGGTGGTTAACCACCAGGCGGTTGAGAGATAGTTACGGCCTTCCGCAATCAGTAAACCCCATTCCGGAATGGGGGGCGGAGTGCCATAACCGAGGAAGCTCAGCGTAGACAGCGCCAGGATAGCCTGACCAAACTGCAGCGTGGCGAAGGCGAGGACGGCGGTTAACGAGTTGGGCAAAATGTGTCGCCACAGCACGGCGAAGAACGTTCCGCCGCTGCCGTACGCCGCTTCGACGTAATCGGTATGCCTGATGCGCACGACTTCACCGCGCGCCAGGCGGGCAAAGCTGGCAATCGAGGCGACGCCCACGGCGATGGCGGCGTTGACGGTGCCAAACCCGAGCAGGATGATCACGGTCAGGGAAAGCAGCAGGGACGGAATTGACAGCAATACGTCAACAAAACGCATCAGCAGAGATTCGACGCGCCCGGCGAACGCCCCGGCCACCACGCCCAGCCCGGTGCCGACCAGCAGCCCCATGGTGACGGCGGCCAGCGCGGCGCTCAGCGAGTGCGACGCGCCGTAAACAATTCGGGCGTACACGTCGCGGCCAAGCTGATCGGTTCCGAGCCAGTGATCGGCCTGCGGAGCCAGACGCTGCGCCCCGGCAATCCCTTCAATCGGGCTGTAGTGGGTAAACAGACCCGGCGCAACGGCGGCGAGCGCGGCGGCGATAATGACCGCCCAGGCCAGCCAGAGTCCCGGCTGCCACTGCAGCCCTTGCCACGTCGGGACGCGTTTGCGCGCGGCGGCAGCGTAATCGACCAGACTCATGAGGCACCTCCGGTAACGGTTTGCAGGCGTGGATCGAAGAGCGGCATCAGCAAATCCACCATCAGGTTAATCAGCACAAAACCGAGCGCAGAAATCATCACCACGGCCTGAAGCACGGCGATATCCTGGTTATTCACCGCCTGCTGGGTCAGCTGTCCCAGCCCGCTGCGGCCAAAAACCGTTTCGGTGATCAACGCCCCGGCAATCAGCTCGCCCAGCAGCAACCCGGCAATGTTCAGGACCGGCAGCAGGGCGTTACCGGTGACGTGACGCCACAGGACGGCGGTTTCGCTCAGCCCTTTTGCCCGGGCGACGGCGACAAACGGCTGCGCCGCCACCTGGTCGAGACTGCGCATCAGAATCTGCGCCAGCGGGGCGGAGATCGGGATCGCGACGGTGACGATCGGCAGGATCAGCCCCTGCAGCGGCGTCGGGTTAATCACCGGGATCAGCCGCAGCTGAAAAGAAAAGAGCTGGATGAGGGCAATCCCCAGCCAGAACGTTGGTAAGGAGATAAACAGGACCGGCAGAGACTGAAGGGTATTACTCAACCAGCGCAGACCCGGCAGGCGGGAGGCAAAGGCCAGCGCAAACGCCAGCAGGACCGCGAGCACAAACGCGGGCAGAGCGAGGCTCAGGGTGTCCGGCAGATTGCTGGCAATTAGCTCGCTAACCGGTACGCCAGCCTGCAAGGAGTAGCCGAAATCACCGTGCAGCATAGCAAGCAGCGTATGAAAATATTGCTGCCACAGCGGGCTGTCCGCGCCGTACGCCACGCGCATTTCCTCGATTTGTGCCGGGCTGAGTCCCAGATCCGGGTTCTGAAATTTGATCAGCACCGCGTCACCCGGCAGCACCTGGAGCAACACGAACGAGAGGGTAAAGGCAGCCCACAATACCAGCAGGCCGTGCCCAAGACGTTGAAGAAGTGCGTGGCGCATCGTCAGCTCCTCAGTGTTTCTCAATCCACGCGCCGTAGAACGACGGGCGGCCAACCGCTTCAAAATTCACACCTTTTAACCACGGCGCACCGGCAAAGACCTGCGGCTCCTCGAAAATCGGAATGACGTAGGCGTTATCCAGCAGATAGCGCTGGGCGTCTCCCGTCAGCTGCAGGCGTTTTTGTGGATCGACTTCAGCAGAAATGTTCACCAGCAGTTCATTCAGCTTGTCGTCACGGAAGTTTTTGACCTTGTCGCTGGAGCCGCCTTTTTGCAGCAGCGCGTCGCGGTTAGCGGGGTAGAACATGCTTTTCACCACGTCCGGATCGGCGCGGCCCACTTCGGAGACGGTCAGCGGGGTTTTCAGCGGGTCAAGGTTATCCAGCGTGCGACTGCCTGCGTCACCGGCTTTGACGCTCAGCGCCACGCCCACCTGTCGCCACTGCTGGGCAACCAGCTGCAGCACCTCTTTGTTTTGCGGCTGCGGCAGGGATTCATATACCGTCAGTGCCAGACGTTGACCGTCTTTAGCGCGGATCCCGTCGCTTCCCGCTTTCCAGCCCGCCTCGTCCAGCAGCCGGGTGGCTTTAGCCGGGTCAAAGGTCAATTTATCGCTGAGATCGACAAAGCCTGCGGCGGAATCGGCAATCACCGACTTCGCCTGTGGGTAGTTAGGCGAGAAGAGGGTCTCAACTACCTGTTTGGCGTTGGTGGCATGCAGCAGCGCCTGGCGAACGCGGATATCGGAGACCAGCGGGTTATCCGGGCGGAAGCTGATACTGTCATTCACCCCGCGCGTAGGTGCTGCGTAGATTTTATAGCCCTGATCGGTCGCCTGCTTTTCGTCATACGCCTGCACCTGGCGAATAAAGTCGGCCTGACCCGCCAGCAGGGCGCCGACGCGCACGCTGTCCTCCTGGGTCACGATAAACTTGATGCCGTCGAGATTCGCTGGCCCCTGTTGCGCCAGGCTTTTCGGTCCCCACTGGTAGTCTTTACGGGCTTCCAGCGTCACTTCGCGTCCGAGCTTTTCGTCTTTAACCACAAACGGCCCGGAGCCAACGATATGGCGGGCATCCCCCAGCTCTTCGAAGTTGCGCTTCAGCGTGCTGAGCGAGACCAGCCCAGAGCCAATGGTGGCCGTGCCCTGCAGGAACCCCGGCGATGGTTTTTTGAAGTAGAACTTCACGGTCAGCGGGTCGATGACTTCGCTACGATCGTAGTTATTGATCACTTCTGACACCGGAAGGCGCTGCGCCTTATTGCCTAAACCGTAGGTATCTAAATTTTTCGCCACGGCGTTGGCGTCCAGCGGCGTGCCGTCGGAGAAGGTGATGCCGGGACGAAGCTTAAAGGTGTATTCGGTTTTATCGGCGTTGGTGGTCCAGCTTTCTGCCACCCAGGGTTCCACCTGCAGCGTTTTCGGGTTCTGCCACGTCAGCTTGTCGGTGATTTGATTCAGAATGCCGCCGTTCGGGTAAAAGCCACCGGCGGGGGGATAGAGGTTGGTGTGCGCCTGTTGCTCCAGATAAATCAGCGTACCGCCTTTAACGGGCGCTTCTGCTGCCCAGGCTGTTGTTGTCGCCAGAATCAGCGCCGTCAGCAGCGGCAGACGAAATGGGGTTTGCATGGTGAATTCCTTTGTTATCTTCTTGTTAGCGTCGGATTCATCATCGGGCGCGGGGGAAAACAAGGGAACAAAGGAATTAAGATAAGGATTGCCGGAAAATGGCTATAAAAAAACCGCCCCGGAGAGGAGCGGTGATGAAAGATGATCGGTTATGAACGCAGGTCGATCACCATACGGCCGCGGATCTGGCCCTGTTCCATCTCTTTAAAGATGGCGTTGATGTCCTCAAGCGGACGCATCGTCACTTTCGGCACAACCTTACCCTCAGCGGCGAACTGGAAGGCTTCCTGCAGATCCTGACGGGTGCCGACAAGCGAACCGACCACCTGAATGCCGTCCAGCACCAGGCGCGGAATGTCGAGGCTCATGGCTTCCGGCGGCAGGCCAACCGCAACCACGCGGCCACCGGCACGCACGGCATCAACGGCTGAGTTGAATGCGGCTTTTGCGACAGCAGTAACGACTGCGGCATGTGCGCCGCCCGTTTTCTCCTGCACAATTTTCGCGGCATCTTCGCTGCGGGAGTTGATGGTCAAATCTGCACCCATGCTGGCCGCCAGCTTCAGCTGTTCGTCGTTAACGTCAAGGGCGATGACTTTGGCGTTAAAGACGTTTTTGGCGTACTGCAGCGCGAGGTTGCCCAGCCCGCCCAGACCATAAATTGCAATCCACTGGCCCGGTTTGATTCCAGACACTTTCACCGCTTTGTAGGTGGTGACGCCTGCACAGGTAATGCTGCTGGCCGCTGCCGAATCCAGACCGTCCGGCACTTTTACCGCATAATCCGCGGTGACGATGCACTCTTCTGCCATGCCGCCGTCAACGGAGTAGCCGGCGTTTTTCACGTCGCGGCACAGGGTTTCGTTGCCGGAATTACAGTATTCGCAGTGGCCGCAGCCTTCGAAAAACCACGCCACGCTGGCACGATCGCCAACTTTCAGTGATTTCACACCGGGGCCGATTTCCTTCACGATGCCAATCCCTTCATGGCCCAGGATCACCCCGGTTTTATCGCCGAAATCGCCGTTCTTCACGTGGAGGTCGGTATGGCATACGCCACAGCACTCCATCTTCAACAGGGCTTCCCCGTGCTTTAGCGGACGTAAGGTTTTTTCGGTAACGTTGACCTGGTGGTCCTGTGTGACAACAGCAGCCTTCATGTCTATCTCCTTGTTCATGATGAGAATCTGTATATACCCTAAATAATTCGAGTTGCATGAAGGCGGCAAGGGAGTGAATCCCCGGGAGCTTACATAAGTAAGTGACTGGGGTGAACGAGTGCAGCCAACGAACAGGCAACTTGAAGTATGACGGGTAGAGCAGGTGTAATACCCCTTAAGGATTAATACATTAGCCTGGTAATGCAAGGCTGCCGCAACATAATGCCATCATTTGATTCGATTTCAGATTAAGAATACGGCGATCCTCTAATAATTAAGGGGGGAAAATGCTGGCCCGACGAGGTGCTCGCCGGGCGCAGACTTACAGCTGTGCTTCTATCTCCTCAATCTCCTTACGCCATTGCGCCTGCAGCTGCGGTTTTTGATGCTTAGGCTTGCGCGCCAGATCGTCTTCCAGCAGCGTTTCCAGCGCGACCAGCCGTTCAAGCAGATCGTCATACGGCGAGGGTTGAACTGTCTCAGCGGCGATGACAGGCGCGGTGGATGTCACCAGACCCGCGCTTTCACGCATCCGCTCAAACACCGCTTCGGCATCGTGCCATTCGCTCAGTATTCCCTCTTCAATCAGCCAGAAACGGTTGCAGCTTTGGCTGATTAACTGACGGTCATGGCTGACCAGCAGCACGCCGCCTTCGAACTGCTGAAGGGTTTCTGCCAGCGCCGCTTTGCCTTCCATATCAAGGTGGTTGGTCGGCTCATCCAGCATCAGCAGGCTGTAGCGGGCAAGCGTCAGGCCAACGAACAGCAGGCGCGAACGCTCGCCGCCGCTGAGCGTGCTGACTTTTTGCCCGTGACGGGACCACGGGAACCCGGCGCTGATGAGCGCCATCTTCCTGTTTTGCGGATCGGGCGCGAAGGGCTCCAGCGCGTCGAGCAGCGTGGCGTCATCCGGCAGCTGGTTCAGCGTCTGGTCGTAATAGCCTGGCGACACGCGCGGATGGATTTTCAACCCGCTGTCTGCGGGCTTATCGGCAAACTGTTGCCAGATAAGCCTCATCAGCGACGATTTGCCGCAGCCGTTACGACCGACAATCGCCACGCGATCGCCGCTTTTCAGCCGCGCCATTTCGATGTTAAACAGCGGGGGTAACCCGGGCGCAGGCGGGACGTCGAGGTTTTCCAGTTCCAGTAGACGGTCTGCCCGCAGCGCGTCTCCGCGCAGGGTTAACGTCCACTGACTGCCCGCCGTAAGCGCCGTCTGGCTCTCTTTGAGCCGTTCAACCTGTTTTTCCATCTGTTTGGCTTTGCGGGCAAGGTCTTCGTTATCGTAGACCTTTCCCCAGGTTGCCAGCCGCTTCGCGCTGGCCGTCACGCGGTCGATCTCTTTTTGCTCTGCCTTATGGCGCTGCGCGTCGCTTTCATCTTTTGCTTCAAGCGCCTTGCGTGCCGCCGTGCAGGGAAGGGCAAAGTAGTGCAGCATTTTATCGCGCAGGATCCAGCTGCCGTTGGTGACGGCATCCAGCAGCTGTCTGTCGTGCGAGACCAGCACGAAGCTCCCGGACCAGTTCTGCAGGAATTGTTCCAGCCACAGCAGGGTCGGCAAATCGAGGTGGTTGCTCGGTTCGTCCAGCAGGAGCAGATCCGGATCGTGGATCAACGCTCGCGCCAGCAGCAGACGCGTATGCTGCCCGCCGCTGAGCGTTGCGGATTGCAGCATCATATCCTGCGGCGTGAAGCCCATGCTTGCCAGCAGCGTTTCGGCTTTCCAGCGCAGGCTGTCGCGCTCAGTAAAAGGCAGCTGTGCGAGTACGGCATCCAGCATGGTCAGCGGGAAAATGGCGTCCGGGAGATGTTGCTCAACGCGTGCCATCAGGCAGTGCCCGGCCAGCGCTACCGTTCCGGCAGCAGGGGAGTCAGTGCCGTCCAGCACCTTCAGCAGCGTACTTTTGCCGCAGCCGTTATCGCCCAGCAGGCCAATGCGGTCGCCTTTTTTCAGCGTAAAGGAGAGTGAGTCGAAGAGCGTGCCAAACGCCGTATCAACGCGTAAAGATTGTGCAGTGAGTAAAGTGCTCATTGTTGCTTACCCAAGAGTTACAGGCATGTTTATGCCTCGTCAAACATCGCTGACGATAACTCAGTAAGCCCGAGAGAAGGGATTTCAGGGGTTGGTGTCTTCGCTCAAGCAGAAGTTATCGCAGCACGATACCGATAACGCTTGAGCTGGTGCGATCACCAAATGTATGTGAAACATTGAAAATTTCACAGTACAGCATAATTGGCCTCCTTATATATTCAGTGGGTTAATGGATGAAAGGAGTGTAGCGGGGGAAAAGGGGTTTGGCTAGTGGGTATTCGATGGTGCGGTCTGTTGCCCTCACCCTAACCCTCTCCCACAGGGAGAGGGAAAACACCCGGCCCGTAGGCCCGGTAAGCGAAGCGCCACCGGGCGATTAAGCCGCACTACGGTCTCCGGTCCTCTCTCTGTTGGAGAGGGAACGGTCGGCGCGCAGAATTAAATCGAGGTACGGCGATAGCTGCGGTATTCAGGCTTCCAGAAGTTGTCGTCGATGGCCTGCTGCAGCGCATCGGCAGAGGTTTTCACCGCCACGCCCTGCTGCTGCGCCATTTTACCTACCGCGAATGCGATAGCGCGCGACACCTTGTGAATGTCTTTCAGCTCTGGCAGCACCAGACCTTCGCCGTCATTGACCAGCGGAGAGTGGCCTGCCAGGGTCTCGCTCGCCGACATCAGCATTTCATCGGTGATGCGGGATGCGCCGGAGGCGATCACGCCCAGACCAATGCCCGGGAAGATGTAGGAGTTGTTGCACTGGGCAATCGGATAGGTTTTATCCTTCCACACCACCGGATCGAACGGACTGCCGGTCGCGACCAGCGCGTTACCTTCGGTCCAGGCGATGATGTCCTGCGGCGTCGCTTCCACGCGTGAGGTCGGGTTAGACAGCGGCATCACGATAGGGCGCTCGCAGTGCTTGTGCATCTCGCGAATAATCTCTTCGGTGAAGAGACCGGTTTGTCCGGAAACGCCGATCAGAATATCCGGCTTCACGTTGCGCACCACGTCCAGCAGGGAAAGGACTTCGTTGTCGGTATCCCAGTTTTTCAGGTTTTCGCGCTTCTGCACCAGCTTGGTCTGGAACGGCAGCAGGTTCGGCATACCGTCGGTCAGCAGGCCGAAACGGTCAACCATAAAGACGCGGGAGCGGGCCAGCTCTTCGCTTAACCCTTCACGCTGCGTCTGGGCGATAATCTGCTCGGCAATACCACAGCCCGCAGAGCCTGCGCCAAGGAAGACAATTTTCTGGTAGCTCAGCTGGCTACCGGCTGCGCGGCTGGCAGCGATCAGCGTGCCTACGGTCACCGAGGCGGTGCCCTGGATATCGTCGTTGAACGAGCAGATCTCATCCCGATAACGGTTCAGCAGCGGCATCGCGTTCTTCTGCGCAAAGTCTTCGAACTGCAAGAGTACGTCTGGCCAGCGCTGTTTCACGGCCTGGATGAAGTCGTCGACAAACTGATAGTACTCATCGTCGGTAATACGCGGATGACGCCAGCCCATGTAAAGCGGATCGTTTAACAGCTGCTGGTTATTGGTTCCGACATCCAGCACCACCGGCAGAGTATAGGCCGGGCTGATGCCGCCGCAGGCGGTATACAAGGAGAGCTTACCGATTGGGATCCCCATCCCGCCAATGCCCTGGTCACCAAGACCCAGAATGCGTTCGCCGTCGGTCACCACGATGACTTTAATATTGTGGTTTGGCACGTTCTGCAGAATATCGTCCATGTTGTGACGGTTCTGATAAGAGATAAATACCCCACGGGAACGACGATAGATCTCAGAGAAACGTTCACAGGCGGCACCCACCGTCGGGGTGTAGATCACCGGCATCATCTCTTCGAGATGGTTTTGCACCAGGCGATAGAAGAGGGTTTCGTTGGTGTCCTGGATGTTGCGCAGGTAGATGTGTTTGTCGATTTCCGTCTTGAAGCCCTGATACTGGATCCAGGCGCGCTCTGCCTGTTCTTCAATGGTTTCAACCACTTCAGGCAAGAGGCCAAGCAGGTTAAAGCTGCCGCGCTCTTCCATGCTGAAGGCGCTGCCTTTGTTGAGCAGGGGAAATTCGAGTAAAACGGGTCCGGCGTATGGGATGTATAAGGAACGATGTTTTTTCAGTTTGTTGTCCATGTCACTCACTCTTTTTATGAAGATCCGTCCCTGACACTGCTGTTTGTCATCTTTCTGGCCTGTGCTACGGGGTGCGGTCCGGCGGTATTATAAAGGAGCTAAATATTAATTACCGCAACACATAAACAAAAACACCATCGGGATTACCGATGGTGTCGTAAATATCTTACTGGAACTTACTTGCCTGCGTGGCGCTTTCTGCCCGTGGCGTGGGTGACCTGCGTTTCACTGTCGCCCTCAATCACCACTTTACGTTGGTTTGAAAGCTTGTAGTTCAGTCCCAGAATATGGCGTGCCTGACGGTTCGATTTCATGTTAACTCCTCAATCCTGTTGATAGTTTTAAGGACAAGCTTGCTTACGCAAACGAAATGTAACCCCTTAGGTTGCAGATCCAGCTTAGCAGGTTTTTACAAAGGTGCGTTTCGCCCGCTAACAACATAGTTAATGGTCTGCTGGTAGATGTCACTGAGGATGTCATTGTCTGTGGATTCCACCCACTTGGTCAGTTCCATCAAAATGTCATCTTCAGTCACAGCACCGTGCTCGGCGTGAAGACCCTGCGCAATGGCGTTAACGAGTTCCGGTTGTGCTGCTGTAGTATTTGCCGGGTAATAAGTAAACATGCTGCCTCCGTGTCGTTGTCTGTTTAATGTTACGGCGTGCAAAAATATAATTCACATTCAGAATGGCAAATATTTCCGGCGCTGTGTGTAAGATTCATCTTAGAATTAAAAAAGTCATAAGTGCATGCTTTTATGTGCTTTTAAAAAGGAGGGGGAATCAATGGGAGAGTGGGTAGATATTTGCGGGTTGCTCCTGCTATCACGGAAATATAGCAGGAGCAGATTTTAACTTACCACTTCATTTCGCCGGTATTCACCTTAGCGCTTAACTCAAGAGAACTGACTTCGGCCAGGTCCGGCTGCTGTTTTTTCATCGCGGCAATCACGCCAGTAGAATCCTTATGCTTAGCCAATGCCTGTTCAAACTGCTGCAGATACGTGCGGGTAAAGTCGATAGCGCCGGTTCCGGCAGGCGGCGTACCGAGGTAGTGGCCCGGGATCACGCGCTCTGGCTTGTGCGCGGCCATATTATCCAGGGTTTCCTGCCACTGCTGACGGCGAGCCGACGTTTGGGTATCCGCTGTCCAGACGTGAATGCCCCAGGAGACGCCGGTGCCGCCGAGGATAGTCTTCGCTGACGGGATCCACACATAGGCCACGTAGCTGTCTGGCTCCTCAATATCGATCTTTTCTCCGTCAACCATAAACGTGGTGGACGCGAGCACCTGCGGGACAACCAGCTCCGTTGGCGCGCCGTCTTTCATCTGCGGACCCCAGAAAGCGAGCTTGGCGTCTTTGGTGGCTTTGATATGGTCAACCACATGCTGCGTGGCCACCACTTTGGCATTCGGGAAGGCTTTCACCAGCGGCTGAAGGCCAAAATAGAAATCCGGATCGCCGGAGGTGATCACAATTTTGTTCAGCGTTTTCCCGCTTTTGCGGATTTTTTCTACCAGCGCTTCGCCATCTTTCACGCTGAACTGCGCGTCAAACAGCACCGCCTCTTTCGGGCCGGAGACCAGCGTGGAGGAGACCGCAAAAATGCCTTTTTCCTGCGGGTTATAGGTATCAATGGTCAACGGCGCGGCAAACACAGCCGGAGTAAAAAGGGTGGAAAGCAGGGCAAGGTGAGTGAATTTCATGCTGTTGTCTCTGTTGTTCAGTAATATCGCTATTGTACGGATATTCGCATTTGCCAGAATTCCTGAAACAAGACATGCTTTGTTTCATAAATCGAGCAAATGGAGTGTTGTATGGATCGCGTTATTGCTGCTCAGGTCTATAACCGAATATGCGAGCTGGGGAGCCTGAGCGCGGCAGCCCGCGCGCTGGGTATTTCTCGCCCAATGGTCAGCCGCTATCTGGAACAGATGGAAAAGTGGGCGGGAACGCGGCTGGTAAACCGCTCGACGCGCAAGCTGACGCTAACGGCGGCAGGGGAAAAGGTGCTGCAAAAAACGCGCACGCTTTCGCAGCTGTCGCAGGAAATTGAAGATCAGTCGGCAAAAGATTTGCCTTCAGGCACGCTGCGGGTGGCCTGCGCGCATTTTACCGCTATGCACATTATCGCGCCGGTGCTGCCCGATCTGCTGTCCCGGTTTCCGCAGCTGCGCGTTGAGCTGGACGTGAACAACCACCCGGTGAGCCTTGTCGGAGAACGGATTGACGTGGCGATTCGCATCACAGATAACCCGGAGCCGGGAATGATTGCCCGCAGGCTGGGTGAGTGCCGCTCCGTACTCTGTGCATCGCCGCAGTATCTCGCTACCCACGGCATGCCAGTACATGCGGATGATTTAGCGCAGCACAACTGTCTGCATTACAGCTTTTTCGCTGGCCAGTCGTGGCACTTCCTGACGCCGGAAGGGGAAAACGTCAGCGTCGCCGTAAGCGGCAACCTCAGCGCCAGCATCTCATCGTTGTTGATGGATGCGGCAGAGAAGAACTGCGGCATTGCGATGCTGCCAGAGCAGGAAGCACACGCCGCAATTGAGCAGGGTACGCTGGTCCCGTTGCTGACCGGGCTGAAACCCAAAACCTTAGCCATCCACGGTATTTATCAGTCCCGGGAATATCAGCCCGCAGCACTGCGCGTCTTTCTGGACGAAATTGCGCGCTATCTGTCAAACGACCCACGGCAGGGCTGATGGCTATTTCGCATTCAGCCAGGGAGATGACGTGCTCCAGAAGATGATATCAGCGCCGAGGTAATGCTCTGCAAACTGCACAAACTCATTTTTGGTGAACGGTTTACCGGTCGCCGGGTTGCGGTAGGTCAGGGTTGGCTCCTGAACGGCCATGGCGACGAGGGCCAGTTTACCTTTGTACTGATTGAAGAACGGGTAAGCGTTCTTCATGTGCGCCTTGCGGTTGGGAACGATATCCGGGCCGCCGAGGCCGACGTTATTGGCGCTGGCGAAGGCAAACAGGCGTCCCATGTAATTGCGATCGTTATTCCACTCGCACGGCCAGAAGTTGACATACTGCACGACATGGGACTGGCTGAACGCTTTTCGTGCATAGGTCAGGTTTTCCATTTCTCCGGCAAAATAGCTATCACATGAAAATCCCTTCGGTGGTTTTTTCTCGTCAAGATCTATCGCCGTTTCGGGAAGATTCACGCCATACACGCGGCCATCAAATTGCTTAGCAATGGCCGCCAGTAACGCCTGATACCGCTGACGCACGGCGGGATCCCACTGTTGAGCTACCCAGCCCGAGCCAACCGGTTTACCTTCCCCAGGGTTATCAAACTGCGGCGCAATGCCGCCGCCATATTGCTTATCCTTCATCAGATAGTCAGGAACATAGCGGGCATCTTTTTCGAAAAAACGATCCTGAATTTGAATAAAGAGTTTTTTATTGGCGGCCTTGAGGCGCGCCAAATCCTGCTCAATCTGCGAGAAGTCATAGCTGTCCTTCTCTTTTTCCAGCGCGCGCCAGCTGTAAACGATCTGCACACCGCCGATGTCGCTTCGCGCAATAAGAGGGAACGCCGCGTCGAGATCGCCTGAACTGGTATAAATAAAGTTTTCCGGCGTCTTTGCCAGCAGAGACAGCGACATAGCCAGCGTTGTTACCGCGAGGACCATCCTGAGTTTGAGTGTCATATGTTTATCCTTGTTGTCGGTAGGGCAGAGGTAAGTTACGGAATTGTCTGGGTTCAGGGGAGTGCCAGAGGCATAGTCTATACTTAACCCTTTGTAAGCCAAAAGGAGAGCAAGAATGACGATTCATAAGCACGGTTCGGCACACTGGTCTGGTGACATCAAATCAGGAAAAGGGACGGTTTCAACGGAAAGTGGCGTCCTGAATCAACAACCTTACGGCTTTAACACCCGTTTTGAAGGCGCTAAGGGCACGAACCCGGAAGAGTTGATTGGCGCAGCGCACGCCGCCTGTTTCTCAATGGCGCTGTCGCTGATGATTGGTGAAGCGGGCTTCACCGCGGATTCCATTGACACCACGGCGGATGTCTCACTGGACAAGGCCGACGGTGGTTTTGCGATCACAAAAATTGCGCTAACCAGTAAGGTCACCGTACCGGGTATTGACCCCCAGAAATTCGACGGCATCATCCAGAAGGCCAAAGCTGGATGCCCCGTATCGCAGGTATTAAAAGCGGAAATCACGCTGGACTATAAGCTCAACTAAGTCTAAAGCCGGGCGCCCGCCCGGCTAGCCCTTCAACGCTGTCGGGAACACGTCACCCAGCCACGTAATAAATGCCCGCAGGCGATGCGTCAGATGCCGGTTTTGCGGATAAACCACGTGAAAAGGATAATCTGCAGGACGCCATTCATGAAGGATTTCAACTAACGCTCCGGTTCTCAAAGAGGAACGGGCCGCGTAGCCAAACGTCTGAATAATTCCCAGCCCCGCGACCGCCGCCGCCAGGTGCGCATTGCTTTCGTTCACCCCAAGATAGTGCGGCACGCTGATGTCCAGCGCCTCGCCGTTTTCTCTGAAGCGAAAAGGAAACGCCCGCCCGGTCACGGGTGAGAGATAGCTCACCAGCTTGTGCCCATTGCGCAGCTCTTGCGGGTACGCGGGAATGCCGTGACGCTTCACATAGTCGGGTGACGCACAGGTCACCCTTTCCGCCTCCCCGATGCGGCGGGCGATCAGCGTTGAATCATCAAGCGGGCCACCGCGGATCACGCAGTCCACATTGCCGCCTATCAAATCTACCGGGCGGTCAGCAACGCCCAGATCGATGCGAATATCCGGATACCGCTGCATAAAGTCCGGCAGCAGGGGGATCAGCACGTCGCGCGCGGTGGAGCCGCCGACGTCAATACGTAAATGCCCTTTGGGCGTACAACAGGAGGCACGAAACGAGGTGTCGATATCCTCAATATCAATCAGCACCCGCATGGCTTTTTCATAGTATTCCGTCCCCTCCAGCGTCGTCACGACGCGGCGGGTTGTCCGGTGCAGCAGCCTCGTTTCCAGATGCGTTTCCAGCGATTTAACCAGCTTGCTCAGCGTGGCGATCGGCATGTTCAGAGAATCTGCCGCACGCGTGAAGCTGCCGGATTCGACGACTCGCGTAAACGCCCGCATCGCCAGTAATTGATCCATGCGAACCCCCGGATTATTTCTCTGTGTGAATAGTCATTTTCATTTTTGCCCATTTTTCACCAATAACGCCAGCGCTAAAGTGTGTTCAACCCAACCCCCTTATCAAAGGTGAATACAATGAACACAACGCTCGCAGGAAAAATCGCACTGGTCACCGGCGGCAGCACAGGTATTGGTCTGGCAACCGCGCAGGAGCTGGCGGCACAGGGTGCTAAGGTCTATATCACCGGTCGCCGCCAGGCCGAGCTGGATGCCGCGGTCACCAGCATCGGTGCCGCTGCCGTGGGTATCCGTGCAGACGTCTCTTCGCTTGCCGATCTCGACCGGATCTACGCCCAAATTGCGCAGGAAGCAGGTCACCTGGATATCCTGTTTGCTAACGCAGGCGGCGGGGACATGCTGCCGCTCGGGGCCATCACCGAAGAGCAGTTTGACCGGATCTTCGGCATTAACGTGCGGGGCGTACTGTTTACGGTACAAAAAGCGCTGCCGCTGTTGGTCACCGGCTCATCCATCATCCTTACGGGGTCGACCGTGTCGGTGAAAGGGACCGCCAACTTCAGCGTGTACAGTGCCAGTAAGGCCGCCGTGCGTAACTTTGCCCGCTCCTGGGCACTGGATTTGCAGGGGCGAGGCATTCGCGTCAACGTCGTCAGCCCTGGTCCAGTCAAAACCCCAGGACTGGGTGACCTGGTGCCGGAATCCCAACGCCAGGGGCTTTACGACGCATTGGCCGCTCAGGTTCCGCTGGGCCGCTTAGGGGCACCGGGAGAAGTTGGTAAAGCGGTGGCGTTTCTGGCCTCCGACGCGGCCAGCTTTATTAACGCCGTCGAGCTGTTTGTCGACGGCGGAATGGCGCAAATCTAACCCGCATTTCGCCAGCAGCGCACGTTCCGGCCCTCACGCGAGGGCTGTAACGGCTGAGGACGTTCACACCCCTGCGTTGCCATCGGGCAACGGTCGCGAAAATAACACCCTTCTGGCAGATGGCGGTTACCCGGAAGGTCCGTTTTACGCAGCGCCAGCGCTTCATCCAGCGGCACGCCGGTTTTCGGGACGGAGTCCAGCAGCAGCCGGGTATACGGGTGCTGAGGATCCCCCAGAACCTGCGCGGCGCTTCCCAGTTCAACGATTTGCCCCAGATACATCACCGCCACGCGGTCGCTCATGTGCCGGACCACCGAGACGTTATGCGAGATCAGCACATAGGTGAGATTGCGCTGCTGCTGCAGCTTGATCAGCAAATTGAGGATCTGCGCCTGCACGGAGATATCCAGCGCGCTGGTGGGTTCATCCAGCACGATGACGTCAGGATCGGATGAGAGCGCGCGGGCGATGGCGATGCGCTGGCGCTGGCCGCCCGAAAACGCGTGGGGAAGCCGATCGAGGTATTCCGGACGAATCCCGACCTGCAGCGCCAGGTCCTCAGCAAGCTGGCGACGTTCACGTACGCTGCTGCGTTTTTGCACCCACACCGGCTCGGTGATAATCCGCCAGACCGGCAAGCGCGGATCGAGCGACGAGAGCGGATCCTGAAACACCATCTGCATATCACCAGCATGGTGTGTCCGCTGGCAAACGCCGGTACTGGGTTTGAGCATCCCCATCAGCAGCTGCGCCAGCGTGCTTTTGCCGCAGCCGGACTCTCCGACAATGCCCAGCGTTTCCCCCCGATGGAGCTGGAGATCCAGCCCGTTGAGGGCGTGAACCTGCTCGGTAACGCGCCCAAGCCAGTTTTTGCGCGCGGTAAAGTTCACGTGCACGCTGTTCAGTTCCAGCAGAATGTCAGACATGGTGTGCCCCCTGTTGCGGGTACCAGCATGCCGCCTGTTGGCCTTCAGCGCCATGTGGCATCAGGCGGGGCGTTTCGCCGCATTTCGCGCCAGCGGCAAAGCAGCGCTCGCGAAATGCACACCCGCGCGGAAGCTGGCTGAGGTTGGGTACCGTGCCGGGAATGGCGGGCAGAACATCGCGAGGTTGGCCGTTTTCCGGTGCGCACTGCAGAAGGCCGATGGAATAGGGATGAACGGGATGATGAATTAACGTCTGCGTGGCACCGCTCTCTATCACGCTCCCTGCATACATCACGTACATCCGGTCGCAAAGCTGCGATACCACCGCCATATCGTGGCTGATAAACAGCACCGAGGTGCCGCTGGCGCGCGCTTTATGCTTCAGTAACCGCAGCACCTGCAGCTGGACGGTCACATCCAGCGCGGTGGTCGGCTCATCCGCAACGATAAGCTCCGGCTCGCAAGAGAAGGCAAGGGCAATCATCACCCGCTGACGCATACCGCCGGAGAGCTCAAACGGATAGCGCTCCATCACTCTGGCCGCGTCGGGGATTTGCATCTCCTCCAGCAGGCTGACGGCTTTTTGCTGCGCCTCCCGCCGGGAAAGCGGCTGATGCTGGCGGATCACCTCCACCATCTGTTTGCCGATGCGCCGGGTGGGATTGAGCGCCGTCATTGGCTCCTGAAAAATCATCGCCACCTTCGCGCCGCGCCACTGGCGAAGCTGTTTTTCCGTGGCGTTCAGCACGTTTTCACCCAGCAGAGTGACCTTTCCGTGATGAACACGGTAACTGCCTTCCGGCAGCAGGCGCATCGCCAGCATCGCCGTCACCGATTTGCCCGAGCCGGATTCGCCCACCACGCCGACGATTTCCCCGCGTTTGATCTCCAGCGAAACGTGGTTAAGCGCATGAACGTCTCCGCGAAAAATCGGGAAGCTCAGGTGTACATCTTCTATCGCTAAAACGGCATCACTCATCACTGCTTTCCTCCCGATTTCGGATCCAGCAGGTCGCGGATCCCATCGCCAAACAGGTTAAAACCGACAGCGGTGATCAGAATCGCCGCCCCCGGAAAGGCGCAGTACCACCACTGGTCAAGCACGTAGTTGCGGCCAACGGCGACCATCGCACCCCATTCGGCGGTGGGCTGCTGCGCGCCTAAACCAATGAAGCCCAGCGTGGCGGCCATCAGGATCGCGCTGCCGATATCCAGTGAGGCCTGCACAATCAGCGGCGGCAGGGCGTTGCGCAGGATGTGCCAGCTGATCAAGTGCCATCGCGATGCGCCAAAGGTACGTGCGGCCTGCACGTAGGTAAACTGGCGCACCACCAGCGTTTGCCCGCGCGCCAGGCGGACATAAAACGGAATGCGCACAATCGCAATCGCCAGCATGGCGTTAAACAGGCTCGGGCCGAGCGCGGCGGCCAGCGCCATCGTCAGCACCAGCGAAGGGATGGAGAGCATAATGTCCATGATCCGCATGATAATGGCGTCACCGCGCCCGCCCAGCACGCCGGACAGACAGCCGAGCAGCGAGCCAATACCGCCCGCGATCGCCACCACGGCTAACCCTGCGGTTATGGATTGCTGGCTGCCAATCAGCACCCGGCTGAACAGATCGCGGCCCACTTCATCGGTGCCAAACCAGTGTTGCGCAGACGGTGCCTGCAGGCGGGCGGTCAGGTCGAGCGCGTTCGGGTCGTGCGGTACGATCCACGGTGATGTCACCATCAGCGCCAGCATCAGCAGCATAATCACGCCGCCAATCAGCGTGAGCGGGCTTTGGCGCAGCATCCAGAACAACTTTGCCCAGTTGATGCGCTGCGTTGCGGGTTTTACGGGTACGGACGTTTCCTGAGTTAACATCATTCGGCACCTCCGCGCCCGATTCGTGGGTCAATCCACAGATAAAGCAGATCCACCACCAGATTGACGAAGACATACGCCAGCGACACTACCACCGCGAAGCCCATTACCGCCGGGAAATCCAGCGCCTGAATAGAGGTCACCACCCAGGCACCCATTCCCGGCCAGGCAAAGACGGTTTCGGTCAGCACCGCACCGTAAAGCAGATCGCCCAGCGCCAGCCCGAGCACCGTAATCGACGGGATCATCGCATTGGGCAGAGCATAGCGCAGGACGATGTACCAGCCCGGCAGGCCGCTGGCGCGGGCGGTGCGGATATAATCCTCGCTAAGCTGCTCCAGCATCGCCGAGCGAACCTGTCTCGCTACAATTCCCAGGTGAACAAACGCCAGGGTGAGCGAGGGGAGAATCAGGTGCTGCAGCGCGTTGAAAAACACCTCGCCGTTGCCCTCCAGCAGCGCATCCAGCAGATAAAACCCGGTCACGTGCGCGGGCGGATCGAGCCAGTCATCCAGCCTGCCGCCGCCCGGGAGAATTTGCAGTTGTCCGTAGAACAGCACAATCACCCCCAGCCCCAGCCAAAACGCGGGAGTGGAGATGCCGGTCATCGCCATCAGCCGCACCAGGTGATCCAGCCAGCGGTTACGGTAGACCGCGGATAAAATGCCCAGCGGCACGCCAATCACCAGCGCCAGCAGCAGGGAGCAAAAGGCCAGTTCCAGCGTGGCGGGAAAAAAGGCCTTCAAATCTTCCGCCACCGGCCGCCCCGTGCGGATGGAGGTGCCTAAATCACCGTGCGCCAGCGCGTCCACGTAACGACCAAACTGGACCCAGAGCGGCTGGTCCAGCCCCAGCTGCTGGCGGATGCTCTGGACCATTTCGTCGCTGGCGCGGTCACCGGCCAGCAGGCGGGCCGGATCGCCGGGGATCATGTGTGAAATAACAAAGGTGATAATACAGACACCGGCCACCACCAGGAGTAACCCCCAGCAGCGCTGGCGCAGAATGCTCCAGAACGTCATACATTTTCCCCCGGCGAGAGCCGCTACTTGCTCATGGTGGCGATGTTGAACACCTGCTCGAGCATCGGATTAAAGGTGAAGCCTTTGACCTCTTTGTTCATCGCCAGCTGGTAGTTTTTCTGGAACAGATAAACGTAGGCCGCCTCGTCAATCACCACTTTTTGCGCCTGTTGGTAGTCTTTGGTGCGCTCGGCCTGGTCAGTGGTCTTCAGCGCCGCCTGAAGCAGGGCATCGACCTCTTTGTTCTCATAGAACGAGCGGTTGCCCGGCAGCCCTTTTTTGTCCGATTCGAACCAGTAGTTCATGAACATATACGGGTCGGCAAAGTCCGGGCTCCAGTTGCCGATGGCGATGTCGTAATCGCCTTTGCCCACGCGGTCGCGCATGGTGGCGTTGGCCAGTTTCTCCAGCTTGACGTTAATCCCGAGCTTGCCGAGGCTCGCCTGGGTGGAGAGGGCGATCGGCTCCCAGTTCGGATCGTTGTCGGAATAGAGGAACGTCAGGCTGGCGGGTTTATCCTTCACTTTTTCCAGCGCCGCTTTGGCTTTGGCCTCGTCAAAGCTGTACTGCATGGCGGTGGCGTCATAGCCCCACATGCCGTCCGGGATCGGCCCGCGCATCTGCTTGCCGTTGCCGCTCAGAATACCTTTCACCATCCCCTGATAGTCCGTCGCCCAGGAGACTGCCCGGCGTAAATCAGCCTGGTTCATCGGCGCTTTGCTGTTGTTCAGATAGAGATAGGTCACGCGCAGAGACGGGTATTCCGCGACGGTCACTTTGCCTTCCTGCTTGAGGGCGGAAAGCTGATCCACTGGCAGAGAGTCGGCGATGTCCAGATCGCCACGGGAAAGCTGCAGGCGGCGCGATGCGCTCTCGCCGATGATCTTCACCGACACGCGCTTAAAGTGCGGCTTGTCGCCCGGCCAGTGTGGGTTCGGTACCAGCACCAGCTGCTGGCCTTTCTGCCAGCTTTTCAGCATAAACGGGCCAGATCCCGCCGTGTTCTGCGCCAGAAAACCGCGTGCATCATCGGCGGAATTGGCTTTTAGCGCAGCCGGGTTAATGATGGAGGCACCGTCGTTCGCCAGCGTATAGAGGAACGGGGCAAACGGCTGGCTAAGGGTAAATTTCACCGTGTGCTCATCAACCGCTTCAATCTTGAGATCTTTCGGGAAGGCTTCCGACGGGCCCTGAGCGATTTTCAGCAGACGTTCGAAGGATAGCTTGACCGCCTCGGCGGTGACCGGCGTACCGTCGGAGAATCTGGCGTTGTCCGTCAGGGTAAATGTCCACTCTTTCTGGTCGTCGGACGCTTTCCAGCCCGTCGACAGATCGCCTTCCACCTCGGTCGTGCCCGGCTTGTATTTCACCAGACGTTGATAGGACGGGTAGGTGACCGTCCAGTCGTTGTTATCAATTGTCACCGCCGGGTCGAGGGTTTGCGGATCGGCCGCCTTGCCAATCACCAGCATATCTTTGGGGACGGCTGCCAGTGCAGCGGTAGAAGTTAACGCCAGCGTAGCGGCGATCAGGGTGGTCAGAAGCGTTCTTTTCATGGCCGGGCTCCAGTATTAACGTGCAGCGTGTGTGGTCGAAAAACAGGGAAATTGATCGTCTAACAGCGGGTAGCCTGCGGCGTTTGGCAGCTCGAAATGCCACCATTCGCTGCTGATGCCCACGAATCCGCCGCCAAACATAATGGCGTTGAGCAGCAGGCGGTTGCGCTGTGCCTGCGGCGGTACGGAAGGGTGATACGGATGCGAGCGGTCGTGCATTTCGTCAAACCCGGCGCCCATATCCAGCACGTGACCCCGCTCATCCATCAAGGTGACGTCGATGGCGGTCCCCCGGCTGTGGTTCGAGCCAATGGCCACATCAACCACATATTCCGGGTTTGGGCAGGCATCCCACAGCTGCGCCTGGGCCTCCTGCGGACGGTAGGCGTCGTAGACCACCAGTTTCAGTCCGGCCAGGGTAGCAATGCCGATCGATTTCGCTAACGCGGTAGCCGCATCGGTATGCAGCAAGCATCGCGCTTCCTGATAAATCGGCCTGCCGGTGATGTTGTTATCGGTGGCGTATTTAAGATCGATATGCAGCGCGGGAAACGTCTTCGCCACATCAACCAGTTGATACTCGTCGGACATTGATCCACTCCTTTAGCGTTCGAATTGACCAAACTCTTGTTGTAGCTGTCGGTTTACCGCGAGGCGTTCCGGCAGCGCTTCACCCAGTGCTTCCACCACGCCCGAGAGCAGCAGGTTGAACAGGCAACTGACGGGGGCAAGTGAATCCCAGAAGTGTCCGGTATCGGTTTTCACCTGCAGTAAATCGATAGGGTAATCCCGCGCCCACGGACACCAGATATCGGTAATGAGCGCCATCGGAATGCCTTTTTCACTCGCGACGCGACAGTACTGACGGGCGATAGCGGAGTAGGCGCGGGTATCGGTCAGCACCACGTAGGGGTTCGCAAATCCGGAGTTCAGGGACTCCACCCAACTGCCGGATAACCCTTCTGAGTAGCTCACGCGCGGGCGCAGATATTCCAGATGGCTGAAGAACGCATTAGCGATCCCGCGCGTCGACTGAATCCCCAGCACAAATACCGCGTCTGCACGGGCAAGCTGATTGACCACTTGCCTGAAGGCCTCGCTTTGCGCCAGCTGGTACACCTGTGTAATCGCGTCGATCTCCAGGGAAAGCGAGTGCTGAACGCGGTCCGACAGCGGTTGCTGCTGCTGCCACGAGTCAAGACGTTCGTTCATGCCCCAGGGTTGATAAGGGTCGCGCAGGCTTTTTTTGGCATCGTCAAGATTGCGGTAGCCCAGCTTGCGCAGGAAGCGCCCGACGGTGATCCCGCTGGTCCCGGTAATCAGCGCCACGCTTTCTGCCGTTTCAAAGGGGATCTGCGCGGCGTGCGCCAGCATCCAGCTTGCCACCCGCTTTTCGCTTGGCGTGAGCTGACTGAAGGTCGCTTCGATACGGCTCAGCACTTCAGGTTGTGTCGTCATACCGCCTCGCTGTTAACTGGCTGTCAATTGCCGTTTTTTTGTTACCTGATTAACAATGCAGGACGCGTGCCATTTTCACAGAGGGGGTAAAACCCGCTATGCAGCAAAGTTAATGCAATATTTGTTTAACCAATGATCAACATTTGTGCAGCGTAGTTCACTTTTGGTGCATTGGTCGAAGCCGAGGAGAATGATTTTGGTGAATACGTCAGTGCCTTCACATTTTTGTTAAGATTGAAGGACACTGAGCTGGAAAGGAAAATCGGCATGGCGAATTGGCCCTGGCGTGTCAGCGTGCGGCTGATTGCGTTCGCAAAGAAAAGTATCCTGGTGTTGGGGATTATCCTGTTTGTACTGCTCGCCGTGCGGGTTTATCTCTCGCAGCAGGGGCCGGAACTGCACCGCTGGCATACCTGGCGCGCGGATGAAATGTCCGTCCAGGAGATGGACAAGGCAAATTTCGCCCAGTACCTGACCCGCGAAAACGCCATTTTCAGCGCGCTGGAAAACGAGGTGACGGCGAAAACGGAAGCAGAAGAGCAGACCCCCCTTAACCGCTACAACCGCCAAAGCCTGGTATGGCCCGGACAATTTTCACCCGATGCCAACCGTTCATTTGTGCTGATGCCAAAAGGCAAACCACGCGGAGCGGTGGTGCTGCTTCACGGGCTGACGGATTCGCCTTACAGCGTAAAACACCTTGCGGTTAACTATCAGCAGCATGGTTTTGTCGCCGTTGTTCCGCGCCTGCCCGGTCATGGCACCGCGCCCGGTGCGTTAACGGATGTCGACTGGGAGATGTGGATGGCGGCGACGCGGCTTGCCGTACGTGAAGCGACGCATCTGGCGGGTGACGCGGTGCCGCTGCATCTGGTGGGGTATTCCAACGGCGGGGCACTGGCCATGAAGTATGCCCTTGATGCGCTCGACGCCCCGACGTTGCGTAAACCTCAGCAGCTGGTTCTGCTGTCACCCATGATTGGCGTCACGGCGTTCGCCCGTTTTGCCGGATTCGCCGGGCTACCCGCGATGTTACCGGCATTCGCCAAAGCAGCGTGGCTCAACATTGCTCCAGAATATAACCCTTACAAATATAATTCGTTTCCGGTGAACGCGGCGCGACAGTCGTGGTTACTGACGCAGGCGTTGCAGCAGCAGCTTAGCCATGATGCCCAGAACCACCGCCTCGACCAGCTTGCGCCGGTGATAGCGTTTCAGTCCATCATGGATTCGACGGTCAGTACCCGGGCAGTGGTGACGGGGCTGTTTGACCAGCTTCCGGCAAACGGCAGTGAACTGGTGGTATTTGATATCAACCAGGCGGCGAGTTTCCGCCCGTTGTTTAAACCCTCTTCATGGACAGCGCTTGCCGATCTCCTGCCTGCGGCAAAAAGGCGTTACAGTGTCACGGTGGTGACCAATAGCAGGGCAGACAGTGATGACACGGTTGCTAAGATTACGCCTGCGGAGAGTACGCGTGAAACTGTAGTTCCGCTCTCCACTTCGTATCCTCAAGAGGTCTATTCGCTCTCGCATGTGGCCATCCCGTTTCCTCCTGAAGATGATCTGTATGGCCGTCATCCGGAGGTCAAAAACCGCTATGGCATCAGCCTGGGGACCATTGCGCTGTGGGGCGAGACATCGGTTCTTAGCGTCGGAAAGGATGCGCTCATGCGGGTCACGTCGAATCCGTTTTACGACTATATGCAGGAGCGGATTAACGGGCGCATCGACGGGAATTAATTGGTTTAATGAATAGATTAGGCCGCAAGGGGGAAGTATGTTAAACAGTAACGTCCAGACGTTTACCTCATATTCGGACCCCGATTCTGTGCTTACTACTCTCATTTATCGAAGCCAGTTGAATTTATCCTGCAGCTCTGCAGAGCTCAGCGCGCTGGTTGAAAAGGCCAGGATCCGTAATACGGGGCAGAATATCACCGGTATTCTTCTCTCGAACGGAAGCGAAATCCTGCAAATTCTCGAAGGAAAGGAAGAGAGCGTGGTGAAGCTCTTCCATAAGATCCGCGAAGATAAACGGCATGCAGACGTGGTGGAGCTCATGCGGGATTACGGTCCGCGCCGACGTTTCGACAACGTCGGTATGCTGCTGTTTGATCTGCAGGTCCAGTCGCAGAAAGAGGTTCTGGAATCGGTTCTGCATTACAGCAAGCTCGAGAGTTATCTGACATCTGACGATCGGGTGTTTAAATTTATCCAGTCGTTTATTACCGGCAATAAATCGACATCGTCTGGCTCACACTACGAACCGGAGAAATGGACGCTTTCCCGCGAGAGCACCTCTTTTAGTCACGCCCTGGGGCCGTTTGCCGATCAGCCCTGCCAGTTTGCCCTTCAGCCGATTGTCGAACCCTCGGAAGGCAAAATTAGCTCTTTTGAAGCGCTGATCCGAGGAAATGACGGCGGAAGCCCGGAGCATTTCTTCAATGCTCTCGACCCGGATAAGATTTACGAGGTCGATCTGCAAACCAAAGCGTATGCCTTTGCGCTGGCCGAAAAGCTGGGGATAGGGAGCCACAAAATTGCAGTGAATCTGCTGCCAATGTCGCTGGTGAATGTGCCTGGCGCGGTTGAGTTTCTGGTCGAACAGATCGGCAGGCACGGTTTACAGCCTGAACAGGTGATCATCGAAGTGACCGAAAACGAGATGATTTCCGGTTTCAATAAGTTTAACAGCGCCATCAAACAGCTGCGTGCAGAAGGGATTGGTCTGGCCATTGACGATTTTGGCTCTGGCTATGCCGGACTTTCTCTGCTGACCCGATTCCAGCCGGATAAAATTAAAATCGACCGGGAGATTGTCAGCAATATTCACCTGAGCGGTCCGAAGCAGGCGATTGTGCGCTCAATCATTAGCTGTTGTACCGACCTTGAAATTACCCTGGTGGCCGAAGGCATCGAGAAGCTCGAAGAGTGGTTCTGGCTTGAGTCTGCTGGAATACGCCGTTTTCAGGGCTTTTTGTTTGCGCGCCCACAGCTGAATGGCGTGTCTGATATTAACTGGCCGCATATGACGCGTTGATCACGCATTCCATACAATTCTTCCTCGACTATTTCCCCCTCATGCCAGGCTGTGCTTAAATAGCTAAAACGGTTTAACATTGTTTAGCAAAGAGGGTGACATGAAAAAGATCTGGGTTCTTGGTGATGCCGTAGTGGATCTCCTGCCAGATGGGGAAGGCAGGTTATTGCAATGCCCTGGCGGCGCACCGGCAAACGTGGCGGTTGGTGTGGCGCGGCTGGGGGGAAACAGCGCGTTTATCGGCAGAGTGGGCGACGATCCTTTTGGCCGCTTTATGTATCAGATATTAGCTGATGAGAAGGTTGAGGTGCGGCAGATGCGCCTTGACCCTGCGCATCGCACCTCTACGGTGGTTGTCGATCTGGATGACCATGGCGAACGCTCGTTTACCTTCATGGTGCGCCCGAGCGCCGATTTGTTTCTGGAACCCGCCGATCTGCCGTCCTTCAGCGCCGGTGAGTGGCTGCACGTCTGCTCCATCGCCTTAAGCGCAGAACCGAGCCGCTCAGCGGCGTTTCAGGCGATGGCCTCCATCAGAGATGCGGGCGGTTACGTCAGTTTCGACCCCAATATTCGCCCGGATCTCTGGGCTGATGAGAACGAACTTCGCCGCTGTCTCGAACTGGCTTTGCAGCACGCAGACGTGGTTAAACTCTCCGTTGAGGAGCTGACGTTTTTAACCCACGACGCTCAGGTTAAACCCGGACTGGAGGCACTCATGCGCCGCTGTCCGGCCCGTCTGGTGCTGGTCACGCTGGGCAAAGAGGGCGTTATTGCCTGGCATGATGGCACCGTGAAACACTATCCGGCAACCTCCGTGGAGTGTGTCGATACGACCGGAGCAGGTGATGCCTTCGTGGCCGGTCTTCTCTACGGACTGGCCGCCGGTCAGGAACTTGTTCCGGTTATCGGACTCGCGCAGCGCTGCGGCGCGTTAGCCACGACGGCGAAAGGCGCAATGACCGCGCTGCCTTACCATCACGAACTGTAATTCCCCCCCATGGCCGCCCGTCGGCGGCCTGAATTGTCGCCTCGATCACACAAACTAAATCGGTTTAGCAAAAAACATTGCCGATCCAAATTTCACGGGTTTAGTATCAGCAACCTAAACCGGTTTAGCAATTTAGCACTTTTAATAAATTCTTTTAGGGATGCGACAAAATGTATAAAAAACGCAGACTTGCCGTGATGATAGGCATGCTGGCCGGCAGTACCTCTGTTTTTGCCCAAACGGATATGACAAGCATCGAAGCGCGCCTTGCCGCGATGGAACAGCGCCTCCAGGCTGCGGAAACCCGCGTACAGGTTGCCGAGAAACGCGCCACGGCGGCGGAGCAAAAAACGCAGCAGCTGGTGGCGGCTCAGCAGCAGGCGCAAACCACCACTCAGGAGGTGGCGCAACGTACCACGGTGCTGGAGAAAAAAGCCGACCAGAGCAGCGGGTTTGAGTTCCACGGCTACGCCCGTTCGGGCCTGCTGATGAACGACGCGGCCTCCAGCAGTAAAAGTGGTCCATACCTGACGCCAGCCGGGGAAACCGGTGGCGCGGTAGGGCGTCTGGGTAACGAAGCAGACACCTATGTTGAGCTGAACGTGGAGCACAAACAGACGCTCGACAGCGGGGCGACCACTCGCTTCAAGGCAATGCTCGCCGATGGCCAGAAGACCTATAACGACTGGTCCGCCGATACCAGCGATCTCAATATTCGTCAGGCCTTTGCCGAACTGGGCAATCTGCCCGATTTTACCGGCGCGCTAAAGGGCAGCACCTTCTGGGCGGGTAAACGATTCGATCGCGATAACTTTGACATTCACTGGCTGGACTCCGACGTGGTGTTTCTCGCCGGGACCGGCGGCGGCGTGTATGACGTGAAATGGAACGAGAACCTGCGCAGCAACTTCTCGATTTATGGCCGCAACTTTGGCAGCGAAGAGGAGATCGACAATAACGTTCAGAACTACATCCTCAGCATGAACCACTTCGCCGGTCCGCTCCAGGTCATGGTCAGCGGCTTACGCGCGAAGGATAATGACGACCGTAAAGACAGCAGCGGCGATCTGATTAAAACCGATGCGGCGAACAACGGCGTGCACGCCCTGGTCGGCCTGCATAACGAGAGTTTCTACGGACTGCGTGAAGGTTCCGCCAAAACGGCGCTGCTCTACGGCCACGGTCTGGGCGCCGAGGTCAAAAGCATCGGTTCGGATGGCGCGTTGCTGTCGGAAGCCGATACCTGGCGCTTTGCAAGTTACGGTGTCACGCCGCTAGGCGGTGGCTGGCATATCGCGCCTGCCGTGCTGGCGCAGAGCAGCAAGGACCGCTACGTGAAAGGCGACAGCTATGAGTGGGTCACCCTGAATACGCGTCTGATCAAAGAGGTCACGCAGAATTTCGCCCTCGCGTTCGAGGGCAGCTATCAGTACATGGACTTAAACCCGGAAGGCTACAAGGATCGCAATGCGGTCAACGGCAGCTTCTACAAGCTGACCTTCGCCCCGACGTTAAAAGCGGGCAAGATTGGCGATTTCTTCAGCCGTCCGGAGCTGCGCCTGTTTGCCACCTGGATGGACTGGAGCAGCAAACTGGATAATTACGCCAGCGATGATGCCTTTGGCAGCAGCGGCTTCAACGCTGGCGGGGAATGGAACTTTGGGGTTCAGATGGAAACCTGGTTTTAACCCATCACGCTCCCGCCTGGCGGGAGCGTTTCGCACATCATAAAAAAGAAGTCAGGCAGAGGTATCTATGGATTTTAATCAAATCGCCCGCGAGCTTATTCCGCTGCTCGGTGGCAAGGAAAACATCGCCAGCGCCGCCCACTGTGCAACGCGTCTTCGTCTGGTGCTGGTCGATGACGCGCTTGCCGATCAGCAGGCTATCGGCAAGGTCGAGGGTGTAAAAGGCTGTTTTCGTAACGCCGGGCAGATGCAGGTAATTTTTGGCACGGGCGTGGTCAACAAGGTTTACGCGGCGTTTATTCAGGCGGCGGGTATCAGTGAGTCCAGCAAGTCGGAAGCGGCGGATATCGCGGCGCGCAAGCTCAACCCGTTCCAGCGCATCGCGCGTCTGCTCTCCAATATTTTCGTGCCGATTATTCCGGCGATTGTGGCCTCGGGTCTGCTGATGGGGCTGCTCGGGATGGTGAAAACCTACGGCTGGGTTAATGCGGACAATGCGCTCTACATCATGCTGGACATGTGCAGCTCGGCGGCGTTTATCATCCTGCCTATCCTGATTGGCTTCACCGCCGCACGCGAATTTGGCGGCAACCCCTATCTGGGGGCCACGCTGGGCGGGATCCTGACGCACCCGGCGTTGACCAACGCCTGGGGCGTGGCATCCGGCTTCCACACCATGAACTTCTTCGGGCTTGAGATCGCCATGATTGGCTATCAGGGCACGGTGTTCCCGGTGCTGCTGGCCGTCTGGTTTATGAGCATCGTCGAAAAAAATCTGCGCCGCGCGATCCCGGACGCGCTGGATCTGATTTTGACGCCTTTCCTGACCGTGGTGATCTCCGGCTTTATTGCGCTGTTGATTATCGGTCCGGCAGGGCGCGCGCTGGGCGACGGCATCTCCTTTATCCTGAGCACGCTCATTGAACACGCGGGCTGGCTGGCCGGGCTGCTGTTTGGTGGGCTTTATTCGGTGATTGTGATCACCGGTATTCACCACAGCTTCCACGCCATCGAGGCCGGGCTGCTGGGTAACCCGTCGATTGGCGTTAACTTCCTGCTGCCAATCTGGGCCATGGCAAACGTGGCGCAGGGCGGTGCCTGTCTGGCGGTGTGGTTCAAGACCAAAGATGCCAAAATCAAAGCCATTACCTTACCCTCGGCGTTTTCTGCGATGCTGGGCATCACCGAAGCGGCCATTTTTGGTATCAACCTGCGCTTTGTTAAACCGTTTATCGCCGCGCTGATCGGCGGCGCGGTGGGCGGTGCCTGGGTGGTGTCGGTCCATGTCTATATGACCGCCGTTGGCCTGACCGCTATTCCGGGAATGGCCATCGTGCAGGCCAGCTCGCTGCTCAACTATATTATCGGCATGGTGATTGCGTTCGGCGTGGCGTTTACCGTCTCGCTGCTGCTGAAATATAAAACGGACTCTGAATAATGACCTTCGCTTCCCGCTGGCCTGCGATATTGCAGGCCGTCATGAAGGGCCAGCCCCGCGCGCTGGCCGACAGCCATTACCCTGCGTGGCACGCCGCGCCGGTAACGGGGCTGATGAACGATCCCAACGGGTTTATCTGGTTTGCCGGGCGCTATCACCTGTTTTATCAGTGGAATCCGCTGGATTGCGATCATCGCTACAAATGCTGGGGACACTGGAGTTCAGCGGATCTGGTGCACTGGCAGCATGAGCCGCTGGCGCTGATGCCGGATGAGGAATATGACCGCAACGGCTGCTACTCCGGCAGCGCCGTGGACAATGGCGGCGAACTGACGCTGTGCTACACCGGCAACGTGAAGTTTGACGACGGAAGCCGCACCGCCTGGCAGTGCCTGGCCGTCGAACAACCGGATGGAAGCTTTAAAAAACGGGGCCCGGTGCTGCCGCTGCCGGACGGTTATACCGGACACGTTCGCGACCCGAAGGTGTGGCAACACGACGGGGAGTGGTACATGGTGCTGGGCGCACAAGATTTGCAAAAACGCGGCAAAGTGCTGCTGTTCACATCCAGTGATTTACAGCGCTGGCAGCCTTGCGGCGAAATTGCCGGTCACGGCGTCAACGGCCTGTCGGACGCGGGCTATATGTGGGAGTGCCCGGACCTGTTCGCGCTCGACGGGACGCACGTGTTGATCTGCTGTCCGCAAGGACTGGCGCGCGAGCCGCATCGCTACCTCAATACTTATCCGGCGACCTGGATGAGCGGGGCGTTTGACTATCAGCGCGCGACGTTTGATCACGGCGAGTTACATGAACTGGACGCCGGGTTCGAGTTCTACGCCCCGCAAACCACGCTGGCGGAAGACGGACGGCGTATCCTCATTGGCTGGATGGGCGTGCCGGACGGGGAAGAGATGCTCCAGCCGACGCGGGCCCATGGCTGGATCCACCAGATGACCTGCCCGCGTGAACTGCGGTATCGCGACGGCAGGCTGTGGCAAACGCCCGTTCGTGAACTGGAAACGCTGCGCGAGACCGAATGCCAGTGGCAGGGTACTGCTCTCGATGCGCCCGTTCTGGATGCGACGAGTCTTGAGTTTGAGCTGGAAACGGCCTGTGTGAATGTTGATTTTGCCGGCGCGATGCGCCTTCGCTGGGATGAGAAGGGGCTGCGTCTTGAACGCGCCAGCCTGAAAAACGGCGAAACCTTGACCCGCTACTGGCAGGGCGACGTTAACCATTTACGCGTTCTGTGCGACCGTTCCAGCGTTGAGATTTTCATCAATCATGGCGAAGGGGTGATGAGCAGCCGCTATTTTCCTGCTCATCCGGCTCAGGTGCGCTTCGAAGGTGCGTCCGACATCACATTACGCTACTGGTCGCTGCGCCGCTGCATGATAGAATAGGGGTTTTGGCAGCCGGATCTAAGTCATTGTGAGAAAAACAAAACGCGTCACAATTAAAGACATCGCGGAGCTGGCGGGGGTTTCAAAAGCCACCGCCAGCCTGGTACTGAACGGACGCAGTAAAGAGCTTCGGGTGGCGGAAGAGACCCGCGATCGCGTTCTGGCGATTGCCAAAGAGCATCACTACCAGCCGAGCATTCACGCCCGTTCGCTGCGTGATAACCGCAGCCACACCATTGGTCTGGTGGTTCCGGAGATCACCAACTACGGTTTTGCCGTCTTTTCTCACGAACTGGAAACACTGTGCCGCGAGGCGGGTGTCCAGCTGCTGATTTCCTGTAGCGATGAGAATCCGGGGCAGGAGACCGTGGTGGTCAATAACATGGTGGCGCGCCAGGTGGACGGTCTGATTGTTGCCTCCAGCATGCTGAATGATGCGGACTACCAGAAACTGAGCGAGCAGCTGCCCGTTGTCCTCTTTGACCGCCATATGAACGACAGCTCTCTGCCGTTGGTCATTACCGATTCGATTACCCCCACGGCGGAACTGGTGGCCGAGATCGCCCGCCAGCATCCTGATGAGTTTTATTTCCTCGGCGGGCAGCCACGGCTTTCCCCGACGCGGGACCGTCTGGAAGGCTTTAAGCAAGGTTTACGTGAGGCCAACGTCGAGCTACGTCCGGAGTGGATCATTCACGGCAACTATCACCCGAGCTCCGGCTACGAGATGTTCGCTGAGCTTTGCGCGCGCTTAGGCCGTCCGCCTAAAGCCCTCTTTACCGCCGCCTGTGGCCTGCTGGAAGGGGTATTACGCTATATGGGCCAGCATAATCTGTTGCAAAGTGATATCAGGTTAGCCAGTTTTGACGATCATTATTTGTATGATTCGCTGACGATACCGGTTGATACTATTCGCCAGGATAACCGCCAGCTGGCGTGGCACTGCTTTGATCTGATTGGTAAATTGATCGACGGTGAGGCGCCGCAACCTGTGCAGCGGAAGCTGGATGCCACCCTTCAGCGGCGCTATAAGTCAGCGGTATAGCCTCGGCCAATACATCAATAACTTTAATTAATTTTAGTTTTGGAATAGCCGATAACCATAAGGAATAATTTTCCTTGAGGTATTGGTTTATGTCGTTGAAGAAGTCGTCCCTGATTGTCCTGTTCTCACTGCTTTTCTTCTTTGTTGTCAGCACTGCTACCAGCGTTGGCCTCATCATTAAAAGTAATAATTCCCTGGATAACGTGAACAAAGAGATCCAGGTTGTGCTCTCCATTATTGACCCAATCAACCATAGCCGTACGCTGCGCGTCAGGGTGATGGAGTATGTGAAGATGGTGGAAGCGGGCAATACTGCCGATGAGGCTGCCAAGCTTTCTGCAGTGAAAGAGGCGCTGACCAAAGCGGACCACGCCTTTGCGGCCTTTATGGCTTCGCCGCGTCTGACGGATGAAGCCCAGCAGGTGACAGCCTATCAGAATGCCTGGCAAAACTACCGCAACCAGGGGCTGGCTCCGCTGATCGAGGCCGCCGAGGCGCACGATGTAGCCAAATTTAACGCGCTGATCCCGGAAGTCTCCCGCCTCGACCGCCAGTACGAGATCGTTCTCGACCAGGTCCTTTCCATTCATCAGAAATATGCCAAAAGTCTTAACGAGGATGCGAGCAGCAACTTTGTTTCTGGCCTGGTGATGATTGCCGTTATCGCCTGCCTGTTTGTGCTGGTGATTTTCGCCGTCAGCCTGCTGATGAAGCGCTTTGTCTTCGCGCCGGTTAACCTGGCCCGTGAACACTGCAGCCAGATTGCGGCGGGCAAGCTGGACATACCGGTGCCCGTGAAGGGCAGCGCCGGGAATGAAATCGATCACCTGATGGGTTCGATGGAGCAGATGCGTCAGGCGTTGCTCGCCACTATCGCCCAGGTGCGCGACGCGAGCCATACCGTCACGCATGCGGCACAAGAGATCGCCTCCGGAAATATCGACCTGGCTTCACGCACCGAACAACAAGCTTCTGCACTGACCCAGACCGCAGCCAGTATGGAAGAGCTGAGCGCGACGGTGGCGAACAATACCGATAATGTATTCCAGGCCGGGAAGCTGGTGCAGGATGCGGTGAAAAATGCCCATACCGGAGAAGCGGTGACCCGCGAAGTGATCGAAACGATGAACACCATTGCGGCGAACTCGAAGCGCATCGAGGATATTACCAGCGTCATTAACAGCATCGCCTTCCAGACCAACATTCTGGCACTCAACGCGGCGGTTGAAGCCGCGCGCGCGGGCACGCAAGGCCGCGGCTTTGCGGTTGTTGCCAGCGAAGTGCGAACACTCGCGCAGAAAAGCGCGGTGGCGGCGAAGGACATTGAAAGTCTTATCGCGCAGTCTGTTTCCAGCGTGAAAAACGGGGCGCAGTTGGTTAACCGCTCGGGAGACGTTATTGAATCAATTATTTCTTCGGTGAATAAAGTGAATACGCTGATGGAACAGATTTCCGTTGCTTCGGAAGAGCAGAGTCGGGGAATTGGGCAAGTTGGCCAGGCCGTTACGGAGATGGATGGCGTGACCCAGCAGAACGCGGCGCTGGTGCAGCAGTCCGCGGCGGCAGCCGCCTCGCTGGAAGAGCAGGCGCAGCAGCTTTCACGGAGTATTTCGAGTTTTAGATTGCCAACAATGGCGTGATTGAAAGGTGGAGGTTCCCACGGAGCCTCATTTAAATAATAAACCGGTGAAACACAAACAACCATTTCACCGGTTTTTTGGAGCAAACTTATTTCAGTTTAATTTTGGGGAAATGGTTGGATGACAGATCGCCATATGAACCCGACATCGGGCCCCCGTCGTAAATCAATTCCAGCTTGCTGTTATCCTGAACCGAACCGCGGGCAATAAAACGGCGGCAGGAGGTATTGTTCTCTTTCTGCCCCCCGCACAGGTAGACATTTCCCGCTGAGTCGAAGGCAATGCCGATGTATTTGCTGGCTCCGGGCAGCTCAAGTTGAGGGAATTGTTGAACGAACCGGGCCTGCCATTCTGTTGTGGAAGAGGTATCATCCACTACCCATAAATTGCCCGTCAGGCCGATAAGCCAGGCGCGATTGTTACCATCGAAAGCAATATCCGCCACAAACTGGTTATCACTTCTGCCGAAAGGAATCTGGCTTTCTCCTGGCGCGGGAACAATCCTGAGCGAACTCTTCGGCGGATTAGGGTTTGCTGGATCATGCTTGAAATAATTCACCACATATTTTGCTGCATGGAAGAAGAAGCCGGTGCCATCCTGACGGAAGGCAAAACTGTCGATGGAGGTCCTGCCACCTGAAAGGGTGTTGGACTTCACGAAATGTTGACCTGCCGGGCCCATCCATACGTCGCTGATATGCTGAACAATATAGTGCGTACCGTCGGGCGCAACGGCGTTACTTTGACCCGCATAGTTATGCGCATCGTTAATTTTTGCTTTACGCTCACCGGTTTTCGCATCGTGAGAGTAGAGATCGCCATTATCGTCTTTGTTGCCTTTCCACCAGGTCCGATCCTGTAGCACGATGGCATACAGTTCATCTTTTTGCGGCGGTGGTGGCGGAACCTGGTCTTCCTGAGGTGCAGGTTTAGGCTCGGGTTGTGTAGGTGTCGGGGCTTCCTCAGGCTCCGGAGTCGGTTCAGGCTTTGGGACGACCACCTCCTTGCGCGTATCCGTAGCGGTTTCAGGATGATCATGACATTTACAACCATTTTGTTTCCCACCGTCCTTTCCGCAGACATCGACCAGCTTATCCAGTACTCCCGCCAGGGTGTTAACTGCCTTGATGATCTCTCCGGCATGATCGCAGATATTGCTGGACGATCCTGATGGGGCGACGCCCTCCAGCTTATCGGCCTCACCTTTTTTATCGGCGATGCTCTCTTTCTGTGGAACCCGGCTGGCACAGATCGTTTGCTTGAGTACAGCGGCAAAATCCGGCACGCCTTTGGTGTAGATATAGTGTTCACCACCGGTACGAAGCGCCAGGCGTTTATACTCTTTTTCCATTGCGGCTTCATCGGCCGGTGTTGGGTAGGGCGTCGTTTTGTATGGGGTTCCAAGGTACGAGTGAACCTTTACGCCGTTACGCAGGGCGCTTTCGATGGCTTTGTCACAGGCCTGGATTTTGCTCTGATCAAGCGTCATTTCGCCCCCTTCGAGGCTTTCGTCTCCCAGCACAAACAGATTACGCTCTGCCCCTGAGCGCCAGTCGTAATGGGTACTGATATCTTCAACTGCGCGGGCAACATCTTCCTGCGCGCCAGCGTTGGCTACACTGTCTCTCACCCGACCTCTCAGGGTGCTTTCATTCACGCCTTTCTCGCTCAGGTATTGGCGAACGGTTTGATTGAATTCACTGTTGGCAAACGTACCTTCAATCCCTAAAAACTTTACGCGCAAGTCGGAGGGGCAGGATTGTTTTGCTTCATCAACGGCAGCACTGAGCGCACGGCTAAGCGCTTCCGCTTCATCTTCCATAGAAAGGCTGGTATCGATAACGATTACCAGATCAACTGGTTTCAGGTCTTGGGACATCACTGATACTCCTTTTGATATAATAACGGATGTGTCGCGATTCAATTTTGACGATGTTTCGCTGATAGCCGATGTAACCGAAGGCATACCAGCATTGCGGGAAATAAGAAGAATATTAATCCTACCAGGAATGCGTCATCCCCATGAAAATGCAGTAAGGAATTGACAATTACTCCTGCAGCTACCCCAACCATGAGTAAAAATATGAACACCCAAACCGTGTGGTACCAGAAAAGATAATCTGTCAGTCTGCCTATCATTACTGGACTGCTCCTGTTTAATGAATATATTTTGCGGCGGGAAATAACTTACCCACGAGCATAAAAAGGTAAGTTATTTCCTTAGGTGGGGCTATTTGTACACTTTGGCACTAAAGCTTCCTGAGTTGTCCTTATACCCAACATCAGTATCCGCGACATACAGGTATAAAACGCCACTTTCCGGAGCGGACCATTTATATTCACCACTCCCGATACTATGTCCCTTGCCGGATTCACCGAACCTTGCTTTTAGTACGGTGTCAGAGTTAGTGGCAAGTCCTTCTTTTACACGGCCGAAAGGGGAAGCCAGTGCAAATTCCTCTTTGCCATATCGAATCCAGCCTGAAGCGATAATTGTGATTTCGTCACCTTTATTCAGTTCAATACCTGTATTCACACCCGTAGAAACATTAGCCGGGATCTCACCAGACCATGCTGGGGTATAACTCATAAATTACTCCTCAATTTATCGATTAAGACATTTTATGCGTAGAAATAATGTCATCACAAACAGTGTGGCAAAAATCTAATTCAAAGGCGTTTGCTTTGACGCTTTGAATAATAGTCATGCGTTCAGTGATTACAAACCTTTAAATAAAATAAGTTAATTTAGCCTCACTACAGCACATTGTTTTTTAACAATAAAAAATGCAGTTTATAGGAATAGTCTCATGTGCCAAGTAAAGTATTTTACAAGCGTTAATATAATATTGTGGTGAATAATTAAACTGGTCAGGCCAATTGTCACTGCAGGCTTTGTACTCAATGTTGAAATTCATGGAACCTGGGAATGTTAATTTTCTCTACGAAATGTGATGAATATCGCTATATTAAAAATCAGCAGCGTGCGCGTTATCTTCTACAAGGCATAAGCCCTATTTGAAAAGTGGTCTTTGAAGTTTTTAGCAATATTTTTCTTCCTGAATCGTCTACCTCATTACCAGCCATAATCAGTTACTGTAAACGAGGTAAACACCATGAGAGATTTTGAACTGCACGGCAGAGGTCACGGACGCGGATTCGGTCGCCACCGTATGGGTAAGGGCTTGATCATCGGCGCGGTGATTTTCATCGTGCTCGGCCTGCTGGTGATGACCCTGTGGAACGCATTACTTCCCGCCATCCTCGGCGTGAAAGCCATCGGCTTCTGGCAGGCGCTGGGCGTTCTGCTATTGAGCCGCATTCTGTTCGGCGGGTTGGGCGTCAGGCCTGGCATGTTCGGCGCACACCGCCGGATGCACGAGCGCTGGATGAACATGACGCCCGAACAGCGTGAAGCCTTTATTCAGCAGCGCCGCGCTGGGTTTGGACGCCACGGCCATTGTGGCTGGCACGACCATCGTGATGAAAAGCGCGATGACAATGCGGCGAAAACACCGGAAGCAGAGTGAACGATATGAAAGCCGGTGAGGCAGGTGAATCATTACTGGTCTCGGCGCTGAATGCCTGCCGCGCCCGCCTGAAGGCATTTATTCGCGGGCGGACGGCGGTTCGCGATGATGCCGACGATATCCTGCAGGAAGTGACGTATCAGCTGATGAAAGTGGAACAGCCGGTGGAGAACGTCGCCGCCTGGCTGTTTCGTGCGGCACGCAATGAGATGACCGACCGGGCGCGGAAAAAGCGCGAGGTTTCGCTCGCTGGCGACTTTACCGCTGACGACGACGAGGATTTCCCCGAAGAGGAGTTAGCAGAAACGTTATTCGGCGTGCCGCAAACGCCGGAGGAGGAGTATCTTAAATCGCTGCTGTGGGAAGAACTCGAACAAGCCCTGTTGGAACTGCCGCCGTCGCAGCGGGAGGTATTCGAAAAAACGGAATTTCAGGGGTACAGCATGAAAGCGCTGGCGGATGAAACGGGGGACACGGTGCAGGCGTTGTTATCCCGCAAGCACAAGGCCGTGCGATTTCTGCGTAGTCGCCTGCAGGATATCTATGAAGCGTTGACAGGGGATTGAAGTTCGACCACTCTGAAAAACAATATGTTAGAGGGATCGTTATGCTTCAGCTGCCTGCAAAGAAAAAAGTGTTGTTACTTGCTGCTCTCATGGTTTCAGGAGGACTCAAAGCGGAAGAGACGCTGCCTGATGCCGTGAAGAACTTCAGTGAACAACAGGATATCAAGATCCTCAAGAAGATTGACGCCCCAGGCGGTGCACCTGCCTGGCTGGGACAATACCAGGACATGGGCGTCACCCTTTTTTTAACCCCTGACGGAAAGCACGTGGTTTCGGGGTATCTGTATGATGAAAAGGGGAACAATCTCAGTGAGGCCTATTTCCAGAAAGAGATCTACGCGCCGATGGGGCGTGAAATGTGGAAAAAGCTCAATTCAGCACATCCGCTGAAAGAGGGGGCTGACGCTGCGCCGCGTAAAGTCTTTGTCTTTGCCGATCCGTTCTGCCCGTACTGCAAAGCCTTCTGGGCCGAAGCGCAACCGTGGGTGAAGGCGGGCAAAGTCCAGTTGAACACACTGCTGGTTGCGTTTCTCAACCCCAACAGCGGGCGTAACGCCTCAGCCATTCTGAATGCCAAAGATCCGGTCTCGGCCTGGAAAGAGTACGAGCTTTCCGGTGGGAAAAAATTGCCTAAACCAGACGCTGCGGCGACGCGTGAAACCGTCGAGATCCTGCAGAAGCATCAGGCATTAATGGACAGTCTGGGGGGGAATGCCACTCCGGCGATTTATTATCTGAATGAAGAGAACGAACTTCAGCAGGTAATGGGACTGCCGAACGAGAAACAGCTGGTAGAGATGTTCGGGCCGAAACCCTGATCGGCGCGGGCAGAAACGGCCTGTTCCTGCCCGCGTTTTCCCTCTCAGCTACCCCAGCGCCCACGGAGATAGCTTACCGCGTCCTGTGTTTGCGGCTGGTTGAGATAGTCTTCACGGAACAGGATGGTGCCATTCACGTTGGGCAGTGAATCGTTCAAATCGAGCTGTTTCTTCAGCTCAGGCACGCCGCCGTTAACCGTCCAGTCGGGCTCATTTTTAGAGGGTGCGCCCACTTTGTAAAACGCGATGCCGATGTAAAGGCGGGTATGGGTCGGTTTCACCACGTCAGCCCACCATTTGGTCAGAACATCATAGCGCGCGGCGTCGCGGGCGAAAGGCCAGTAGATCTGCGGTGCGATATAATCCAGCAACCCCTGTTGAACCCATTTGCGGGTGTCGGCGTAGGATTCATCATACGCGGCAGCACCGCGCGTGTCAGAGCCTGCCGGGTCAAAGGAGCGGTTGCGCCAGACACCCGCCGGGCTTACACCAAACTCAACGTTGGGTTTTGCCTGTTTAATCGCACGGGAGACCTGCACGATCAATTCTTGCGTATTATGACGTCGCCAGTCTGCTTTTGAGGCAAATCCCTCGCCATATCGCCTGTAGGTATAGGCATCATTCAGGGTCGACCCGGGCGTTTCTGTGTAGAAATAGTCGTCGAATTGCACGCCGTCTATCGCATATTGCCTCACTACCTCGGTCACAACCTGGGTTATCCAGTCACGCACCTCCGGGATACCCGGATCGAGGACGAAACGATCGCCTGAGGTACGGATCCATTCTGGGTGCTGTACGTAAACGCTGGAAGGGTGCAGTGACGATGTCCGGTTTAACGCGGCAATGGTCGAAGGTTTGGTGTTCGTGGATACGCGGTATGGATTGAACCAGGCGTGGACTTTCATGCCGCGCTTGTGGGCCTCATCCAGCATAAACTGGAGCGGATCGTAGCCCGGATATTCTCCAATGGTTCCCGTCAGGGTATCCGACCAGGGCAGGATTTTAGATGACCACAGCGCCGTGCTGTCCGGCTTCACCTGGAAAAATACGGTGTTGATCCCGAGGCTTTTCAGCTTATCGAGTTTGTCCGTCAGCGCCTGCTTTTGCATCGCGATACGCTGGTCAGCGCTGCGGCCATTCACCGACGCCAACGGCGGCCAGTCGAGACGAGAGACGGTCGCCAGCCAGATCCCGCGCATCGGCGCGTTTGCCTGCTGCGTCGGTTTGTTCACGGTCGGGAGAGGGGTAACCAGTGATTTGGGTGGTGTTGAGGAGCAACTCACAAGTAAAAGCGCGCAGGCAGCCAGCGCACCAATCCGTTTTACGTGTCGCGTCATTTGCGTTTTAGCTCTTGATAATCCGACTGTTAGCCCAGGGATTAAAGGCGGGCTCCGCCTGTTCTGTGCTTACCTCATCGTTGAGGGAGTCCAGATACAGGGCTTCGACTTCCGCGCGCGCCCACGGGGTGCGGCGCAGAAATTTCAGGCTCGATTTAACGCTGGGATCTTTTCTGAAACAGTTAATTTTGATTCGGTCGCCCAACTCGCTCCAGCCATATTTCGCCACCAGGGCGTTGACCATCATCTCCAGCGTTACGCCATGTAAAGGATCGTTAGAAATGTGTGCAGTCATAGGCGTCCGGATATCTCAATGTTTATGGGGGAAGGGGTTCCGGTGAAAGGGTACAAGAAAGCAGGGGAAGCGGCAATTTAAGCGTGAGGTTCTTCACCCCTGAGGGGTGAAGAAAAAGCGTTTATTTTTTATCTTTAAACAGCTCCGGCGCCCACGGACGCGGATCCACCTCCATAAACGGCGCGCGCTCGAAGCGGTCCTTCAGCGCCCACGGCACCGTGCAGTCGAAGATTGTCTTGCAGGAAATGCCGTTTCCGCGAATTGAGTTGCTGTAGTCCGGCGACTGCGACGGATCCAGCTGATGGCCGCGGATCCCCGGTATATTCGTGATGCTGACATCTCCCTGCATGCGGGTGGTCATCGCCCACAGGATGTCGTCGCTGTCGAAAATATCCACGTCTTCGTCGACAAGAATAATGTTTTTCAGCTCCGAATAGGTGGCTAAGGCTATGAGCGCCGCCTGGCCCTGTCGTCCTTCGTCTGACGGCTGGCGTTTTTTCACCTGCAATATCCCAAGGAACTTACCGCCGCCTGCGGTATGCGCATAGACGTTTTGCAGGAAGCCCGGAATCGCCTCCTCAACGGCATTGCGGATGCTGGCCTCCGTCGGCAAACCGGCCAGCGTGGTATGTTCTTCTCCTGGTCCCACCAGCGTTTGCAGGATTGCGTGATGACGCATGGTCACCGCTTTCACTTTGATCACCGGCAGGGAGGGGTTCGCCTCACCGCAGTAGCCTGGGAACTCCGGCATCGCGTGGCCGGTATTGGTGTGCTGATCTTCCCTTACGCGCACGCCCGGAAGCAGTTCGCCTTCGATGATGATTTCCGCACGCGCAATGGCTTTCTCTTTCACTGCCACGCCCTGCACCAGTTCAACCGGCTGCTGGCGCAGCGCCCCTGCGACGCCCAGTTCGTTGTAGCCAAACGGCGTGGTGGGGGCCTCGAAGCACGCGCCGATATAGATGGCGGGATCGAGCCCCATGTTGATCGTCACCGGCAGCGGTTTTCCGGCACCTTCCGCCTTTTTACGGAAGACTTCGATATGCCGACCGGCGGCGAGGAACATGGAAAGCTCGTCGCGCTCCTGGACACAGAGACGGTGGATGGTGACATCCGTGAGCGAGCTATCTTCAGGATCGCTTGCCAGCACCAGCCCCAGACAGAAGAACGGGCCCGCATCGATTGGCGTGTTTGTCGGTGCCGGAAGCAGTTTGCGCAGGTCGAAATCAGGGTCGTCTGCGTAGAAGACCTGCTCCTGACAGGGCGCCTGCGAGGCCGGGACGACAACGGGTGCCACCGGCTTTTTCACCGCCTGCCCGACGTGTTTTGCCAGTTCAGAAGGCTCGCAGCCCAGAAGGAGCGCCGCGCGATCGCGGCTGGCGTGCATGCCCACCAGAATGCGGGAGCCCGGATAGCCCTTCACGCTGTTGAACATCATGGCCGGGCCCGTACGGGTCGGACGTTTTACCGTACCGCCCGCGCCGATATGACGATAGACCCCCGCCAGCTCCGCGTTGGGATCGACCGGATAATCGGTTTCAATATAGTGCCCTTCGTGGCGCTGAAGCAGGGCGATGGCGCTGCGGAGATCGTTGATCGGGTTTTCCATATTTTCCTCCCTCGTTTGAATACCTCCATTCTTATGGCAATGACCAATAGCATCAATTGCATCATTACTGCTAAATTGATAAGTAAATTCATATCAAAAAAGGAGGCGTTCCGTGCAGTTTCGTCAGATGCGCCATTTCATCGTCGTTGCCGAAGAGCTCCACATGCACCGGGCCGCCGAGCGTCTGAACATGGCGCAACCGGCGCTGAGTCAGCAGATAAAGGCGCTGGAGGAACGTTTAGGCGTCACGCTCTTTAGCCGGGCGAACCGCCGCTTGACCCTGACGCCCGCTGGCGAAGCGTTTCTGGTGAAAGCCAGGCTCGCCATCTCCCTGACCGAGCAGGCGGTTCTGGACGCCAGGCAAACGGCAAGGGGCGAGCAGGGGGTGTTAAACCTGGGCTGCGTGTCGAGCGCGATGTTCGACGGCAGGCTGCCCGCCGCGCTGCGCCAGATGCATACGCGCTGGCCGGACATCACCATGTCGCTGGTGACGGGAAATGTGCAGACGCTCTACGCGGCCGTGCAGAGCAATCAGCTGGATGTGGCCATCATACGGGCGCCCTTGCCCACGCTGCCTGACGATCTCCAGAGCCGACCGTTCACCGCCGAGAAAACGGTGCTGGCGCTGTATCGTCAGCATCCGCTGGCGGGCTCATCCGCGCTGACGCTCGCCTCCGTTAAAGATGAAAAATGGATCTCCCTTCGCGACCCGGAGGGAATGGGGCTGGAACAATACTTTTATGACGCCTGCAGCGGAGCGGGTTTTCAGCCGGACGTGGTACAAAATGCGACCGACGTGCCCACCGTGATAAGCCTGGTCTCGGCGGGGTTTGGGCTGGCGCTGCTGCCCGCCTCGGCAAAGGCGGTGAGCGTCGAGAATGTGGTTTACGTGGACATCCTCGACCGGCTGCGGGAGAGCGAGCTGACGCTGGTTTGCCACCGGATTATCCGCTCAGAGGTGCTTAAAAAGTTTCTGGTTACCCTCGATCACACCTGACGTCCGGCGGCCAGCAGCAGCTGCTCGCGCAGCCAGGTATTCGCCGGATCATGGCTGTTTTTCGGGTGCCAGTACATGTTGATGGTAATCGGCTGGAGCGGCAGCGGCGGCGCGAAGAGATCCAGCGTGCTGGCAAACTGTTTCAGCATCCGCTCCGGCAGGGTGCACACCAGGTCGGTACCGGCCACAAGCGCAGGCGCCACGGCGTAGCTCTGCGTCGACATGGCGACGTGCCGCTGGTGGCCCAGCCCTGCGAGGGTTTGATCGACAAAGCCGGTAAACGGATCCCCCGCCGATGACACGACCAGATGAGAAAGGGCGCAGTAGCTTTCCAGATCTAACGGTCCTGTCCCGCGCGGATGGCCTTTGCGCTGTGCGGTGGCAAACGCGTCGTCGATGAGTTTGCGTCTTACCCAGCCGTCGTGGGCTCCCGCGCTTACGCCGATGTAGATATCCACATCGCCGTTTTCCAGCTGCTGCGGCAGTTCGGCCATCTGAGGCAGGGCAAAGCGCAGGCGAACGCCGGGGGCTGCTGCGCCTACATGGTTAAGCAGCCCGGTGCCCAGCATCAGCGCCGGGTTTTCATGCAGCGCGATAACAAAGGTCCGGCTGCTGGTTTGCGCCTCGAACGCGGTGGGGGCAAACATCGCGCTGATGCCGCGCAGCACGCTCTCCACCTGCGGCCTGAGGGCTTCCGCTCTCGGCGTGGGTAACACCCCACGTCCGTGTGGGGAGGGAATAAACAGCGGTTCGCCAAAGAGCGAGCGCAGGCGCGCGAGACGGGCGGACATCGCGGGCTGGCTGATGCCCAGCCGCGCGGCCGCATGGGTGATATTCCTGTCCTGAAGCAGGGCGTCCAGGGTCAGGATCAGGTCTATGTCCATGTCAGTGATGGGCGTCATCTTATTTCGCGCTGCTGGCGTCCCGGTTGGTATAGGTCACAGGGACCCAGACATAGCCGCCGTTTTCGCCTTTGCTGACATAGCCAATACCCGGGAACGGCAGATGTGGCGCGGCAATCAGGTCTTTGTTTTTCACAAATTCCGCGAAAGCATGTTCGCGCACACTTACTGCTTTGTTCTGATCTTCATCGTAGGTAATGGTCACGTCAGGCTGCGGGAACTGGACCGCCGCGGCGTGAATAATGTCGCCCACGAAGGTGATCTTCTCGCCTTTGCTTTCCAGGGTATAAAACGCTGAACCCGGCGTATGGCCTGGATGAACCGTGCCGGTAATACCCGGCAGAAGTTCAGAGGTGCCGCTAAACGGCACGACCTTGCCGGCGTCCAGATAGGGCTTTAAGGTCTTCTGCGCGACGGTAAAGTAGTTCTTGCCGTAGCCGGTTTTTTTCTGGTTGTCGTCGTTAAAGAAAAAGTCGATGTCCGGTTTGCCCACGAAAACGCGGGCGTTGCTGAACACCGCCTTGCCGTCTTTTACCAGGCCGCCAGCATGGTCGGAGTGGGCGTGAGTCAGCAGGACTTCAGTAATGTCCTGCGGCTTAATTCCCTGCGTGGCGAGGCTCTCAATCAGACGTCCGCCGTTGCCGGGGCCAAACAGCTGGCCTGAGCCGGTATCCACCAGAATTTTATGTCCGGGCATCGCAATCAGGAAAGCGTTGATGGACACCTCAGCCGGGTTAGTCTGGTAATTTTTCGCCAGCAGTGCATCAATGTTTTGCGGCGTCGTCCGGCGCAGCAGCTTGTGCAGATCCTGCGCGACGCTCCCGTCCGTAAACGAGGTGACAAGCACATCGCCGACCTGAACGCTGTATCCGCCCGCCGGTTGTTTAACGACGTGCTGGGGCGTCTCTGCAAACGCCTGCAGCGCAGGGTAGAAAAGCAATGAACTGGAAATCAGCGTGGACAGAGCAAGTTTTTTCACGGTAAGCATACGAGTCTCCTTTGAAAGTGCTCATCTTACTTCTCCGTAAAATTATAAGAACCTGCCTAATAATGATAGGACCTATAAATAGGATGGATAGGTCCAGCGGGAAAACAGCGACTCACGTTTCGCGACGCAAATGGAAAAATGAGAGCGTGAACCGGAATTCATGTAACGAAACAACATGTGAACTGGCTTACATTTTAGACCTCTATCACACTTTATAGTGACGTCACTGTATAGAGGGTGCGTTTCAACATTATGGCTTCCATTAAAGATGTCGCAAAAAAAGCTGGAGTATCAACAGCTACCGTATCGCGGGTGCTGAACAATCACCCCAGCGTGGTGCCCGAAACGCGTCGGGCGGTACATGATGCGATGGATTACCTGTGTTATGTACCCCATAAAAGCGCGATTCAACTGAGCGGTAAATGCTCAGGCCTGATTGCCGTCGTGCTGCCGAATCTGGTCAACCCACATTTCTGCGAACTGCTGGCAACGTTTGAGGAAGAAGCGCGATACATTGGCAAAACGGTGATCGTTAAAACGCACCAGAACCAGCCGCAGCAGGATAAACAGATCGTTCACACCCTGATCGGGATGGGAATTGACAGCCTGCTGTGGGTTCCGACGGAAGCGGAAGCTGAGCTTGCACAGTGGCTTACCGCAACACACATTCCGGTTGCCGTGGTGACACAGGTTTCCCGTTTTTTTAACTCGGTGTCGATCGATCAGAGCAAAGGCGCGGAAAAGATTGCGGAACATTTTATCCAGACCGGACATACCGCATTAGGTTTTATTGCACAGGAGGGCGTAGACAATCGAAAAGTATCCGCCTGGAGTAAAAAAATTACCAGTCACGGAATAGCACTTAATCCACAGAACCAGTTCTGGATAGCAAAAGGTGAGGTTGAAAAAATATCAGGCCATATCAGTATCCTTGACGATATTATAGAAAAATTAGCCAGCCGAAAAACGGTATGCACGGGCCTGATGATCTATAACGACGTCGCTGCCAGCTACATTATTGACGGGTTGAATGCTAAGGGCTTATGCATTCCACAGGACATTGCCATCGTCAGTTTCGATAATACACTGCTGGCGCAGACCAGGAAAATGACCAGCATCGCACAACCGATAAATGAAATTGCGCATCTGGCATTTCAGATGGTTAATAATAACAAACAGGAAAGTATCGAAATGGTTGAAATAGACTCTCGCCTGATTATCCGTGAGAGCAGCATCACCCTTAATATCACTACGCTTTAAGTATTTATTAATCATTTGCAAGTGGAAGAGGGTAATGTTTCCCTGGCTTCACAGGGTAAACCTTGCTTTGTATTTATTATCAATATTTAAGGATATATATGACAGCCGCAGATAAACACAGCGCTTATGAAAAATTGAGTCTGAAAGAAAAAATCGGCTACGGTATGGGCGATGCTGGGTCATGTATGATCTGGAGCGTGCTGGCGCTATATCTGACCTGGTTTTATACCGACGTGTATGGCCTTGATGCCGGTATTGTCGGGACCCTTTTTCTGGTCATCCGTATTTTTGACGCCTTCAGCGACCCCGTCATGGGCGCAATTTGCGATCGTACCCGAACCCGCTGGGGTAAGTTCCGGCCGTGGCTGCTGTGGATGGCCGTACCGTTTGGTCTGGGCGCAGTGTTGATGTTCACAACGCCAGACCTGAGCATGAATGGGAAAATCATTTATGCATGGGTTACCTATCTGGTTATGTCTTTAATTTATACAGCAATAAACATCCCGTACTGCTCGGTGGCTGGGGTTATTACGCTTAATCAGAAAGAGCGTCTGGGCTGTCTCTCATGGCGTTTCTTCCTGAATGGTCTCGCCACGCTGATTGTGTCCTCCTCCATTTTGCCGTTAACCGATTGGCTGGGCGACGGTAATCGGGCATCTGGCTTTCAATTGACCATGATGATTATGGGGGGAGCCGCCACATTAATGTTCTTGTTCTGTTTTTCCACTATCAAAGAGCGCGTGGTCTCGATTAAGACCAATGACTCCTTAAGAAAGGACCTTAACGACATTATTAAAAATGACCAATGGCTGCTGATGATCACCATTACCTTCCTGAACGTTTTTCCAGCATTCATTCGGGGGGCGGTAACCATCTATTATGCTACCTATGTGATGCAAGCCTCCATAGGATTTATCACCTTCTTTATGGCTCTCGGCGTGGCCTGTAATATGCTGGGCAGCGTTATTGCGAAACCTCTGACCGATCGTTTTGATAAAGTTAAACTCTTTCGCATCATTAATATTATTCTCGGCATACTTTCCTTTGCCCTGTGGTTTGTCGACCGGCATTCACTGACGCCGCTGCTGACGCTGTTTATCATCATCAATATTCTGCACCTGATTCAGTCTGGGCCAATTTTGTGGGCAATGATGTCCGATGTCGACGATTACGGTGACTGGAAGTTTGGTAAACGTCTGACCGGTATTTCTTTTGCCGGAAATCTCTTCATGCTGAAAATGGGGCTGGCTGTCGCCGGAGCTATTGTCGCATGGATACTGTCCTGGACCGGTTATGTTGCGAATCAGGCGCAGCAAAATCCGCAGACCCTTCAGGGCATTATTATGATGTTTTCGTTATTGCCGATGGTGAGCTATTTCTTTAGCGCATGGATAGTGCGCTATTTCAAACTCAACCAAACGTTCCTTGAAAAAATTAAAGTCGATCTCGCTAAACGTGAATTAGAAGCTAACTCTACTTACGCGTAGCTATAAGCCTGCTCAATATTAATAGACCAGAAGGATTTTATACATGTCGAGTAATAATTATTACGATGTCACTAAGTGGAATACCGGTAATCCGTATGATGACATAGGTGAAGTGATTAATAGCATTATCGCAGATATTAAGAGTCGGCAAACAAACGCCGATGTGAATGAAGGGGGTAAACCCGGCGCGGTGATTTATATTCCACCCGGCGATTATCATCTTCTGACGCAGGTTGTCATTGATATAAGTTATTTAAAAATCATGGGTTCCGGGCATGGTTTTACCTCTTCCAGTATCCGCTTTAATACGCCAGAAAGCGACTGGCCAAACTGGCATGAATTATGGCCGGGTGGCAGCCGTATTCTGGTGGATATGTCACCTCAAGAGGGGGGCGAGGAATCAGCCGGAGCCGCATTCTATGTTGCACGCAGTGGTGACCCGCGAATAAGCTCGGTCGAGTTTGCTGACTTCTGCATTGATGGTTTGCACTTTGTTGACGACGGTTCTGGAAGCAATGACCCGGAGAACAGCTACCTTAACGGTAAGACCGGCATTTACATTGCCAGCGCGCAAGACTCCTTTCGCATCAGCGGCATGGGGCTGGTCTATCTCGAGCACGGCGTAGCGATTTATAATGCCGATGCCCTGGCTATCCATAACAACTTCATCGCGGAATGTGGTAACTGCATTGAGCTACGTGGATCCGGTCAGGCTTCAAAAATCACCGATAACCTGATTGGTGCGGGCTACAGAGGCTACTCTGTTTACGCTGAAAACTTCGGCGGCCTGTTGATTACCGCTAATAATATATTCCCGCGCGGAAAAAGCAGCGTGCATTTCTCCGGGGTGGTTCGCTCCTCGGTCAGCAGCAACCGATTCCATTCGTTTTACCCGGGCATGCTGGTCCTCGAAGAAGGGAGCGCTGAAAACCTGGTATCGTCAAACCATTTCTTCCGCGAGCGTGAACCCTGGGGGCCGATGCAGAGCTACAGTAACGGCTTAGATGATTTATATGGCCTGCTGTATATCAGCGGCGATAATAATTCCGTCATTGCCAACCATATTTCCGAGACAATTGATACGCAATATATAACCCCACCGGGCGCAACTCCGGTCATTATTCGGGTGGTGTCCGGTAAAGGAAATTATATTTCTGATAATCATATTGTTGCCACAACCGAAACCACTGTTGAAGCGGCAGCGGCAGACGCCAGCGCGTGTTTCGCTACGCAGGTGAATGCGTTACTGGCGACTGAGGGTCTTGAAGCGCTGACGGTAACAACCGTCCAGATTGAAGCGGCATCGGTGCAAAATACCGTATTGGATTCCGGCACTGACGCTCAGGTCGTGATGGATAAAACCGCGAATGCCTTCAGAGCGACGCCCACGCCTGCGTGAAAGATGTTGATGAATATTTAGCATCCCAGAAAATGTAAGTATCGCCCGGCGGCGCTACGCTTGCACGGGCCTACATTCAGGACGTAGGCCCGGTAAACGCAGCGCCGCCGGGCAAAACTCATGGTTTCCAGCTGTCCAGGGAGACTTTCGACCAGGCGCCATAAGCGGCGTTAGGCAGCACAATCCAGTCATCGCCGAAGTGTGCTTTGCTGGCCTCAACCAGCTCGCGCTGCTGCTCGCTCGGCTTCTTGTTTTTAAACTGCACGGCGAAATCCGGCAGGCTGTCGCCAAACAGCATCACGATCTGCTGCTTTTTGAGGATGCTCTGGCGACGCTCTTCCTTGCTGACCGTATCCAGAAGCACGCTTTCATCGGATACCTGCGGAAGTCCCAGGGCTTTTAACGTTCTGAGCGTATCGGCTTTATTTTCCTGCATGCGGTCCGAGACATAATAGATACGGACATTGCTTTGATTCACATGGTCAAGAAACGCCTTCGCGCCAGGAATTAAGCCGGGTTTTCCCTGTTTCTCCCAGTCGCTCCAGGTGTCCCATTTTGTATAGTCGTGACACTGCTCCGTGTCGCGCACCAGCAGAGGGGTGTTATCCAGTACCGTTTCATCCAGATCCATTACCACGGCGTAATTTTCAGGCGTTTTAAGGTCTTTTACCTTTTCGCTGAAACGCTCGGTGGCAAACCGATACGTCTGCAGCTGAAGAGCCATAATCTCTGCCGATTTCTGCTGATAGCGCAGCGCCATTTCGTACGCTTTGGGTTCACACAGGTCGCGCTCAGCGGCCGTCGCCGCTGCCGTTGCACTCAAAACAGGTAATGCCAGCAGTAATGCCTTAGCCATTGAATTCACACTTCTTTCCTCAACACCGTGGTTAAAATCCCGAAAGCGTAATGAAATCTAATGACAGAAATATGAAGGCTGCGTTACTACACCAGCATGTAATACCAGAACAGGGCGACTTCGTCTTTTTCCGGTAAGGCGTTGTAGAGAAAACGATCGTATCCGCCCAGGGTAAACCCGTAGTTACGGTAAAACAGACAGGCAGAGACGTTCACATTTTGTGTTTCAAGCCGTAATCCCGGCGCGTTTACGCTGCGGGCCCAGACGTGGGCGGCGGCCATTAATTTTTGCGCAGCGCCGGTTCTGCGTTTTGTTCGCTCAACGGCAATATAATCCACTGAGATAAACTTATTCCAGCCGATTGACGCAGTAATAAATCCGGCGATTTCACCGTCATCCGTTTCGGCGATAAGAAATATTGCATCCGGGTTAACGCAGTGGTTTTCAAGGGTTTGAATGTCGAGCTCATAGGTTTTTGTCCAGGGCTCGGCGACGGCATCGATATGCAAATCGCAATGGATAAAGGGCTCTCGCGCAATATGGCTAATGGTGAAAGAAAAGTCACAGCATTCAAGACGTACGAGGTCAGTATTTAATCCTTTTCGAATCTGCATAGTATTCCCTGTGGTGAGTTATTTCATAAAGAATAGACGAAGCGGTTAAATCCGCTGAGCTAACACACTTTTCATCCTGAACTAAGCTTGTACTTCGTTTCGCGTAAAATGCGGTCATTCGAGGACAAGGAATGGAATTCAGAACATGTCAAAGGCACTGGGGTGCTGAGTATATTTCCGATGACGTTGTCCGCTTTCGCGTCTGGGCTGAAGGACAAAAAAATCTCACGCTGCGTCTTAATGATAACGACATTCAGATGGTTGCCAGCAGCAATGGCTGGTTCCAGGCTGATGTTCCGGGCATCAGGCATGGCGCAGAGTATCAGTTTGTTTTACAGGACGGCATGACCGTTCCTGACCCTGCGTCACGCGCTCAGAAAGGGGATGTTAACGGACCATCGGTTGTGATCGATCATCGCCGGTATGCGAACGTTAACCATGACTGGAAAGGGCGTCCGTGGGAAGAGACGGTCATTTACGAACTGCATATGGGTACCTTTACCCCGGAGGGCACCTTCCGGGCGGCCATCGACAAGCTGCCGTATCTGGCAGAGCTCGGAATTACCCAGCTTGAAGTGATGCCCGTCTCTCAGTTTGGCGGATCCCGCGGGTGGGGCTATGACGGCGTGCTGCTGTACGCTCCGCACGCCGCCTACGGTACGCCGGAGGATTTTCACGCGTTTATCGACGCCGCGCACGGGCTGGGGCTTTCGGTGGTACTGGATATTGTGCTCAACCACTTCGGCCCGGAAGGGAATTATCTGCCCCTGCTGTCGCCCGCATTTTTCGATGCGGATCGGATGACGCCGTGGGGCAACGGCATTGCTTACGAGCGCGAGCCGGTGAGGCAGTACATCACTGAAGCGCCGCTTTACTGGCTGACGGAATATCGTCTGGATGGTCTACGGTTTGATGCCATCGACCAGATCAAAGACACCTCGGATACGCATATTCTTGAGGAGGTAGCCGAAAAGATCCGAGAAGCGATCCCGCACCGTCACGTTCATCTGACCACGGAAGACAGCCGCAACGTGATTTTCCTGCATCCGCGAGATGAACAGGGAAATACGCCACTGTTCACCGCCGAGTGGAATGATGACTTCCACAATGCCGCCCACGTGTTTGCCACCGGCGAGACGCACGCGTACTACCAGGATTTTGCCTTTGAGCCGGAGAAAAAATTCGCCCGGGCGCTGGCGGAAGGCTTTGTCTATCAGGGCGAGGTTTCTCTGCAAACCGGTCAATCGCGCGGCGTGGAGTGCCACACCCAGCCGCCACCGTTCTTCGTCGATTTTATTCAAAACCACGATCAGACCGGGAATCGCGCCCAGGGGGAGCGGCTCATCACGCTGGCGGGCGCGGAAAAGACCCGCGTGCTGCTGGCGACGCTGCTTCTTTCACCCCATATCCCGCTGCTGTTTATGGGCGAGGAGTTCGGTGAAACCCATCCGTTTCTTTTTTTCACGGATTTCCATGGCGAGCTGGCAAAAGCCGTGCGGGAAGGGCGCGCGAAGGAGTTTACCGGCCATGCCGGGCACGATGAAACCGTCCCCGATCCTAACGATCTGAACACGTTTGTTCGCTCAACGCTCGACTGGGATAAGCTGTCACAGGAGGAGGGAAAATCATGGCTGCGCTTTACCCAAAGCCTGCTTACGCTGCGACATCGTCATATCGTCCCGCTGCTGCGCCAGGGCGGAACCGTTGAGGGCAAGATCCTGCACACGGCGCACGGCAGGGTCGCGGTGAGCTGGCAGTTCCCGCAGGGGACGCTGTCGATGGCGCTGAATATTGGCAAAAAACCTGCCCCAATGCCCGAACTGGCCGGAGAAACCCTCTTTAGCTGGCCGGAGACGGGAGACGTTTTGACGCCGAACAGTATTGTTGTTCGCTTTGCTGATGGAGAAGCCGCGTTATGATCCCTTCCGCCACGTACCGCATACAGTTTCGCAATGGCATGACGTTTGACCGGGTAGTTGCTCTGATCCCGTATTTCCGCGATCTCGGCATTAGCCATCTTTATGCGTCACCTGTTTTTACCGCGACAACGGATTCCACCCACGGTTATGACGTTACCGACCCCAATGAAATTGACCCCGCGATAGGCGGGCGAGACGGTTTTAACCGCATGGCCGCGGCGCTCAGGCAGGCTGGCATGGGGCTGATACTGGATATTGTCCCTAACCATATGTCGACCTCGCTGGAAAACCGCTGGTGGCGAGACGTGATTGAGCACGGCAAACAGAGCCGCTACGCGCGTTATTTCGATATCGACTGGTCGCGACCGCTGACGCTGCCGTTTCTTGGCGATACCTTTGAAGCCGAACTGGAGAAGGGTGTCATTAGGCTTCATCGTGACAGTGTCACGAATAAGGCCGCGCTGGTCTATTACGACACGGCCTATCCGCTTAACCCGGGTACCTGGGACGAGAACAAAAGCATCGCCGAACTGCACGAGGCACAGAGCTGGCGGCTGATGTCATGGCGCGAAGCGCCGAAGCAGCTGTCGTGGCGACGCTTCTTTGAGATAACCGGGCTGGTCGGCGTCCGGGTTGAAGACGAACAGGTTTTTCACGACACGCACCGCCTGATCCTCGAGCTGGTTCACGACGGGACCGTTGACGGCCTGCGCATTGACCATATTGACGGGCTTGCGGATCCGCTGGGGTATCTGCAGCGCCTGCGCCAGGCCACGGGGCCAGACTGTTACATCACGGTGGAAAAAATCCTCGCGAAGGGAGAACAGCTCCCGGCCGAGTGGCCCGTGTCCGGCACGACGGGGTATGAATTCATCGCCTCGCTGGCGGAGGTATTGGTGGATGACAATAGCCTGGAGCGTCTGGAGAAAGTCCATAACGAGACGCTTGGCGTTACGGTCGATCGGCAAAACGCGCTGCGGGATGCCAAAGGGCTGATGACCGACCGCAACTTCGAAGGGGAATTTACCACGCTCCTCAACCTCGCCCGCGATTTGGCTCAGCACAACGGCGTTGAGATACAGACGGATGATATTCACCATGCGTTACGCGAACTGCTTATCGCCTTTCCGGTTTACCGCACCTACGGGACGGCGGAGGGGTTAACGCCTTCTGACGTTACGCTGTTGAGCCGCGTTGTCGCCAGTGTGAACGCCTCAGAACCCGCGCTTAGCCTGATCGTGCGGATTCTGACCGGCGATCTGCCGGAGCGTGACCGCGATGCGGCAACCCTGTTCAGGACCCGTTTCCAGCAGTTGACCGGGCCGCTGATGGCGAAGTCCGTGGAAGATACGCTGTTCTTTCGCCACAACCTGGAGCTTGCGCTTAATGAAGTGGGGGCCGACCCGACGCCGCGCGCCTTCTCGCTGTCGCGTTTCCATCAGGAGATGCGCATCCGTCTTGCCCGTCAGCCCGATGCGCTGCTGGGCACCTCGACGCACGACACCAAGCGCGGGGAGGATGCCCGGGCGCGCCTGTATACGCTGACCGAAGCGCCCGAGCAGTGGGGCGAAAATCTGGCCCGCTGGCGGCAGATGAACCAGACGCACGTGCGTTTCCTTAACGACGGCACCGCGCCGAACGCCGCTGATACCTGGATGATTTATCAGGCGATGGCTGGCGTCTGGCCTGCCACGCTCTCACCCGACGACCGGGACGGGCTGCAAACCCTTGAAGCGCGTTTCCTCGGTTTTATCGAAAAAGCGCTGCGCGAGGCCAAGCAGCGAACCGACTGGATCGACAGTAACGAGAGCTATGAAAACGTGGTGATGGACTATGTTCGTCATCTGCTGTCGCCCGACAACACGCTGTTCCTGCATGATTTCAGTGAAACCTTACAGCCGTTTGTTCGCGCAGGCCTGATGAACAGCCTGAGCCAGACGGTGATTAAACTTACCGCGCCCGGCGTACCGGACATCTATCAGGGCAGCGAAGCACTCAACTTTAGCCTGGTTGACCCGGATAACCGACGCGAACCGGACTTCGCTGCGCTGGTGCACAACCTCAGTACGGCGAACATCAGGGTATTTAACGACGAACAGTGCTGGCGGGACGGACGCGTGAAGCAGTATGTCACTGCCACGCTGCTGCGGCTGCGTCCGCACTACCCGGCGCTGTTCCGCTACGGCGACTGGCTGCCGCTTAAAGTGACCGGTGAGCGCGAGGAGCATTTGATTGTGTATGCGCGCGTGAAGGACGACGAGGCGCTGATTGTTGCTGTGCCGCGCCTGGTTTTCAGTGTCACCAGGAACGAAAAACTGTGGGTCAATACCTCGGTAGCCATACCCGAAGAGCTGGTCGGGAAGCGCTATCGCGATGTGTTCAGCGGTGAAAGCCGCATTCTGCAAGAGACGCTGGATCTAACGTCAGAAAAGGGATGTGTATTGGTTCTGCTTACCTGCGAATAATCGTGGAGAACGAAAATGGCAAAGGATAACAGGTTTGAAATTCGGGCCGGTCACGGCCAGCAGTTGGGCGCAAACTACGATGGAAAAGGCGTGAACTTTGCGCTCTTCTCCGCGCACGCAGAGCGGGTGGAGCTCTGCCTGTTTGACCCGTCCGGGAAAACGGAAATTGCCCGGCTGGAACTCCCGGAATATACCCATGAAGTCTGGCACGGCTACGTGCCCGATCTAAAGCCCGGTGCGCTGTACGGCTATCGCGTCTATGGTCCTTATGACCCGGAAAACGGCCACCGCTTCAACCCGCATAAGCTGCTTATCGACCCGTACGCGCGCGAACTGGTGGGCGATATCGACTGGAACGACGCCCATTTTGGCTATGAGCTTGGGCATGATGAACTGGATCTCAGTTTTGATACTCGCGACAGCGCGCCGTTCACGCCCAAATGCAAGGTTATCGATCCGGACGCCTTCGACTGGCAGGACAACAACCGGCCGGAGGTGCCCTGGCCGCATACCGTTGTCTACGAGAGCCACGTGAAAGGCTTTACCCAGATGAACCTGGCCATTCCGCCCCAACTGCGCGGGACGTTTGAGGGGATGGGGCACAAAGCCTCGGTCGATTACATCAAGAGTCTTGGCATCACCTCGGTTGAGCTGCTCCCGGTTCACTGGTTCCCGGACGATCAGCATCTGCTTGACCGCGGGCTGAAAAACTTCTGGGGCTATAACACGCTGGGCTTTTTCGCTCCGGCGTCGCGCTACTACGGCCCGGCGGGGATCCAGGGTTTCCGCGACATGGTGCGTGCGTATCATGATGCGGGCATCGAGGTCATTCTGGACGTGGTGTATAACCACACGGCGGAAGGTAACGAGCTTGGGCCAACGCTCTCGTTTAAGGGCATTGATAACTACAGCTATTACCGCACGCTGCCGGACCAGCACCGGTATTACATTAACGACACCGGGACGGGAAACACGGTCAACACCTCGCACCCGCGGGTGCTGCAGATGGTGATGGATTCCCTGCGCTACTGGGCGGAATCGATGCATATTGACGGTTTTCGCTTTGACTTAGGGACCATCCTCGGCCGCGAGCCGGAAGGGTTTGATCCGCGCGGCGGTTTTTTTGACGCGGTCACCCAGGATCCGGTGCTCTCTAAGCTTAAGCTTATCGGCGAACCCTGGGATATCGGTCCCGGCGGCTATCAGGTCGGCGGTTTCCCGCCGGGCTGGGGCGAGTGGAACGACAAATACCGCGACACCGTCCGCGAATACTGGAAGGGCGATAACGTCTCAACCGATTTTGCCGCGCGTCTGCTGGGCTCCGGCGATCTCTACGATCTGCGCGGTCGTCGTCCGTGGGCCAGCGTTAACTTCATCACCGCTCACGACGGCTTTACCTTGAACGACCTGGTGTCGTACAACGAGAAGCACAACGCCGACAACGGAGAAGATAATAACGACGGGCATAACGATAATCGCTCGTACAACTATGGCGAAGAGGGGCCGACGGAGAACCCGGATATTATTGTCACGCGCGAGCGGCAGAAGCGTAATTTCCTGACCACGCTGCTGTTCTCCCACGGCACGCCGATGCTGCTGGCGGGCGACGAGTTTGGCCGCACGCAAAAGGGCAATAACAACGGCTACTGCCAGGACAGCGAGATCTCGTGGATAGACTGGAAGGGGCTATCCGAAAACGACGAGGCGCTGCGCGATTTTACCCGCCGTCTCATTGCCCTGCGCGCTTCACAGCCGTTACTGCGCCGTGAAAGCTGGCGCGACGGGCTGGAGATCCGCTGGTTTAATGCCGGAGGCGGGCCGCAGCAGGAGGAACAGTGGGATGAGGGCTCGACGCTCGGGGTCTCCATCAGCAGGTCGGATCTCAAACAGGAGGACGGCATCTGGCACGATGTGCTGATGTTGTTTAACCCGTTTGAAGGCCCGGTTCCGTTCCAGATCCCGCAGTTTGGGGAAGGTGGATGGGTGCTTGAACTGTCTACGGCTGAAGATACTGCCGCCGGAACGGTTATCACCCAGGCCGTAGATTACGAACTGGCCGGACGCAGTATCTCGCTTTTCAGACGTCCTTAACTCACAGCGATGCCGCCGCCCGTGCGGCGGTATCATACAGGGAGGAGATCGTGCGCAGCAGCTGCGCGGTTTCCCCGATAGACGTTCCTGAAATACCGCTCTCTCCATGAATGTTAATCAGGCAGGCTTCCCGCACGTCGCGGTACTTCATGCATAAGGCTTTGCCTTCCTCCGTGGTCGAGAAAAAGAGCTCCTTGCCCGCTTTCTCACTCGTCACATAGCCCGCTTTCACCAGTTTCTTTAGCGCATAGGTCACCACGTGCGTGTCCTCCACGTTCAGGACAAAGCAGATATCGGCCAGCTTTTTCTTGCGGTTGCGATGATTCACATGATGCAGCAGCGACACGTCAAACGCCCCCATATCCGGCTCGCCGGCAGCCGTCATGCAGCGCACCATCCATTTGTTAAACGCGTTGCTGGTCATGATCAGCGCGTATTCCAGCTCCGATAGCTCCGCGCAGCGTTCCGACACCAGGTGGCGAGAGGAGACGATGCGGCCATCCGTAATATCGTCGTGATTTGAGGCAACACTCTTTTTTGAGGTCATAACGTTCCTTAGCCAGAAATGTAAACTCATCGATAAAATAAGAACATTTTATTGATAAATTGTTTACATGTTTTTGAGGTTCAGATATAGCTTTTTAGCGCAGGTTTTGCGAAGCCTGCCAACAAAACACAACATCGCTCGCCGCAAATTAAAAAAATAGCCGTCGGCGCGCAACGCTCACTTTGGATAGGGTAAACGTTTATGGACGGTACTACGCTGTTGCCGCTGATCGGGATACCGATCGTGGTTATTGGTTTTGCACTGCGCTTCAACCCGCTGCTGGTGGTCGTGGTGGCGGGGCTGGCGACGGGTCTGCTGGTCGGGATGGATTTTGGGATGCTGCTGGAGACCTTCGGTGAAAAGTTCGTGAATAGCCGATCGCTGGCCACCTTCATCCTGATCCTGCCGGTGATTGGTCTGCTGGAATACTACGGGCTGAAAGAGCGCGCCCAGGCCTGGGTGGCGAAGATCGCCAGCGCTACCTCGGCGCGCATTCTGATGCTCTATTTTGTCGCCCGTGAAGGGACCGCGGCGCTGGGTCTCATGTCTCTTGGCGGCCATGCCCAGACGGTGCGCCCGCTGCTGGCCCCGATGGCCGAAGGGGCGGCGCTGAACGAATATGGCGAACTGCCGCAGCATATCCGCGACAAAATCAAAGCCCATGCCGCCGCGTGCGACAATATCGCGGTCTTTTTTGGTGAAGATATCTTTATCGCCTTCGGTGCGGTTCTGCTGATTGACGCTTTCCTGAAAGAGAACGGGATCCAGGGGATCGAACCGCTGCATATCGGCCTGTGGGCTATTCCCACCGCCATTGCGGCATTAATTATTCATATGACGCGCCTGTTGCGCCTGGATGCCAGCATTCGTCGCGACGTCATGGCCTGGCGTGCAGAGCAGGGTAAACAGGAGGTGGCGCAATGATGACGCTTATCACCATTAACCGCGTGTACTACCTCATCGGCTTTGTCGTGATGCTGCTGGTCGTGATGACCCTGCGCGATCGCGCCAATCCGAAGCGTTTTACCACCGCGCTGTTCTGGTTCTTGTTTGGCGGGATCTTCCTGTTTGGCGACCTGATGGTGCAGGAGCTGGGGAAATCCCTGGCGTACCGGATCATTGGTGGCGGCGTCATCGCTATCGCGCTGCTGGCGGGCTTTGGTCTGGTCGGGAAAGGGCACTATAAAATGGCCTCCGACGAGGAGCGCGTTGCCTCATCGAACCGGCTCAAAAACTGGCTGTTCCTGCCCGCGCTGATGATCCCGGTGGTGACGGTTATCGGAACGCTGTTCCTGAAGGGCGTGTCGATTGGCGGCGTTTATCTTCTCGACCAGAAACAGCTTACCCTGGCGGCGCTATGCGTGGCCTGCGTCGCGGCGATCCTCACCGGATGGTGGCTAACGAAGGGAACGCCGCTGCACGCTATCCGCCAGTCTCGTCGTCTTGTCGACACCATCGGCTGGGCGGTGATCCTGCCGCAGATGCTGGCGATGCTCGGCGGCGTGTTCGTGGCGGCCAATACCGGCGATTCGGTACAGAAGGTGGTCAGCCTGTTCGTGAACCCGGATAGCCGCTTCATGCTGGTGGTGATTTACTGCGTGGGTATGGCGCTGTTTACCATGATCATGGGTAACGCCTTTGCCGCTTTCCCGGTATTAAGTGCCGGCATCGCCTTACCGTTCCTGATTAACGTGCATCACGGCAACCCGGCACCGTTGCTGGCGATTGGCATGTACGCGGGCTACTGCGGCACGCTGATGACGCCGATGGCCGCGAACTTCAATATCGTTCCCGCCGCGCTGCTGGAGCTGAAAGACAAGTATCAGGTGATCAAGATCCAGATCCCGACCGCGTTAACCCTGCTGGTGGTGAACGTGTTCTTAATGTATTTCCTCGTGTTTCGCTAAGGAGCTGATATGGAATTAACGCAACATCAGGCAGACGCGTTTGCCCGCATGCCTTTGACCTATTTGCGCCAGGAATACCCGAACCACATCATGCACCTGCTGAATGATGATGGCGATGTTCTGCCGCCTCGCGAGCTGCACCCCATTTTCTACGGCTGTTTTGACTGGCACTCGGCGGTGCACGGCTACTGGCTGCTGCTGCGCTGCGTGCGCCTCTACCCTGAGCTACCGTGTCGGAATGAAATCGTCGCGCTTATCGACGAGCATCTGACCAACGAGAACGTGGCGAAAGAGCTGGCCTATTTCACCGCGCCGTTCCGCGCCTCGTTCGAACGTCCGTATGGCTACGGCTGGCTGCTGGCGCTGGCTCAGGAGTTGAAACAGTCGTCGCTGCCGCAGGCCGCAGTCTGGTACCAGACGCTTGAGCCGTTAACCCAGGATATTCGCAACCGGCTGGTGGATTATCTCAGCAAGCTCACCTATCCGATCCGCGTCGGGACGCACTACAACACAGCGTTTGCCCTCGCGCTGGGGCTGGATTACGCCCGCTCCGTAGAAGATATCGCGCTGGAGCAGGCAATTCTGACGGCGGCTGAGCGGTTTTATCTCGCGGATACGCGCTATCCTGCACACTACGAACCGGGCGGCGATGAGTATATTTCCGGCGCGCTGACCGAGGCGCTGCTGATGAGCAAGGTAACGGATAACTTCCCGGCATGGTTCGATAAATTCCTCCCTGATGTAGGGACTGTTGCGGCACTGATGAACCCGGCGGAGGTGAGCGACCGTACCGATCCGAAAATTGCCCATCTGGACGGGTTAAACCTCAGCCGCGCCTGGTGTATGAAACACATCGCAAAGGCGTTGCCGGAGAACCATCCGGGACAGCAGGCGCTGCGTGATGCCGTGGCGAAACACCTGACGGCAAGCGTCGAGCACGTGGTGGGCAGCCACTATAGCGGCGGGCACTGGCTGGCGAGCTTTGCGCTGCTGGCGCTGGAGTAAATAAACCAGTCGTCTTTTTTGCCGGGTGGCGCTGCGCTTACCCGGCCTACATTGTGCAAGCGTAGCGCCGCCGGGCGAATCAGGCTGATGCCCGAACCGCAGGGCGTAGTCGGCTCAGGCTAAACAACACCGACCCGGCCGAGGCTACCACCGCAGTCCACAGCGCAAAGTGAACGGCCTGGTCCGAGCCCGTCGTCGCGGCCAGCCAAACCCCTACCACGGCTGCACCCAGACACTGCCCGAACGTCCTGACGATGGACAATACCCCGGACGCATAGCTGGCATTCTCGCGCGCCACGTTAGCGAGCATTTCCCGATTATTGGGGCTCTGGAAGCAGCCAAACCCAATACCGCACACCAGACTGCGCAGGCAGATATCCCATGTGGGAGGGCTTGCCGGTAACGTCGCCAGCAGGATCAACCCAACGGCAAAAATCATCAGCCCGATGGTGGAAATCAGCGGCGCGGAAATCGTATCTGCCCAACGGCCCGCGTGCGGCGCGATGAGCACGATGCCAATCGGCCAGGGCGTGAACAGAAGGGCCGATTCCAGCGGGCTGTAGCCATACACGCTCTGAAACAGAAACGGCAGCGCGATAAAGGTGATGCCCTGGCTGACAAACGACGCAAGTGAGGTGAGTGCGGCGAGCGTAAAGCGACCGTTGCGGAAGATAACGGGGGGCAGCAAGGGACTTTGGATGCGGCGAATATGCCAGATGAACGCGGTGGCGCTGAGTAGGGCAATACCCGCCCAGAACGCCGCCTCATGGCTGACGTGCTGGAAACTGTTCGCGGTCATGATTGTCGAACCGAGCAGAATCGCCGAGAGTACAGCACCTGCGGTGTCAAAGGGCGTTTTACTGGAAGCCGAACCGCGCGGTAACGCCTTCCAGGCCAGCAGCAGTGCGACACTTCCCGGAATAATGTTAATTGCAAACAGCCATTCCCAGCGTAGCGCCTCCAGGATCGTGCCGCCCAGCACCGGCGCTATGGCCGTGCTGGCGGCAATCAGCAGGGCGTGCAGACCCAGAACGCGGCCAAGCAGTCGTCCAGGGAAAACGGAGCGCAGTATCGCCGGGGCGATGCTCAACGTGGCCGCCCCCCCTATGCCTTGCAAAACACGCATCCCGATCAGCATTTCGGGCGTCGTCGCCAGCGCGCAGCCTAGGGAGGTAAGCGTGAACGTCGCAAGACCCGCCAGAAACACCGGGCGATAGCCCATTCGCGCTGCCAGCGCCGCGAAGATAGCCAGCGTCATCGCCGCCGACAGCAGGTAACCGTTGGCAAACCATACAGCGACATTCGCAGAGACCTGCATCGCGCTTGCCATGGAGGGCAACGCAACGTTAATCATGGTGCCATCAAAGACCCCCATCAGCGTGGTGGTCATCAGCGCGACCATGACCCGGGCACGTTCATGTCCCGGTAATCCCTCATCGCCGGGCTGGTTTGAAAACAGCGTCATGATATTTACTCCAGAAAAGAATAGTGATGACGAAACTATAATCATGGGGTATACAAGGCGGAAGACGCAGCCTGTGCACTCATTCGTTGCGTATAACGCCTTATATGAGGAGATAACGTGACCGACCCTGATTTCAATTTGCTGGTTGCCCTCGACGTTTTGCTGGCTGAAGCCAGCGTAGCGGCTGCGGCGCGGCGTTTAAACCTGAGCACCTCCGCCATGAGCCGAACGCTGAGCAGGCTGCGTGAAGTCACCGGCGATCCGATTCTGGTTCGGGCCGGACGTCATATGGTGCTGACGCCCTGGGCAGAAGCCACCCGGGACCGGGCCAGAAACGCCGTGCACGAGGCGAGAGCGGTGCTCCAGCCCTCCACCGAGACGCTTAACGTCCAAAATCTGGCGCGACTTTTCACCATTCGGGCAAATGATGGCTTCGTGGTGGCCTTTGGTCCTGCCCTGATTGCCGCCGTTGCCGCGGTTGCCCCAGAGGTCTGCATACGCTTCGCACCGAAGCCTGAAAAAACGTCGCGGTACTTGCGCGAGGGGCTGGTTGACCTGGAAATTGGCGTACAGGGCAACATGGGACCGGAGATACGTTTGCAGCGGTTATTTCAGGACCGGTTTGTGGGGGCGGTACGCAAAGGACATCCGCTGGCCGCGCTGTCGGCAATCAGCATCAACGATTATGTGTCATGGGGCCATGTGGTCGCCTCGCCCGATGGTTCGTTACACGGCTTCGTCGATGACGTTCTGGCGGAACAGAGTATGAAACGTAAAGTGGCCAGCGTGGTGCCGGGCTTCCCGACGGCGTTATCCGTGGCGCTGGCGTCCGATCTCATTGCGATGGTTCCCGCACTGTATCTGCGCAATCAAACCATGACGGAAAATTTGCACGTCTTCGAACTGCCGTTTAAAGCCCGGACCATTACGGTTTCCCAGATGTGGCACCCGCGAATGGAGCAGGATCCGGGGCACCGCTGGTTGAGAGAGAAAGTGCGCGAAGTCTGTCAGGATGCGCAGTGAGCCTTAGCGCGATATCGCCTTTGGCACAGACAAGATAAACCGCGTCGAGCGAGCGTCCGATTCCACACGCACTTTTCCATGATGAGCAACCACAATGGATTTGACGATGGCAAGCCCGATCCCGCTGCCTTCGCCTTTACGTTGCCTGGACGGATCCACCCGATAGAAGCGGTCGAACAGTCTCGGCAAATGCGCTTCCGGGATGGGCGTGCCGGGGTTTTCAATCATCAGAACAAAATAGCTATCTTGTTCTGTGAGTGAGACGGTCACAGCCTGTCCTTCCGGCGTATAGCGCAGGGCATTGGATAACAGGTTATTGATTGCTCGCCTGAACATCTGGGGATCGCCTTCAACCAGGCAGGGCATCCCGTTGAATTTGAGCGTGATGTTGCGCTCTTCCGCCCAGGCTTCGAAGAAATCGAAAACTTTCATCACCTCTGCACGTAAATCAAACATGACCCGGTCAGGGATCAGCTGGTTATTATCCGCCTGGGCGAGAAACAGCATGTCGCTGACCATGCGGGTCATCCGGGTGTACTCTTCAAGGCTGGAATAGAGCACGTCTTCAAGCTCTTTCTGCGTCCGGTTCTGGCTTAGGGCAATCTCGCTTTGCGTCATCAGGTTGGTGATGGGGGTTCTGATTTCGTGCGCGATATCGGCAGAAAAATTGGCCTGACGGGTAAAGACATCCTCAATTTTTTCAATCATATGGTTGAACGAGATCACCAGCTGTTCCAGCTCAACAGGCACGCGGGACGGCTCCAGCCGCACATCCAGATTCTCAGAGGTGATATTTTTGATAGCGGTGCTGACGTTACGCAGGGGCAGGTGTCCCTGGCGAACCGCGATGCGGATGACAAGAATAATCAGCACGCTGATAACAGCAGCAATCGCGAGCAGATTCTTTTTTAGCGCATCGAGGTAGTGAAGATGAAAATTGATGGAAAGCCCGATAAGCATGACGTAGTTCTGCGTTTTTCCCTGAAATGCAGCCGTCCCAGAAGAGGCGATAATTCGGTAGGTTTCCATTTTCATTTCGGGGCCGGAATGCGCGGGCATGGACGGATCTTCTACCGTCCAGAGAAACACATCCTGCGCGCGGCGGTGTGTGCCAAAATCCGCCGTATTTACCGCAGGGCGTAATGCCGCGCCTTGCGCTGAACTGAACAGTTCATTCCCCTGAGGATCCAGAAGCAACACGGCGACGTTGCGGTAACTGGCAATCGACTCTTTGATTTTACTGACCTTTCGTTCATCGGGATCGGCCGGTGACTGCAGTATGCGGTGCATTGCGGTGCTGATTTGCTGCAGATCGCTAATATCCTGTTCGGCAAAATGCTTTTCAACCGAATGCAACATAAACCAGGTAAAAGCGAAAAAAGCGAGGATCGTAGAGAGGCTGATAAAAAACGTCAGCCTCAGGGCAAGAGAGAATGGACGCCTGGCGGGCTTATTGTGCATCCGGCGCCTCCAGCATATAACCGACGCCGCGGACGGTCTGGATCAGTTTTGGCTCATAATCATTATCTATTTTGGCGCGCAGGCGCTTAACCGCGACGTCGATGGCGTTGGTGTCGCTGTCAAAGTTCATGTCCCACACCTGCGAAGCAATCAGGGAGCGGGGCAGGACTTCGCCCTGATGCCGGATGAAAAACTCCAGCAGGCTGAACTCTTTGCTGGTTAACAGAATACGGTTTCCGGCGCGGGTGACCTTCCGGGAGATGAGATCGATCGTCAGGTCCGCCACGTTGAACTGGCTCTCGGCTATCGCCGTATTACCGCGCCTTAGCAGCGTTCTCACCCGAGCGAGAAGCTCAGCAAACGCGAAAGGTTTTACCAGGTAATCATCTGCACCCAGCTCAAGCCCCTTAACCCGGTGTTCAATCGTGCCGAGGGCCGTCAGTAGCAGTATCGGCATCCCTTTCCCGGCAGAACGCAGCATGCGGACGATATCCCAGCCGTTCACATCAGGCAGCATGATATCCAGAATCAGCAGATCATACCTGGCGGTCATGGCGAGATGATATCCGTTCAGGCCATTGTCAGCGTAATCCACCACAAAGCCCGCCTCCGTCAGCCCCTTGCTGAGGTATTCGCCTGTTTTAATCTCGTCTTCAACGATCAGTATTTTCATCTTGCTCCCCTGGCTGGCTGCTCGCGACATTCTATTGCGCCGAAGGCCGTAATCAACGGCTTACGCTAAAAATGACAACATTGTCATTATCCTGTCACCAGGCAAACAGGATGATTTCGTTAGAGTAACCCTGATAACACTCTGGACTTCATTGGAATCATTTACCAGGTCTGCCTGGACGAGAAGCGTTATGTTCACCTTAAAACGACTTAGCATCAGCACTATTTTCCTTCTTGCAGGCTGCGTTTCTCTGGCCCCTGAATACCAGCGACCCGCGGCACCGGTCCCACAGCAGTTTTCACTGTCTCGCAACGGTCTGATGCCCGCAGCGCAGAATTATCAGGACAGCGGGTGGCGCAACTTTTTTGCCGATCCGCAGGTGACAAGGCTGATCGCCGAGGCCCTGAGCAACAATCGCGATTTGCGCATGGCGGCCCTGAAGGTGGAAGAGGCCCGGGCGCAGTTTAACATCACGGATGCAGACCGCTATCCGCAGTTGAATGCGTCGTCAGGTATTACTTACAGCGGCGGGCTGAAAAGTGACAAGCCGACATCACAAGAGTATGACGCGGGCCTTGAGCTTAGCTACGAACTCGATTTTTTCGGCAAGCTCAGGAACATGAGTGAGGCAGACAGACAAAACTTTTTTGCCAGCGAAGAAGCCCGCCGGGCGGTACATATTCTGCTTGTCTCCAGCGTGTCGCAGAGTTATTTCAGCCAGCAGCTGGCCTACAAACAGCTGCGTATTGCGCGCGAGACGCTGAAAAATTATCAACAGTCTTATGCTTTTGTAGAGCAGCAGCTGGTGACGGGCAGCACGAATGTCCTCGCGCTGGAGCAGGCTCGTGGACAAATCGAAAGCACCCGCGCGGAGATTGCCAAAAGAGAGGGCGAGCTGGCGCAGGCCAATAATGCCCTGCAGCGAGTGCTGGGCACGTATCGCGTGCTCCCGGCAGAAAACGGTGCGAGCGATAGCGCTCTGACACCCGTAAAGTTGCCGCCCAATCTGTCATCAGACATTCTGCTTCAGCGCCCGGATATCATGGAGGCGGAGTATCAGCTGAAAGCGGCTGATGCCAATATTGGCGCTGCGCGAGCCGCTTTTTTCCCCTCCATTTCGCTGACCAGTGGACTTTCAACAAGCAGTACGGCGTTATCCAGCCTATTCACACCGGCGAGCGGAATGTGGAATTTTATTCCTAAAATCGACATTCCGATTTTCAATGCCGGAAGGAATAACGCCAACCTGAAGCTGGCTGAAATTCGCCAGCAGCAGTCGGTTGTGAATTACGAACAAAAAATTCAGGCTGCATTTAAAGACGTTGCGGATGCGCTCGCCCTGCGTGAAAGCATTAGCAAGCAAAATGATGCGCAGAAGCGTTATCTGGATTCACTGCAAATTACCCTTCAGCGCGCCAGAGGATTATATGCCAGCGGCGCGGTGAGCTATATCGAAGTGCTTGATGCTGAACGCTCCCTTTTCGCCACACAGCAAACTCTACTCGACCTGACCAATTCCAGACAGGTGAATGAAATTAATCTCTACACCGCACTGGGTGGCGGCTGGGTTGAATAACTTATTTATCATTTAACAGGACAATGAATATGCGTAATTCCATTAAAGCCGTTGTATTTGGTGCTCTCTCTGTGATGTTTTCTGCTGGCCTTCAGGCTGAAGTTCATCAGCATAGTGAAATGGCTGCTGCCAGCGACGCCGCTTCAGAGCAGGTAATCGAAGGAACTGGCATTGTGAAGGACATTGATCTCACCAATAAGAAAATCACCATTTCTCATGATGCTATCCCGGCGGTGGGTTGGCCCGCGATGACCATGCGCTTCACCTTTACCCAGGCTGACGAGAGTATTACGGCGTTAAAAGTGGGTAGCCAGGTTAATTTTTCGTTTGTGCAGCAGGGCAATATCTCTTTACTGAAGAGCATTAAATAGCGAGAAACGGCATGGCGTCTTTTAAAATAAAATATGCTGCAATGATTATTTCCAGCCTCATCGCAGGCGGGCTGATTTCAGTGACGGCCTGGCAGATGATGCATTCAGTGGATAAAACAGAAAAGACAGTACCCGAGCGAAAGGTACTTTTCTGGTATGACCCGATGAAACCAGACGTTAAATTTGATAAACCCGGTAAATCGCCTTTTATGGATATGGACCTGGTGCCGAAATATGCGGATGAAGACGACGAGAAAAGCAGCGCCGGTATTCGTATTGATCCGACACAGGTTCAGAATCTGGGATTAAAAACGCAAAAAGTCACGCGAGGGAAGCTGAATTATTCCCAGACCATCCCGGCCAACGTCAGCTATAACGACTATCAGTTTGTCATTGTGCAGGCGCGCGCTGAAGGTTTCGTTGAGAAGGTGTACCCGCTGACAACGGGCGACCATGTGAAGAAAGGCACACCGCTGATTGATATCACGATCCCGGACTGGGTCGAAGCGCAGAGTGAGTTTTTGCTGTTATCCGGCACCGGCGGAACGCCTACCCAGATTAAAGGGGTGCTTGAGCGGCTGCGGCTGGCAGGCATGCCAGACGATGATATACAAAGGCTGCGCGCAAGCCGAACGATTCAGACCCGATTTACCATTAAAGCCCCCATCGACGGGGTGATCACCGCGTTTGACCTGCGCACCGGAATGAATATTTCAAAAGATAAAGTGGTGGCACAGATTCAGGGGATGGACCCCGTCTGGATCAGCGCAGCCATCCCTGAGTCCATCGCGTATCTCCTGAAAGACACGTCGCAGTTTGCTGTTTCCGTACCGGCTTATCCGGACACATCGTTCCCGGTTGAAAAATGGAACCTTCTGCCGAGCGTGGACCCGGCCACTCGCACGCTGCAGGTGCGCCTGCAGGTTTCCAATAAAGATGAACGTCTGAAACCGGGTATGAACGCTTATCTGAAACTGAATACCCAAAGCCAGGACATGCTGCTGATCCCGTCTCAGGCCGTTATCGATACCGGCAAGGAACAGCGCGTGATTACGGTCGATGCGGAGGGGCGTTTTGTGCCGAAACCGATCCACGTGCTGCACGAATCTCAGCAACAGTCCGGTATTGGCTCAGGCCTGAATGAAGGGGAGTCGGTGGTGGTCAGCGGTCTGTTCCTGATTGACTCTGAGGCCAATATTACCGGTGCGCTGGAGCGCATGCGGCATCCTGCAAAACCTGACGACGCGCATGCTGGTCACTAAGGAGACGACGATGATTGAATGGATTATCCGGCGGTCAGTCGCCAATCGTTTTCTGGTGATGATGGGGGCGCTGTTTCTTAGCGTCTGGGGAACCTGGACCATCATCAACACGCCGGTCGATGCCTTGCCCGATCTGTCTGATGTTCAGGTGATTATTAAAACCAGCTATCCCGGCCAGGCTCCGCAGATTGTTGAAAACCAGGTAACGTATCCGCTCACCACCACCATGCTGTCGGTGCCGGGCGCAAAGACCGTGCGCGGGTTTTCTCAGTTTGGTGATTCCTACGTGTATGTCATTTTTGAAGACGGGACAGATCTCTACTGGGCCAGGTCACGCGTGCTGGAGTATCTGAATCAGGTGCAGGGTAAACTGCCCGCAGGGGTGAGCGCTGAAATCGGGCCTGATGCCACGGGCGTGGGCTGGATATTTGAGTATGCGCTGGTCGATCGCAGCGGAAAACACGATCTCGCGGAACTGCGATCTCTTCAGGACTGGTTCCTCAAATTTGAACTGAAAACCATTCCGAACGTGGCCGAGGTGGCGTCGGTCGGTGGCGTGGTGAAGCAGTACCAGATTCAGGTCGATCCGTTAAAACTGGCCCAGTACGGCGTAAGCCTGCCTGAGGTTAAGCAGGCCCTTGAATCGTCCAACCAGGAAGCAGGGGGCTCATCCATTGAAATCGCGGAAGCGGAGTATATGGTTCGCGCCAGCGGTTATCTCCAGACCCTCGATGACTTCAATAATATCGTCCTGAAAACCGGGGAAAACGGGGTACCCATTTATCTCCGTGATGTTGCTCGCGTGCAGACGGGGCCGGAAATGCGACGCGGTATAGCCGAACTAAACGGGCAGGGGGAAGTCGCCGGGGGCGTCGTGATCCTGCGTTCGGGCAAAAATGCGCGTGAGGTCATTACTGCGGTGAAGGATAAACTGGAGACGCTGAAAGCCAGTCTGCCGGAAGGCGTTGAGATTGTGACCACCTACGATCGCAGCCAGCTAATCGACCGGGCAATCGACAACCTGAGTTCAAAGCTGCTTGAAGAGTTTATCGTGGTGGCTATTGTCTGCGCCCTGTTCCTCTGGCACGTCCGCTCTGCGCTGGTCGCCATCATTTCTCTGCCGCTCGGCCTGTGCATTGCCTTTATCGTCATGCACGCCCAGGGGCTGAACGCCAATATTATGTCGCTGGGTGGGATCGCCATCGCCGTCGGCGCAATGGTGGATGCCGCCATTGTGATGATTGAAAATGCGCATAAACGGCTCGAGGAGTGGGATCATCAGCATCCCGGGGAGCAGATTGATAACGCCACCCGCTGGCAGGTGATCACCAACGCCTCAGTGGAGGTTGGCCCCGCGCTGTTTATCAGCCTGCTGATCATCACCTTATCCTTCATTCCGATTTTTACCCTTGAAGGGCAGGAAGGGCGGCTGTTTGGTCCGCTGGCCTTCACGAAAACGTACGCCATGGCGGGGGCGGCCGCGCTGGCTATCATCGTCATTCCGATTCTGATGGGGTTCTGGATCCGGGGAAAAATCCCCGCTGAGAACAGTAACCCGCTGAACCGGCTGTTGATCGGAGCCTATCATCCGCTGCTGCTTAAGGTGCTTCGCTGGCCAAAAACCACCCTGCTGGTTGCGGCGTTATCCATCTTCACGGTTATCTGGCCTTTAAGTCAGGTGGGCGGTGAGTTTCTGCCGAAGATCAATGAGGGCGATCTGCTGTATATGCCGTCGACCCTGCCGGGCGTCTCTCCGGCAGAAGCGGCGGCGCTATTACAGACCACGGACAAGTTAATCAAAACCGTCCCGGAGGTGGCTTCCGTGTTTGGTAAGACGGGTAAGGCTGAAACCGCAACAGATTCCGCGCCGCTTGAAATGGTTGAAACGACCATTCAGCTCAAGCCGGAAGACCAGTGGCGGCCGGGCATGACGATTGACAAGATTATCGATGAACTGGATCAGACGGTTCGTTTGCCGGGGCTTGCCAATCTCTGGGTGCCGCCCATCCGTAACCGCATTGATATGCTCTCAACCGGGATCAAAAGTCCGATAGGGATCAAGGTGTCGGGTACCGTTTTGTCGGATATCGACGCAACGGCGCAGAACATTGAGGCGGTAGCCAAAACCGTGCCGGGCGTGGTCTCAGCACTGGCTGAGCGTCTGGAAGGGGGGCGCTACGTTGATGTGGATATCAACCGTGAAAAAGCCTCCCGCTACGGCATGACGGTGGGCGATGTGCAACTCTTCGTCTCCTCCTCCATCGGTGGCGCGACGGTAGGGGAAACGGTTGAAGGCGTGGCCCGGTATCCGATCAATATCCGCTATCCGCAGGATTACCGGAACAGCCCGCAGGCGCTGAAGGAGATGCCGATCCTTACGCCGATGAAGCAGCAAATCACCCTTGGCGATGTGGCAGAGATTAACGTCGTTTCCGGTCCAACCATGTTGAAAACGGAAAATGCCCGTCCCGCCAGCTGGATTTACATTGATGCGCGGGGCAGGGATATGGTGTCGGTGGTAAACGACATTAAGACAGCCATCAGCCAGAAGGTCAAACTGAGGCCGGGGACCAGCGTGTCATTCTCTGGACAGTTTGAATTACTCGAGCATGCCAATAAAAAACTGAAGCTGATGGTACCGATGACGGTGATGATCATTTTCATTCTGTTATATCTGGCCTTCCGTCGCATGGATGAAGCCTTACTGATTCTGATGAGCCTGCCGTTCGCACTGGTTGGAGGGATATGGTTCCTGTACTGGCAGGGCTTCCATATGTCTGTCGCAACCGGAACCGGGTTTATCGCCCTGGCCGGGGTGGCGGCAGAGTTTGGGGTGGTCATGCTGATGTATCTGCGTCAGGCCATTGAAGCGCATCCGGCGCTGTCCCAGCGCGAAACGTTCACCGAACAGGGGCTTGATGACGCCCTCTATCATGGCGCCGTTCTACGCGTGCGGCCAAAGGCCATGACCGTAGCAGTGATCATTGCGGGTCTGCTGCCGATTCTCTGGGGAACCGGTGCCGGATCAGAGGTCATGAGCCGGATAGCGGCACCGATGATTGGCGGGATGATCACGGCGCCGCTGTTGTCGCTGTTTATTATTCCCGCGGCGTACAAGCTGATCTGGTTGCGCAGGCATAAAAAGCCATAAAAAAACCTGCCAGCGATGGCGGGGTTTTTACGGGATAAATGCTTAGCGCGTCTGGCTGATAAGCTTGCGCCAGGCTCTGTTATGCAGAGTAAACAGCAGCATCTTATAGAAAACGGTAGAGAGGATGCAGCTGCCGCTCAGCCCCAGCATGACAATACTTACCAGCGCTGCGGTCAGGCTGACGCCCGGAGCAGCGCTACCGCTCAGCGCGGCCAGCAGATAGGCCGCCGTTAATACCAGGCTTATCACCGCCAGCGTAAGGTGTAACCGCACGGCGCGCATGCTGCCTTTGCCCATCATAAACATGGTCACGCCGTTAATGCCGGCGAACAGCAGGGCGATCAGCACAACCCACACGAATACGCGTTCGGCCGGCTGGCCGAGTGCGGCGAGTACGCCATACTCCAGCCACAGCTGCGGAATGGCGAAACTGACAATCACCCCAAGCGTACTGATCGCCGCGGGAATCCCCATGGTATGCAGTCCCACAGGCTTACCCATTTCGTCGGCCAGCTGCGTCTTCAGCTGCTGCAGCTGCGTCGGGGCGGCATGGTTTATGCTGGCGGCAGCCTCGTTACAGCGTTGCAGGCGACGGGTTAAAACTTTAAACATTTGAATACTCAGCGTTTATTTTCATCATGGCTTTACCTCTTGTTTCCTCAGCATTGGCAAAATCAGAAATAACAAGCGACATAGCCGCCGCTGCAAGTACGCTTTTCATGTTAATCCTTACTATCCTGTTTGATTCCGCCTTTGTTACGAAGAAATACCGGTTGTACCGGGATAGCGTCCTTCCTGGCGCTCATATGCGCCGTTTGCCTGAGGTAATCCAGGAAGTGCGGCGTTTGTCGGTGCAGTTGATAATCCTCCTCACTGGCGTAAATCTCATAGAAATACCAGCGGTTTGGAGTCTCTGAATCTGTACCGGCATACATGGCTAACACGCCTTTCTCTACTTTGAGCGACTCCGCCATTTCAGGAAGGACGATGTTTTTAAATTCGCTCTGAAATTCAGGCTTTACCTCGACGATCACCAGATTATTGATGGTCCGCTCATCCGGTAGGATGTGTTTGTCCCCCAGAAACTGTGGCTCAAGGGTGATTTTCTTTTTTCGATCGATAATGTCAGGTGCTCGGGCAGCGAATGCCTTGTACGGTTCGGCATTCAAATGTTTGCGGTAAGCACTCTCGTTTTCATAGAATTCGACCATGAATGCCTGACGTGGATTGTCGCTTCGTTGCAGGGCGTACATTGCCAGCGTACCTGCTTCATGATCAACCGAAGCGGAAATCGTCTGCCTGGCCACGTCTTCAAACTCTTTGTCCCGATCGGGTCTGACGCCAAGCTCGAAGATATTCATCACGGGCTTATTCTGCGTGTCCGGTTTTGTTGCACAGACAGGGCTGCTTATTAGCATACAAATTAAAAGCATAAGGGGCTTTTTCACGTTGATCCTTTTACTGAAATTACTGTTTGCTACCGCGCACAGACCGAAGATTTTCCCGAGCCGGGTATACTGCATCGTTATTCTCCCTCTGCATTATTCACGACGGAATTGAGCAGATCGACAAGCCTTGAAGCGTGTTCCCGGGCAAGCGTTTTTTGCTGCGCGATTTTGTCGGCATCCCGGTCGGCATAGCTGATACCGCAGGTATAAACCGGCGTCAGCAGCTCAAGATTGCACAGCCTTGCCGTGGTCTCGAACGGAATAAGATACTCTTCAATGGCATGGCCAAAGAAACCGTCAGCGGTATAGAGCGCCTGTGGCGCCCCCGTAGTGAAGGAGAGGATCAGCTTTTTACCGCCCAGTTTCGCCGTTGAGCCATGCGCGAAGCCGTGGACAAAGACCTCGTCCAGCCATTGTTTCATTAACCCGGGCAGCCCATACCAGGAAAAAGGAAACTGCCAGACAATCACATCGGCCCTGAGCAGGCTTTCCTGCTCCGCAGCGATATTGAATTTGCCGTCCGGATAGAGCCAGTCCAGACGACGAATTTCAGCATCGGGAAGGGCGGTCGCCACTTCATCAAGGATAGTGGCGTTGGCGACGGAATGATTCAGCTCAGGATGACCTGAAATAACAAGGATATTTTTCATTTCAATACGTTAAACCGGCCAGGTTGGTACACCGGATGCGCCTTTAATCGGATGGCTGGAAACGACACACAGCACGGATTTATCTGCAGGTTTCATAACGGGCCTCACTCTTTATTTTTAAATTCAGCGGCAAAGAGATTTTCCCAGTTAATAAAGGAACCAAGCGGAATGCACTCAAAGCTTAATAAGCCTGCTTTTGCCAGCGGGAATTCGGCCATTACGTTCATCGCTTCTTCGACAGAGTCACATTCAAGAAAAATAGCGACGCCTGGTCTGTCCTGACGGAAGTAGATGTCGCGGATGAAGCCGGATTTATACAATCCCCAGGCGTGCAGCGCTTCAGCGTTAAGGTGTGGAGCATATTTTTCCAGCGATGCTCCAGGTGCGGGGATGTCCAGACATAAAATTCGCATAAGTGTCTCTTGTTCTCGGGTTTAAAGTGAAAGAGAGAAGAGTATATGAGCGCCATTTTGAGAAGATTAGGTGGTCATTGGCTTAAGCATATTTAGTCTGTACTTAATAATCAGGTGAGGAGTGCGACAGGGTAAATCTATGCCAGAGATGTCTGTTCCTGCATCTGTATATGAATATTCTGGCTTAATCAGTCGAAAGTTCGGGCTGGTTTTCATATTCAGAACGTGCCTTTTCAACCTCGCTCTGATGAATCAAGGACCAGTCTATAAGTGTCATAACTGGCCCCATTAATGTCCGTCCAAGTGGAGTTAGCTCATATTCAACACGTGGCGGGATCGAAGGGAATACCGTCCGCGATACTAACCCGTCTCGTTCAAGATTTCTCAGTGTTAACGTCAGCATTCTCTGAGAAACCTGACCGATGGTACGTCTGAGTATATTCACGTAACCGAAGGTATTGCCGGGCCCGATGCTCCGGTCGCAGGTTCACAGCGGATTGCACCTTATCTTCGTCAGTGTTTCTCGCGAACTTTTATTCTGAATGGTGGATATGATGCTCAGACCGGTGAGGATGCAATTAACAAGGGTGAGGCCGATCTCATCGCCTATGGCGTTCCATTTATTGCCAATCCCGATTTACCCGCAAGATTTGCGTGCGGCAGCGATCTCAACGTTCCGGACTCTGCAACCTTCTATGAGCCGGGACAGAACGATGCGGTGGGCTACACTGACTATCCCGCACTAAACAATAAAAGTTAAAAAACATGAGTACAGGTGTATTTCAAAATACGTGGTTAACAGTGAATCGCAGCATCAGTAAAAATGTACTAAATGGATATTATTGACTTAAGCATCTTTAGGCTGTACTTAATAATTAAGCAGTGATTGCTTAAGGAACACATTATGAATAACGCCCTGTATAACCAGATACGGATCTTTCAGAGCATTGCACGTGAGGGCAATATTTCGGCAGCCGCAAGAAAACTGGAAATTACGCCTCCCTCCGTCAGCAATGCGCTTAAGCTGCTGGAAGAGCATATTGGCCATCCGCTTTTTGTGCGTACGACCCGCCGTATTGAGCTGACGGAAACCGGGCAGCTGTTGCTGGAACAGACCGCTGCGGCGGTGGAGTCGCTGGAAAATTCGCTTGAAAGCATTCGCGATCAGAATCAGGAGCCCTCTGGTGTGGTGCGTATCACGCTCTCGCGTTTTGCCTATCTGTTAATTCTTAAGCCTGCAATGGCGGAATTCTGTCAGCAATACCCGGGTATACAGCTGGAAATTTCGGTTTACGACGGTACCGTGAATATCATCGAAGAGCGTTTTGATCTTGGGATCCGTTTTGGCGATATCCTTGAGGGTGGGGTGGTGGCACGGCCGTTAATGAAACCCTTTCGTGAAGGGTTATATGCATCCTCAGCCTATCTCCGCGAGCATGGAACGCCTGAGGTACCGTCAGATCTCAGTCAGCACAAGCTGATTGGCTACCGTTTTATTACTAACAACCGCATCCTTCCGTTGATCCTGAACGACCGCGGAGAGCAGTTGACGGTTGAAATGCCCGGGCAGTTAATCAGTAACGATATCGACGTTATGGCAGACGGGATCCGTAACGGGCTGGGAATTGGACGCCTGTTTGAACCCATCTGGCAGTTACAGCCCGACAGGGAGCACTTTATCCCCGTGATGGAGAGTTACTGGAAAACCTACCCGCCAGTCTATCTCTATTACCCCAAAAACGCGGGTAAAACGAAAAGAGTAAAGGCCCTGATTGATTTTCTGATATCCGCTACGGGGCGATAAAGACGATTACGCATCGTCCCGTATGGAAGCGCTATTTCACAACCCCAGCGGCCTGGCTTCCTGTATGAACTCAATCAGAAGGCGAAGCCCGGTCGGCAGTTGCCGGCGGCTTGAATAATAGATATAAAAACCTTCCTCCAGCGGGGACCATTCCGTAAGCACCAGGCGGAGCCGTCCATCCTTCACATAGGGTGCAACAAGAGGCTCCGGAAAATACATCAGGCCGGCTCCGCCTAATACGGCCACAAGGCCCGTTTCAGCCTGATTGACCGTCACAGAGCCAGGCACAGTGATTTGGTACGTTTCGCCGTCTCGCTCAAGTTCCCAGCGATAAATCCGATCGTCGCCGAGACGATTGCTTATACAGCGATGGTGTGACAAATCATCCGGATGTTCAGGCGTTCCGTAACGTTCCAGGTAGTCGGGGGATGCTGCGATAACCCAGCGTATATCGGCAGATAAACGCCGGGCAACCATGTCTTCCGGGACAGTGCCACCATAGCGGATACCGGCATCGAAGCCCGCATCAGTGACGTCAACCATACGGTTGCTGGCCACAATATCGATTTCAATATCGGGATAGCGATCCATAAACGCGGGCATAACCGGCGCAAGCAAAAGATTGGCCGCTTCAACGGCTGCATTGATGCGGATACGTCCGGTAGGGGTATTACGATACCGGTTAAGCGATTCAAGCGCGCCTTCTATCTTGTCGAAAGGCTGAAGGACAGACTGAACCAGTTCTTCACCTGCAGCCGTAGGGGTAACGCTCTTGGTCGTGCGATTAAGCAGGCGAACCCCGAGCCGGGTTTCCAGTCCCTTCAGGGCATGACTAAGCGCTGATGCACTGACACCTAATTCAATCGCCGCACGGCTGAAACTGCGATGACGTGCAATAGCCATGAAATAAATGAGATCGGCGACATCAGCTCTGCTTATTTGCATACAGAATAGTTTTCCTCTTGCGGCGTTAAGGCCCGAATGCGTTGATACGAAAATGATATACACCATAGACCGACCAGGGCTAATCCGTTGCTGAATTTTTTTCACAAGTCCATCCACTCATCGCCTCTCACTGAACACGTTGTGCTTCGTTATTCTTGAAAATTATGCGCTCTGGCCGTCGGTCAGGACGGAACATTCACCTAACGGAGCCGTGTATGAACTATACGCATCTTGGCCGCACTGGCCTGAAAGTCAGCCGCCTTTGTCTCGGAACCATGAATTTTGGTGACGTCACCGACGAGAAAACCAGCGCCCGCATTCTGGATGAAGCGCTTGAGGCGGGTATCAATTTCATTGATACAGCAGACGTGTATGGCACCGAACAATCACCCGATATCCAGCAAGGGTCGGGGCTGTCCGAAGAAATCATTGGTCGCTGGCTTCAGCAGGGTGGCCGCCGTGACCGTATCGTTCTGGCGACGAAAGCCTATCAGCCTATGGGACCGGGTCCGAACGATCGCCGTCTTTCTGCTTATCATATTCGCAAGGCCTGCGAGGACAGCTTGCGACGGCTTAAGACCGACCATATTGACGTCTATCAAATGCATCACATCGATCGCTATACACCATGGGAAGAGGTCTGGCAGGCCATGGAGCTCCTTGTTCAGCAGGGAAAAGTGCTTTATATCGGTAGCAGCAATTTCGCGGGCTGGGACATTGCGACTGCGCAGTCAGTAGCCACGGTTCGTCATTCCCTGGGCCTTGTCGCCGAGCAAAGTCTCTACAATCTGACAGCCCGAACTGTTGAGCTGGAGGTCATTCCCGCATGCCGTCATTTTGGCCTGGGGCTGATTCCCTGGAGCCCACTTGCCGGAGGGTTGCTTGGCGGCGTACTGAAAAAGATGGCAAGCGGGCGCCGTGCGAGACCCGCGTTTGCTCGTCTAATCGAACAGCACCGTCCGCAGTTGGAAGCCTACGAAGGATTATGTGAGGACCTCGGCGAAACCCCTTCCGATGTGGCGCTTGCGTGGCTCCTGCAGAATCCTGTCGTTACTGCTCCACTTATCGGGCCTCGTACGGTCGAACAACTCCGGGAGGCGCTTCACGCAACGACAATCACGCTATCAGACGACACCATGAGCTGCCTCGACGAAATCTGGCCCGGACCCGGGGGAGAAGCGCCCCAGGCTTATGCCTGGTAATGACCACATTAATGAATCCTTTCCTCGCTATAGGGAGTTCCAGTTTATGAGCAAGATGATGCATGACCAGCATTCTGCTTCTGTACCCGCTTCCCGGGTTCGTCGCAATTTTCTGATCGCCGGCGCCGGTCTGGCGTTGGCCGCTACCACCCTTGGCAGGAGCGGAGCAGTGATGGCTAAACCGGCTGGTCAGGACACGTCGAACGCCCCTTCGGATGCTGTTCCCGTCCAGAAGGAGACCTTAACCACGCGTAAACTCGGCTCGCTGGAGGTTTCAAGCATGGGACTGGGGTGTCTGCCCATGGTGGGGTATTACGGCGGTGGTCCGCGCGATCGTAAAGCCATGGTTTCGCTCATCCGGGCCGCCTTCGAACAAGGCATCACGTTCTTTGATACTGCCGAGGTGTATGGCCCGCATCTCAGTGAAGAATTTGTCGGGGAAGCACTGGCCCCCGTTCGCGATCGTGTGGTAATTGCCACTAAGTTCGGTTTCGGCGTGGAGGAGGGGAAGCCGACCTCACTCAACAGCCATCCTGACCATATTCGCCGTGCCGTAGAGGGCTCGCTAAAGCGGCTGAAAACGGACCACATCGATCTTCTTTATCAGCATCGCCCCGATCCGAATGTGCCGATTGAGGATGTAGCGGAAACCGTGAAGGCGTTGATCCAGGAGGGTAAAGTGAAACACTGGGGACTGTCGGAAGCGAGTGCCAGGACAATCCGCCGCGCACATGCGGTACTCCCTGTGACTGCAGTACAGAGTGAGTATGCCATGTGGTGGCGTGAACCGGAGACGCGGATATTTCCAACGCTCGAAGAGCTGGGTATCGGCTTTGTACCTTACTGCCCGACTGCCCGGAGTTTCCTTGCCGGGGCAGTCAATCCAGATCAGCGGTTCGACAGCACAGATCGGCGGCATAACCTGCCACGCTTCCAGGCCGATGCCCTGGCCAAAAACATGGTACTGCTTGAATTTGCGCAGTCGTGGGCCCGCCGCAAAAACACCACTCCGGTTCAGTTCGCGCTGGCCTGGGTGATGGCTCAGCGGCCATGGATAGTCCCCATCCCGGGTACGACGCAATATCCGCACCTGATAGAAAATAGCGGTGCACCGCAAGTCCGGTTGACGGACAGCGAGTTACGCGAAATCGATGCGGCGCTTGCCAAGATCCCATTGCAGGGCGGTCGCGCAGATCCGTTTACCGAAAGTCAGTTTGATAAAAGTTAAACGGTGATGGCCACCTTTATACTTACTGTCACAGGGAGACTGAAGGTAAAGTCTCCCTCTGTGTTCAGTGCTGTATTGCTGAAGGCGGCGTGAGTGAAGGTGGCGTATCCGGAAGCGGGGGAATGATCCCGTCAACGGGGTGCGGCAGATAGTGTGCCTCGAGTTCCATGATTTCGGCATCGCTAAGTGAAAAGTCCAGCGCGCTGATAGCCGTGGAAAGATGTTCTGGTTTCGTCGCGCCAATGATCGGGGCTGTGATGACCGTTTTTGATAGCAACCAGGCAATTGCAACATGGGCTCTTGGCACATCGTGCTTTTCAGCAATGCTGGCAACAACATCAATAACGGGCTTATCCAGAAGGGCTGCGTTCTCATACATTTTTAACGCAAAGGCATCGTTTTGCGTTCGTCGGGACGTGACACTCCAGTCGCGCGTGAGCCTGCCGCGTGCCATCGGACTCCAGGGGATCACACCCACGCCCTGGTCTTCACACAGGGGCAGCATCTCGCGCTCTTCTTCCCGGTAAAGCAGGTTGTATTGCGGTTGCATCGTAATAAATCGGGTCCAGCCGTTACGCTCTGCCGTATGCTGCATTTTTGCAAAGCGCCAGGCTTCCATAGATGATGCGCCGATGTAACGCACTTTTCCTGATTTTACGAGGTCATGCAGAGCCTCCATGGTCTCTTCAACAGGCGTGGAATGGTCAAATCGGTGAATCTGAAAGAGATCCACATAATCCATACCTAAGCGCATCAGGCTATCGTCAATAGACTGAAAAATGGCCTTGCGGGAAAGAAACCCGGTATTGGGTGAGTTGCGCCACGGAAAGAAGGTCTTTGTCGCCACAACGATCTCATCGCGTCTGGCCATTTCTCTCAGCGCTTTTCCAGTGATCTCTTCAGAACTTCCGCCCGAGTAGATATTCGCGGTATCAAAAAAATTAATGCCCGCTTCAAGCGCCTGACGAATGAGCGGACGTGACGCCTTTTCATCCAGGGACCAGGGTTGAGGCAGACGTTCAGGTTCACCATAGCTCATACAACCGAGACAAAGACGGGAGACTTGCAAACCGCTACGACCCAGATTCACATACTTCATTCTGTGTTCCTTCTTTTATTGCCAGCAATTCTGTATGTGACAGGGTAATGTACTGACATGAAGGGAACCAGCATGCGTCATCGAATGGTGTTGTGAGTTTTTTTCACAGATGGGCGTAATCGTCGGTAGATTTTACATACAAGGACAGCGCCCACACACTGACATCATTAATTTTTGTTGGGTGAGGTTTTCGGGCACGCCTGACCAACAGGAATAACAATTTTTTCACGGTGTTCCCCGCGTTCATAAACGCAGATTGTACCTTCATCTGTATTGACCTGTTCCTTCAGCGGGAGCCCTGGTTCCTGCGCAAAAATGCGAAAGGATGCGACCAAAATCAATGCCAGAGAACACAAAAGCTGGACTGCATTCATCTCTTCACTCCTGAAAAATATTTAACTCATTTCCAACACCGACTGGCGAGGCGTAAGCTTACCAATTATCGGTGGCAGTTCCGTTTCGCGAAGCGGACGACCCTCAACGATGCTTTTAATGCGCTGTACGCACTGGTGCAGGAGGGGTTCCATTGGCCAGGAAATGCAGGTCAGTTGCGGGTATAACTGCGTGGCCAACGGTGAATCCTCAAGACTGAGGAGGGATACTTCCTGAGGCACGGCAATATTAAATTCGCGGAACAGGCGCATGGCCTCTGCAGCGTAAGCATCACGCTTAACAACGATGGAAGAGAACTTGCTCAAACTATTAATAAGCGTTAACAGCGCGCGTTCGACACTCTCATTGGCTGTTAATACCAACTGGCGATTAAACGGAAATGAGTAGTTCTGCAACACGTTGCGATAACCTTCAACCATTCGCTTGCTTGCGTCATCCGTCTCGTTATCGATAACCAGCGCGATGTTGCGATGGCCTTTACCTATCATGTAGCGGCAGGCGCTCTCCGTAGCAAAGGCGAAATCGTAGCCCTGACTTTTCGCGTCCACCACGGGGCGGTCGAAAGAAATCACGTTATCGCCACAGCCTGGTACAACTGGTCCAAACACCACAACGGCGGCGCATTGCCGTTGTAAATCATCTACCGAAGCTGCATGTTCGACGTCATTATCCACATACTCGACGATCAGCGTTTTGTTCAACACTTTCATTGCGCGCGCAAGCGCGGGGAGAATACGCGCGCCACTGCTTTCATCACGTGAGGAAAGCACCACACCGATATGGCTTGATGACTGACTCGCCAGGTTTTGCGCGGCGAAGCTGGGGCGGTAGTTGAGTTCTTCTACAGCCCGTAATACCGCCTCACGGCTCTCTTCGCGAACACCTCGGGTCCCCGTCAGCACGCGGGAAACCGTTGCTCTGGAAACATTGGCTAATCGAGATACATCATCAATCGTTGGCATAGCGTTTTCTGCGTGGTGAGTTTTCATCATCTTATCATAACCCTCCCGAAGAATCGTCCCGTAGCCGGTCATGACGCTCATGCTTCGTTCGCGCTCAGCCGGGGAAGCCAGGCTGCGCCACGTACGCCGCTGGCGTCGCCAAAGCGCGCCGGAACAATGCGCGTATGGCAGGTTTCAGAAAAGAGATAAGGAAGAATCGCGACAGGCAGGTCATCATAGATTCTGCTGACATTCGACAATCCTCCTCCTAACACAATGACCTGGGGATCCAGAATATTGATGACTGACGCCAGGCTACGGGCAAATGCATCAATAAAATGCCGCCAGTGTTCGCGTGCCTTCGGTTCTTCCTGTTCTGCAGAGCTGATAATTTCCTGAGAGGTCAGGTTTCCCGGGAAACGACGGGCAAAACCGGTACCGGAAATAAAGGATTCAATACAGTTGTACTTGCCGCAGTAGCAGGGCTGAGCGGGGCCATCAATCGCTGGTGCGTACCCCGGAAGCGGGTTGTGCCCCCATTCGCCGGCAATGGCGTTTGGACCTTGTAACAAATGCCGGCGCACGGCGATCCCACCGCCACACCCCGTACCGATAATCACACCAAATACGGTGTCTGCCTTTGCACCAGCGCCATCTACCGCTTCAGAGAGAGTAAAACAATCAGCGTCGTTGGCAATCCACACTGGCTGCTGGATACGTGCGGCAAGATCGGCTTTCAGATCGTGGCCATTAAGAACCAGGCAATTGCAATTTTTGATGAGCCCCGTTTGCGGGTCAATTGCGCCAGGCAGACCGATCCCTACGGTGAAGGGTTCCGGGCTAGCCGCGCGGGCATCATCAATAAGGCTCACCAGATGCAGCATAAATTCAGCGTAACTTTCTTTCTGAGTCGGCTGGCGCTTACGCCAGAGATAATCGCCCTGAGCTGAAAGCAATACAGCTTCCATTTTTGTGCCACCGATATCCAGTCCAAGATAATGCATACAATCCTCTGTCATAAGAGAGGCCGCAGCCTCTCTGCTGTCGTTATGCCTGGTGCCGGCGTGTGCGGTAAATGTGAATAAGTTCGGTCACCAGCTCCTTGGCAAGAATGGAGGTCATCAGGTGGTCCTGCGCATGCACCATCACCAGCGTCATTTTGGTTTTCCCTTCGCCTTCATCAGCTTCAATAAGCTGGGTTTGAACAAGGTGTGCTTCGCGGGCAAAATGTGTCGCTTCTTTCATCAGTTGATCTGCGGCTTCAAAATCACCTTGCTTTGCGCAGCCGAGGGCTTCATAACACAGGCTGCGCGACTGACCCGCGTTAATGATGATGCCCATAACTTGTTCTTCTAATTCCATGTTTTTTTCCTCTACGTTCTACTTTCAGGCGGATTGAGCCGCATCTTCTGCATGTTCAACCGCGTTTTCATGCTCTTGTTCCAGAAGCTGTTTTTCGTAGGCCTTCAGGAAGGGGAAGTACATGACGGCAGATGTCACCATGCATATCAGGCACAGGATCACAGGGCTGAAGCTCCAGTTGGCTGCCCATGATGCGCCAATGGGTGCAGGTGTTGTCCATGGCGTCATCGATACCACACGGCTGACTAAATCGAGATCCAGTGCAAACCATGCGAAGGTGGCATTGACCATCGGGACCAGCACAAACGGCAGGAAAAACAGAGGATTCATAATGATGGGCGCACCAAACAGAATGGGTTCGTTAATGTTAAACACCCCTGGTACCACGCCCATTCGCCCAATAGTCCGCAAATGGATGGCTTTGCTGCGCAGCAACAGGAAGGCCAGCGGCAGCGTCGAGCCAACACCACCGATTAGCAGGTAATGGTCCCAGAAACCCTGAACGTAAATATGCGGGATAGCTTCACCCGCGGCGATTGCCGCCTGGTTTACGGACAGGTTTGCCATCCAGAAAGGGTTCATAATACCGGTGACGATCAGCGCACCATGGATACCGGCAAACCAGAGCACCTGGCACACCAGCACCGAGAGGAGCACTGCGGGGAGCGTATCGGACGCGGCAACCAGCGGTTTCACCAGCGACATAATCGCTTCGGGAATAATCATCCCCAGTTGCGCTTCAATAAGCAGGTTCAGCGGATGCAGCGTGATGACGATTGCCAGTACCGGGATGAGGATCTCAAACGAGCGCGCTACGCCGGTTGGGACCTCCGGCGGCAGGCGGATGGTAATATTATGTCGCTTCAGGAAGGCGTAAAGTTCCGTGGAGTAAATAGCCACCAGAATGGCGGTAAAGATCCCCTGACCGGAGAAGTAGGCCGTTGAAATCTGCCCGTCCTTCAATGGTGCAGCAACAAGCAAAAAGGCCATTAAAGAAAGCATCCCGGCGGTAAGTGCGTCGAGATCGTGGTGTTTGGCCAGACTTGCGGCAATCCCGACGGAAATAAAGATCGTCATAATTCCCATGCTGAAGTTAAAGGGCAGCATGAGGGCTTCACGGTGATCGAGCGAGAATTGCAGCCATGCCCGGGCGAAGCCCCAGGACGTGTCGGGCGAGAAGGGCGGGAAGATAAACACCAGCATAAAAGAACCCACGATCATGAACGGCAGAGCGGTAATGAAGCCGTCACGAATGGAGGTGACATATTTTTGCTGGCCGACGGCGCCCGCCATCGGAGTAATTTTCTTTTCGATAACCTGAATTAGTTTTGCGTACAGAGAGCTCATAGGTTTTCCCTTCGTTATTTGTTATCTATCAGGGAGAGGGCGAAATCGAGAACGGCACCCCCTTTTTGCATGCCGTAATCCATCATGTTGATTGGCTCAACGCGGATCCCGTATTTATCGGCTTGTTTCTGAAGATCGTTTTGCATGTACTTCACCTGTGGTCCAAGCAATACCACCTGGTAGTGACCAACCTGCTCGGCAAATTCGGCAACGCCATACGCTTTGATTTCTGCTTCCAGGCCACGCTTGTGCGCTTCATCGACCATTTTTTTTACCAGCAGGCTGGTAGACATTCCGGCAGAACAACACAACATAATTTTTTTCATAACGTCTCCTTTGAATTTATGGCTGGAATATAGTCACCACGGAACAAAACGGAAAGCGCTTTCCGTTTATGGATAAGGTAATTGTGACCACGATCACTTGAGAGCACCTTTCACTTTGTATGAATGTGCGCGATCATCCCTGCTATTCACGAACTATTAAGGTCGAGTTATGAACATTCATTTGATGAATGTTGCTGTGGATTTGATAGAGCAACGCCTCACACCAGTAGCGAATATAATCACTAAGAATCAACACATTACAGCGATGCGAGATGGTTTTACTCTTGCGATGCCTTTTGTCATCGTGGGAAGTCTGATGGTGCCAATGCTGTTTCCACCGTTCGCCATTTCAAGCGCCTCGAGATTGGGATCTTTTTATCTGCTGCTGCGTCCGATGCTGTTACCAACCTTTGAACTGACGCTAGGCCTGGTGGCGCTGATTGTTGCATTCGGTGCAAGTGCCAGCCTTGCCAAGCAGTATCAATTACCGGAACGGCTGTGCGGGCTCACCGGATGTCTCGCCTTTTTGCTGTTTATCGGCTTTCGGGATAATGGTGCGACGAATGTGTTTCTGGGAGGGATGGGGCTCTTTACTGCCCTCATTTCAAGCGCATATTCGATTGAAATAATAAGGCTTTTTTATAAGAAAGGGTGGTGTATTCGTTTGCCGGAGGAGGTGCCGGTGATGACACGAAATGGCTTCCAGCTGCTGATGCCGCTGCTGGTGATTATGCTCTCCATCAGCGTGATGAATGCCGTGATGCTGCACGCGACTGGACAAATTTTGCCGCAACTGATTGGGGAAGCATTACGTCCACTTATCGTGGCGTCGGATACCCTTACGGCGGTGCTTATCTCCTTGTTTCTGTGTAATCTTTTATGGTTTGTTGGCATTCACGGTGCCCTGATCATAACGGGTATCATGAACCCGTTCTGGCTCACCTATCTGTTTGAAAATCAGCGAGCCCTGGCCGCTGGAGAGGCTGTGCTGCCCCATATTTATTTGCAGGGTTTCTGGGATTTTTATCTGTTGATTGGCGGTATCGGCTCAACGCTGCCACTGGTGTTTATGGCAATGCGAAGCCGCTCAAGGCAGTTGAAGAGTGTGGGAAAGATTGGTCTTTTGCCTTCTCTGTTCAACATTAATGAGCCAATATTGTTTGGCTTCCCCGTCATCATGAACCCGGTTTTTTTACTGCCCTTTGTTTTTGTTCCGTTGATAAATGCCTGTATAGCCTGGTATTTGACGCAAATGGGTATCCTCGACAGGGCCGTTGCAATGCTGCCATGGTCAATGCCCTCACCGCTGGGTGCTGCATGGTCGGCCAACGGCAGCTGGAAGAATATGTGCATGTGCCTGTTTGCCTTTTTCAACGCATGGATGCTTTATCGTCCATTCTTTAAGGTTCACGAACGCCAGCTGATGCAGCTGGAAAAATAACGCTTCTCTTTCTGTTTCTGCCCATTTCTCGTGGGCAGAAGCTTAATTCGTGATATTCATCACAAAAATATTCTCAAAGATCTCAAATTTGTGATTCAATCCGGCAAAGACGGAGAGCGCTTTCCGTTTATGGATGTACATTTCCATTTTTGATCCTTACATTTCCCCTGCACGTTTAACCGTGAAAATAAAAATTCAAAGGGAACCTATGCAAACGTTAATTAAATCAATACCTCTGTCCTTGATTACCCTCACTGTCATCAGCGGCTATGCCAGCGCCGATGAGAAATATGATTTTGCCCTCCACGGCTATTTGCGCTCAGGGATCCTCGCCAACAGTGACGGAAACCGGGTGGATTCCGTGGGACTGATGCCCGACGGGAAATGGCGTCTGGGGAACGAAGAAGATACCAAGATTGAGCTGATCCCGACGGTCACGCTGAAATCAGACACAGGCGCAGTCGCCCGTGTTCAGGCCAACCTGACGCATCAAACAAAATGTACCGCAGACTGGAACTGTACCGACGATGACGGTAAAGAAACCCAGTTCCGTGAAGGTTTTGCTGAGTTATCAAATCTCGATTTTGCGCCGGATATGACTTTCTGGGCGGGTAAACGTTACAGCAGCTCCAATCTTTCCAGCCACCAGTTCGACTGGGAGTATATTCAGTACAACGGAACCGGGGGCGGGTTTGATAACCTGGATTTAGGCTTTGCGCGCTTTGACGCCGGCGTTTATGCGTTTTCAACAACGGATGAAGCCAAAGCCTATCCCGTGGCTCTGGGGGATCAGGGATACCCTGACGATTACTCGCTTAACCTCTGGTTTAAAAAAATCGGCGGCACCGGGCTGGACGTTGAGCTTATTGGCCACCATATGAACCGCAACGAAAACCATCCCACTTCTGCTGAAAAAGGTTATGGCGTGACGGCGCTGTATAACGTCGACAGTTTTTATGGGCTAACAGGCGGCTATTCCCGCATTGTTTTCCAGTACGGCAAAGGGCTCGCTGCCGCTGACTCGCTGGGTAAAAACGGCTGGGGTTGGGCAAACTTAGAAGACACCCAGTCCTGGCGCGTGATTCTGGATGGCATGGCCAGTCTGGGCGAAGTCGACGTATCGACCTTTGCATTTTATCAGAAAGACAAAAACTACCGCTGGTGGACCAGCGATGATGACGGCTGGGGACGCTCCATGTGGGTGGCGGGTATCCGGCCGTATCATCAGATAACGAAGAATTTCGCCATGCAATATGAAGTGGGTTACGAATATCTGGATGATAAAAACTACATGGGGGTAAACGGCAAAGGGAAGGGGGGCCTGACCAAGGTGACCATTGCGCCAACGCTCACCTTCGATTCTGGATTCTGGAGCCGTCCACAGCTGCGCTTCTTTGCCACGTATGCCAAATGGGATAAAGGCGTCTCGGATGCGATGGACAGAAATTACGACTGGAGCACCGGTACGCTTAGTCCTGGGGGATACTCCCGCAGCGGGGATACCGATACGCTGAATTTTGGTGTACAGGCTGAAGTCTGGTTCTGAGGAGATAAGAGATGGCTTTCCCAATTCGAAAACTGCTTCTCGTCTCCTTACTCTCCGCGCTGGGAAGCGCGGGGGCACTGGCGGCGGAACAATCCCATTTTGAACATTTTATTACTCGTGATGGTGCTGCGTTAAAAGACGGCGATCGGCTCTTTCGCTTCGCCGGGATCCACGCCCCGGAGCTGCATCGTATAGAGGATGACGCGAGAGGAACCTGCAAAGCGGATCCGCGCGGGTGGGGGCAATATTTCAAATGGCCTACTGCTGAAGAGCAAGAAAACTGGATTAAAGCCCTTGTGCAAACGGGGGCTAAAGCACAGCGCGTGTATGTGCTATCCGTTCAGCAGGAAAACGACGCGGCCTGCGGACGTGAAACGCATATCCTGTCACCGGAAACGCCTGACAGCATGCCGCGGCTGAATGAAGCGGCAATGAAAGTCTATGACAACATGATTGCTGAAGCGGATAAGCAGGGGCTTCGCCTGATTCTACCGTTTATCGATCACTGGTGGTGGTGGGGTGGGAGAGAACAGCTTGCCGCGTTTTATCATGAAAAACCTGAAGATTTTTATCGGACGGACAGTAAAACCTTCCAGGCTTATCTTGACGTGATTCGTCAGGTAATAACCCGGACTAACACCATTACGGGACGCCACTACTACGATGAAAAGGCGATTATGGCGTGGGAAACGGGTAATGAGCTGGAGGACACTAACGCCGATTTTCTTCATCAGACATCGGCCTGGATCCGTAAATGGGCACCCCATCAGCTTGTCGTCGATGGGACCTATAAAAAGGTGAATGATTTCGCGCTCAGCGATCCGAACGTCGACATCATCAGCAATCACTATTACACCAATGCCAACAACAACCACCCCGGGCAGGTTCGCAAAGATCTGGAGGCGATTGGTGGCAAAAAAGTCTATCTGGTTGGCGAATTTGGTCTCCTCGACCAAAAAGACCTTGACGCTATCATGCAGTCCATTGTGCATACCGAGGTCAATGGCGTGCAGGCCGCGGGTGGCTTTATCTGGGGTTTTCGCGGTCATCGGCATGATGGCGGTTTTTACTGGCACAAAGAGTATACCGGGCACTATAGCTACCATCTGCCTGGCTTCCCGGGTGAGGGGAAAGCGAACCAGGAGATGGAGGTTGTCAATCTGGTACGAACCGCCGCGGCGCAAATGGCTGGTCTGAGCAAGGCGCCAGCTCTGCCGGTACCGGAAGCACCGAGGTTGCGCGAGAGCGATTCCCCCTTTGCCATTAACTGGATGGGGTCACCCGTTGGGCGTTATTACGACGTAGAAAGAGCGGCGGCGCCAAAGGGCCCATGGACACGCGTCGGAAAGGACATCTCCGACGGCAAAAATGAATGGGATCCGTCGAAAATGAGTCTTTTCCGCGATGACTATCGCAGCCTGACGCTCGGTCAGACTTACTACTATCGGGTAATCGCTAAGAATGAAAGTGGTCAGTCAGCACCTTCAAACGTGATTCGCCTGAAGCATACGCAGAAAAACCTTCCACCGGTTATCACTCTGCAAGACATGCTTTCTACCACTGTCGATAAAGGCGTTCAACTCAATGCGGTCTGGCAGGATGACAATCTGCCTGACCAGAAAGTCAGCGTAGCGTGGAGCCATGACGGTAAGAATAGCGCTCACTTCTGTGACAGCAACAAAGAGGAAACCCGAGTCTGGTTCTCCGCGCCGGGTGACTATGCGTTGACCTTTACTGCTGATGATGGGTTGCTGGAAAACAGCAAAACGATAAATGTCAGCGTGAAGCCCGCTGTGAGGCCTGTACCGGCAGATTATTGCCGCTTTGGCAGCGGGACTTTGGATGTTAGCAAGGGAACACTTACCTCAACTAAAAGTGAAAAAGAGACCTTAGCCATCGGAGAAGACGGTTTTCTCGGTCCTTTCGCTCATGACGGAGACAGCGTGCGCTGGCAGGTTAGCGCTCCCTGGGACGGTAAGTTCGCCCTGCATGTGAAATTTAACGGCAAATGGGGAAGCAAGAAAAACTCGGTCATCGTGAACGGTGGGACGCCAGTCAGCATTGAGTTTCCGCAAACGGATGAGAAGGGCCAGACCATAGTCGTTCCTGTTTCGCTCAGAGAGGGGGCAAATACCATCAGTTTTGGCAAGTTCGCCAGCGACTGGGGATATATGTTCATCAAATCAATTGAAGTTACTGCAGAGTAGTTATTTGGCTGCCCTTCTGGGGCAGCTTTTTATCATTCAGGAGGCATTATGAATCGGTATCAATTTCCGGAAGATTTTTTTTGGGGCGCAGCGGCGTCGGGTCCTCAGACGGAAGGCATAGCGCATAAGCCGCACCGTTCTATCTGGGATAGCTGGTATGCAGAACAACCCAACCGCTTTTTCCAGCAGATTGGTCCGCAGAAAGTATGTGAAACCTACAGCAAATATAAAGAGGACGTTGCGCTGATGAAGCAAACGGGATTTAACTCGTTTCGTACTTCCATTCAGTGGTCACGGCTGATTGATGATTTTGAAACTGGCGCCCCAAACGCAGAAGCCGTCCGGTTTTACAACAACTACTTAGATGAGATGATCGCCAGCGGCATTGAGCCAATGATTAATCTTTATCATTTCGATATGCCGGAGATTTTGCAAAAGCAGTATGGCGGTTTTGAATCACCCCATGTGACGGATCTTTTCGCACGGTTTGCCCGCACGGCATTTGAGCTATTTGGTCATAAGGTAAAATACTGGATCACCTTTAATGAGCCGATAGTACCCGTCGAAGGCGGCTATCTTTATGATTTCCATTATCCTTGTAAAAAAGACGGCAAGCTGGCGGCGCAGGTTGCATTTAACATTATGCTGGCGCATGCAAAAGCGGTGCACGTATACCGAGAACTTGATCTGCCTGGCGAAATTGGCGTGGTGCTTAATCTGACCCCGTCGTACACCCGAAACAACAGCGACGAGGATAAAAAAGCAGCATGGTATGCCGACCTGTTCTTTAATCGCAGTTTCCTTGATCCGCTGGTGAAGCATGAATTCCCGAAGGAATTATGTGAAGTCCTCGCAGCCCATGATTGCTTGCCAGAAATACAGAAAGCGGATGTCGATCTGATAACGCGTTCGAGGGTAGATTTCCTGGGGGTTAACTACTATGTTCCGCGTCGGGTTAAAGCGCGCGAATGCCCCTATGAGCTTGATTACTTCACGCCAGAGTATTACTTCGAGAACTACAGCGATCCCGAAGGGCGCTTCAATCCGTATCGCGATAATAACGAGATTTACCCCGAAGCGATTTACGATATTGCCTGCAACATCCGCGATAATTACGGCAATATGAAGTGGTATCTGGCTGAAATCGGTATCGCCATGGATATCCAGTCAGAAGGTCCTGTTCAGGCTGATGGGGTTATTGATGACACTTTCCGTATCGAATTAATGGAAGAACACCTCGAACAGCTCCATCGCGCCATCAGCGAGGGGGCGAACTGCTTTGGCGTACACCAGTGGACATTTATTGATAACTGGTCGTGGATAAATAGCTTTAAACGCCGTTACGGTTTCTGGCGACTGGATCTGGAAACCGGAGAGCGACAGATAAAGCGCAACGCTATTTGGTTCGCTCAACTTGCTGTCTCTAACGGATTTACGCCCGGGGCGTTTAGAAAGGGCAACATTATTTTTTGACACAAGGCGGACAGTGCTGCCTGGTTCGGTGCTGACCCGTTCATGTTTAACGGCATGATTTTTATTAGAAGAGGAAAATAGTCCGCGCGGCACAGACTGAGCGGGCTATTCATGAAGTTAAGAACAAACCCACCATATTTAACATAATATACATTATGCGCACCAATATAGATTAAGGTAAAATCCAGCATTTCATGGTCATCCTTGTCCTCGTCAACGAACGTGCTCAACCCCACATTACCAGGCATCTAATCCACCATAATCACGCTCCGCTTCTATACTCCATATTTCACCGCTACTTACTGGGGGCTCAAATGTTTGACCATGTTAAATTCGGCGTAAGTGATTACGAAAAAAGTAAAACCTTCTTCCTCGAAGCTCTGCGGCCGCTTGGCGTAAACATTATCGATGAAGGCACACCGGACTACGGCGTCGAAATGAGTTCCGGCGATGTTTCACTTTGCCTGTTTCAGACACATGATAAGCCAGCACCATTGCATATCGCCTTTGTAGCCACAACGCGTCAGCAAGTTGATGACTTTTACAATGCCGCATTACGCACTGGCGCGCAGGATAACGGCGCGCCGGGATTACGATCCTACGGCAAAAATTACTATGCCGCTTTTGTCATTGCGCCCGATGGTCATAATATCGAGGCGGTTTGTCATGCCCCTGAAAGCGGCTTATTGGACTGACACTACCGCTGCTTCGGTGATTTGCATGCATGATTCCATTTGATCTTGCATGATAATGCCTGCTATGTTTAATCTCACTGCAAAACAGCAATTATCGTGCAATAACATGCATTATCACTCACAGAGGTAGATATGACTCAACAGCTGATTTTAATCGCCGGACCCTATCGTAGCGGCACGGATGGTATTCAGGAACGTATCGATGCCAATCTGGCAAGATTAGAAAATGCAGCGCTTGCGGTGTACGAACGTGGGCACATCCCGGTCATTGGTGAATGGCTCGCCCTGCCGCTGGCGAAGGCCGCAGGGTCAACCTCGTTGCATGATGAAATCAGTGAAGCGATGCTGTATCCCGTTGCCCATCGCCTCATTGGTAAATGCGACGCGATTTATCGCATCGAAGGTGCATCAAAAGGCGCAGATATGGATATTGAGGTCGCCCGCAAGCGTGGTCTTCAGGTCTATACCAGCTTAGAGAGCATTCCTCTGGCCTGACGGAATACCCATCAACGCTCGTAGCTATCATTTATGTCCTGCGTGAGTTCGTTCGCGGTGACCAGGACATTATTGAAGCGCAATCCCTCAACACCCGATATTTTCCCAAACTCGGTGGCATCGACGGAAATATCGTCCAGCGTTAACCCGCAGACAGGACGGTCCGGATAGCCTTCGATAAAAAATGCACGAGAGAATAAGTTGCTGTCTGAACGGCGCGCGGTGATATTGCTAAGCGTCAGGTGGCTCACTTCAGTCAGACCCGCCTCTCCTTCTACCCCGTCAGCCAGTTTGCGCCAGTGCTCCGGCTTATCCTTCAGGTTGCCGCTATCACCGTAGCTGTACTGCGGGAACCAGTTCAGTTGGATAAGAACGGGGAAACGCACATTCTGGAGCCGCAAATTCCGCACCGTGATATGGCGGATAAACCCGCCGCGATTGCGGGCTGACTTAATGCGAAACCCAACACCCGTGCCGTTAAAACGGTTGTTTTCGATCAATACGTGCTCGATCCCACCGGAGGTTTCACTGCCCAGGGTGATGCCAGATCCCTTGTTCAACACGCATTCCCGAATAACAATGTCCCTGGCCGTACGGGCTTTTTGCACGGCCTCGCGCCCGCGGCCCGCCTTAATGCAGATATTGTCGTCATTGCAGGAAACCGTACAGCGCTCAATTCGAACCTGTTCGCAAGAATCAATGTCGATTCCATCGGTGCTTGGCCCCGCTGAATTAATGATACTCAGGTTCTCGACTGCCACATCGCGGGAATAACAAAGGTGAACGTTCCAGAAACCGGACTCGCCGCTGGTGAAATCCTTGAGCAGGATATTCTTACTTTCATACACCAGAACATTGCGTGGCCGCTGGCAATCATAGTCCACCACCCAGCGTAAACCGTTGGCGCTGTAGTCTCCGACCATGCCGCCGTGTTCATCATCTCCCCAGAATCGCTGCCACCAGATCCGCCCTTGCCCGTCGAGGGTACCCGTTCCGGTGAGGCTTACGTTCTGCGCGTTAATCACGTTGATTATTCCTGCTGGCCACCGCATATCAATGCCGGCAACCCGAGTGTCGATTATGGGGTAATCTTCCAGGTGCTGGCTGCCTAAAAGCACCGCACCTTGCGCCAGATGCAGCGTGATATCACTTTTAAGAAAAATGGCACCGGTAAGATAACGGCCTGCAGGGATCACCACGCTGTCGCCAGGCTGCGCTTTCGCAATAGCCTGCTGGATAGCCGTCGTTGAAATACGTTCAGCACTCGGATCTGCACCGAACGTTAAAATTGAGATGTCTGCCATGGAAGCCCTTATACTGTTGAAAATCAGCAGTATAAGAACTCGCTTAATCAATAACCTTTACCGCAAGGACAGCCTGACCAAAAAGCTGGCAGAAAAACGGTTATTCATGTGTCCGATCAGAGGTTTTAACGATCGTCACGCCCTTCTCGGTTATCGCATTTATCCAGGCCTGATCCGTGCCATCTTCCACAACCATCGTATTCGCCAGCGACACATCGCCGATCGCAAATGACGAGGCGGTATTAATCTTTTCAGGAGAAGCCAGCACAATGGTCTCCGCGGCTCTGCCGGAAAATGCACGTTTGATGCACGCTTCCTCGAAATCGCCGGTCGTCAGCCCTGCATCCGGGTGAATGCCCGTTACACCCATAAAGAACAGATCCGCATGTATGTTCCCAATGCCTTCGATAGCTGCCGCACCCACGGTGACAATCGAGTGCTTGTACAGACGTCCGCCGATCAGGATAACGTCAATCAACGGGTGTTCGACCAGACCCAGCGCAATACTCGGGCTATGCGTGACGACGGTAATCTGCAGGTCTGGGGGCAAAAACGTGATTAACTCAGCGGTGGTCGTGCCACCGTCGATAATCACCACTTGTCCTGCCGAAATAAGCTGAGCGCCCTTTCGGGCAACGTTTTTCTTCGCATCCATTTTCACGGTTTTACGCTCGGCAAAGGGTACTACCGCCGACGATGCCGGCAGCGCACCGCCGTGCACGCGCTGCAGACGCCCTTCTGCCGCCAGCTCGCGGAGATCGCGCCGGATGGTGTCTTCAGATACTGAAAAATGAACACTAAGTGCCGTCGACTGTACCTGACCTTCCGCTTCGAGTTTTTCCAGAATCAATTGTTTTCGCTGACTGGTGAGCATCGGACTTTCCTGATATTGCATGTTTTATCTTGAGGGTGCACGATAGTGCTGTTTATGATCTTAACTCTACGTAAGGAGAGACGAACGTGCAATCAAAACGCGCAGATATCCGCATTATCGAGAGCGAAACCCTATCCGATAACTGGTATATCCTGAAAAAATTTACCTTTGATAAACGACGCCGCGACGGCGAGTGGCAGCGCCAAAGCCGAGAAGTGTACGACCGGGGCAACGGAGCCACCATACTGCTCTACAATCGCGACAAAAAAACGATCATTCTCACCCGACAGTTCCGCTTTCCGGTCTTTATCAACGGTCATGAAGGCGATCTGATAGAGGCCGCTGCCGGGCTGCTCGACAATATGGATCCTGAAAGCCGTATCAAAGCGGAAGTCGAGGAAGAGACCGGGTTTACGGTGTCGCGCGTAGAGAAAATTTTCGAAGCCTATATGAGCCCTGGCTCGGTAACGGAAAAACTCTATTTCTACCTGGCGGAATATCACCCTCTGGATCAAATCGGTAAAGGTGGCGGAATCAAATCAGAGGGTGAAGATATCGACGTGCTTGAAGTGACGCTGGACGAGGCGCTTCGCGGCATTGAGACCGGCCAAATTGTTGACGGCAAAACCATCATGCTGATTTATCACGTCGCCCTGAATGGGATCTTATAAACATCGCATTGTCAGATACCTGCCGCTGGCGGGTATTTGCCTGTGCTATTCTTCCTTAATCCCGTGAAATGGAGCTGCGAACATGGCCGACTGGAATCCTTCTCTCTACCTGCAATACAGCGCGGAACGCACACGCCCTGCCGCCGAGCTTCTGGCGCGTGTTCCTTTGGATACGGTGTCCACCGTCGTTGATTTGGGGTGTGGTCCGGGCAACAGTACCGCATTGCTGAAGCAGCGCTGGCCGTCGGCACACATAACAGGGGTGGATAACTCTCCCGCCATGCTGGAGGAAGCGCGCAGCGCGCTGCCTGAATGCGACTTTGTAGAGGCAGATATTCGCCAGTACACACCACACCAGCCGCTTGATGTGATTTACGCCAACGCCTCTTTGCAGTGGATCCCGGACCATTACGATCTGCTGCCGCACCTGGTTTCGCTGCTTCGTCTGAATGGCGTGCTGGCGATTCAAATGCCCGACAACTGGCTTGAACCTACGCATATCTCAATGCGCGAAGTGGCTTACGAACAAGGCTATCCCGACCGTGGCCGTGAGCCGCTGCCCGGCGTGCATGCCTACTATGATATTTTGACGGAGGCTGGATGCGAGGTGGATATCTGGCGGACAACCTATTTCCACAAGATGAACTCGCACCAGGCCATTATTGACTGGGTCAGCGCCACGGGATTGCGTCCGTGGCTGCAAGATCTCAACGAAAGCGAGCGAAAAGCCTACCTGAAGCGCTATCAGGCGTTGCTGGAAGAGCAGTATCCGCTCCAGGAGAATGGGCAGATACTGCTGGCGTTTCCACGGCTTTTCATCGTCGCTCAGCGTCAACCCTGAGGTGACGTTCAGGAGCGGGCTTCTTTCAGAAGCTGTTGAATGACCTGCTCCTGTTTGTCGTAGTTACCCTCACCGAATGAGGTATAGCGTAGCTGTCCTTTGGCATCAAAGAAGTAATGCGCGGGCCAGTACTGGTTTCCAAATCTGTTCCAGATTTGATACTGATTATCCGCCACCACCCGGTACGGGAGCTGCCATTTATTGATCGCATTTTTTACGGACGAAAGCGGTTTTTCCCATGGATATTCTGGCGTGTGCACGCCAATCACCACCAGTCCCTGAGACTGGTACCTGTTGGCCCAGTCCCGGACGTGGGGAAGCGTATGCTGGCAGTTAATGCAGTCCCAGGTCCAGAAATCGATCAGAACCACCTTCCCTCGCAGTGACTCAGACGTGACAGGGTCACCATTTAGCCATCCGGTGCCGCCGCTTAATGACGGTAATTCACTGCTCGGCGCGCTGTCCACCACCGGCTGCAATTTCACGGTTGAGGTCGACGGTTTTGCCAGGTTTAACAGTGAGTTTTCTAGCCGATCGGCGATGCCATTTGCCCGTTTTAAGGCCGACGTCATCCCTGTAACGTTGAATGCCACCGCGGCCAACATCACTGCGCCTGCCGCCTGACGCAGTCGCGCCATTAGCGCCGATTTCGCCCTTAACGGCTGAATCAACTTACGGCCTCCGGCAACAAGCAATCCCAGCATCAGCGCGCATCCGCTTCCGTAGGCGATGAGCAGCGTGCCGGTGGTAAGGGGCGAGTGACCCGCGATATTGAGGCTGAAGATCGCGCCAAGAATGGGGCCCGCGCAGGGAGACCAGAGCAGGCCGACCGCGAGCCCGGCCAGAAATGCGGCAGACATCCCACGCGTTTGTCCGCTTCGGGTATTCAGCGCATTTCCGACATGGACCGCGGGTGTGGCAATACGCAGAGCAATTTGCGGAAAAATCAGCGCAAGGGCTGCGGTGGCCAAAATAATAAGTGCGATCCAGCGCCCTACCAGGGTGGCTTGCACGATCCACTCGCTGGCAGCCGTGACGGCCAGGGCCACCAGGGTGAACATCACAACCATGCCCGCGAGAAGCGCTGCGACGTGTCGCCGCTGCCCCTGAAAGCCAGCAAACAGCAGCGGAATAACGGGGAGCGTACAGGGGCTCAGCAGGCTAATCATCCCGCCTAAAAAAGCAATAATCAGAAACATAACGACCTCACATAACAGATTGGCTGCGTAGCTGCAGTGAGGTTATTTCAACGTGCTGATGTGTTCAGATGATGTGCAAATTTGTGCGATTTGTCTGCCACCGTATCGGTACGGCATGCAGATACAAAGCCGTACAATCAACGGCGCGGCAGCGTGACGGAAACCTCCAGTCCCCCTTCGGCGCGATTCGCCAGGCGAAGTTTCCCATCCAGCTGCGCGGTGAGCTGCGCCGCGATGGCAAGGCCAAGCCCGGTTCCTCCCGTATCGCGGTTACGGGACGTTTCAATACGATAAAAAGGTTGTAATACCGCATCAAGTTCGGCGTCAGGAATTCCAGGCCCGCCGTCTTTTATATGGATAACAACCTGTTCTGCCTGAGGCTCAATTTCAATCTCGGCGTAATCACCGAATTTAAGCGCATTGTCCAACAAATTGGTCATTACCCGCCGCAGCGCCTGGGGGCGAGTGACGATGGGCAGCCTTTCGTCGCTTGCCTGAAACTGCACGTTCTTACCGACATCCTGATAATCACTGGCAAGGGTATTTATCCAGGCGTTTAACTCCATCTTCACCGTGGCTTCTTCCAGAATTTCTGATGACCGGGCATAAGCAATACCCTCCCGAACCAAACGCGACATGTTGTCGAGGTCGTTAAGCAGCTTGTCACGCAGTACAGGTTGTTCGGCCATTTCAACGCGCAGCTTCATACGGGTTATCGGGGTCTGCAAATCGTGTGAAATGGACGCCAGGATCTGCCCGCGCTCGCGGAGGTAAGCCTGAATGCGGGACTGCATGGCGTTAAAGGCATGCGCGGCGCGCTGCACTTCGATCGGCCCCTGCTCGGACATGGCGGCATGTGACGACGGGTCCAGGGAGTCGACAGCGCGAGTAAACTGCGAGAATGGCCGCACCACCTGACGCACGGCAACCCACGAACAGGCGGCCAAAAGCAGCAGTTGTAAGATCAGCACCACGGGTAGCCAGCTGGCGACCGGCGGCATGCGGGGGATGAGATCAATCGTAAGCGGCGCACCATCGCTTAAGGTGATATGCGCCTGAATGTGCGACACCGGCCCGGCAACGGCCGTAAAATAAAGGGGGTAGTCTGCAGAAAGCGTCTCTTTGAGGGTGCGTACAGCATCTTGCGACCGCTTGTCCTGCGGGGCCGCACCCGGTTCGCCCGGCCCAAGAATATAGCGGTAATTTCCCCGGTCAAGCCGCGCCAGCCAGGCCGGACGTTCATTCGCCGGAAGGCGGTCAAGAATGGCGACGCTGGTAGCAACATCATATTCCAGGTTACCCAACATCACCGTGCGGGCGCTGCGCATGCGCTCCACCATAACCAGCGTCAGGCTGAGCGCATTAGCCAGTAGCAGCCCAACCAGCACAATAATCAGCAGCCGGGTCAGCAGCGAGCGCGGCCAGAGAGTCATTCGTTAACCTCTTTAATGGTCACCGGCATGGTGAAAACGTAGCCTTCACTACGAACGGTTTTAATGTAGGCCGGCGTTCGCGCATCTTCATTCAGACGCTGGCGGACGCGGCTCACCAACAGATCGATCGAACGTTCAAACAGTTCGGCATCTCGCCCCTGAGTCAGGTTCAGCAGCTGGTCGCGCGTCAAAACGCGTTGGGGATGGTCAAGGAAAACGCGCAGCAGGCGATATTCCGCACCGCTAAGCGCCACGATCGTGCCTTCCGGGTCGATAAGATGACGAGCAACGGTGTCGAGCTGCCAGTCGCCAAACTCAACCAACCGCCCTGCTTCGGTAACCTGCAGATTGGGCGGCATCGTGCGAAAACGCCGCATAATGGCTTTGATGCGTGCCAGAAGCTCGCGGGCAACAAAGGGTTTAACCACGTAATCGTCGGCGCCCATTTCCAGCCCCAGGATCCGGTCCGTCTCCTCGTTGCGGGCCGTCAGCATCAGTATCGGCAAATCTTTATGCTTGCTGCTGCGCAGCTGTCGACACAGCGTCAGACCGTCTTCGCCCGGCATCATCACATCCAGCACAACCAGGTCGACGTACTGTTTATTAAGCGCCGCATGCATCTCTTTCCCGTTCGCCGCGCCGGAGGCGTGATAGCCGGATTTAATGAGATAAGCGACAATCAGTTCACGAATATCCCTGTCGTCATCGACGACAAGGATATGATCAATATGCTCCACCGCAAGCTCCAGAATGAAGGGTAACGGATTGAAAATAGCACATTTTAAAGCGCGTCAGCGTCGACGACCGCTTTAACGAAATCCTGCGGATCTTCCTGGGGAGGATTGTGCCCGACGGTGGCACCAAAGGCTCGGTGCTCATATTTTCCGGTAAATTTACTGGCATAGGCCGCGGGTGCAGGATGCGGCGCGCCATTATTACCGCCCTCAATGGTGATCGTAGGCACGGTGATGTTCGGCAGCGTTGCCAGCTTCTGCTCGTAGCGGTCGTATTTATGCTCCCCTTTCTCCAGGCCTAAACGCCAGCGGTAATTGCTGAGCGTTACGGCAACGTGGTCTGGGTTATCAAGCGATTTGGCGCTGGCGTTAAATGTGGCTTCGCTGAATTTCCAGTCCGGCGAAGCCTGGGTCCAGATCAGACGCGCGAAATCATGGGTATTTTTAGCATAGCCTTCCGCGCCGCGTTCGGTTGCGAAGTAGAACTGATACCACCACTGAACCTCGGCTTTCGGCGGCAAGGGCTGTTTGCCTAAGGCCTGGCTACCGATAAGATAACCGCTCACCGAGACCAGCGATTTAACGCGCTCTGGCCATAACGCGGCGACGATATCCGCCGTGCGGGCCCCCCAGTCGTAACCCGCGAAAACGGCCTGCTTAATGTTCAGCGCGTCCATCAGGTTAACTACGTCTTTCGCCATGGCGGAAGGCTGACCGTTACGCGGTGTTTTATCCGAGATAAACCGCGTGGTGCCGTATCCGCGCAGTGAAGGCACGATAACGCGATAGCCTTTTACCGCGAGTGCGGGCGCCACTTCCGCATAGCTATGAATATCGTAGGGCCAGCCGTGTAACAAAATCACCGGCTGACCGGTTTTCGGTCCGATGTCGACATAGCCGACGTTGAGATCGCCAGCGTTAATCTGCTGAGGGTGATCAAATGCCGAGACGAAATCGTTGCCCGTGGCTTCTGCCTGGCAGGACATGACGGTGCCAAGAGAAACGGTCAATGCAAGAGTCGAGTAAGCGAGTTTGCTAAACATGTTGATATCTCCGGTTGTGTACATTTCACGGGGATATAACAACATGTCACTGTATAGCGGATATGTGCGAAAGCGGGTTTATTGCAAGCCTGTGTATGTATCCGGGACGCTGATACAGTGTGATACAAACACAGGCGATTTGACGTTAAAGGGTTATGCGGTATCGGACGTAATCGTCAGCCTCACCATATTTATCATAGAGTTTACGCGCCGGGTTGCTCTCCCGGGTGACCCAATACAGTTTTGACCACCCTTCGCGCTGGCCTTCCGCAATCAAAGCATCTATCAGCGCCTTTCCTGCTCCCGCCCCGCGCTCTGCAGCATTCACATAGAGATCTTCCAGGTAGCAGATGGGGGCTGTCGACCAGGTGCCTTCATGCAGAATACACATCGCGAAACCGATAACCTGTTCATCCTTCTCTACAACCCGGCAAAATAGGGGTGAGTTATCTGAGAGCGCCCTTTCCCACGTCGATGCGGTAACAGATTCATCGAGGTAGCAATCATAAAAATGGGTATAGCCATCCCACAGCGGTCGCCACTGGGAATAGTCATCTGCGCGCAACGATCTTACCGTGACAGCCATGTGTTCCTCACATTACAACGTGATTGCCATTTCAAAACAGCGTAAATCAGCACCCGCCATACGCGAGTGATGATGCTTTTCGCCCAGCGTGACAAAACCGAGCTTATGATAAAACGACCGGGCGTTTGGCGTCGAATCGAGCAGCAAGCGCGTAATTCCACGGCTGCGGGCTTCGTTGATCAGTGCCTCGACGATCCGTGTCGCCATTCCTTTACCGGATGCTGAAGGTAAGGTGAATATCGCCTCCAGGCTATGCGTATCAAGATCGAGATAACCCGTCGCCGCGATGTCACCCTTTTCATCTTCCACCACATAAAAGGGGTAATCTATGATCATTTTTCGATAGTGTTCGGGCATAAGGTCGGGCGTCCAGCGCGCAATCACATCCGCGTCGTAACTGGTTTTACAGCCGTGACGAATCGCCTGATTGCGAATATCCCAGAGTATTTCGGCTTCCTGCGGTTTAGCCTGTCTTAATTTCATCGCGACCTCTGCAAATGTGAGTAGTATGGGAAAGAGAATTTGCTGGGATAGAGCGCAGTAAAGTTGAAAATACCAGAACGCAAACAAAAGCATAACGCTTAAATATGGAGATCCGCAGATGACGATACCGACGCTTACGACAGAACGCCTGCTGCTGAGACCGCTGGTTGCTGAAGATGCCGTCCAGATTCAAGAGCTGTATCCGCGCTGGGAAATCGTACGCTATATGGTTTCTTCGGTGCCCTGGCCCTACCCGGAAAACGGTGCGGAAAGCTATGTCAACAACGTGGCGCTGCCGGATATGGAAAAAGGGATTGCCTGGTTCTGGAGTATCCGGCGTCGTGAAGCGCCGGATCGACTCATGGGTATTATCTGCCTCTACGATGTCGAGGATAACAACCGTGGGTTCTGGCTGTCGCCGGAGTTTCAGGGGAAAGGGTTTATGCGCGAGGCCAGCATTGCCGCGACGGATTATTGGTTTAACGCGCTAAATAAACCCGTTTTACGCGCCCCGAAGGCTGCCGCCAATAGCCGCTCCCGACGTATTTCAGACAGCAGCGGCATGCGGTTAATCAGAACGGAAAAGAAAGCCTACGTCAGCGGAATGCTGGATTCCGAGTTATGGGAGATTACCCGTGACGAGTGGAATGCCCGTCAGGTCAGCTGATAGTGTTTATCCGGGAACAACCTTTCCGGAATGTTCTCTTCATCGTTCATCTGCAGCAGATCGCGTTCCATCATGTTGCAGATGGCGTCCAGCGGCAGATCGTTATCTTCGGTGCCAAACGGATCTTCGAGCTCTTCCGCCAGCGTATCCAGCGAGATAAAGGTATAGGAAATCAACGCGGAGACGAACGGCGTCATGTAGTGCAGATCCACAACCAGTGCAAACGGCAGCATGATACAGAACAGATACACCGTGCGATGCAAAATCAGGGTGTACGCAAACGGCACCGGTGTTGTCGCAATGCGCTCGCAGCCGGACAGGACAATCGACATATCGTTCAGACGGTTATTCAGACTGTGGAACAGGATATCTGACAGCTGCCCGTTACGACGCCGTACGGCAAGCCACTCCCCCATGATCAGTAAAATACGGTTCGCCGGAGAGTTGGCGTCCATCACTTTACGTAAATCCTCTGCCGCCAGATAAGGTGAAAGCTGTTCTGCGTTTGTTTCCCGGCGCAGCGTCATGCGTAAACAGTTGGCAAAGGCAATTTGCAGGCGCACAAACTCACCCAGATGTTTATCGTCGGGTAAGGTGTTTTTTACCTCGCGAAACAGCGAGCGTGCCGCTATCATCAGTTGCCCCCAGAGCTGGCGAGCCTCAACGTAGCGCGAATAACAGGCGTTGTTTCTGAAACCGAGAAAGATTGCGATCGCCACGCCAAGAATGCTAAACGGTGCGACGGTAAATTTGATGCCAAGCGAGGTATACCACGGCAGCATCAGGATGACGGCGATGGAAAGCAGGAAGTTGAGCAACAAGCGGGTGTAGATTTTCGGCAGAACCGAACCGTGCCAGACAAATATCAGTTGTAGCCAGTGCTGTTTAGGACGAACAATCATAGTCAGTGTCAGAAAGGAAAAGAGCGAGGCTATTAAACGTGATCCCCCTCACAGTTGCAAGCATGTTAATGGAACATTGCATTTTCTCCACTGGCAAGCCTAAACCGCACGGAGTTGACGTCTTTTTTTAAAAACGGAGTAAATAGTATGTTGTAACTAAATTAGATCGTAAAAATACCCGACCGAAGCCGGGTAACCGTGTTAGCAAAGTTGTTTTACCGCTTCACGCATCCCCTGATGCAAAATGGTTTCAAGGTCTAACGTAACCTGTTCTACCAATCCCTTCACCTGCGTCAAATCCTGCTCCCAGTGATTGCTTTCACTCAGCACCGCTTCCACCAGTGAACGGGTATCGATCTGCTTATCGTGGTGCTGTGCCCAGAGTTGCTGATAGCGGGTCAACCAGTGCGCATCATCCTGTACCGGATAGCGTTCGCCATGACGTTCACCCCGGTAAAACGCAATCAACGCGGCCAGCGCAAACGTCAGACGCGCGGGTAATTGACCCGTCGCCTGCTGCCCCGCCAGCAGTTGCGGCAGGATACGCGTGCGGTATTTGGTCATCCCGTTCAGGGCAATCGACAGCAGCTGATGCTTGATGTAAGGGTTACGGAAACGGCCCGTCACCGCACTGGCGAACGACTCCAGCTCTTCGCGCGGCAAATCCAACACAGGAATAATTTCCTCGTAAATCGCTTTTTCGACGAACGCACAAATCTCAGCATCGTTCATCGCTTCACCAACCGTATCCAGACCGGCCTGGAAGGCCACCGGTACCAGCGCGGTGTGCGCCCCGTTCAGGATAGCCACTTTGCGCTCTTTGTACGGCTTAATGTCATCAACGATGAGCACGTTCAGCGGGAATTTATCCAGACGCAGCTCGGCGGCAAGTGATTTTGGCCCCTGAATCACGAACAGATAGAAATGTTCAGCGGTATCGATAAATCCATCGTGATAGCCAAGCTGAGCTTCCAGCGATGCCGCTTCGTCACGCGGATAACCGGTAACGATACGGTCAACCAGCGTAGAGCAGAAGCTATTGGCGTCATTCAGCCACTGGATAAACGCCTGCGGCAACGCCCACTCCTGCGCATAGCGCAGCACCAGTTCGCGAAGTGCTTCACCGTTGTAGTCGATAAGCTCGCACGGAATGATAATCCAGCCTTTGTCCACTGCGCCGTTAAAGTGGCTAAAGCGCTCAAACAGCAGTCGCGTCAGTTTCGCCGGATAGCTGACCGCCGGGGCATCGTCGAACTTGTCAGCGGCGTGATAGCTGATACCGGCTTCCGTGGTGTTCGAAAAGACAAAACGCATATCGGGGTTGTGGGCCAGCTTCAGAAACTCATCATATTGACCGTAGACGCTGATTTCACGGTTCACGGAGCGGATAAGACGCGCATCGCTTACCGCCTCGCCCTTCTCATTCAGACCCCGAATGATGGTGGTGTACAAACCATCCTGGGTGCTGAGCGATGGCGGGAAATCGCTCTGGATCGGGCGAACAATCACCACACCGGCATTAAGATCGGTATGCTCGTTTAACAGGTCGAATTGCCAGTCAACGAACGCACGCAGGAAGTTACCTTCGCCAAACTGAATGATACGTTCAGGGTAGAGAGCACCGGGGAAATCACGTCGGTTGAGTGTGTTCACATTGGGGTCCTTTTCGATTAGTCATACAGCCCGATAAGATTGGTGTAATAACTTATCAAACCTTTCAGACCAGAACCCCTGTTTGGATCAACTCATCAGGCAATTGTGAAAAATAATCATAAGAATTTATAGAAAACGGATGTCGCGGTCATCGCACCATCGGGCATCAAGGCATAGCGCGGGATCTCCCCCACTTTTTGCCAGCCCGCCCGCTGGTAAAAGCTCTCCGCGCCGCTACCGGTGGAGGTATCCAGTACCAGAACCGACAGCCCTTTTTCGCGCGCAATCACCTCAAGGGTCTCCATCAGCGCCATTGCCGCCCCTTTACGGCGGGCCTTTTCGTGAACCAGCAGTTTTGCGACATCCGCACGGTGCGGCTGATTTTCCGGCTGATCGGTAATGAGCTGTACCGTTCCAATAATGCCGTCCTGCTCATCAACGCACGCCAGTACGGTACGCTCATGGCGGCCAACGCTTTCAGCAATCCCGCGCCAGAACGTGCGCGCTTTGTCGTGACTAAAAGGCAGCATAAAGCTGACGGATGCGCCGCCGTTAACACAGTTTTCGAGGATATCGGCCAGCGCATCGATGTGGGAAAGAATGTCGTCCCGGGAGAGGGTTTTAATATGCAGTGGAGAGTTCATGTTTTGTCCTTTTAATGAATCTCTCCAGATTGCTATTAACATTTCCGTAACGCAATAACCTAATACATAGGATTTTGTTATCTCTCAGTATGTCTCTGCTGTTTCATGGAATACATTTTCCGATCGGCATTTTTAAGCCACTGCTGAATATCATTGCTGTTATGGTCGAACTCACTCAAGCCCCAGGAGAAATGCAGCGACCAGGGGTGCAGTTGACGCGCGTTATAGCTCTCTACCTGTTCGATCAAATACTGCATGGCGATCCAGGCGCCCTGCTCATCCGTATCGGCAAACAGCACCGCGAATTCGTCACCACCAAAGCGAACCAGCAGATCGGCCTCGCGGAAAGAGGCCTTCATGAGGGAAGCCATCGCTTTCAATGCCTTGTCGCCCTCCTCGTGGCCATAACGATCGTTGATCTCTTTAAAACGATCGAGATCCAGCCACCCCAGGGTTAGCGGCTCCGCCCGACGTCTGGCGACAGAGAGGGTGAAACGAACAAACTGGTTAAAGCCGCGCCGATTGTATAAACCGGTGAGTTCGTCGGTGGTTGCCGCGCTGACTGCGGCAAATTCATCTTCCGCCAGCGCGCCCAGGTCCCCTAATACGGCGAGATCCGCCGCGGAAAATTCACGTGGCGCGAAATCGATAAGACACAGAGACCCAACGCTCGCCCCGCCACGCAAGCGCAGCGGAAAACCCGCGTAGAAGCGAACCCTTGGGTCCCCTGCCACCAGCGGATTATCGGCAAAACGGTCGTCCTGAAGCATATCACTCACCACCAGCGGCGCTTCGCTGAGGATCGTGTGACCACAAAAAGAGATATTGCGCGGAACGGTGTCAGGTGCCTGACCGTCGGCAGATTTCACAATAAGTGAATGTTCATCAATGAGATTGACCATCGCCAGCGGCACCTGGAAAAAACGTTTAGCCAGACGCGTCAGCCGGTCAAATGCCACGGAATTTTCGATCTCAAGAAGGCCAGACTCGCGCAGCGAGTTCAGGCGTTCTGTTTCATTAGCGGGGGTTACAGGTGCTTTCATAACGTCTCCTGACGCTTTGCGTTATTAAAAGCGTAGGCTTAAACAGAGACATTGTCAGTGTGCGAATATTCTGTTCTTGCCTTCACGCTTGGCATGGTAAAGGGCACTATCGGCGGCCTGCAGCCAGTCGGCCACGCTGCTTGTGTCTCGCGTTGCGCAGGCGATACCGATACTGAGGGTGCAATGCACGGCCTCTTGCGCCACATCCTTCATTACTGCCGCCGCGTCCATAATGCGGGTAGCCACAATCTGGGCCTCATCCACGCTGGTATCCGGGAGCAAAATGACAAATTCGTCGCCCCCCAGACGCGCTGGGGTATCTGTAGGGCGCGTGGCCAGATGCAGGATCTTCGATACTGTCGCCAGCATCGCGTCGCCCACCTTGTGGCCAAAGCGGTCATTTACATCTTTAAAGTTGTCGATATCAATAAACATCAAAGCAGATTCGCGGCACGTCTGACGAAGTTTATTCAGTTCATGATCGATACGTTTTTCCAGCAGACGACGGTTGGCGATATCCAGCAGCGGATCCATCATGGCGATCCGTTCCAGCTCGCGGCTTTTTATCCGTAAGCGCTGCGCAATACTGTCAGTCAGCATGCTCATGGCCAGCAGGTAGATGGCGATCAGCGGTAAGGTGGCAAACATAGTCCGCTGGGAAACAAACCCGTCTACCTCCATCCCCTGCGTCAGCCAGGTCACCAGGAATACGCCCAGCATCAGAGCGGCGGCCTTTTTCAGCAGCGTAATACCGCCTGCAGAAAGCCTGTCTGAAAGCAAAATGGTCGCAATGACGACCGACGTAAGCGGATTAACCGCCATCATCGCGATCCAAAAGCCCCCTGCGCCTGCATCCAGCACCAGGTGCTGATGCTCGGTCGCCAGGGGCGTCGGTGAACGACGCGCCCGCAGCCAGGCCACCGTTGGCCAAATAAAGGCATTCGCCCCTAGCAGGATCATCAGCCAGACCGAGCGATGGTGTTCGATCAAAACGGACAGGACAGGAATAAAACAGAGAAATGTGCCGAGTAAACGCATGAGATACATACGTTTGACAAACCGACGACCGGGTAAGCGAGGCTTGGGACTAAGTTTGTCAGTGGCATTCATACTAAGATTTTTCCGATATGTTTCTTGCGGTATCTTATTGAGCTTAAAAATACCTAGCAAGCAATTTATCTTTTAATCATATATATCAAGGCCGCTTTCTCCCTGTATGGGATGAACAACTGGATAATCCTACGTCTACGTCATGCATTCATTTGTATGACCAGCCAGTGATGGATCACGGTGACGATATAGTGCTGCTGCTGCGCCGTAAGCTCGACATCCGGCGGAATGCTGTGCCATTTTGCCAGGCAGCCACGACAGCACGTGGCAGTGGCGTGCTGAGCAATAAACACCGGATGTCCACGCATCGGCGTTTGCTTACCGTCATTCGCGGGACCGGCCGGAGCAAGGCGCTGAGCAACAAAATCCGCCGCATGGCGATCGATGGTCTCAGCCCCTTTTTCCCAACAATATTGCCGCTCTTTCGGCCCCAGTCGAAAGCGCGACCGAAACGTCGAACGCGACAGGCGCGCAAATAACGGATCCAGGTTCGACATCAGTAAACCGAGCGCCCCAAACGTTGGGTCAGTCGTTCCAGTACCGCCACACCTGCCAGTGAATTTCCCGTTTCATCGAGTTCCGGACTCCAGACGGCAATCGCCATCTCGTGGGGAACGATGGCCACGACCCCGCCGCCCACGCCGGATTTTGCCGGTAAGCCGACACGCCAGGCGAACTCACCGGCATTCTGGTACATCCCGCTGGTTGCCATCAGGGCGTTCACCTGACGGGCCTGCATCGGCGACACCACCTCCTGATCGAGATGCGGTGCATGCCCCTGGTGCGCGAGGAACAGGAACGTTTGCGCGAGTTCAACACAGTTCATTTCAAGCGCACAGTAATGGAAGTAGTTTTGCAGAACCGTCGCCACATCGTTGTGGAAATTGCCAAAGGATTTCATCAGCCAGGCTATCGCCGCATTGCGCGCCGAGTGTTCAAACTCCGAGCGCGCGACCACCGGATCGTAGGCAATGCTCTGCACGCCAGAAAGCTGACGCACGATTTCGAGCATTCGCTGGCGAGGCGCGCTGAGGCGACTTTGCAGCATATCGCACACCACCAGCGCCCCGGCATTGATAAAAGGATTACGCGGTTTACCCTGTTCCATTTCAAGCTGCAGCAGCGAGTTAAACGGCTGACCGGAGGGATCTTTACCCACACGTTGCCAGAGCTCGTCTTCTTCATACTGACGCATTGCCGCCACCAGGCTCAGCACCTTTGAGATGGATTGAATCGAGAATCGCTCGGTCGCATCACCGGCCTGGAAACGCTGTCCGTCTACCGTACATATGGCGATCCCCAGCTTATTACCGCTTACCGAGGCCAGCGCCGGAATATAGTCGGCAACCTTCCCCTTTCCGATTAACGGTCGGACCTGCGCCAGAATTTCGTCCAGCATCTCATTATGGATAACCGCAGCCACACTTTGCTCCTTGCCCTCAGGCTAAAACGGGCTGCGAGTATAACAGAGGCTTATATATTGCGTCAGGCAGGAAGACGAAAACGCGAGACGGCTTCCAGCAAATTATCGGACTCCTGATGCAAACGCGCAGAGGCATCCGACGCTTCAGACACCAGCGCATCCGTCTGCCGCGATACCTGATTCAGGGCGTGAAGCTGGCGAGTCATCCGATGAATACTCTCCCCCTGGCTCAGCGTGGCGTCTGAGATGTCATTCAGCAGGCTGCTTAAATTCGCCACCAGCCCGGTAACCTGCTGCAGGTTATCTTCCAGCCGGTTAACCGCTTTTGAGCCATCATGAATACCCTGCAAAGAGTGATTGATCAGCGCCTGAATGGTCTGCGTAGAATGACTGCTTTTGCGGGCCAGCAGCCCCACCTCGCGGGCGACCACGGCAAAGCCGCGCCCCTGATTGCCCGCATGTGCCGCTTCAATGGCCGCGTTAAGGGCAAGAATATTGGTCTGGAACGCCACGCTGTCGATCATTGCTACGATCCCGCGCATCTCAGAGGATCGGTCAACGATCGCCTGCATGGAGGCATTCACCGTAGACATCATCTGGTCTCCGCCTGCCGCAGCCTGACGCGCCTCATCTGCGCGGGCGCTGGCTAGTTTCGCATAGCCGGTGTTGCCTTCAACATGCGTTTCCAGCGCGGCGATATTCGCCGTGACATCCTCAAGCTCTTTCGCCTGACGTACAGACTGCTGATACAGCTTCTGATTCCCCTGCGCCAGGGAGCCAATGTTCTCGACCATCGAGGTCGTGGCGTGGCTGACCTGCGATACCAGCTGCTGTAGCCCATGCTGCAGGGTATTAACACTGCCGCTGAGTTGACCCATCTCCCGGTTGAAGCAGGCTACACCTGGCGGTGTACCGGACAGATCCCCCGCAGAAAGTTGGTTGATATGTGCAATCAACCGACGCAACGGCGTAATAACCCACTTCGCCATCCCGAACCAGACCAGAATGGCAATCACCAGCAGAACGACGGGCGCAAACAGGAATAGCGTTTGCAGGCTTGAAAGCTGCGCCACCAGCGTCTGCCGCCCTTGCAGGGCCTGTTTCTCGCTCATCTGCTGGTAGCGCGCATAGTTATCGTTAAAGTCGGTTTGAAACGCCTGAGCGGGAACAGCAAAAAAGGCATCAATGGCGTTCGTTTTAATCAGCCCTTCCGCCTGCTCCTTAATGGCACCGTAGAAAAGCTGATAGCTGCTCACCAGCGCCTCGTCTTTCACCGGATGGAGTGCCAGCCACGCCGCCCATGCCTGATGAGAGTCGTCCAGCGCCTTTTGCGCCTCGTCCATCAGACTGTGCCAGCTCCCTTCCGAGCCGGTCTCTTTATCCTGCATAAACCAGACGCCGGAGCGGTTAAGCAAATCGCTTGCGGCCAGCAGAGAAACGCGCGCCTGATCCAGCTTGCCCTGCTGCTGATACGCCAGCTGGTTATGCTGTTCGTTGCGCTGGGCTTCTTTCAGAGAGGCAGTGAGCAGAAGCGTGGAGGAGAGTTGCAGTGCGGAGAAAAGCCCAATAATACAAAAAATGCCGGCCAGCAGACCAAATTGACGGGGGATGACGCGCTGCGCAATACGGCGAAAAATTTGCGTTAGGTTCATAATTTTCTTCTGTAACAATACGTTAGACGCGAGCGAGTCTACGAAACGAAAATGACAGAACCATTGCAGATAAATGACAACGGCCCTCGTAATGAGGGCCGAAATCACAGACGGGCGATAAATTACACGCGATCCTTCCAGACCGTCTGCACGTTACAGAACTCGTGCAAGCCGAAATGTGAAAGCTCACGACCGAAGCCGCTCTTCTTCACGCCGCCAAAAGCCACGCGGGCATCGCTTGCGCTGTAGCCATTGATAAACACCCCGCCGCACTCCAGCTCGCGAGAGAATGTCTCCGCCAGCGCGTCGTTTGCGGTAAAGACCGTGGCAGACAGACCGAAATCACTGTCGTTAGCCAGCGCTAAAGCATGCTCCGCATCCCTGGCGATCGTAATCGCCGCCACCGGGCCAAACAACTCCTGGCGGAACGCGGTCATATTCGGGTTGACGTTGCCGAGCACGGTTGGCGCGTAGTAGTTACCCTCACCAGCCAGTTTCTCTCCGCCCAACAGCAGGGTCGCCCCTTCTGCCAGGGTGGCCTGCACCTGCTGATCCAGTTCATCACGCAGATCGAAGCGCGCCATCGGGCCAAGATAGTTCTCTTCTGTCTCCGGCGAGCCCATCTTCAGCGCCGCAACTGCGTCGACAAAGCGTTGGGTAAAGGCATCAGCCACCCCCTGTTCTACGATAAAACGCTTCGCCGCCGCGCAAACCTGTCCGGTATTTTGATAACGCCCCGCCACTGCGGCTTTCACCGCCAGATCCAGATCGGCATCGTTCAGGACGATAAAGGGATCGGAACCGCCCAGCTCCAGCACGCATTTTTTGAGCGCCGCGCCCGCCTGAGCGCCAATTGCCGCCCCGGCACGCACGCTGCCGGTGACGGTAATCGCAGCGATACGGCGGTCGTTAATGGCCTGGCTGACGCCGTCGTTGGTGGCGTTTACCCAGCCAAACACGCCCTGAGGAAAACCGGCAGCGGCAAAAATCTGCGCAATCAGATCCGCGGAGCCGAGCACGTTCGGGGCGTGCTTGAGCAGATAGCTGTTCCCCGCCAGCAGAATGGGAACCGCGCCGCGCAGCACCTGCCAGAGCGGGAAGTTCCACGGCATTACCGCCAGAATCGGTCCCAGCGGACGGTACTCGATGACCGCGTTGTGATCCTCGACCAGCGTGGGTTCAGCATTCAGCATTGCCGGGCCATGTTCGGCATACCAGTCGCACAGGCTGGCAGATTTAGCCACCTCGCCGCGCGCCTGCAGAATGGGTTTGCCCATTTCGCGGGACATCATCCTCGCCATCTCTTCACCCCGGTTACGCAAAGCCTCGCCCAGTTCGCGCAGCTTTTGCGCGCGATGGGAAACGCTTTCGCGACGCCACTGGCGAAAGCCCGTATCGGCCTGGGAAATGGCGCGTTCTACATCGTCGGCTGTCGCCCAGGGATACGTGGCCAGGGTTTCGCCCGTCGCCGGGTTAACAGAGCGTGCATGAGTAGCAGATGAAAGGGTCATGATGTTCTCCTCGCAATAACAGTTGATTCATTGTGGCCCACTCTGCTATTTCTTAAAAATGAATAATATTGACCACCTTATTCACGAATCGAGAACGCTATGGACTTAACTCAGCTTGAAATGTTTAACGCCGTCGCGCTAACCGGCAGCATCACCCAGGCGGCGCAGAAGGTGCATCGCGTGCCGTCGAACCTGACCACCCGCATCCGCCAGCTTGAAGCGGATCTCGGCGTGGAGCTGTTTATCCGCGAGAACCAGCGTTTGCGCTTATCGCCAGCCGGGCATAATTTTCTGCGCTACAGCAGGCAGATCCTGGCGCTGGTTGACGAGGCGCGGATGGTGGTCGCCGGAGACGAACCGCAGGGGCTGTTTGCCCTCGGCGCGCTGGAAAGCACCGCCGCCGTGCGCATCCCGGAGAGTCTGGCGCAGTTTAACCAGCGGTATCCGCGCATTCAGTTTGCACTGTCCACCGGGCCATCCGGGACGATGATTGATGGTGTACTGGAAGGTACCCTGAGCGCCGCATTTGTCGACGGGCCGCTATCCCATCCGGAGCTGGAAGGGATGCCGGTTTATCGGGAAGAGATGATGCTGGTGACGCCCGCGGGGCATGCTGAAGTCTCAAAAGCCACCCAGGTCAGCGGCAGCGATGTATACGCTTTTCGCGCGAACTGCTCCTATCGCCGACATCTGGAAAGCTGGTTTCACGCCGACAGAGCTACGCCGGGGCGTATTCATGAGATGGAGTCGTATCACGGCATGCTCGCCTGCGTGATTGCCGGGGCTGGCATTGCATTAATGCCCCGATCCATGCTGGAAAGCATGCCGGGGCACCATCAGGTTGCAGCGTGGCCGCTGGCGGAAAACTGGCGCTGGCTCACCACCTGGCTGGTGTGGCGACGCGGGGCGATGACCCGTCAGCTTGAAGCCTTTATAGCACTGCTAAACGAACGTCAACCACCAGCGCCTTCTCCATAAACAGGCTCAGCGGATCCTCGACGTACGGGGCAAACGCCGGACGCAGTTCGTATCCGCACTGCTGATACAGACGGATAGCGGCATGCTGTTTGATCCCCGTCTCGAGCCGTACGGTATGGCATTCCCGGCTCAGGGCTTCATCCTCAAGGGCAGCCAGCAGCTTTTCCCCAAGATGTTGTCCACGGTGCGTCGGGTCGATATACACCCGCTTCATCTCTCCCGTGCCGTCACCGTTCAGTACCACGGCGCCACACCCTACGGCATTGAGCTGCTGGTCGCGAATAATCATTAAAATCAGCGACGCGTCCGGCAGATTAGCCAAATCGAGCAGGTGGTTGCTTTCAGCGGGGTAAAGTTCGCTCTGATAGCGGTCAAGGGCCGCGATCAGATTAAGGATGTCGGGATGACGGGCAGACTCAGAGGTGATGGAATACATGGCAGGCTCCTTGCTATTTTTCTTTTAACATAGCGCAGACCTGCCAGGGGGCTACATAGTATTAACTTATGTCATGACGCCAGCGTCAGTTGGACATCAAGCGCCCTCAGCTCGGCCTGTGTCGGCTCATCCAGCCTGCTATCCGTGACGATATCCGTCATAGTATGCAGATGTGCCACGTTAAACAGCGACCAGGCGCCGTACTTTGAACTGTCTGCCAGCAGTACGCGGCGCTTAGCGTTGGCGATCAAATCGCGTTTTAATGCCGCCTTCTCTTCCGTTGGCGAGGTGATCCCTCGGGTTATATCCCAGCCGTTACAGCTGACGAAAGCCACGTCCGGCCATACGTTTTGCAGCAAGCGACGCCCGTGTTCACCGATGCACGACTGGCTCGAATCGTCGATACGGCCACCAATAATCGTCACTTCGATTTGCCTGAATTCCGAGAGAAACAGCGCAATATGCAGGTCGCTGGTAATGACGCGCAGCGGCAGGTGCGTCAGTTGACGCGCGAGTTCAATCATCGTGGTGCCCGCATCCAGCACGACGGCATCTCCCGCCTTAACAAAGCTGGCCGCCACACTGGCAATTGCATGTTTCTCCGCAAGACTCCGCTGCATTTTTTCGTGCGTCGTGGGCTGGGAAGGAATAAACCGGTTAAGGGTAACTCCGCCGTGGGTACGGCTAATGACGCCCTCCTGGTCGAGCTTAATCAGGTCGCGGCGGATGGTCGCCGGTGAGGCATCGGTGATTGCCACCAGCTGATCCACCGTCACCAGATTATGCCCTTTCAGGTAATCCATTATCTGCTCTAACCGGTTATATCCCTTCATATCATTCCCGTGTAATTTGCATAGCCAACTGGATAGACACCGTCATGCTCTCAGACTTCGCTTTGCCGGTCCACGCAATATCAAACGCGGTGCCGTGGTCTGCAGAGGTACGGATAAACGGCAACCCGGCGGTGATATTCACCCCGTCATAGAAGCCGAGTAATTTTAACGGAATATGCCCCTGATCGTGATACATCGCAACGACCATGTCATACATTCCTTCGTGGCATTGCATAAATACCGTATCCGGCGGACAGGGTCCGGTGACGTTTAGCCCCTGCGCTTTCATCGCCTCGACGGCGGGGCCGACAATCTTGATCTCTTCATCACCAAACAGGCCGTTCTCACCCGCATGCGGGTTCACACCTGCAACTGCAATGCGCGGATGATCGATTCCCACACGCTTCAGGAAGGTATCGGCAATACCGATCACGGTTTTTACCCGATCCTGACTGAGCGTATCAAGGAATTTGCGCAGCGCGATGTGGGTGGTGATGTGAATCACCTTGAGTTGATCGGTATACAACACCATGGCGTAATCTTTGCTGTCGGTCAGATGTGCCAGCAGTTCCGTGTGGCCCGGATAATGATGTCCGGCCAGATGCAGAGCCTCTTTATTGAGTGGCGCCGTTGCAATTGCCTTTACCTCACCCGCCATCGCCAGTTCGGTGGCTCGCTTCACGCAGCGATAAGCCAGATCCCCGGCCTGAGCCTGAACAACCCCCGGCTTTAACCCATCAGGATCCGCCAGCGGTTCGTCCAGCACGTTAATCACCCCGGGCGCGAACTGCGCATCGCTGACGTTCTCAATCACACGCATATCGGCTTGCGCGGTGATCCCTTGCTTAAGCACCCGCTGTAGCGTACGGGCGCAGCCCACCACGACAACAGGTGAACCCGATAACTCGCCGTCAGTAAGGGATTTGATAATAATTTCCGGGCCAATACCCGCCGGGTCACCCATGGTTACAGCAATAATATTAGTCACTCATTCTCTCCTCGATAAAATGCAAAACCTCACGCAGCGTCTCTTCCTTTCCGAAGCCCCCTGCTTTGGTCATCACCGGCCGATGCCAGGCACCCCCCAAAAATCTGCCGTAAGGTACGCACTGTGCAATGCGTCCCGTAATCTCAAAACCTTGTGCCTCAAGCGCGCTGGCAACGGCCATCGCCACATCGCCACCTGAAACGTACAGCGCATCCGGTGCCTGCTTTTCCAGCACTTCGCGGGTCAGCGTTCCCAGACAAGTACAAATCTTTTCACCCAGCGCCGCGCGGGTCATTCGATGTTGGCTGCAAATATCCTCAACGCGATGTCGGGACTCCCGATCCGAACAGGTATGCACAATGCAGTGATGACCCGCCTGAAGCGCCTGAATTATTCGGATGAATGCGTCTGCCGTTGTGCCGTTAAGCATGTCGTTAACATCAATGAACACCCGCGACACGCCAGGTGCGTTTAGCGCAAACGCAATCTGACGCTGCGCGATTTCACTCATCGAGCCAACGACGGCCAGCAGCTGTTTGCGCCGGACCGGCGCAAGATGGCGCGCCAGCGCATCGCACAACCCGGCCGATCCCACCAGCAGCGGCGTCTGCTCGCAGGTCAGCGCGGCGGCAATAACGGCATCCAGCTCACCCTCCGTCTCTGCATCCACAATCAGCACGCCATCCCCTTGCGCCAGCGCAGTGTCCAGGTCGTGTACGGTCACGGATTTGCCCGCCAGTCCGAAGAAGAGATCAACAATGTCAGCAGAAGGCACCGGCGTTTTCGGGTCGCTGGCAAATTCGGTTTCATTTACCGGGATACCGTTAACCAGACACTGACCGTGCCGCGTAATGCGCCCGGCTGCGGGATAGGCTGGCGCAATGACGATCTGCCGTTTACCGCTCAGGGCCTGAAGGGCTGCGGTTTCAGCGCCCACGTTCCCGCGCAGCGTGGAATCAACCTTCTTAATCAGCCACCGCGCGTTCACGACATCCGCCCCGAGCCGCGCAATTTTTTCAGCCGCCTCTGATGCCCCAAGCGCCCGTGATTCGGTATTGATAACCAGCGCATCAGTGGGTTCAGTAGAAACTGTCTGGAACGCCACGCAGACCTTTTTCCCGCGAAGCGCCAGGCTCACGCCCGCATCGTTTGCGCCGGTAAAGTCATCTGCGACGACCACCACCTCTCTGTATAGATTGTTTTTTTTCATCCCCACTCCGGGTCCGTTCATCCTGTTAATGATTATATTCAATCATGATTGATTATATGTGAGCAAGATCAAGTTAATCAGTTTGCGAATAAATTATAAATTTAGCCACACGATGACCATGACTGATCTGATTTGAGCGAAATCAATCATGACCACCAGGACAGGAGAAGAATGTGGTAACCATCAACAGCACAATTATCAGCGGCGCTGGCGCTATTCCCGCCATCAGACCGCTGCTTCACGGTAAAGCGCACATTTTATTGGTCACAGACGGCAATATTTCACGTCTGGAGGCAGCACAGCAGATCCGGACCCTTCTTGAAGAGGACAATCGCAGCATCACGATGATTGATAACGTGCCGCCGGAACCTTCGCACCACGATGTCAGCCAGGTGCTCGGCGGGTTATCGTCTTGCAAGTTCGATTTGATCGTGGGGATCGGGGGCGGCAGCGTGCTGGACGTCGCAAAGTTACTCTCCGTACTGTGTCATCCGCAGTCCCCGGGGCTGGATACCCTGCTGGCCGGGACAAAACCCGCAGCGCGGATTTCCTCTTTGCTGATCCCCGCTACGGCCGGTACTGGCTCCGAAGCCACGCCAAACGCAATTCTGGCGATACCGGAACAGAATACGAAAGTGGGGATCATCTCCCCCGTGCTGCTGCCGGATTACGTTGCGCTCCTGCCTGAACTCACTACCAGCATGCCCGCGCACATCGCCTCGTCGACGGGTATTGATGCGTTGTGCCACCTGATTGAGTGTTTCACGTCAACGGTTGCCAACCCGGTCAGCGATAACGCCGCGCTGACGGGACTGTTTAAGCTGCTGAACAACATTGAAACAGCCTGCGCCGAACCGGGCAATCTGGTGGCGAAGCTGGAGATGCTGTGGGCGTCTTACTACGGCGGGGTTGCCATTGCGCATGCAGGCACGCACCTGGTTCACGCCCTTTCCTATCCTCTTGGCGGGAAATATCACCTGCCGCACGGCGTGGCTAACGCCATTCTGCTGGCACCGTGCATGCGCGTAGTGCGCCCCCATGCGGTGACAAAGTTTGCTCAGGTCTGGGATCTCGTGCCCGGCGCGGATACCACCCTGTCGGACGAGGACAAATCCCACGCGCTGGTGACGTACTTTGCGGCGTTGGTTCGCCGCCTCAACCTGCCGGATAACCTTGAGGCGCTGGGCGTACCGCGAGAAGACATTGCTTCCCTCAGTGAGGCCGCGCTCAACGTTAAACGCTTAATGAATAATGCCCCCTGTCAGCCAGACCGTGACGAGGTGCAGGCAATCTATCGGACACTGTTTCCCCAACATTAATATCGAAGGAGTGAGCAATGCGTAACACCATAAAGGGCGTACTGACGGCTATCGTCACCCCCTTTGACGCGGACGGCGACCTGAGCTTATCGGGACTCACACGGCAGATCGCGCGTCAGCTGGATGCCGGTAATGGCATCTTTTGCGGAGGGACCAACGGCGAGTTTTTCGTGTTGAGCGAAGAAGAAAAACTCGCCGTCACCCGGCACTGCGTTGAAACCGTGGCGGGACGCGCGCCCGTTGTGGCCCACGCAGGAGAAATATCTACCCGCCAGACCATCCGTCTTGGCAAACAGATCGCCTCACTGGGTGTGGATGCCGTATCGGTCATAACCCCTTACTTTGTTCCCCTAAAGCAAGACGAGCTAATCACGCACTATACGTCTATTGCCGACGCGCTGAGCGTGCCGATTTATCTCTACAACATTCCAGCGAGAACCGGTAACACCATTGAGCCCGACACCGCTCGCGCGCTGGCGGAGCATCCCAATATTATCGGTATTAAAGACAGTGCCGGTAGTTACGAGAGCCTGAGCGCATTCCTCGATGCGGTGAAAGACATTGACGGGTTCGACGTGCTGAACGGCCCCGATTCGCTGATCCATCAGGGCTTTGTCGATGGCTGCTCCGCCTGTATTTCCGGACTGGCGAACGTGGCACCTGCGGCCATAAACGCCATCTGGTCACGCTTTAATGCTGGTGATATCGACGGTTCCCGCCGGGCTCAGGAGAGCGTCACCCAGCTTCGCACGGAGTTATACAGCGTCGCGTTTTCCCCCGCCGCAGTCAAAAAAGCGCTGCAGATCATGGGAGAAGACGTTGGAGAAAGCCGATACGCCGTGGCGTTTAACGCGCAACAGCTGCAACAGATACGCCAGATAGTGACAGCGTCACTGAATTAACCGGCGTCAGTTTCGTCAATAAGAATACCGGGTGCCTGAGGTGCCCAGGATTCACTCGCCCTGAAGAGAGGCAAAGATGAATAATTTTACCGCTGAAGATACCCTAATCATTGTCGGCATAGTGATTGTCTACATTCTGTTCACCACATGGCTAACCTTCCGGATCCGCAGTAAAAACTCCGGTGATTTCATGGAAGGCTCCCGCGCAATGCCGGCATTTATTGTCGGGATCCTGCTCATGTCTGAATATATCGGCGCAAAATCCACTATCGGCACCGCGCAGGCCGCGTTTGAAGACGGGTTTGCGGCCTCCTGGTCCGTCATCGGTGCGGCGATTGGCTTTCCGCTGTTTGGTCTGTTGCTCGTCAAGCGCATCTATAACACCGGGAAAATCACCATCTCCGGGGCCATTGCCGAAAAGTACGGTAACAGCACCAAAAATATTATCTCCATCATCATGATCTACGCCCTTCTGCTGGTGAACGTAGGGAACTACGTCAGCGGTGCGGCGGCCATCTCCACCGTATTGAAGGTCAATTTGCCCGTTGCGGCGTTTATTACCGCTATCGTCAGCACCTTCTATTTCGCCTTTGGCGGCATGAAGGGTGTGGCGTGGGTGACGGTGCTGCACAGCGCGCTGAAATACTTCGGCATTCTGGTCATCATGGGCTTTGCGCTGTCTAAGACGGGCGGCTTCGCGCCAATGGTTGAAAACATGCCGGACTTCTACTGGACCTGGGATGGCAATATCGGCGCGTCGACCATTTTCGCATGGCTCATCGGCACCATTGGTTCCATATTCTGTACCCAGTTTGTGATTCAGGCCATCTCCTCCACCAAAGATGTGAAATCGGCCAAACGTTCAACCTGGGTCGCGTTCTTCTTCTGTCTGCCGATTGCGCTGGCCATCGCGGTAATCGGCGTGGCGGCTAAATACCTGCACCCGGAGATTAACAGCCTGTATGCGATGCCGATTTTCCTGCAGGATATGAACCCGTGGCTGGCCGGTCTGGTCACCACCTCTCTGGTGGCGTCTATTTTCGTCAGCGTCAGTACCGTTGCGCTGGCTATCGCCTCCCTGGTGGTCAAAGACTTTTACGTGCCGATGCGCAACCCGACGCCTGAGCAGGAATTTAAGGCCACCCGCTGGATCTCTCTGCTGATTGGTTTCCTGCCGCTGATTTTTGTTCTGCTGGTGCCTGAAGTCCTGAAGCTCTCGTTCTTTACCCGCGCCATTCGCCTGTCGATTTCCGTGGTGGCCGTTATCGCCTTCTACGCCCCGTTCTTCCGCAGCACCCGTGGGGCTAACGCTGGCCTGATCGGTGCCTGCGTCGTCACGTCGGTCTGGTATCTGCTTGGCGATCCGTTTGGTATCAACAATATGTATATCGCTCTGCTGACCCCAGCCGTCATCATGGTGATAGAGCGGCTTATTCCGGGAAAAGCGAACGCAAAAGCGCCCACCCCTGCAGAAAATAATGGAGTTTGATATGTCTGTAACCGTAACCCGCGACGGGATTGTTCGTCCGCACCCGCAGGACATTTACATGGAGACAGCCATGCTGCCTTCCTCTTGCCCACAAAACCATGCGGCAAACCTGCTGCCGCTGCCGGATGGCGCGCTAATGTGCGTCTGGTTCGGGGGGACGCAGGAAGGCATTGCGGATATCTCCGTATGGGGTTCACGCCTGACACAGGGCAGCCAGCAGTGGAGCGACGCGGTCAAACTCTCGGACGACGCGACGCGCTCTGAGCAAAACCCGGTCCTCTTCCTTGCCCCGGACAACGTGCTGTGGCTGCTGTGGACCGCCCAGATTTCCGGTAATCAGGACACGGCGATTGTGCGCTATCGCCAGTCACTGGATTTGGGTCAAACCTGGGGCGAGATTGATACTCTTCTCGATAAACCGGGCACCTTTATCCGCCAGCCGATAGTGGTGCTGGAAAACGGCAACTGGCTGCTACCGGTGTTTTACTGCCGTACCCTGCCGGGGGAGAAATGGGTAGGTAACGACGATATCAGCGCGGTGAAAATCTCGGAGGATCGCGGAAAAACCTGGCGTGATGTTGTGGTGCCCGAAAGCCTGGGCTCCGTGCATATGAATATTACCCCGCTTCACAACGGCACCCTGGTGGCGCTGTTCCGCAGCCGCTGGGCGGACAATATTTATTACAGCCAGTCAACGGACGGCGGCGAAAGCTGGTCCGTACCGGAGCCGACGACGCTCCCCAATAACAACTCCTCCATTCAGGTAACGACGCTTTCGAGCGGTGAACTGGCGCTGGTGTTCAATCACATGAGCGCCGCCGGTGCGCTCGAGCGCCGGGCGTCACTCTACGATGAAATTGATGATGGCGATGGCCGTAAAGAGCCGGTCGTCACCCACGGTCGGGCAGCCTTCTGGGGAGCGCCGCGTGCGCCGATGACCGTCGCCATCTCGCCGGACGGCGGGAAAAGCTGGCCGTGGCAGCGTAACCTGGACGAGGGGGATGGTTACTGTATGACCAACAACTCCATGGAAAAACTCAATCGCGAATTTTCCTATCCCAGCATCAAACAGGGATCTGAAGGCAATCTTCATATCGCTTACACCTACTTCCGTCAGGCCATCAAATACGTGCGGGTGACGCCAGAATGGGTCAAGGGGCTAATATGATTATCGGGCATCTCAACGCCCTGCCACTGGCAGGGCTACCGTCGGCGTTATACGCCCTGCTTTCCCGCCCGGAGTGCACGCTCCCGGCGCTTATGGCGCGCGCGGATGGTCGCTGGCAACCGGAGAATAGCGACTGGTTTTGCCATATCGGGCCTGCCCGGACGCAGCCGCGTAACGAGCGGCACACCGAGTACCATCACCAGTGGGCAGATATTCAGGTTGTGTTAGCAGGTGAAGAATATATTCACGCCGGCGCACTTCCCGTTGGGCAGCCGGGTGATGAAGAGTGCAAGCCGGATCTGTTTATTGCCTCCGCCGCTGAACACAGCGTCGCTATCCGTCTCGGTGCGGGTGATTTTGCCGTCTTTTACCCTGGTGAGCCCCATCAGGCGCTCTGTGCTGCCGGGTCGCCCATGACCGTGCGTAAAGCGGTCTTCAAAATTCCCCGCACGATGCTGGAGGTTTGAGATGCGCCATGCTGTCGTTACCGGAGCCAGCTCGGGCATTGGTGAGGCGATCGTTAAACGTCTGCTGGCTGAAGGCTGGCAGGTGACCGGACTAAGCCGACGCCCCGTCACGCTGGAAACGCCCAACTTCACCAGTCTGAGCGTTGATATCAGCATGCCTGATGCGCTGATGGCCGTACTGCAGCCCCTCCCTCCGCCTCACGCGGTGATCCATGCTGCCGGAATGATGGCTGCCGCGCCTCTGGGGCTGCTGGAGTCTGCTACGGGGGACGCGCTCTGGCGACTGCACGTGCAGGCGTGTGAAGTGCTGTTTAACCACTTCGCACCCCGCATGGCGTCCGGAGGACGGTTGGTGGCGATAGGCAGCAGAACGTCACGCGGCGCAGCCGGACGTTCACAGTATGTCGCCACCAAAGCGGCAATGGTTGGGATGATCAGAAGCTGGGCCGCCGAACTGGCCCCACGAGGGATTACCGCGAACGTGGTCGCTCCCGGTGCAACCCAAACGCCAATGCTCAGTTCGCCGGGGCGGGAAACCTCCCCGCCGAAATGTCCGCCGTTAGGGAGGCTTATCAGGCCAGAAGAGGTCGCCGGCTTGGTCAACTTCCTGTTGAGCGAAGACGCCGCCGCCATTACCGGGCAAGAGATTGCGATCTGCGGCGGCGCATCGCTCAGCTAGCGCAAAAAGATCCGTCCTTTCAGATACAGCGTCGCCTGCCCGCCAATCAGCACGCGGTCACCCCTTAACTCGCAGCGCAGATCCCCGCCACGGGCTGACACCTGGCGGGCATTCAGTGACGTTTTACCCAGTTTTTCGCTCCAGTACGGAATCAACATGCTGTGCGCCGATCCCGTCACCGGATCTTCCGGCACGCCTTCACCCGGACAAAAGAAGCGGCTAACAAAGTCATACGAGTCCCCCGGTGCCGTGACGCAGACCATTTTATCCAGCGGGATCATTGCCGCGATATCCGGCGTTAAGGCTTCCACCTGCTGCTGGCTTTCAAGCACCACCATGTAATCGCGCCCTGCGCGGACCTCTTTCGCACCGCTGATGCCCAGCGCGCTGAAGAGTAACGCGGGCGGATTATCGACAACCTCCGTCGACCATGCCGGGAAATTGAGCGTCAGCCAGTCTCCGTTGCGCTTCACCGTCAGGTCGCCAACAAAACGCGTCGAGAAGGTGATTTCGGTATGCGGGTAGTCGAGATATTCAAAAATGACGTGGGACGCCGCCAGCGTCGCATGTCCGCAGAGGTTAATTTCATCAAGCGTGGTAAACCAGCGCAGCTCAAAGCCGTTATCCGTACGCACGAAGAAGGCCGTTTCCGACTGGTTATGCTGCTTCGCCATGTTGAGCAGCGTCTCATCCGGAAGCCACTCTTCCAGCGGGCAAACCGCCGCCGCATTGCCACCAAACGCCCTGTCGCTGAAGGCATCTACCAGATAAAAATCAATTTCCTGCATGGTCTCTTCCTCTTTTTTTCTAGCGCAGAAATACTGTGCCTTTCAAATATAGTGATGCCTGGCCGCTCATCATCACGCGCGAGCCTTTCAGTTCGCAGCGCACATCACCGCCACGGGCCGACACCTGACGCGCAAACAGCGTCGTTTTTCCCAGCGTCTCACTCCAGTAAGGAATGAGCATCGTATGCGCAGAGCCGGTGACAGGATCTTCAGGTACGGCAACCCCCGGTGAGAAGAAGCGGCTGACGAAATCGTACTCACCCTCCCCACGCGCGGTGACGGCAACCTTGTGTTCACCTGGCGTCATCGCGGAATAGTTTGGCGTCACGGCTTCCACCAGCTCACGATTTTCCAGCACCACCACCCAGGCGCGCCCCTTTCGGGCCTCAACGTAGCGGTTGATCCCCAGCGCGGCGAGCATCTCTGGCGGCGGCGCCAATTCCTGCGTCGGACAGGCCGGGAAATCGAGCGTCATCCAGTCACCTTCCCGGCTGACCGTCAGACGGCCCGAGGCGGTCTCAAAGTGAATGCGCGAGTCCGGGTAGTCCAGCTCGTTAAACAGCACATACGCAGCGGCAAGCGTCGCATGTCCGCAGAGATTGACCTCGGTTAAGGTGGTAAACCAGCGCAGCTCAATCCCGCCTTTACTGCACACGAAGAACGCGGTTTCGGACTGGTTATGCTGCTGCGCCATGCTGAGTAACGTCTCATCCGGTAGCCATGCCTTAAGCGGGCAAACCGCCGCCGGATTGCCACCAAATGAGGTATCACTAAACGCATCTACCAGATAAAAATCAATCTCCTGCATCGACTTACCGCCTGTTATCGTTGTGTTGTTCTTTATCTTCACGGAAAACCTCGCCCGCCGCTACCGCTGTGGTACGGTAAATTTTGTGATTGAGGTCACATTATGGTTGAGTTTTCGCCGTTTAAAGCTTTAAGATCGTCTCCTCATCGTTAACCAATCCCAGACATCTTTATGACAACAAACACGGTTTCCCGCAGGGTCGCGTGGCTACGTGTGGTCACGCTCGCCATCGCTGCGTTTATTTTCAATACCACTGAATTTGTTCCGGTTGGGCTGTTGTCTGACATAGCCGACAGCTTCCAGATGGAGACGGCGCAGGTGGGCATTATGTTGACCATCTACGCCTGGGTGGTGGCGCTGATGTCGCTGCCGTTTATGCTGCTGACCAGCCAGATGGAGCGGCGAAAGCTGCTGATTGGCCTGTTTGTGGTCTTCATCGCCAGCCATGTGCTGTCATTTATGGCATGGAATTTTACGGTGCTGGTCGTTAGCCGCATTGGTATTGCCTTTGCCCATGCGGTGTTCTGGTCGATTACCGCGTCGCTCGCTATTCGCCTGGCTCCGGCGGGGAAACGCGCGCAGGCGCTGAGCCTGATTGCCACCGGTACCGCGCTGGCGATGGTGCTCGGCCTGCCGATTGGCCGCATTGTCGGGCAATACTTCGGCTGGCGTACCACCTTCTTTGCCATCGGCATGGGGGCGCTGATCACGCTGGTCTGCCTCATCAAGCTGCTGCCAACATTGCCGAGCGAACATTCCGGCTCGCTGAAAAGCCTGCCGCTGTTGATGCGTCGCCCGGCGCTGATGAGCATTTATTTGCTTACGGTGATTGTAGTAACCGCCCATTACACGGCCTACAGCTACATTGAGCCGTTTGTGCAGGTTGTGGCGGGCTTTAGCGCCAATTTCGCCACGGTTCTGCTGCTGATTCTGGGCGGCGCGGGCATTATCGGCAGTATTCTGTTTGGTAAGCTCGGCAACCAGCATGCGTCTACGCTGGTGAGCAGCGCCATTGGCCTGCTGCTGGCGTGCCTGCTGTTGCTGATGCCTGCCGCGGGCAGCGAAAGCCATCTGGCGATCCTCAGCCTGTTCTGGGGCGTAGCAATCATGATTATCGGTCTGGGCATGCAGGTGAAAGTGCTGGCGCTGGCACCGGATGCCACGGACGTCGCGATGTCGCTCTTCTCGGGAATTTTCAATCTGGGGATTGGGGCGGGCGCACTGCTGGGAAATCAGATTAGCCTGCATGTGTCGATGTCGGCGATTGGCTATCTGGGGGCGATCCCTGCGCTGGTGGCGCTTATCTGGTCGCTGCTGATCTTCCGTAAATGGCCGGTGGCGCTCGAGGAACAGGGTCAGCACGGGTGAGGTTTGTTTGTGCCGGGTGGCGGCTTCGCCTTACCCGGCCTACAAAACCCGTAGGCCCGTGCAAGCGAAGCCGCCACCCGGCAATGACCTCAATGATAGGTCTTAATAATTTCCAGCACGCCGTTAATAATAAACTGCACGCCCATACAGACCAGAAGGAAGCCCATCAGACGGGAAATCGCTTCAATCCCGCCCTTTCCTACCCAGCGCATAATCGCACCGGAACTGCGCAGCGACGCCCACACGATAATACCGATAAGCGCGAAAATCAGCGGTGGCGCAACCGTCAGTACCCAGTCCGGGAAGGTGGAGCTATCACGCACCGTTGAGGCGGAGCTGATGATCATCGCAATCGTACCCGGCCCCGCCGTACTCGGCATCGCTAACGGGACAAAAGCAATATTCGCGCTGGGCTCTGTTTCCAGCTCTTCGGATTTGCTGGTCGCTTCCGGTGATTCATGCGCTTTTTGCGCGGGGAACAGCATACGGAACCCGATAAAGGCCACAATCAGCCCCCCGGCGATACGCAGGCCGGGAATCGAAATCCCAAAGGTGTTCATCACCAGCTGTCCGGCGTAATAAGCCACCATCATGATGGCAAACACATACACAGAGGCCATCATCGACTGATGATTGCGCTCTGCGCTGTTCATGTTCCCTGCCAGCCCCAGAAACAGCGCCACCGTCGTTAACGGGTTCGCCAGCGGCAGCAACACCACCAGCCCGAGGCCAATTGCTTTAATCAAATCCAACATAGTGCGTCGTTATCCTTATCCATATTCATCCCCGCAATTATAGGGTGAAAGTGTGACCTTCAGCCATGACCACAACGTAACCATTATTTTCTCACTGCAATGATAACCCTGCGTTATGTATATGATTTGAAAGCACTCAAAAAAAGTTCATGAAACGTTTTAGCAATTCGTGGCATCCGTCGATTCATTCAGTTGACTTATACTTGCCTGAGCAATAATATCTGCCGTGACTAAACTACTTGCCAGGGCAACCATTGTGAAAAGCACCAGCGATCTCTTTAACGACATCATTCCACTGGGCCGTCTTATTCACATGGTTAACCAGAAAAAAGATCGCCTGCTCAATGACTATCTGTCACCGCTGGATATCACCGCAACACAGTTCAAAGTGCTGTGTTCCATTCGCTGCGAAGTGTGTATCACGCCGGTTGAGCTTAAAAAGGTGCTCTCTGTCGATCTGGGTGCGTTAACCCGCATGTTGGATCGTCTCGTCTGCAAAGGATGGATAGAACGAAGCCCTAATCCGAATGACAAACGCGGCGTGCTGATCAAACTGACCAGCGACGGCGCGGCCATGTGTGAGCAATGTCATCAACTCGTAGGACAAACACTGCATCAGGAACTAACAAAAAACTTAACGGCAGATGAAGTGGCAACGCTTGAGCTTTTGCTTAAGAAAATACTGCCGTAAACAGAAAAAGAGGTATGACGATGTCCAGACGCAATACTGACGCTATCACCATTCATAGCATTTTGGACTGGATCGAGGACAACCTGGAATCGCCGCTCTCCCTTGAAAAAGTGTCAGAGCGTTCAGGTTACTCAAAATGGCACCTGCAACGGATGTTCAAAAAAGAGACCGGTCATTCATTAGGTCAATATATTCGCAGCCGCAAGCTGACGGAGATTGCCCAAAAACTGAAAGAAAGCAATGAGCCGATCCTTTATCTGGCGGAGCGTTACGGATTTGAATCGCAACAAACCCTGACGCGCACGTTTAAGAACTACTTTGATGTGCCGCCTCATAAGTATCGTATCACCAGCATGCCGGGTGAATCCCGATATCTCTATCCGTTAAAACACTGTAGTTAAACAACGCCTGTAAAGACGTACCGAGGAAATCATGAAAGTTACCGTCTCCGCCGCCCTCGCCTTGCTGGTGCTGTTTTCCAGCCAGACCTTCGCGGAGCAAACGCCCAGTGCAACGCAGCAAAATAATCGTGACACGATGATTTTGCCGTCAGCACATGACCAGTCACCTTTTGATTTCAACCATATGGGGGCTGGTAGCGACAAATCCGACGAATTAGGCGTGCCGTATTACAATCAGCACGGCTTCTGATTCGTTTTGCCCCGCCTCTGCGGGGCTTTTTTGTGCCCTAATTCCGTACTCGCGTCGCCCGACGCACGCGCAAACCAAACACGTTGATGTAGAGTCCACCCATGATCAGCACCGCCCCCAAGAGCTGCAGCGCGCTGAGTTTTTCATCCAGCAGCAACGCCGCGCTGGCCAGCCCCACCACGGGTACCAGCAGAGACAGCGGCGCCACCCGCCAGGTTTCGTAGCGACCCAGCAGCGAACCCCAAATGCCATAGCCGATAATCGTGGCGACGAACGCCAGATAAATCAGCGACAGGATAGTTGTGAGATCGATCTCGACCAGGCTTTTCAGCATCAGGTCCGGGCCGTCCAGAATAAACGATGCCGCCAGAAACGGGATTACAGGGATCAGCGCACTCCACACCACCAGAGACATCACCGCCGGGCGCGCCTCATGCTGCATAATCAGCTTGTTGAAGATGTTTCCGCAGGCCCAGCTCAGCCCCGCCGCCAGCGTGAGCATAAAGCCCAGCAGGGCCACATGCTGACCGTTCAGACTGGCCTCAATCAGCACCAGCACGCCAAACACCGCCAGCGTGATCCCCGCCAGCTGTTTACCCTGTAAACGCTCACCAAACACAAACGCGCCGAGAATAATGGTAAAGAACGCCTGCGCCTGCAGAACCAGCGAGGCCAGGCCGGCGGGCATGCCGAACTTAATGGCGCAGAAGAGAAACGCAAATTGACCAAAACTGATGGTCAGGCCGTAGCCCAGCAGCAGTTTCAGGGGGATTTTTGGACGCGCCACGAAAAATAGCGCCGGGAACGCCACCAGCATAAAACGTAAACCGGCCAGCATCAGCGGGGGCATATTGTGCAACCCCAGCTTAATGACCACAAAATTAAGCCCCCACACTACGACCACCAGCAACGCCAGCAGCCCGTCTTTACGCGTCATACCCTGCCCCTGAATTATTAATAATTTGTTAACACTTCAAGGTAACAGAAAAAATAGCACCACGAGAAGATCATTAATTCTGGCAGTCAGGCGAAGCACTTAGGGATAAATTAGGCGCTATACAAGCCCCTTATGTCGTGATACTCCTTTTATAACACAACAAAAAAAGCATAAGCATTTGTCGGGCAGGAATATGAAACCATCTCTCAGGCGCTCTACCGCAGCGCTGCTGGCATCGTCATTGTTATTAACAATTGGTCGAGGGGCAACGTTGCCGTTTATGACCATTTATCTCACGCGCGCGTATAGCATGAGCGTCGAGAATATCGGTTATGCGCTGACCATTGCGCTGACCATTGGCGTCGTGTTCAGCTTAGGGTTTGGCATTCTGGCCGATAAGTTTGATAAGAAGCGCTATATGCTGATCGCCATTGTGGCGTTTATTGCGGGCTTTGTGGCCATTCCGCTGGTTAATAACGTGACGCTGGTGGTCCTGTTTTTTGCGCTGATCAACTGCGCCTACTCGGTTTTTTCAACGGTACTCAAAGCCTGGTTTGCCGATGTGCTGACCTCAAGCGAAAAAGCCCGCGTCTTCTCGCTGAACTACAGCTTCCTGAACATCGGCTGGACGATCGGCCCACCGCTTGGGACCCTGCTGGTGATGTACAGCCTGCAGCTCCCGTTCTGGCTGGCGGCCTTTTGCGCCGCACTGCCGCTCGGCTTTATCCATTTCTTTGTACAGAAAAGCGTTGCGTTAGATGCCGCTGAAGAAAAGGCGCCATGGCAACCGTCGGTATTGCTGAAAGACCGCGCCCTGTTCTGGTACACGCTGTCTGGTCTGCTCGCGTCTTACGTCGGGGGATCATTTGCGACCTGCATTTCGCAGTATGTGCTTGCCGCGCACGCGGACGGTGATTTCGCCGAAAAGGTGGTGGCCGTGGTGCTCCCCGTCAACGCCGCCGTGGTGGTGACGCTGCAATACGCCCTCGGGCGTAAAATTTCAGCCAGCAACATTCGCCCGCTGATGACCGTTGCCACCCTGTTTTTCATCGTGGGTCTGGGCGGGTTTATGCTCTCCGGTGAAAACCTGGTTTACTGGGGCATCGCTGCCGCGATCTTTACCCTCGGGGAGATTATCTATGCACCGGGGGAATATATGCTGATCGACAACATCGCTCCGCCGGGAATGAAGGCGAGCTATTTCTCCGCCCAGGCGCTGGGCTGGCTGGGCGCGGCGGCGAACCCGATGATCACCGGGCTCATCCTGACCCATCTGCCGCACTGGTCATTGTTTGTGATTATGATGGCCGCCATCGTCATTGCCTGGCTGATGATTTTGCGTGGGATGAGCGTGAAAAATGAAGATACCGTGTCGGGTGGCGCTACGCTTACCCGACCTACAAAACCCTAATCGTAGGCCGGGTAAGGCGAAGCCGCCACCCGGCTCAGGCAAAAGCTAGTGGTGCAACATCTCTTCAACCACCTGTTCTTTGTACATCTCGTTCGGGTAGTACGTCGGCCAGTTATCCATCTCTTTCAGCAGCGCCTCGTGGGAGGTGTTGCCCATGAAAAGATGGAAGTGTGAAGAGGCTTTCGGTCCAATGATATGGTCGCTGAACTGAACAAACTTCGGTGCCTTGCTGCTGGCATCCTTACACTCAAACAGATAGCGAACGCCTTTTTTCCCCGAGGCGTAGGTCAGGATTTTGTAGCCGCTGTAGTCGTAGTGACAACGGCTTACCGTTTCCCCCTGGTGGAATTCCATCACGTTATTTTCGATGCCGATAGATCCCACGTCCGTTGCGTAGCCCGTCCGGTAATAGGCTTTCACCGCCTCAACGGATTTGTTGTCCTTCTCCGCTTTCTTCTTGAATACCGGATCGAGCGAACCGTCCAACAGGAACGGATAGACGGATTGCCAGGTGCCGTCCCAGTCCGACAGCTTTCTGTCCTTCACGTCTTTATCCTCAAACACGCCGTTCGCCGCCTTCTGTTCCGCCTCGGTCATCTGGTGACCGTGCGAATGGGCAAACAGCTGGCCGCTGACCAGCAGCGCCCCCAGAGTCATGGCAATTTTTCCACTATGTGCAGCCAAAACAAAACCCTCATTCCGTTTTATAAGAATGAGGATGTTATATTATAACATCTCAGATCGCAACCAGACCGCGGACGCCCTCCTGCTCCATATTTTCACCACGTCCCTGCTGAATAATGGTGCCGCGCGACATCAGCAGATAGCTGTCGGCCAGCTCGGCGGCAAAGTCGTAAAACTGCTCAACCAGCAGAATCGCCATATCGCCGCGATCCGCCAGCGAGCGGATCACCTGCCCAATCTCTTTGATAACCGATGGCTGAATGCCCTCCGTCGGTTCATCGAGGATCAGAAGCTGCGGACGGCTTGCCAGCGCGCGTCCTATCGCCAGCTGTTGCTGTTGTCCCCCGGAGAGATCGCCCCCGCGGCGGTGTTTCATCTCTTTTAACACCGGAAACAGCTGCCAGATCTCATCCGGCACCTGCTTCGCGTCGCGGGCGGGAAAGCGTGACAGCCCCAGCAGCAGATTCTCTTCTACGGTTAAGCGCGGGAAAATCTCACGCCCCTGCGGGACATACGCCACGCCAGCGTGCACCCGCTGGTGCGGCTTGCTGTGGGTGATTTTCTTGCCCTGCCAGACGATGTCACCGCTTTTCGCCGGGATCAGCCCCATCAGACACTTCAGCAGCGTGGTTTTACCGACGCCGTTGCGCCCCAAAAGACAGGTGACCTCGCCGCGAAGAGCCTGAAAGCTCACGCCGCGCAGAATGTGGCTGCCGCCGTAGTATTGATTCAGTTCGTTAACCTGTAGCATTACGGCTCCTTAGCGTCCCAGATAGACCTCAATCACCTGCTCGTTGGCCTGTACCTCACGAAGCGAGCCTTCCGCCAGCACGCGCCCCTGATGCAGCACCGTCACCCGATCGGCGATGGTTTCCACAAACCCCATGTCATGTTCCACCACCATCAGAGAGTGTTTGCCCGCCAGCGTTCTGAACAGTTCTGCGGTGTATTCGGTTTCCGCGTCCGTCATTCCGGCGGCGGGCTCGTCCAGCAGCAGCAGATGCGGATCCTGCACCAGCAGCATACCGATCTCCAGAAACTGTTTTTGCCCGTGAGAAAGCAGCCCGGCGCGGCGGTCGCGCTCGCTGCTGAGCCGCAGAAGCACCAGCATTTCATCAATGCGATCGACCTGTTCGCCGTTTAGCTTTGCCCGCAGACTCGCCCAGACGGATTTGTCGGTTTTCATCGCGATTTCGAGGTTTTCCCACACCGTCAGCGCCTCAAAGACCGTGGGTTTCTGGAATTTACGCCCGATCCCCTGTCGGGCAATTGCGGCGGGATCGAGCAGGGTCAGATCGACAGACTGGTCATAGCGCGCTTTGCCGCTTTGAGGCCGCGTTTTGCCCGTGATAACGTCCATTAACGTCGTTTTTCCCGCGCCGTTAGGCCCAATTACGCAGCGCAGTTCGCCCACGCCAATATTGAGCGTGAGATCCGTTAACGCCTGAAACCCGTCAAAATTGACGTTGATGGCCTCAAGCTGCAACACGGGATCGGTCTGTTCCCGGTAGCGGTCACCGGGCAGCTGTCGGGTGAATAATCCGTCAGATGGCTGCATTATTTCTCCCCCTTACGCAACAGGCCGTAGACGCCGCGCGGCAAGAACAGCGTGACGGCGATAAAAATCAGCCCCAGAAACAGCTGCCAGTATTCCGGCATCGCGACGGTGAAGAAGCTCTTGGCACCGTTCACCAGCGCTGCGCCAATTACCGGACCGACCAGCGTGCCGCGCCCGCCCAGCGCCACCCAGATCGCGGCTTCAATCGAGTTGGTCGGCGACATTTCGCCAGGGTTGATAATGCCCACCTGCGGGACGTACAGCGCCCCCGCCAGACCGCACAGCACCGCGGACAGCGTCCATACCAGCAGCTTGAACCCGCGCGGATCGTAACCGCAGAACGTCAGGCGGTTTTCCGCGTCACGCACCGCCGTCAGGATGCGGCCAAACTTGCTTTTCGCCAGCGCAAATCCTGTGCCTAATGCCAGAATCAGCAGCAACACGGTCGCCAGAAACAGCGCGATGCGCGTGGCGGTCTCCGTCACCGGAAATCCGAGCAGGGTCGTAAAACCGGTAAAGCCGTTATTACCGCCAAAACCGGTTTCGTTACGAAAGAACAGCAGCATGCCCGCGTAGGTCAGCGCCTGGGTCATGATGGAAAAATAGACCCCTTTGATTTTTGAGCGGAAGGCAAACCAGCCAAACACCAGCGCCAGCAATCCCGGAACCATCACAATCAGGACCAGCGCCCAGGCAAAGTGCTGGGTGCCCCACCAGAACCACGGCAGCTCGCTCCAGGAGAGAAAGGACATGAACGCAGGCAGACCGTCACCCGCCGCCTGGCGCATCAGGTACATCCCCATCGCATAGCCGCCAAGGGCAAAGAAAATGCCGTGCCCCAGCGAGAGCATGCCTGCGTATCCCCACACCAGATCGAGCGCAACGGCCACGATGGCATAGCAGAGGATCTTGCCAATCAGCGTCAGCATCCAGGTCGAAAGCGCCAGGGGATGCGTGGCGGGCAGCAGCGCGAAAAACGGTAAGATCAGCAGACACGCCACCAGCAGGCTGCCCGCAATCTGAGTCGTGCGCGGCGCTTTACGCGCCATCGTTAAGGTAAGTGGCTGGCTCATCAGTCAGTAACCCTCCCTTTTAAGGCAAAGAGTCCCTGAGGGCGTTTCTGAATAAACAGAACGATCACCACCAGAATCAGGATCTTGCCGAGTACCGCACCCATCTGCGGTTCGAGAATTTTGTTGAAAATCCCCAGGCCAAACGCCGCCGCCACGCTACCGGCCAGCTGGCCCACGCCGCCCAACACCACCACCAGGAACGAGTCGATGATGTAGCCCTGGCCCAGCTCCGGCCCCACGTTCCCCAACTGGGAAAGCGCCACGCCGCCCAGACCGGCAATGCCGGACCCCAGCCCAAATGCCAGCATGTCGACGCGCCCGGTAGGTACCCCGCAGCAGGCAGCCATGCTGCGGTTTTGGGTCACCGCGCGGACGTTCAGGCCAAGACGGGTTTTGTTCAGAATCAGCCAGGTGAAGAACAGCACCAGCAGCACAAAGCCCAGCACCACAATGCGGTTCCACGGCAGCGTCAGGTTGGCGAACACCTGCACGCCTCCGGAAAGCCAGAACGGGTTTGCCACCTCCAGGTTTTGTGCCCCGAACGTCATGCGTACCAGCTGGATAAGCATCAGGCTGATCCCCCATGTCGCCAGCAGCGTTTCCAGTGGACGTCCGTAAAGATGGCGGATCACCGTGCGCTCGAGAATCATCCCGATGCCCGCCGTCAGGCAAAAGGCCACGGGCAGCGCAATAACCGGATAAAGCGCCAGCCACTGGGGCAGAAATTGCGCCATCACCTGCTGCACCATCCAGGTGGCATACGCCCCTAACATCAACATTTCGCCGTGCGCCATATTGATGACGCCAAGCAGTCCGTAGGTGATCGCCAGCCCCAGCGCAGCCAGCAGCAGGACAGAGCCCAGAGAAAGCCCCATAAATGCTTGCCCAAGCAGGTCGCCCCACATCAGACGGTGCTGAATGTGGCTCAGGCTCTCGGCGGCAGCCGCACGCACCTTCGCATCCGGCTCCGTCTGCGGTTGGGTAAACGGCGTGATTTTTGCCTGCACGTCCGGGTCGTCGGATTGCCCCAGCAGCTCAACAGCCTGAAGACGGGTCTCCGCCTGAGGACTGACAAGCTGGAGGTTCGCCAGCGCCAGCAGCAGGGACTGCCGCGTCACATCATCCGTTTCGAGACTGACCCGTTTTTGCAGAAAACCGAGCATATCTGGCTGGATATCCCGCTGGAGCTGCCGGGCTGCGCCTCGCCTTTCGGTGACACTGTCACTTATGAGTTGATGTGTCGCCAGGGCAGTCGCCGCCAGCACACGGAGTCGGTTGGTCAGGCGCACGGCTTTGGTAGCACCTTCTGCCGCCGTTGCCGCCCCGAGCGGCACCATCTCGTCGCCATGCCTGGCAAAGGCATGCTTCTGGCCGTCGATAAACAGGCTTTCAGCTTGCAGCGCCTGAAGCAGCGGCATCCTTGCCGCATCCGGTGAAGCCGCCCACGCGGTCAGCATTGCTGCTTGCTGCGTACGGTTAGCAGCAACAAAGTTATCGGCATCCGATGCCTGCGCCATCCCTGGCAGCAGTCCGGTAAGCCATACAAGAGCGATGAACATGCGCATGGCGTTCATGACGTTTCTCCCTGCGGTAATGGCTTAGTTACTGGCGGTTTTCATCGGCTGGTCAGGCTTTTTGTCATTTCCGGCGATGAACGGGCTCCACGGCTGGGCGCGCACCGGCGCGTCGGTTTGCCAGACCACGTTAAACTGGCCGTTACCCTCGATTTCCCCAATCATGACCGGCTTATGCAGGTGGTGGTTGGTGGCATCCATGGTGAGCGTGAACCCAGACGGCGCTTTAAAGGACTGGCCTGCCATCGCGGCACGCACTTTATCCACGTCGGTGGTGCCTGCTTTTTCGACGGCCTGCGCCCACATGTGAATGCCCACATAGGTGGCTTCCATCGGATCGTTGGTTACGACGGTATCGGCATTCGGCAGCTTGTGCGCTTTGGCGTAGGCTTTGTAATCCGCCACGAAGGTCTGGTTGGTTGGGTTATCCACGGATTCGAAGTAGTTCCACGCCGCCAGGTTCCCCACCAGCGGTTTGGTGTCGATCCCACGCAGCTCCTCTTCACCGACAGAGAACGCCACCACCGGAACATCGGTGGCCTTCAGACCCTGGTTAGCCAGCTCTTTGTAGAACGGCACGTTGGAATCGCCGTTGATGGTCGACACCACCGCCGTTTTACCGCCTGCGGAGAATTTCTTAATGTTGGCTACGATGGTCTGGTAATCGCTGTGACCGAACGGGGTGTAAACCTCTTCAATGTCTTTATCCTCAACGCCTTTTGAATGCAGGAAGGCGCGCAGGATCTTGTTGGTGGTGCGCGGATACACGTAGTCCGTGCCCAGCAGGAAGAAGCGCTTCGCCGCGCCGCCGTCTTCGCTCATCAGGTACTCCACCGCCGGGATCGCCTGCTGGTTCGGCGCCGCACCGGTATAGAAGACGTTCGGTGACATCTCTTCACCTTCGTACTGAACCGGGTAGAACAGCAGGCCGTTCAGCTCCTCAAACACCGGCAGCACGGATTTGCGCGACACCGACGTCCAGCAGCCGAAGACCACCGCCACCTTATCCTGGCTGATGAGCTGACGGGCTTTTTCGGCAAACAGCGGCCAGTTCGACGCCGGGTCAACCACCACCGGCTCCAGTTTCTTGCCCAGCACGCCGCCTTTGGCGTTGATCTCATCAATCGTCATCAGGGCAACGTCTTTCAGAGGCGTCTCGGAGATCGCCATCGTGCCGGACAGCGAGTGCATAATCCCAACTTTGATGGTATCGGCAGCCTGCACGCCAAAACTCATTCCCATCGCGACCACGGAGGCCGACAGTGCAAAAGCTTTTAACAAGGTACGACGGTGCATATTTTCACTCCTGAAAAGAAAGCTGTGCGAAAGCGTCCGATACCGCAGGGACGCAGATAAACAAGGTGTCAGCTTCAGGAGAGCAAAAAGGATGCCAGAATGGAGAAAGCGGAATGGCGGGAGATGAGGCGCGGGTTGTAAAGAGAACGACTCAGAATGAATCAGCGCTGCACTTTTATAATGCAGCGCTGGAGGAGGCTTACCAGACTTCGCTGGCGATCTGCGTCACCAGACGCACTTTGTCCCACTGCTGGGATTCGCTCAGGCTGTTGCCCTCTTCTGTCGAGGCAAAGCCGCACTGCGGGCTAAGGCAGATTTGCTCCTTCGCAACGTATTTCGCCGCTTCTTCCAGACGCGCCTTCACCCCTTCCGGGTTTTCCAGCTCGCCGTTCTTGGTGGTGATAAGGCCCAGTACCACCTGCTGCTTGCCCGGACGCACGAAACGCAATGGCGCAAAGTCGCCGCTACGGTCGTTATCATATTCGAGGAAGAACGCGTCAACGTTGACCGTCCCGAAAAGCACCTCGGCCACTGGCTCATAGCCGCCTTCGGAAATCCAGGTCGAACGGAAGTTACCGCGACAGACATGCAGCCCGATGGTCAGATCGTCAGGCTTGCCTTCGAGCGCTTTGTTCAGCACGCGGGCATAGATCCGCGCCAGTTCATCGGCATCATCGCCGCGCTCGCGGATCTGACGGCGCTGGTCGTCCGAGCAGAGATAAGCCCAGACGGTATCGTCCAGCTGCAGATAACGACAGCCCGCGTCGTAAAACGCGCGGATGGCATCGCGCCAGGTGGCCGCCAGATCGTCAAAATAATCAGCCAGGTCGGGGTAAACCGTAGCGTCGATGTCTTTACGTCCCCCGCGGAAATGCAGCACGCTCGGGCTTGGAATGGTCATCTTCGGCTGCGCGTTCCCGCTGATGCTTTTCAGGTAGCGGAAATCGTCCAGCATCGGGTGGTCGCCAAAGCCCAGTTTGCCCGTCACGCGGACGCCGTGGGCTTTCGTCTGCACGCCGTTGAACTGAATGCCCTGCTGCGAATCGTAACGCTCCACGCCCTGCAGGCCGTCGAAGAAATCAAAATGCCACCAGGCGCGGCGAAACTCACCGTCTGTGACGACGTGTAGCCCGCAGGCGCACTGCTGCTCGACAACATGGCGGATGGCCTCATCTTCTACCGCACGAAGCTGCCCGGCATCAATCTCACCGTTGGCAAATTTCTGGCGAGCCTGCTTGATGGTATCCGGGCGTAAAAAACTGCCAACTACATCGGCGCGGTACGGGGCGTGTTGTCGCTGCATGTAAATCTCCTCTGTCTGTCGGCAATGGTTGCCAACAGTGATAATTCATCATTTGAATTTTTAGACTTCTGGATGTCTAAATGTCCAAAAAAGATGTCATATCTGCCGCATTCCGGCAAACGAGAAAATTTCACCTGTGTTGAAAAAAATTCATCTTCACAGCGAAACGGGCGATCCCTCATGAGCAAACGTGAACCCTTCGTCTTGCCACCCGGTAATCCCCCCGAGCATGATTTTTACCGGCAGCCCAAGGCGTGCGAGCTTAAGCGCAGCCCTGTCTGCGCCGTTACAGTGAGGCCCGGCGCAGTACACGACAAACAGCGTGCCTGCAGGCCATTGCGCCATGCGCTCTGCGGAGATCTGACTCCAGGGCAAATGCAGCGCGCCGGGGACGTGGCGACGGGCAAACTGCTCTGCTTTACCCACCACGTGCAGCAAAACAAAGTCCTGTTCATTGTTTGCAATGGCATGATGCACGTCAGCACAATCGGTCTCGACGCTCAGCCGACGCAGAAAATGGGCAACGGCTTCCTGCGGTTCTGCTGCCGGGATTTCAGTAACATAGCTCATGATCCTTCCTCATCTTGGGTGTTTGTGTTAACACTACTCTATCCATAAATTCAGCCAGTGAATGCGTCCGCGTATGCCAGAAAACAGCAAAAAGATGACAAACTTAAGACAGGTTTCTCCCGCCAGAGTGGTCGTTCTGGCCTATGACGGTTTGTGTACCTTTGAGTTTGGTGTGGCCGTGGAAATCTTCGGTCTGCCGCGCCCGGAAATGGGCGAGAGCTGGTATCGGTTTGCGGTTGCGGGCGTGGATGAAGGCGAGTTACGGGCAACGGGAGGCATCCGTATTCTGGCCGATGGCGATCTGAGCCTGCTTGAACATGCGGATTTAATCCTCGTGCCGGGCTGGCGCGGTATTGACGCCGCCGTACCGGACGCGCTTTGTGATGCCTTACGCCGGGCCAGCGCGCGCGGGTGCCAGCTGTTGTCCATCTGTTCAGGGGTCTTTGTACTTGCCGCAACCGGGCTGCTCAATGGGCGCAAAGCCACCACGCACTGGCGCTACATTGAGGCGCTTAAAACCCGTTATCCGGCCATCGACGTAGTTGAAGATGTCCTGTATCAGGACGAAGGCGATATTCTGACCTCTGCGGGCAGCGCTGCGGGAATCGATTTGTGCCTGCACGTGGTGCGTCGGGATTACGGAATGGAGGCGGCGAACCGCGTGGCGCGGCGTCTGGTCATTCCGCCGCATCGGGACGGTTCGCAAACCCAACAGTTGAGCCGTCCAGTTGCCCAGCTGCGGGAAAGCCAGCGTCTGGGCCAGCTGTTTGATTTCCTGCACCAGCATCTGGCTCTGACGCACACCGTGGACTCCCTGGCGCGTCGGGTTGGCATGAGTCAGCGCACCTTTCTGCGGCGCTTTCAGGACGCCACCGGGACCACGCCCACGCGCTGGCTGTTGAATGAACGCCTGCTGCGCGCCAAAGATTACCTTGAAAACAGTAAATTAAGCATCGACAGCATCGCTGAACAGACCGGATTTGGCCAGGCCGCTACCCTGAGGCACCATTTCCGGCAGCATTACGCCCTTTCCCCTGCACGGTATCGCAAACAGTTCCCCCGCGCGGGCTGAATACGGGCAAAAAAAAACCGCCATTAGCTGGCGGTAAATGCTTGCATGGATAGATTTGTATTTTGGTATCTACGTTCCCGACATTCCATGCCGGGGTGCGGATCCCATACAACCTAACACCATCAGACTCAACGAAAGGTAAACAGACCGCTTAACCTGCCTGGGTATTTATTTGCAGGTAACGCATCAGTCCCTGTTCCGCGCTCTGTTTAGCGTCATCATTAATCGCTTCCAGATAAAAAGAGCGTGATACGCCATAGGGCGCCTTTTCGGAAGGATATACGGCAAACTGGAATGACTTCCCTTTTGCCTGATTGGTGCAATCTAATTCCCAACGCTGCTCGCTCTTTTGGCTGCTAATACACGCCACACGGCCGTAATCGCTGGTTAAATAGGAGCCCACACGGGATTCTGCCGACTGGATATATTCCGGGGCGCCAGTACGGGTATAGCCTATCCCTGCAACTGCACCAACAGAAACCACCACGAGCGCAATAGGTAATATTTTTTTCATTTAATCAGACTCATTCCTTAGCCAGAGGAATACCATTATATAAGATTAATCTACTTTTTGGTTGTCCGATTACATATCAAATTTGGCAGTAGTTATGTAATTCAGCATATTCCTAAAAAAGGCAGGAATTCAGCGTTATTGGTTACGGGATATTACCAGATCGCCGCCTGATTACAGTTATTGACAAACCCTTTTCGCTACTTTGACTTTGTGAATAATAACACCACGAAATTATCGCCATGATAGCTGCGACAGTCTCTGCTGCGGTGAAATAATGTTAAGAAAAGGCTTATCGATAATATTACTGACGTGCGCATTATTCTCCGGTCAACTGATGGCCGGGCACAAAGGACATGAATTTCTCTATGTGAAGAGTGTGGAGCATCAGCTTCGGCATGAAGCTGACAGCGATGAACTGCGCGCCGCGGCGGAGGAGTCAGCGGAAGGTTTGCGCGAGCACCACCAGTGGCAGAAATCGCGCAAACCGGACACCCATTTTCGCTAGTTAGCTGCCTTTACGCTTAGGCAGGGTCTTCATCAGTTCATCGGGGCTGACTGAGGCCACGACGCTGCCGGGCTGCGGCATCTTAAAGATGTGATTTTTCATTTTACCGATGACGTGCATTTCACACGGGCGGCAGTCGAACTTAAGGGTCAATACCTCGTCGCCGTTCACCAGCTGCATTGGCGTTGCTTTCCAGCTCTTGATATTCCCCTTCGCCTGTTTCGGGCACAGGTTAAACGCAAAGCGCAGGCAATGTTTGGTGATCATCACCGGCACGTCGCCCTTCTCTTCATGCGCTTCATAGGCCGCGTCGATCAGCTGCACGCCGTGGCGGTGATAAAATTCACGCGCTTTGTGGTTGTAGACGTTTGCCAGGAAGGACAAGTGCGTATCCGGATAGACCGGCGCGGGCACAGCTTCGGCTTTACGGCTACCGCGCGGGTAGTTCGCCAGACGCGCTTCATCCAGCATGTCGGCCGTTTCACGGCGGAACTGGTTGAGCAAGCTGTTGGGGACAAACAGCGCGTCCGGGAGATTCACGTCGATATTACGGGCGTAATACATCGTCTGCCCCAGTTTCGCCACGCCGTCCTTCAGGCTGTTCAGCGCTTTTTCCGCGTTGTTTGCCACCTCGAACAGTCCATCGAGCGTATGCGTCACGCTGATGCCGTCTTCGCAGGTCATGGTCAGGATCAGCTGTTCTTCCCAGCCGCCAAGCTCAATATCTACCGCAATGCGACGCTCGCTGGAGGTTTTCAGCAGCGCCTGCTGCCAGTTATGGTCAAGGTTACGGTTCAGTGCCGCGTTCGGGCGCGCTTTGTAGAGATCCGCTGGCATCTCGTTTGGCCAGACGCGATAGCGATTCTCGCCGGTTTTTTCCACGGTATTGGCGCGGAAGCCCACGACGTCACGCTTGATCATCACGTTCAGGCCGTCGCCGTTCGCCAGCGGCTCCGTCACTTCTACGTCCAGGTGATCTTTCGCCACTTTCAGCACTTCGCCAACCGGTAAACCGATAAACTTCGGTGAGTCGAACGCGCCGATATCCCCTTTACGGGCATTAACAAAGTAGTCGGTGCTACCGCGATGGAAGGTTTTATCCGTCGACGGAATAAAGAAATGCTCTGTACGCCCGGCCGAAGCCCGCGCCAGGTCGCCGCGATCGTCGATGATGGCGTCCAGCATCTGGCGATAGTGCGCGGTGATATTCTTCACGTAGCTCATGTCTTTATAGCGCCCTTCAATCTTGAAGGAGCGCACGCCCGCGTCAATCAGCGCGCCAAGGTTAGCGGTCTGATCGTTATCCTTCATGGACAGCAGGTGTTTTTCGAAGGCCACCACGCGCCCCTGATCGTCTTTCAGGGTGTACGGCAAACGGCAGGCCTGCGAGCAATCGCCGCGGTTGGCGCTGCGGCCGGTCTGCGCGTGTGAAATATTGCACTGGCCGGAATACGCGACGCACAGCGCACCGTGAATAAAGAACTCGATGGTCGCGTCCGTGGCCTGGTGAATATCGCGGATTTGGTTCAGGTTCAGCTCGCGCGCCAGCACGATCTGCGAGAAACCAACGTCAGAGAGGAATTTGGCTTTTTCTACCGTGCGGATGTCGCACTGGGTGCTCGCATGGAGTTCAATGGGCGGAATATCCAGCTCAAGAACGCCCATGTCCTGAACAATCAGGGCATCCACGCCGGTTTGGTAGAGATCGGTAATCAGACGCTGCGCAGGCTCCAGTTCATCATCATGAAGGATCGTGTTCAGGGTCACGAACACTTTCGCCCCAAAACGGTGGGCGAACGGCACCAGCTCGGCAATATCGCTCAGGCTGTTGCTGGCGTTATGGCGGGCACCGAAGCCAGGGCCACCGATGTAGACGGCATCGGCACCATGAAGGATCGCTTCACGGGCAATGGCGGCGTCACGGGCCGGGCTTAAAAGTTCAAGATGATGGGATTGCAGGCGCATACTTCGTCGTTATCCGTTATGGTCAAAATGGCGGCTATTGTAGTCAGAAGTATGCGTCAGCGAAACAGTTTTGCGTAGCCTCAGCGGGGATAATGAATAAGGGAGTGAAAATGCACCGTCCGGGCGCTGCTGTTGCGGTAGGCGTGCGGTTTATCCCCGGCAAAACGCACCCCGGCGTCAGCATGGATCGTGCGCCACTCGCCGTCAATGTTCATCTCCAGTTCACCGCTGATCACCACCACATGTTCAATGACGCCCGCTTCATGCGGCGTGGATTCGCTCAGCGCGCCGGGCGCGAGGGTAATCGAAAAATGGTCAAACCTCAGCGTCTCATCCCACGGGAATAACGGTTTCACAACCATCGCCTGCTGCTGGGGATCAAACACGGCCTGCCCGTCCGCCTCTGGTGCGATGAAGGCAGAAAAGGGTACGTTCAGCCCGGTGGCGATTTTCCACAGCGTCGACACCGTCGGGCTGGATTCATTGCGCTCAATTTGGCCCAGCATGGCCTTTGACACGCCCGTCTCTTCTGCCAGCTTCGACAGGCTCCAGCCGCGCGCCTGGCGCTCGGTTTTCAGGGTATGAGCAAGATGTTGTGTAATTTCCATGGTCCCTCCAGATACCGACATAGCATACCACTTGTACGCTATAACGCACAGTGTTACCTTATGCCGGACGCTATAACGCACAACGGAGTATTTTATGCGCCCTTCAACTCATCTCTTTCCTGCCGTCCTTGCCGGTTTTGTTGCCGTTCTGGTGGGTTATGCCAGCTCGGCAGCCATCATCTGGCAGGCCGCAGCGGCGGCGGGCGCAAATGCGCATCAGATTGCGGGCTGGATGACCGCGCTGGGCATTGGGATGGGCGTCAGCACCCTTGCGTTATCGTGGTGGTACAAAGCCCCGGTACTCACCGCCTGGTCAACGCCCGGCGCGGCGCTGTTAGCCACCAGCCTCAACGGCGTGACGCTTGCCGAAACCATCGGCATTTTTATCTTTGCCAACGCGCTCATTTTACTGTGCGGCGTGACCGGGCTATTTGCGCGCCTGATGAAGCTCATTCCGCATTCTCTTGCCGCCGCGATGCTGGCAGGCGTGCTGCTGCGGTTTGGCCTGCAGGCGTTCAGCAATCTCGACGGGCATTTTCTGTTGTGCGGGAGCATGCTGGCGGCCTGGCTGATGGCCAAAGCCTTTGCGCCCCGGTACGCCATTGTCGCCACACTGCTGGTGGGGAGCGCAGTAGCATGGGCGGGAGGTGACGTTGTCACACGCGATATCGCCCTTTCTGTCGTGATGCCGCAATTTATCGCACCGGCGTTTACCTTCACCAGTTTGCTGAGCATCGGCGTGCCCTTCTTCCTGGTCACCATGGCCTCGCAAAACGCGCCGGGGTTCGCCACGATGAAAGCATCGGGCTATCCGCTGGCGGTCTCGCCGCTGATTATCGTGACAGGCGGGCTGGCGCTGCTGTTATCTCCCTTCGGCGTGTTCTCCATCTGTATCGCCGCCATTACCGCAGCCATTTGCCAGAGCCATGATGCCCATCCGGATGCGGGTAAACGCTGGCTTGCCGCCGCGGCTGCGGGCGCGTTTTATCTCCTGGCGGGCGTTTTTGGCGGATCGATCGCGGGATTAATGGCCGCATTACCGCTCAGTTGGATCCAGACGCTTGCCGGTCTGGCGCTGCTCGGCACCATCAGCGGGAGTTTGTATCAGGCATTGAATCATGAGGCGGAACGCGACGCGGCGATCGTCACCTTTCTGATGACCGCCAGCGGGGCAACAATCCTGGGGATTGGCTCTGCTTTCTGGGGGCTGGTGCTGGGTGGCCTCTGTTACGCCGTGTTTTCACGCCGTCGCCGCGCGTAGCTGCGACGGGGTTATCCCCATGATGCTGCGAAAACGGTTGCTGAAGTGGCTGGCGGAGTTAAACCCGCAGGCGAGTGCGATATCCGTAAGCGGCGTGTTGGTATGCTGCACCAGCGCTTTGGCTCTCTCCATACGGCGCTGCATAACGTACTGATGCGGAGCCAGCCCCATCGACTGACGAAACATTCTGGCAAAGTGATACTCGCTCAGCGCAGCCTGATCGGCCAGATCGGCCAGCGTCAGCGGCTGGGAGAGATGCTCTTCGATAAACGCCAGCACGTTTCGCAGCACAAACGGCGACAGCCCGCCGGTGACGACCGGCAGCTTCCACTGCACGCTGGCGTAATTCTGGAGCAGATGCGTCAGTAAAAGCGTAGAGGCGGTGCTGAGGGCGAGCTGATTCGCTTTTTGCTGCCAGTCGCAGCCAAGCAAAAACTGGCGATAAAGCGCGGTGATTTTCGGATCGCTGCCGAAGATTTTCTCATCCAGCGTCAGCGACAGCGGGCGTTTATCCCAGATTTTTTCGCCAACATCGCGTAGATGTTCATCGGTACAGTACAGATGAACAAACGACAGGTCATCGCGGATATCCCACGTCGATTCGCTCTCTTTCGGCATCAGGCAGAAACGGTCCGGACCGCCGCCATTCTTCCAGCCGCCCGGCGTTTTTTGGTAGCTTTCGTAACCATCGGCCACGTACAGGCTGAGGGTGTGGTGATTGCTTTTTACGGTGATCGTATCGTGCTTGTTGTACCACGCCGCCAGTTGAATACCGGAATTAAGCGCGACCGTTTCCCGGAGCACTGCATTCTGTTGGCGTAGCGTTTCAAAGGTATCGTAAGCGTGAGACATAGCCGTGAACGGATGGTTGATCAGACCCTCAGTCTAAGAAGTGTTGTCGCGCGATGCCAGCCTTCGCGCAACAAAAAAGCGCAAGAATTTGCAAGTCCTGCGCAAGAGGATGAAAGCAGCCCAGCCCCAGACGGGGCAGACTGTGCTTTTCGCGGTATGAGAAGAGAGAAACAATGAACGCATTGCTCTATGGACTGGTGGTCGTGATATGGGGAACGACCTGGATTGCAATTTTTCTGCAGCAGGGACCGGTCGCGGCCCCGGTGTCGATTTTCTGGCGCTTTGCCGTGGCCACCGCCACGATAATGATCGTCTTACTTGCCCTTCGCCGTTTGCGCAAGATGGCCCTGCGGGATCACCTCTTTTGCCTGCTGCAGGGATGCTGCGTTTTCTGCTTCAATTTCTGGTGTTTTTACGCCGCCGCCGAGCACATCAATACCGGCCTGGAGTCGGTGATTTTCTCCATGGCGGTGCTGTATAACGCCATTAACAGCTTTATTTTCTTTGGACAGCGCCCGCCCGCTCGTTTCTGGACGGCCGCCGCGCTGGGCCTGGTCGGGATCATCACCCTCTTCTGGGACGACCTGCTGGCAAGCGGCTCGAGCGCCTCTTTACTGACGGGCATTGGCCTGTCGGCGCTGGGCACCTACGGATTCTCACTGGGTAATATGATCAGCATGCGCCACCAGCGTAACGGTCTGGAGACCATGACCACCAATGCCTGGGCGATGCTCTACGGTACGCTGGTGATGGGCGGTATTGCGCTCGTCAGAGGGGACAATTTTATGCCGGAATGGACGGTAAGCTACATCGGTGCGCTACTCTATCTGGCCCTGTTTGGCTCGGTGATTGCCTTTGGTGCCTACTTTACGCTGGTCGGACGCATCGGTCCGGGTAAAGCCGCCTACAGCACCCTGCTGTTCCCGCTGGTTGCGCTCTCTATTTCGACGATTTACGAAGGATACGTGTGGCACGTGAATGGGATTGTCGGGCTATTGCTGATTTTGGGCGGGAATATGGTGATGTTTACGAAGCCAGAAACCTGGTACAGACGACTGAGAACGGCATAAAAAAAGGCCTGCATCGCTGCAGGCCCTGATTCATTATTTCGCTGTTTTATGCACATCAAACATGGTGGCATCTGTCGCCATGTCATCCACGACTTGCTTCAGCGTTGCGAAGCCCATTGGCGTATTTTCGTTAGCCAACTCTTTCCCTTCGCCTTTACGCACCACTTTCATGACGGTTTTGTTGGTTGCCGCATCAATCAATTCACCTTCAAAGAACAGGTGTGTATCCATGGTGCGGTGACCGGTTGCCATCTGCGTACCCGCTACGACCAGCGCGACAGGCACCACTTCATAGAACTGCAGTCCTTCTTTTTGCGAACTCACGCCGGTGATAGCGCCGCGGAAGATCAGGCTGTGTTTGCCCGGCGTCGACACAACAGGTTTACGCTGACCAATTGCCGTTTTCATTTTGGTATTGGTATAGGCCAGAAGCTCATCAAGCGTTTTTTGACCAATCTGAGTCGTCGGTTTTGGTGCCGGATAATAGGTTATCGGCGTCCAGAGAATACTGTCGTAATTGGCTTCGTTATACGAAGGATCAACCCAACGCAGCGTTGGTTTCCCCGTCGCGGACGTCGTTTGCTGCAAGCCTGAATAATCTTTTAAAAAGCCTGAATATTGTTCGGGAGCGGCAACTTTCGATGCACAGCCAGCCAACGCCAACAGACCAGAAAGCACTGCAACTTTAAAAAAAGTGTGAGTACGCATGATGGTATTCCATGTTATCTGCAAGTATGCACTTGAAGTTATAGCAAAAGATGGGGGGATTTGTTGTGGCAAAAAATGATGCAGACAGCACAGATTGCGAAAAGACTGCCCGAACGCGATCCGGGCAGGACAAAATTACGGCTTAATATCTACCTGCCAGAACAGATGCTTACCAAACGGGTCTATTTCGTAGCCAGTCACTTCCTTGCGCACCGGTTCAAATATGGTCGAGTGTGCAATCATGACGGCTGGCATCTGGTCATGCATCATCTGCTGCGCCTCTTTGTACAAGGCAATGCGTTTATTCTGATCGGTTATCGATTTTGCTTCGGCAATAATCTTATCAAAGGGTTTGTAGCACCATTTGGCCGAATTCGAACCGCCGTTGGCGGACGTACAGGTAAAGAGGGGGCCAAAGAAGTTATCAGGGTCGCCCGTGGCTGTTGTCCAGCCCATCAGCGCAGCCTGATGTTCGCCCCCTTTCACACGCTTGAGGTATTCCCCCCACTCATAGGTGACAATTTTGGCCTGCACGCCAACCTTCGCCCAGTCGGCCTGAATCATCTCCGCCATGCGTTTCGCATTCGGATTGTAGGGACGCTGCACCGGCATCGCCCACAAGTCGATGCTGACACCGTTAGCAAAACCGGCCTCTTTCAGCAGCGCTTTCGCCTTTTCGGGATCGTAATCGTAATCCTTAAGCTCGCTGTCTGCGCTCCAGACGCCCGGCGGCAGCAGGTTTTTCGCCACAGTGCCCGTACCGTGGAATACCGCGTCAATAATGGCGGGTTTATTGATCGCCATCGCCAGTGCCTGACGGACTTTCACATTATCCAGCGGCGGCTTTTGCGTATTGAATGCCAGAAAACCGGTATTCAGCCCCGCCTTGCTCATCAGCGTGATGTCTTTATTCGCCTTCATGCGCGGCAGATCGGCCGGGTTCGGGAATGGCATCACCTGACACTCATTTTTCTCGATTTTCGCAAAACGCACGGACGCATCCGGCGTGATGGTGAAGACCAGGCGGTCCAGCTTCGATTTACCCTGCCAGTATTCCGGGAACGCCGTGAATAAAATGCGGGAATCTTTCTGATACTGCGCCAGCCTGAACGGCCCGGTCCCGACAGGATCCATGTCGACCTTCTCCGGCGTACCGGCTTTAAGCATCGCATCGGCATATTCCGCCGAAAGAATCGAGGCAAAATACCACGCCAGATCGGCCACAAACGGGGCTTCCGGGTGAGCCAGCGTGAAGCGCACGGTATGGTCATCCACCTTGTCTATCGCGGTAATCAGGCTGCCAAACTCCAGGCTTTCGAAGTTGGAATAGCTGCCGTTGGAGACGTTATGGTACGGATGATTGACATCCTTCTGACGCATAAACGAGAAAATGACGTCGTCGGCGTTAAAATCCCGCGTCGGCTTGAACGCTTTGTTGCTCTGGAATTTCACCCCTTTTCGCAGATAGAAGGTGTAGACCTTGCCGTCCTCGCTCACCTCCCAGCGCTCCGCCAGGCTCGGCACCAGCTCCGTTGTGCCCGGCTTAAAATCGACCAGCCGGTTATAGACCGGCACGGCGCTGGCATCCACGCTGGTTCCAGAGGTGTATAACTGAGGGTTAAAGTTTTCCGGCGATCCTTCGGAACAATACACCAGCGTTTTCGCCGCCACGGTGGAACTGACCGTCAGCGCAGCAAACGCGAGCGTTAACATTGTGAGTTTGCTTTTCATCATTTATTCCTGTCTTTTTAATTCGACGGCTAATTAATTCTTTTGCCATTCCATAAATAACATTAAAGTGATGTGGCAAACACCTGAAAAATAAATACAGAAGGAATCACTATGGGCTCAGAACTCTCCAGACAATTAACCCAGCGCTTTTTTCGCTATCTTGCCATCACCAGCCAGAGCGACCCAAAAGTGAAAACCCTTCCCTCCACGCCAGGGCAGCATGATATGGCGAGAGAGCTGGCGCAGGAGCTGGCACAGCTGGGCTTAGACGATATTGTGATTGATGAATTCGCCACGGTAACGGCGGTAAAAAAAGGCAACGTGCCCGGCGCGCCGCGCATCGGCTTTATTACGCACATTGATACCGTAGACGTGGGTTTATCACCGGATATTCATCCGCAAATATTGACCTTTCATGGTGAAGATCTCTGTCTGAATAAAGAGAAAGACATCTGGTTACGTGTAAAAGAGCACCCGGAAATTCTGGCGTATCCTGGTGAAGAGATTATTTTCAGCGACGGAACCAGCGTTTTAGGCGCAGATAATAAATCGGCGGTGACGGTGGTGATGACGGTGCTGGAAAACCTGACGGAGGAACATCAGCACGGGGATATCGTCGTGGCATTTGTGCCTGATGAAGAGATCGGCCTGAACGGTGCCAAAGCGCTGGATCTGAAACGCTTCGACGTCGATTTTGCCTGGACCATAGACTGCTGCGAGCTGGGTGAAATTGTTTACGAGAACTTTAATGCGGCAGCCGCTGAGATCCGCTTTACCGGCGTAACGGCGCACCCGATGTCCGCCAAAGGCGTGCTGGTGAACCCTCTGCTGATGGCGACTGACTACATCAACCATTTTGACCGGCAGCAAACGCCGGAGTGCACCGAAGGGCGTGAAGGCTATATCTGGTTTAACGGCATTCAGGCCGGTCAGAACGAGGCCGTTCTTAAAGCCAATATCCGGGACTTCGACAAGGACAACTTTGCCGCCCGCAAGCAGCAGATTGCCGACGTAGCCGCACGGATTGCCGCCCAACATCCAACGGCCAGAGTGGACTATCGCATTGAAGACACCTACAGCAATATCAGCAATGCGATTGGCGAAGACCGACGCGCCATCGATCTGATGTTTGAGGCGATGGAGTCACTGGGCATCACGCCAAAACCCACGCCGATGCGCGGCGGTACCGACGGCGCAGCGCTCTCTGCTAAAGGGCTGCTCACCCCGAACTTCTTCACCGGCGCGCATAACTTCCACTCGACGTTCGAGTTTTTACCGCTGTCGTCGTTCGAGGCGTCGTACAACACTGCCCTGCAGATCTGCCTGCTGGCCGCCCGTTAAGCGGGCTTGCGTGCCAGCAGAGTGGCAAAGCGCAGCTTGATGCGGTTGCCGTTTTCGTCGGTGCGGTGCAGTTCGCCCACTTCTTCGTTGTATTTGAGCAACTCCCAGCCTTCATAGTAGTTGCTCAACTCACCGGCTTTAAACGCAAACGGGAAGCCAACGGTGCACGGGTAATCTGCCGTATCCATGGCGGCAACGATCAGGTTGTAGCCGCCCGGCTTCGTACAGCGCTGCATGTTGGCGATAAGACCAGGGATGGTTTTCGCTTCCAGGAACATCAGCACTACGGTGGAGAGGATAAAATCATACTCACCGTCAAAGCTCAGGTTGTTAAGATCTTTGATCGCAGTCTGCAGCGTGGTCATCCCTTCTGCTGCTTTGATGCGCTCGATATTCTCGATGCTCATCGGGTTCTTGTCCCACGCGGTCACCTCAAAGCCGTTGGCGGCCAGGTAAAGGCTATTACGGCCATTACCGCAGCCCAGATCCAGCGTTTTACCCGGTTTAACGATCTCCGCGCTGTACAGCACCTCTGAATGGGTACGGGTTAAGCCATATTTCTCTGTGAAGTAATTCTCATCGACAGTCATTATTCTTCCTGAACCTTCATAAGTTGAATGTGCATTTTGAATGCCATTTTAAGGCGTTACCCTCTGGTTGCCAACCGTTCGAAATTCGAAAAATTTGCTACGTTTAGTTAAGACGCTTATCAGAGACATAAAAATGAACAAATACCGCCTTAGCGACGAGACACGCCTCTGGCAGTGGAAAAACAGCGAGACAACCCACTCGGCCACGCTGCGGCAGATTATCGCCACTGCGGATTTTAACGACGTGACGGCCGGCACGAAAGGCGGCTGGATTGACGACGAGAGTGCCCTCGCGCAGGACGGTGACTGCTGGATCTACGACGAGAACAGCGTGGTATTTGCGGGCGCGATAATATCGGATAACGCCCGTCTTACCCAGCCTTGCGTCGTGAGTCACCATGCCCGCGTCGGCGGTAACAGCTGGCTGGACAATGCACAGGTGAGCCATGAGGCAAAGATAAGTGACAACGTCACCATTCAGCAATCTACCGTACGCGGCGAATGCCATATTTACGGTGATGCCCGCGTGATCCACAACAGCATGGTGATTGCCGCGAAAGGCTTAACGCCCGACCACGAACAGATCCTCAAAATTTATGACCGGGCCACGGTGAGCGAGTCGCGCATTGTGCACCAGGCGCAAATCTACGGCGACGCGCTGGTCAGCTATGCCTTTATCGAGCATCGAGCCGAAGTCTTCGACAGGGCCATCCTGGAGGGTAACGATCTCAACAACGTCTGGGTCTGTGACTGCGCCAAAGTGTACGGCAACGCGCGTCTTATCGCGGGCTTTGATGACGACGCTATCCCCACCGTGCGCTACAGCTCGCAGGTTGCAGAAAACGCCGTTATCGAAGGTAACTGCGTCATCAAGCATCACGTGCTGATCGGTGGAGAGGCGTGGCTGCGCGGTGGACCGATTCTGATTGACGATAAAGTCGTTATTCAGGGACGCGCGCGCATCACTGGCGACGTGTTTATCGAACATCGGGTGGAGATTACCGACGATGCGGTGATTGAAGCCTTTATGGGCGAGAACATTCACCTGCGTGGGGAAAAGGCGATCAACGGCGATACGCGCATTACCCGCACGCCGCTGCTGGGGGCGTTATAGCGGGAACAGTCTCGCGTAGGTATTTACATCATCATAATGGCCGTTCAGGTATTCGGCCTCCCGCAGGCACCCTTCGAGCATAAACCCGTTGCGCAGCGCAACAGCGTTGCTGCTGTGGTTATCCACACGGCACTTAATCACAAAGCGGCGAACGGTCCCGAGTTCAACATAATGGCGCATAAACGCCTGCAGCGACCGGGAGAGGATGCCCTTTCCCTGATGCGCTTCATCCAGCCAGTAGCCGATATAGCCCGTTTTGTTCGCGGGTTCAATGGCGTTGAACGACAGCACACCCGCCAGCGTATCGTCATGAAAAATTAAAAACATTTTGGCGTAGCCGCGCTGGTGCAGCATCTGGTTACTCTGCACGTTGCGGCGGGTATCCTCTTCGCTGCCCACGTGCTGCGCCCAGTCAAAGGCGGTTTGCAGGAAGATTTTGTTTTTGATGACGAGGTTGTGCAGGTCGGTGGTGTAACGCTCTTCGACGGAACGAAGTTCGATTTGCTGTGAAACGGGGATGATTTCTGAAGACATGGAGCCTCTCAATTGCCGGGTGGCGCTAACGCTTACCCGGCCTACAAATGCGTCCTGAGTAGGCCGGGTAAGGCGAAGCCGCCACCCGGCACAACCCCACAAACGTTAACGCATTATCCGGTCGTCAACGTAGTTACGCTTATCCGGCGCTGGCGGGAAATACTGATACAGCCAGGTTTCACTGATGGCATCGCCCTGACAGCGCAGGAACAGGCGCATATCCACCGGCTCGGTTGAATCCGAGGTTGGATACCAGTCAAACAGAATACGATACCCGTCAAATGGCTCAACGTAGAGGATCTCAACCTGCTTCGCTTCACCGCTGGAAAGCGTGATCACCGGCTCGATACCTTTTGGCGCAGCGGCCTTCAGGTCGCCACCGACGAAATCAATGGCAAAGCGACGCGCCCATACTTTCGGGTAATTTTCGCCCGGGGCCCAGCCTTCCGGGAAGCCCCCCATACCGGTACGGGTGGCGAAGACGTTCGCCAGCGGAGAACGCACCGGCGGCATGGCGCTCCAGTAAAGGCGGTATTTGAAGTCCAGCTCGTCCCCCGCTTCCACCGGCTTCTCTGGCTGCCAGAAGCAGACCACGTTATCCAGCGTTTCGCCCGTCGTTGGGATCTCCATCAGCCCTACTGCGCCTTTACCCCAGTTGTTTCGCGGCTCCACCCACAGGCTTGGACGTTTGTTATACCAGCCCATCACATCCTGATAGTGAGAGAAATCGCGGTCAAGCTGCAGCAGGCCAAAGCCCTTCGGGTTCTTATCCATGTAGGCATTGAACTGCAGCTTCTGCGGGTTATTCAGCGGACGACAGATCCACTCCCCGTTGCCGCGCCACATCGCCAGGCGGTCGGAGTCATGGATTTGCGGGTGAATGGTGTCGCACATGCGGCGTTCGTTATTGCCGCAGCTGAACATGCTGGTCATCGGCGCGATGCCCAACTGCTTGATGTCTTTACGCGCATAGAGATGGTTTTCCACCTCCATAATCACCTGGCTCTTCTCGCAGTGGATCACAAACTTATACGCCCCGGTTATGCTTGGGCTATCCAGCAGCGTGTAGACGGTAAAAGTGGTATCGCCCGGCTTAACGGTTTCAAACCAGAAGGAGGTGAAATCCGGGAACTCTTCCGGCGTGTCGGTGAAGGTATCCACCGCCAGACCGCGTGCGGAAAGGCCGTACTGATAGGTGTCATCTACAGCGCGGAAGTAGCTCGCCCCGAGGAACGAGACGATATCGCGACGCGCCAGCTCGGGGGCTTTAAAGGCACGGAAGCCCGCAAAACCGAGATCGCTCTGGCCTTCAAGCTGTTTCGTATCAACACCCGTGTCGCCGTAGCTGAACAGTTCAGGGCGGAAGTGGATTTCACGCGCCTGAGAGGTTGTCTGATCCAGCGAGAACATACGCACGCGGCGGCGGAAGCCCATCCCCATATGGAAGAACTGCACGTCCAGCTGACGGCCTTCGATGTTATTCCACAGAGACTGTTTTTCGTCGTAGCGGATGGCGTTATACGCCTGCGGCGTCATGGTTGCCAGCGTCTCCGGCAGCGGACGCGGCGCGCCACCCCACGGGGTTTTCGCCAGGTCATGCGCCATGGATTGCAGTACGGAGAAGTCAAAACGACGGCTCTGGCCGTCTGCAATGTCAGAGTCAGCCGCGTAGGCCGCTTTGGAAAACAGGGAAGCAAGGCCAGATGTGCCGCTCAGGGCAGCCATTGCAAGCGAGCCTTTTAGAAAACGTCTGCGATTCATGCCTGGAAAAACGTCCTTATGGTCGTGTGAATGTGTTTCGCGCGCGGCGAAATGACGGCAAGAAAGAACGCACAGCCTAAACAAAAATGGTTAAGAATCCAATTGTTGGCCGGTGATTATATGAACAAAGTGAGAAATATTTTCTGTCGACCAGAACGGCCCGAAAGTGGTGTAAAGAAAGCCTGGAAAATGTGTATAAAAATGCCCCGGTGCGACATCACTCACCGGGGCCAATGAGGCGGTTATTTTACGCTGACATCGATACCCGGGAAGTACTTATCAGCGAGTTTAGCGATCGTGCCGTCGGCACGTACTTTATCAATCGCGGCATCAAGCTGCTTTTTGGTGGCCTCGTCACCTTTACGCAGCCCAAAACCGATCCCACTGCCGAGGATAGTGTCGTCAGACACCGGTTTGCCGATAAAACCAAACCCTTTACCCTGCGGCTTGCTGAGGAAACCTGCCTGCCCGGCCGCGGACATCACCAGCGAGGCGTCGATACGGCCATTCAGCAGATCGCCCCACGCCATATTCTGATCTTTATAAGACACCACGGTGACACCGTGTTTTTCCCAGTGCTCTTTGGCATAGGTTTCCTGAATGGACCCCTGCAGCACGCCGATGGTTTTCCCCTTCAGCCCTTCAGCCGTCGTGTCTACCGCCGTACCGGCTTTGCCGACCAGCTGCGACGGAATGCGGTAAATCGGCTGGGTAAAATCAATGCTTTTGCGGCGCTGGTCGGTGATGTTCATCGCCGAGTTAATGGCATCGAATTTTTTCGCCACCAGGCCCGGGATCAACGCATCAAATGAGGTTTCAACCCAACTGCACTTCAGCGCTGCCGCTTTGCAGATAGCGTTGCCCAGCTCAACGTCGAACCCTTCCAGTTCACCAGACGCATTGCGGCTTTCAAACGGCGGATATTCCGCCTCAAGGCCGTAACGTAACTCGGTGGCAGCGAAGGAAGAAAACGTACACAGCAATCCCATGCCGACTATTAACGCGCGTAATTTCATCTACAACTCCTCAGAGCCTATCTCAGCGTGGTTTAACCCGACACAGGGCTTGGGCACCTGCCCGTAACGTCGCCTCATCTTTCGCAAAAGAGAGTCGAATCAATTTATTATCCGTGCCGTCCGCGTAAAACGCCGACAGCGGAATGGTGGCCACGCCACACTCGACGATCAGCCGTTTGACCATCTCGCTGTCGCGCTCGTCGCTGAAATGGCTGTAATCCGCCAGCAGGAAGAACGATCCGGCACTTGGCAACAGTCGGAACGGTGATTCCGCCAGCAAACTTTGCAGCAGGTCGCGCTTGCGTTGATAGAACGCAGAGAGCGACAGCCAGGTTTGCGGATCGACCATGTGTTCAGCAAACGCGTGCTGCATTGGCGTATCGGCAGAAAACATTAAAAATTGATGGACTTTACAAATCTCGTCCATCAGCACCGCCGGGGCAACACAGTAACCCACTCGCCAGCCGGTGACGTGATAGGTTTTTCCGAACGATGAGATAATCACGCTGCGCTCCGCCAGCTGCGGATGCGTCGCCATGCCGTGGTGCGGCTCGCCGTCAAAAACGACGTGCTCGTATACTTCGTCAGACAAAATAATGATGTCTGTATTACGGGTCAACGCCACCAGCTGTTGCAGATCGTTCGCTGAGAAGACCTGACCACTCGGATTATGCGGCGTGTTGATGATGATCATCCGCGTGCGCGGCGTAATCGCGGCGCGAACCTCGTCCCAGTTAACGGCAAAATCCGGAACGGTCAGCTTAATGGCAACGGGTGTCGCCCCCTGCAACCGCACTATCGGCGCATAGCTGTCAAATGACGGTTCGAAGTAAATCACCTCATCGCCAGGATGGACCAGCCCGCTAATGGCCGAGTAGAGCCCTTCACTGGCACTGGCGGTCACCAGCACTTCGCTACCGGGGTCATACCGGGTGCCGTAAAGCGTGGCAATCTTTTCCGCAATGCGTTCTTTCAGGGAGGTCAGGCCCGTCATTGCCGCGTACTGGTTATGCCCCGCCTCCATGGCGCGGGTGACACCGGCGATAAGCTTTGGGTCGCAGGAAAAATTGGGCGCGCCCTGAGAAAGGTTGATGGCGTTATGCTGTGCAGAAAGCTGCCCGATAACGGTAAAAATCGTGGTCCCCACGTCAGGCAATTTTGAACGGGTTTGCACCGGTGTCTGTAAAGTCATCCTCTGTCCCTTCTCATAGTTGTTGCATAACTATTCAAACAATAACTCCGCTGTCGGGACAATCGAATTGTTGTCATAATAGCCATGAGAAAAACGCATAGCTGAGGTGTAGTATGTCGCGCCGTTCATTCCCGCTTAATGCCATCGACGCCTTTTTAATCACCGCGCGTCATCTGAACCTTACCCATGCGGCGCAGGAGCTTTGCCTGACGCAGGGTGCCGTGAGCCGCAAAATTGCCTCACTCGAAGCGTGGTTTGGCTTTCCCCTGTTCGAACGCCATGCGCGCGGGCTGCGGCTCTCTCCCCAGGGCAGCGCCCTGCTTCCTGAAATGCAATCGGCCTTTACGCAGTTACTGAACGTTGCGGATCGGGCGCGGGCGCACCAGACCGTTATTCGCCTGAAAGCGCCGACCTGCGCCATGCGCTGGCTAATTCCCCGGCTTTTGGACGTGGAGCGCGAACAGCCGGATCTGCAAATTGCGTTGACCACCACGACCGATCACAACGTCAATTTCAAAACCGAGTCTTACGATGCCGCCATTGTTTTCGGCACCCACATGAGCGCGGGCGATTTGCTGTTTGAAGAGGCGCTGACGCCGGTGCTTAGCCCACTCCGGGCCGGCGCAACGCTGGGCGCCTTGACTTTTCTTCATCCGACAAGAGATAAAACCGACTGGTCATTGTGGCTGGCGAAACAGGAAAGCCCGGCGTTTGTTATGCACAAAAATCAACACTTCGACACCATGGATCTCGCCATTACTGCTGCCATTCAGGGACTCGGCGTCGCCATTGCTGACGAAACGCTGGTGGCGGAAGATGTTCGCGCAGGAAGGCTGTTGCGGCCTTATGAGACAAGCATAAAAACCGGCGCGAGCTACCGGCTGGTGCTGCGCGAAACGCCAGGCGAGGAAAATGGTCTGGCGGCGTTTCGCGCCTGTTTGCTTAATCGAGGCTGACGTGGTGCTTCATCACCCGTTTGAAGAGACTCATGCGGGCGCGCATAAAGCGGTTTTCAAGCCTGAAACCTGCATGTTTATTCACTCCAATACGCAACAATACGTCGCGCCCTTTGCGACAGGCGGGCCAGTGCACCGGTCCGGATAAGCTGTCCTGCGCCCCGGCCTCACGCGCGAAGCTCACCCAGTAATCCGCGACCTGGGCAGCAAACTGCAGATCGCGTTCGTTCACGTACTGACGAGAAGGTTCCACCTGACCCAGGGTATCGAACACGTAAGGCACTTCATTGCCGTGCCAGGCACCGTTGATATAGGTGCCATGTTCCGCTTCCGCGACATAATCAAACCAGTAGCGCCAGCACAGTCCGCCCACACGCTGCTGAGCCTGCATCGCCACATAGCCCATCGTGGTAAAGGCCATATCACGGCACACCTGTCTGCCCAGCTCTTCATCCCCCTTCACGCCCGGATAGAGCAGCTTAATTAGCCCCAGGCCAAAGCGTCGTTCCTGGCGAAGCTTCTGAATTTGCCCGGCAAGATCCACGCCAAACACCGCCATCACGCTGGCTTCATCGCTGTTCGAACCTATCATTAGCGGAACGGGATGCTGTCGCGCGGCAAAGAACACATCCAGCATCGCTTCCGGCAAGACGCAATCCCCAACGACGGGCGCAGGCGCAACGTTCAGCGGCGACGTGAGCGGCCAGAAGGCCTCAGGCGACAGCGCGCGCAGCTGCTCGGCGGTGGCGTTCTCCAGCCCAAAATGGGCGGCTATCGCTTCCCCTTTTTGCAGGGCTTTCTCGCGCGGCGTATCCGGTAAGGTGTACCCGCTTTGCACGATCGCTTTATGGAACAATCCTTCCGCCAGCGGCGATGCCATCAGCGACAACACGCTGCGCGCGCCCGCAGATTCACCAAACAGCGTCACGCAGTTCGGATCCCCGCCAAATGCGGCAATGTTATCCCGCACCCACTCCAGCGCGGCGATCTGGTCAAGTAACGCAAAGTTATGCACCACGCGGCTTTCTTCACCTTCCAGCGCCGGATGCGCGAAAAAGCCGAGATGACCCAGACGGTAGTTGACCGTCACAACCACCACGCCGCGCGATGCCAGCGCTTTACCGTTGTATGGCGGCAGGCTACCCGCGCCAATCGTGAACCCGCCGCCGTGCAGCCAGACCATGACCGGAAGCAGCCCGGCGCGATCGACGGGAGACCAGACGTTAAGATAGAGACAATCTTCCGAGAACTGGCCGGGATCGCCGCCGCCGAGCTCTTTGCAGTACTCAATGCTTTGCCAGCTTGAGGGCGAAAACGTCGTTGCCTGCCGTTCGCCCTGCCAGCTTTCCGGCGGACGCGGAGAGCGCCAGCGCCAGTCGCCCACGGGCGGTGCAGCGTAGGGGATCCCACACCACACATGAATATTGTTGTCTGTAAAACCAGTCAGTGCGCCCTGGCGCGTTTCAACCACAGGGGCGGAGGGATTTTGCATAACCACCTTCTTTTTCCATCACACCCCTGCAGAGTAACGATTTCAGAGCAAACCGCAACGCTGTTTGCTGCGCGCTTCTGCCTCCTGATAGAGGGTGAATTCGTCATATACCGTACAGCCCAGCGCCGCTTCAAAGGCCTCGCGGCTGGCATTTCCCTGACTGCGCGCCTGGGTTTCATTTCCGAGGTTGGACTGGAAAATACCCGCCGCGCTAACCGGCAGAAAATCTTCATACGTTATAGGTTGAGCAACCACCCAGCCGCGTTCGATCAGCGGCTGCGGATCGTCCCCCGGTCGAAACGCGTGGCGATGCGCTTCACCCGCTGGCGTCAGGCGATAGCGGAAATAGGCCAGCTCCTGACGGCGCAGGAACATTTCACTGTCCGGAAATGCGCTAAACACCTCGCGCAGATGCAGCTGGTGCGTAAGGTTATCTTTACCGGTACCGGCCTGGCTTAACAGACTGTCGTACAGCTCCCGACCTTTCGGCGTCAGCGCAACGCCACGCTGTTCAATTTCACCGAAGCGTGCGGTATGCGTTCCCTTATGTTCCCCGGCGAAAAGAACCGGTTCTTCCAGAGCCTTAAAGCTGGTCTGACGCAGCAGGATCGGCACCTCACGGCGCGGCGGCCCTTCAATCAGGATTTTTGGCTCAATGCCGTACTTCGGCATCAGCTCCTGCACCCGGTCGATATCCAGCGTACGCGGGGTCAGATGGTTAATGTGGCAACCGGGGAAGCACACCACGTCGGCAATCAGCTTATGTTCTTTGCTCAGCGCCAGATAGGTATCCTGGTCGACCGTTGCGTGGCTATGCCAGCGGAATGTTTCCAGCGCTTCCTGAACAAACTCGCGCGCCTGCGTTTCAGTGAATGCGCCTTCTGACTCATGCAGCGCGATCAGTTCCAGGCAACGCGGCGTGAAAATGTTCCGCTGGGCGAGGATCCCGGCGGCACGCTCGCGCAGCCCGACATTTTCAATCAGCTCCAGGCGCAGCAGCGAGGTAAAAATACGAAACGGATTACGACACAGCGCCGCATCGTCCACCGGGCGGAATGCCGTGGAATGGACAGGCACCGCCGCCTGTGAGAGATCGTAATAGCTGACCGGATACATTCCCATAATGGCGAACATGCGGCGCAAGGTGGACAGTTCCCGCGCGGTGCCGACGCGAATTGCGCCGTGACGTTCGACATTCAGGCGCGCGAGTTCATCCGCGTTCGCCAGCTGTTCATGTAAGAGTGGATTATTTTCAAGAACCGCCAGGTTAACGTCCGCCACCAGTTCCAGCAAGGTGCCGTACTGCGGAACTTCCTGCTGGTACATCGCCGACATAGCCTGCGAAAAGTGTTCCCGAATATCATCAGCCGTGATGGTGTTCGCCATGATGTCATGCCTCCAGTGAATATTACCTGGAGTGTAGAGAAGCCCGTTCCTTCCGGCGGGAAGAATTTACGAATTGTGATCCAGGCAGACGAGTGGTCAAAGCCTGTGCATGACCAAAAACAGGTTGTAACTCAAACAGATCAAATGTTAAAAATATTTTGCTATCAAGTTATCAAAATCAAACAACTTAACTTGTCACCCGCATCGCTCTGTTTTTAACATCGCCTATGGAAAAAAATGGTCTGTTCAGTCAGCGCATACGCTTGCGCCATTTGCATACATTTGTGGCCGTCGCTCAACAGGGAACGCTGGGGCGAGCGGCTGAAACCCTTAACCTGAGTCAACCTGCACTTTCAAAAACCCTGAACGAGCTGGAACAGCTTACCGGAACGCGGCTCTTCGATCGCGGTCGTCTGGGCGCACAGCTCACGCTCGTGGGTGAGCAATTTCTGACGCACGCGGTAAAAGTGCTGGATGCTCTCAACACCGCAGGCCAGGCGTTGAACCGGAAAGAGGAACCTGCCAGCGATATCGTGCGCGTGGGCGCGCTTCCTACCGCGGCGCTGGGCATTTTGCCTGCGGTGATTGGTCAGTTTCACAAGCAGCAAAAGCACGCCACGATTCAGGTTGCCACCATGAATAACACGATGCTGCTTGCCGGACTGAAAGCGGGCGAGCTGGATCTGGGTATTGGCAGAATGTCCGATCCGGAACTGATGAGCGGCCTCAATTACGAACTCTTGTTCCTGGAATCACTCAAGCTGGTTGTCCGTCCCGATCACCCGCTGTTGCAGGACACCGTGACCCTGAGCCGCGTCATGGAGTGGCCGGTTGTTGTGTCACCAAAAGGTACGGTTCCGCGTCAGAGTGCCGAAACGCTACTCGAAATGCAGGGGTGCACGCTCCCGTCGGGCTGCATTGAAACCCTGTCAGCCTCTCTTTCGCGCCAGCTTACCGTGGACTATGACTACGTCTGGTTCGTCCCTTCAGGTGCTGTCAAAGACGATTTGCGCCGTGGCACCCTGACCGCACTCCCGGTGACCTCGCCGGGAGCCGGGGAACCTATTGGGATCCTGACCCGTGTTGATGCCCCGCTCTCCTCAGGCGCACAAGCGCTGTTAAGCGCGATCCGCAAGTCCATGCCAGCCTGATGTCCCTGCCCTGACCCGCCGTAAAGGCGGGTTTACCTTCTCTTGGGCAAATAATGCGAAATCATTCATTAACAATTGCGTAAAACAATTTAACAGTTTTATCATAGCCGCGAATTCACCAAATGGTTCGCACACGAATTTATACGAGTGAATTTCACGCTATTCAAACGGTAAAAACATCATAACGCCCGTCCTGCATGACCCAATTGGTACAGATGCGCACAGCACACCAGACGGGCGGGCGTGTTTAAGGAGATAGACATGGCATTTGGCAGCGCGCCACGCGGGTTACCTCGTATCCTGCAGTGGCTCCTTGTCGGACTGATGATGCTCATCGGTCTGGCAGTCGGCGGGCTGGGCTTGAAGCTCGCTACAGTAGGTGGAAGCCTGTACTTCCTGATCATGGGTGCGGTGATGGTAATTGCTGCCATCCTGATATTCACCAACCGCACCAGCGGCATGGTGCTGTATGGTATCGCGTTTATCGCCTCGTTATTCTGGGCGGTAAACGATGCAGGCTGGGATTTTTGGCCGCTCTTTTCCCGCCTCTTCACCTTCGCCGTGCTGGCGTTCCTGTGCGCCATTGTGTGGCCCTTCCTGCGCGCCGCGAATACGCGTGAGCCGGTTAACAAAGCGCCCGCTTTTGGCATTGCCGCCGTGCTGGCCGTGGTCATGCTGGTCAGCCTGGGCTGGATGTTTAAGCCGCAGACGCTGGTTGCCGCGAATGAATCAGTGCCGGTAAAACCTGTCGCCGAAGGCGAGCAGCAGAAAAACTGGGCGCACTGGGGGAACACGACCCACGGCGATCGCTTTGCCGCGCTGGACCAGATTAACAAGCAAAACGTCAGCCATCTTAAAGTCGCCTGGGTTGCACACACCGGGGATATCCCGCAGAGCAACGGCTCGGGTGCGGAAGATCAGAATACCCCGTTACAGATTGGCGACACGCTGTATGTCTGTACGCCGTACAGCAAAGTGCTGGCGCTGGACGTAGATTCCGGTAAAGAAAAATGGCGTTACGATTCTAAAGCTACGGCCCCTAACTGGCAGCGCTGCCGCGGTCTGGGCTATTTTGAAGATAGCTCAAGCGTGACAGCCTCACAGACGGAAACACAGCCTGCGGCATGCCCTCGCCGTCTGTTCCTGCCGACTACCGATGCCCGCCTGATTGCCATCAATGCGGATAACGGCAAGGTCTGCGAAGACTTCGGCGACCACGGCACCGTGGATCTGAGCGTCGGCATGGGTGAGATCAAGCCCGGGTATTATCAGCAGACCTCCACGCCGCTGGTGGCCGGGAATGTCGTTGTCGTCGGCGGTCGCGTCGCGGATAACTTCTCCACCGGCGAACCGCCGGGCGTAGTGCGCGCATACGATGTTCACACCGGCAAGCTGGCCTGGGCGTGGGATCCGGGTAATCCGAACCTCACCGGCCTGCCGCCGGAAGGCCAGACCTACACGCGCGGCACGCCGAACGTCTGGTCAGCCATGTCTTACGATGCAAAACTCAATCTGATTTATCTGCCAACCGGCAACGCCACCCCGGACTTCTGGGCGGGTGAACGTACCGCGCTGGACGACAAATACAGCTCCTCCATCGTGGCCGTCGACGCAACGACCGGTCAGGTGCGCTGGCATTTCCAGACCACCCACCACGATCTGTGGGACTTTGACCTGCCTTCCCAGCCGCTGCTGTACGATCTCCCTGACGGTAAAGGCGGCACCACGCCGGTGCTGGTGCAGACCAGCAAGCAGGGCATGATCTTCATGCTTAACCGCGAAACCGGTAAGCCGGTGGCGAAGGTTGAAGAACGTCCCGTTCCGGCGGGTAACGTTGAAGGTGAACGCTACTCCCCAACCCAGCCGTATTCCGTAGGTATGCCGATGATTGGCAACCAGACGCTGACCGAATCCGACATGTGGGGGGCGACGCCTGTTGACCTGCTGCTGTGCCGTATTCAGTTTAAAGAGATGCGTCATCAGGGCGTCTTCACCCCGCCGGGTCTGGACCGTTCCCTGCAGTTCCCTGGCTCTCTCGGCGGGATGAACTGGGGCAGCGTGTCGGTTGACCCGAACAATGGCCTGATGTTCGTCAACGATATGCGTCTGGGTCTGGCGAACTATATGGTTCCTCGCGCGAATGTTGCGAAAAATGCCAGCGGCATTGAGATGGGGATTGTCCCCATGGACGGCACGCCGTTCGGCGCGATGCGTGAGCGCTTCCTGTCACCGCTGGGCATTCCGTGCCAGAAACCGCCGTTTGGCACCATGTCAGCGGTCGATCTGAAATCCGGCAAGCTGGTGTGGCAGGTTCCTGTCGGCACCGTGGAAGATACCGGTCCGCTGGGCATTCGTATGCATATGCCAATCCCAATCGGCATGCCAACCCTTGGCGCATCGCTCTCCACGCAGTCTGGCCTGCTGTTCTTCGCCGGTACTCAGGATTTCTACCTGCGCGCGTTTGATACCGCCACCGGGAAAGAGATCTGGAAAGACCGTCTGCCGGTAGGCAGCCAGTCCGGGCCGATGACCTACGTTTCACCGAAAACCGGTAAACAGTACATCATCATTAATGCAGGCGGAGCACGTCAGTCGCCGGATCGCGGTGATTACGTGATCGCGTATGCGTTACCCGATAAGAAGTAACAGATGAAAAAAGGGACCGAAAGGTCCCTTTTTTTGCCCGGTGGCGCTGCGCTTACGCGGGCCTACTGACACGTTTTTTGTAGGTCGGGTAAGCGCAGCGCCACCCGACAAACCCGCAACTCAGAACGTCTCCCAGTTATCCCCGGAAACCGTAGCCACTGGGCGCAATGGTACACCCTTCGCCACTGGCGCAGACGCTACCGCACGCCCCGCCGTTGCCCCGTTCAGCCGAAATGCCCCTACTGCTTCTGTCAGACGCGCACCCTGTTCTTCCAGCGATGCCGCGGCCGCTGAGGCTTCTTCCACCAGCGAGGCGTTTTGCTGGGTGACTTTATCCATCTCAGAAATGGCCTGGCTCACCTGGACAATGCCACGGCTCTGCTCGTCGGACGCGGCAGCAATTTCCAGCATGATATCGGTGACGCGCTTCACCGCCTCGACGATTTCATTCATGGTGTTCCCCGCCGCGACCACTTCACCCGACCCCTGGTCAATCAGGGTCACCGACTCGTTGATCAGGCTTTCAATCTCTTTTGCGGCGTTGGCGCTGCGGCTTGCCAGCGTACGCACTTCACTCGCCACCACCGCAAAGCCTCGTCCCTGTTCGCCTGCACGCGCCGCTTCGACGGCGGCGTTCAGCGCCAGAATATTGGTCTGGAAGGCAATGCTGTTAATCACGGCGGTAATTTCTGAAATTTTCTTCGAACTGGTCGAGATATTGCCCATCGTTTTCACCACGCCGGACACCATCTGGCCGCCGCGGCTGGCTTTGCCGGAGGCATCTTCCGCCAGTTTGCTGGCATGATGGGCGTTATCGGCGTTCTGTTTCACCGTTGCAGTCAACTGCTCCATGCTGGCGGCGGTCTGCTCAATCGCGGCTGCCTGCTGTTCGGTACGAGAAGAGAGGTCGGTATTCCCCGCAGAGATCTCGCTGGTGCCGCGATAAATCTCTTCTGCCCCCTGGCGCACGGTGCCTACGGTGGTCACCAGCGAATGCTGCATGGTTTGCAGATCCCGCGTCAGGCGACCGATTTCGCTCCGGCTTGTCGGATCGTCCGGCATGGTTAAATCACCTTTCGCGATATTCTCAATGCGAGTGGCTGCACGCTGAAGCGGGTTAATCACCGTCCGGCGCAGCACCACAAAGGTCATGGCCGTTAACACCAGCGCCAGCGCAAACGCGCCGACCATAAACATCAGCCCTAGCTGTGTACGGGTGTGGGCCTGAGCGGTTAGCGCGCTGGCACGATCGGTACGGATTTTGATGGCCTTCAGCAGGACGGCGTTGTAGGCGTCATCCAGCGGACGCGCGGTTTCGTTTTCATGATTGATGATCGCCTCAAACATGCCGTTTTTGGCAAATTTCACCATCGGCTGCAGCCCCGCAATATAGGCGTCATAGCGTGCTTTCAGCTCAGCATCCAGCGCTTCGTCCGCTGAGGTGCGCACGGCGCGATTCATATAGGCGGTAAAGCTTGACTGCGATTGCTTGATGCGTGTTTCCGCCTCGCTGATGTTTTGCTTCATCGCCTCCATTTCCGCGATACGGCTGGCCGCACCGGCATGGATCATATTGATTCGCGCGGTACGTAAATGGTTGGAGCTGTTCGAAAGCCCCATACGCACCTGAATTTCTGATGTGACATCCTGCTGATCGGTATCAGCCTGCAACAGGAAATACCCAGCCAGACCTGCGCTCAAGGCAAACAGAAGAATAATGCCACCGAGAATGGAGGAAAACAGCGGAACCAGCCTGATGTGATGCAAGAAGCCCAGCTTGCGCTGCGCCTGCATCGAAGTTGTGTTGTCCATGACCGTCGACTCTCTTATAGGTAAGATGCGTAAAAATATGCGTGTTATACCCTAAATAATTCGAGTTGCATGAAGGCGGCAAGGGAGTGAATCCCCGGGAGCTTACATAAGTAAGTGACTGGGGTGAACGAGTGCGGCCAACGCACAGGCAACTTGAAGTATGACGGGTATAGATAGTCATCGGCACGGCAGGGATTTAGATTACGGCTAAAAACGCCGCACTGGTCACACTTTAGAGAAGATTATTAAAGAAACGCCAGCGGCGAAAAACCGCTGGCAGAAGAGTTACTTGTCGCCGAAATGAATGACGGTACGAATGGATTTACCTTCATGCATCAGATCGAAAGCTTCGTTGATCTGCTCCAGCGGCAAACGGTGCGTAATGAACGGATCCAGCTGAATTTTGCCGACCATTGCATCTTCAACCATTCCCGGCAGCTGGGTACGCCCTTTCACGCCGCCAAACGCCGAACCGCGCCATACGCGACCGGTCACCAGCTGGAATGGACGCGTTTTGATCTCCTGACCCGCACCCGCCACGCCGATGATGATGCTCTCGCCCCAGCCCTTGTGGCAGCACTCCAGCGCGGAACGCATGACGTTCACGTTGCCGATACACTCGAAGCTAAAATCAACGCCGCCGTCGGTGAGCTCAACAATCACGTCCTGCACCGGCTTTTCGTGATCTTTCGGGTTCACGAAATCGGTCGCGCCCATTTCACCCGCCAGTTTGAATTTCTCCGGGTTGGTGTCGACAGCAATGATACGGCCTGCTTTCGCCTGCACCGCGCCCTGGATCACCGCCAGACCAATCCCACCGAGACCGAACACCGCAACGGTATCGCCTTCTTTCACTTTCGCCGTGTTGTGTACCGCACCGATACCGGTGGTCACGCCGCAGCCCAGCAGGCAGACTTTATCCAGCGGCGCCTGAGGGTTGACCTTCGCCAGTGAAATTTCCGCACAGACGGTGTACTCGCTAAACGTGCTGGTGCCCATGTAGTGATAAATCGGCTCGCCGTTGTAGGAGAAACGCGTAGTACCGTCCGGCATCAGGCCTTTGCCCTGGGTGGCGCGAACGGCCTGACAGAGGTTGGTTTTGCCGGATTTACAGAACTTACACTCGCCGCATTCTGCGGTGTAGAGAGGAATAACATGATCGCCCGGCTTCAGGCTGGTCACGCCCTCACCTACTTCAACCACGATACCGCCACCTTCGTGGCCGAGCACCGCCGGGAAAACGCCTTCAGGATCGTCACCGGACAGCGTAAACGCATCGGTATGGCACACGCCGGTATGGGTGATTTTGATCAGCACTTCGCCTTTCTTTGGCGGTGCAACGTCGATTTCAACGATTTTTAACGGCTGGCCTGGACCAAATGCGACGGCTGCGCGTGATTTCATAATGACTTCCCTTATGTGATGTCTGTGGGTTTATTTTAGATAAGAGCGCAGCAAATGGCCGACTTCCGCCATCCGAACTGCCCGCTGATCCGGGGTTGTCTCCCCCGTCACCAGCTCATCTTTGAGGTGAATTTCGACCATTTCGCCCATCAGGCCATTGGCAGCGCCACGCACGGCGGCGATTTGCTGCAATATGGCAAGGCAGGGATCGCCCGATTCCAGCGCACGTTCAAGGGCATCAACCTGGCCCCGAATGCGACGGACGCGCGTAAGAATGCGTTTTTTATCTTCGGGTGAATGTGGCATACGCCCTCCGTTAAGATACTATAGGGGGGTATGGTATTTTACTTTCCTGGTGATGTAAACCTTCTATTTCCGCCGCAACAACAGCGTATCTACTGCATATCATCAGCCAAGCAAATGAAAACCCCAAAAGATATAACTAACTGAAATATTTGATTTTTCAATAACATTAATTGCCTAACCGGATTCAACCTCACGTTGTTTAGTGACTTTTTCCTATACAACAGGAGTTAACAAATGGCATGGAACAAACACGCAGCAGCTCTACACGCACGCCAGAATGCCGGCACTTCATCGCAAAGACGTTGTGGAGAATTTACGCGTAAGGCAATACGTGCAGGTGGCGTGGATATTGGCAATGCACCTAACGCAAAAGACTATGGCAGTAACCTTGAACGAGCAGGTTTCCGAGTTTTAGGGCAAGGTGAAATATTACAGGAAGGCGACGTGGTTGTTATTCAACCTTATGATGGCGGTAATCCTGCGGGCCATATGGCAATTTATGACGGCACAACCTGGTACTCTGATTTCAGACAAAGAGATATGTGGGGTGGTCCGGGATATCGCTCCGCACGACCTACTTACAAGATTTACAGGAAAAACTAATGCGTAACGTTCTTTTGATGTGCCTGTTTCTGACGGGGTGTGCAACACAGATGGTTACGCCTGAAAAACGTACACATGATTTTTATACGTTCTACCTCATGGCTTTCGTCACAGACAGCAAAGAAGATGATCTCGATTCACTAAAAATGCGTGACTATATTGCGCAAGACACGCTCTCCCGACTGCAGAAAATATCCTCTCTCTATGAGCAGGAAATTATCGGTTCCGACTATTTTACCTATACGCAGGACTATGCGGCGGAGTGGATCCCTGACCTAAGCGTAAGCAATGCGATTAACTATGCGTCCGGAAAAGTTGTTAACGTTCAGCTGGGTGTGGGTAATGAGCGGAAACTGCAGCTAAAAGTGTATCTGCGCACAGAAGACGGTAAATGGAAAATTTATCGCGTAACTGACGTAAGCCATCATTTCGAACAGTATATTTTTGACGACAGGGCGATTGCTGCCGCACAACGATATGCGGCCGGTATTACCTCTCCATAATTAGTAAGTTCGGTCAGGATTCTGGCGTTTAGCGGCCAGTCTGCGCCAGCATTTGCAACTCCTCCTTAAGCCATCGAGTCGCGCCCCGCTGGCCGCTGCGTTTATGCGAATAAATTTTCACTTCAAACGTGCGTATCGAAAACGGTAAAGGAAAAATCCTCAGGTCAGCTGCCGCAGCCAGCTTCTCAGCGGCAAAACGGGGGATCGCCATCAGCAGGTCGCTTTCCGCAACGATAAAGGGCGCGCTGAGCATCGACGGCGTTTTGATCGCAATTTGTCGGGTATAGCCCAGTTGTTCGAGCCGCACGTCCAGAACGCCTTGCTTCTCATTCCATGGCGTCACCACCAGGTGTCGTGCTGCGAGATAATCCTCCAGCGTCAGACGCGTCCGGCGTGCGTTGCTGATGACCACATACTCATCTTCAAACCAGTCGATCTCTTCCAGTTCCGGGTGCCGGGTATCATCCTGAGTGCTGAACCCCAGCGCGAGATCCACTTCACCTGCCAGCAGTTCCGTCAGCGCCGGGCTGTGCGGCAGATAGCGTAATTCGAAACGCAAACCCGGGGCAGCAAGCTGCAGTTTGTGCATCAGCACGGGGAAAATGCACAGCGCGGTAAAGTCCGTAATCCCAATTTGTAAGCTTTCGGTACTGTTGGCCGGGTCAAACTCTGGCTGCGGGGTCAGCTCATGATTCAGGAACGACAATGCGGAAGCAATAGAAGGCGCAAGCTGAGTGGCATACACGCTGGGGGACATGCGATGCCCTTCCCGAAAAAAAAGCGGGTCATTAAGGGTAATGCGTAAACGCGACAGCGCATGGCTCAGCGCCGAAGTACTCATCGCCAGCTCATCAGCGGCCAGCCGAACGGAACGGTGGCGGTAAATCGCGTCGAAAACGGGCAGCAGGTTTAAATCAAGGCGTCTCAGTGCCGGATGCATAATATTCATCATTTGTTGATTTCATTGCACTTAATTCTTCGGACAATACTCCGTATGCTTAACGCCATCAATCGAAATACAGGCTACAAAAACAGGAAAAACAATGAGCATAACCATTCGTCAGGCCCGTCCCGAAGATGCGGCGGCAATTTACGACATGATCTACGAGCTCGCGGTGTATGAAAAAGCGCCGGAAGAAGTCGTGACCACGCCAGAGGAGATCCGGGAAACGCTCTTTGGCACCGGCAGTCAAACCGAAGCGTTGATCGCGGAATATGAAGGTAAGATCGCCGGCTATGCCGTGTTCTTCACCAGCTATTCTACCTGGCTAGGACGCAACGGTATTTACATGGAAGACCTGTACGTTTCCCCGGATTATCGTGGAAAAGGCGCGGGAAGAGCGCTGCTGAAACATATCGCGCAGCTCGCGGTAAAACGGCAGTGCGGCCGCCTTGAATGGAGCGTGCTTGACTGGAACCAGCCCGCCATTGATTTTTACCTGAGCATAGGCGCGCTGCCGCAGTCCGAATGGGTTCGCTATCGTCTTGATGGCGAAGCGCTGCTGAGTTTTGCCGAATAACAGCGTCTCTCTGTGTGAGTCCCCCGCACAGAGATATATCCGAAAACAGCCCTGTCAGGTGCCGAAATTAACCTTTCGTCTCTCACATCCTTAAAGAGCGGCTATCCTTTAATTATCAACAAAAGGAGGTAAAAATGTCCGATCTCGGTACTGATAAAAACACCCAGTTTGCAGAAGACAAGGCCAAAAATAAGCTTGATGAACTGGCAGGTTCAGCGCAGCAGCAGTTTGGTGAATTCGTTGATTCACCAAAGCATCAGGTCAAAGGTGCGGCGAGAAAATATGCCGCCCAGGCCAGCGATGCCGTTTCTGACGTAACGGAAGCGGTTAAGAATAATCCGCTTACCGGGCTCATTGCCGCCGGTGCAGTGGGTATTGTTCTCGGCCTGCTACTGGGACGAAAATAATAAAGGCCCTCCGGGGCTTTATTTTCTAGCTAAACATTCTTACCATCCTGTCTAATTCTTCCTCTTTTACAGCCCGCGACAGATAATAACCCTGGAAGCTTTTCACCCCCAGCTCAACTAATTTTTCAAACTTCTCTTCACTGTCAACGCCCTCTGCGATGCAATCCGTTCCGGTCATGTCGCTATAAATTTGTATCGCTTTAATGAGATGGTAGTCATTATCATTTGCCACAAAATGTTCGACGATATCCCGGTCAAGCTTCAGCCCATCAAAATGCACCTGCCTGACGGGGAACAGGGTGTGATGGTTGGAGAAGCAGTCGTCCAAAAATAATCTACACCCCGTGTTCCGCAGGAGACGCATGGTTTCAGGGATCCTGCTGTCCTTCATCACATCAATGCTTTCCGCGAACTCAAACACCAGCTTTTCCGCCCACTGCGGTTTGAGCAGCATGCCGGTGGCCTTCCTGGCCATATCCGGTAAGGCATTCCCGGAGGCCAGACGTGGGGGAATATTCACGGAAAAATAAAACTTCCCATTATATTTATTAATTCCGCAAACGGCGGCGTGGATGACCAACGCCGTAATCTTTAACCATATTTCATGATGTGAGATATCATTAAGGAAGCTGGCGGGCTTAACAATTTTACCGTTTTTATTCCAGCGAATAAGTATCTCAAAGCCTACCCCTTTTTTATCACGATCGGTAATGATCTGATACGCTGGAAATATTTCTCTTTTCAACAGTGCGTTATAAATATCGACTTCTTTATCGGTGAATCCTTCATTTCTATTGGGCATGACGTCACGGCTTTCCGCTCTAAAATTGTGCGGATCGTTTAGCCATTGTCTAATCACATGTAATTTATTCATCCCTTCCTTACGGTGAGTATAAATAGTTTTATTAGACAACCCCGTGCTTTCACACTGCTCTTTTACGGACATCCCTCGGTAGAAGCGTAATAAAACATCAATCTCTCTTTTTGTTAAGCCTTTTATTTTTACCTGGTTGGCGGATGCCATATATTGGCTGCGTAATAAGCGCGAACGTTCCTTAAGCTTTTCGCCGCGAATATTAAGGCTGGATGCCAAATCAGCAACGCTGGATATACGAATCACTGACAATTGCTGGCTATTATTTAAAAGGCTTCTCAGCGTACAATAGAGCCAACCATCGGGGATGTCACCATACAGGGTTACGCGTCGAATAACGGGCAGCGCGTTCAGCACTGATGCCAGCCGCTTCAGGCTGGCAAGAAGTTCCACAACGCCCTTCCCAAGAAATACTGAAACGCTAGCGTGCTGATTTTTAACGACATCTTCAAGATCTCGTTGGTGCACCTCATCTTCTTCAAAGTGTATAAGTGAGGCGTTTATCCCATACTGTTTGAGCAGCAGACAATATCCCTGAAATGTGAAACAGCAGGTTGAGATGACAAATTTTTGCTCATCGCAAGCAGTATTTCTGAGAGACGTTTTTTGAGTCATAACCTGCTCCTGGGCACGAAAGCGCCAATCTCATTTTTATAAATGCAAAAAACTTAATTCACCTGGCTTGAATAATGATTTTACAGCACGCCGAGTGGTTAAGATATCGTTATCGACGCCATTGACCGGAACATCTTTGCGTTAATCACCTGCCCCTTATCATGACTGAAAATATATCTTTCTTTTCAAATAACGACCGCAAACGACAGTTTCTCAGGTATAATGAATATTCCGAAAAAGAAGGCTTAACACTTCATCTATCGGTTCATTAAACACGAGAAAAACGCTATGGATAATCACATCTCATCCAGGGCCTTGCTACATCGAAGGGATGTTATAAAGAACAACCCGCGATTCGGTGAGGCAATATTAGAGCACTACGCAATTAATGACACCATCTATAAAAAACAACCTTTGTTCTACAAAACAATGCTGCAGGAATCACGGTTTAACATTATTCTCTCCATGTGTTGTTTTATTTTTGGAAATCAAGCCGAATCCGTTTCAGAGATCAAAGAGTTATGTTCACGCTATAAAATAGCCAGCCCCAACAGCGTCATTGCGATCATTACGATACTTCGAACCACCGGGCGCATCAGGACCTGGCGCTGTACGGAAGACAGGCGAAAAACAAGAATTACCCCAACCGAAAAAGGATTAAATGAACTTAAACGCTATATGTCCGGCGCATTTATACCCGTCAGTATTCTGTATCCTGCGTTTAATATTGACGTCAATTTGTTGGATAGTGACATTTTAAGAAATAACTTTTTCCGCCGCGCGGCGGAATACCTTTTTCGGGGATTAACGTTCAGGAAGGTTTTACCGGAAGTGGGGTTATTTATCGATAAAGACGGAGGCCGAATGATTATGCTATATCTTTATCTACAGGCGGTAAAAAATAAATCAGCACATGGCGCAATTATTGATTATTCTGCCAGCACGCTCGCTAAGGAATTTTTTGTTTCACGCATTCACGTCAACCGAATTATCAAAACCGCGCAAGAGGCGGGCTACCTTAAAGATCGGGGTGATGGAAGGATGTCCATTTACCCGGCCTTTCTCGAACTTGTGGAAAATTATGCCGGTTTGTATTTCGCGTATGTCACGCATTACATCAACGTGGTTCCGAAAGAGCGACGCCACCTCAACAACGTGACGTCAACGGTATAATTCACATGGCGTTCGGGATCCCGAACGCCACTATCTTATCTTTCCCGCAGCGCCTCTTTCGCCTTGTTCAGCGGCTTCAACAGATAATCCAGAATGGTTTTGCTGCCGGTTTTAATATCAACGGTAGCAATCATGCCCGGAAAGACCGGAAATTCCTGACCTTGCTTATTGGTCAGATGGTTACTGTCGGTACGAATATAGACGCGGTAGTAGTAGACATCCCTTTTCACCTCATCCTGCAGGGTGTCCGGGGAAATCATGGTCACTTCCCCTTCCAGTCCGCCGTAAATGGAATAGTCATAGGCCGTAATTTTCACCAGCGCTTTCTGGCCGGGATGAATAAAGGCGACGTCGCGCGGCGAGATTTTCGCTTCAACCACCATCTGATCGTCCAGCGGGACCAGGCTCATCAGCTTGCCGTTCGGCGGGATAACGCCTCCCACGGTTGTGACGTCAATATCCTTCACGATCCCGCGAACCGGTGCATTGAAGGTCAGCCGGGTCAGGGAGTCCTCACGCCCTTTCATCACCGAACGCTGGGCTTCAATCTCCGCATTGGCTTTCGCCAGTTCTTCACGGGCGCGAACGTAATACTGGTTTTTCATCTCGGTGATTTTATTCTCAAGCTCATTTTTTTGACGCTCAAGACGTAATACCTCAACCTTGCTGGCCGCCCCCTGGGTCACCAGCGGACGGGTCAACGACAGCTCGCGCTGCACCAGCTCGGCGCCCTGACGTAAACCGGCCAGCCCTTTTTCGAGGCTTTCACGACGGGACTGGTAGAGCGCCGTTTCCTGTTTAACCAGCTCAACGTCGTCATCCAGCTCTTCCGGGAACGCAAGTTCCGTATCGTTCACCTCGGCCTTCAGGCGTGCCGCCGTTGCCAGCGCCGCATTCAGGCGAGACTCACTCTCCAGCACGCTGGACTCGGTTTTTGTCCGGTCAAGCTGCGCGAGCTGTTGGCCGCGTTCAACAATATCGCCCTCGCGCACCATCAGGCTGTGGATAATCCCCCCTTCCAGGGACTGGATCACCTGCTCGTGGGAGGACGGGATCACCTTACCGCTGCCGGTCGTCACCTCATCCAGCTTGAACAGGCTCGCCCAGACGATAAAGACCGCCAGCAGGGCGAACAGCGACCATGCCACCAGTGACGAGCGCGGCAGGCGCGGCTCTTTCAGACGGCTGTTAAAGCGAGAGAAATCATTCATGCCACGCCCTCCGTTTTCATGGTGACGGTACGCTGTGCGGCTTTCTGCGGTGCCATACCGTGCTGGTGCAGGATCGCATCGCGCGGGCCGTCCATCACCACCTTGCCGTTTTCCAGCACGATGATGCGGTCGACCAAATCCAGAATCGGCAGGCGATGCGTCGCTACCACCAGCGTCCGGCGTTTACCCAGCCATTTGTGGAGATGCTGTATAAACTGCTTTTCGCTCATTTCGTCCAGCCAGGCGGTCGGTTCGTCCAGCAGCAGGATATTGGGTGAGACGATCAGCGCGCGCGCCAGCAATAGCGCCTGACGCTGCCCGCCCGACAGGCCCGTTCCGCCCTCGTTGATGATGGTGTTCAGCCCCATTTTCTGCTTACGCACAAACTCCAGCGCGCCGCTGTTGACCAGCGCCTGATGAATCTCGTCGTCGGTGGCGAGCGGGTTGCCCATCAGAATGTTGTCCCGCACGGAGCCAAAGAACAGCCGGGCCTGCTGGCTAAGCAGCTGCATGTCGCGACGCACATCGGCCGGGTCCAGATGATTCAGGGCGATATCGTCGAGCAGGATGCTCCCCTGCTGCGGCTCCTGCATGCCCGCCAGAAGCTGTAACAGCGTGCTTTTACCGGAGCCATTACGCCCAAGCACCGCCACGCGCTCCCCGGCGCGGATCTGCAGCTTGCTGATGTTGAGCACGGTGAGTTTCTCTTCCTCGTCGTAATAAAATCCGACGTCCTCAAGGCTATAGTCGCCGCGCAGGTGGGCTTTGTGCACCTTCTTGCCGTGCTGCGGATCGTCAATCGGGCGCTGCATTAGGTCGTCCAGCCCCTTGCGCGCCACCTTTGCCGACTGCCAGCGCGAGAGCACGCCTGAGATCTGCGACAGCGGCGCGATAGTGCGCGACGCCAGAATCGAGGTCCCTACCAGCGCACCGGTGGTCATGTCGCCGCTGATGACCAGGTAACAGCCGACCAGCAGTACCACCGCATAGACGATTGACTGTACCTCCTGCGTCCACGTGAGCAGCAAACCCGTCAGCCAGCGCTGTTTCATGCCGACGCTGGCGGCGACGTCGTTGGTGTTATTCCACTGGTTCTGGAAACGCTGTTCGGCGCGCATCAGCTTGATGTCTTCAAGGCCCTGCACCGCTTCCACCAGCGTGGCGTTACGAATGGCGGATTCGCGCATCCCTTCGCTGGAGAGTTTCCCCAGCGGGCGCTGCACCAGCAGGCCGGGAATAAGCAGCAGCGGCACGGCGAGCAGGACCACCAGCACCAGCGGGCCGCCAATCATCCACAGAATGAAGACGAACAGCAGGAAGAACGGCAGATCGGAAATGGCCGCAATGGTGGTCGAGGTGATGAGCTCGCGCACCGACTCCAGCTCGCGGATCTGCGCGATAAACGATCCGGTCGATTTCGAGCGTGCACCGTTTTTAATCCGCAGCGCGTGGGCAAACACGCGTTCAGAGATACGCAGGTCGGCGCGTTTCCCCACCACGTCAGAAATATGCACGCGCAGCATGCGCATGATGAATTCGAACAGAATGGCAATCATCACGCCGCCAAACAGCACCCACAGCGTGGCTTCCGACTGCGACGGAACCACCCTGTCGTACACTTGCATGGAGAAGACCATGCCGGAAAGCGCCAGCACGTTGGCCACCAGCGCCACCAGCATGATGTCGCTGTAGCGTCGCCAGTCTTTCAGCGCCAGCTGCCAGAACCAGTTTTTCTCATAGGGTTTGATGTAGTCGTCCACGCGGGCATCCGGCGTGGATTCGAGCGGGCGCAACACCATCAGCCCCTTTAACCGCGCTCCGAGTTCGTCACGCGTCAGCGTCGTCTCCAGCCCCGCGTCCCCGCTGAACTGCAGGCTGACGTTGCCTTCGCTGTCCATGCGGTTAATGACCGCGATTTGTCCGCCGGTGAACTCCGCCAGCAGCGGCAGACGCCACGGGTCGAGGGATACCGCTTCAGCCGCCACCACACGCATCCCCAGCCCAAGCTGGCGCGCCATCTCCTCCAGCACCAGCTGGCGGGGAGACTGGCTTTCATGGTTAATCGTGACCCGAACGTGCTCCGCCGAAAAGTCCAGCCGATAGTGCTTCGCGATGGTGAGCATGCCCTGCAGCCAGGGTTCGTACTGTGGATGTGTCTTCATAATGCTACGTCCTGTTCAGGGCGATAATTTCGCACTGAAATGATACCTTTACGGAATGATTAAAAATCGAACACTTTCTAAACGAGCCCGCAAAATAATCTTGTGAAATATAGGGTTATCGCTATTCATGTAAAGAAACGCAAAAAGCCGCGAGGATCGCTCCCCGCGGCGTTGTTTTACGCAATTAACAGCTGATGGTTCGCCAGCAGCGTCGCCAGATCCGTCTGCACGCCGTTCAGCGTCACCAGGGCGGTTGGCGAGAACTGGCCGCCCGTACCGTCCAGGTCCACCTGGATCTCGGTGTTGCTGCCGTTCTGCACCACGCGGATGTAGTCGGCGATGTTGCCCGCGCTGCTGTCCAGCGTCGCCACGCCGTTCACATAGCTCGCCGAGCCGGTGCCGGTATAGCCGCTGTCGGAGAGCAGATCGCGCAGGTCAATACGGTCCGTATCCGCCGTCCCTTCCCAGGTGCCGACCGTAAAGCCGTTCACCACGTCGTGACCGTTCCCGCCCGTCGCATCCGTCGCGTTGATCAGCTTGTAGAGCAACGTATCGTGACCGCCGCTGCCAATGTTGAAGGTGTCGTTCCCGCCGCGGCCTTCGAACTGGTTATCACCGCTGTTGCCGGTAATGACGTCGTCGAAGTCCGAGCCGTTGATCCCCTCAATATTGAGCAGTCGTGACGTTCCGAACCCGGTGTCCTGCGCGGTAGAGAGGCGCAGGTCAACGGTCACGCCGGAGGTCGCATTGCGGTAATCCACCACGTCCATCCCACCGGTGTTGCTCCAGGTGTCGTAGTCGGAATGGGTATTCCAGCCGCCGGAGCCGTTATAGGTATAGGTGCCGTCCTCTGCGATAAAGGTGTCGTTATACCCGGTCCCGGTAAGGGTCCCGCTGTGGCCGCCGGTGGCCGCTTCGGCCGTCAGAACGTAGCCCTCTTTGCCGTTGCCCGCTTCCAGACCGCTCCAGGTGACGTTATCCGACACGCCGTTGGTAATCTTCAGGATCTCGGCCGAATAGGTTTCATTCGGATCCAGCCCGTAGAAGCTCACCAGCGCAGAGGTATCGTTCGAGCCAATACCGGACTGGGCGTTGATGATCTGCGACGCCACCAGTACGCCCGCGGCGTTGTACAGATTGACCGTGTTGCCGTAGTAGGCGTTGATACCCTCGCTGTCGACAATGTGCAGGTGCATCGCGGTGCCGTCAGCAATGGTTTTGCTGTTTTGCACCAGCACCACCTTGCCGTTCTGCTGCGATACCAGCAGATCCTGCGCGCCATCCCAGTTGTAGTCCACTGCCGCCACGCCGGTGACGTTCGCCAGGCCCGAAGCCAGCTGGCTTGAGGTCCAGGTAGAGCCATAACCGTTGTTGGTGAACAGGGTCGCCGTCTGCGAGCCGCCGTAGGTGCTGAGCTTGATGATGTCCATCTGCCCGTCACCGTTCCAGTCAACCGCCACCGACAGATACCCTGCCGTGGCGTTAGAGGCTTCCACCGCGCTCTTGGTGGCAGAGAGATTCCCGGCACCGTCGTTGTAGTAAATCACCCCGCCGTTGTTGTTGTAGCTGCTGCCCAGGTACAGATCCATGTAGCCATCGCCGTTGAAGTCCGCCCACGTCATGGATGCCGCCGTGGTGGTATTCGAGGCATTGGCCACAAACACGTTCGTCAGGTTCTGGCCGATAGAGAGCGTGCCGTTGCCGTTGTTGTTGATCACGGTTAACGAGTACGCGCCGCTGCGGTTGGTGTGCTGGACAATGTCTACCGTACCGTCGTTGTTCAGATCGACGCCGGAGATTTCGCGCCCGGAATCGAACTGACCGTAGAAACCGCCTTCGCCACCGGTGCCGTCCGGCGACAGAACGCCGTTGTTGTTCACCAGATAGGTCAGTGAGTCCATGCCGGCATCACCGTACGCCAGATCCAGATAGCCATCGCCGGTTTTATCGTACGCCATCACGCCGCCGTACCAGATGGTGGTCCCCATCGCCAGCTGGCTGGCGTTATAGGTGCTGCCATCGTAGGTCCACATCACCTGCGTTGACCCGGCGTAGGTGGTCTCCGTCGCGAAGATATCCTGCGTGCCGTTACGGTCAAAGTCGGCGGCGGTCTGGCTCACCACGTAGTAGCCGCGGGTGTTGGTCAGCGTATTTCCGGCATAGGCCGAGCTATCGCTGCTGGAGTAAGACTGGCCGTTAGCAATGATATTCCACAGACCGCTGCTGTTCATGCCGAGGGTCATGGTGGAGTTGTTGCTGTTCCCTGCCGTGGTCGCCCAGTCGGTATTCACCGAGGTGGTATCAATCACCAGGCTGCCTGTCGCCGTACCGGTGGTGTTGCCGTTCCCTGCGCTGCTCTTCACCTGCGCCGTCACGCTGTAGCTCGACACGCCCAGCGCATCGCCGTCCGGGATCTGCAGATACCAGGTGTTGTGATCCGGGTCAACCACCACCGCGCCGCCGGTCTGGGAGGTGTAGGTTTTACCGTTCACCGTTACCACCAGGTATTCACCGTTCACCAGGTCAGCGGAGACGGTACCGCTGACAATCGGCGTGGTGTCCGACGTGGTCTGCGCGGTAATCGCCGCCGTGGTGGTCGGGATGCTGGTATCAACGTTCAGCACAAAGCCGTCGGATTCCGTGTAGTTACCGGCCTTATCGGTGACGCGCACAATGTAGGTGTGATTGCCGTCGCTCAGGCCGTTGTCCTGGAAGGACCAGCTTGCGCTGCCGTTCATGGTCACCTGTCCGAGCAGGACGCCGTCACGATAGAGCTGCACAATTTCACCGTCGTCCGGTGCGCGGTTAAGCGTGCCGTTGATCAGCGGCGAGTTATCGTCCGTTGCCACCGCACTGCCAAAGGTACCCTGACGCTCGCCTTCGCCGTCGGTGTAGCTCACTACCGTGCCCACCGTGGCTGGCGGCGTAGTATCCACCGTCACCACCTGAGAGGCGGTGGAGCCGACGTTGCCCGCCTGGTCGATAATCCGCACCTGGTAGGTGTAGTCTCCGTCAGGCAGATCGCGGGTATCGGTGTAGCTCCAGCGCTGGTTGGTGACCGTGGTATCAAGCCAGGTGTTTCCGCCGTCCAGGCTGATCTGTACGCGCTCGTCGCTTGCCAGCGCGCTGCCCAGCGAACCGTTGATGGTCAGCGTGGTGTCCATGGTGATGAAATCACTGCCGGACTGGCCGGTATCGTCGCTGATGCTGTCGATGGTGACGCCGTACTGCGGCGACTGGGTATCCACCGTCACCGCCTGCGCGGTGGTGGCCCCGACGTTCCCCGCCTGGTCAACGACCCGCACCTGATAGTTATGGCTGCCGTCGGTCAGGGTACGCGTGTCGCTGTAGCTCCACTGCGTACCGCTTACGGTGGCGTAAACCCAGGTGCTGCCGCCGTCCATGCTCACCTGTACGAATTCACCCGCGCCGAGTTCTGCGCCGAGCGTTCCGTGCAGCGTGTACGAAGTCGAACTGGTCAGGAAGTCGTTATTGTCGAAGCCAGTATCCACGGTGATGTTATCCACGGTCACCGTAATCGCCGCATCCGGGGCGACCGTATCGACGGTCACCTGCTGATGGGCGCTGGCGCCTACGTTACCGGCGGCATCCACCACGCGAACGTAGTAGTCATAGGTCTGGTTACCCAGCGTGCGGCCGTCCACGTAGTACCAGCTGTTGCCGGTGACGATGACGTTCTGCCAGGTCACGCCGCCGTCGATGCTGATCTGTGCGTATTCCCCGTCGGCCAGCGTTGCGCCGAGCGAGCCGTGCAGCGTCAGGGACGTATCGTTGGTGATAAAGTCGCTGCTGCTCAGGCCGGTATCGTCACTGATGCTGTCGATGGCGATCGTTTTGCTGGCGTCAGGTGCAACCGTATCAATGGTCACCACCTGGCTGGCGGTGGCGCTGATATTGCCCGCGTCGTCAATCACGCGCAGCTGGTAGTTGTAATCCCCGTCGGCCAGCGTGCGGCCATCAACATACGTCCAGCTCAGGCCGCTGACGCTGACGTCGATCCAGGTCACGCCACCGTCAAGGCTGATCTGCGCGTGGTCGCCGCTGCCCAGCGCCGCGCCGAGCGTCCCTTTCAGGCTGATCTGGTTGTCGCTGGTGATAAAATCACTGCCGGACAGGCCGGTATCCTGGGTGATGGAATCGACCGTAATCGTCGTCGCCGCAGGCTTCGTCAGGTCAATCACCACGTCCTGGCTGTCCGTTGCCCCCACGTTCCCGGCGTTATCGATCACGCGCACCTGGTACTGGTAGGTACCGTCTGTCAGGGTGCGGCCATCGGTGTAACGCCAGGTGGTGCCGGTCACGGTCAGGTCAATCCAGGTGCCGCCGCCGTCGAGGCTGATCTGCGCCTTCTCGTTATTGCCGAGCTGCGCGGTCAGGGAGCCGTTGACCACAACGTTGCTGTCGTTGGTGATGAAATCGCTCGCGCTCAGGCCGGTGTCGTTTTGCAGGGAATCAATCGTAATTCCCATCGACGGCGCGGTGAGATCCACGGTGACGGTGTGGTTCTCGCTGGCGCTGTTGCCGATGGTGTTGCTCACCTGCGCGTTAATCACGTACGAACCGCCGTCCGCCAGCGTGGTCACGTCCGCGCTGCCCAGGGTGTAGCTCCAGGTGCCGTCATTCTGGACGGTAGCCGTATAGGTTTTACCGTTCAGCGTAATGGTCACCGTCTGGCCCGCCGGGGCGTCGGTGATGCCGCTGACAGCCAGCGGCGTACCGTGCTCGGCGGCGTTGACGATATCGTCCTGCGCAAAGGTGTTAATGGTGATGGTTGGGACATCGCCGTTCAGCGTCACGTCGTGCGTTGCGCTGCCCGGGTTGCCCGCCTTGTCGTTCACCGTGGCGGTGATCGCGTACTGCCCGTCGCTCAGGCCGAGGAAATCACGGCCCGGCACGAAGACCGACCAGGATCCGTCCGCTCCGACGGTCGCCTGATAGCTGTGCCCGTTGAAGGAGACGGTCACCGTCTGGCCCTGTTCCGCCGTGGTCGTGCCGCTGATGGTCTGGCCCGCCAGCTGCTCCGCGTTGTTGACGATATCGTCATCGGCCACGGTGCTGATGGTGACGGTTGGCGCGACGGTATCGACCGTTAAGGTGTGCGTGGTTTGACCGTTATTACCCGCTTTGTCGTTCACCGACGCGGTGATCGTCAGCGCACCTTCGCTCAGGCTGGCAAGATCGGCCGCCGGAACGTCCAGCGTCCAGGTACCGTCGTTTGCCACGGTGGCCGTGTAGGTTTTGCCGCCCAGCGTCACGGTCACCGTCTGGCCCGCTACCGCGCTGGAAGAGCCGTGTACCGTGAGCGGCTGCTGCGCCTCCGCCGCGTTAAGAACGTCGTCGCCGGACAGCGTGGCAATGCTTACCACCGGCGAGGTGGTATCCACGCTGATGCCGTGCGTCGCCGACGCGCTGTTGCCCGCGCTGTCCTGGGCAGACACGGACACCTGATAGCTCGCGCCATCGGCCAGGGCGCCCACGTCTGCGGCCGGAACGGTGGTCGTCCAGCTGCCGTCGCTCTGGATGGTGGCCGTATAGCTCTTGCCGTTCAGCGTCACGGTAACCTGCGTGCCGCTGGCGAACTGGGCGCTGGAGCCGTTAATTACCAGTGACGAACCGGCTTCCGCCGCGTTGATGACATCGTCACCGCTAACGGTGTTCACCGTCAGCGCCACGGAGGCCGTATTCACCACCACATCGTGGGTCTGGGTGCTGCTGTTGCCCGCGCTGTCGGTAATGGTCGCGCTGAGGGTCACGGTGCCGTCGTTCAGCGCGGAAATCACGCTGGCCGGAACACCCACGCTCCAGCTGCCGCTGGCGTCAACGGTAGTGGTGTACTGGTTCGAACCGATGGTGATGACCAGCTTATCGCCGACGCTCGCGCCGGTTGCGGTGCCGCTGACGATCTGCGCCTGCCCGTGCTCCACGCTGTTAATGACGTCATCGCCCGCGACAGCGTTAAAGCTGACGGTCGGCGGCGTGGTATCAAGCGTAATCGCTTTGCCCGCGCTGCCCGGGTTACCCGCGGCGTCGCTCACGCTGACCTGCACGGTGTAGCCGTTATCCGCCAGTGCGGACAGGTCGGTGCCCGGTACGTTCACGCTCCAGAGGCCACCCTGCTGCACCTGCGCGGTATAGCTCTTCCCGCCCAGCGTCACGGTGACGGTCTGCCCGACTTCCGCCGTGGTGGTGCCGGAAATGGCCACGCCCGCAGCCGCTTCGCTGCCGTTAATCACGTTATCGCCAGCGACCGTATCAATGCTCACGATTGGCGCGGTCGCATCCACGCTGTACTCGCGGCCCGCCGAGGCGCTGTTGCCGTGCGCGTTGGTGACGCTCACCTGCACGCTGGCATCGCCGTCTTTCAGGCCCGCGAGATCGGCGGAAGGCACGGTGGCCGTCCAGTTACCGTCAGCGTCCACTTTCGCGGTGTACGTCTTGCCGCCAAAGGTGATGGTGACGGTCTGGTTTTCCTCCACGTTCGAGGTGCTGCCGGACAGCACCAGATCCGCGCCTTTCTCCGCCGCGTTAATCACGTCGTCGGTGGCAATCGCATCGATGCTGACGGCAACGGCAGACAGATCGACGGTGACATCGTGGCTGATGGTCACCGGGTTGCCCGCCGCGCTCTGGCCCGCAACGGTCACGGTAACCGTGCCTGCGGTCAGCGCACCCACGTCTGCCGCCGGGATCGCCGCGCTCCAGGTGCCGTCTGCCAGCACGGAGGCCGCATAGGTTTTGCCATTGACGGTCACGGTAAGCGTGGTGCCTGTCGCCAGCCCGTCGCTGGAGCCGGTGACAATCAGGTTCTGCCCATGCTCGATGCTGTTAATCACATCGTCGCCCGCCACGGTATCAATGCGCAGACCCGGCAGGCTGGCGTCTATAACGATTTCGCGCTCGCCCGCGCCGGTGTTGCCGTGGCCGTTGGTGACGGTCGCCGACACGGTCAACTCGCCGTTGCCCAGCGCGGTGAGGACCGTTTCCGGCACGCTAACGGACCAGGTGAAATCGCTCTGCACCGTTGTGGTGTAAGTGTTACCACCAATGGTGACGGTGACGGTATTGCCCGCTTCCGCATTCGCCACGTTGCCGCTGATGGTCTGGCCTGCGGCCACTTCCGCCGCGTTGATGACGTTATCACCTGCCACGGCATTGATGGTGACGGTCGGCAGCGCGGTGTCGACCAGCAGGGTCGCCGTATTGCTGACGCTATTGCCCACGCCGTTGGTCGCGGCGGCGTTCAGGGTGTAGTTGGCTTCGCCAAGTCCCGCGAGATCCGCTGCCGGAACGGTCAGGCTCCAGGTGCCGTCCGCCGCCGTGGTGGCCGCGTAGTTTTTACCGTTAAGGGTCACGGTCACCACGGTGCCTTCCGCCAGGTTGGCGCTGGTGCCGCTGACGCTCAGATCCTGACCTTTCTCCACCGCGTTCAGCACGTTATCGCCGCTGATGGCGTTGAACGCCACGGACGGCAGACCGGTATCGACGGTCACGTTATGCGTGCCGGTGCCGGTATTGCCCGCCGCGTCGGTGACTGACGCCGTGACGGTCACGGTGCCGTCCTGCAGAGCAGATATGACGCTGGCCGGTACGCCCACGCTCCAGTTACCCGCCGCGTCCAGCACGGTGGTGTAAGTCTGGCCGCCAATGGTGACGGTGACCTTATCGCCCGCTGCCGCGCCGGTAGCGTTGCCGCTGATGATGTGCGCCTGAGCGTGCTCGGTGATGTTAATCACATCGTCGCCCGCTACGGTGTTGATGGTTACCGCAGGAACGGTCACGTCCACCGTCAGGTTGCGATCGGCCGATGCCGGGTTGCCCGCCTTGTCGCTGACGCTCGCTGTGACGGTGACGCTGCCGTCGCCGAGTGCCGCCAGATCCGCCGCCGGAACGCTCAGCGTCCAGCTGCCGTCCGCGCCTGCGGTTGTGGTGTAATCTTTGCCGTTCAGCGTCACGGTCACCGTCTGCCCCGCTTCTGCAGTGGTGGTGCCGGACACGGTCAGATCGGACTGCGCTTCAGTGGCGTTCAGAATGTCGTCGGCCGCCAGGGTGTTGATGGTCACGGACGGCGCGGTCGCATCCACGCTGTACTCGCGGCCCGCCGAGGCGCTGTTGCCGTTCACGTTGGTGACGCTCACCTGCACGCTGGCATCGCCGTCCTTCAGGCCAGCCAGATCCGCTGACGGCACGGTATAGGTCCAGTTGCCGCTGTCGTCCACGGTGGTGGTGTAGATTTTGCCGTTCAGGCTGATGGTCACGGTCTGCCCGGCTTCCACGTTGGTGGTCGCACCGGACAGCACCAGATCCGCGCCCTTCTCCGCCGCGTTAATCACGTCGTCGGTGGCAAGCGCATCGACGCTGATGGCAACGGTCGCCAGATCCACCGTCACATCGTGGCTGATGGTAATCGGGTTACCCGCTGAACTGTCGCCGGTAACGCTGATTTTGACGGTGCCTTCCGGCCACGCGCTCACGTCGATGGACGGGATCGCCGCGCTCCAGGTGCCGTCCGCCAGCACCGTCGCCGCATAGTCTTTACCGTTGACGGTGACGGTCAGCGTCGTGCCCGGTGCCAGCCCGTCGCTGGAGCCGGTGACAATCAGGTTCTGCGCGTGCTCGATGCTGTTGACGACATTGTCGCCCGCCACGGTATCCACGCGCAGTCCCGGCAGGTTAGCGTCGATAGTAATATCGCGCTCTCCGGTACCGGTATTGCCGTGGCCGTTGGTGACGGTCGCCGTCACGCTCAGGCTGCCGTTGCCCAGCGCGGTCAGCACGTCAGACGGCACGTTCACGGACCAGGTCAGATCGCTCTGCACCGTTGCGGTGTAGCTGTTGCCGCCTATGGTGACGGTAACGGTATTGCCCGCTTCGGCATTCGCCACGGTGCCGCTCAGGGTCTGGCCTGCCGCCACTTCCGCCGCGTTGATGACGTTGTCGCCCGCCACGGTATTGATGGTGACGTTAGGCAGCGCGGTGTCGACCAGCAGGTTCGCGGTGTTGCTCACGGTGTTGCCCACGCCGTTGGTGGCGGTCGCGTTCAGGGTGTAATTAGCCTGACCGAGACCGGCCAGATCCGCTGCCGGAACCGTCAGGCTCCAGGTGCCGTCTGCCGCCGTGGTGGCCGTGTAGTTTTTACCGTTCAGGGTCACGGTCACCACGGTGCCTTCCGCGAGGTTGGCGCTGGTGCCGCTGACGCTCAGATCCTGACCCTTTTCAACGGCGTTCAGGACGTTGTCATCGCTGATGGCGTTGAAGTTGACCGATGGCAGACCGGTATCGACGGTCACGTTATGCGTGCCGGTGCCGGTGTTGCCCGCCGCGTCGGTGACTGACGCCGTGACGGTCACGGTGCCGTCGCTGAGGCCCGAAATCACGCTCGCAGGTACGCCCACGCTCCAGTTGCCCGCCGCGTCCAGCACGGTGGTGTAAGTCTGGCCGCCGATGGTGACGGTGACCTTATCGCCCGCTGCCGCACCGGTGGCGTTGCCGCTGATGATCTGCGCCTGGCCGTGTTCTGCGATGTTAATCACATCGTCGCCCGCCACGGTGTTGATGGTCACCGCAGGCGCGGTGAGATCTACCGCCAGGTTGTGGTCCACGGACGCCGGGTTATCCGCTTTATCGCTAACCGATGCGGTGACGGTCACGCTGCCGTCGGTTAATCCAGCCAGATCCGCCGCCGGAACGTTCAGCGTCCAGTTGCCGTCTGCGCCAACGGTCGTTGTGTAGTCTTTACCGTTCAGCGATACGGTCACCGTCTGGCCCGCTTCGGCGGTGCTGGTACCGGACACGGTCAGATCGGACTGTGCTTCGGCGGCATTCAGAATGTCGTCGTTCGCCAGGGTATTGATGGTCACGGACGGTGCGGTCGCATCCACGCTGTACTCGCGGCCCGCGGACGCGCTGTTACCGTTGACGTTGGTGACGCTCACCTGCACGCTGGCATCGCCGTCTTTCAGGCCCGCCAGATCGGCCGCTGGCACCGTGGCGGCCCATTTGCCGTCGGCATCGACCGTGGCGGTGTAATTCTTGCCGCCGAAGGTGATGGTGACGGTCTGATTTTCTTCCACGTTCGAAGTGGTGCCGGAGAGCACCAGATCCGCGCCCTTCTCGGCGGCGTTAATCACGTCATCGCTGGCAACGGCGTCGATGCTGATGGCAACGCTCGCCAGATCCACCGTCACATCGTGGCTGATGGAAACCGGGTTACCGGCGCTGCTCTGGCCCGCAACGGTCACGGTAACCGTGCCTGCGGCCAGCGCACCCACGTCCGCCGCCGGGATCGCGGCGCTCCAGGTGCCGTCCGCCAGCACGGTCGCCGGATAGGTTTTGCCGTTTACGGTCACGGTCAGCGCCGCGCCCGCCGCCAGCCCGTCGCTGGAGCCGGTGATAATCAGGTTCTGTCCGTGTTCGATGCTGTTGATCACGTCGTCACCCGCCACGGTATCCACGCGCAGGCCCGGCAGGTTGGCGTCTATCACGATTTCGCGCTCGCCCGTTCCGCTATTGCCCACGCCGTTGGTGACGCTGGCTGACACGGTTAAATCGCCGTTGCCCAGCGCGGTCAGAACGGATTCCGGCACGTTCACGGACCAGGTCAGATCGCTCTGCACCGTTGCGGTGTAGCTGTTACCGCCAATGGTTACGGTCACGGTGTTGCCCGCTTCGGCATTCACCACCTTACCGCTGATGGTCTGCCCGGCTGCCAGCTCCGCCGCGTTAATGACATCGTCACCTGCAATGGTGTTGATAATCACGCCCGGCAGAACGGATTCCACGTTCACGGTGTGTGACGTGCTGGTAGTGTTGCCGACGCTGTCCGTTGCCGATGCGGTAACGGTGTACAACGCTTCACCCAGCGCGCCGACCTGATCCGCCGGAACGGTGGTGGTCCATTTCCCGTCGCTGTCGACCATCGCGCTGTACGCTTTGCCGTTCAGCATCACGGTCACCACCGCGCCTGTCGCCAGGCCGGAAGCCGTACCGGAGATCGTCAGATCCTGGGTTTTCTCGGTGTTGTTGATCACATCGTCACCGGAAACGGTGTCAATGGTCAGCACCGGCGCGGTCAGGTTCACCTCCACGCCGTGCGTGGCGCTGTTGCTGTTGCCCGCTTTATCGGTCAGCGCCGCGGTAATGGTGTAATCCCCGGCGGCCAGCGCGGTGACGTCCGCCGCAGGCACGCCCACGCTCCAGTTGCCGGAGGCATCCAGGGTGGCGGTGTAGGATTTGCCGTTGAGGGTAACGGTGACCACGTCGCCCGCCGCCGCGCCGGTCACGGCGCCCGTAACAATCAGAGCCTGCGCATGCTCTGCGCTGTTGATCACGTCGTCGTCGGAAACGGTGTTAATGGTCAGCTGCGGGACGGTGGTATCGACCAGCACGTCGCGATCCGCAGAGGCCGGGTTGCCCGCCTTATCAGACACGGCGGCGCTGATGGTGTAGTTGCCGTCGGTAATACCGCTCAGATCCGCGGACGGTACGGTCACGCTCCAGCTGCCGTTCGCCTGGACGGTAGTGGTGTAATCCACGCCGTTCAGCGTCACGGTGACGGTCTGGCCCGCTTCGGCGTTGGTCACGCCGTTAACGACCAGATCCTGCTGCGCTTCGGCCGCATTGATGATGTTGTTGTCGCTGACAATTTCAATAGATACCGTCGGCGCGGTGGCGTCCACGCTGTACTCGCGGCCTGCCGACGCGCTGTTGCCGTTCACGTTGGTGACGCTCACCTGCACGCTGGCATCGCCGTCCTTCAGGCTGCCCAAATCGGCGGACGGTACGGTCGCCGTCCAGTTGCCGCTGGCATCGACCGTCGCGGTGTACGACTTGCCGCCGAAAGTGATGGTAACGGTCTGGTTTTCTTCCACGTTGGTGGTCGAGCCGGACAGCACCAGGTCCGCGCCTTTCTCTGCCGCGTTGATCACGTCGTCGGTGGCGATGGCGTTGATGCTGATGGCAACGGTCGCCAGATCCACCTTCACGTCGTGGCTGATGGAAACCGGATTACCCGCCGCGCTCTGGCCTTCTACGGTCACGGCGATCGTGCCCGCATTCAGCGCGCTGACGTCTGCCGCCGGAATGGCCGCCGTCCAGGTGCCGTCCGCCAGCACGGTAGCCGCGTAGGTTTTGCCGTTAACGGTGACCGTCAGCGCAGAGCCGCTCGCCAGCCCGTCGCTGGAGCCGGTAATAATCAGGTTTTGTGCATGCTCAATGCTGTTGATCACATCGTCGCCCGCCACGGTATCGACGCGCAGGCCCGGCAGGTTGGCGTCTATAACGATTTCGCGCTCGCCGGTTCCGGTGTTGCCGTGGCCGTTGGTGACGCTGGCTGACACCGTCAGTTCGCCGTTACCGATGGCGGTTAACACCGTGGACGGCACGTTCACCGACCAGCTCAGATCGTCCTGAACCGTCGCGGTATAGGTATTGCCGCCGACCGAAACAGTGACAGAGTCACCGCTCGCCGCACCGCTCACTTTGCCGCTCAGGGTCTGCCCGGCAGCCACTTCCGCGGCGTTAATGACATCGTCCGTGGCGACAGGGTTGATGGTGACCTGCGGCAGCGCGCTGTCGACCAGCACGCTGTGGCCGGTGCTCGCGCTGTTGCCTGCAGTGTCGGTTACGCTCGCCGTCACCACATAGCTCGCTTCACCCAGCGCAGAGACGTTTGCCGCCGGAACGGTGACGCTCCAGCTGCCGCTGGCGTCGGTGGTGGCCGTATAGCTGATACCGTTCAGGGTCACCGTTATGGTGGTTCCGTCCGGCTGGTTGCTGGTGCCGGACACCAGCAGATCCTGGCCTTTCTCGGTCGCGTTGATCACGTCGTCAACCGCCAGGGTATTGATGGCAACCACCGGCGCGGTCAGGGAGACGTCAAACGCGTGCGTCGCGGTAGTGCTGTTACCGGCTTTATCGGTGAGGGTCGCAGAGATCGTCTGCTCGCCGTTTGCCAGCGCGCCCACGTCGGTCGCCGGAACGCCCACGCTCCAGCTGCCGGACGCATCCAGCATGGCGGTGTAGTCTTTGCCGTTCAGGCTCAGGGTAATCACGTCGCCCGCCTGCGCACCCGTCACCTTGCCGGAGACGATCAGCGCCTGGCCGTGCTCGGCAATATTCACGACGTCGTCGCCCGCAACGATGTTGAACGAAATCTGCGGTACGGTGGTGTCGACCAGCACCGAGGAGCCCGCGCTGGCCGGGTTGCCTGCCTTATCGGACACGGTCGCCGTGACCGCCGCGCTGCCGTCGGTGATGCCTGCCATATCCGCCGCCGGAACGTCGAGCGTCCAGCTGCCGTCCGCCTGCACCTGCGCGGTGTACTGATTGCCGTTGAAGGTCACGGTGACCGTCTGGCCTGCTTCGGCAGTAGAGGTGCCGCTCAGGGTCAGATCCTGCGCCGCCTCTGCCGCGTTCAGCATATTGTCATTGCTGATGGTGTTGATGGTCACCGTCGGCGCGGTGGTATCGACGCTGAATTCCTGCGCCGAAGACGCCGCGTTGCCGTTCACGTTGGTGACGCTGACCTGCACGCTGGCGTCACCGTCTTTCAGGCCGCTCAAATCAGCTGACGGTACGGAGTAGGTCCAGTCGCCGTTGGCATCCACCGTCGTGGTATAGGTTTTACCCGCGAAGGTGATGGTCACGGTCTGACCCGCTTCAACGTTGGACGTGGTGCCGGAAAGCACCAGGTCCTGGCCTTTTTCCGCCGCGTTGAGCACGTTATCGTCGGTCACGCTGCTGATGGTGATGGCGACAGGAGCGAGATCGACGTCCACGACGGTCCCGATAGCCACCGGGTTGCCGGAGGCATCCTGCGCGCTTGCCTTGATTTCCAGCGAACCGTCCGCCCACTGGGACACATCGGCCGCCGGTACCGCCGCCTGCCAGGTGCCGTCCGCCAGTACCGTTGCCGAATAGGCTTTGCCGTTGATGGTCAGGGTCACTGTGCTGCCCGCCGCCAGATCGCTGCTGGTACCAGACACAATCAGGTTCTGCGCGTGTTCAATCACGTTAATCACGTCGTCACCTGCGACGGTATCAATCCGCAGTCCCGGGAGCTGGGCGTCGATGTTGAAGTCGAGAGAAGAGGAGCCGGTATTGCCGTGCGCGTTGGTCACGCTGGCGGAGACGGTGAGGTCGCCGTTGCCGAGCGCGGTAAGCTGGCTCTCGCTTAACGGCAGGCTCCAGGTGAGATCGTCCTGCACGGTAGCGGTGTACGTCTGGCCGCCAAGGATAATAGTGACAGTGTCACCTGACGCCGCGTTCGTCACCTTACCGGTCAGGTTTTGCCCTGCCGCCACTTCCGCTGCGTTAACGATATTGTCGCCCGCCAGGGTGTTGATCGTCACCTCCGGCAGCGAGCTGTCCACCAGCACATCGTGTGAGGTTGAGGCGCTGTTGCCGACGTTATCCGTGACGCTCGCCGTCACGGTGTAATGGGCTTCTCCCAGGGCGCTTACGGCCGAGGCCGGTACGGTCACGCTCCAGTTGCCGCTGGCGTCGGTAGTGGCGGTGTAATTGATGCCGTTCAGGTTAACGGTGATGCTGGTCCCTTCCGGCTGGTTACTGGTGCCGGAGAGCAGCAGATCTTCGCCCTTCTCGGTCGCGTTAATCACGTCGTCCGCCGCCAGCGTGCTGATACCGATAACAGGCGTCACGGTATTCACCACCACATCCAGTGAACTGCTTCCGGTGTTGCCGGATCGGTCGGTCACGGAGACGTCGATTGTCCAGGTGCCGTCCGCCAGACCCTGCACGACAGACGCGGGCAGGCCAAGACTCCAGTTCCCCGCCGCATCCACCACCGTGGTGTAATCGACGCTGTTAATGGTGACGGTCACCCGATCGCCCGCTGCCGCACCGGTGACGGAGCCGCTCAGGATCTGCGCCTGTGAATGGGCGAGCTGGTTAACGGTGTTGGTGTCGGTGACAAAGTCGTTAATGGTCACCTGCGGTACGGTGGCGTCCACCAGCCCCACGCGATCGGCGCTGCTGCTGTTGCCCGCCACGTCGCTCACGGTTGCGGTCACGGTAACGATGCCATCCGTCAGGGCACCCACGTCAGCCGCAGGCACGCTCAGCTGCCACGTACCGTCCGCCTGAACCGTGGTCTGATACGTTTTGCCGTTCAGCGTCACGGTGACCGTCTGTCCCGCTTCCGCAGTGCTGGTACCGCTTAAGGCTAAATCCTGCTGCGCTTCAGCCGCATTGATGATGTTGTCGTCGGTCAGGTTATCGAGCGTAATTGCCGGTGGCTGCGTATCCACCGTCACCACGCGCGCGGCGTCCGCGCTGTTGCCGCTGACGTTAGTGACGCTGACGCTCACCTGCGCACGCCCGTCGATCAGGGTTTCCATGGCGCTGGCCGGAACGCTCAGGCTCCAGGAACCGTCCTGCTGCACCTGTGCGGTAAAGGTCTGGTCGGCGAATTTCACCACCACGGTCTGCCCCGCTTCCACCCCCTGCGTCTGACCGGAGAGGGTTAAGTCCGCGCCTTTTTCCGCCGCGTTCAGCAGGTCGTCGCCCGAGACGGTATCAATGGTGACCGCCACGGCGTTCAGATCGAGTTCAATCGGGTGTTCAGCGGCAACGGTATTGCCCCAGGCATCTACCGCGCTGACGCTAACCGTCATGCCGCCCGCCGTCCAGGCCTGCAGGTCCGCCGCCGGAACGCCGATCTGCCAGTTGCCGCTGGCGTTAACCGCGGTAACGTACTCAACGTTGTTAATGGTAACGACAATCTGCGTCCCCGCGGCCAGATGGGTACTGGAGCCGGTGACGCTCAGATCCTGCTGCTGTTCAATGGCGTTGATCACGTCATCGCCGGAAATGGTGTTCACGCGCAGGCCCGGCAGCTCCGCGTTGATATTGATATCACGCTCGCCGGTGCCGGTATTGCCGTGCGCGTTGGTGACGGAGGCGCTGAAGGTCAAATCGCCGTCGCCGAACGCGTGAAGATCCGCTGACGGGATTTTCACGCTCCAGGTCAGATCGCTGCCAACCGTTGCGGTGTAGCTCTTGCCGCCGACGGTGACGGAGACGGTATCGCCCGCCGCCGCGCCGGTAACACGTCCGCTGAGGGTTTGATCGACGCCCGCTTCGGCGTTATTGACCAGGTTGTCGCCCGCAAACGTATTGATAATGACCTGCGGCAACACGGTGTCCACCAGCAGATTCGCCTCGGCAGAGCCGCTGTTACCCACGCTGTCGGTGCCGCTGACGCTCACGGTATAGAGGGTGTTCGCCAGATTCAGCACGTCAGAAACCGGCACCTGAACCGTCCAGATACCGTTTTCAACCGTGGCCTGGTAGTTAACGTTGTTTAACGTCACGGTGATGGCGCTGCCGTTCGGCAGGTTGCTGGTGCCGCTCAGGCTCAGGGGCTGCATGGCCTCCTGCGCGTTCAGGACGTTATCCTGGCTGATGGCGTCAATCGTGAATTCCGGCGGGTTGCCGCTCAGCGTCACGCCGTGCGTCGCGCTGCCGGTGTTGCCCGCGGCATCAGTGACGGAGACAGAAATCGTGTGGCTGCCCTCACCGAGCGCGCCGATGACGGAGGCAGGCACGCCGACGCTCCAGCTGCCGTCGGCAAGCACCACACCGGTGAAGGTCTGTCCGCCAACGGTCACGGTCACCACGTCGCCTGCCGCCGCGCCGCTCGCCTTCCCGGAAACGATCTGCGCCTGGCCCTGCTCGCTGGTGTTCAGAATGTCGTCACCCGCGACGGTGTTGATCGTCACAACCGGAGCGGCGGTATCAACCGTGAAATCGGCGGTGGTGGAAGAACCGTTACCCGCTTTGTCGCTGACGTTGACCGTCAGGGTGTGCCCGCCGTTAGCCATCGCCTGCACTTCACTGGCAGGAAGCGTGATGGACCAGGAGCCGTCGCTGCCCACGGTCGCCGTGTGATTTTTACCGTTCAGCGTGACCGTCACAATCTGGCCCGCTTCCGCATCGGTTTTACCGGTAATCGTCAGCGGCTGATTATGTTCAGCGGCGTTAATGATATTGTCCTGCGCGATTGCGTTCACGGAGAGCGCAGGCGCAACGGTATCGACGCCAATCGTCTGACTGCCGCTCACGATATTACCTGCCGCGTCTTTGCCGCTCACATTGACCGTCCAGGTGCCGTCGCCCAGCGCCTGCGCGTCTGCGGCAGGCACCTTCACGCTCCATGCGCCGTTTGCGCCCACTTCTGCGGTATAGGTTTTTCCGTTCAGCGTGACGGTCAGCGACGTTCCCTGCGCCAGGTTTTTGCTGGCCCCGGAAAGCGTGAAGCCCGCGGACTGCTCGCTGGCGTTGATCACGTTATCGCCCGCCGTGGTGGCGAGCGTCACCGCGGCATCGGCCGTTGAGACGGTTACGGTGATGCTGCCCGCAGAGGTGGTTTTGCTGCCGTCGATCTGTACGACCGACCAGGTGTGCTCCCCGTCCGTCTGGGTCGGTAATATTACCGTCCAGGTGCCGTCTTTACCGACCATGGTGCTGGCGATGGTGCTGCCGCCGCTGTCTTTGATCTGAATGGTCGCACCCGGCTGCCCGGTACCGCTGAAGGTTGGGGTGTTGTCGTCCGTGATCTCTTTTGCACTCAGCACGCCCTGCTTGTCACCCGCGTTATCCGTCAGCAAAAAGGTCGGCGTGGCGCTCTCAACCTCTTTGGTGTTATCAATAACTTTCGTTTTTGTTTCGCCGTCACCGCCGTGAGCCAGCAGCGCCCCAATGGCACCGCCGCCTAACGCCGCGCCCGCAATCCAGCCCCACGGCGCATCGCTTAATACGCTTTCCTGCTCCAGGAAAGGCTCAATGCTGCTAATGGGTGCGGCCTGCGCGGTTAATTCCGTCGCGGCCATGCCTGACGCTTCCCCGGCATCGGCAAAAGAAATATGAGTCAGTTCCTGATTATCGTTGAACACCAGCTCTGACTGATTATGCGTTTCTGGATCTTCGACAAAATAGTTATTGCAGCGGATCACGCTGCCGTCTTTCATATAAATCAGGAGGTCTTTCCCCTGGCGGACATAACGCACCACGTCCTGAGCAGAGCCCTGGATTTCAATCACGCTCGGCGATGAAATGGATACCGACAGATTTCCTTCGCCGGTTAATTTCGTTTTCTCCGCCGTTTTGCGAATGTTGACATCAACAACTTTTACGTTACTCATATTCTTCTCCTTGCAGGTGTACGGATTCCTGTGGATATGTCCACCAGACGGATGTAGCTATCCCTGGGAAAAAACACCCATTATTGTCAGACTTATTTCGCGCAGAAAGGCGCGTCTTTTTTTAACTCAAATCGGGTAATTTTGCGGCAGCGTTTTTCTCTATTCCGATGAGCGACATCAAATTATCAACCGCAGAAGCGTAGTTAATCGCCGAACTCCAGCCGTCATATTCAGCCATTATTTTTGCGGAGGTGGCGGCCCAGACATCCTGTTCAACGCTGAGTAAATCGTTAATGCTCCGCTTGCTCAGGGTATATTCATTTTTATAGACATCGCGGGCGCGCAGGGCATTTTCCAGCTGCTGTTTTCCGGCTTCCATTCTTCCCCGGGCGCCGGTCCAGTCAGCCTGCGCAACGGAGGCTTTTTGCAGGACATCAAAGCGCGCCTGGTCGACCTGAGAGGAGGCCATAGCACGCGCCCCTTCAGCCTGACGCACGCGTGCGGAAACCGCGCCGCCCTGATAAAGCGGTGCGTCTATATTGAGCTGGATTTGGTCGTCCCAGTAAGAACGGTTGTCCGACTCATAGCGCGTACGCCCTCCCTTCAGGCTCAGGGTTGGCCAGTGCTGTGATTTTGCTGTTTCAACGCCATACTGGGCCGAGCGCTCCATGTTCTGTGCGGCCAACACCGTCGGTATCAACGAATAATCAATGCGGTTGAGGGAATCTGGCTCAACGGCAAGGTTCGCAGGGACAGGCGAATAGGTCTCAGCCTGCAGACCTGTGAGCACCGCGAGCCTTGCGCGGGCGCTGTTTAAGGCGGCGTTATACTGCGCCACGGTCGCCTGCATACCGGCAATGCGCGTGCGGGTCTGGAGTTCATCGGAGGTGGAACTTACGCCTGCATCCGCGCGCAGTTTCGCCAACTGCTCAACGTTTTTGAGCGCCTGGACGTTGTCTTTGGCAGCCTGTAAGAGATCGGAATAGCGTTTAACCTCCACGTAGCCGAGCGCCGTCTTTTCCGCCACGTCAGAGAGCGTGCTCATCAGCTGGTAGCGGTAGCTATCGCGCTGGGCTGAGGACTGGCTGATGCTGTTATTCGTCTTGCCAAAATCGTACAACAGCTGCGTCAGGCTCACTCCCCAGGCCGCAGAATTCTTCAGCGATCCGCTTGAGTCTGTGGTCTGGCTATGCCCCGTACTGCCGTTCAGCGATATTTGCGGCATCCAGCCGCTGCGTGCCTCATCTATTTGTGCCTGACCAATACCTAATTGTGCGGCCTGCTGGCTAATAGACGGATCGCGATCGATAGCAAATAAAATGCTTTCTTTTAAGGTTATCGTCGCCACCGGGGCCATCTGCATTTGACCACTATTGGCGTACGCCATATTCATCGCGAGCGTAATTAATACGATTGTCGGTGTAAATTTGAGTGAAACGTTCTTTCGCAATGCCGTCATTTTTATCTCCCTGACTCTGAGTGATACTTAAGCAATTACCCAAAAGGAGGTATAGATAATTAGACAAATATCTTCTTTAACTTCCTCACTGAATTTCAGGCAAAACTCCCCCGCATCCATTCCATTGGAGATGAGAGTGTTTCTTCTTATTTCGTATAAGAATTTACTTATTTATTTACTGGTTGGGAGCATAACAAAATGTGTTATAGGCAACTACACCCTCAATGTTAATGTGGTGTTACAAATAAGAAAAAACATGCGGGTTCTGGACAAAATCCGAAAAGTGGCCTTTCAAATGAAACATAAAAACCTACTGTTATTTAAAGAAAATTCCTAATTTCGTTTGTGTACATTTTTGCGTTAATTTCCTTATGACTCAGACACAAAGATTTTCAAAGAAGTGTCAATTTAGGTAATCAGTCGAGCCACCTTGGTATTAAAAACCATAAAAAGAATAATTTATAAATTAAAATACCACTTAATTCTATTAAATCAGAACTTAACGCCAATTAATGGTTATGCATTGGTTACATCACCCAAATTGGTAAATAAAACAGAACGATAACATCGTAGTCACCATTCCATACGGCTTGATTATATTCGCTTAATAAAATTTCAATAGTTACGCATCTAAACTATCAGGTTTTATTCCTGTTTTCGGCTGATCGTTCTCTTCCCTCCGCTCAGAATTGCTGTATTATGCGATTTATTGCGACATTTTGCAGGATTACCCCGCCATGCATAAAACCGCCCGACAGAAATACGTGCTCGATCTCATCATCGAGCAAGGCCAGGCCAGCATCACCGAGCTTGCTGAGAAACTGCAGGTTTCCGCAGATACCATCCGTCGCGACCTGACCGAGCTGGAAAAACAGGGTCTGGCACAAAAGAACCACGGCGGTGCGATTGCGCTCGATCTCTCCGGCATGAATCGCCAGGGCAGAAATACCTTACTGCCTGAAACAAAACAGCGGCTCGGTAAAGCGGTGGCGCAGCGCGTGCCGACCGGTTCCACGCTGTTTCTCGATGCCGGAAGCACGGTGATGGCCGTCGCCACTTTCCTTCAGGGCCCCCTGAAAGTGATCACCACCTCACTGGATATCGCCCAACATTTCAGTGACCGGGACGATATCGAGCTGATCCTGCTCGGCGGACAGTGGGACCAAAAGCAGCGCCTGTTCGCCGGAAGCGCCACCCTGTCCCTGCTGTCCCGCTATCGCGCGGATATCGCCATTCTCGGGGCGTGTGCCATCCACGCGCAGCTTGGCTTAAGCGCGAGCAAAGAAGCGGATGCGGACGTGAAGCGGGCGATGCTCGCGGCAAGCCATGAGCACTGGATCGTCGCGGACCATATGAAATTAAACCACTGTGAACCCTGGCTGGTCGCCGGGGTAAGCGAAATTCATCAACTGTTTATAGACAGGCCCTGGGCTGAGCTTGGGGATACCGGCGCATTGCACGTCACGGTTTGCGCGGAATAACGTGGAGAAGGTCATGAATAAAGCTAAGACAATTAATATTGCGCTGATCGGGTACGGATTTGTGGGTAAAACATTCCACGCCCCGCTGATCCAGTCCATCGAAGGGTTAACGCTGGCGGTCGTCTCTTCCCGTGATGAAGAGAAAGTGAAACGCGATCTGCCGAACGTACTGGTGGTCGCTACCCCGGAAGAAGCCATTCAACACCCGGATGTCGATCTGGTGGTGATTGCCTCCCCTAATGCCACCCACGCGCCGCTGGCAGCGCTTGCCCTCAACGCTGGCAAGCACGTGGTGGTGGATAAGCCATTCACTCTCGACATGCAGGAAGCCCGCGAGCTTATTGCCCTGGCGGATGAGAAACAGCGTCTGCTCTCCGTCTTCCATAACCGCCGCTGGGACAGCGATTTCCTCGGCATTAAGCAGGTGATTGAGGAAGGCCGCCTCGGCAAGGTGAAACTGTTTGAGTCACATATTGACCGCTTCCGCCCGGAAGTGCGCGTGCGCTGGAGAGAGCAAAACGTTCCAGGCAGCGGCTTGTGGTTTGACCTTGGACCGCATCTGATCGACCAGACGCTGCAGCTTTTCGGGCTGCCACAGTCGGTTCAGGGCAATATCGCCACCCTGCGCGACGGCGCTGAGATTAACGACTGGGCGCACGTGGTCCTGAATTACCCTGAACATAAGGTGATTCTGCACGCCAGCATGCTGGTGGCTGGCGGTACGTCACGCTTTACCGTTCACGGCGATAAAGCCAGCGTGGTGAAGGCACGTATCGATCAGCAGGAAGCACAGCTGCTGACGGGGATTATTCCGGGCAGCGAAAGCTGGGGCGAAGACAGCGACGATATGGTGCTGTTTAATGCCGCCGGAGACGCGACGCGCCTGAAAACGCCGAAAGGCGATCAGCGTCAGTATTACATTAACGTGCGTGATGCGCTGACGGGCACAATCGGGAACCCGGTTCATCCGGTTGAAGCGCTGGCGGTAATGGCGGTGCTGGAAGCGGCGGTGAAGTCATCGGAAACAGGGACAACCCAGACGCTGGATTTAACAGCTGAAGAGCGTGCTCTGCTGCGTTAAAAAACAAGCCGGGTGG